>NZ_JABEQH010000013.1 GCF_014174305.1 Gluconacetobacter johannae | reverse complement strand
GATGGCGCTGTATCGCCGGGTGTTCATGACGGACAACCGCTGGACCTTCCTGATCGACGGCACGGCGCGGGCGGGGATCGAGGCCGCGCTGGTGTCGCTGGTCGAGCCGGGGGCGCGGCTGCTGGTCGTGCGGGCCGGGCGGTTCGGCCTGCTGCTGTCGGAAATTGCCCAGCGCATCGGCGCGGACATCCGCACCCTCGACATCCCGTGGGGCGAGGTCGCGACCCCGGCGCAGATCGAGGCGGCGATCGTCGCCCACCAGCCGCAGGTCTTCGCCTGTATCCATGGCGATACCTCGACCACCATGGCGCAGCCGCTGGACGGCGTGGGCGAGATCTGCCGGCGGCATGGCGTGCTGTCCTATGTCGATGCCACCGCGACCCTGGGCGGCATGGCGGTGGCGACCGATGGCTGGGGCGTGGACGTGGTCACCGGGGGCCTGCAGAAATGCATGGGCGGCCCGCCGGGCTCGTCGCCGATCACCATCTCGGACCGCGCGGCGGCCCACATCATGGCGCGCCGGCATGTCGAGGCCGGGATTCGCGATGACGATGCCGAAGATGGCGGGCGGGCGCGGATCGGGTCGAACTATTTCGACCTGGCGATGATTATGGAATACTGGTCGGACAGGCGCCTGAACCATCATACCGAGGCCACCAGCATGCTGTATGGCGCGCGCGAGGCGGCGCGGATCGTGCTGGAGGAAGGGCTGGAGGCGCGCTTCGCCCGGCATCGCGCGGCCAGCCGGGCGATGGTGGCGGGCCTGCGGGCGACGGGCCTCGTGGTCTATGGGCAGGACGCCTGCCGGATGACCAACGTCACCGGCGTGCATATTCCCGACGGCGTGGACGGCGAGCGGGTGCGGGCGCGGATGCGCGCGGATTTCGAGATCGAGATCGGCACCGCCTTCGGGCCGCTGGCCGGCCGGATCTGGCGCATCGGCGCCATGGGCTACAATGCCATGAAGCACAAGGTGCTGCTGACGCTGGGCGCGCTGGAGGCCGTGCTGCGCCAGGAGGGCCACCCCCTGGCCTCCGGCGCCGCCGTCGATGCCGCGCGCGCCACATACGAGGATCTGTGACGGACATGGCCCCCACCGATTCCTATCCGCGCGACCTGATCGGCTATGCCGGGCGGCCGCCGGACCCGCACTGGCCCGGCGCGGCCCGGATCGCCGTCCAGTTCGTCATCAATTACGAGGAAGGGGCCGAAAATTCGGTCCTGCACGGCGACGCCGGGTCCGAGGCCTTCCTGTCCGAGATGGTGGGCGCGCACTCCATCCCCGGCGCGCGGGCCATCGCGATGGAAAGCCTGTATGAATACGGCGCCCGCGCCGGGTTCTGGCGCCTGCACCGGCTGTTCACCGAACGGTCCGTGCCCGTCACGATCTTCGGCGTCGCGGCGGCGATGGCGCGCAACCCCGTCGCGGTGGCGGCGATGCGGGATGCGGGATGGGAAATCGCCAGCCACGGTCTGCGCTGGATCGACTACCAGCACGTGCCCGAGGAACTGGAGCGCGAGCATATCCGCCAGTGCATCGCCCTGCATGCCGAACTGACCGGGTCGCGCCCGCTGGGCTGGTACCAGGGACGCACCAGCCCGAACACGGCCCGCCTGGTCGCCGAGGAAGGGGGCTTCGTCTACGACGCGGATTCCTATGCCGACGATCTGCCCTATTACGACCGCCGGCACGGGCGGGCGCAACTGGTCGTGCCCTATACGCTGGATGCGAACGACATGCGCTTCGTCGCGCTGAACGGCTTCACCGAGGGCGAGCAGTTCTTCCGCTACCTGCGCGACACGTTCGACGCGCTGTACGAAGAAGGCGCGGCGTCGCCCAAGATGATGTCCATCGGCCTGCATTGTCGCGTTGCCGGCCGGCCGGGCCGGGCACGGGCGGTCGCCCGTTTCCTGGACCATGTCCTGGCGCGGGAGGGCGTGTGGATCGCCACCCGCCTGGACATCGCCCGTCACTGGCTGAAGGTGCACCCCGCATGAGCCCCCGGACGACCGACATCATGGATCGGGTCAATACCCTGGACACCGAACGGTTCGTAGCCCTGTTCGGGCCGTTGTTCGAGCATTCGCCCTGGGTGGCGGAGCGCGCCGCGTCCCTGCGGCCCTTCGCCGGGCCGGAGGCGATGCTGGCGACGATGAAGGCGGTGGTGGATCGCGCGAGCGGGGCCGAGAAACTGGCGCTGGTGCGCGCGCATCCGGAGCTGGCGCGCCGGGCGGGGCTTGATCCGACATTGACGCAGGCTTCGGCCGCCGAGCAGGCGTCGGCCGGGCTGGACCGGCTGAGCACGCAGGAATATGCCCGGTTCAACCAGTTGAACGACGCCTATGCCGCGCGGTTCGCCATGCCGTTCGTGATCTGCGTGCGCCTGTCGGACAAGGCTTTCATCCTGTCGGAAATGGAGCGCCGCGTCGCCCATACGCCCGATGAGGAACTGGATACCGCGCTGGTCGAGATCGGCAAGATCGGCGGGCTGCGGCTGGCGGACATCCTGGCGGAACTGGAGCGCGCGGCATGATAACCCTGTCCAGCCACGTCCTGGATCTGGTGTCCGGCCGGCCCGCGGCCGGCATGGAGATCGCCCTGTGGCAGGGGGAGGCCTGCCTGTTCAGCGGCTGCACGAACGCGGACGGGCGCTGCCCGGACCTGGCAAAGCTGGGCGGGCTGGCGCCGGGCCGCTATCGGCTGGAATTTTCGGTGGCGGCCTATTTCCGGGGGCAGGGCGTCGCCCAGAGCGACCCGCCCTTTCTGGATATCGTGCCGATCGCCTTCGGGGTCGCGGCGCCGGGCGCGGACGGGAAGGGCGGACACTACCATGTGCCGCTGCTGGTCTCGCCCTACGGGTTTTCCACCTACCGGGGAAGTTGAACCGGTCGTGAAACGGCAAAACGCGCGACTGGACTGATCCAGCCACGCGTTTCGGTAACCCCATCCCGCCGGCCCATCGGGCCGGCGGAGTGGATCATACCAACTTTCCGCAAGACTGACGCATGGGATGTCCCCGCCAAGGGCGTTGCCCTTGACCCACCAAAGGGCAGTCGCCCTTTGGAAACCCATTCGTTATCAAACGATTGGGGTGCAGGGCCTCAGGCCCTGCCGGGTCCAGGGCAGAGCCCTGGTTATACGTCAATCCCAAGGCGGCTTGGTATCAGACCAGCTTCTGCTTCAGCGCGGCCGTCAGTTCCCGCGTTCCGGCGGTGCCGCCCAGGTCGCGGGTCCGGACTTCGCCGGTGGTGATGACGGATTTGATCGCGCCGTCGATACGGGCGGCAAGGTCCTGGCGGCCCACATGCTGCAGCATCATGTTCGCGGCCATCAGCAGGGCCAGCGGGTTGGCCAGGTTCTTGCCGGCGATATCCGGGGCGGAACCGTGGACGGCCTCGAACACCGCCGCCTTCTCGCCGATATTGGCGCCCGGCGCCATGCCCAGGCCGCCGACCAGGCCGGCCGTCAGGTCGGACAGGATGTCGCCGAACAGGTTGGTGGTCACGATCACGTCGAACTGCCACGGGTCGATGACCAGCTGCATGGCGCAGGCATCGACGATGCGCTCGTTCACCTCGACGCGGCCTTCATATTCCTTCGCGACCTTGCGGCCTTCTTCCAGGAACAGGCCGGTCAGCAGCTTCAGGATGTTGGCCTTGTGGACCAGCGTCACCTTCTTGCGGTTGTTCTTGACCGCGTATTCGAAGGCGAAGCGGACGATGCGGTTGCATTCGGCGCGCGAGTTGTAGCCGGCGCCCGTGGCGATGCCGTGCGGGTCGTCACCGACGGGGATGTAGCTTTCCATCGCCGCGTAATACCCCTCGAGGTTTTCACGGACGAGGACGAGGTCGATATTTTCGAAGCGGCCGCCGGGCACGATCGTGTGCGTCGGGCGGAGATTGGCGTAGAGGCCGAACTCCTGCCGCAGTGTGACGTTGATCGACTTGAAGCCGCCGCCGACCGGCGTGGTCAGCGGCCCCTTGAGCGCGAGGCCGGTGCGATGGATGCTCTCGATCGTCTGGGCAGGCAGCGGATTGCCGGTGGCGTCGACGGCCGCCATGCCGGCAAGCTGGCGGTCCCAGTCGAACGGGGCGCCGACCGCGTCCAGGATCTCGATGACGGATTCGACGATCTCGGGGCCGATCCCGTCGCCGGGAATCAGGGTGGCCGGGATGTTTTTTTCTGCAGCGGACATTGTGGAACGTCTCCCTCTGTGCAGGGTCTTTGACAGGGTGCGCGCCGGCGTCGGACTACCTGGTCGCGAGGCAGAGCAGCCGTGTCGGAACCCGTATGGTCCTAGGCCCGTGACCGGCATGTGACAATTCCACAGCCCCCCGGCACGGCCGCTTTCGCAGTCACATTATCCGGCGCTGTCACACGGCAAGCGGGGCGCAGGCTGCCCGCAGCCACGTCTGTCCGGCGCTGTCCAGATGTGGCGCGATCTCTTCACAAACCCGTGCATGATAGGCGTCGAGCCATGACCGCTCGCCCTCGGTGAGAAGCGTGACGTCGATCAGCCGGCGGTCGAAGGGCGCCAGGGTCAGCGTCTCGAATTCCAGGAAGGCCCGGCCGGGGGCGCCCACGGATGCCGGACGCGCCAGCAGCAGGTTTTCCAGCCGGATACCGAATGCGCCGGGACGATAGTACCCGGGTTCGTCCGACAGGATCATCCCGGCCTCGATCGCCACCGGGCGGTATACCGCCGAAATCGAGGCCGGCCCTTCGTGAACCGACAGATAGCTGCCGATGCCGTGGCCGGTGCCGTGATCGTAATCCAGCCCCGCCTGCCACAGGGCATAGCGGGCCAGCGCATCCAGCGCGTGCCCCGTGACCCCGACCGGGAAGCGGGCCTGCGCCAGCGCGATATGCCCCTTGAGCACCCGCGTGAACGGCCCGCGCACGTCATCGGGTCCCGCGCCCGCGCCGGTCCAGATCGTGCGCGTGACATCGGTGGTGCCGAAGGGGTACTGACCGCCGCTGTCGATCAGATAGACCTCGTTCGCGCCGATCGTGCGGTTGCTCTCCGGCGTGACGCGGTAATGGATGACCGCCCCGTTGGGGCCGGCGCCGGAAATGGCGGGAAAGCTTTCCTCGCGATAATCGGGGCTGGCGGCGCGGCAGGACTCCAGCCGGCCGGCGGCCTCCAGTTCGCCCTGGCCCACGCCTGCCTGGTCCAGCCAGTGCAGGAAACGGCACAGCGCCACGCCGTCCTGCATATGGGCGCGCCGCGCGCCGTCCTGCTCGACCTCGTTCTTGACCGCCTTCGGCACCACGCACGGATCGCCGCCCCGCACCACCGTGGCGCCCGCCGCCTGGACCGTCTGGATGAACCAGATGGCGGTGCCGACGGGATCGATCCGCACCCGTCGGCCGGTCAGCGCCGCCAGCGCCGTTTCCAGCCGGTCGGGGGGTATGATGGACACCTGTGGCCCCAGCCACGCGCGGGTGTCGGGCGGCACGCGCGCCGGGTCGATGAACAGGTCCAGCCGTGCATCGGCATGCAGGATGGCAAACGCCAGGCAGACCGGAATGTAGGGAATGTCGCCGCCGCGGATGTTCAGCAGCCATGCGATCGAGGTCGGATCGCCCAGAATGACCGCGTCCTGGCCCTCGGCCTTCAGCATGCCGGCGATCCGCTCCCGCTTCGCCGCGCTGTCGACCCCCGCATAGGCCAGCGGGTGGGGAAGGCAAGATGTGGCCGGGGCGGCGGGACGGTCGGTCCAGACCTGGTCCACGGGGTTGGCGGCCAGCGGAACCAGCATCAGGCCGGCGTCCAGGAAGGGCTGGAGCCCCGCCTCGCCGACCAGCCTGGGGTCGTAGCCGATGCGCTTGCCCGCGCCGCCGTTGGCCGCCAGCCAGCGGGCGGGGGGCGTGTCGCGGATATGCAGGCGGGACCACAGCGCGCCGTCGACCTGCTGGTCCATCTGCGTGATGTAGCGGCCGTCGGAAAACACGGCGGATGGCCCGTCCCGCTGGACCACGGCCAGGCCGGCGCTGCCGGTGAAGCCGGTCAGCCAGGCCAGCCGTTCGGCGTTTGGCGCGACATATTCGCCCAGATGTTCGTCGCCGCGCGGCAGGACGAAGCCATCGACTTTCATCTGGGTCAACGCCGTGCACAGGGCAGCCAGGCGGGAGGCAGAGTCCGTCATGTCATCGTCCTTTATCATTAAAAGACAGCGTTTTATCCGGCTATATTCGTAAGTCAGATGACCATGCCGGACGGCTTGCGCAGGACCAGCGTCGTCCAGTCGCCCTCGCGCAGGCGGCGTTCCAGGACCAGCCCCTGCCGCCGGTGGGCCGCCAGGACCATTCCGGCCTGGCTGTTCAGCAACCCGGCCAGGATCGCCGTCCCGCCGGGCGCCAGGTGCAATGCCAGGTCCTGCGCCATCAGGCACAGCGGGCGGGCCAGGATATTGGCGAAGACCAGGTCGAAGGGCGCGCGGCGCGACAGTCCCGGCGTCCGCCAGCCATTGCCCAGGCGGGCGTCGATCAGCGGACCCAGCCCGTTCAATTCCGCGTTCCGCGCCGTGGTGCGGACGGACCAGGGCTCGATGTCGATCGCCAGCACCGGACGATGCAGCAGGGCCGCCGCCGCCATGGCCAGGATGCCCGAACCGCAGCCCATGTCCAGGATCCGGCGGGGGCGGCGATGGGCGACCGCCTCAAGCGCGCGAAGGCAGCCGCGCGTCGATCCATGTTCGCCCGATCCGAAGGCGACGCCGGCATCGAGCGTGATGGTGATGCGGCGCGAACGCTCGGACGGGTCCAGATGCGTGCCGCGCACGGCGAAACGCCGGCCGACCGTCTGTTCGGGGAAGGATTCGTACGTGCGGGCCAGCCAGCCCTCGGCCTCGGTCCGGGTGCGGTCCAACGTGGCCTCATGCCCGGTCACGGCGGCGGCTATGGCCAGGGCGCCGGTCAGTTCCACCTCGCCATGGCCGGCGTCGCGGACGCCTTCGACCCGCCAGAAGAGCTGGCTGTCATCCATTTCGAAGATGCCGATGGTCGTGCAGACGACGGCCAGCGCGTCCTCGTACGCCTCGACGGCTTCGGCCGGGACGGTGACGGAAATGGTTTCAAGTTCCGTCGCATGCCGACGGGTCAGTCTTGTCATGATGTTTTCTCAACGAAGGTATCGAGGACACGCTTCAGGCCGGCTTTCTCGAACGCGACCTCCAGCCGGTTTCCGTCTTTGGACGAGACCGTTCCGTATCCGAATTTCTGGTGGAACACCCGGCTGCCCACGGCGATGCCCCGTTCGGGGCTGGTGGCGCCGCCATCGGGCACATCCGTCACGCGCGGACGGCGCGCCATCACCGGGAAGGCGGTGGCGAAGACCGGGACATGCCCGTGCCCCCGCTGGCGGGCCTGCGACGCGGCGCCGCTGAGGGTGACATGTTCGGGCGGCAGTTCGTCGATGAACCGGCTGGGAATCGCCGACTGCCAGTTGCCGTAGATCCGGCGGTTGGCGGCATGGCTGATGATGGCGCGAAGCCGGGCGCGGGTGATGCCGACATAGGCCAGGCGCCGTTCCTCCTCCAGCCCCTTCAGGCCGCCCTCGTCCAACGTGCGTTGCGAGGGGAAGACGCCTTCCTCCCACCCCGGCAGGAAGACGGTGTCGAATTCCAGCCCCTTCGCCCCGTGCAGGGTCATGATGCTGGCCCGCTCGGCGCCGGCATTCTCCTCGTTCTCCATGACCAGGGCAACATGTTCCAGGAAGCCGGCCAGGCTTTCGAAATCGGCCAGCGCGCGGACCAGTTCCTTCAGATTGTCCAGCCGGCCGGGGGCCTCGGGCGAGGTGTCGGCCTTCCACATGTCGATATAGCCGCTTTCCTCCAGCAGGGTTTCGACCACCACCACATGACCCTCGCGCGGCAGGGCCTCGCGGCCCCGGGCCAGGCACGACATCAGGGCGGTCATCTGTTCGCGCGCGCGGCCCTTGAGTTCGTTGCGCGCGATCAGATCCATCACCGCGGCGGCCAGGGGCATCTGCCGCTCGCGCGCGGTCAGGTGGAATTTCTGCATCGCGGCCGCGCCGATGCCCCGCCGGGGCACGTTGATGATCCGCTCGAACGCCAGGTCGTCCGCCGGCTGGTTCATGACCCGCATATAGGCCAGCGCGTCGCGGATTTCGGCGCGTTCATAAAAGCGCAGTCCGCCCACCACCCGATAGGGGATGCCCAGCGTAATCAGCCGTTCCTCGAACGCGCGGGTCTGGAACCCGGCGCGGACCAGGATTGCGATTTCCGACAGCGAATGGCCGCCGGCGCGCGCGCGCTCGATCTCCTCGCCGACCAGGCGGGCCTCGTCGTCCGAATCCCAGACCGAGACGACCCGCACCTTCTCGCCCGTCGCATCGTCGCGTCCCGGACGCAGCGTCTTGCCCAGCCGTCCGTCGTTATGCGCGATCAGCCCGGATGCTGCGCCCAGGATCTGCACGGTCGAGCGATAGTTGCGCTCCAGACGGACGACCGCCGCGCCGGGGAAATCGCGTTCGAAACGCAGGATGTTCTCGACCTCGGCCCCGCGCCAGGAATAGATCGACTGGTCGTCGTCGCCCACGCAGCAGATATTGGCGGGCTGGCCGTCGCGCTGGGCCAGCAGGCGCAGCCACAGATACTGGATGGTGTTGGTGTCCTGATATTCGTCCACCAGGATATAGCGGAAGAACCGGTGATATTGCGCCAGCACGTCCGGATGGGTACGCATGATCTCGGTCATGTGCAGCATCAGGTCGCCGAAGTCGCAGGCGTTGAGCTGCGCCAGCCGGGCCTGGTAGTCGGTGTAGATCGCGCGGCATTTTCCACCCGCGAAATCGCTGTCCTCGGCCGGGGTGACGCGCGCGGGCGTCAGGCCGCGATCCTTCCAGCGCTGGATCACGCCTAGGATGCCCTGGGGCGGCCAGCGCTTGGTGTCGATGCGATAGGGTTCCATCACCTGCTTCAGCAGGCGAAGCTGGTCGTCGGTGTCGAGGATGGAAAAGCCGCTGGTCAGCCCGACATATTCCGCGTGCCGGCGCAGCATGCGCGCGCACAGCGCATGGAACGTCCCCAGCCACAGCCCCTCGACCGGCGCGCCCAGCAGGGCGCCCACGCGTTCGCGCATTTCGCGCGCGGCCTTGTTGGTGAAGGTGACGGCCAGGATCTGGTTCGGCCGCGCCCGGCCGGACAGCAGGATATGGGCGAATCGCGTCGTCAGGACGCGTGTCTTGCCGGTGCCGGCGCCGGCAAGCACCAGCAACGGACCATCCGTCGTCTCGATCGCCGTCCGCTGTTCGGGATTGAGCCGCTGGAGGTAATCGGGACTATCGGAAAGAGGGGGCGAAATCTGGGTCACGGTTTCCGTATAGGGCGTCCCGAGGCTATGACCAAGCATGTGGCGCGCGCGCCACGCACGAAACAGGGGGCCGGATGGCACGACAGGGCGGGAAAGGGACGACGACGCCCGCACGGGGCGTTCCGTTTCGCGATACCGGCCCGCAGGGACATCGGGCCCGCATGCGCGCGCGGGTGCTGACGGCGGGCGCGGACTCGCTGGCCGACTACGAAATCGTCGAGATGCTGCTGTTCCCGGGCATTCCGCGACGCGATACCAAGCCGTTGGCCAAGGCGCTGATGAACCGGTTCGGCAGCCTGGCGGCCCTGCTGTCGGCATCGTCGGGCGACTTGCGCGCGGCAGGCCTGTCCGATGGGGCCGCGCTGCCGCTGATGCTGCCCGCGTGCGCGGCCACCCGCCTGTCGAGGCAGGAGCCGGTGACGCGCGCGCATGTCGGGGACTGGGACGCCGTGATGACCTATTGCGACACGGTGCTGGCCGACGCGCCGCCGGGGCAGTTGCGGATCCTGTTCCTGGACAGCGGCAACCACGTCATCGCCGACGAGACGCTGACCGCGGCGCTGGATGGCGGCGAACTGGACGCCCTTCAGCGCCATATCCTGCTGCGGGCGCTGGACGTCCATGCCACCGCGTTCGTCGGCGTCCGCATCGCCGCGTCCTGGCCGCCGTCGGCAGCGCAGATCGACCGCGACACCGTACTGATGCAGGCGATATCGCACCATGCCCAGACCTTGTCGCTGACCGTGCAGGATCACCTCCTGCTGGGCCGGGGGCGGTGGATCAGCCTGCGGCAGGAACGGCGGCTATAGCGCGTCAGACCGTATCCTGTTCGTCGGTCCCAGGCAGGGCGTGCACGACCCCGGCATGCAGATGCGCCGCCGCCAGTTGTTCGCGGATCGCTGACAGCAGTTCGCCGGGATCGTTGACCAGCCCATCCGCGCCGGCCTCGGTCAGTTCGGTCTCGCCGCCATAGCCCCACAGCACGCCCAGCGCGCGGATATGGTTCGCATGCGCGCCGCTGATATCGAACCGGCGGTCGCCGACCATGACCGCGCGATTGGTCGGGATGGCGTGTTCGCGCAGCAGGTCCGCGATCAGTTCGGGCTTCTCGGCGCCGCTGTCGTCGGGGCGGGCGCCGTACAGGGCCGTGAAATATTTCGTCAGCCCCCGCAGGTCGAGAATCGCGCGCGCGAGGTGAACGGGCTTCGACGTGGCAAGGAACAGCCGCGCGCCGGAGGAAACCACGCTCTCGATGACCTCCTGCATGCCCGTGAAGACCGGGCTGCGATGCATGCCGTGCCGCTCGTAATGATAGCGGTACAGCTTGACGGCCTCCTCGGCGCGGTCGTCGCCGTAATGTTCCAGAACCCGCGCGACCAGGTCGTGCAGCGGGGGGCCGACCACCCAGGTCAGGTCTTCCTTCGGATCGGGTTCATGGCCAAGATCACGCAGCGAATCGTGTAGAGAGCCAATAATGCCGGCGCGCGAATCAACGATGGTGCCATCAAGGTCGAGAAGAACAGCGTCACGATGGCTCAGAAACGACTGGAAATTCATGCGGATTATGGTCCTTCAGGCTCCATGAGGCCCACATATAGCAACGACGCCACGCCGATGCGACCTGCCCCGCGCCACGATCCCGTGTCCGGTCGGGCCAGCCTCGGAATGGGGCGAAACGGGTGACGGCCGGGCAGGCGGTCGATCCTGCCCGCGCCGCGATCCTGGCGGGGACGGGGGACGAACTGGACGACGGGGCGCTGATGGTCGCGATCCTGTCCCTGGCCCTGCCGGCCAGCGCCGATCGTCCGGGCATCGCCGGCCGGCTGCTGGCCCGTTTCGGAACGGTCGGCGGTGTCCTGTCGGCCGATGCGGACGATCTGGCGGCGGTCGAGGGCCGTGCGCCGGTCGGCGTCGCCGTGCTGCTGCTGCGCGAGGCGGCGATGCGCCTGATGCGGGCGCGGATCAGGCAGGGGAACGTGCTGTCGTGCCATGCGGACCTGATGGCCTATCTGCAGGCGGCCCTGGCGCGGGACGATGTGGAACAGTTCCGGGTGCTGTTCCTGGACCATCAGGCCCGGCTGATCGCGGACGAGGTGCTGGCGCGCGGGACGGTCGATCATACCCCGGTCTACCCGCGCGAGGTCATGCGCCGCGCCATCCGGCTGAAGGCGCGCGAGTTGATTCTGGTGCATAATCATCCGGGATGGAACCCGATGCCGTCGCGCGAGGATGTCGCAATGACCCGCCGGCTGGAACAGATCGCGACCGTGCTGGGCCTGTCCATCCGCGATCACATCATCGTCGGCAACGGGGCGTCCACCAGCTTCCGGCAGTCCGGGCTGCTCTGAGGTGGCCGGGGGCCGATTTCAGGACAGGATCTGGTCCGAGGTCATGGACGCTTCCTCGAGGCGATTGCGCCCCATGCGCTTCGCGGCATAGAGCGCCTGGTCCGCCCGCGAAATCAGCGTGTCCCGGTCCTCGTGATCCGTGCGGGTGGCAAGCCCCATGCTGATGGTGACATGGACCGTCGGGCCCTCAGGCAGCACGATCGAAGCCGCCGAGACGGCGTGCAGGGTCCGGCGCGCCATCGCCATGGCCTGCCCATGGCTTTCGCCCACGATCAGGATCGCGAATTCCTCGCCGCCGATCCGTGCGACCATGTCGCACTCGCGCATCGTCGCGCGGACGGTCTGGGCGACTTGGCGCAGCACGACATCGCCGGCCGGATGACCGTACTGATCGTTGACGCGCTTGAAATGGTCGAGGTCGAACAGCGCGACGGTCAGGTCGGACGGCGCGGTGTCCGACAGATGGACGCCCAGCACCTGGAAGAATGCGCGGCGATTGGGCAATGCCGTCAGTTCGTCGGTATTGGCGGCGGTTTCATAGGCGGCGGTGATCTGCCGGTTTTGCGCCTCCAGCGTCATCTGGTCGGTCACATCGCGGATCAGGCCGCCGAAACCGTCCCCCTCGTCCAGCCGATAGGCCAGGATTTCGACATGGCGAACAGTGCCGTCGCGGCGGTGAATGCTGACGACCAGCTTGATCTCGTCCCGGGTGCCGTCCGTCAGTTCCGCCTGGGCCTGGGCCAGGGCCGGCCGGTCCTCGGGCACCACATCGTCCAGGACTGGCTGGCCCAGCTTGGTGGTGACGTCGAAGCCGGACATCCGCGCATAGGCGGGGTTCAGGTAGCACCACCGGCCGGCGGCATCGGCACGGAACAGCACGTCGCCGACCCGGTCGGCCAGATGCCGGAAATCCTGGAACCGCTGTTCCGCCAGATTGGCCTTCTGGTCGCGCTGGGTCAGCACGGCCCCCAAAGGCAGCGCGCAGAAGAAGATGGTCACCAGGTAAAGCTGAAAAATATAAATCTTCATCGCAGCGGGGCCGTGAACCTGAATCAGCGGCCCGGTCTGGGTCAGGATGAAGAAGCTGCCGATCACGGCGACGATGGCCACCGACAGCGCGGCCCCCTTCGCATTGAGATGATACGTCGCCAGCAAAAGCGAGGGCAGGATCAGGAACTGGATCGGATAGCGCGATTGCGAGAACACGGCGAGCGATGTCGCGGCGACGAAGGCCATCAGGAACAGCGTCGTTGCCATGTGCGGTTCGGCGGCCGCAAGGCGCTGCCTGTCGCGTTCGGGAGACAACGCCAGAAGCATGGGTACGATTATCAGCAGGCCGGGCAGGTGCGACATCATCCAGAATTTGCTGCCGGCGACCCACGGATGATGTTCGCTGAACGACAGCGCCCCGCCCGCAACCACGGCGGACCCGATGACCGAGATGAAGATTGCCACTGCGAAACGAAAGGCCCACCCCGGCTGTTCGAAGGAATGCGCGACCGGGCTGATCCTGCGGACCAGCAGGGCCGCCATGGTGACTTCGACCATGTTGGCCAGGGCAAACCCCAGGACGATGCCCCAGGGGCGGTGGTCCCCGATATTAATCAGGATCGTCATGACACACAGCGCCATGACGTAAAGCCGGCCGTCGGATCGGGACGACCGCAACATCGCAACGACGATGATGGCGTTGGCGGGCCAGATGGTGGCGACCCCGCCCGCATGCTTGGTCCAGGTGACACTGACGAACGCGCAGATCGCCGCCAGAGCGAAAACCATTACCTGCGCTGTCTTTTTGTTTTCAAACAAGATGTCAGTCATTGCCCATGACCTGCCGACGCCGCATCCGTCCTAACAGGAAATACGCGGCCCGAGAACTGGGGGCGTCGCGTTGGCCGAAAATCGGAGCCAGCGGCCTGGGGATAGTTGGACTATTGGTATTCTGGTGCCGGGTGAGGGATTTGAACCCCCGGCCTTCGGTTTACAAAACCGCTGCACTACCGCTGTGCTAACCCGGCGACGCCATGATAAAGCGTGACGTTTATCATGCGAAAAACCTCTGGCCGATCATTCCGGGACATATCCGGCATCCGTCGGCCATGCGCGCCTTTCTGCCTTTCCCGCCGGCCTCGGTCAAGGGCCGAGTATGCGCCCGGCCCGTCGCACGCACATCGCCGTGACGAGCGGGGACGCGCCACATTCATGCCGTCATTATTGCGTTGAACTGCCCCGCATCGCAGGGGCGAACCCGCTGGCTCCGATGGGGTTGGCATCGTTTGAAATTTACCCCGGCGGGCAACCGGCAAGCCATCCGGTCGTTCGTTTCCGGAAAAGGGAAGGGGCAATTCGCGCCCCTACATCGTTGCAGGCAGCTTGAGGTTTTTGATGATGCTGGAATCCACGATTATCGAAATAGACGGTGTTTTCCTCGGCGCGGCCATCCTGCTTGCCGGCAGCCGCCTGCTGCGGTTCCATGCGGTGCATGACAGCGTCCGCGCCCTGCACAACCATATCCTGCCGGACCTGGATTCGCTGCGCCGCAAGGTGGGGCAGCATTTCCGCAAGATGATGCGCCCCCCGTCGCGCGCGACCTGAAACGGGGGGCCTCGGAAGGACGGGCCGATCAGGGCTGCTGATACAGCAGCCTGGCCCGGATCGTGCCCTTGAGGTCGCGCAGGCGCGCCAGGATGCGATTGTCCTTTTCGATGTCGCGCCCGGTATCGGCCTCGACGACCACATAGCCCAGTTCGCCGTCGGTCTGCAGGTACTGGGCGGTGATGTTGCTGCTTTCGGACATGAAGATCTCGTTGATCTGCAACATGATGCCGGGAACGTTGCTGTGGACATGCATGAATCGCGTGCCGCGCGGGCTTTCGGGCAACTGCACCGTCGGGAAATTGACCGCCCCCAGGGTGGAGCCGATGTCCGAATATTCGATCAGCTTGCGCGCGACCTCGACACCGATGCGTTCCTGCGCCTCGGCGGTGGAACCGCCGATGTGCGGGGTCAGGATGACGTTGTCCAGTTCCTGCAGCGGCGAGGAGAACCGGTCGCCCGCACCCTTGGGCTCGGTCGGGAACACGTCGATCGCGGCCCCCAGCAGGTGCCCGTCACGCAGGGCCGCGGCCAGCGCGTCCAGATCCACGACATTGCCGCGCGCGTTGTTAATCAGGAATGACCCCGGCTTCATCGCGCGGATCTGCGCCTCGCCGATCAGGTTGGCCGTGCTGGCCACCTGCGGCACATGCAGGCTGACCACGTCGCTCTGCGCCAGCAGGTCGTGCAGGCTGTCGACCGGGGCGGCGTTGCCATGCACCAGCTTGTCGATGACGTCGAAATAGATCACCCGCATGCCGAACGCCTCGGCCAGCACCGAGAGTTGCGAACCGATCGAGCCGTAGCCGACGATGCCCAGCGTCTTGCCGCGCACCTCCCAACTGTTGGCCGCGGATTTGGTCCATCCCCCCGCGTGGCACTGCACGGACTTGGGGAAGATCTGGCGCATCAGCATCACGATTTCGCCCATCACCAGTTCGGCGACCGAGCGCGTGTTGCTGAACGGTGCGTTGAACACCGGAATCCCGTGGTGTCGCGCCGCCTGCAGGTTGACCTGGTTGGTCCCGATGCAGAAGCAGCCGATGGCGATCAGGCGATCGGCGGATGCGATCACCTCCTCGGTCAACTGGGTGCGTGAGCGGATGCCGACGATGTGCACGCCTTCCAGGGCCTCACGCAGCGCCGGGCCTTCCAGCGCCTTGGTCAGCCGGGTGACATTTTCGTAGCCGTTGTTCTTCAGCAGCGCCACCGCGCTGTCGTGAATGCCTTCGAGCAGCAGGATACGGATCTTGTCCTTGGAGAGGGAAAGGTGGCTGGTGGTCTCGCTGCTCATGTCGAATACTCGCGCCTATTCGAAGAAGATGTCGCTCCTATCCGATCGACGGATAAATGCCTAGGGGCCACACCGACATCGGAGGTATGTCGTCTGTGTTCAAGACCGCGTCGGACGCCCGCTGCACAGCAGCGCCGAGGCCGTGTCCAGCAACGCCGGGTCGCCGACCGCCAGTACCGTTCCATCGCCATCGGCTCGCAGGGGGCGGCCGCTCCAGTCCGTCACGCGGCCGCCGGCGCCTTCGATGACCGGCACCAGCGCCGCCCAGTCCCAGATTTTCATCGTGCATTCGGCGACGATGTCGATCTGTCCAAGCGCCAGCAGTCCGTAGGCGTAGCAGTCGCCGCCCCAGCTGACGCGCTTCGCGCTGTGTCGCAGGGCGTCCCAATGCGGCGTGGGGGCGCCTTCGATCATCTCGGGCGCGGTGCAGGACAGTTCGGCCTGTCCGATATCGGGGCACCGGCGGGTGCCGATCGTGCCGGGCCAACGGGAGTCATAGCGGGTGGGGCGCCCCCGCACGCCGATCCAGCGTTCGCCGGTCACCGGCTGGTCGATCACGCCCAGGACGGGGACCCCGTCCTCCAGCAACGCGACCAGGGTTCCGAAGGTCGGCCGGCCGGTCAGGAAGGCCCGGGTGCCGTCCACCGGGTCGATGACCCAGCAATAGCGCCCGCCGGGGCGTTCCTGCCCGAATTCCTCGCCCAGCACCCCATGGTCGGGCAGGCGTTCGGCCAGCACGGCGCGGATGGCGCGTTCGGCCGTGCGGTCGGCGATGGTGACGGGGCTGCGGTCGTCCTTGTCGTCGGCGCCGACGCCCTGGCGGAAGAAGGGACGGATCACGCAGCCCGCGACGTCCGCCGCCGCCACCGCCGCCGCGACCAGTCGGTCGCTGTCATGCAGGGCCATGGTCATTTCCCGCCATCGGACAGGCTACGCAGGAAGGCGATGATGGCGGCGCGATCATTTTCGTCCGCCACGCCGGGGAAGGCCATCCTGGTTCCGGCGGCGAAGGCCGACGGGCTCTGCAACCAGGCCGACAGGCTGTCGTCGGTCCAGGTGTCGGCCTTGTGGGCGGCGAGGGCCGGGGAGAATTCATAGCCGGGAAGGTCGCCGATGTGCGTGCCCACGACGCCATACAGCGCCGGGCCGATCAGGGCCGGGCCGTCCTTGGCGAAGCTGTGGCACATGGCGCACATGCGCGCCGCCAGCGCCTGTCCGGCCTTGGGGTCGGCATGGGCCACCGCGTCGGCGATGGAATGCGGGGCCGCGGCCGGCTCCGGCGCTGCGGACGGGGATGCCGATGCGGGCGCGGGCAGGACGAAGGCCGGATGCGCCGGGGTAGCGGCCGGTACCGCCAGATATCCGGCGCCCCAACTGCCGCCCAGGGCCAGGGCGGCCACCAGGATGGCGGCTGCGATACGGTTGGCGTCCTTGCTGTCCAATACGATGCTCCAGCTGGGGGTACGGTTGCATGAGGGCGGGTCCTTACCTAGACTGCCGCCCGCCTTGTGTGAAGCATTGCCGGATTGTCCCGTAAAGGCGGGATTCCCATGTCCGCACCGGCAGTTCCGTCGTCCGGATCGTTTCCGCCGCTTCCGACCTGAGGCCCCGCTTCCCGCATGAACCCGATCGTTGTCATCCCCGCCCGCATGGCCTCGACGCGGCTGCCGGGCAAGCCCCTGGCCATGATCGGCGATCGCCCCATGATCCTTCATGTGCTGGACCGCGCCCGGGCGGCGGATATCGGCCCCGTCGTCGTGGCGGTGGCGGACGCCGAACTGGCCCGGATCGTCGAGGCGGCGGGGGGCGTGGCCGTCAGGACCGATCCGGCGCTGCCGTCCGGATCGGACCGCGTGTGGCAGGCGCTATGCCAGGTCGACCCGCAGGCGCACCACGATGTCGTGGTCAATCTGCAAGGCGACCTGCCGGGGCTGGACCCGCGCGCCCTGGCCGCGGCACTGCGTCCCCTGACCGATCCGGGGGTCGATATCGGCACGCTGGTCGCCCCCATGACCGACCCCGGGGAATCGGGGCGCGAGTCGGTGGTCAAGGCCGCCTGCGCCTTTGACGGCGACGACGCGGGGGCGGTGGCCCGGGCGCTGTATTTTTCGCGTGCTTCGGTGCCCTGGGGGCAGGGGCCGTTGTGGCACCATGTCGGGATCTATGCCTATCGCCGGCAGGCGCTGGCCCGCTTCGTCGGCCTGGCGGAATCGGCGCTGGAGAGGAGGGAGAGGCTGGAACAGCTCAGGGCCCTGGAGGCCGGAATGACGATCGGATGCTGCCGCGTCGCCACCGCGCCCTTCGGGGTGGACACGCCCGACGATCTGCAACGGGCCCGCCAGGTGCTGGCAGGTGCGCGATGACCGCACCGTCCTCCACGCCGCCTGGCGGCACGATCGCGTTCCAGGGGCAGCCGGGCGCCTATTCGGACCTGGCCTGCCGCCAGGCGCGGCCGGGCTGGACGACGCTCCCGTGCGCCACGTTCGCCGATGCGATCGCGGCGGTGCATGACGGCCGGGCCGATCTGGCGATGCTGGCCTGTGAAAACAGCCTGGCGGGGCGGGTGCCGGACATCCATGCCCTGTTGCCCCAGGCCGGCCTGTATATTGTCGGCGAGCATTTCCAGCGGGTCGAGCACTGCCTGATGGGGGTGCCGGGCGCCCGCCTGTCCGATGCGCGGCGGGTCCACACGCACCCTGTCGCCATGGCCCAGATCAGGGGGATCATCAGCGAACTGGACCTGACCCCGGTCGTGGAATTCGACACCGCGGGGGCCGCCGAACTGGTGGCGCAATGGGGCAATCCCGAGGACGTGGCCGTGGCCTCGTCCCTGGCGGCGGACCTGAACGGCCTGACGATCCTGCGCCGCAACGTCGAGGACGCGGCCCACAACACGACCCGATTCTACATCGCATCGCGCGAGGCGCTGCGCCCCGCGCCGGGACAGGCCGGCACGATCACGACGGTGCTGTTCCGCGTCCGCAATACGGCAGGTGCGTTGTACAAGGTCCTGGGCGGCTTCGCGACCAACGGCGTCAACATGACGCGACTGGAAAGCTACATGCTCGACGGGTCGTTCGCCGCGACCCAGTTCCTGCTGGATGTCGAGGGCCATCCCGACGACCCGGCGCTGGGCCGCGCCCTGACCGAACTGGCGTTTTTTTCCGAAGTGTCGACGATCCTGGGCGTCTATCCCGGATCGCCCTTCCGCCGGACGGTGGAACAGGGCGCGGCCGGCTAGACCGCGCCGGCGGAACCGCCGGTTGGCCCGTGCTGCGGCGGGCCTTATGATGCGGATGGGGGTGGACGGTTGTCTTCCGGGGGCGTCCCGCATTAACAGGACAGGCAGGATTGCCGTCTATCCGCTGCATCGGCCCGCTGTAGCGAATGGGCGGCGCATTTTTTCAGAACGTACGACATCAAATGGAAACGACCATGTTCAAGGGTTCCATCACCGCCCTGATTACGCCGATGAACGAAGACGGATCGCTGGATCTTCCGGCGTTCGGCCGATTTGTCGACTGGCAGGTCAAAGAGGGATCGTCGGGCGTGGTCCCCGTCGGCACGACGGGCGAAAGCCCGACCCTGACGCATGACGAGCATGCGCGCGTGGTCGAATACACGGTCGAGACCGTGGCCGGGCGCGTCCCCGTGATCGCCGGGGCCGGCTCGAACAGCACCGCCGAGGCCGTGGGCATGGCGCGGCATGCGAAGCGGGTCGGGGCCGATGCGGTCCTGGTCGTGACCCCCTATTACAACAAGCCGACGCAGGAAGGGCTGTACCGCCATTTCATGGCGGTTGCCGACGCGACGGACCTGCCGTTGATCCTGTATAATATTCCCGGCCGTTCGGTGGTCGAGATCGCGGTCGACACCATCGCGCGGCTGGCCCGGCACGCCAATGTCGTGGGCGTCAAGGACGCCACGGCCAATCTGCTGCGTCCGCTTCAGGTCCGCCAGGCCATCGGACACAAGCCGTTCAACCAACTGTCCGGCGAAGACGGTACGGCGGTGTCGTTCCTGGCGGCTGGCGGCGACGGCTGCATCAGCGTCACGTCGAACGTCGCGCCGCGCCTCTGCGCGGAGATGCAGCGTGCATGGCAGGACGGGCGGGTGGCGGACGCAATGGCGATCCAGGACCGGCTGCTGCCGCTGCATGATGCGCTGTTCTGCGAAAGCAGCCCCGTTCCGGTGAAATATGCGGCAAGCCTTCTGGGCCTGGCCAATGAGGCCTGCCGCCTGCCGCTGGCGCCCCTGGCGGAGGCGTCGCGCGCACGGGTGCGGGACGCCCTGCGGCTTGTCGGCCTGCTGGACTAGGATCATGGCCGAAAAACGCAAGAGCGGCATGATCTCGACCGGGATCGCGGCCCAGAACCGGAAAGGCCGTTTCAACTATACGATCCTGGAGACGATCGAAGCCGGGCTGGTGCTGAAGGGCCCCGAGGTCAAGAGCCTGCGGCTGGGCCGGGCCACGATCAACGAGGCCTATGCCGGGGATCGCAACGGCGAGATCTGGCTGTTCAACAGCTATATCCCCGAATATCAGGGCGGCGTCCTGTCGCGCTTCGAGACGCGCGCGCCCCGCAAGCTGCTGCTGCACGGCAAGCAGGTGGACAAGCTGCTGGGGGCCGTGGCGCGTGACGGCGTGACCCTGGTGCCGCTGGACATCCATTTCAACGCGCGCGGGCTGGCCAAGGTGACGCTGGGGATCGGCGAGGGCCGCAAGAAAGCGGACAAGCGGCAGGCGATCGCCGATCGCGACTGGCAGCGCGACAAGGCGCGGCTGATGCGGAACAAGGGCAGGGGCGACTGAGGGGCAGTACGCCTCAGGGCGCTGCCCTGAAACCCACCAAAGGGCATCGCCCTTTGGAAACCCAGTCGTTTCATTCATGATCGGGGCCCAGGGCCTCAGGCCCTGGTGGGTTCGGGCAAAGCCCGACTGTCCCGGCGCGGCAGGCATCCCCCGAAAACGCAGACAGGGCCACCCGAGGGCGGCCCTGTCCTATGTTCGCCGGTAAACCGGGGTCCGTCAGTCGACGCTGATGGACGCGGCCTCGGGGCCCTTCTGGCCCTGAACCACCTGGACGTTGGCCGTCTGGCCTTCGGTCAGGCCGGTCAGGCCCGAACGCTCCAGAGCGGACGCATGGACGAAGATGTCCTTGCCGCCGGTTTCCGGCGTGATGAAGCCGAAGCCCTTGGTCGCGTTGTACCACTTGACCACGCCGCGCATCTCCTGCGCGTGCGACAGGTCAGGGGCCGGGCGGGACGGACGGGCGCCGCCGAAACCACCGGGGGCACGCGGGGCGCCGAAACCGCGGGGGCGCTCGGGCTGGGCCGTGCTTTCATCCACCGAAACAACGGCCGCGACCTGGCGACCCTTGGGGCCCTGGCCGATCTTCACGACCAGCGTCGTGCCGGGGGACACGGAGTCATGGCCGCTCTGCGCCAGCGCGTTGGCGTGGAGGAACACATCCCCCGAACCATCGGCCAGCTCGACGAAGCCGAAGCCCTTCTCGCCGTTGAACCACTTGACGGATGCACCAATTTCCGGCCCCGAGGCGAGAACCTGAGAAGGGCTGCTCCCCATCGGACGACGAGGTGCGCCGCCGCGATCGCCAAACGAAGGCGACGGCATGAAATCGTCATCAAATCCGCCGCGGCGCGGGGAGCGGGGGCTGCGGTCGGTCCTGTTACTTCTCAACGGTCGTAATCCCGAGGTCTAGATGGCGGGTCCCTGTCCCAGGAAACCACCTGATGAAAACTTTTTTGCAGAACAAGGCGTCCTGTCCCCATGCCCCTGCCGTGACGGATGGCCGGGCCGGAAAGCATCCTTGTTCCGCATGGACCCTAGCACGAAAGCGCCGGTGTCCGATACAGATAAGCATATAGGCCGCCCGGGGTTCCATCATGATTTGACGTCCCTGACCGGTTCGTGAGCACAAGAATTATGTCAGCTCGGCGATCACGATTGTCCGTTCCGGGCTTTCTCGGAAAGGCCGAACGATTTAGAGAGGTCAAAACAGATCTTTAGGAGCGAGGAGCCGATGAGCCAGCCGAGGATTTCGACAATGACCGACTGGCTTCTGCGGGTGGGCGCGCTGGCGGCGGGTTTCGGCGGCCTGGCGACATGGGCGGCGCCGGCCGGCGCGACGCCGCTGCAGGATCCGTACGGCACCTGGACCCTTCAGGGCGAGAACGACGCGGTCAGCACCCTCAAAGGCACGTCGGACCAGAACTACACCAGCGGCCTGCGGCTGAACTGGACATCGGGCACCGACAACCAGCCCGCGCCGATCGAGACGATCAACCACGCGATCATGGGCCGCGGCGTCACCCGCATCAGCCTGGGCGTCCAGCAACTGATCTTCACGCCGCACGACACCCAGACCCCACTGCCCCAGCCGCATGACCGTCCCTATTCCAGCCTGCTGCTGGGCACCGTCAACCTGATTAACGATACGGACCTGTCGCGGACGGTGTTTGGCATCCAGTTCGGCGTCATGGGGCCTGCGGGCCTGGGGCGGCAGCTGCAGAACGGTTTCCACGGCGCGATCGGCGATACCAAGAACCAGGGCTGGAACCATCAGCTGCAGAACCAGCCGATCTTCCAGGTCCAGATGGGCCGGACGTGGCGCCTGCCGCTGGCCGACGTGTTCGGTATCTCGATGGACATGCTTCCGGCGGCCTCGGCGGCGGTGGGCGATTACCGCATCTACGGATCGGTGGCCGACACGTTCCGCATCGGGCAGGGGCTGAACAGCGATTTCGGCACCCCGACCATCGGGCCGGGCGTCGACGGGACGGATGCCTATACCCTGACGCGCCCGGTCGCATGGTACGCGTTCGGCAACGTCACGGGCAGCGCCGTGGGGTATGACGCCACGTTGCAGGGCAATACCGTACGCAGCAATTCGCCGCACGTGCCCGTCAACTGGGACGTGGGCGAGATCCATGCCGGCGTCGCGGTCATGTGGCACGGCATGCGCCTGTCCTACAGCCAGGTCTGGCAGACCCAGCAGTTCCGTGGGCAGCGCAGCGGCCTGTTCAACTACGGATCGCTGGCGCTGTCGGCGAAATTCTGACCTGACGCCGGGGTGTGTCGCGACCCGGATCGACCGGTCGCGGCACACCCCATTCCGTTCGGGTCATCCGGACCGCAGGGTGCGGGCCGCGTCGTTCCTGGCGAACAATTCCAGCAGCATGGCCAGCGCGTCGCGCCGGGGGCCGGTGATCCGGCCGTCGGGCGCCACCACCCGTTCCGCGTCCTGCGTCGCCAGCGTCACCAGCAGGTCGAGGCGCGCACCCGTCGCCAGCCGCAGGTCCGGCAGGCCGGACTGGCGCCGGCCGGTCAGGTCGCCACCGCCGCGCAGGCGGAAATCCTCATCCGCGATCAGGAAGCCGTCATCGGTGTCGCGCAGCAGGGCCAGCCTGCGCCGCGCGGTCTGTCCCAGCGCGTCATCGTGCAGCAGCAGGCAGAACGATTCGCCGGCCCCGCGTCCGACACGCCCGCGTAGCTGATGCAACTGGGCCAGGCCGAAACGCTCGGCATGCTCGATGACCATGACCGTCGCGGCCGGAATGTCCACCCCGACCTCGATGACCGTCGTCGCCACCAGCAGGCGTGTCCGCCCGGCGGCGAAATCGGCGATCGCGGCCTCGCGCACCGCGATGTCCTGCTGGCCGTGCGCCAGGCCGACGATGGGGCCGAAACGTTCGGTCAGGGCGGCGAAGCGGGCCTCGGCCGCCGCGATGTCCATCGATTCGCTTTCGGTGACCAGCGGACAGACCCAGAAGATCCGCGCACCCCGCCCGATCGCGCGACTGACTCCGTCCAGCAGGTCGGCAATCGACGCCATGCCGTGCAGCGAGGTGCGTACCGGCTGCCGGCCGGCCGGTTTCTGGTCCAGGCGGCTGACCTGCATTTCCCCCCATTGGGTCAGCAGCAGGGTGCGGGGGATGGGGGTGGCGGTCATCACCAGGACGTCGGTCAGATGGCCCTTTTCGCCCAGCAGCAGGCGTTGCTCGACGCCGAAGCGATGCTGTTCGTCGATGACGGCCAGCGCCAGGTCGTCGAACGCCACCTTGTCCTGGAACAGCGCGTGGGTGCCGATCACCAGCGGGGCCGCGCCCTGGGCGATCTCCTCCAGCACCGTCTTGCGGGCGCGTCCCTTGATGCTGCCGCTGAGGAAGGCCACGGGCACCGGGGCCAGCTTCTGGAACGTTGCGTAATGCTGCCGCGCCAGGATTTCGGTCGGCGCCATCAGCACGGCCTGGTGGCCGGCCTCCGCCACGCCCAGCATCGCCATCAGCGCGACCAGTGTCTTGCCCGCGCCCACATCGCCCTGCAGCAGCCGCATCATGGGGTTCGGGGCGGCCAGGTCCTGGTCGATGTCGCGCAGCGCGCGGATCTGCGCGCCGGTCGGCGCATGGCCGAAACGCGCCAGGGCGGTCTCGCGCAACGCGCCGGTTCCCGCGATCGCGCGGCCGGGCCGGTTGCGGTTGCGCCGCCGCGCCTCGACCATCGCGATCTGCCCCGCCAGCAATTCGTCGCAGGCCAGGCGCAGGCGCGCGCGCTCGGCGGCGGCCGTATAGGCATCATCGCGCAGCAGTTCGGCGAAGGCGGCCGGGCAGTGCAGATGCCGCAGCGCCGTTTCGAAATCGGGCCAGTGGCGGCGCGCCACCAGCGCGGGGTCCAGCCATTCGGGCACCGCCGGAAACCGCAGGAACGCCTGGTGCAGCGCCCCGCGCACATGGCGGGGAAACAGGCCCGCCGTCAGCGGCCAGACCGGTTCAAGGGCGGGAATCGAGTCGGCGCGGTCCTGCGGGACGATATGGTCGGGATGGGCCATCGACAGCCGGTCGCCGAATTTCTCCAGCATGCCGGACACCACGATGGCCGAACCCACGACCATCTGCCGCGCCTGGTAGGGCGAGAAGAACACCAGGTCGGCCACGCCGCTGTCGTCCGCCACCTGGACACGCCAGGGCTGGCGTGTCCCCCGCGCGGGGGCGTCGATCCGCCGGACGGTGACCGCCAGCGTGCAGATCCGCCCCGGCACGGCGTCGCGCAGCAGGGGGCGATAGCGGCGGTCGATGACCGATTCCGGCAGGTGGAACAGCAGGTCCATCACCCGCTCGCCCCGCACGGCCCGCGCCAGCAGCCGCGCGACCGCCGGCCCCACCCCCGGCAGGGTGTCAAGCGGGGCAAGCAGCGGGGCGAGGTTGTTCCCCCGGCCGTCCTGAAGGATGATGCCCGACACGCGTTCCTTGTCCGCTCTTTCCAATGCCCCCAGCCGGGCTGACAGAACCCTGTCGCAGGGCTATAGGACAGCGACGCCAGGGAACAAAACGAAACCATGTCTGGGCAGGGTACTATGGCTGTCGATACTTCCGATCTCGCGACCCTCGATCCGCGCCGCCGCCGGATCTACTACCGCGCCACCCATCGCGGCACGCATGAGACCGATATCCTGATCGGCGGCTTCGTCGCCCCGCGTCTTGCCGGCATGACCGATGCCGAGCTGGACGCGCTGGAGGCGGTGATGGACCTGCCGGACGCCGACCTGGCGGATTGGCTGAGCGGCCGTCGCCCGGTCCCGGCGGACGTGGATGGACCGATGATGCGGGCCATCATCGCCGATGCGAACGACCCCGCCCGCCAGGCCGCGATCCGGGGAGTGCGATGACCGCGGCGGCCGGATCGCCGTCGCCCGCCATCGCCACCATATGGGGCGTGCCGGACGGCTATGACGCCTTCCTGCTGGCCCGCCGCCTGGGCGAGCATGGCGGCCCCATCCTGCATGTGGCGCGGGACGATGCCGGGATGGCGCGGATCGGCGACCAGCTGGCCCTGGTCGCGCCGAACGCTGAAATCCTGCGGTTTCCGGCCTGGGACTGCCTGCCGTACGACCGCGTATCGCCCAACCCCGCCATCGTCGCCGAGCGCGTGGCGACCCTGACCCGGCTTCTGGAGCCGGCGACGGCGCCCCGGGTGGTCCTGACCACGGTGGGCGGGCTGGTGCAGCGCGTGGCCCCCCGCGCGGCCTTCCAGGGCCAGTCCCTGACGCTGGCCACCGGTGAAAGCCTGGACCAGGCTTTCCTGATCGAATTGCTGGTCGCCAATGGCTACAACCGCACCGATACGGTCATGGAGCCCGGCGAATTCGCCACCCGGGGCGGCATCTTCGACATCTTTCCGGCCGGCGAGGCCGAACCCGTGCGCCTCGACCTGTTCGGCGACGAGGTCGAGAACATCCGCCGCTTCGACCCCGCCACCCAGCGATCGACGGAACGGCTGGACCGGTTCGTCATGCGGCCGGTGGCCGATTTCTCGCTGGACCAGGCCAGCGTGTCGCGCTTCAGGACCGGCTGGCGCGACCTGTTCGGCCCGGCGGCGGCGGCCGATCCGATCTATCAGCATGTCTCCGACGGGCGGCGCCATGCCGGGCTGGAACATTGGCTGCCGCTGTTCCACGAGCATCTTGAAACGCTGATCGACTATCTGCCCGGCGTGTCGGTCATCCTGGCGCATCAGGCGCAGGATGTGCTGACCGCGCGGCTGGAAATGATCGCCGATCATTTCGAGGCCCGCCGCCAGCCGGTGCGTGAGGGCGAGGTCCCGTACCGCCCCCTGCCGCCGCATCTGATGTATCTGGACCGCAAGGGCTGGGACGGAGTGCTGTCCGGCCGCCCGGTCATGGCGTTCAGTCCCTTCGCCCGCCCCGATGACGGCCCGGGAGTCGATGCCGGCGGTCGGCCGGGCATCCTGTTCGCGCGCGGCACCGGCACCGACTCCCGGGAAAACGTGTTCGCGCTGCTCGAGACGCAGGTGCGGCAGTGGGCCGAGGTCGGGCGTCGCGCCTATGTCACGGCCTGGAGCCGCGGCTCGCGCGAGCGGATCGCCACCTTGCTGCGCGAACATGGCATGATGGTCGAAACCTACCCGGACTGGACGCGCGCCCGCGACCTGAAGCCTGGGGCGATCGGCCTGCTGACGATGGGGCTGGAACGCGGATTCGTCGCCGACAATCTGGCCTTCGTGTCCGAGCAGGACCTGCTGGGCGAGCGGATATCGCGTCCGCCCCGCCGCCGGAAGAAGGCCGACCAGTTCATTGCCGAGGCGTCGGAAATCGCGGCGGGCGACCTGGTCGTCCATCAGGATTACGGAATCGGCCGCTATGATGGGCTGGAGACGATCGGCGTGGGCAGCGCGCCGCACGACTGCCTGCGGCTGGTCTATGACGGCAACGAAAAGCTGTTCCTGCCGGTCGAGAACATCGAGCTGCTGAGTCGCTTCGGCTCGGACCAGGCAGGGGTGGCGCTGGACAAGCTGGGCGGGGCCTCGTGGCAGAACCGCAAGGCCCGGATGAAGCAGCGCATCCGCGACATGGCGGGCGAGCTGATCCGCACCGCCGCCCTGCGCGCCCTGCGCGAGGCGCCCAGCCTGACGCCCGCCGAAGGCCTGTGGGACGAATTCTGCGCCCGCTTTCCCTTTGTCGAGACCGAAGACCAGTCGCGCGCCATCGCCGACGTGCTGGAGGACATGGGGTCGGGTCGCCCGATGGACCGCCTGGTCTGCGGCGACGTGGGGTTCGGCAAGACCGAGGTCGCGCTGCGCGCGGCCTTCGTCGCCGCCATGTCCGGCGCGCAGGTGGCGGTGGTGGTGCCGACGACCCTGCTGGCGCGCCAGCATTTCCGCACCTTCTCCGCCCGGTTCGCGGGCTTGCCGGTGACGGTCGCGCAACTCTCGCGCATGGTCACCGCCAAGGACGCCACAGCCGTACGCAAGGGCCTGGCCGACGGGACGGTCAACATCGTCATCGGCACCCATGCGCTGCTGGCCAAGACGGTGCAGTTCGCCGACCTGGAGCTGCTGATTATCGACGAGGAGCAGCATTTCGGCGTCGCCCACAAGGAGAAGCTGAAGGCGCTGCGCGAGGACGTGCACGTCCTGACCCTGTCGGCGACGCCGCTGCCACGCACCCTGCAACTGGCGCTGACGGGGGTGCGGGAAATGAGCCTGATCGCGACCCCGCCGACCGATCGCCTGGCGGTACGCACCTTCATCATGCCGTTCGACAGCGTGGTGATCCGCGAGGCGATCCAGCGCGAACGATTCAGGGGCGGGCAGATCTTCTGCGTCGTGCCGCGGATCGAAGACCTGGACCGGATGGCCACCCGCCTGCACGACATCGTGCCCGACGCCCGGATGGTGCAGGCCCACGGACGCCTGTCGCCGACCGAGCTGGAACGGGTCATGACCGAGTTCAGCGACGGCAAGTATGACATCCTGCTGTCCACCAACATCGTCGAGAGCGGGCTGGACATGCCGGCGGTGAACACGCTGATTATCCACCGCGCCGACATGTTCGGGCTGGGGCAGTTGTACCAGTTGCGCGGCCGGGTGGGGCGCGGCAAGCAGCGCGGCTATGCCTACCTGACCTGGCCGCAGACCCATGTCCTGTCCGCCGCCGCCGAAAAGCGGCTGGAGGTCATGCAGACGCTGGACACGCTGGGCGCGGGCTTCACCCTGGCCTCGCACGATCTGGACCTGCGCGGCGCGGGCAACCTGCTGGGCGACGAGCAGTCGGGGCACATCCGCGAGGTCGGGATCGAACTCTACCAGCAGATGCTGGAAGACGCGGTCGCCGAGATGCGGGCCGAGAAGGGACGCCGCAAGATCCAGGACCGCGACTGGACGCCCAACATCATCCTGGGCCTGCCGGTGCTGATCCCCGAAACCTACGTGACCGACCTGCCGGTGCGGCTGGGCCTGTATCGCCGGATCGCCGCCCTGGCCGGCGACGCGGAAATCGAGGCGATGGAGGCCGAACTGGTCGATCGCTTCGGCACCCTGCCGGACGAGGTCCGGAACCTTCTGGACGTGGTCGCGATCAAGCGACTGTGCCGCGAGGCCGGGGTGGAACGGCTGGAAGCCGGGCCGAAGGGCATGGTCATCCAGTTCCGGGGCAATCATTTCGCCAATCCGGGTGGGCTGGTGACGTGGATCGCGACGCAGAAGGAGGGCAATGTCCGCCTGCGCCCGGACCACAAGCTGGCCCTGGTGCGGGAGATGACGAACGCGCAGCGCATTCGTCTGGCCAAGGACACTGTCCTGACGCTCGGCCGGCTGGCAGGCCAGGAGAAGGCGGCCTGACGCGGACAATACGAAAGGAACAGGCGACATGAAGATCGATCTGACGGGCCGGACGGCCATCGTCACGGGCTCGACGGCGGGAATCGGGCTGGCCATCGTCGTGGCCCTGGCCGAAACCGGGGCGGAGGTCGTCGTGAACGGACGCGGCCAGGACCGGGTGGACGAAGCCCTGGCCCATGTCCGCGCCCGCGTGCCCACAGCGCGGCTGCGCGGGGTTGCGGGCGACCTGGGGACCGAGGCGGGGGTCGCCGCCTTCATCCAGACGGTGCCGCGGGCCGATATCCTGGTCAACAATCTGGGCATCTTCGAGCAGGCCGAATTCCTTCAGACGCCCGATTCCGCCTGGCAGCATTTCTTCGACGTCAACGTCATGAGCGGCGTCCGCCTGACCCGCCACTACCTGCCGGGGATGGTGGAAGGAAAATGGGGGCGGGTGGTCTTCATCTCCAGCGAATCCGCCCTGAACATTCCGGCGGACATGATCGCGTATGGCTTCAGCAAGGCCGCCCAGGTCGCGATCGCCCGCGGACTCGCGGAAAGCGTTCCGGGCACCGGGGTCACCATCAATTCGGTCCTGCCCGGCCCGACCCGGACCGAGGGCGTGATGGCGATGTTCGAGCACGCCGCCCGCGAGAGCGGCCGCCCGGTCGCCGAGATCGAAGCCGAGTTCATCCCGGCGCACCGTCCGACCTCGCTGATCCGCCGCCTGGCGGAACCGGAGGAGATCGCCAGCATGGTGGCCTATGTCTGTTCGCCGCAGGCGTCGGCGACGACCGGGGCCACGCTGCGGGTCGAAGGCGGGCTGCTGCGCCACCCCGGCTGAGGGGACTCAGCCTCGGAGAGTCAACGCAGGGGCAGGGGGATCTGGTTGACGGTCAGGATTCCCCCCTGCCACGCCACGTCCCACGAGGTCTCGCCAGGGTCGGCGTGATGCCCCACCAGATTGGCCAGGATCAGCGCGGTGGCCACGCGGGTCTGCCCCATGGCGCGGACGGCGGCGATCAGGACGGGCAGGTTACGCATGCTCATGTGTCCGCTTGCCGAGGCGGCGTCGGGGTTGCCGGTCAGGACCGCCGACCCGCTGCCGTCCAGGCGCATGTCCGAACGCTGGGCCGACAGGCTGCGAATGGTGACGGGCACGGCGACGCCCTGCGCCGGCCGCCCGCTGACGGCGGCCAGAAGCGGACCGATGGACCGGGCCGGGATCGAGAAGACCGAGTGCGCCTGCTGCGGCAGCACGGGCGACAGGCCGCCCTGGCCGTCCGTGGATGCATCCTGGATATCGAGGGAGGCCACGACCGGCATGTCCGGCCCGGCGCCCGCCAGGTGCAGATGGATGGTCCGGAACGAAATCCGGTTCGGTCCATTGACGATCACGGGGCTGGACCAGGCCAGGTCGTAGGACCCGTCGGCCCCCAGCCCGTGCAGGACGGGGCCGACGGTGTCGGCGAAATAGCCGGGCGTGCAGCCTGCGGCATGGTGGTTGGTCAGCGCGCCCAGCAGCACCACGGACGCCGCGTCGAGGATATCCCGGCCGGGCGTCGCGGCCGCGCCGTCGCCCTTGACACTGACGGTGGCGGCGTGGAGAGAAGGGGACGCCATGCCGCCGGAAAAGCGCAGGCGATAGCCATGGGCCGTGGTGGCGCCTCCGCTGTCAGCCCCTGCGACCGCGCAATCGCCCGGCAGCGGCGCGGCCCTGGCGGATGGGGCTGTCGCCACGGCGGTGCCGAGGACGATGGCCAGAACGACGGCGGGGGAAAGGATTCGCATTTTCATCATCTCGGCCAGACAGTGACGCGCACGCGTCCATAAGGCAATTTGGCATGAGAGTGTGGCGGCCCGGAGGCGATATACCGTAGCGGTATCCCCTCGGTCGGCCGATGTTTCAACGTGCTTTCCTCTACTGCACCGGGGCCCCCATCAAATGCTCAAGCCGGATCCGTTTCTGCTCAGCCTTGTCTGCACTGTCATTCTCGCGTCGATCGTGCCGTGTCATGGCGCCGCCGTGCCGCTGTTCCAGGATCTGGCGATCGCGGTCATCGCGCTGATGTTCTTCATGCAGGGCGCCCGCCTGTCGCGCGACGCCGTGTTGGGCGGCATCGTGAACTGGCGGCTGCATCTGGCAATCCTGCTGTGCACCTTCGCCCTGTTTCCCGTGCTGGGGCTGGGGCTGCACGCGCTGTTCCCCAACCTGCTGGAACCGTCGGTCTGGCTGGGCATCCTGTTCCTGTGCTGCCTGCCGTCCACCGTGCAGTCGTCCATCGCGTTCACCTCCATTGCCCGTGGCAATGTTCCGGCGGCGGTCTGCTCGGCCACGACGTCCAATATCGTTGGAATTTTCATCACCCCGATCCTGACCGGGCTGGTGCTTGCCCGGCATGGCGCCTCGGCCGGGCATGGCGGCGTCCTGGCGATCATGACGCAGTTGCTGCTGCCCTTCATCCTGGGGCAGGTGCTCCAGCCCTGGCTGGGGGCGTGGGCGCACCGCAACAAGAAGCTGCTGTCGATGAGCGACCGGGGGTCGATCCTGATCGTCGTCTACACCGCGTTCAGCGAGGCCGTGGTGCAGGGCCTGTGGCACACGCTGCCGCTGTCGCAGATCGGCCTGGTGCTGGTCGTCGACAGCGTTCTGCTGGCGCTGGTGCTGCTGGCGACCACGCTGGGCAGCCGGGTGCTGGGGTTTTCCAAGGATGACGAGATCGCCATCGTCTTCTGCGGGTCGAAGAAGACGCTGGCGTCGGGCGTGCCGATGGCCAACGTGCTGTTCGCCCCGAGCACGGTCGGCCTGGTGGTGTTGCCCCTGATGATCTATCACCAGATCCAGCTTTTCGTCTGCGCGATACTGGCCCGGCGCTATGCGGCGGCGCAGGACGCGGCCCGCAGCCGGACGGAGGGGGCCACACCCTCGCTGACGTCGCGATAAGCCGGCCGGGCGCGCGGTCAGGCCGGCCCCAGGAATCCGGCCAATGCGCCTGCCAGGGCCTGCGGCGCTTCCTCGGGGACGTAATAGCCGCAGTCCAGTTCCAGGCCCGTCACGCTGCCGCCCGTGTAGGGACGCCAGAGATCGCAGGGATCGTACCAGCCGCCGATACGGCCATGGCGCGACCAGACCACCAGGAGCGGGCAAGCGATCCGCAGGGTGCCCGGATACGGCGGAAAGCGGGAATGGCCCGCGCTTCCCGGAGCCTGCCCGGGGGCGGCCTCCAGATAATCGGCCACCGCCGAAGGGTTGAACGGCCCCGGCGAATCGCCGTCCGGCTGGGTCCATTCATCGGGAATCGCAACCGTCGTGGATTCGGGCTTGGGATGAAGCTGGGCAAACCAGCACGCCTGATAGCGCGAGAGTTCGAACGCCAGATCGGCGCGACCGTGGTGGCCGGGCGAGGGGATGCATTCGATTTCCGCCAGATGGCTGACCCGGTCGGGCGCGGCGGCGGCGGCATAGGCGCCGACATGCCCCCCGGTGCCGTGCCCGGCGATGGACAGGGTCTCGTGCCCCAGCGCGGTGGCCAGGGCCAGCAGGTCACGGGCCTGGGCCGCAAAATCGCTGTCCGGGGGCAGGTCGGGACAGACCACCGTGTGGGTGGCGGTCAGCAGCGGCGCTACCTCATGCCATGCGGCGTGGCTCTGCATCCGTCCGTGCAGCAGCACCAGCAGGGGGCCGCTGCCGCCGATCCGCGCGCGGCGGCGGGTGGTGCCCCACGCCAGTTCCGTCAGTTCGAGTTGGCCGAAAAACATGGCAGATCCACAAAAGACACGACCCGATTATAAGGGCATTATCCGACAATGGACAGAACCGGGTGCATCGCCCGGATCGCGTAGCCTATCACACAGGCAGAAGGACGGCGGGGCCGCATGACCGGACTGGACCCGGAGAATTGGGACGAATTGCGGGGCCTGGGGCACCGGATGCTGGACGACATGATCGACCGGCTGGCGACGCAGCGGGCCGGGCCGGTCTGGCGCCCGATGCCCGACGCCGCCCGCGCGGCGCTGCGGACCGGCCTGCCGGTCGAACCGACATCGCCCGAAGTGCTGTACGATCGTTTCAGCGACCTGATCGCGCCCTACGCCACCGGCAACACCCATCCCGGCTTCATGGGGTGGGTGCATGGGGGCGGCACCGCGGTCGGCATGCTGGCCGAACTGCTGGCGGGCGGCCTGAACGCGAATTGCGGCGGACGCGACCATGCGCCGATCGAGGTCGAGCGCGAAGTGATCCGCTGGGCCGCCGATATGCTGGGCTTTCCCCAGGACTGTTCCGGCCTGCTGGTCACGGGGTCGTCGATGGCGAACATGATCGCCGTCATCACCGCCAGCCGGGCCACGCCCGACGGCCAGGCGCTGCGCCGGGCGGGAGTCGGCGGTCGCCGGCTGGTCGGATATGCCGCCGCCACCGCCCACGGCTGCATCGCCCGCGCGTTCGACCTCGCCGGGCTGGGGACCGACGCCCTGCGGATCATCCCCGTGGACGAGCGTCATCGCATGGACCTTTCCGCGCTGCGCGCCGCGATCCGGGCCGACCGCGACAGCGGAGCGGAGCCGTTCATCGTGATCGGCACGGCGGGAACCGTCGATACCGGCGCGATCGACGATCTGGACGGGATTGCCGCCATCGCCCGGCAGGACGGGCTGTGGTTTCACGTCGACGGCGCCTTCGGCGCGCTGGCCATGCTGTCGCCGGACCTGCGCCCGGCCCTGCGCGGGCTGGAGCGTGCGGACAGCGTGGCGTTCGATTTCCATAAATGGGCGCAGGTTCCCTACGACGCGGGCTGCATCCTGGTGCGCGAACCGGGGCGGCAGGCGGCGGCCTTCGCGCAATCCCTGGCCTATCTGTCGCGTGAGGATCGCGGGCTGGCGGGAAACGCGCCATGGTTCTGCGACCTTGGCCCCGACCTGTCGCGCGGCTTTCGCGCCCTGAAGGTCTGGATGACGCTGGGCGCCTACGGCACGGCCCGCATGGGGCGCATGGTCGAGGACTGCTGCGCCGTGGCGCGCCATCTTGCCGAGCGGGTGGCGCGCGAACCCCTGCTGGAACTGCTGGCCCCGGTCACGCTGAACATCGTCTGCTTCCGGGTTCGCCTGGCGGGGATGGACCTGGACGCGCTGAACGGCGAACTGGTCAAGGATCTGCACGAATCCGGCGTCGCCGCGCCATCGACCACCATGGTCGGTGGGGTGAAGGCGATTCGCGCCGCGATCGTCAACCACAGGACCGTGCCGGGGGATGTCGACCGGATGGTGGATGAAGTACTGCGCCTGACCAGGCTGCGGCGCGGGGTTATATAGGCTCCCGGCCGACGTCAGGCGACGCGCCGCCGCCCCGCCGCCGCTGCCTTTTCGTCGAACAGTTCGGACAGTTTCTGCATCATCGTGCCGCCCAGTTCCTCGGCGTCGGTGATCGTCACCGCCCGCCGGTAATAGCGGGTCACGTCGTGGCCGATGCCGATGGCCACCAGTTCGATGGCGCTGCGTCCCTCGATCTGCCCGATGACCTCGCGCAGGTGGGATTCGAGATACGATCCCGGATTGACCGACAGCGTGCTGTCATCCACCGGCGCGCCGTCGGAAATGACCATCAGGATCTTGCGGCTTTCCGGCCGCCCCTGCAGCCGCCGCCACGCCCACAGCAGGGCCTCGCCGTCGATATTTTCCTTCAGCAGCCCCTCGCGCAGCATCAGGCCCAGATTCTTGCGCGCCCGCCGCCAGGGCATGTCGGCCGCCTTGTAGACGATGTGCCGCAAATCGTTCAGCCGCCCCGGATTGCGCGGCTTGCCGTTCGCGACCCAGCGTTCTCGGCTCTGTCCGCCCTTCCAGGCGCGGGTGGTGAAGCCCAGGACCTCGACCTTCACGGCGCAGCGTTCCAGTGTCCGGGCCATGATATCGCCGCACATCGCGGCGACCGAAATCGGGCGTCCGCGCATCGAGCCCGAATTGTCGATCAGCAGCGTGACGACGGTGTCCCGGAAATCGGTGTCCCGTTCATGCTTGTAGGACAGCGACAGGGTCGGGTTGACCACCACCCGCGACAGCCGGCCGGCATCGAGGATGCCTTCCTCCAGGTCGAATTCCCATGCCCGCGTCTGCTGGGCCAGCAGGCGCCGCTGCAACCGGTTGGCCAGCCGCGACACCACGCCCTGCAGGCTGACCAGTTGCTGGTCCAGCTGCTGGCGCAGGCGCGACAGTTCGTCGGCGTCGCACAGGTCCTCGGCCCCGACCTCCTCGTCGTAGGCGGTGGTGTAGGCGTGATAGGCCAGGGCCGGGTCGGGGCCATCGTGGTCTTCGCCCGAACGCGGGCCGCCGGCCTGGTCCGACCCCGATGCCGTACCGGATTCGGAATCGTCCGCCTCGTCGTCGCCCACCCCGGCGCCCTGCGCCATCTGGGGTTGCAGGCCGGTTTCGTCCTCCTCCTGGCCGGTGCCGTCTTCTTCCTGCTGCCGGGGCTTTTCGGGGGCCTCGCCCGGTTCCTCCTCGGCCTGGTCCGAGGGGGCGGTGTCGTCGCCTTCGGGGCTGTCCTCGATTTCGGCTTCGCCCTCGATCAGGTCGCAGGCCACCAGAAGACGCCGCGCGGCGCGGGCGAATGCTGCCTGGTCGTCCTGGGTGGCGGCCATGTCGTCCAGGGCGCGGCGGGCCGCCGCGCCCAGGTGGTCGCGCCATTTGTCGGCGATGGCCCGCATGAAATCGGGCGCCGGTTCGCCCGACAGGCGTTCCCGTGCCAGAAGACCCAGCGCCACCTGGATGGGCAGTTGATCGACCGACTGCGCCTTGTCGTAGCCGCTGTCGCGATAGTCCTGCGCCAGCCGGTCGCGCAGGTTGGCGGCGACACCGGCCATGTAGCGCGCGCCGACGCTTTCCACCCGCGCCTGTTCCAGCACGTCGTATGCGACACGCGCGTCGCCAGGGTCGGGACGGGCGGAATCGTGGATCGCCTGGTTGTGGTGACGCAGTTGCAATGCCGCGGCGTCGGCCGCGCCGCGCAGCCTGCGGATATCGGCCTCGGGCAGTTGCAGGCCCGGCTGGGGCAGGCGGACATGATCGCCGCTCAGCGCCCCCGCCGGCGGGATCGGCCCGCTCTGGAACGTGACCTCGGCCGTGGCCCGGCCGCCCAGGGCCCGGACCGCGCCGACGGTGGCGCGCTTGAATGCATCGGCGCGCTCGGCCGCGGCGTTGGCGTGCCTGTGACGGCTGTTGTCTTTCCTGTCCGGCATGCGTGTGTCCGCCCGGTCAGCGCGCCCGCAACGCCGTGCCGGCCGGATCGACGTTGAAGCAGCGCTGGTAATATTCGGCCACGGTCGGGCGTTCCGCCTCGTCGCACTTGTTCAGGAACGACACGCGGAAGGCGAATTCCAGATCCTTGAAGATCCGGTAATTTTCCGCCCAGCTGATGACGGTGCGCGGGGACATGACGGTGGAAATATCCCCGGCGATGAAGCCCGACCGGGTCAGGTCGGCCAGCGCGACCATGCTTTCGATCCGCTTGCGGCCCGGGGCGTCGCTGGCATCGACGGCCATCTTGGCCATGATGATCGCGGTTTCCTCGGCATGGGGCAGGTAATTCAGGGTGGTGACGATATTCCAGCGGTCCATCTGGCCCTGGTTGATCTGCTGGGTGCCGTGATACAGGCCCGTGGTGTCCCCCAGGCCGACCGTATTCGCCGTGGCGAACAGCCGGAAGAAGGGGTGGGGCCGGATGACGCGGTTCTGGTCCAGCAGGGTCAGGTGGCCTTCGATTTCCAGCACGCGTTGGATGACGAACATGACGTCCGGCCGGCCGGCGTCATATTCGTCGAAGACCAGCGCGCAGGGGTGCTGCAGGCCCCAGGGCAGCAGGCCCTCGCGGAATTCCGTCACCTGCATGCCGTCGCGCAGGACGATGGCGTCCTTCCCGATCAGGTCGATGCGCGAGATATGGCTGTCGAGGTTGATGCGGACGCACGGCCAGTTCAGCCGCGAGGCCACCTGTTCGATATGCGACGACTTGCCCGTGCCGTGATACCCCTGGATCATCACCCGGCGGTTGAAGGCGAACCCGGCCAGGATGGCCAGCGTGGTGTCGTGGTCGAACCGGTAGGTCGGATCGGCGTCGGGCACATGATCGGTCCGTACCGAAAACGCGGGCACCTGCAGGTCGCTGTCGATGCCGAAGACATCGCGCGCCGAAACCATGCGATCGGGGGCGGACAGGACCGAGATCGGCGGAAGCGCGTCTCCGTTTTCGGCTACGGATCCGGCGGTCAGGGTGGCTAAATCATTCATCAGGATGGCATCCGTCACGGCTGGTTCGTCCCGGCGGCGTCGCAATGCGCGCACTGCGACGGGGGGCCTCGTCTTCTCGGGGGAGTATAGACCGGATCGGCCGCGTGGCCATGCTTATGCGGTCTTTTCCAGATCAGCCTGCCGCGAGGACGCAAGATGGGTCCGCACGGTGGTGTAGGCGACATTGATGATCTTCAGCCGTTCCTCGGCGTGGCGGTCGCCGCCGTTGGCGTCGGGGTGGTGGCGGCGCGCCAGGTCCTTGTAGCGGACCTTGAGCTCATCCATCGACAGCGGCCAGTCCAGGCCCAGCGTGCTCAACGGCTGCCGCAGGGCCTCGGGCGCCTCGGGGCGCTGCGGGGTCGCGCCGCGCGCGCCCGGACGACGCGCGCCGTTCAGCAGGTCCAGCGGATCGAGCACGTCTTCTTCCGCGAAGTGCGCGCCGCGCTGGCCCAGCCGCCATGACGGCCGGTTCCACGAGACGTCGTCGCGGATATGCGCCTCGATCTGGCCGGGGGACATGCCCTTATAATAGTCCCACTTGGCATTATATTCCCGGACGTGGGGCAGGCAGAACCAGAAATACTCGTTCAGGGTCTCACGCGACCGGGGCGCACGGTATCCGGCTGGATCGTCGCAGCCGGCCATGTCGCAGCACCGTTCCGGCGCATCCGGATCGGGATCGAAAGCCCTGTGTCGTGTGTTCCTTCGGCTCATCATCTGGCGTTATGTGCGTCCGAACCGTATTCGTGCAAGAGAGAAGCGCACGCTCAGACAGGAAGGCAGATCAGTGACCCAGACAGGACAGGACCGCGCAGCCCGGATCGGACGCGCCATTCACGACCGCCTTGCGCCGGTCACGCTGGATATCGTGGACGACAGCGCCCGCCATGCCCACCATGCGGGCGCACGCGAAGCCGGCAAGGGGGGCGAGACGCATTACAATGTCCTGGTTGTCAGCACGGGGTTCGAGGGCATGGGGCGCGTCCAGCGGTCGCGGCTGGTGCACGACCTGCTGGGCGGGGAGTTCGCCTCGGGCCTGCATGCCTTGTCCCTAACCCTGCGTACGCCCGACGAGCACGAGCGGATGCCGCGCGGATGAATGCGCCACGCCCCGTGACCCGGCGCCTTGTCCTGGGGGCGCCCCTGGCGCTCGCGGCCTGCCAGGCCATGCCGGGAGCGGGAGGCGGACATGACGTCGCGCGGATCGCACATTATCTGAACACCACCCGGGGACTGACCGCGCACATGGTCCAGACCTGGCCGGACGGCGGCGTGGGCGAGGGACGGTTGTCCTACGATCCGGGCCACCTGCGCCTGGATTACGACACGCCCCACCCCATGAAACTGGTGGCGGCCGGCGGCCATCTGGTGTTCCGCGATTCGCTGCGCCAGTCGGTGACGCGCATGACGCTATCCCGCCAGCCGCTCGGCCTGCTGCTGGCTACCCCGGTGCAGCTCGGCGGGGCGATTACGGTGACATCGGTGCAGCATGGCAGCAATGTCGTGCAGGTCTCGCTGGCCCGGACGTCCAACCCGTCGCAGGGCCTGTTGACGCTGGGGTTTTCCGACTTCGCGGGCCAACTCACGCTGGTCGCGATCGAGATCCTGGACGAGCGGCGGAACCGCACGCGGCTCCATCTGACGGACGTGCGGACGGGCAGCGCATTCCCCGACGGCTATTTCTCGCTGTCCGCCGGCGAATAGGGGACGCTGCCGAACAGCTCCTGCCAGCATGCGCGCAACGCGGCGTCGGCCTCGGCCATCGTGACGGTCCGCCCCAGCGCATGCAGGCTGGTGACGCCATGTTCGCGAATGCCGCAGGGTACGATCCCGCCGAAATCATCCAGGCGTGGCGCGACATTCAGTGCGACGCCATGCCAGCTTGTCCAGCGCGACACCCTGACCCCGAGGGCCGCGATCTTGTTTTCCGTCCCGGTGCGGGGGTCAACGACCCAGACGCCGATGCGACCGTCGCGCCGTTCGCCCGTCACATCGAAACGCCGCAGGGTGCGGATCAGCCATTCTTCCAGCGCCTGGACATAGTCCCGCAGATCCCGCGCGGGCACGACGCCGTGCGGCCGGGTCAGGTCCAGCATGACATAGGCGACCCGTTGCCCCGGCCCATGATAGGTCCATTGTCCGCCACGCCCTGCGGCATAGGTCGGAAAGCCCTGGGGGTTGAACAGATCCTCGTCACGGGCGGATGTTCCGGCCGTGAAGGTGGGCGGATGTTCCAGCAGCCAGACCCGTTCGGGGGCGGTGCCGTTGCGAATTCCCGCCACCTGGCGCTCCATCTCCGCGATGGCGTCGGGATAGGGCACGAGGTCGCCGCTGGAATTCCACAGAATCGTGTTTTCGGTCATTGCCCGTCGGTCATGCATCAGTTATACGGCCTCCGTCACACGGTATCGCCCAGGCGGCGGCCGTTGTCACGGTGCGGTCGTGGCGGAATGGTAGACGCGCAAGCTTGAGGTGCTTGTGGGGGAAACCCCGTGGAAGTTCGAGTCTTCTCGACCGCACCAATGTCCTGTCCCGCCGGGGATGGTCGATGGAAATCCTTCCTTGAAAAATCCGCAGGCGGGCCGTTAACCCGCATTGCACGATGCCGTTGCGGGAATGGTCGCTCCGCGCGGCCATGCACCTATTTTTTCGCATTCCCGCAACGCTGGAACACGTTCCATCGTTAATCCCGAGGCTGGCAAACAGCAGTTCGGATGCGCTTGAAAATCGGGGCATGATGACCGGAAAACCGCGTCAACTGTGTAACGATGCCTCACATAAGTCATTTTTTTTTTCAAGATTTGCGGATAGAGCATTTCAGGAGCAACCGGTTAACACTGTTGTTTCCCCCCGATGGAAGCGACTGAATGTTCTGGATTCATAACGCGGATAGAAGGTGACGTTTGTGATAAAGCCCTTGCGAAAAGCCGTCCTTCCGGTGGCGGGCCTTGGCACGCGATTCCTGCCGGCGACCAAGGCGATGCCGAAGGAAATGCTGCCTGTCGTCGACAAGCCGCTGATCCAGTATGCGATTGACGAGGCGCGCGCCGCCGGCATCGACCAGTTCTGTCTGATTACGGGGCGGGGCAAGGATTCGCTGATCGATTATTTCGACGTCGCCTTCGAACTGGAAACGACCCTTCGCGAGCGCAACAAGATCGAGGCGCTCGAGGCGCTCGCCCCGACCAGCATCGAAGCCGGGGCGCTGAGCGCCGTCCGCCAGCAGGAACCGCTGGGCCTGGGCCACGCCATCTGGTGCGCCCGCAGCTTCATCGGGGACGATCCCTTCGCGATCCTGCTGCCCGACGATATCGTCAAGAGCGACGTGCCGTGCCTGAAGCAGCTGGTGGATGCCTACAACCAGACCGGCGGCAACGTGGTGGCGGTAACCGAGGTCCCGCGCGAGCACACCAACCGCTACGGTATCCTCAAGACCGGCAAGGATGACGGAAAGCTGGTCGAGGTGGCGGGACTGGTCGAGAAGCCGAAGCCGGAGGAAGCGCCGTCGAACCTGTCCATCATCGGACGCTACATCCTGACCGCCGACGTCATGCCGCATCTGGCGAAGCTGGAGCGCGGCGCGGGCGGGGAAGTCCAGTTGACCGACGCGATGGCCAAGGTCATCGGACAGGTGCCGTTCCACGGCCTGCGCTACGAGGGACGCCGCTTCGATTGCGGCAACAAGATCGGCTTCCTGGAGGCCCAGATCGCGTTTTCGATCGACCGCCCGGACCTGGGTTCGGCGGTGCGCGAATTCCTGAAAACCTACACCGGTGAAATTTGATGTCTTTCACGCATAAGTTCGATCCGACCAGCCTGCGCGAGTACGATATCCGCGGAATCGTGGGCAAGACCCTGCACCCCGAGGACGCCTTCGCGATCGGCCGGACGTTCGGCAGCATCGTGGCCCGCAAGGGTGGCCGGACGGTCGTGATCGGATATGACGGCCGTCTGTCGTCCCCGTCGCTGGAAGATGCGCTGGTCAAGGGCGCCCTGGCCTCGGGCGTCGAGGTCGTGCGGGTGGGGCGCGGTCCGACGCCGATGCTCTATTTCGCCTCCGTGACGCTGAAGGCCGACGGCGCGATCATGGTGACCGGCAGCCACAATCCGCCGAACTATAACGGTTTCAAGATGATGCTGTCCGGCAAGCCGTTCTTCGGCGAGCAGATCAAGGAACTGGGCGCGCTGTCCGCCGCCGGCGACGTCGTGCCGGAAGCCGAGGGAACCGTCCGCAGCATCGACATCAAGGACGATTACATTGCCCGCCTGATCCAGGACTGGGACGGGGGCACCCGCAAGCTGAAGGTCGTCTGGGACAACGGCAATTCGGTCGCGGGCGAGGTCCTGGCCGAACTGGTCAAGAAGATTCCGGGCGAGCACACCATCCTGAACGGCGAGATCGACGGAACCTTCCCGGCTCATCATCCGGACCCGACGGTTGCCAAGAACCTGGAACAGCTGATCGCCAAGGTGGGCGAGACGCATGCCGATATCGGCATCGCCTTTGACGGCGACGCCGATCGCATCGGCGTTGTCGACGACAAGGGACAGATCCTGTGGGGCGACCAGATCCTGGTCATCCTGGCGCGCGACGTCCTGCGCGAACGCCCCGGTGCGACGATCATCGCGGACGTGAAGGCCAGCCAGGTCCTGTTCGACGAAATCGCCAAGGCCGGAGGCACGCCGCTGATGTGGCGTACCGGCCATTCGCTCATCAAGTCGAAGATGGCCGAGACCGCGTCGCCGCTGGCGGGTGAAATGTCGGGGCATATCTTCTTCGCCGACAAATGGTATGGCTTCGATGATGCCCTGTATGCCGCGATCCGGCTGCTGGGCATTGTCGCCCGCCTGGACGTGCCGCTGTCGGCGGTGCGTGACGCGCTGCCCGAAACGATTTCCACCCCCGAATTGCGGTTCGACTGCGACGACACCCGCAAATTCGCGGTGATCGAGGAGGTAGCGGCCCGCCTGAAGGAAAGCGGCGCCGACGTCTCGCTGATCGACGGGGTCCGCGTCAACACGAAGGACGGCTGGTGGCTGCTTCGGGCTTCCAACACCCAGGCGGTGCTGGTGGCGCGGGCCGAGGGCAACACCGAAGCCGGCCTGGAGCATCTGAAAAGCGCGCTGACCGAACAACTGGAGAAATCGGGCATCGCCGCACCGGATTTTTCCGGGGACAATGCCGGCCACTGAGCCCCGGCTTTCATAGGCTTTGAATATTCGGAAACGGCTTGGTATCCTGCCAAGCCGTTTTTCGTTATGGCCGACGGGGCGCGTGCACCCCATGTGTCGATCGCCGCCCGCGCGGCGCGACCCGGTCCGGAGTTCCACGATCTCATGCCCGCTCCCTCAGCCTTCCGGTCGTTCCTGGAACCTGGACAGTCCGTCGCCCATCCCGATCATCCGGAATGGGGACGGGGACAGGTGCAATCGGCTATTGCCCACCGCGTGACGGTCAATTTCGAGCATCAGGGAAAAGTGCTGATCGACGCGTCCGTGATTACGCTGACCCTCCTGTCCTGAGATCCATGCCGTGATGACGCCGTTTCAGGATTCCTTCGGTCGATCGGTAACCTATCTGCGCGTATCGGTGACCGACCGGTGCGACATGCGCTGCGTCTATTGCATGTCGGAAAACATGGAGTTTCTGCCGAAGGCCGAGATCCTGTCCTTCGAGGAGTTGGAACGCATTTGCGCGGCATTCATCCGCAGTGGCGTGACGCGCCTCCGCGTTACCGGGGGCGAGCCTCTGGTTCGCCGAGATATCGGCTCGTTTTTCAGCGCTTTGGGGAAATATATTCATAAACCAGGTGAGGGTGGTCATCTGGAGGAACTGACCCTTACGACCAATGGTTCACGCCTGTCGCTGCATGCGGACATGTTGCGCCGGGCAGGGGTCCGACGGGTGAATGTCAGCCTGGATTCCCTTGATTTTGAACGATTCAGTCGCATTACCCGCCGTGGCCGCCTTGACCAGACACTGGAGGGTATCCGCGCCGCGCGGAACGCTGGCCTTGCGGTGCGGATCAACACCGTCGCCATGGCGGGCGTAAACGACGACGAATTCGACGCGCTGCTGTCCTGGTGCGGCGAGATCGGCGCTGATCTATGCCTGATCGAGACGATGCCGATGGGCGAGACCGGCGAGGACAGGACCGATCGCTATCTTCCACTCTCGACGGTCCGGGCCGATCTGGCACGGCGCTGGACCCTGGAACCGCTGTCCCTTCGGACGGGCGGGCCGGCGCGGTACATGCGGGTTGCCGAAACCGGGCGATTGCTGGGCCTGATAACGCCGATGACGCATAATTTCTGCGAAAGCTGCAATCGGGTCCGGCTGTCCTGCACAGGGCAGTTCTATACCTGCCTGGGACATGAGGGGGCGACCGACCTGCGTCGGCCGGTGCGGGACGGGGTCGACGATGCGGAATTGCTGACTCTGGTCCACGACGCCATAGGCCGCAAGCCGAAGGGTCATGATTTCGTGATCGGCCGCCGGCCGGACGACCCCGCCGCCATCAGACGGCACATGAGCGTCACCGGCGGATAGATTTTATTTTATTATCATATGACTATTTCATGTTTTTCAGAACATCCTCCAGCGGCGTCGTGAACTGTCCGGGGCGCAGCGGCTTCGGCTGACCGGCGTCGGGGGCCCAGCCGGTCATGATCGCAAGACGCAAGGGCACCGTCAGGTGGGTGTCGCCGTCGGACGATGCCAGATCCGCCAGCGCCGCCGGAAACAGGCTGACGGGTGCGAAGCGGCGGCTTCGCAGGGTCAGGGCATTGGTTTCCCCGGCGGCCCGCAAGTCCCGCAGCAGGCCCATGGGCGTGCGATAATCCAGCGTGATCGTGTCCGCGTCCGCGACCGGCAGCGCAAACCCCGCCCGTTGCAGCAGCGACGCGCAATCCCGCAGGTCGGGGAACGGCGACACGCGCGGCGAGGCGCCGCCCAGCAGGGCGCATTCCGCCTCGGTCAGCGCATGCCGCAGACCCGACAGGCTGGGTCGCACCGGCAGGCTGGCCAGGAACAGCCCGTCGGGTTTCAGGGCATGGCGGATCTGCGCCAGGGCGCCGGGCAGGTCGTTGACCCAATGCAGCGACAGGTTGGCCACCACCAGGTCGAACGCGCCGGGTCCGAACGGCAGCCATTCCTCGTCGGCGCACAGGCAGGGCGTGCCGTTCAGCCGGGCCATGTCCGGCGACAAATCGCACGAGATCACACTGTCGATGCCCCGGCCGCGCAGGCGCGGGGCGACGACGCCGCGCCCGCCGATATCCAGGGCCGCGGCGAAACGATAGGTCGTATCGTCCAGACGATCGAGCAGGCGTTCAGCGGCCTCGTCCAGGATCGCGGTGACGCTGCCCACCTGCCGTGCGGCGCGATCGCGATGCTGGCGCACGGCGCGGCGATCGAAAATCACGGAATCGTTCATAGGGGGGATGTGCTCTTTCGACCCGGCGCCGCCAATGGCACCTTTGCGTGATGAGTCTGTATCGCGACACCGGGGCAGTCGTCGCCCGGGGAATCATCCCCGGCGCGACACGCGTGCTGCGCCGGGTGGGATCGGCGTTGCTCGATACCCTTCTGCCGCCGGATTGCCCATCGTGCCATGGGGACGTGGATCGGGCCGGACATTTCTGCCCGGCCTGTTTCAGGCAACTGACCTTCATCGCCGACCCGTGCTGCACGCGGTGCGGGCAGCCCTTCGTATCGGCATCGTTCGGCGGAACGCGGATGATATGCGCCCCGTGCGAGGAAGCCCCGCCGCCCTGGCGCGCCGGGCGGGCCGCACTGGTCTATGACGACTGGTCGCGTTGCCTGGTCCTGGGGCTGAAATATGGCGACCGGACCGAACTGGCGCCGATTCTGGCGACGCATATGGGCCGGATCGGCCAATCCCTGCTGGCGCGTGCGGACATCGTGGTGCCGGTTCCGCTGCACCGGGGGCGGCTGTTCAGGCGCCGCTACAACCAGGCGGCCCTGCTGGCCTGGGCGCTGGCCCGGCAGGCGGGCATCGCCGTGGGGCCGGACCTGCTGGTCCGTGTCCGTTCGACCGCACCGCTGGCGCGGCTGGGCCGTGCGGCGCGGCGCGACGTCCTGCGCGGCGCCATCGCGATCAGGCCCCGGCGGCGTGACGCCATCGCGAATCGGCACGTTGTGCTGGTGGACGACGTCATGACGACAGGTGCGACCCTGGGGGAATGCACGCGAGTCCTGCTGGCCGCCGGGGCGGCGTCGGTCGATGTGCTGGTTGCGGCCCGCGCGCCCGCGCCGGACGAACCCCGCCACCCAGAGAAAAGTGCCGCATCGCGGGAACGGTATGCCGTGGCGGGATGAATGCGCTATGTTTACCTTCTCATGTCTGACACCCCATAGGCCAAGCCGAGGACAAGCATGCCCAAGATCGAGATCTACACCCAGCCGGGTTGCCCCTACTGCATCCGCGCCGTTCGCCTGCTCGAACAGAAGGGCATGAAATTCACCGAGATCCGCGCCCTGCACGGCACGTCGGAACGCATCGAGGCCCGCGAGCGCTCGGGCGGCCGCACGACGGTGCCGCAGATCTTCATCGACGGACGGCATATCGGCGGGTGTGACGATCTGATGGCGCTGGAACGCAGCGGCGAGCTCGATCCGCTTCTGTCCGTCGCCTGACAACCCACGGGAGGTCACGTGATCCGCTATCAGTTGCGTTGCGGGGACGGGCACGGGTTCGATGGCTGGTTTCCCAGCAGCCACGCATTCGACGACCAGGCCCGGCGGGGGTTGCTGTCCTGCCCGCAATGTGGCGCCACCGACGTGGCCCGCGCGCTGATGGCCCCGGCGGTCCGCACCGGGCCGGCAGCGCGGCCGGCGCCGGCCGGAGACCAGACGCCACCAGCCGAACCCGACGCGGCGATGCCGGCCGCCATGCTGGCCGCATTGCAACGATTGCGCCAGGAAATCGAACAGCGATGCGAGAATGTCGGTGATCGTTTCGCCGAGGAAGCACTGAAGATTCATCGGGGCGAGACCGAAGATCATGGCATTTACGGCAACGCCACCGAGGAGGAGAAGGAACGCCTGGCCGACGAGGGCGTGGACATCATATCGGTGCCCTGGGTCAGGCGCGCCGACAGCTGAGGATTATCGGGGACTGATGTGCGTGGCGACGCGGCCTGATGCAGGACCGGGGAAAGTGGTACGTATGCGGGACAGAAAAGACAGGCCGGACGCGGCTTTCCTTGCCTGGAACCGACGGATGCCGGGGTGGCTGCCCCGTTGGGTCGCGGCAGCGGGGATCATTGCCACGATCGCCACCCTGGGCGGATTTCCGGCGATGCCGGCGCGGGCGGATGACCCGAACAACACGGTAACGTTATCCGCCCTGGGGTTGTGGGAAACCCAGGAACACGATGGTGTATTCGAAGTAAAGTCCTGCGGGGACGGACAAATCTGCGGCCGCCTGGTGGGCATGCGCTATACCGGCGAGGTCCCGAAGGCCAAGGATGGTGGCTCGGAATGCGGTTTGCTGATGCTGACCGGATTCACGCCCGATTCCGACAGGGCCGGCCGGTGGAACGGACATATTCTCGATCCCGATACGGGTCGGGTCTATCACGCGCAGATCTGGTCCCCACGGGAAGGCGTGCTGAAGCTGCGCGGCTATATCGGTATTCCCCTGTTCGGCGAGACCCATACGTGGACGCGCTATACGGGAACGATCGGGCCGCGCTGCCAGATGCCGTGACCTGTTCCCTTCTGTCAGCCGAGACCGCCGATTCATGAGCCTGCCCCTTTCACGACGTGCCCTTCTCCTCTCGCTTGCGGCGACCGGCGCGGCGCCGCTGTTCCGGCCCGCGCCGGCACGGGCCGCCATACCGGGCGGGTCCCGCACGATCTGCTATATCGGCGGCTATAACAAGCATGCCCCGCCGGGCGGCGCCGGCAACGGGCAGGGCATCTCGGTATTCGAGATGAACCGGGACACGGGGGCGCTGACGCCGGTCACCACCTATGTCGACATCGCCAGCCCGTCATTCCTCACGCTGTCGGCCGATACGCGTTTCCTCTACGCCCTCAGCGAGATCGACGATTTCAATGCGGCCCGCGACGGGTGCGTCACGGCGTTTTCGGTCGACCGGACGTCGGGCGAACTGAACATGCTGAACCGGGCCACCTCGGGCGGGTCCATCCCGGCGCATCTCAGCCTGGATCATTCCGGGCGCTATGTCCTTGTCGCCAACTATGTCGGCGGCAGCATCGGCGTCCTGCCCATCCGGCCCGACGGCAGCCTGGGGAATCCGACGGACGTGGTGCACAACACCGGCCCGAGAATGCCGGAACGCGCGGAGGACAATCCGCCGGGCAACTATGCCGTCAGCGATCATTCCGGGCCCCATCCGCACATGGTGGCCTGCGATCCGTCCGGCCGCTATGTGCTGGCCTGCGACGCCGGGCTGGACCGGGTGTATATCTGGACGCTGGACCTGCCGACGGGAAAATTGCGGCCGGCCGCGACGCCTTATGTCGCCCTGATGCCGGGATCGGCCCCCCGTCACTTCGCCTTCGGCCATGACGGGCGGATCGTCTATATCCTGTGCGAACAGGATTCGAAGGTGATCGTGGCGACCTTCGATTCCCGGACCGGCGCGCTGGTGCCGCAGCAGAAGGTCAGCACCGTGACCCCCTATTTTCAGGGAAGCACGCTTGCGGCCGAAATTCTGGTGTCGCCGAATGGCCGCTATGTCTATGCCTCCAACCGGCTGGGCGATTCGCTCGCGATTTTCCGGGTCAGTCCCGATGGCTCGCTGACCCTGATCGACGAGGTCTGGATGCATGCCGATTACGGGCGGGCGATGATGTTCGACCCCAGCGGAAAATTCCTGTTCTGCGCCAACCAGCGCAGCGATTCGGTGACATCCTTCAGGGTCGACCAGGAAACCGGCGCCCTGGATTTCACCTGGCATTTCACCCCCGTGGGCAGCCCGACGACCTTCGCCTTCATGCACACCGCCTGAACCATCCGAAACCGCCCCGCATGGGGCGGACACTCAGTCCGCTACCATGCAGGCGATGTAGTTCACGCCCAGGTCATGGCTTTCGCGCCAGCCGCGAAGGCCGGGCACCATGCCGGCGATGTCGGACACCCGCAGGCCCGCCTGGCCGGCGAGGCCGCCCAGTTCGACCGGGGTGATGAATTTCCGCCATTCGTGCGTCCCCGGTGGCAGCAGGCGCAGGATGTATTCCGCCCCGATCTTGGCCGTCGCCAGCGCGCGCAGCGAACGGTTCATCGTCGACACGATGAGGGTGCCGCCAGGGCGCAGCATGCCCGACAGCAGGCGCAGGAAGGCGGCGGGGTCGGTCACGTGCTCGATCACCTCCAGCGCCGTGATGGCGTCGAAGCGTGCTCCTTCGGCCTGAAGATCTTCGGCGCTGCCGACGCGGTAGGACAGGGGGCCGCTGCCGGGGGGCAGGGGGTTGCGCTCGACGTGCATCCGCCCCGCGGAAATCGCCGCCGCCGCCGCATCCAGCCCCAGCACGTCATACCCCAGCCGGGCGAGGCCCTCGCTGGCCAGACCGGCGCCGCATCCGATATCCAGCACCTGCCGCAGCCGTCCGGCGTCGTCGCGGGGCGGGGGAAGGTGCCGGCGCGCCCAGTCGATCCGCAGGCCGTTCATGGCATGCAGGGGGCGCATCGGACCGGACGGGTCCCACCACCGGTCGGCCAGGGCGCTGAAGCGCGCGATTTCGTCCGGTGCGACGGACAATCCTGCCGGAAGGGACGAATCGTTGAGCTGCATGGCGCCACTGCCTTTCCACTTGCCATCTCCCGCTGGACGGCGCAGCGGGGGAAGGCTATGTGACGCGCCTTACACATAACCGCAATGCCCCGGCTGCCGCCCCGGCGGTGCCCGTCGGGCTGGATCGGCCGTCACGCCGAGCTGGAGAGCCTCGTCCATGTTTCCTACCGTACCGCGGATCGTGATGAAATTCGGTGGCACTTCGGTGGCCGATATTGATCGCATTCGCGCCGTAGCGGAAAAAGTACGCAAGCAGGTCGCGTCGGGCTGCGAGGTCGCGGTCGTCGTCTCGGCGATGTCCGGAGTCACGAACCGCCTGGTCGGCTATTGCCAGTCGCTGTCGGCGTTGCACGATGCGCGCGAATATGATGCCGTCGTCGCAACGGGCGAACAGGTCACCAGCGGCCTGCTGGCCATTGCCCTGCAGGCGATCGGGGTGGACGCGCGCTCCTGGCAGGGGTGGCAGATTGCCCTGAACACCGACGACGCGCACGGCAAGGCCCGGATCGGGTCGATCAATGGCGGGGCGCTGATCGAGCGGATGCGGGCGGGGCAGGTGCCCGTCATCGCCGGCTTCCAGGGAGTCGCCCCCGACGGCCGGATCACGACTCTGGGCCGGGGCGGGTCGGATACCTCGGCGGTCGCGCTGGCGGCGGCGCTGAAGGCCGATCGCTGCGACATCTATACGGACGTCGATGGAATCTACACCACCGACCCGCGCATTGTTGCGAGGGCACGGAAGCTGGATAAGATCACGTACGAGGAAATGCTCGAACTGGCGTCGGTCGGGGCCAAGGTGCTCCAGACCCGCAGTGTCGAACTGGCGATGAAGGAACGGGTGCGTGTGCAGGTGCTGTCGAGCTTCGTCGACGGCCCGGCGCCCACGGAAGGCAGCCTGCCGGGTTCATTAGTGGTGGATGAGGACGAAATAGTGGAAAAGGAACTGGTCGCCGGCATCGCCTATTCCCGCGACGAAGCCAAGATTTCCGTAAGAAGGGTGCCCGATCGCCCAGGGATCGCGGCCGCGATTTTCGGACCGCTGACGGCCGCGAACGTCAATGTCGACATGATCGTGCAAAGCACGGGCGCCGACGGCCTGACGAACATGACGTTCACCACCAGCAAGTCGGACCTCGCCCGCGCCATCCAGGCCCTGGAGCAGGCCCGCGGCATCATCCAGTACGGCGAACTGGTCACGGACGACGACGTGGTGAAGATCAGCGTCGTCGGCGTCGGCATGCGGTCGCACGCGGGGGTGGCCAACACGATGTTCCGCACCCTGTCGGACCGCAACATCAACATCCAGGTCATCTCCACCAGCGAGATCAAGGTTTCGGTGCTGATCGCGGCGGAATATACCGAACTGGCGGTTCGTGCCCTGCACACCGCCTATGGCCTCGACGCCGCCTGACATGAAGATGGATGACACGGCCCAGCGGGCCGCCGCCCGGGCCAGGCTGGACCGGCTGTGGGCCGACGGCACCGCCTTTCTCGGCACCGAGTTCGCCATCCTGGCCGGCGCGATGTCGTGGGTCAGCGAACGGAACCTGGTGTCGGCGATCTCCAACGCCGGGGGGTTCGGGGTGCTGGCCTGCGGGGCGATGGAACCCGACCGGCTGGCCGAGGAAATCGCCGCGACGAAGGCCCTGACCACCCGCCCGTTCGGCGTCAACCTCATTACGATGCATCCGCGCCTGGACGACCTGGTCCGCGTCTGCATCGAGGCCGGGGTGACGCACGTGGTGCTGGCCGGCGGCGTTCCGCCGGGGCCGGCGATCCGCGCCATCAAGGACGGCGGGGCAAAGGTGATGGCCTTCGCGCCCGCCCTGGTGCTGGCCAAGCGCCTGGTCCGCCTGGGCGTCGATGCCCTGGTCATCGAAGGGGCCGAGGCCGGCGGCCATGTCGGCCCGGTGTCGCTGACGGTCCTCGCACAGGAAGTCCTGCCGTTCATCCGCTCGGTGCCGGTCTTCGTGGCCGGCGGGCTGGGGCGGGGCGAGGCCATCCTGTCCTATCTGGAGCAGGGCGCGGCCGGCGCGCAGCTGGGGACCCGCTTCGCGGCCTCGGAGGAGAGCATCGCGCACGAACGCTTCAAGGCCGCGTTCGTGCGTGCCAACGCGCGTGACGCGGTGACCTCGGTGCAACTGGATGAACGCTTCCCCGTCATCCCGGTGCGGGGCCTGTCGAACGCCGGCGGGCGTCGGTTCCTGCAGCATCAGGCCGAGACGATCCAGCGGTTCCTGAGCGGCGAACTGACGCGGGAGCAGGCGCAACTGGATATCGAACATTTCTGGGCGGGCTCGCTGCGTCGCGCGGTCATCGAGGGGGATGTGGAAAACGGATCGGTCATGGCCGGGCAGTCGGTGGGCATGATTTCCGCCGTGCAGCCGGTCGCCTCCATCATTGCCGAACTGGTCGACCAGGCCGTCGATGCGCTGGTCCGGCGCGAGGCCCCGGCGGGGGAATCGTGACGGAAGGCGGCGGCGCGACGGACCCGGCCGCCGGGACCCGGTCGGCCGACGCCCCGCACCATGTCGGGCCGACCCTGCGCGCGCGCCGCGAACAGCTAGGCTGGACCCTGCCGGACGTGGCCACCTGGCTGCGGATCCGCCTGTCGTTTCTCGAGGCCCTGGAAGAGGGGCGCCTGAGCGATCTTCCGGGCAACGTCTATACCGTGGGCTTCCTGCGGACCTACGCGACGGCGCTGGGGCTGGATGGCGAGGCGATGGTCCATCGTTTCAAGGCCGAAGCCCGAGGCAGCATCGAGTACAAGCCGGAACTGTCGTTTCCGGCCCCTGTGCCCGACCGGACCGTGCCGGCCGGGGTCATCGCTCTGTTGGGCGGTCTGGTCGTCATCGGGGCGTATATCGGCTGGTATCGGATGACGGGGTTCCAGACCACGCCCCCGCAGCAGGTGCCGTCCGTCTCGTCGGCGATTCCGGGCATGGCCCATCAGGCCGCGACCTCGCCGCAGGTGGCCTCGGTCCTGCCGCCACCGGACCAGGCGCCGGTTCGTCCGCCGCAGCCTCTGTCCAGCGCCGAAAAATCGGCCATCACCGGGGACAGCACCGCGTCCGCACCCGTATTGCCCGCGCCGATGCCGCCGCCCCCCGCGACGAGTGCCCCGGCGCCCGTTCCCGCCGCCGGACCGGCCGTCACGCCGCCACCCACTGTTTCGCCGCCCGCGCCCCCGGCCGCCGGTCCGGGCCAGATAACCCTGAGCGCCTCGGCCCAGAGCTGGGTGCAGGTCAGGGTTGCAGGCGGTCCGGTCATCTACGACCATATCCTGCAAGCCGGCGAAAGCTGGTCCCCGCCGGCGGACAAGGGCAATCTGCTGCTGACGGTCGGCAATGCCGGCGGACTGGTGGTGAGCAGCGGGGGCGTGACCACCCAGCCCCTGGGCCGGAATGGCGCCGTCCGCCGGAACCTACCGCTGACGCCCGATGCGATCCGCAGCGGGGCCATCGTCGCCGCACCGCCGGCGCCCGCCGCGCCACGCCCCGCCGCGAACCCGCCGGCCTCGACTGTCCAACCCGGCGCCGGTCACTGATCTTGTTCCGGTGCGGGCTGGTCAAGAGAGACGCTTTTTGGCAGGAAGCACCGACGGGAAGGCACCTGGCCGTCAGGCCGTCGGATAGAACCGTGTTATCATCGCCTCATCCGGAGGGCAGACCATGAGCAGCTATCGTCCGTATCAGCATATCGAACGTCGCAAGTCGCGGCAGATTCATGTCGGCAAGGTCCCCGTCGGCGGCGACGCACCGGTGTCGGTGCAGACGATGACCAACACCCTGACCACCGACGCCGAGGCGACGATCGCCCAGATCCGCCGGGCCGAGCTGGCGGGCGTCGACATCGTGCGCGTGTCCTGCCCCGACGAGGAAAGCACCGCCGCCCTGGCCGAGATCGTGCGCGAAGTGAACGTGCCGATCGTCGCCGACATCCATTTCCACTACAAGCGCGCGATCGAGGCCGCCCAGGCCGGCGCCGCATGCCTGCGGATCAACCCCGGCAACATCGGCAGCCCCGAGCGCGTGCGTGAGGTCGTGAAGGCGGCGAAGGATCATGGCTGCTCGATCCGGATCGGCGTGAATGCCGGGTCGCTGGAAAAGCACCTGCTGGAAAAATACGGCGAGCCGAACCCCGACGCGCTGGTCGAAAGCGCGCTGGAACATGCCAAAATCCTGCAGGATCACGATTTCCACGAATTCAAGATCAGCGTGAAGGCGTCCGACGTCTTCCTGGCTGTCGCCGCCTACCAGCAACTGGCCGAAGTCTGCGACCATCCGCTGCATATCGGCATCACCGAGGCCGGCAGCCGGCGCGCCGGCACCGTCAAATCCTCGATCGGCCTGGGCAATCTGCTTTGGGCGGGCGTGGGCGACACGATGCGCGTGTCCCTGTCGGCCGAACCCGAGGAAGAAGTCCTGGTCGGATGGGACATCCTCAAGTCGCTGGGCCTGCGCCATCGCGGGGTGAAGATCATTTCCTGCCCGTCCTGCGCGCGCCAGGGGTTCAACGTCATCCAGACCGTGCAGACGCTGGAAGACCGGCTGGCGCACGTCCAGACGCCGCTGACGCTGTCGATCATCGGCTGCGTGGTCAACGGCCCCGGCGAGGCCCTGATGACCGACATCGGCCTGACCGGCGGCGGATCGGGCCGCCACATGGTCTATTCCGCCGGTCGTCAGGACCACACCATCCCGGCCGACGACATGATCGAGCACATCGTCGATCTGGTCGAAAAGAAGGTCGAGGCCCTGCAGGCCGAGGACGCCGCCCGCAAGGCGAAAGCGGAAGCCGAGGCCCAGGCCGTCCTGTCCACCGCGCTCTGACGGTCCCGGGCCGTCCGAAGACGACACCGGCGGCCGCGGGCTGACCCGCGGCCGCGCCTTGTCCATGTCAGGAATTTCATTCGTGAGCAGCTTGCAACCCGTCCGTGGCACCCATGACCTGATCGGCGAGACGCAGCGGCGTCATGCCCATGTGGTCGAGACCGCGCGGCGGATTGCCGGCCTGTACGGGTTCGACGAATGGGCGACGCCGATCTTCGAGGATACGCGCGTCTTCGCCCGCTCGCTGGGCGACACCTCGGACGTCGTGTCCAAGGAGATGTATTCGTTCGAGGATCGCGGCGGCGAATCCCTGACCCTGCGGCCCGAGGGCACGGCGGGGGTGTGCCGGGCGCTGGTGACCAACGGCCTGACGCAGTCACTGCCCCAGAAGGTGTTCTACGCAGGGCCGATGTTCCGCTACGAACGCCCGCAGAAGGGACGGTACCGGCAATTCCATCAGATCGGGGTGGAACTGATCGGCGCGGCCGAACCTTTGGCGGACGCCGAAGCCATTGCGATGGGCCGCGACATCCTCCAGGCGCTGGGCATCGCGGACGAGACGGTGCTGGAGCTGAACACGCTGGGCGATGCCGAAAGCCGGACCGCATGGCGCGCCGCGCTGGTCGCCTATTTTACCGAGGTCAAGGACCAACTGTCCGAGGACAGCCGTACCCGCCTGGAACGCAATCCGTTGCGTATCCTCGACAGCAAGGCGCCGCAGGACCGGGCGCTGGTCGCCGATGCGCCGATGATCGGCGCGTTCCTGACCGACGACGCGCGCGCCTTCTGGGACGGGCTGCGCTCGGCCCTGGACCTGCTGGGGGTGCCGTTCCGCGAAAATCCGGGCATCGTGCGTGGCCTGGATTATTACGGCCACACCGCCTTCGAATTCGTGACCGAACGCCTGGGCGCACAGGGCACCGTCCTGGCGGGCGGCCGCTATGACGGGCTGGTGGCCGAGATGGGCGGGCCGCGCACGCCGGCCATCGGCTGGGCCGGCGGGATCGAGCGGCTGTCGATGCTGCTGGAGGCGACGCCGCCCGCGCCGCGCCCCGTGGCGATCGTGCCGCTGGGCGATACCGCCGGCGGCGTTTCCGTCACGCTGCTGCAGGCCCTGCGCGCCAACGGCGTCCGGGCCGAGATCGCCTATCGCGGCAATGCCAAGCGCCGGCTGGAGCGGGCAAACCGGATCGGGGCGACCCATGCCGTCCTGATCGGCGAAGACGAGATCGCGCGCGGCGTGGCGCAGGTCAAGGCACTGGATGAAGGAAGCCAGGCCGAAATCGCGCTGGACGCGGTGGCCGCCTACCTCGCCGGGGCCGTGCGCGGGTAACGATCATGGGGCTCGACGACAGGCTGGACAGGATCGTCGCACGGTCCGAAGAATTGCAGGCGATGCTGTCCCAGGGGCTGGATGGCGAGGCCTTCAGCAAGGCCTCGCGCGAATATGCCGACCTCGAGCCGATCGTGGCGAAGATCGGCGAACTGCGCCAGGCCGAGCAGGAGGAACGCCAGTCGCAATCCCTGCTGTCCGACCCCGAAATGCGGGAACTGGCGGAGATGGAGCTGCAGGCGCTGCGCGCGCGCATTCCCGATATCCGGCAGGATATCCGCATCGCCATGCTGCCGCGCGACGAGGCCGACGAACGCAGCGCGATCCTGGAAATCCGCCCGGCGGCCGGTGGGGACGAGGCCGCCCTGTTCGCCGCGGCGCTGTTCGACGCCTATCGCCGCTATGCCGCGTTGCGGGGCTGGCGGTTCGAGGTCATGGAATTCGACGAATCCGAACTGGGCGGCCTGCGCGAAGGCATCGCCAACATCACCGGGCGCGGCGTCTTCGCGCGGCTGAAGTACGAATCCGGCGTGCACCGGGTCCAGCGCGTGCCCGCGACCGAAAGCCAGGGGCGCATCCATACCTCGACCGTAACCGTGGCCGTCCTGCCCGAGGCCGGCGACGTCGATGTCCACATCAATGACGGCGACCTGCGGATCGACGTCTATCGCGCGTCCGGTGCGGGCGGCCAGCATGTCAACAAGACCGAAAGTGCGGTACGCATCACCCATCTGCCCACCGGGCTGGTGGTGGCGATGCAGGAAGAAAAGAGCCAGCACAAGAATCGCGCCAAGGCGATGAAGATCCTGATGGCCCGGCTGTACGAACGCGAACGCGCCGCCGCCCACGCCACCCGCGCCGCCGATCGCAAGTCGCAGGTGGGAACGGGCGACCGGTCGGAGCGGATCAGGACCTATAATTTCCCACAGGGCCGGGTGACCGACCACCGCATCAACCTGACAGCCTACAAGATCGATCGGGTCATGGCCGGCGAACTCGACGAATTCGTCGATGCGTTGACCCAGGACGAGCAGGCGACCCTGCTGGCGGCGGAAGGGCTGTAGGCAGCGGGCCGGACCGTCACGAGGATGGCGTCGCGCACACGCTGGACCGGCCGGCATGGCGTTCCACCACCGTAGGGTCCTCGGGGTCGGACAGATAGAATTCGGTGAAATTCCGCGACCCCAGGGCGTCGAGCGTGTGCCCGTCGGGGTGATGCAACAGTCCTGCGCCGTTGACCTCGTGGATTTCGGTGCGCCCGTCGGCCAGGCGCAGGGTAATCTCGCCACACAGCACATAGCTGTGGTTCACGCGTTCCGCCGGAATCTCGATCCTGGCCATCTGCTGCGGGTGGTCGGCATCCAGGCTGAACGTGGCGACAAGCTGGTCATCGACATAAAGGCGGGATATTTCCGATACCTCGGACTGGGCCCGCACATCGACCACGACGAACGACCCGGCCTGGGCCTGCCGCAGCGGTACCGCCAGGGCCAGGCCGGACAACAGCACGCAAACGCATATCCGTGGACGGACGGGAACGTTCATGGAGGCAAGATTAGGATGGATCATCGTTGAAATGAAAGGGGCGGATACAGCAGGCCATCAGGCGCCGGGGCCGCTTCTCGCCGAAGGGGCCGAACGTCTGCGGGCGGCCGGCCTGGACAATCCGCGGCGCGAGGCACGGCTGCTGCTGGCCCATGTCCTGCGGACCGACCTTGCCGGCCTGCTGGCGCGGCACAGCGTGGACATGTCGGCGCGCGGGGCGTTCCTCGACGCGATCGACCGCCGGGCGGCGCATGAACCGATCGCCTATATTACCGGTCGTGCCGGTTTCTGGTCCCTGGACCTGGAAACCTCGCCGGCGACCCTCATTCCTCGCCCCGACAGCGAAACGCTGGTCGAGGCCCTGCTGCACCACCGTCCGGATCGCGCGTCGGTCCGCAGCGTGCTGGATCTGGGCACGGGCACGGGCTGCCTGCTGCTGGCCGCCTTGTCCGAATATGGCGACGCCTGGGGGATGGGGGTCGATATCTCGCCCGACGCCGCCCGGCTGGCGGCCCGTAACGCGCGCCATACCGGACTGGCGGCGCGGTGCGCCATGATAAACGCCAGCTGGGCATCGGCGATCGACGGCAGATTCGACGTCGTGTTCAGCAACCCGCCCTATATTCCACATGGGGACCTGGCGGGCCTGATGCCCGACGTCCGCGACCATGAACCCGCACGGGCGCTGGATGGCGGGATCGACGGGCTGGACGCCTACCGTATCCTGACGGCGGCGCTACCGTCGCTTCTGGCGCATGACGGCATTGCGATTTTCGAAATTGGGATCGGCCAGGAAGGCGACATGCCGGCGCTGGCGCGGCAGGCAGGACTGGAAATCCTGGACGTCCGTGCCGACCTGGGCGGTATTCCGCGTGCAGTCCTGATGCAGCTGCGCGGCTGTTGAACAAAAAACCATTTGGCAGAGCGTGTATAAGGGAATAAATTGCCCGTGGAATGCTGGCAGGGGGCATATGGCCCCTTATAACTGCCGCGTCCCGATCCTGAACGCGTGACAACGGGTCTGACCGCAAAGGCGGCAGAAAACTGCGATTGTTGCGTAGGGCGATGGGATCACATGCCGGGTGGTATGCCGGGCACCCAAAAGGGCAATAGGGGACTGGTGGTCCCGACGGTTTCCGATGGCGACCGTTAACAGGAAAGTGCTGCGACAGCTTATGAACATGAAACGCATGCGAGGCCGTCACCATCGTTCGGGCGGCAGCAGTGGCGGCGGTGGCGGCAGTGTACGCCAGCAAAACGGCCAGATCCCGCTGAACCGGAACCATGTGTTCGACAGCAATGGCCCCGATCTGCGTATTCGCGGAACGGCCCAGCAGTTATTTGAAAAATATCTGCAACTGGGCCGCGATGCCAGCGGTTCGGGCGACCGGGTCATGGCGGAAGCCTACTTCCAGCATGCCGAACATTATTTCCGCATTCTCAACGCCATGACCCAGGCGGCGCAGCAGAACCAGCAGGAACGCCAGGCCCGCCAGCGCCCCGCCGCCGCCATTACGGAAAGCGACGACAGCGAAGGCGACGAGCCCGCACCGGCCGAAGACGTGTCGAACGACAAGGGCAAGCCGCAGGCCGACGTGGAACTGGCTTCGGCCGAGGTCTGATTTCCCGCGATCGGGCCTGTCCGGGACGCATGACCCGGACAGGCCCGATCGCCGATCAGGCCGGATCGGACAATACGGTCCGGATGGCGCGGGTCAGATGCGCCAGTTCGGACGGCGCGATGGTGAAGGATGGCGTCAGATAGACGATCGTCCGGAACGGGCGGATCCAGACGCCCTGGTCGACAAGACGCGCCTTCAGGCGGTTCATGTCTTCGATCCGCTCCAGTTCCACGACACCGATGGCCCCCATGACCCGCACGTCCCGGACGCCCGGCAGGTGGCGACACGATTCCAGTTCCGTGTGCATCTGCGCGCCGATCGCCGCGACCTGTTCCAGGCGCGGCTCGCGCGCGAACAGGTCCAGCGACGCGTTGGCGCACGCGCAGGCTAGAGGATTGGCCATGAAGGTCGGGCCATGCATCAGGGCATGCAGCGGATTATCGGACAGGAAGGCCTCATAGACATGCCGCCGGGCGACGGTCGCGGCCAGGGGCACGGTGCCGCCCGACAGCGCCTTGGACAGCGTCACGATATCCGGCACCACCCCGGCCTGCTGGCAGGCGAAGAACGTGCCGGTGCGTCCGAACCCGGTGAAGATTTCATCGAAGACCAGCAGGATTCCATGGCGATCGGCGAGGGCGCGCAGATGACGCAGGGTCGCCGGATCGTGGAAGACCATCCCGCCCGCACCCTGGACCAGCGGTTCGACCAGGATCGCCGCCACAGTTTCGCCTTCGGTGACCAGCAGGGCGTCCAGCGCCGCCCGCGATGCGTCGTCGCGGGGCAGGTCGGCAATGAGATGCGTCGGCAGGACCCCTGAAAACAGGCTGTGCATCCCTTCCTCGGGGTCGCAGACGGCCATCGTCGCCAGGGTGTCCCCGTGGTAGCCGCCACGAAACGCCACCAGGCGGGTGCGCCGGTTCTCGCCCCGGTTCAGCCAGTACTGGATCGCCATCTTGATCGCGACTTCGACGGCGACGGACCCGGAATCGGTGAAGAACACGCGCTCCAGGTCACCCGGCAACAGGCCGGCCAGGCGATGCGCCAGACGCAACGCCGGTTCATGCACCAGCCCGCCGAACATGACGTGCGGCATGCGCGCCAACTGCTGGGTGGCGGCCTGCCGGATGTAGGGATGGTTATATCCGTGGCAGGCCGTCCACCAGGACGCGATGCCGTCGATCAGTTCGCGACCGTCGGCCAGCCGGATCCGGCAGCCGTCGGTCGCGACGGCGGCCAGCGGAGGCGATGCCGTGTGCATCTGCGTGTAGGGCAGCCAGATATGGGGCAATCCGGCCTCGAACCAGTCCGGCGCGGTCATCGCTGCGTCCTCCGACATGATAGACGGGAATTGACCGGCACCTTGGGGTCCGGCAGAAAACGTCGCTTCATGACCCGTTTCGATCCTTTTTTCCAGAGCGCCCTGGACGACCTGTCCCGACGACAGGTGCGTCGCAGCCTGTCGCCGGTCGGGCGCGAGGGGCCGGTGGTCGTTCGCAGGGACGGCGCAAGGCTGCTGAATTTTTCATCGAACGACTATCTGGGCCTGTCCTGGCATCCCGCCCTGCGCCGGCGCGCCGCCGAATGGACCGACCGGTTCGGAACCGGCAGCGGCGCGTCGCGGCTGGTGACGGGCACCAGCACGCAGCATCTGTCGGTCGAGGACAAGCTGGCCCGTTTCAAGGGCACGGAGGCCGCCTTGCTGCTGGCATCGGGCTGGCAGGCCAACGCGGCCGTCCTGCCGGCGCTGTTCCGCCTGTCGGCCGAGCAGACCGGCGCCCCGGCCGTGGTCTTTACCGACCGGCTGAACCACGCCAGCCTACATCATGGCTGCATGGCCGCCGGCATACGGCAGATCCGCTTCGCGCATAACGATATCGACCATCTCCAGCGTCTTCTTGAACAGCGCCGGGCCGAGCCGGGCCTGCGCTTCATCGTGACCGAAAGCGTGTTCAGCATGGATGGCGACCGTGCGGACGTCGCGGCCCTGCGCGCGCTGGCCCATCGGCACGATGCGTTCCTGTATCTGGACGAGGCCCACGCGACCGGCGTCCTGGGGCCGGGCGGCCGGGGGTTGTCCGTCGCGGCCGGCGGCGTCGACCTGACCATGGGAACGTTCAGCAAGGCCCTGGGCGGGTTCGGCGCCTATATCGCGGGGTCACGGGCGCTGTGCGACTGGCTGACCAGCACCTGTTCGGGCTTCATCTATACGACCGCCCTGCCGCCAGGGGTCCTGGGCGCGATCGACGCGGCACTCGACCTCGTGCCGAGCCTGGACGACGAACGGCGCCGCCTGGCCGGCCTGGGTGACCGGGTGCGGTCGGCCGTCGCGGCCCTGGGCCTGTCCACCGGCGCGTCCAGCACCCAGATCGTCCCTGTCATGGTGGGGGAATCCGGAGCGGCGCTGGCCCTGGCGCAGGCATTGGCGGCACGCGGCATCGTCGGCACGGCGATCCGCCCACCGACGGTGCCGGCGGGCGGGGCGCGCATCCGCCTGGCGCTCAGCGCCGCACATGGGGACGACATGATCGACAGCCTGCTGCATGCGCTGGGCGCCGCCGTGAAGGACCTCGGCCTTGGCGTCTGATCGGGCAGGGACGGAGCCCGGCCTGATGTTCGTGCATGGCTGGGGATTCGCCCCCGGTTTCTGGACCCCCATCCGCTCCGCCCTGGGCAGGACAGATGGAATTGACCTCGATTTCGGATTTTTCGGGCCGGAGCGGATGGCGGCACGTCCGGCGCGCCCCTTCGTCGCCGTCGGTCATTCGCTGGGGGCGCTGTGGCTGCTGCGCCATCCTCCTGAAGGGTGCGTCGGGATGGTGCTGATTAACGGTTTTGCCCGCTTCAGCGCGGCGGCGGATTTTCCGGCGGGCGTTCCGCCCCGCGTCGTCGGGCGCATGATCCAGGGCCTGGAACAGAATCCCGACGACGTTGTCCTGACATTCCGCCGCCGCGCCGGAATCGCGGCCGACCTGCCGGGCCCGGCCCAGGCCGGGCGACTGGCGGCCGGGCTGGCAATGCTGCGTGACGAAGACGCCCGCCCCGCGCTGGACGAGGCGGCGATCGGTGCGACGCTGCCGCCCATGGCCGTTCTTGCGGGGCTGGACGACCCAATTGTGACGGCGAACATGACCCGGACCTGTTTCAGTACCGCCGTGCCGATCGAGTGGGTGGCGGATGGCGGACATCTGCTGCCGTTGACCCATCCGGACATCTGCGCCGCCGCCATATCGCGGATGACGCGCAGGGGCCTGGGCGCATGACGACACGCCGCCAGGCGATCGCCGCGCGATTCGGCGGCGCCGATTCGTATGATGCCGTCGCGCGGGTCCAGTTGCTGGTGGCGCGCCGTCTGGCCGATCGCATCGCCTCGGCCTATCCGGCCGCCCCACCGGCCCGCATCCTGGAAATCGGGTGCGGCACCGGCTTCCTGAGCGACATGCTGCGCCGGATGTTCCCCGATGCCGCCCTGACGGTGACCGACCTGGCCCCCGCGATGGTCGCGCGCGCGCGACGGCGGCTGGCCCCGCTGGGGGGCGATACCCGTTTTCTGGCAATGGACGCGGAAAGCCCGGCCCTGGCGGGCGAGAGCTTCGACCTGGTCTGTTCCAGCCTGGCGATGCAATGGTTCGGGGACCGCGCGGGCGCACTCGGTCGGCTGGCTGGTCTGCTGGCGCCGGGGGGCATGCTGGCGTTGTCCACCCTGTGCGCTGGCAGCTTCGCCGAATGGCGCGCGGCCTACGCGCGACGGGGCCTGGCCTGCCCGGTGCCGTCCTATCCGGACCTGCGCCAACTGGATGCGGACCGGCCCTGGCCGCTCCAGGGCAGGTGGGCCGGCGAGACCATCCTCGACCGTCCGGCCACGGCGCTCGATTTCGTGCGGGAATTGCGCCAGATCGGCGCCTCGCTGCCGCGTGAAGGGGCACGGCCCGCCGATCCAGGCACGTTGCGGCGCCTTCTGGGCGACCTGGGGCAGGACGGGGCGGTCACCGCGAGCTATGAGATTGGCTACGGGCTTTTTCGCAGGCCCGCACGGCAGGGGGTCTTCGTCACCGGTACCGATACCGGTGTGGGCAAGACCCTGGTCTCGTCCTGCCTGCTGCGGGCGTGGGATGCGTCCTACTGGAAACCGCTGCAAACCGGCATTGCCGAGGAGACCGCCGACAGCGACACGGTCACGGCGCTGGCCGGCCTGGACACCGCGCGCCTGCACGCGCCCGCGGCCGTCCTGGCGGCGCCCCTGTCGCCCTTCGATGCGGCGGAACGGGAAGGGACCGCGATTGATGCCGAGGCCATCGTCCTGCCGGCCGCGATCGACGACGGGCCGCTGGTGGTCGAAGGGGCAGGGGGGATCATGGTTCCCGTCAGCGCGGATTGCCTGATGATCGACTTGATCGCCCGCTTCGCCCTGCCGGTGGTCCTGGTCGCACGCAGCCAGTTGGGCACGATCAACCACACGCTGATGAGTTTGTCGGCCCTGCGGCAAAGAGGGATTGCGGTGGCCGGGGTGATCCTGAACGGACCACCGTCCGCCGAGGCCCGACGGGCGATTGCACTGTTCGGCGCAACCAGGGTCCTGGCGGAATTTCCGCATCTGGAGACGATCGGACCAGAACAGGTCGGACAACTGGCCGGGATGCTGCCGCCCTTCGACGCCCTGTGGCGGGGACGCCTTTAAGCAACCTCTAATATTGTCGCAGCAGGCCGACCAGAAGCCCCTGGATACGCACGCGGTCCGATGGGACGATGCGGGATTCGTAGCGCGCGTTGGCCGGCTCCAGGGCGATCGTGCTGCCACGCCGGCGCAGCCGTTTCAGCGTGACCTCCAGATCGTCGATCAGCGCGACGACGATCTGCCCGTTCTCGGCCCTGTCGCTTTGCCGGATGATGACGGTGTCGCCGTCCAGGATTCCGGCCTCGATCATCGAATCGCCCGCAACCTCCAGCGCGTAATGGTCGCCCGACCCCAGCAGCGTCAGCGGGACCTCGATCTGCGCGCCGGTGTCGCGCATGGCTTCGATCGGCTGGCCGGCGGCGATCCGCCCGTAGAACGGCAGATTGATGGCCCCGGCCTCGGTCGCAACCGGGGCGCCGGTCAGGCGGCTGGCGAAATCGCCCTTGATGACGTTGGGCACGAAGGCCTCGGCCGGCAGTGGAGCCGGCGGGTCCTCCTGCACCGGCGGGGCGACTTCGGGCAGGCGCAGCACCTCCAGCGCGCGAGCGCGGTGGTGGCGCCGTTTCAGGAAATCGCGTTCCTCCAGCGCGGAAATCAGGCGATGGATTCCGGATTTGGATCGCAGGTTCAGCGCATCCTTCATTTCATCGAAGGAGGGCGAAAAACCCGTCTGTTTCAGGTGTCGGTCGATGAACAGCAGGAGTTCATGTTGCTTGCGCGTCAGCATTGGAGCCCCCGTGATCGTGCCGTTCCGATGGTTGACCGTTCCGTTGCCAGAATTTGGAACAAACAGGAAACCTCTTTCGAATGTTCTATATTGGTTCCTGCCCCTCCGTCAACATCACGGCCCGCCCGGATATCAGATGAACATATTGTCCAGCCGAATGATCCGGCACAGTTCGCCCGGTTCCGCGGCCGGGGCGTGCGGGGGGCGGACAAGCAGCGCCTGGCTGTCGGCCAGGGTCCGCAACATGGCCGAATCCTGCCGGGAAAACGCCGTCGCGACCAGCCCGCCGTCGTCCGCGCGGGCCACGCCGGCGCGCAGATGATCCAGCCGCTGGTCATTGGCCGGCAACGCGCTGCCCAGTCGCGCCACATCATGTTCCGCCATCACGTCCGACCGGCCGGACATCGCCCGAATCGCCGGCAGGATGAACAGGACCCCGCAGACCAGCGCCGCCACCGGGTTGCCGGGCAGGCCCAGCACGGGCAGCCGGCCGATTCGGCCATGCATCAGGGGCTTGCCCGGACGCATGGCGATCTTCCAGAAATCGACCTTCAACCCGATCCGGCCCAATCCCTCCTGCACCAGGTCGTAGCGCCCGACGCTGGCGCCGCCCGCGGTCAGCAGCAGGTCGGCGGTCTCCAGCCCGCCGGCGAGGCGCGCGATCTCGGCCGCGTCGTCGCGCGCGGTCGGCAGGATCACCGGCGTCCCCCCGCAGGCCCGCACCAGCGCGGCCAGCATCGGCGCGTTGGAATTGACGATCCCGCCCGGGGGAATGTCCCCGCCGGGCAGGGTGATCTCGTCCCCCGCCGACAGGATCGCGACGACGGGGCGCCGGTGAACCGGCACCCAGGCATGGTTCGCCGCCGCGATCAGCCCGACCTCGCGCGCCAGGATGTGGCGTCCCGCCGGCACGACCGTCTGCCCCAGCCCGAAATCCTGCCCGCGTCGGCGGATATGCCGGCCCGCCTCCGCGTCGGACAGTGCCGTGATCCGCTCACCCGGCTCCACCCGCGCGTTCTCCTGGATCAGGATGCTGTCCGCCCCGGCGGGCAGGACGCTTCCGGTATACAGGCGCACACAGGTGCCGGGCTCCACCCCGCCGGTGAAGGGGCGGCCCGCCGGGCTTTCGCCGATGACGCGCAGCGTGTCGCCCGACCGGCATTCCGCCGCGCGGACGGCGTAGCCATCCATGGCCGACATATCCGCCGGCGGGTTGTCCAGCCGGGCGGTGATGTCGGCCGCGGCGACCCGCCTCCAGGACTCGGCCAGCGGGACCAGTTCGGTTCCCGTTGGCGCAAGGTTCGCCAGAATCCGTTCCTGGGCCTCGGAAACACTCAGCATCTATCGGATTTTCCCTGTTTCCTGGCGGGATCGACATATATCTCGCCGATTCGCGTGACTAACGCTTGACCTGAGGGCTGTGTATGCGCATTTTCCGCCGACTTGAACCACTGCTGCACCTGATTGTTCCAGCAGCGGCGGAGCAGTGCTGAGGATTCCATGGCCAAGACCAACACCATCCAGATCAAGCTCGTCTCGACGGCGGACACCGGGTACTTCTACGTCACGAAGAAGAACGCCCGTGCCCAGACCGGCAAGCTCGAGATGCGGAAATACGATCCCGTCGCGCGGAAGCATGTCGCCTTCCGTGAAGCGAAGATCAAATAACGCACCGACGTGTCCATCGGGGACTTTCCCCGAAGGCATGTCATGAAAAAGCCGGGCGGCCCGACATCGGGCCGCCCGGCTTTTTTTGTTCGGCACGCTGTCCTGCGCTTCAGTACAGATGATCGTGCGGCCCGTAGGGCACGACCAGTTCATCCGGCCGGGCAAGGTTGAGCATCGCCCGTGACCGCTCGTCCAGCGTATCGGTGTCCAGCGCGCTTTCCTTGAGGCCATGCACCCGCCGGCTCCAGGCCGCCTGCTCCGACATCGCGTCCTGCTGGGCGGCCCTGGCTTCGTCCAGCAGGTGAAGCTGGGCAGCGTAGCTGTGCAGCCCATGGTCGCCTTGCATGACGTTCCAGCCGAAATAGGCGGTCAGGCCGATGAACAGGGCAGGGGGAACGACCATGCGGGCTGCCCGTCGGATCATCCGGCCGATCTGCATGGGCGATCTTCCCTTCCAACTGGCCCCGGACATGCGGCGGGGCGGTTTCCGTGGGAAATTATTCCCGATCCGGCGGGAGTGTGGAACTGTCTTCTTTCAGTTTCCGCCGGATCGGGGCAAATTTGTGACGGAAATCAGGCCGATTTCAGGATCGTGCGGCCCGCATAGCGGGCTGCCGTGGCCAGTTCGTTCTCGATGCGGATCAGCTGGTTGTATTTGGCTGTCCGGTCGGAACGCGACAGCGAACCGGTCTTGATCTGCCCGCAATTGGTGGCGACCGCCAGGTCGGCGATCGTCGAATCCTCGGTCTCGCCGGACCGGTGGCTCATGACGGCGGTATAGCCGGCGCGATGGGCCATCTCGACCGCCTCCAGCGTCTCGCTCAACGTGCCGATCTGGTTGACCTTCACCAGCAGCGAATTCGCCACCCCGGCCTTGATCCCGCGACGCAGGCGGTCGGGGTTGGTGACGAACAGGTCGTCACCGACAAGCTGGACCGTCTTGCCCAGGGTCGCAGTCAGGGTTGCCCAGCCTTCCCAGTCGTCCTCGGCCAGGCCGTCCTCGATCGACACGATCGGATAGCGGCTGGCCAGGTCGGCCAGGTAGGCGACCATGCCGGCCGAATCCAGGTTCTTGCCTTCACCCTCCATCACGTAGCGGCCGTCGCGATAGAATTCGGTCGAGGCGCAGTCCAGCGCGAAGGTCACGTCCTCGCCGGGACGATAGCCGGCGGCTTCGACCGCCTTGGTGATGAAGCCCAGCGCCTCGTCCGCCGATTTCAGGCCGGGGGCGAAGCCGCCTTCATCGCCGACATTGGTGTTATGGCCGGCGGCCGACAGGTTCTTCTTCAGCTGCGCGAAGATCTCGGAGCCCACGCGGACCGCGTCGGCGATCGTGGGCGCCCCGACCGGCTGGATCATGAATTCCTGGATGTCGATCGGGTTGTCGGCATGCTGCCCGCCATTGACGATGTTCATCATCGGGACGGGAAGGGTGCGGGCATAGACACCGCCGACATAGCGATAGAGCGGAACCTGCAATTCCTCGGCCGACGCCTTGGCCACGGCCAGCGACACGGCCAGGATCGCGTTGGCGCCCAGGCGGGCCTTGTTCGGCGTGCCATCCAGGTCGATCATCGCCTCGTCGATCGCGACCTGATCCATCGATTCGGCGCCCTGCAGGGCTTCCAGGATCTCTTTCTCGATGTGCTCGACGGCCTTCAGGACACCCTTGCCGCCATAGCGCGACTTGTCGCCGTCACGCAGTTCGACCGCCTCGTGCGCGCCGGTCGACGCACCCGAGGGCACGGCGGCGCGGCCCTTGGCGCCCGACGCCAGTTCGACATCGACCTCGACCGTCGGATTGCCGCGGCTGTCCAGGATCTCACGCGCGATGATATCGACGATAGCACTCATGGATCTGCTTCCTCGTTATGTGGATATTGGGCCCGTTGCAGGTTTGGCCGGAAGACGCAACGGCGACCGGCTCGCCCCATGAAGACCGGACAGGGGGCGCCCCGTCACGGCGGGGACCATAGCAGGAGGTGATGGAGAAGAACATGAAACGCCTGCCCCTTCTGGCGATCATAATGGGGATCGCCAGCCTGTTTCCAGTCATCGTCTGCTCCGCCGGGGTGATCTTTTTCCCCGCCGATCGCCCGGTGCCCGGCCTTATGATGGCGCTGGTGGAATATTCCGCCCTTCTGCTGGCCTTTACCGGGGCGGTCCATTGGGGGCTGGCGCTGGAGTCGCCGGCCATCGTCGCTGTGCCGGGAATGGCGCGGACCGATAACCGGCGGCTGCTGCTGGGCGGGCTGCCCGTCCTGATCGGCTGGCTGGCGATCCATGTGACCTTCCTGGGTCACATGACGATAGGCCTGGCCGTTCTGCTGGCCGGATTCGGAGGCGTTTTCCTGGCGGAGCGGGCGGCATGGCGCAGGGGAGACCTGCCGTCGGGTTACCTCGCCCTGCGCCTGTGCGTTACCGTTGTCGTGGTGACGTGCCTTGCGGCCGTCCTGCTGGTCCGGCTGGTATAAGGCCGGCCCTCAGGCGCTGGCGCCCTTGGTCAGACGGTCATAGGACGCCAGGCGCGTGACCAGTTCCTTCATCTCCCGGATCGGGATCATGTTGGGGCCGTCGCTGGGCGCGCTGTCCGGGTCCTGGTGGGTTTCGATGAATACCGCCGCCACGCCAATCGCCAGCGCGGCCCGGGCCAGAACGGGCGCGAATTCCCGCTGGCCGCCCGACGCGCCGCCCAGGCCGCCCGGCTGCTGGACGGAATGGGTGGCGTCGTAGACGACCGGATATCCCGTCGCGGCCATGATCGGCAGGCCCCGCATGTCGTTGACCAGGGTATTATAGCCGAACGTGGTGCCCCGCTCGCACAGCATGATGCGGCTGTTGCCGGTCGATGCGATCTTGGCCGCGACGTTGGCCATGTCCCAGGGCGCCAGGAACTGCCCCTTCTTGACGTTGATCGCGGCCCCGGTCTCGCCCGCGGCCAGCAGCAGGTCGGTCTGCCGGCACAGGAAGGCCGGGATCTGCAGCACGTCCACCGCCTCGGCCGTGGGCGCGCATTGCTCGGCCGTGTGCACGTCGGTCAGGACCGGAATGGAAAATCGTTCGCGCACGCGGGCCAGGATCTCCAGCCCCGCGCCCATGCCGACGCCGCGCGCGGCCCCCAGGCTGGTGCGGTTGGCCTTGTCGAACGAGCTTTTATAGATCAGCCCGACCCCGGTTTCCCGCGCGATCGCGTGCAGGGCCTCGGCCATTTCCATCGCGTGCGATTCGGATTCGATCTGGCATGGCCCCGCGATCAGGGTGAAGGGCCGGTCGTTGGCGACGAGCAGCCCGCCGACGGGAACAGCGACGGAACCGGTCATACCAGGCGCATCTTCTTGACCGCCGCCCCGACGAATCCGGAGAACAGCGGGTGTGGATCGAACGGCTTGGATAGCAGTTCGGGATGGTACTGCACGGCGATGAACCAGGGGTGGTCCGGATACTCCACGACCTCGGGCAGGACGTCGTCGGGGGACATGCCCGAGAATCGCAGCCCCGCCTTTTCCAGGACCTCGCGGTAATGGACGTTCACCTCGTAGCGATGACGATGCCGCTCGCGCACCTCGGTCTCGCCGTAAATCTCGGCCACCCGCGATTCGGGGGCCAGCTTGGCCGAGTAGGCGCCCAGGCGCATGGTGCCGCCCAGTTCGCCGCCTTCGCGCCGGCGCAGCCAGTCATTGCCGCGCGCCCATTCGGTCATCAGGCCGACCAGCGGTTCGTCGGTCGGGCCGAATTCGGTCGAGGAGGCATTCGGCAGGCCGGCCAGGTTCCGGGCGCATTCGATGACCGCCATCTGCATGCCGAAGCAGATGCCCAGGAACGGGATATTATGTTCCCGCGCGAAACGGACGGCCTGGATCTTGCCTTCGGCCCCGCGTTCGCCGAATCCGCCGGGGACCAGAATGGCGTGGGCGTCCCGCAGGGCTTCGATGGCGGTTTCCGATTTCTCGAAAATCTCCGATTCCACCCAGTCCAGCTTGACCCGCACGCGATTGGCGATGCCGCCATGCAGCAGCGCCTCGATCAGCGATTTATAGGCGTCCAGCAGGGCCGTGTACTTGCCCACGACCGCGATCCGGACCTCGCCTTCGGGGTGGCGTATGGCCTCCAGCACCCGGTTCCACGCCGTCAGGTCGGGTTCCTGGTCGAAGGGCAGGCCGAAATGGCGCAGGACCTCGGTATCCATGCCCTCGGCATGGTACGAGATCGGGCAGGCATAGATGGTGTCGACATCCAGGGCGGCGACCACGGCTTCGGGCCGCACATTGCAGAAATTGGCGATCTTGCGCCGTTCGTTATCGGGAATCGGACGGTCGGACCGGCAGAGCAGCATCTGGGGCTGGATGCCCACGTTCTGCAGTTCCTTGACGGAATGCTGCGTCGGCTTCGTCTTCAGCTCGCCGGCCGAGGGGATCCAGGGCAGCAGCGTCAGGTGGACGAACATCGTCCGCGCCGCACCCAGATCGTTGCGGAGCTGCCGGATCGCTTCCAGGAAGGGGAGGCTTTCGATGTCGCCCACCGTTCCGCCGATTTCGACCAGGACGAAATCCAGGTCGTCCGTGCCGGCCACCACGGCTTCCTTGATGGCATCGGTGATGTGGGGGATGACCTGGATGGTCGCGCCCAGATAATCGCCGCGCCGTTCGCGGGCGATCACATCCGAATAGATCTGCCCGGTGGTGGCGTTGTCGGCCCTGGTGGCATGAACGCCGGTAAAGCGTTCATAATGCCCAAGGTCCAGATCGGTCTCGGCACCGTCATCGGTCACGAAGACCTCGCCGTGCTGATACGGGCTCATGGTGCCCGGATCGACGTTGAGATAGGGATCGAGCTTGCGTAGCCGGACCCGGTAGCCGCGCGCCTGCAGCAGGGCCGCGAGGGCTGCTGAGGCAATGCCTTTACCGAGGGAGGAAACCACGCCGCCAGTGATGAATACAAACCGCGTCATGGACGGCCTCCCTACACCGTTTCGCCCAGCCGTGGAAAGCCCATAGTCGAACATGCCGACCGGCCGGACGTAATAAAAATCCGCGTCCCGCGCCAGACGCGGGACGAACGGGCGTCTTCAGTGGGACGGTGGGGCCGTCGGCGCCGGAGGCTGCGCCAGGATATCATGTCCGGCGCCGGTCGAGGCGCCGCGATTCAGCACCGCCAGCGTCAGCGACAGCGCCATGAAGATCGCCGCCAGGATCGAGGTGGTGCGAGTCAGCAGGTTGGCGGTCCCGCGGCCGGACATGAAGGTCCCCATGCCCTGGCTGCTGCCGATTCCCAGACCACCACCCTCGCTGCGCTGGATCAGGACCGTTCCGATCAGGGCGAGGGTGACGAACAGATGCAAAAAGAGAAGGACGGTAATCATACTCGCTTCCAGATGAGACGCCACGTGACGGACCGTTTACAGGTCGACGGCGGCCCGGACAATCGGGAGAAATGTTTCGGCCCGCAGGCTGGCGCTGCCGACAAGCGCGCCCCCGACCTCCGCGATGGGCAGGATGGTCGCGGCGTCGCGCGCATTCACCGACCCACCATAGAGGATCCGGATCGTTTTTCCAGTCGCGCCGAACTGCCGCACCAGTTCGGCGCGGATGAACGCCATCATGTCCGCGATATCCTGGCTGGAGGCCGGGACGCCCGAACCGATCGCCCAGATGGGTTCATAGGCCACGATCCCGGAAAACCCGTCGGGCAGCGACCCTTTGATCTGCCAGCCGATCGCGTCCCGGCATTCGCCCGAAGCCCTCTGGTCCTCGCTTTCGCCCACGCAGACGATGGGCGTCAGTCCGGCCGCCGCCGCGGCCGTCGCCTTTTCCCGCACCGTCTCGTCCAGTTCGCCATGGTCGCGGCGACGCTCGGAATGGCCGAGAATGACGTATTCGACGCCGACATCCGCCAGCATCGCGGCGGAGATATCGCCGGTATGCGCGCCGGACGCTGCCTGGTGGCAGTCCTGCGCGCCAAGAAGGATGCCTGTTCCCTTCAGCATCGGCGCCAGTTGCGCGAGCAGTGTGAAGGGGGGGCAGACCACGACCTGGGGCGCGGAGGGCATGGCGGCCAGCCCCTGCGCCACCTCCGTGACCAGATCGCGCGACGAGGCGCCCAGCCCGTTCATTTTCCAGTTGCCGACGATCATCTGCATCATGTGTCTCGATCCCTCTGCCTGCGTGCCGTCGTTTCGTCCGGTCTTCGACGGTCTTTTCTTTTTCCAGGGGGAGTACCGACCGGATAGGCCACCCTACACCATGCGCGCCACCGCGTGGCAATGCCGCAACGGCCCTAAATCCGCCGCAAGGGCGCGAACAGGGTTCTGGTCAAGCCGCGGTCCTGTCCCTATGGTGCGCGGCCGAAAAGGTGGCCGCCTGCCGGCCCCGACGCCTCTGCCGCTTATGTTCGGATCCTGCATTTCATGATTTCCTTTCTGCGCCATGCCTTCGTCGATTCCTGGCTGGGCCGTGTCATCGCCGGCCTGCTGTTTCTTGCCTTCGTCGGCTGGGGGGTCGGCGACGTGCTGTCGAACATGGGAAGCGAGCGCGCGGACGTCGTGGCGCATGTAGGACCCAACACCATCACGACCGATGCGTTCATGGGGGCGGTGCAGAGTGAAATGCCCCAGGTGGCGCGGCAGATGGGTCTTGCCGACGCATCGCAGATCCCGGTCGCGACGCGGCGGGAAGCGGCCCGGCAGGTCCTGCAGCGCCTTGTCATGCAGTCCGAGGTCGCCTTGTCGGCCGACCGGCATGGCCTGATCGTTCCCGATGACGTACTGCGCGACGAGGTCTTCGGCCTGCGGGACTTCAAGGGGCCCGACGGGCGCTTCGACCGCAAGCTGTTCGATACACGCCTGCGGCAGATCGGCATGACCGAAGGCCGCCTTCTGGACCTGGTCCGGACGGACATCGCGTCCCGCGCCCTGATGGAGCCGATTCGGAACAGCGCGCGCGCGCCGGAGACGATGGTGCGCCGGGCCTTCGATTTCGACGCCCAGACCCGGACGCTCGATCTGGTCCGCATCGCCATCGGCGACCAGTCCGCCCCCACGCCGGACCCCGCGCAGCAGCGCCGGTTCTACGACAATCATCCCTGGCTGTTCCAGACGCCGGAATACCGCCATGCACGGATCGTCGTCCTGTCGCCCGAGACGATCGCCCGTTCGATGGAGGTTCCCGAGGAGGAACTGCATCGCCTGTATGACGCCCAGCAGGCGAAATACCATCTGCCGGAAACCCGGACCGTACAGATCGTGACGGCCCCCGACGAGGCCAGCGCCCGCACGGTCGCGGCCCAATGGCAGGCCGGCGCGACCTGGGCGCAGGTCCAGGCCGCCGCGAAGGGCAGTGCGTCGGTGCAGATGGATGGGGTTCGGGCCGCCTCCATTCCGTCGCCGGCCCTGTCCAAGCTGGTCTTCGCCGCCCCGGTGGACAGCTTGCAGGGCCCCACGCAGACCGATACCGGCTGGGTCGTGTTCAAGGTGACGCAGGTCCTGCCGCCGCACGACACGGACTTCGCCGCCGCCCGGCAGGAACTGCACGACCAGATCGCCCAGGCCCGCGCCGGCGAACAGGTCGGCGTCCGCGTCCAGCAGCTGCAGGACGCCATCGCCGGTGGCGGCCTGGACCGGATTCCCGATACGCTCGGCGCCAGCGCCACCGGCGGAACGCTGGATGCCCAGGGCCGGACGCAATCCGGCGACGCGGCGCCCATTCCCGCGTCGGGCGAGGCCCGCCTGGCGATTCTGGCGCGGATCTTCAGCCAGGCGAAAGGGGCGAATCCCACCCTGGTCCAGGGACCGGACCAGACCTGGTACGCGGTGTCGGTCGACAGCGTAACGCCCGGCCAGATCCAGGCCTTTTCGGCCATTTCGGACCAGGCCGCCGCGGCTTGGCAGGATGAGGCCCGTCGCCATGCGGCAAATGTGCAGGCGACGGATCTGTACCTGGCGGCGAAGACCAAAGGCGGAGTGGCGCTGTCGGCCCCGGCTGCCCAGGTGGTGCACAGCCCGCCGCTGGTGCGCGGCCGCCAGACGACGGGCGTGCCCGACAGCCTGGCTCAGTTGGCCTTCCGGATCGGGGCGATCGGCCAGTCGGTGATGGTCGAGGAGCCCGACGGGTTCTACGTCGCGACCCTGACCGCCATCACGCGTCCCGACCCCTCCACGCAGCCGATGCAGGTCGGCCGCATCCGCACGGGCCTGAGCCAGTCCATCGCCGAGGATATCGAGATGTCCTACGCCATGGCGCTGCAGAATGACGTAAAACCCAAGACCAACATGAGCGCGGTCCAGTCGGTCCTGTCCTCCGTGACCGGCCCCGATGGCGCGGAAGGCACTGTCCGGTGACCCTCTTTTCCGATTCGTCCCGCCCCGCCTCGCCCGACCGCGAGGACGTGCTGTCGGCCCTGGGCCGAGGATGCGCCAGCGTGGTCTGGAGCATCGAGGTCGCCGACCTGCTGACGCCGGTTTCGGCATTCATGCGCCTGTCCCGCCTGGCGGGGGCCAGCGATTCGTCCCCCCCGCGCAACGCTTTCCTTCTGGAAAGCGTCGAGGGCGGCGTGGCGCGCGGGCGCTATTCCGTCATCGGCCTGCTGCCCGACCTGATCTGGCGCTGCCATGACGGCAAGGCGGCGGTCAACGGCGCCCCCGACGACGCGGCCGCGTCCTACGAACCCGTGGCCGGCCGGCCTCTGGACTCGTTGCGGACGATCATCCGGGACAGCCAGATGACGCTTCCCGACGGCCTGCCGCCGATGACGGGCGGCGTGTTCGGCTACCTGGGGTACGACATGGTGCGGCAGATGGAATATCTGCCCGACATGCCGCCGGACGATCTCGGCCTGCCGGAAGGGATCATGATCCGGCCGGGACTGTTCGCGATCTTCGACACCGTCCGCGACGAACTGACCCTGGCCGTCCCCATCCGCCCCCGGGGCGACCGGTCGCCTGAAGAGGCCTGGCAGCGCGCGCAGGACCTTCTGGCGCTGGCGCGCCGGACCTTGTCCGAGCCCCTGGCGTTGCAGGAGATCATGCCGACCTACGCCGGGCCGGTCGATCCACCGCGATCGACCTTCACGCGTGAGGCATTCTGCGACGCCGTCCGGCGGATCCAGGATTACATCGCTGCCGGAGATGCGTTCCAGGTGGTGCCGAGCCAGCGGTTCTCGACCCCATTCACGCTGCCGGCGCTGGCACTGTACCGGGCGCTGCGCCGCATCAATCCGGCGCCGTTCCTGTTCTATCTGGCGCTGGACGGGTTCAGCCTGGTGGGCTCGTCGCCCGAAATCCTCGTGCGCCTGCGCGACGGCCAGGTGACGGTGCGCCCGCTGGCCGGCACCCGCCCCCGTGGCCGGACCGCCGCCGAAGACCGCGCGCTGGAGGAGGAACTGCTGGCCGATCCCAAGGAACGGGCCGAACATCTGATGCTGATCGACCTGGGCCGCAACGATGTCGGGCGCGTGTGCGAGATCGGCTCGGTCCGCGTCACGGAAAAATTCGTGATCGAGCGGTTCAGCCACGTGATGCACATTTCGTCCAATGTCGAGGGCCGGCTGCGTCCGGGGCTGGAAGCGCTGGATGCCCTGGTCGCCGGCTTTCCGGCCGGCACGTTGACCGGCGCCCCGAAGATCCGGGCGATGGAAATCATCGACGAGGTCGAGCCGACGCGCCGCGCCGCCTACGCCGGCTGCATCGGCTATTTCGGGGCCAGCGGCGAGATGGACACCTGCATCGGCCTGCGCATGGCGGTGGTGAAGGACGGCGAGATGCATGTCCAGGCCGGGTGCGGCGTCGTTGCCGACAGCATCCCCGAGGCCGAGTACGAGGAAACCCAGCACAAGGCGCGAGCGCTGTTCCGTGCGGCCGAGGCGGCCGCCCAGTTCACCCGTGGCCGGAACGAGGAATAGGCGATGGGAGCGGCCTCGGCCGTCCCCGTCATAAAATTGCGCCTGTCTTGCGGACAGGCGCAATAAAACGCCTGTTTTCCGCGGATAAACATTATTTCGATCAATTCCCGATCTGCTGTTTGACCGGGCCGAAACGGGAGGTCATCATATCGCCATGATCCTGCTGATCGACAATTACGACAGCTTCACCTTCAACCTCGTCCATTATCTGGGCGACCTTGGAGAGAGGTGCGACGTCCGTCGCAACGACGCCCTGACGGCCGAGGAGGCCCTGGCGCTGAACCCCGAGGCCATCGTGCTTTCGCCCGGCCCCTGTTCGCCGAACGAGGCGGGGATCTGCTGCGACCTGGTCCGCAAGGCCGCGGGCCAGGTTCCCATCTTCGGCGTCTGCCTGGGGCACCAGGCAATCGGCCAGGTCTTCGGCGGCACGGTCGTCCGTTCTCCGGCGCCGATGCACGGCAAGGTCAGCCCCGTCCTGCATGACGGGACCGGCGTGTTCGAAGGGCTGCCCAACCCCTTCCGCGCGACGCGCTATCATAGCCTGACGGTCGATCCGGCAAGCCTGCCGTCCGACCTGATCCCGACCGCCCGGACCGAGGACGGGGTCATCATGGGGCTGCGTCATCGTACCCTGCCCATCTTCGGCGTGCAATTCCATCCGGAAAGCATCGCGTCCGAACATGGGCACGATATCCTGGCCAATTTCATGGCGATCGCGCGGGGCCGTAACACGCCGCGGAAAGCGGCCTGACCCGACCATGGAAAATGCGCCGTCCCTGTCCGTCGATCCGGTCGGAGCGTTTCGGGCCGTCCTGGGCCGCGTGGCGCAGGGCGAATACCTGACCGAGCGTGAGGCCGAACAGGCATTCGGCCTGATTATGGACGGCGGCGTGCCCGACACGCTGATCGCGGCCTTCCTGATGGGCCTGCGCGTGCGGGGCGAGCGGCATGCCGAACTGCTGGGTGCGGTCCGGGCCGTCCGCGCACGCATGCGCGCCGTCGCCCCTGTGCCCGCGGGCACGATCGACGTCTGCGGGACCGGTGGCGACGGGCTGGGGACCCTCAATATCTCGACGGCCGTGGCCTTTGTCCTGGCGGCACTGGGCGTGCCGGTCGCGAAGCACGGCAACCGTGCCCTGTCATCGCGGTCGGGCGCCACGGATGTGCTGGGGGAGCTGGGCGTGCCGCTGTCGGACGACCCGGCAGTCATCAGCGACAGGCTCACCCGGCTGAATCTGGCGTTCATGGCGGCGCCCGCCCATCATCCGGCCATGCGGCACGCGGCCCCGGCACGCGTGGCGCTGGGGATCAGGACCCTGTTCAACCTTGTCGGGCCGCTGTGCAACCCGGCCAACGTGACGCGCCAACTGGTCGGCGTTCCCGATTCTGTCTGGCTGCGGCCGGTCGTCGAGACCTTGCAGCTTCTGGGAAGCGAGCGCGTCTGGGCCGTCCATGGCCAGTGCGGGGCGGGGCGCGGAATTGACGAGCTGACGCTGGCGGGGACGACCGACATCGTGGCGCTCCAGGACGGGCAAATCCATGAGCTGACGCTGGAGCCCGAGGACGCGGGCTTGCGCGCCGCGCCGATCGAAGCGATTACCGGCGGCAGCCCCAGGGACAATGCCGAGGCCCTGGCGGCCATGCTGGCCGGCGCCCATGGCGCCTATCGCGACACGGTCCTGCTGAATACCGCCGCGGCACTTCATGTTGCGGGACGCGGGGAGGTGCTTCACGATGGGGCCATCCGGCCGGCGGCATTGCGGATGCTGGTCGCCGATGCCGCCCGGGTTCTTGATAACGGGGCGGCGCTGGCCGTGCTGAACACCATGCGCGACCGCAATGCCGATACCGTAGAGGGGATTGTGCAAGCTATATGATGAACGACACGCCGACGAATCAGACCGAGGCCGATGGCGGAAACGCACCGGACCCGGACGACATTCCGGACGTCCTGGCACGGATCTGCGCCAGGACACGGGTCGATGTCGCCCAGCGTGCGACGATCATGCCGCTGAAAGACATCACGGCCCGCGCGCGCGAGGTGGATACGCCGACCCGAGGTTTCGGCCAGGCGCTGAAGCAGCGGACGGCAGACCGCCAGATCGGGCTGATCGCTGAAATCAAGAAGGCATCCCCTTCGGCGGGCATTCTGCGCCCCGACTACAACCCGGCGGCGATCGCCGCGCAGTACGAGCAGGCCGGGGCGGCCTGTATCTCGGTCCTGACCGAAGGGTCGTGCTTCCATGGCTGCACCGAGGATCTGGAACGGGTCCGCGACGCGTGCAGCCTGCCGATCCTGCGGAAGGATTTCATCCTGGACCCATGGCAGGTCCATGAAAGCCGCCTGATCGGGGCGGATTGCATCCTGCTGATCCTGGCGGCATTGACCGACGCCGAGGCATCGGAACTGCTGGATGTCGCGCGGGGCCTGGACATGGACGTCCTGGTCGAGGTGCATGACGAGGCGGAACTGAACCGCGCGCTGGCCCTCGATACCGCGCTGATCGGGATCAACAACCGCAATCTCAGGACGTTGAAGACCGATCTTGAGACGACGATCCAACTGACGCCGCTGGTGCCGCCCGACCGGATCGTCGTGTCCGAAAGCGGCATCAGGACGCATGACGACGTTGTCCGCCTCAGCACCATCGGGGCCAGTGGCTTCCTGGTCGGGGAAAGCCTGCTGCGTCACGATCGCCCCGGCGACGCCGCCCGCGCGTTGCTCGGCCTGTCATAAGATGACGGGCGGCGGGAAACTGTCCCACCTTGACGCGGCCGGACACGCCGTGATGGTCGACGTGTCCGACAAGCCGGCCACGGCGCGGCAGGCCCTGGCGCGCGGCCGGGTTTCCATGCGCGCCGAGACACTGGAGCTGATCCTGTCGGGCGGCATGCCCAAGGGGGACGTCCTGGCGGTGTCGCGCATCGCCGGCATCATGGCGGCCAAGAAGACGGCCGATCTCATCCCGCTGTGCCATCCGCTGCCGCTGTCGTCGGTGCGCGTCGGGCTGACGGCGGCCGAGGACGGAACAGGGATCGACATCGAGGCCTGCGTCGGGACCACCGGCCCGACCGGGGTGGAGATGGAGGCCCTGACGGCGGTCAGCGTGGCGGCGCTGACGCTGTACGACATGTGCAAGGCCATCGATCGCGGCATGACGATCGAAGCCGTGTATCTGGAGCGCAAGGCAGGCGGACGATCCGGCCTGTATGAACGAGCCGGGGCAGGGGGGCGACCACCCGGAACGTAGTCGATTGCGGCGATCATGCCCGGCCCGGCGGCAACCGCATGTGGTGACATCTGTTATAACAATAACAAGGGAGCGTTCAGAATGAGCGGGAACCAACACCCCAAGACAGAGGCCGGACGCAACAGTCCGTCGATGAGCGCGGAAGACCTGGCGCGCGCGTTTTATGACATGGTCCTGATCCGGCGGTTCGAGGAACGGGCCGGGCAGCTTTACGGCATGGGGCTGATCGGCGGGTTCTGCCATCTGTACATCGGGCAGGAAGCCGTGGTCGTCGGCCTGCAGATGGAACTGAAGCAGGGCGACAAGATCATCACCTCGTACCGCGACCACGGGCAGATGCTGGCGGCCGGCATGGACCCGCGCGGGGTCATGGCCGAACTGACCGGGCGCGAGGGGGGATATTCCCGCGGCAAGGGCGGCTCCATGCACATGTTCTCGTCCGAAAAGCATTTCTATGGCGGGCATGGGATCGTCGGCGCCCAGGTGTCGCTGGGCATCGGCCTGGCCTTCGCCAACAAATATCGTGGAACGGACGAGGTCTCGCTCGCCTATTTCGGCGAGGGGGCCTCGAGCCAGGGCCAGGTCTACGAAAGCTTCAACCTTGCGGCCCTGCACAAGCTGCCGTGCGTGTTCGTGCTGGAAAACAACCATTACGGCATGGGCACCAGCGTCGAACGCTCCTCGGCCTCGAAGGAGCTGTGGCGCAATGGCGAACCCTGGGGCATTCCGGGCCGCAAGGTCGACGGCATGGATGTCGAGGCCGTGCGCGAGGCGGCGCGCGAAGCGATTACGCATTGCCGCCAGGGCAAGGGACCGTTCCTGCTGGAGATGGCGACCTATCGCTATCGCGGCCATTCGATGTCCGACCCCGCGAAATATCGCCCGCGGAGCGAAGTGGACGAGATGCGGAAAAATCACGACCCGATTGATCGGGTACGCAAGGAACTGCTGGGCATGGGCGTCGACGAGGCCGAACTGAAAGCCATGGAGGACAAGGTGCGGGCCGTCGTGACGGACGCTGCCGATTTCGCGCAGACCAGTCCCGAGCCCGACCCGTCGGAACTCTGGACTGACGTGCTGGTGGAGGGCTGAGCGATCATGAGCACGCAGATCCTGATGCCGGCGCTGTCGCCGACGATGACCGAAGGCAAGCTGGCGCGCTGGCTGAAGAAGACGGGCGATCATGTCGCGGCCGGCGATGTGATCGCCGAGATCGAGACCGACAAGGCCACGATGGAGGTCGAGGCCGTTGACGAGGGGACGCTGGGCGACATCCTGATCGCCGAGGGTACGGAAAACGTCGCCGTCAACACACCGATCGCGAACCTGCAATCCGAAGGCGCCGCCGCCGCGCCGGCATCCGCACCGGCCGCTACCGCCCGGCCTGAGGCCCCGCAGGAACCGGCGCCCCAGGCGTCGGCCCCCAAGCCACCCGCCGCCCCCACGGCCGCGCCCGAGAAGGAATGGGGCGAGACGGCCGAGATCACGGTCCGCGAAGCCCTGCGCGACGCCATGGCGGCCGAACTGCGCCGGGACGAGGACGTCTTCCTGATCGGCGAGGAGGTCGCGCAGTACCAGGGCGCCTACAAGGTGTCGCAAGGGCTGCTGGACGAGTTCGGCGAGAAGCGGGTGATCGACACCCCCATCACCGAGCACGGCTTCACCGGCATGGCCGTCGGTGCGGCGCTGACCGGGCTGAAACCGATCGTGGAATTCATGACCATGAATTTCGCGATGCAGGCCATCGACCAGATCATCAATTCGGCGGCCAAGACCCGCTATATGTCCGGCGGCCAGATGTCGTGCCCCATCGTCTTCCGCGGCCCCAATGGGGCGGCGTCGCGCGTGGGGGCGCAGCATTCGCAGTGCTATGCCAGCTGGTACGGCCATATCCCCGGCCTGAAGGTCGTGGCGCCGTGGTCGTCGGCCGACGCCAAGGGCCTGCTGCGCGCCGCGATCCGCGACCCCAACCCGGTGGTCGTGCTGGAGAACGAGATTCTCTACGGCCAGAAATTCCCGTGCCCGGTCGACGAGGATTTCATCCTGCCGATCGGCCGCGCGAAGATCGAGCGCGAGGGCAGTGACGTCACCATCGTCGCGTTCTCGATCATGGTCGGCACCGCGCTGGAAGCGGCGGCGATCCTGGCCGAGCAGGGGATCGAAGCCGAGGTCATCAACCTGCGGACGATCCGTCCCCTGGATACCGAGACGATCGTCGCCAGCGTCAGGAAGACCAGCCGCCTGGTCTGCGTCGAGGAAGGCTGGCCGTTCGCCGGCATCGGGGCCGAGATCTCGATGCAGGTCATCGAACATGCGTTCGATTATCTCGACGCCCCGCCCGCGCGGGTGGCCGGCGCCGACGTGCCGATGCCCTTCGCCGCCAATCTTGAAAAGCTGGCCCTTCCCAACCCGACCTGGGTGGTGGATGCGGTCCGCAAGCTGGTCTGAGGGAGCGTCGCGATGTCTGTGAATATCCTGATGCCGGCGCTGTCGCCGACGATGACCGAGGGCAAGCTGGCCCGCTGGCTGAAGAAAGAGGGCGAGCACATCCAGTCCGGCGACGTGATCGCCGAGATCGAGACCGACAAGGCCACGATGGAGGTCGAAGCGGTCGATGAGGGTACCCTGGGGCGCATCCTGGTCACCGAGGGCACCGAGGGCGTGAAGGTCAATGCGCCGATCGCCATCCTGGTGGCCGAGGGCGAGGCAGTGCCCGAGGGCACGGCGTCCGCGCCCGCGCCTGCGCCCGTCGCGGCTTCGGCTCCCGCGAAGGCTGCGCCGGCCCCCGCAGCCCCTCCGGCGGCACCGGCCCCCGCGGCATCGGCCCCGGCCCGGAGCGGTACGCGTGTCTTCGCATCGCCGCTCGCACGGCGGATCGCGAAGCTGAAAGGCATCGACCTGTCCGGCGTGAAGGGCTCGGGTCCCAACGGCCGCATCGTCCGGCGCGATGTCGAGGGCGTGTCGGCCGCACCGGCGCCGGCCCCGTCCGCCCCCGTGGCCATCGAGGCCCCTCACAAGACGGTCCCGAACTCCACGATCCGCAAGGTCATCGCCAGGCGCCTGACCGAAGCCAAATCGACCATTCCGCATTTCTACGTGGCGGTCGATGTCGAACTCGACGCCCTTCTGGCGCTGCGGACGCAGTTGAATGCCGCGTCCCCGGCCGAGGGGCCGGAGGCCTTCAAGCTGTCGGTCAATGACATGCTGGTTAAGGCCGCCGCCGTGACGCTACGCCGGGTGCCGGGGGTCAATGCGTCGTACACCGAGGATGCGACGATCCTGTATGACGACGTGGACATTTCCATTGCCGTGTCGATCCCCGACGGGCTGATTACGCCGATCGTCCGCAATGCCGACGGCAAGTCGCTGCGCCAGATCAGCCAGGACGCCAAGGACCTGATCGCGCGCGCGCGGGCGGGAAAGCTGAAGCCGCAGGAATTCCAGGGGGGATCGTTCTCGATCTCCAACATGGGGATGTACGGGGTGAAGGAGTTCTCGGCCATCATCAACCCGCCACAGGCGGCGATCCTGGCCATCGCGGCCGGCGAGAAGCGCGCCGTCGTCAAGGGTGACGCGATCAAGATCGCGACCGTCATGACGGTGACGTTGTCGGTCGACCATCGCGTCGTCGACGGGGCCTTGGCCGCCGAATGGGTATCGACCTTCCGTTCGGTGGTCGAAGCGCCGTTCAGCCTGGTGGTCTGAGGACAGAATCCATGAGCAAGACAGAGTTCGACATCGTCATCGTCGGCGGTGGCCCCGGCGGCTATGTCGCCGCCATCCGCGGGGCGCAACTGGGCCTGAGCGTCGCCGTGGTCGAGGCCGCGCAACTGGGCGGCATCTGCCTCAACTGGGGATGCATTCCCACCAAGGCGCTGCTGCGATCCTCCGAGATCAACCATCTTCTGCATCATCTGGGCGAATTCGGCTTCACGGCGGATAACATCCGCTTCGACCTCGACAAGGTGGTCAAACGCTCGCGCAAGGTCGCGGGCCAGTTGTCGTCGGGCGTCGCGCACCTGCTGAAGAAGAACAAGGTGACGGTCTTCGACGGGTTCGGCAAGCTGGCCGGCAAGGACGGCGCGCGCCGTAAGGTCGCGGTCAGCAAGGACGGCAAGCCCGTCGCGACCCTGACGGCGCCGCACGTCATCCTGGCCACGGGCGCGCGGGCACGCGTCCTGCCGGGACTGGAACCCGACGGAAAGCTGATCTGGTCGTATCGCGAGGCCATGGTGCCGACCGAACTGCCGAAGCGGCTGATGGTGATCGGGTCGGGGGCCATCGGCGTGGAATTCGCGTCCTTCTACCGGAACATGGGGGCCGAGGTCACGCTGGTCGAGGTCCTGGACCGGATCCTGCCGGTCGAGGACGAGGAGATCAGCGCCCTGGCCCACAAGGCTTTCCTGAAGCAGGGCATGACCATCCTGACCGGGGCGAAGCTCGGCGCCGTCCGCAAGAACGGCGACAGCGTCACCGTCCCGGTCGAGGCCGGCGGCAAGAGCCAGGAGATTACGGTCGATCGCGTCATCTCGGCGGTGGGCATCGTCGGCAACGTGGAAAATATCGGCCTGGAAGGCACGGCGATCGCGGTCGACCGGACCCACATCAAGGTCGATCCGTACTGCCGCACCGGCGAGGCCGGGGTCTACGCCATCGGCGATATCGCCGGTCCGCCGTGGCTGGCGCACAAGGCCAGCCATGAGGGCGTCCTGTGCGTCGAGGCGATCGCGGGCCACACGGTCCATCCGATCGACCCCACGAACATCCCCGGCTGCACCTACTGCCGCCCGCAGATCGCCTCGGTCGGCCTGACCGAGGCCCGGGCCAGGGAGGCGGGGCATAAAATCCGCGTCGGGCGCTTCCCCTTCATCGGAAACGGCAAGGCCATCGCCGCCGGCGAGCCCGAGGGCATGGTCAAGACCGTCTTCGACGCCGCCACCGGCGAATTGCTGGGGGCACACATGATCGGCGCCGAAGTGACCGAGATGATCCAGGGCTACGTCATCGCCAGGACGTCCGAGCTGACCGAGGCCGAACTCAAGGAAACGGTATTTCCGCATCCGACGATTTCGGAGACGATGCACGAGGCCGTCCTGGCCGCTTACGATGGCGCCCTGCATATCTGAGCAGGCGCATCCGGCGTTGGCGATCCGGGCATCGGGGTCGCTCCCCTTCCAGATGGGGCGCCTCCGCTGCTTGTGATCGTCGTCGGCCCGGCGCCGGGGATGTTTGCTTGACGCGTTCCCCGCGCCGTTCCACTTGTGAGTGTCTATTGTCCTGCTGGGTTTGCCGCCATGTCCACGCGCCTGTTGATCGACCATAGAAAAGGCGGCGTGTCCGTCCGCCATCCGGAAAAGGCGCACCGGCCCGATAATCCGATCGCGCGCAAGCCGGACTGGATTCGCGTCAAGGCCCCCACCCACCCGATTTATCACGAGACCCGGACGCTGATGCGCGAGCAGAAGCTGGTGACGGTCTGCGAGGAAGCGGCCTGCCCGAACATCGGCGAATGCTGGTCGCAGCGCCACGCCACCATGATGATTATGGGCGAGATCTGCACCCGGGCCTGCGCGTTCTGCAACGTCACCACCGGCATGCCCAACCCGCTGGATGGCGACGAACCCGCCCGGGTGGGGGACGCGGTGGCGAAGCTGGGCCTGCGTCACGTGGTCATCACGTCGGTTGACCGCGACGACCTGACCGATGGCGGCGCGCACCATTTCGCACGGGTCATCGCCGCGATCCGGGCGGCCGCGCCCGCGACGACCATTGAAATCCTGACCCCCGATTTCCTACGCAAGCCGGGCGCGCTGGAGGTTGTGGTGGCGGCGCGGCCGGATGTCTTCAACCATAATCTGGAAACCGTTCCCCGCCTGTATCCGGGCATCCGGCCCGGCGCGCGCTACTATCAGTCCCTGCGCCTGCTGGACGACGTGAAGCGCCTGGACCCGTCGATCTTCACCAAGTCGGGCCTGATGGTCGGACTGGGCGAGGAGCGGCCGGAGATCCTGCAGGTCATGGACGACCTGCGCGTCGCCGATGTCGATTTCATCACGCTGGGCCAATATCTGCAGCCGACCGTCAAGCATGCGGCGGTCCAGCATTTCGTGACGCCCGACGAATTCGCCGATTACGCGGCGATGGCCCGTGCCAAGGGCTTCCTGCAGGTCAGCGCCTCGCCGCTGACGCGGTCGTCCTATCACGCCGATTCCGATTTCGCGGAACTTCGCGCCACGCGGGAGGCAAAGCTCGCGGCCGCGCGGATCGTGGCGGAGGCGCCCTGATGCCGACCCATGCCGAACGTCGCCTGATCGCCTATTCGTCGGAGCAGCTGTTCGATCTGGTCGCCGACGTGGGCAAGTATCCGCAATTCCTGCCGTGGTGCACCAACGCACAGGTCCGCACGCGCACCGCAACCGAACTGGTCGCCGACCTGACCATCGGGTTCGGGCCGTTCCGCGAGACGTTCACCAGCCGGGTCTCCCTGGAACGGCCGTCGCGGATCCGCGTGCAGTACGAAAAGGGGCCGTTCCGCTACCTGAACAATGTCTGGACCTTCACGCCGGACCGGCAATGGTGCCTGATCGACTTCTTCGTCGAATTCGAATTCCGCTCCCGCCTGCTGCAGGCCGCGATCGGGGTCGTCTTCAACGAGGCCGTGCGCCTGATGGTGTCGGCCTTCATCCGTCGCGCCAGGGAAATCTACGGCCCGCCTGTCGGCACACCGCCGGTAAGCACCCAGCCGCCCGGCCGCATCCAGCCCGCCGGAACCGGAGGCGTCTGACGGGCGTTGCCCCCCATGTCCGGGCGTACAGGTGGCTCCGCCACCGATCCGTCGCGCGTCATGGACGGATACGACCCAGTTGAAGGAGCCCCTCCGATGAAATTGTCTTTTGGCGCGATCCTTGTCGCCACAGCGATCGTCTCGACCGCCCCGGCACTTGTTGCCGCGCCGCCGGCCCATGCGGCCAGGCACAAGCATCATATGGCCAAGGGGACCGAAAAGAAGTCCCAAGTCAGCGCGACGGAAGACCTGAACGCCAAGAGCCTCGCCGCCGCCCGCGCCGGCACGACGACGCCCACCGCGCCATCGGTCGAATCTCCCTCATCCATGACGCCGTCGGGGACCGGGGTCACGACCCCTCCGACTGCCCCGTCGCCTTCGATGCCCGGAAACGCGCCCGACGGCAACTGATCCCCCAGCCGTCCGCAATGACCGGTATCCTGAGCCTGAAGGTCGAGCATGACCTTCAGGCTCAGGATATTTTTATTCCCGGTCGCTGAAATCACGGGGCGAAACTCTGGACGTATTGGGGCGATATGACCGCGCGGCGATCCCGCCGCATTGGCAGGACACGTCCCATGCCCCGCAAACTTGCCGCCGAGTTCTTCGGTACATTCTGGCTGGTGCTGGGAGGGTGCGGCAGCGCTGTCCTGGCTGCCGCGTTTCCCGAACATGGGATCGGCTTCCTTGGCGTCGCACTCGCCTTCGGCCTGACGGTCCTGACGATGGCCTATGCGGTGGGCGGCATCTCGGGCGGGCATTTCAACCCCGCGGTGACGCTGGGCCTTGCCGTCGCAGGCCGGATCTCATGGAAGGATGTTCCCTCCTACTGGGTCGCGCAGGTTCTGGGCGGAGTGGGGGCCGCTGTGATTCTCTACCTCATCGCCTCCGGGGCACCCGGTTTCGCGGCCGGAGGGTTCGCCTCCAACGGGTATGGCGACCTGTCCCCCGGGCATTACGGGGTGCTGTCCGCCCTGGTCTGCGAAGTGACGCTGAGCGCATTCTTTCTTCTGGTCATCCTCGGATCGACCTCATCGGCCGCGCCGGCAGGCTTCGCGCCGCTCGCGATCGGGCTTGCGCTGACCCTGATCCATCTGATCTCGATCCCGGTGACCAACACATCGGTCAATCCGGCCCGCTCGACCGCCGTGGCGTTCTTCGCGCAGACCGCCGCCCTGGGCCAGCTCTGGCTGTTCTGGCTCGCGCCGCTTGCCGGCGGCGCGATCGGGGCGCTGATCTGGCGGCATCTTCTGTCCCCCGGAGAATCGCCCGGCCTGATCGGTCGGGAGCCCAGATAAGGGACGACAGGACCCTCAGGAGGATCGGACGCGCTGCCCGATCAAATTCAACGCCTGCGCCACCGCCTGTTGCCGGACCGACGTGCGATCCCCGTCGAACACACGCGACAGCGTGACCGTTTCCCCGTTTCGGCGGGCCGTCGCGAACCAGACCAGCCCGACCGGCTTGGCGGCCGATCCCCCTCCGGGTCCCGCGATGCCTGTAATGGACACCGCGATGTCCGCGCTGGGGGCATGGGCCAGCGCGCCGTCGGCCATTGCGGCGGCGGTTTCGGCGCTGACCGCGCCATGGCGGGCCACCACTACAGGATCGACGCCCAGCAGGACGGTCTTCATGGCGTTGGAATAGGTCACGAACCCACCCTCCACCACGTCGGATGATCCCGCGTGGTGGGTCAGGGCGGCAGCGACCAGGCCGCCGGTGCAGCTTTCGGCGGTGACGACCCGCAGGCCGGCCTCGCGCAGCCGGGCCAGCAGCCCGCCCGCCTGGTCCAGTGTCGCGTCGTCCAGCAGGAAGGGGGGCATGCGCGGCCTCACAGGTCAGGACAGGACAGGCAGGTAGTGGACGGCAAGCACGATCGCCGCGGCAAGCAGCCCGGCCACGACATCGTCGCCCATGATCCCCACCGAATCGTGACGCCGGTCGAACCAGCCCACCGGGCCGGGCTTGGTGATGTCGAACAGGCGGAACAGCGCGAACGCAAGCAGCAGCAACAGCACGTGCCGCCCCGACAGATGCAGGGGATCGACGGGGGCCAGGGGCAGCATGGCGATCCACATGCCCGCGACCTCGTCGATCACGATCCATCCGTGGTCCTCGCCGCCGCTGACCCGTTCGGTCGCGCGATATCCGATCCAGCAGCACAGCAGGATCGCCACCCCCATCAGGACAGGGCTGGACAGCAGCGGCACCCCGCAGACAAGGGCGGCGAGCGACCCCACCGTACCAGGAGCCTTCGGGGAAAAGCCGCAGCCGCCGAAACTGGCGATCAGGCGGGCAGGGGTCATGGCGTCGCCTCCGGCCGGGAATCGGAGGCCATGGCCTGGTAGATGGCCATGTTTTCCTCCACGCGCTGGATATATCCCCGGGTCTCGGCGAACGGAATGCTCTCGATCCAGTCCAGCATGGCGTCGGATGTCGGCGTGCCCCTGGTGGGATCGCCCAGTTGCGCCAGCCATTCGTCCGCCCGGTGCGGTCCGGCATTATAGGCGGCCAGCACGTAGGGAATCGCGCCGCCGAATTTCCGCATCAGGCGGGACAGGTAGGCCGTGCCGATCCGCATGTTCAGGACCGGGTCGACCAGGGTCGCCCCGGTGACCGGGCCGCTGGCCATGCGGGTCTGTCGCGTCACGTCCCGCGCCGCCGCGGGCAGAAGCTGCATCAGGCCGTAGGCCCCCGCCGGACTGACGATGGCGGGATCGAACCCGCTTTCCTGCCGGATGACCGCCATGACGAAGCCGGGCGGCAGAGTGTCCCCCGCCGGCGGCAGGAGCGGATCGGGGAAAACGGGGCTGGGCCATCCGGACCGCAGCAGCGCGATCCCCTCGCGCCCGGCCCGACGCGCGACGGCGACCGCGACGTCGGGCATGCCGAGCCTGAGCGCAAGCATCGCGGCCAGGGCATGCCCGGCGGGCGTATCGGTCCGGGCGTCCTGCAACAGGATGAAGTCACGCGCATGCCCCACATCCTGGCGCGCCGCCAGCCGCGCGGCCTGGATCAGGTCGCTGCCCTCGAAACGCGCCATGTCGGCGCGGGTCCAGACCGGCCCGGCCTGTTGCCGCAGCAGGTCGCGCACCCGTTCGCCGGATCGCTCCGGAAACAGCAGGGGGCTGGCTGTGTCGCCGGCCAGCCTGGACAGGGCCATCTGGCCGTAGAATGTGCCGGGCATGCGCGTCGCCTCGGTCCAGGCGGCACGCGCGGCAGGCAGGTCGCCCGCGGCCTCCAGCGCGCGGCCGGTCCAGTAGAACCCCCGGCTGCGGGAAATCAGCGCCCGGGCATCGCACAGGCGCTGGAACTGCGCTTTGGCAGCCTGCGGGTCATGCTGTCTCTGCAACAGGATCCAGCCCGTCAGAAAGCGCGCTTCATCCCGGCTGGCGGGGGGCATGTCGTCGGTGGCCGATGCCAGGGCCAGCGCTGCGTCGTCATTGCCGGCCAGCAGCATGTCATGGGCCAGCGCCTCGCGCTCGGCCCAGAAGGCGGGCAGGTGCACGCGCTGCTCCGCCGCCAGGCCGGCGCGGGTCCACACGGCGTAGGCCTCGTCGAATTGACCGGCCCGGCGCAGCCACCGGGCCTGGTCCAGGATCAGCACCGGGTCGCCGGACAGGCCGGGGGGCAGGGCGCGCAGCATATCCGGCGCGTCCGCCCGCCCGCGCCGCAACGCAAGCCGGGCCTGCGCCAGCGCCTGACGCCCGGCATCCAAGCGCCCGGCCTGCCGGGCCGCGTCATCCAGCCGCCCGGCCAGTTCCTGCCGCCCGAAGCGCGCCCATTGGTCATCGGCCGTCACGGATGCGCCGAAAGCGGCAAGGAAAATCGCTTCGTCCCTCGGCGAATCAATGCCGGCGATCCAGGCCCGCCGCGCCCTGACGGGCAGATCCGGCGGCGGCGCAGGGCGATTCGCGCAGGCGACCAGGGCCGGCGCCGAGGTCAGCGTCACCGAGGCGCAGGCATCGTCCATGCCGGGAACGGGCAACCCGGCCCCCATCAGTGCCTGAAGGCGCGCCATCATCACCGGACGTCGCGGCCATGCCGGCGTCCGGGCCAGGAAGGCCACATACTCCGCGACCGTGCCGCCCTCCGGCGACAGCAGGCGCAGATACATCTCCACCCGCGCCTCGACGTCGGCGCCCTCCACCGCGATCGGGGGCGGGGGCGCGGCCGGCGCGGCGTGCCCCCCGGCATGGAACGTGGCGAAGATCGCGACGCCCAGCCAGGCCAGGCGCCGGTATCGGCCGGACCGATCAGTCGGGGATCGGACGGTCCGCGATGTGGCGGGGAGGTGTCGTACGCGCTGCATGGGCCGGCATGACCTGATGGCGGGGAAAGGCGATCATGCCACGGAATGCCAGATTTCGCCGCCCCCCTTGACGATCAATTCCACCGCGACGCCCAGCACGATCAGCAGGCCGACCCAGGCGATCCAGCGATAGCGCTCCAGCAGGCGCGCGATCAGCGCCGCGGCAACCGCCATCATCAGCACCGACACCGCCAGGCCGATAATCAGGACCCAGACATGCTCGCCCGCGGCGCCGGCCACCGCCAGCACATTGTCCAGGCTCATCGACAGGTCGGCGATCACGATCCTGATGATCGCGGTACGCAGCGAGGTCGGCGGGCGGGGCGCACCTCCCGCATCCCCATCATGCGGGCCGTGCAGTTCGCGATACATCCGCCAGCAGACCCACAGCAGCAACAGGCCCCCCGCCAGGGTCAGGCCGATGATCGCCAGAAGCCTGACCGCGACGATGGCGAGCCCGACCCGGATCAGCGCCGCCGCCATGACACCAGACAGAATGGCCTTTCGCCGGTGATCGGCCGGCAGCCCCCGGACGGCCATTCCGATGACGACGGCGTTGTCCCCGGCCAGGGTCAGGTCGATCAGGATAACCTGCAGGAGTGAGGTGAGGGCGGAGAGCGAGAAAATATCGCTCATGGAAAGACAATCATCGGCAAAAGGATCTCGACTACGTCCTGCGGACAGGCTTGGGATAGGCGAGGATCTTGCCCGTCACCGCCGGGCCTCCGCAAGGGCGGCCATTTTCGGCAGGAGACGCGGCGGCCGAAATCGGATAAAGGGGCGGCCGCCCGCATCTGCCGACAAGAGGAAGCTGAACACGATGGTTCCGCGTTATACCCGTCCCGCCATGGCCGCCATCTGGGCGCCCGAGAACCGGTATCGCATCTGGTTCGAGATCGAGGCCCTGGCGTGCGAGGCCATGGCGCAGTACGGCGCCGTACCCGCCGAAGCCGCGCAGGTGGTGCGGGAAAAGGGCGACGCCGCAATGGCCGCGTTCTCGCAGGCCGACCTGGACCGGATCGACGAGATCGAGGCCGAGACCCGGCATGACGTCATCGCATTCCTGACGTGGCTGGCTGAAAAGATCGGGCCGGAGAGCCGCTTCGTGCATCTGGGCATGACGTCGTCCGACGTGCTCGATACCTGCCTGTCCGTGCAGCTCACGCAGGCCACCGACATTCTGCTGGCCGACCTCGACGCCGTGCTGGACGCCCTGAAGCGCCGCGCGTTCGAGCATAAATACACGATCACCATCGGCCGCAGCCACGCGATCCATGCCGAACCGACCTCGTTCGGGCTGAAGCTGGCGGGGCATTACGCCGAATTCGCCCGCAATCGCGAACGCCTGCTGAATGCGCGGGCCGAAATCGCGACCTGCGCGATTTCGGGCGCGGTGGGCACCTACGCCCATGTCGATCCGCGGGTCGAGGAATTCGTGGCCGCGCGGCTGGGCCTGGCGCCCGAGGGCGTATCGACCCAGGTCATTCCCCGCGACCGCCATGCGGCCTATTTCTGCGCGCTGGCGGTGATCGCAAGCGGGATCGAGCGCCTGGCGGTCGAGGTGCGGCATCTGCAGCGGTCCGAGGTTCGGGAGGCGGAAGAATTCTTCCATCCCGGCCAGAAGGGCTCCTCGGCGATGCCGCACAAGCGCAACCCGGTCCTGTCGGAGAATCTGACCGGCCTGGCCCGCCTGGTGCGCGCCCATGTCATCCCGGCGCTGGAGAACGTGGCCCTGTGGCATGAGCGCGACATCAGCCATTCGGCGGTCGAGCGCAACATCTGCCCCGACGGCACCATCGGCCTGGATTTCGCGCTGGTCCGGCTGGCCGGCATGATGGACAAGCTGGTGGTCTATCCGGATCGCATGATCGCCAATCTGGAAAGCCTGGGCGGAGTCGTCCATTCCGGCGAGGTCCTGCTGGCCCTGGCGCGCGCGGGCATCCTGCGCGAGGATGCGTACCGCATCGTCCAGCGCAACGCGATGGCGACCTGGACCCTGCTGGGCAAGCCCGGCGGGCGCAGCTTCCGCGAAAACCTTGCGGCAGACCCCGAGGTCGCCGGGCGCGTGGCGCCCGCGATCCTGGATGCGGCGATGAACAGCGACGCCCATCTGGGGGCGCTTGACCATACTTATGCCCGCGTGTTCGGCGAGACCGGACCATCCCGCGCGGGCTGACCCGACCGCAACCCACGGCCGCAACCGGGGCCGGGATCCAGGATAGAAGAAAGAACCGTGTGTACCATCGTCCTGTCCTTTGCCCCCGATTCCGCGTGGCCGCTTCTGGTGGCCGCAAACCGTGACGAACGCCTGGACCGCCCCTGGGACGCACCGGGGCGGCACTGGCCGGACCGGCCGGCGATCGTGGGCGGACGCGATCAGGTCGCCGGCGGGTCCTGGCTGGCCCTGAACGACAGCGGCGTCGTCGCCGGCGTCATGAACAGGGTCGGCAGCCTGGGCCCGGCGCCGGGCAAGCGTTCGCGCGGCGAACTGCCGCTGATCGCGCTGGAGCACGACAGCGCGACCGCGGCGGTGCGGACCATCGCCGCGCTGGATGCCGGGGCCTGGCGGTCGTTCAACATGCTCATCGCCGACCGCCACGCGGCGTATTACATTTCGGGACTGGGCTACGCGACGCCTGAAATCATGACGCTGGAGCCCGGCGTCCACATGGCGGCGACGACCGGGCCGGACGACATGGCCATTCCGCGCATCGGCCGCCATCTTCCCCGCTTCCGCTCGGCCGTCCGCCCCGTTCCGCCGGACTGGACGTCCTGGACCCAGCTGTTGTCCGACCGCTCGCTGCCCGCGGGCAGCGAGCTGAATATCCCGCCGCGATCGGGGTTCGGGACGTGCAGTTCCTCGGCCATCGGGGTTCCGGCGGACCGGGACGCGCCCGCCTCATGGTATTTCGCCGCCGGCGCACCAGATCGCGTGGGCTACCGCCCCATCGACCTGGGCAGGCCTGTTGCCTGAGAAGGAGGGGAAGGTTTGCATGAAAGGGAGTGGTATCTTCCGCGTGCAATCGTTGCTATGAGGCTCTCGCATTACCGAGACCGCGTTGCACGTCTCATCGGGAGGATGCCCGGGCATGCCTCCACCAGCCGTATGAAGGACGAGTATGGCCCGCCGCCGTCAGCTCTATGAAGGAAAAGCCAAGATCCTCTTCGAGGGTCCGGAACCGGGAACGCTGGTCCAGTATTTCAAGGACGACGCGACCGCCGGCAACGGCGCCAAGAAAGGGATCATCACCGGCAAGGGTGTCCTGAACAACCGGATCAGCGAGCATCTGATGCTGCGCCTCCACGATATCGGGATTCCCACCCATTTCATCCGCCGGCTGAACATGCGCGAGCAGCTGATCCGCGAGGTGGAGATCATCCCGCTTGAGGTCGTGGTCCGCAACGTCGCCGCCGGTAGCCTGGCCAAGCGCCTGGGCATCCCCGAGGGCACGCGCCTGCCCCGGACGATCATCGAATATTACTACAAGAACGATAGCCTGAACGACCCGATGGTGAGCGAGGAGCACATCACGGCATTCGGCTGGGCCTGCACGAACGACCTGGATGACATGGTCGCGCTGACCATGCGGGTGAACGATTTCCTGTCCGGCCTGTTTGTCGGCATCGGCATCACGCTGGTCGATTTCAAGCTGGAATTCGGCCGGCTGTGGGAAGGCGAGGAGATGCGTATCGTCCTGGCGGACGAGATCTCGCCGGACAACTGCCGCCTGTGGGATGCGAAGACCAGCGAGAAGCTGGACAAGGACCGCTTCCGTCGCGACCTGGGGCGGGTCGAGGAAGCATATCAGGAAGTGGCGTGGCGGCTGGGCATCCTGCCCGAAGCCACGAATTCCGACATGAAAGGGCCGGAGGTGATGCAATGAAAGTGCGCGTGACGGTCATGCTGAAGGACGGCGTGCTGGACCCGCAGGGCAAGGCCGTGGCCCATGCGCTGCATGTCCTGGGCTTCGGCGGTGTCGGCGATGTCCGCATCGGCCGTGTCATCGAACTGGAACTGGACGAGACCGATCCCGTCCAGGCCCGCGAGAAGGCGGACGCCATGGCGCGCGGCCTGCTGGCCAACCTGGTCATCGAGGATTTCGTGACGGAGGTCGTGGCATGACGACGAAACGCCCGATCCTTCTGCTTGCCGCGGGCCTGGCGTTCAGCCTGCCGGCGGGCTCGGCCCTGGCCCAGCGCGTGTCCAACCTGCAGGGCGGACGCTTCCTTCAGCTTTGCACCCGCGCGCCCAGCATCGGGATCTGCGACGCCTATATTTCCGGCCTGGCGGACGCGGTGGCGCTGACGCATGTGTATGACCGGAACGAAGGCGACAAGACCGCGCCCACCGGTTTCTGCGTGGCGTCCGGCGTGACCAGCACGGACATGCGGACCAAGGTGGTGGCCTGGCTGAAAGGCCATACGGACAAGCTGAACAGCCCCGTCGGCGGGCTGGTGTTCACCGCCCTGCACGAATCCTATCCCTGCGGCGGTAGCAAATGAAGGCGGGGATCGTCGTTTTTCCCGGGACGAACCGGGAACGGGACATGGCGATCGCACTGCGGACCGTGACCGGGCGCGCCCCGGCGATGATCTGGCATCGTGAGACCGACCTGCCGGACCTGGACCTGGTGGTGCTGGCCGGCGGATTCAGCTACGGCGATTATCTGCGCTGCGGCGCGATGGCGGCCCATGCCCCGATCATGGCGGCCATCCGGCGCTTCGCCGAGGCCGGCGGCCATGTGCTGGGGGTCTGCAACGGCTTCCAGATCCTAACCGAAACCGGCCTGCTGCCCGGCGCGCTGCTGCGTAATGCGGCGCTGCGTTTCCTGTCGCAGGATTGCCATCTGCGGGTCGAACGCAACGACACGCCCTTTACCCGCCACTGGGCCACGGGCGACGTGTTCCGCACGCCGATGGCGCATGGCGACGGAAACTACATCGCCGATGCCGACACACTCAAGGCGCTGGAGGGCGAAGGCCGCGTGGCATTCCGCTATGCCCGGCCCGATGGCCGGGTCGACCCCGGTGACAGGCTGAGCAACCCGAACGGCAGCCAGAACGCGATCGCGGGCGTGCTGAGTCCCAACCTGCGTATTTGCGGCATGATGCCGCATCCCGAAGACCTGGTTGATCCGCTGATGGGCGGAGAAGATGGAAAGCCCCTGTTCGAGGGGCTGGTGGAGGCTCTGGTCCGATGAGCAGCGGTAGCGCGGGACAGAAGCCCGTCGATCAAGCCCTGGCGCAGGAATTCGGCCTGACCGCCGAGGAATACGGCAACGTGCTGTCGATCATGGGACGCACGCCCACCCTGACCGAACTGGGCATCTTTTCGGTGATGTGGTCGGAACATTGTTCCTACAAATCGTCGCGCGTCTGGCTGAAGACCCTGCCGACTACGGCGCCATGGGTGATCCACGGCCCCGGCGAGAACGCGGGCGTCGTCGATATCGGGCAGGGCCTGGCCGCCATCTTCAAGATGGAAAGCCATAACCACCCCTCCTTCATCGAACCCTACCAGGGGGCGGCCACCGGCGTGGGCGGCATATTGCGCGACGTCTTCACCATGGGCGCGCGCCCGGTCGCCAACCTCAACGCCCTGCGTTTCGGCAGCCCGGACAATCCGCAGACCCGCCGCATCGTCGATGGCGTGGTGCGCGGCGTCGGCGGCTACGGCAACTGCGTCGGCGTGCCCACCGTGGGCGGCGAGGTCAATTTCCACCCGGCCTATGACGGCAATCCGCTGGTCAACGCCATGACGGTGGGCGTCGCGCGCCAGGACCGGATCTTCCTGTCCGCCGCGGCGGGCATCGGCAATCCGGTCGTCTATGTCGGGTCCAGGACCGGACGCGACGGGATTCACGGCGCGACCATGTCGTCGTCCGAATTCGACGAGGACGCGCTGGCCAAACGCCCGACCGTACAGGTCGGCGATCCGTTCGTGGAAAAGCTGCTGATCGAAGCCTGCCTGGAACTGATGGCGACGGACGCGATCGTGGCCATCCAGGACATGGGGGCCGCCGGCCTGACGTCCTCGTCCGTCGAGATGGCGGGCAAGGGCGGGGTGGGCATCGACCTCGACCTCGACGCCGTGCCGCAGCGCGAACGCGGCATGACCGCCTACGAAATGATGCTCTCGGAAAGTCAGGAGCGCATGCTGATCGTGATCCGGCCCGACCGGACCGAGGTGGCGCGCGCGATCTTCGACAAGTGGGAACTCGATTTCGCGGTGATCGGCCATCTGACCGATACCGGCCATATCGTGGTCCGTCATCAGGGACAGGTCGAGGCCGATATCCCGCTGGACCCGCTGGCCGACCAGGCGCCGATCTATCGCCGACCGACTGCGCCGTCGCCCGCCCCGGCGCCGCTCGGCCCCATCACCGACCCGCTCGGGATCGAGCAGGCGCTGATCCGCCTGATCGGCTGCCCCGACCTGGCGTCGCGCGCCTGGGTGTGGAACCAGTACGACAGCACGGTCGGCGGGCAGACGGTCAAGCGTCCCGGCGCTGCGGATGCCGCGATCGTCAAGATCGAGGACACGTCCATCGGCCTGGCGCTGACCACGGATTGCACGCCGCGCTATTGCCGCGCCGACGCGCGTCTCGGCGGGGCCCAGGCGGTGGCCGAGGCGTGGCGCAATATCGTCGCGACCGGCGCGCGCCCGCTGGCGGTGACCGACAACCTCAACTTCGGATCGCCGGAAAAGCCCGAGGTGATGGGCCAGTTCGTCTCGGCCATCGAAGGCATGGGCGAGGCCTGCCGCGCGCTGGACTTCCCGGTCGTCAGCGGCAATGTCTCGCTCTACAACGAAACGCGGGCGCCGGACGGATCGTCGGTCTCGATCCTGCCGACGCCGGCCATCGGCGGCCTGGGCGTGCTGGACGATGTCAACGCGGCGATCGGCCTGTCCATGCCGGCCGATTGCACGCTCGTCCTCGTGGGGGCGACGACCGGGGAACTGGGCCAGTCGCTGTGGCTGCGCGAGGTGCATGGGCGCGAGGACGGGCCGCCACCGGCACTCGACCTGGCGGCCGAACGTCGGAATGGCGACTTCGTCCGCGCGCAGATCCTGGCCGGCGCCATCGTGGCGTGTCACGATATCGCCGATGGCGGCCTGCTGGTCACCCTGGCGGAAATGGTCATGGCCGGCGATGTCGGTTGCGTTCTGCTGGCCCCGCAATCGGGCATGCGGCCCGAGGCCTTCTGGTTCGGCGAGGATCAGTCACGATATGTTGTAGCGGTCCGCGACGTGGACGCCTTTACCCTGGCTGCAACGCAGGCAGGCGTGGCGATTCGGGTTTTGGGCCATTCGGGGGGCAACGGTTTGACATTGCCCACGGGCGCTACAATATCAATAGCACGGCTGAATGCGGTCAATTCGGCGTTTTTTCCTGCCTTGATGGACCAGTAGGCTAACGCGCCGAAAAGAGGAGTTCCCCGCCGATGGCAATGACGGCACAGGAAGTTGAAGACTATATCCGCACCGCGTTGCCGGACGCCTCGATCACCATCGAGGATCTGGCCGGTGATGGCGACCATTATGCCTGCACGGTGGTCTGCGAATCCTTTCGCGGACTGTCGCGCGTGCGCCAGCATCAGATCGTGTACACGGCGTTGCAGGGCCACATGGGGGGCAAGCTCCATGCCCTGGCGCTGCAGACCAGTGCTCCGGACCGATAAGACGGCCCGATAAGACAGAGCAATCGTGCGGCCGCCCCGGCCGCCCTTCGGACAGGACCGAACCATGGCTGACACCATTACCCAGCGTATCCAGAACGAGATCGATACGAACCCCATCATGCTGTACATGAAGGGCAATGCCCTGTTCCCGCAGTGCGGCTTCTCGGCCCGGGTGGTGCAGGTCCTGACCCAGATGGGCGTCCCGTTCCAGACCGCCAACGTTCTGGATGACCCGGAACTGCGCCAGGGGATCAAGGATTTCTCGAACTGGCCGACGGTGCCGCAGCTCTATGTCAAGGGCGAGTTCATCGGCGGCTGCGACATCGTGACCGAGATGTTCCAGTCCGGCGAACTGGAAAAGCTGTTCGAGGAAAAAGGCATCGTTGCCGCCTCGGCGTAAGAGTACACCGCCTCAGGGGCCGGAAAGGACGGATCGGATATTCATCCGGTCCGTTTTTTTGTACCATCCCGCAATGTGCCTCTTGTCGCCGCACCGGGCTTTCGCCTAGCCTTGAATGACCGGGTGGATGATGAGGACAACGATGTTTCAGGTCGAGATCAGGAAAATCGCCTTGTGCGTGGTCGGAACAGCGACCCTACTGATGACGGTGGGAACCCATTCGGCGCAAGCGCAGCATCTGGTCACCGATTATGAAGCAGGCCGTCTGACGCTCGACGCCCTGACGGCCGCGCCGCCGCCGGTCAGGCATGTCGTCTATCGCCGGTCCGGCCACGCCATGCCGGCCCTGGTTCATCGCGCCTCGGCCACCTCGACCGTCCACAGCCGGGGCCTGGTGCATAATATCGTCTTCCATCCGCATGCCGCCGCGCATCATGCCGCGCGCAAGGGACATCACCGGACCTGATCCGGTTTCTCCTTATTCCAGCCTGAATGCGTCCGCGATCTGGTGCACGGCGTTGTCCGCCGTCACCACGATGACGTCGAAACGCATTTCATCATAAACCCATCCGGGGTTTTCGGCACACAGCATGGACGCCGCGTCGATCAGACGGCGAATCTGGCGGGTGCCGAGACTGGAGGCGGCCTGCGAGAATGTCGGGCGGCATTTGACCTCGACAAAAATCATCATCCCACCCCGCGCGGCAATCAGGTCGATTTCACCCCACGGGGTGCGCGCACGATGTTTCAGGATTGTCCAGCCTTCACCCGCAAGTTTCTCCATTGCGACCTGTTCGGCATGTCGACCGCGCCGGTACGAGGCCGCCCCTGCAAGACGCCGTGAATTTACCATGCCCTGTTCTTGCCGCCTGAACGCCATCGGGTCATGACGGTGGCCCATCAGGGTGGATTCGGCAATCCTGTCGGGCTGTATCTTGGATCGAAATGGTTTCATGTTTCCCATGTACTGGCGGACGTTCCTGTATGTTGTGCTGGCGGCCCGGGTGGTCGTTGCGGGGACGGTCAGCCTGCATGTCCTGCTGACGAAACGCGACGTCGGGGCGTCCATCGGCTGGATCGGGATCGCGGTGCTGATGCCGTTCACCGGCGGCGTGCTTTACGCCATGTTCGGGATCAATCGCGTCCATCGGCGGGCGCGCAAGCTGATCGGGCGGCAATCCTGGCACAGCCGCACCCTGACCTCGCGCTGGAAGCGGGCGGAGCAGGGCAGCTTCGCCCCGCTGGCGGACATGGTCGGCAAGCTGACCGGACGCCCGCTGATGGCGGGGAACAGCGTCCGCATGCTGCATGACGGGGACGAAGCCTATCCGCAGATGCTCGAGGCCATCGCGAACGCCACCACCAGCATATTGCTGTGTTCCTACATCTTTCGTGACGACAAGGTGGGCACGCGGTTCGTGACGGCCCTGGTCGCCGCCCATCGGCGGGGCGTCGCCGTGCGCGTGCTGGTCGACGGCATCGGCAGCGGTTACTTCCGCTGCCCCGTGGCCCGCGCACTGCACGGCGCGGGCGTCCCGGTCGGGCGCTTCATGCATTCGATGCTGCCGTGGCGCATGCCGTTCATCAACATGCGTAACCACAGGAAGATCCTGGTGGTGGACGGGCGCGTGGGCTTCATGGGCGGGCTGAATATCGGGGAGGAAAACCAGGTCGCAAGCCGGCCCGCCCATCCGGTCTCGGACACGCATTTCCATGTCGAGGGGCCGGTCATCCATCAGTTGACCGAGGCGTTCGCCCAGGACTGGTCCTTCACGTCCGGCGAGGATCTGCATGCCGCCCCGTTCTTTCCGGACGTGACCCAGAGCGGCGAGACCCTGACGCGCATCGTCACCGCCGGCCCGGATTCCGACCTTGAGAAAATCGAATACACGATGCTGCAGGCCATCACCCTGGCCCGGCGTTCCGTACGCCTGATGACACCCTATTTCCTGCCGGGCGAACGCTTCCTGACGGAGCTGGCCCTGGCGGCGCTGCGCGGGGTCGAGGTCGACATCGTCGTTCCCCGCCGCAGCAACCACACCCTGATCGACTGGGCGCGGGCGGCCAACCTGCCGCGTTTCCTGGATTCAGGCTGCCGGGTCTGGCAGGCGAGTCCACCGTTCAATCACTCGAAACTGATGGTGGTGGACCGGCACTGGACGTTCGTCGGCAGTTCCAATCTCGACGTGCGAAGCCTGCGGCTGAATTTCGAAATCAACCTGGAAGCCTATGACGACGCGCTGGCCGCCATGATCGACGATTTCGTCATCCATCACCGGCATGATCGCCTGACCCATCACGACCTGGACCGACGCCGCCTGCCGATCCGGATCCGCGATGCCGGGGCGCGGCTGCTTCTGCCTTACTTGTAGCCCGACAGTTCCAGCCGGACGGTGATCGGGCGATGATCGGACACGTAATTGTCCAGCACGCGGGCCTCGGTGCAGCTCAGCCCCCGGACCAGGCAGCGGTCGATGCGGATGGGCACCATGTCGGCCATGCGATGGGTCGGCGCCCGTGGGCCGACATCGCGGAAATGGGGCATCATGGTCGGCCCGACCAGGTTGAAATCGCCCAGGACGGCCGCGTGCGGGGGCAGGATCTCCGCAATGCGGCGCAACTGCCGCCGGTTCATGATCTGGCCGTGCGACAGATGGACATTCGCAACCGAAAAGGTGAACGGCGCGCATTCGATCATCTGGGCGACGCGCCTGACCAGCGGGCCTGACGGCAGCGTGCAGGCCAGAGGGGGGCGGCGAAAGGGCCACGGGCTCCAGCACGCGACGCCGTGGATCCTGCCGGGCAACGGGGCGCGGGCATAATAGCCGCCGATCAGGTCGGGCAGGGCGTCGAAATCGGACGTCGCCTCCTGCATCAGCAACAGGTCGGGTGTCTCCTCCTCGATCAGGTGGATGACGTCGCGCGGCGTGGCGCCCACCCGCCGCAGCAGGTTCCAACTGACGATCTTGCGTTCGGACCCGCTGGCGGTCGCGGGCAGGTGGATCGGGCGCGGCCGCGTGCCCGGAGGCAGCGGCACCGAAACATGCGAAAAAGGGTGGGCGCGGGTCATGATTCGAAAAAAGGCTCCTGTAACGGGGTGCCATGTCGTGCGCGGCCGGACCCGTTGGCGGCGAATTCCGCCGTCAGCGTATAGCCGACGCCCAACAGCACCGGCCCGAGGAAGATCCCCAATCCCCCGAACGTCCACACCCCGCCCAGGACACCCAGAACCGTCAGCAGATAGGGCAACTGCGCGCCGCGCGAGATGAACATGGGGCGGATGATATGATCCGCACCGGAGATAATGGCGATTCCATAGACGATCAGGAAGACGCCCCAGCCGACATGATGGGACAGAAGCAGGGCGACAGCCCCCGGAATCCAGATCAGCGGGGCGCCGATGGGCAGGACGGCGACGAACGCCGCGATCCCGCCGAACAGAACGGGGTACGGCAGGCCGGTGATCGCGAACCCGATCCCGGTCAGGAGGCCCTGGACGATGGCGGTTCCCAGGATTCCGTAGACCGTGCCCCTGATCGTCCGCCCGATGATGTTCAGGATGCGGTCGGCATAGGACCCGGCAATCCGCCGGATGATCGCGGCGAAGGTCGCACCGAGCGAATCCCCGCCCAGCCAGAAGAAGAACGCGATGAACAGCGCCATGCCCAGATGGGCCAGGCCACTTGCGATCAGCATCAGCCCGGCAAGCATGGATTGCGCGATGCTGCCGGCATAGGGCCGGATCATGCGTTCGGCATGCCCCAGGTCGGTTCCCCACTGGGTCCAGGTCTCGGCCAGGTCGTGGCCGAAATGCGGAATGCGCGACAGCCAGAGGGGCGGCGGGGGCAAATGGACCGATTGCGTCACCGTGGCCACCAGATTCTCGATGGTTCCCGGCAGATCGGCGATGCTGCTGGACACCACCAGGCCGAAAGGCAGGACCACGACCAGCGCCGACAGGATGGTCATGCCCATCGCGGCCACGACCGGACTGGACCGCTGGCGCATCCGGACATGGATCGGCCAGGTCGAGAATGTCAGGATCGCCGCCCACAGCAGCGCGGACATGAACGGATAGAGGATGGCGCCGCACCCGAAGGCCACTCCGCCCAGCAACAACCCCATCATGATGCGTTCGGCCATGCGCTCCCGCCATTCCGTCCGGTGCCGGACGGTATCCGGCATGATCTGATGATGTGGCAGACCGGCAGGGCGGTAAAGACCCGCTTGCGCCGCCTCCGTCGTTCGTGCGCGGTCGTGATGCCCCACGCCCGGCGTTCGACGCCAGTTGATCGCGGCACGTACGCTCCGGTAAGGACATGGGCTGACCGGTCGATGGTGCGTGTCTGTCGCGCGCCGAACCGGCGAGGGACCCGCGCATGCATCCTCTGATTTCGCCGGCCCGGCTTCTGGAGGGCCTGTCCTCGTCCAGCCTGGTCGTCCTGGATGCCACGCTTGCCTTGCCGGGCGAGAATTTCGACCCCCTGCAGCGATTCGGCCAGGCCCGGATCCCCGGCGCCAGGTATTTCGACATCGAGCTGTTCTCCGATCCCGATTCGACCCTGCCGCACATGATCCCGTCGCAGGCCCGATTCGAACGGCTGGCGCGGGGGCTGGGGATCGGCGGTAATTCCCACATCGTCTTCTACGATCAGGGCAACGCGGCGTCGGCGGCGCGCGCATGGTGGCTGGCCGGACTGTTCGGACTGGACCGGGTGCAGGTGCTCGACGGCGGCCTGCCGGCATGGCTGCGCGCCGGGGGGGCGGTGCAGGCCGGCCCGGTACAGGCGGACACCACCCCGGAAGGGACAGGCCCCGCCGACACGGCCACCGCCTTCCGGGCCGCCCCCCGCTTCGGGCGGGTGTACGGGCTGGGCGACATGAAGGACGTCGTCGGACGGGACGATGTGCTGATCCTCGACGCGCGATCGCGGGGCCGGTTCGACGGCACGGCGGCCGAACCGCGCGCCGGCCTGCCATCGGGCCATATGCCCGGCGCGGCCAGCCTGCCGTACGGCGACCTGCTGGATGAAGACCGGGCATTCCTGCCTGGCCCGGTGCTGCGGGAGCGTTTCATCCGGGCCGGCGTCACCGACGACCGGCTGGCGATCACGACATGTGGCTCCGGTGTGTCGGCCTCCGTCCTCTCGCTGGGGCTTGCGGCATGCGGCTGGACGTCGCATGCGCTCTATGACGGGTCGTGGACCGAATGGGCCTCGACGCCCGGCGTGCCGATCGAGACCGGGCCGGGGCGGAGGGAAACGGCGTGACGTTCGACCGGGAGTCCTTGCACCGACAGGTCTCGCGCGGATGGCGCGAGATGGCGACGCTGCTGGTCCAGATGGCCCGCGACCAGCCGACGGACCGGGCCGGCGTGCTGGTGAACCCGGCGGTGACGCGGGGGTCCACGGTCCTGTTTCCCACCGTCGACGCCATGCAGCGCAACGGCCAGCGGCGTTATGACCACGAACTGATCTATGGCGCGATGGGAACGCCGATCCAGCATCAGCTCGAAACGGCGATCGCCGCCATCGAGGGCGCGCGCCATACCCAGATCGTGTCGTCAGGCCTGGCGGCCTGCACCACCCCGCTGCTGGCGTTCCTGGGCAAGAACGGCCACTGCCTGATCCCGGACTCGGTCTATGGGCCGACACGACGCTTCGCGAACACCGTACTGCGCCGCTTCGGGGTGGAGACGACCTATTACCCCCCGACGATCGACGCGTCCGGCCTGCATGCGGCGATGCGCCCGAACACCCAGATCGTGTTCACCGAAAGCCCCGGCAGCCATACGTTCGAGGTCCAGGACATCCGCATGATCGCCGACGTGGCCCACGAGCATGGCGCGCGGGTCATGCTGGACAACACCTGGGGCATCGGCGTGTTCCAGCCGTTCCGGCATGGCGTCGACATCTCGATCCAGGCCCTGACCAAATATCCGTCCGGCCATTCCGATACCATCGTCGGCGCGGTGTCCGTCGCGGATGAACAGGATTGGCATGTGCTGCGCGACACCTGCATCCAGATCGGGCAGGTGGCTGGGCCGGACGATTGCTGGCTGACGCTCCGGGGCCTGCGTACCATGGGCGCCCGCCTGGAAAAGCAGTCGTGCGCGGCCATCGATGTCGCCCTGTGGCTGGCCCAGCGGCCGGAAGTCAGCCGCGTGCTGCATCCGGCGCTGCCGTCCTGCCCGGGACATGCCTTGTGGGAGCGCGATTTCACCGGTGCGTCGGCATTGTTCGGCGTGGTGTTCAAGCCGGAATACGGGGTGGCGAACATGACCGCGATGATCGATTCCCTGACCATGTTCGGCCTGGGGGCGTCGTGGGGCGGTTACGAAAGCCTGGTCCTGCCCACGACCCATGGCATTACCCGGTCATGCCCCGCGCCGGCCGACGACGGCCCCGCCTGCCGGCTGCATATCGGCCTGGAAAATCCGAACGACCTGATTGCCGACCTGGCGGCCGGGCTGGATGTCCTGGCCGGCAGGACCATGCCTCAGGACTGAGCGCCGCGAAATCAGACTTCACCCAGGGCCGACAGGCCGGACACCAGGGTTGATAGCTGGCTCTGGCTTGCGATGTTCAGTTTCCTGAATATGACCTTCAGCATGGAACGTGCGTATTGATCGGAAATGCCAAGCGATTTCGCGGCATCCTTCGGCGATGCGCCGCTTCCGACCTTCTGGGCGAGCCGGATTTCGGCAGCCGTCAGTCCCAGCGGGCGCAGCGCGGCAGAGACATCCGGTTCGTTTGACCCGGTTTTATAGGCCAGCAGCAGCATGGCCGACTGGCGCGTCTCATGAACGTGGAACATGCCGTCGCGCGGAAGCCTGACCACCCTGACGATCAGATTTTGTCCGGACGGGCAGTTCAGCACGATGAACCCCTTGTGGCCGAGTTGCACCTCGCCGGAGGCGGTGTCTTTCAGAAGGGCGTCCAGACGGCTCTGATTATCCCGATTGCCACATATGATCCGGCCGTTGATGTAATCCACCCCATCCCCGAGCATGTTCCCGAGCTTCTGGTTGACGAGCACCACGCCCCCGTCGCCCCTCAACAGGGCGGCGCCGCACTGAAGACGATGGCAAAGATCCGCGAAGCCCCCGGCCAGAAGGCGCGTCTTTCCGATTTCGGCGGACAGGCTCAATGACCGGGCGATATGGCGTGCAAGAATGCCACGGACACGTCGCTCGTCGGGCGTCTCGGGTTCCGCATTCAGGGCCCTTTGGACCGAGAAGCTGAATCCAGGGCCGCATGGTTCCGCAAAACCAAAACGACACATCCGTCCACGATCGAATTTCCTCAGGAAATCCTGATAGAACGGATGACGTTTCATTTCGTCATCGCTGATGAATTCGATGTCGGATACATCTCCTTCCAATTTGTCGGGACAGTATGTTTTATAAGGATTATATCGCCACCAATGTTCATAGTACAATAAATCGGAAACGCGGTCCTCTGATGAACTGAATCGCAGTTCCTTATTCGAATGATCGGTCGGGACGATCGCCGCCCCAGTCGCACCTACACATTCTGCGACTGATCTGAGGGTAGGCTGCCAGTTTTCCTCATGTGAAGAACATTTATATATATCTTCGATTATCGAATTTATTCTTTCGATATACATAAATTTTCCTCCGAATGAGCATCATCGCCGGTCCGGCCGCCGCAGCCGATATCCGGCGGCCTCGGCCACATGAGGCTGCGCGGTTTCCTCGTGGCCCGCCAGGTCGGCGATCGTCCGGGCGACCCGCAGCAGCCGCGTGAAACCACGGGCCGACAGGCGCAGCCGCTCGGCCACCAGCACGGCATAATCGCGCGCGGGGGCGGCGGTGGGAAACAGGTCCGGCGAGGCCTCGGTGTTGCACAGGCCGTTCTGGCGCGCCTTTTGCCGCCCACGGGCCGCCGCCACCCGCGCCGCCACCACGGCGCTGGTTTCGCCCGTCGGCAGACCGGCCAGTTGCGACGGCGGCACGGGCTCGACATGCACGGTCATGTCCATCCGGTCCAGCATCGGGCCGGAAATCCGCGATACGTAATCCTCGCCGCAGCGGGGCGCCTTCCGGCATTCCTGCGCGGCATCGCCCAGATAGCCGCACCGGCAGGGATTCATCGCGGCAATCAGCTGGAAGCGGGCAGGGAAGGTCACATGGGCGGATGCGCGTGCGATGGTGATCGTCCCGGTTTCGATGGGCTGCCGCAGGGCCTCGAGCGCGGGACGCGAGAATTCGGGCAGTTCGTCCAGAAACAGAACGCCGCGATGAGCCAGGCTGACCTCGCCCGGCCTGACGCGGCTGCTGCCGCCCACCAGTGCGACCTGGCTGGTCGAATGATGCGGATCGCGAAAGGGCGGACGAAAGATCGGCATCCCCATGGGCAGGTGCCCGGCGACGCTGTGGATGCGGCTGATCTCCAGGATTTCCTCAGCGTCCAGATCCGGAAGCAGGGACGGCAGGCGGGCGGCCAGCATCGACTTGCCGGCCCCCGGGGGCCCGGTCATCAGCAGGGAGTGGCCCCCGGCCGCCGCGATTTCCAGGGCGCGCTTGGCGGTTTCCATGCCGCGCACGTCGGCCAGATCCGTCCGTGGTCCATCCGGATCGTCGGGCAGGCGCTCGGGCAGTTCCACCGACGGCAGGACCTGCTCGCCGCTGAAATGATTGACCAGGGCCAGCAGGGAGTCGGCAGCCAGGATATCCAGCGCGTCGCCCGCCCAGCGCGCTTCGCGGCCCTGGGCCGCGGCGCACACCAGCCCCATGGACTGTTCTACCGCGCAGATGGCCGCAGGCAGGACGCCGGGCACCGCGTTGATCCGGCCGTCCAGGGACAGTTCGCCGATCGCCCCGAAACGTCCGCTGTCCTCGGGGGGCACCAGTTTCATGGCCGTCAGCAGCGCCAGCGCGATCGGCAGGTCGAAATGCGAGCCTTCCTTGACGATATTGGCCGGGGCCAGATTGACCACGATCCGCTTGGGCGGCAACGCCAGCCCCATGGCCGACAGCGCCGCGCGGACGCGCTCGCGCGCTTCGGCCACAGCCTTGTCCGCCAGGCCGACGATCAGGAAGGACGGCAGGCCCGACGCCAGTTGCACTTCCACCCGCACGGGGATCGCCTCGATGCCTGAAAAGGCAAAGCCCAACACAGTGGAGATACTCATGCGGTCCCGATCGTCAGACAAAGCGCCAGAATGATCGTTTTTAACCGAGAAACCGGAATTCGGAAGCCCGGCCCGTCCGGCGGCAATAACGGCAAAATGAGTTGGCATAATATATCTTATGCGACTTTTGGCGCAAACGAGGGCCGCCACGGGCGGGACGTGCGACGACCGGGGGGCGATGCAGCGCCGCGGGAAGCGAATGCAGGTCGGCCTTCCAACCGCCTCCCTTTCGGCTGGGATGCCGGCTGTCGTAATGAGCGACGGGGGCCGCGACGGTCGCGGCATCCCCGAAGGCGTCCCCCCCGCCCGTTCAACCCGCGGGGCCTCACCTACCCTCCGGGCGCAGGGTCAAAATTGTAATAATATTACAAAAATGTGCATTAAATCGCCTCATTTATATCAAAATTTTACTTGCTCACATTATATTTAGCCGGTATCTGTCCCGTCCTTACCCTTCTTATGCGTTTCATGCATAACTATCCGCCTCCGGCGTGCATGAACATGACATTCAGGAGTTACGGTCTTGCCCGCTCTGCATCGAATCCGACGCCGCTGTGACGGTCCCTTCCAATGCAGATGAATCCTGTCCTGGCCGAAGTGACGGCCCGCGTCATCCGTCGTTCCGCGCCGACACGCGCGGCCTATCTCGACCTGATCGCCCGCCAGCGGGATCGCGGCGTCGCCCGTCCGCGCCTGGCATGCGGAAACCTGGCCCATGGATTCGCCGCCTCGGGCGAGGACAAGCCCGCCATCCGCGCGGGCGGCGCGATGAATATCGGCATCGTCACCGCTTATAACGACATGCTGTCCGCCCACCAGCCCTATGCCCGCTATCCGGACCAGATGCGCCTGTTCGCGCGTGAAAAGGGCGCGACGGCCCAGGTGGCCGGGGGCGTGCCGGCCATGTGCGACGGCGTGACCCAGGGCCAGCCTGGCATGGAACTGTCGCTGTTCAGCCGCGACACGATCGCGCTGTCGACGGCGGTGGCCCTCAGCCATGGCATGTTCGAAGGGGCTGCGCTGCTGGGCATCTGCGACAAGATCGTCCCCGGCCTGCTGATGGGCGCCCTGCGCTTCGGCCACCTGCCGATGGTGCTGGTGCCGGCCGGCCCGATGTCGTCCGGTCTGCCGAACAAGACCAAGCAGAAGGTCCGCCAGCTCTATTCGGAAGGCAAGGTCGGCCGCGACGAATTGCTGGAGGCCGAGGCCGCGTCCTATCACGGCGCCGGCACCTGCACCTTCTACGGCACGGCCAACACCAACCAGATGATGATGGAGGTGATGGGCCTGCACATTCCGGGCGCGGCCTTCGTTCCCCCCCATGCCCATCTGCGCCAGGAACTGACGCGCGCGGCCGTGCATCGCATCCTGGCGATGGGCATGGACAGCGACGATTACCGCCCCCTGGGGCGCTGCATCGACGAGAAGGCGATCGTCAATGCGGCGGTGGGCCTTCTGGCGACGGGGGGATCGACCAACCTGGCGATCCACCTGCCGGCGATCGCGCGGGCGGCCGGCATCGTCATCGACTGGGAAGACCTGGACCGGCTGTCCAGCGCGGTGCCGCTGCTGGCGCGCGTCTACCCGAACGGCGCGGCGGACGTGAACGCATTTCACGCGGCGGGGGGCATGGGCTTCGTCATTGCGACGCTGCTGGAGTCCGGGCTGCTGCATGAGGACATCCTGACCGTGGCGCCCGAGGGATTCCGGGCCTACACGCGGGCGCCGGAACTGCGTGACGGCCATCTGGTCTGGACGGATACCCCGTCCGTACCGGGTGACGAGACGATCCTGCGCCCGGCCACGGCCCCCTTCAGCACCGACGGCGGCATGCGCCTGGTCCAGGGCAATCTCGGCCGTGGCATCTTCAAGACCAGCGCGGTATCCCGCGACCGCTGGACCATCGAGGCCCCGGCCGCCGTCTTCAACGACCAGGAAGACGTCCTGGCCGCCTATCGGGCGGGCGAACTCAACCGTGACGTGATCGTGGTCGTGCGCTTCCAGGGCCCGGCGGCAAACGGCATGCCGGAACTGCACAAGCTGACGCCGGCGTTGAGCGTGCTCCAGGACCGGGGGCATCGGGTGGCGCTGGTGACCGACGGACGCATGTCGGGCGCCAGCGGCAAGGTCCCGGCGGTGATTCATCTCTCGCCCGAGGCCCTGCCCGCTGGCCCGCTGGCCCGGTTGCGCGACGGCGATGTGGTGCGGCTGAGCGCCCAGGACGGCCGGATCGACGCCTTGGTCGATCCCGCCGAATGGGACGCCCGCGATCCCTGCCCTCCACCCCAGGCGCAGGACGGCACGGGCCGCGAACTGTTCGCCTTCATGCGCCGTGGCGCCGACAGCGCCGAGCGTGGCGCGTCGGCGATGCTGGCGGCGATGGAGCAATAGGCCCGATACACAGTCGGGCTTTGCCCGAACCCACCAGGGCCTGAGGCCCTGGACCCCGATCATTGGTCAGTGGCCTTTGGCGCGTTTCGGGGGAAGCCGGCGCGCCATATGAAGAAGAAAGAAGCAGATATGTCCGAAATAGATCGTATCATGGGCCTTTCGCCGGTCATTCCGGTGCTTGTGGTGCAGGACGCGGCGCATGCCCGCCCGATTGCCGAGGCCCTGGTGGCGGGCGGGCTGCGGGTGCTGGAAGTGACCCTACGCACCGAGGCGGCACTGGATGTCATCGCGGAAATGGCCAAGGTCGAGGGGGCGGTTGTCGGCGCGGGCACCGTGCTGAACGAGGCCGACCTGGACGCCAGCATCGAGGCCGGCGCGGAATTCATCGTCAGTCCGGGCCTGACCGACGGCCTCGCCAGGGCCGCGATCGCCCGCCGCATTCCATTCCTGCCCGGCATCGCCAACAGCAGCGACATCATGCGCGGGCTGGACCTGGGCCTTGATCGCTTCAAGTTTTTCCCGGCCGAGGCGTCCGGCGGCATCAAGGCGCTGAAGGCCCTGTCCGCGCCGTTCGGCCGGATCCGCTTCTGCCCGACCGGCGGCATCGACCTCGAACGCGCGCCCCAGTGGCTGGAACTGCCGTCGGTGCGCTGCGTCGGCGGATCGTGGCTCGTCCCCCCCGGCGCGCCGGATGGGGCCGAAATCCGTCATCGCGCGGCTGCCGCGGCGCAACTGGCGACCACCCGCTGAATGGACACCCCCCGACTTTCGCACCGCGCGATTGTCGGGGGGAACGATCAGGACGGATCGACGAAGAAGGTCGGGATAACGCCGCCCTGCCGCGCGAGATCCAACACGCGATCGGATGCCGCCAGGGCTTCCGAGATCGTTACGTCCATATCCAGGTAGCGATAGGTTCCCAGCCGCCCCATGAACGACACGCCCGGCGTCGCGCGCGCCATCTCGATATAGCGGGTCAGTAGCGCCTTCTCGCCGACCTGACGGATGGGGTAGTACGGAACGTCGTCCGCGCCGGCCTGGCGGCTGTATTCGCGGAAGCAGACGGTGCGGGTGAAACGATCCTGCTCCCACGGCGCGAAATGCCTGTGTTCCGTGATCCTGGTATAGGGCACGGTCTCGTCGCAGTAATTCATGACCGCCGTGCCCTGGTAATCCCCGTCGGCGACGAAGGCCTCGAAATCGAGGGTCCGGTAGCCGAGGCGCCCCAGGGCGTAGGAAAAATACCGGTCGATCGGCCCGGTGTAGAAGACATGGGCGAAACGCTCGTCCACCGTCTCGAACGACTGGCCGAGACGCAGTTCGATCCCGTCGGTCTTCAGGATGTTCTCGATGATGGCGGTGTAGCCGTCCTGGGGCATGCCCTGCCACGGATGGCTGAAATAATTGTCGTCGTAGTTGAAGCGAACCGGCAGACGCTTGAGAATCGAGGCCGGAAGCGCCGTCGGCGACACCCCCCACTGCTTCTTGGTATAGCCATGGAAGAACGCCCGGTACAATTCCGGACCGATCATCGACAGCGCCTGCTCCTCGAACGATTGGGGCGCGGTGATGGACGCATCGGCGCGCGCGGCGATGAACTGCCGGGCCTCGTCGGGGCGTAGCGTCGTGCCGAAGAACTGGTTGATGGTCATCAGGTTGATGGGCAGGCTGTAGATCCGGCCCTGCGACTGCGCCTTGACCCGGTTGACGTAGGGCTTCATCACGCCGAAACGATTGATGTAGGTCCATGCCCGTTCGTCGGCGGTATGGAAGATATGCGGTCCGAACCGATGGACCATGACCCCGGTCTCGCCGTCGCGGCTGGTATGGCAGTTTCCCGCCACATGCGACCGTTCGTCCAGCAGCAGGACCTTGTGACCGGCTTCGGCAAGGGCGCGGGCCATGATGGCTCCGCTGAAACCAGCGCCTACAATACAGTACCGCAACAGCATCTTCTCCATACGATACGCCGGTGAGTATCCCCCCAGGGACGCTGCTGTCCACCTCGTATGCGTATGGCAACCTTGAAGGCTATCGCCATTCCTGACGTCGGCCCGCATTCGCGCCGCCGGATCCTATAATTGGAAGGTTTCAAGAATATCGCGAAGATGAACGGCTTTTCCCGCCAGGTCGGCACTCGCCGCCGAGGTCTGTTCGACCATCGCCGCATTCTGCCGGGTACCCTGGTCGATTGTCGCCACCGCGCCGTTTATATTATGGAGCGCCTGGGCCTGCTCCTGTGCCGCATCCGCAATGGCTTTCAAATGGTCGCTTATCTTTGTCACGCGCGTGATAATGGTCTGCATCCCGGAATTGATGCCTTCCATGACCAGAGCCCCCGCCGTGACCTGACTTTGTGACGCGGTGACGAGCTTCCTGACGTCTTTCGAGGCTTCTCCCGCACGGCGGGCGAGTTCCCGGATTTCCTGGGCAAGCGCCTTGAAGCCCGCGCCGCCGTTTCCCACGCGACCCGCCTCGACACTCGTGTTCAGCGCCAGAAGATGGGTCTGGACGGCTATCGCATCCATGACATCGGTAATCGTGCTGATCGCGTTGGATGACCGTTCGATCTCGGCCATTGAACCGGTCGCCCCGTTTACCATGACACCAAACTGCTCTGTAATGGTCTGGCAATCGGTAACAAGGGCATGAGCCTCCGCCACCCGCGCCGCGGTCAAGGTAACGGTCGAGGTTATCTGTTCGATCGACGCGGCCGTCTTTTCCACGGAAAACTTCTGCCGCTCCGTCCGATGAGACAGATCCTGCGCCGCGCCATTAATCTGGGTGGCCGTCGTGTCTATGGTCTGCGCTGTTGCGTTCACGACTTCCAGCGTGGCGCGCAGGGATTCAACGGCCGCATTGAGGTTGTCGCGTAAGGGGATATAGAACAGGGGCAGGTCTCCATGCACCCTGCCCGTCAGGTCCCCGTCAGCGATCTGACTGATGACGGATCCGAAACTCCGCGAAACCAGAGTCTGCTCTTTTTCGATCGCCTCATCCCTGGTGGCCCGCACCGCCTTTTCCGTGACGTCCGGATAATAGACTGAAAGTGCCAGATCTATATCGAGCAGAACGGCCTTGCACAGGCTGCCGATCGCGTCCCCCAGCTTTTGGGCGGAGACGGTGCCTCCTCTCGAAAACAGGCCTTTTTTTGGGACTAGCTCTTCCGTAATGGCATGAATGAGATGGTCGAGAACGACGGCGTACCCGCCGATATACCATCTTGGCTCCAGACCGATACGGGCATGAACCGCGCCAATCTCACGAACCTGGGCCGAATATTCCGCGCCGAAATTTGCCGCCGAGATGTTCTTCCAGTGATTGGACTGTGCACCTTTGGCATGCTGCATTTGCATTTCAGAAGAAAAGAATCTTCGGGTTTCCGGCGTTTTCCGCACCTGCCTGTAAAAGCTTTCAAGCGCGATCGGAATTTCCCGGTCGATGAGCGCCTGCATGGAGCGAATGGTCTGGAGACTGTCGTCGGTCAGATCCATGAATTCCAGACGCTGTCTTATATCATCCAGTTTTTGTCCGCGATTTTGCGTGTTTTTTGCCAGGCGATCATTATTGGTCTTGGTCAATTCAAACTCCCGTAGCACTTCGTTCAGATAGCAGGAAGGAGCAACAAAGACGGTGAAGGCATGTCCTCTAGGCAAATTCATCGGGCCAAAAAATTTGAATTCTATGCTTCCATTTACCTGTAAAAATAAGGATCGAAGGCTGAAGTTTCGATTGTATTTGTAAATAAATTATCAAAATTCCATTGAAATTTATTCGATGACCGAGAGCGGGACAGTAAGGAATATTAAGGCCGGGTTCGCTATCGGTCTGGTCGCGGCAGGTTGCGATACGCTTGATGGAGAGAAAAGTTCTCGACCAGGTGTCACCATTTTATAGCTGGCGAAATCGCGTGAGGACGGGTTTCTTCGGCCATCCGAAGCGGTTTGAACCGAATTCTTTGGGCCTGCAGGTTTTATCACGAAAACCCGTGACGCCTGCCTACGCGCGCGCGATATGGCCGACCTGGGATTGCCCACGGCCTTCCACAGAGGCGCCCGGAATCGGGCGCTTCCAAATACTCGATTTTACTGGTTTTCAGGGAAATGGCTGGGGGACCTGGATTCGAACCAGGGCTGACCGGGTCAGAGCCGGTAGTTCTACCGCTAAACTATCCCCCAACACTGCCTTTCGGCCGGTAGTGCCGTGCGGTGAGCGGCTGATAGCATCGGTGGATCGACGTGACAAGCACCTTTGTGACGAAGTTTCTTGCATGCGGCATATTTGACTTGCCCTTCGCGCGGCTGGAACTCCACTATGAATCCAGCAGCGGCAAGGGAACCGCCCGATGGACAACAGCATGTCCTGGCGCGATAGCCAGGAGAGACCGCCATTCTCCCATGCCTCCGGATTCACGACGAATCACGGAATCCCTGGCATGTACGCTGCCATCGACCTCGGGACGAACAATTGCCGGTTGATGATCGCGACGCCGTCGGCCGACGGATTCCGCGTCGTCGACAGTTTCAGCCGTATCGTCAGGCTGGGCGCCGGCCTGCAACGGACGGGGCTGCTGGAACAGCACGCGATGGACCGGACCATCGACGCGTTGAAAATCTGTGCCGCGCGTATGGGGCGCCGCCGGCTGCGCCGGTATCGCGCGGTGGCGACCGAGGCCTGCCGCCGCGCCGGGAACGGCGCCGCCTTTCTCGAGCGCGTCCGGCGCGAAACGGGCCTGGATATCGGCGTGATCTCGCCGCGCGAGGAAGCCGAGCTGGCCATGGACAGCTGTGCGGCGCTTCTGCACGATGAGAGACTGTCCCCCGCGCGCAACCGCGCCGTTCTGTTCGACATCGGCGGCGGCTCGACCGAAGTGGCGTGGGTGCGGACCGAGCGACGGTCGCGCAGCCAGGACCTGATCGGCTATATCAGCCTGCCGGTAGGCGTCATCACCCTGGCCGAGCAGTTCGGCGATACGGCCTTCACCGAGGACGGCTACCGCCACATGGTCGATACCGTGACGCGGCAGTTGCGCGCGTTCGAGGACGTCCATTGCATCGGCCGGGAAATCAGCCGCGGCAATGTCAGCCTGATGGGAACCAGCGGCACCATCACGACCCTGGCCAGCATCGCCCTGTCGCTGGCGCGCTACAGCCGGGCTGCGGTCGATGGCACCATCCTCTCCGCCGACGCGGCCCTGGCGGCCATCCGGACCCTGGCGGAAATCGGCCCGGACGGCCTGCGGCAGCATTCCTGCGTCGGGCCGGAACGCGCGTTGTATGTCCTGCCGGGATGCGCGATTTTCGAGGCCATCCACAAAATATGGCCGGTGCCCGAGATCGTCGTGGCGGATCGCGGGCTGCGCGATGGTATGCTGCTACGCATGATTAACGATTCGACCATGGCGCCCCTGTCGCCATTTCCCACCGCCCTGCCCTATGCAGGGTCCAGGCTGACCACGGCGGGCGTCTCCCGTCCATGACGCGCCGTTCCTCGGCCGGAGGCGGCAAGTCGCGGGTTCCCGGCAAGTCCCTTTCCAGCAGCGCGACGCCGGGCGGCACATCCGCACAGGCGGATTCGGGTGCGGCGAAGACCACGCGCGCGCAGGCGGTGTCGCTGCGTACGGCCCGTGGCCGCACGACCGCCCAGCAGCGCTGGCTGAACCGGCAACTGAACGACCCTTACGTCCTGGCCGCGCGCAAGCAGGGCTGGCGGTCCCGCGCGGCCTTCAAGCTGATCGAACTGGACGACCGCTTTCACCTGATCCGGCCGGGCATGCGGGTCGTGGATCTGGGGGCGGCGCCGGGCGGATGGACGCAGGTCGCGGTCAAGCGGGGTGCGGCGCATGTGGTCGGCGTCGATCTGCTGCCGGTCGACCCGGTATCCGGCGCGACGATCCTGGAAGGGGATTTCAACGACCCCGACCTGCCCGATCGCCTGATCGCCCTGCTGGGCGGCCCGGCGGACCTGGTGCTGTCGGACATGGCGCCGAATACGACCGGACACGCGCCGACCGACCATCTCCGCATCATCGGCCTGGCCGAACTGGCGCTGGATTTCGCGACCAAGGTGCTGGCGGAAAACGGGGCGTTCGTGGCCAAAGTCTTCCAGGGCGGGTCGGAGCGACAGATGCTGACCCCGATGAAGCAGGCCTTCGCCACCGTCCGTCATGCCAAGCCACCGGCCAGCCGCAAGGAATCGAGCGAGCTTTATGTGGTGGCCACGGGGTTCCGGCCCGACCGGATCAGACGGGACGCCTGAACGGCCCGCCCTGCCGGGCGGGCACGCGATCAGTCTCGTCGCACGATTCAGGCCGCGCCCTCGTCATTCGACCACAGCCACGCCGCGCCGCGCACGCCCGAACTGTCCCCATGCCGGTTCCGTATGATCGGCGTGGTACAGCGTGGCGTGATGACATAGCGCGGCATCAGCAGCGGCACGCGCTCGTAGATCGAATTCAGGTTCGACACCCCTCCCCCCAGGACGATGACGTCGGGATCGAGGAAATTGATCGCCAGGGCGCATGCCCGGGCCAGACGGTCCATGTAGCGATCCAGCGCGCCGATCGCCGCCTGGTCGCCGGCCTCGGCCTGCTCCTCGATTCCGGCAGTGCTGCGGTTGCCTGGCCCCTTCCAGTCCTGGGCCAGGGCCGAACCGCTGAGGAAGCGTTCCAGGCAGCCCTCGTTTCCGCAGAAACATTTGGGCATGGGCATTTCCTCAAGTCGGGGCCAGGGCAGCGGAATATGCCCCCACTCCCCGGCGATGTGATGCGCGCCGATCAGAAGCTTGCCGTCGACGACGATCCCGGCACCCATCCCGGTGCCGACGATGACGCCGAAGACCACGCGTTTCCCGGCCCCCGCCCCGTCCACCGCCTCGGACAGGGCGAAACAGTTGGCGTCGTTCTCCACGCGGACTTCCCGACCGACGGCGGCGGTCAGGTCCCGGCCGAATGGCTGGTTGTTCAGCCATGTGGCGTTTGCGTTCTTGATGACGCCGGTGTCGGGGCTGATCGACCCGGGAATCCCGATGCCGACGGTGCCCTGGCCGCCCAGTTCGCTATCCACGCCCGCGACCAGGTCCCGGATGGCATGGATCGCGCCGTCGTAATGGCCGGGGTTGGCGATGCGCCGCCTGACAAGCTCGCGCCCATCGTGGGCCGCGAGGGCCGCGATCTCGATCTTGGTTCCGCCGAAATCGATGCCGATCCGATAGCCGGTCATGTCCGTCCCGTTGTTCGTCATATTTTATCCGCTGGCTGTTTGAGCCTATAATGCACAGAAATGTGGCGTAAACATCGCGCCAGCACAGGCCGGACGCGGCCGCCCCTGTCGGAGCCCCCATTTTCATGAGCGAGACCGTGCTCGACGTCAAAGGGCTAAGTTGCCCGCTTCCCGTCCTCAAGGCCAATCGCACCCTGCGCGGCATGCAGCCGGGCGAGCGGTTGCGCGTCATCGCGACGGACCGTGCCAGCGTCGCCGATTTCCAGGCGTTCTGCCGGGAAACCGGCCACGCGCTTATCGCTTTCGGCGAGGATGGCGGAATTCTGTCCTTTGTCATCCGCCGCCGTCCCGACCCGGCCGCCGGACCCTAGGCGGCGCTTTTCCACCAGCATTCCGAACACGTTGCGCGGAAGCCACAGCCGCCACAAATTCCTGCCATTCCCCCTATGCCCTTGGCAGATGCGCCCGGCAGGGAGTAATCCCCGCCTCATGATGGAAGCACCGCACCCATGACGGACGACCTGTCCCTGCTGTCCTTCGAAGACGCCCTCGTCCAGTTGGAGGAGATCGTTCGGCAACTGGAGGGCGGGCAGCTCCGGCTGCAGGACGCGATCGCGTCCTACGAGCGTGGCGCCGCCCTGAGACGACATTGTGAGAGCAAGCTGAACGAGGCCGAGGCCCGCGTTCAGGCGATCATCCAGCGGGCCGACGGCACGCTGGAGACGAAATCTATGGATTGATGCGCCGATGAGCCAGACAATAGCGACAGCCCCCACAGGAAATTCCGCAGACCGGGGCAGCCTTCTGCGTGCGTCCATGGCAAGGCGGGCATCGGCGGTCGAGGCCGCGATCGACAGCCTTCTGCCGCCGGTTCCCGGCAGCGAGGGGCGGGTCGTGGACGCCATGCGCTACGCCACGCTCGGCGGCGGCAAGCGGCTGCGCGGTTATCTGGCGGCCGAGGTGGCCAGCCTGTTCGGCGTCGCCGAATCCGGCGCCTATCGCGTCGCGGCGTCGGTCGAGATGCTGCATGCCTATTCCCTGGTCCATGACGACCTGCCGGCGATGGACGACGACGATCTGCGCCGGGGCCAGCCTTCGACGCACCGGAAATTCGACGAGGCCACGGCCATCCTGGCCGGCGACGCGCTGCAGACCATGGCGTTCGAGATCCTGGCCGATACGGCGACCCACCCCGACGCCGTCGTCCGGATCGGTCTCGTCGCCGCCCTGGCCGCCGCATCCGGCGCGGCAGGCATGGTCGGCGGCCAGATGATCGACATGGAGGGAGAAGGGCGCGCCCTCGCCTTGCAGGACGTCGAACGCCTGCACGCGCTGAAGACCGGCTGCCTGATCCGCTATTCCGCCGAATCCGGCGCCATTCTGGGCAATGCCGACCTGTCGGTGCGGTCGCGCATCGCGGCTTACGGGCGCGATCTCGGGGCGGCGTTCCAGATCGCGGACGATGTGCTGGACGCGACGGCCAGCGCCGAGGAACTGGGCAAGACGGCGGGCAAGGACCAGGCTGCCGGCAAATCCACCTACGTCGCCCTGCTGGGGGTCGACGGCGCGGCGCGGGAAGCGCGGCGCGTGGCCGAACAGGCTGAATCCCATCTCGATATTTTTGGTACCGAGGCCGACAGGCTCCGGGATCTCATCCGTTACGTGGTCGATCGCAGGAGCTGACAGTCATGACCCAGCAGAAGTCAGAGGGGCAGCCGACGGGAAGCGCGCGTACGGCGTCGGTTCCGACGCACGGGCGTTTTGCGTTGCTGGACCGGGTGGCCTATCCGGCGGACCTGCGGAACCTGTCGGTGGAGCAGCTGAAGCAGCTGGCCGAGGAACTGCGGGCCGAGACGGTGGACGCGGTCTCGACGACG
>NZ_JABEQH010000012.1 GCF_014174305.1 Gluconacetobacter johannae | reverse complement strand
GGCGATGCTGGCCGCCGTGCCGCCGCCGCCCCCGGTGGCGCGGCCGGACCCGCCGCCGCCGCCGCGCGGGCCGTGCGATGTCGTCGTGCTGCATCATGGCGCGCGGGTCATCGACGGGTTCGGCGTGCCGGCCGGGCGGGTCGTGGGGTGGGTGGGCGATGTCTACCTGCAACGCGACGGCGACGCGGGCGGGGCGCTGTGGGCCAAGCAGTCGGGCGCCGGCACGGCGGACGGCTGGGCGGCCGGGGGCGGCGGCAACGGGACGGGCGGCGTGCTGCCGCTGGTCAATGGCGACACATCCCCGATCGGCATCCTGTCCGATCCGACGGGGCAGACAATCGGGGTGCCGATCTGATGGGACACAGCACGCTGATTACCGATTATTTCGGCTATGGCGCCGCCGCCGCGCGGCCGGCGACGCCGAATATCCCCAGTGGCTGCCTGGGGTTCTACTACGCCACCGATATCGGGCAGGTCTATGCCTGGGACGGGGCGTGGCAGGCCTGGGCGCCGTCCGCGCAGAGCTTTGCCGGCGGGCTGGCGGCGGCGGGCACCACGCAGGGATCGGCCGCCGCGCTGGTGGCGAACGTCAACCTGTTCACCACCGTGGCGGCCGGCGGCGGGGCCGTGCTGACGGCGGGGGCGGTGGGCACCTGGCGGAAGGTGCTGAATCGCGGCGCGGCGGCGCTGCTGGTCTATCCGCCTGCGGGCGGGGGGATCGACGCGATGGCGGCGGATGCGCCGGTCACGATCCTGGCCGGTGGCGTCGCCACGTTCTGGCAGAACAGTTCAACGCAATGGTATTCGGAATGAAGACGATTTTGCTGATTTTGGCCGGCGCGCTGGCGCTGGCCGCCCCTGCCCGCGCGCAGGTCGCGGGGCCGGTGGGGCATGGCGAACTGCCGTCCTGCCCCGACGTTGGCGGCAACCATCTGAACTACGCGCCCGCGACGGGGACGTTTTCCTGCGGCACGACGGGCGGCGTGCCGGCGCTGGCGGACGGGACGGTGCTGGGCAATGTCAGCGGCGGCGCGGCCGTGGCCTCGGCGCTGACGCCGGCGCAACTGACGGCGCTGGTGCAGCCGTTCACCGCCGGCCTGCCGGGTGCGGCCCCGGCCAGCGGCGGGGGCACGGCGAATTTCCTGCGGGCCGACGGGACATGGGCCGCGCCGCCGGGGGGGAGCGGGGGCGTCGTGGGCGCGCATCGCTATTGGGCGCTGGGAAACATGATCTCGACCGCGCGCACGCAGCCGCCCACGATGGGGGAATGCTATCTTGCCGCGACAGTGGGGGGCGCAAACCTGATTCCCGTCGCCTCCACCTCGACCGACACCTATGGCGGACAGCCGCTATCCAATGTCTATGACGGCGATACCGGAACGAACTGGGGCTCGAACAACTATGCCCCTTCCCCGTTCATCGTGTTCGATTATGGGGTTCCGGTCGGCGCGGCCCAGATCACCATCACCTCGCGGAGCGGCAGTTGGTATAGCCAGACCCCGCAGATATTCGATGTGTTGTTCAGTGACGATGGGGTGGCGTTCCATAAGCTGGGCACGTTCAATATCGGGGCGTTCGCGTCGGCGTTGCAGACGAAGACCATTCCGCTGCCGACGGCATTGTGAGGGCTGGAGAGTCGCAGCGCCGTGAGGTGGGCGTCGCCGAAGGGCACGTGGGGCATGCGAGGCGGATCAATGGCCCCCCGTCACGCACCCAGCGCCAGCTTGGCGATAAATCCCGAGCGGGTTTCCCCCGCTTCTTTCGCCCGGCTATCCAGTCGAGCCAGGACGCGGCGGGGAAGCGTGATGTTCACGCGCTCGGACATATCATCAAAAAACGCGGGATCGACGCTTGCAAAGCCCCAGATCCATTCCGGTCCGGACCATTGGGAGTTGGCGCGCAAGGCGTCGAGCGAAGATGGACGCGGCACGGACTGTCCATGGTCGATGGCATCCTCGATCCAGAGCGCGATCGCCTCGGACGCATTGCTCACCGCTTCGTCGAACGTATCCCCCGCAGAGAAGCACCCCGGCAGGTCGGGCACGACAACGCCATATGCCTCAGCGTCCGACCCGTGCTCGATCACGATAGGATAGCGCATTTTCCCCTCCTGCCGGGTCACTTCAACCCGGCCTGCTTGCGTATCGCGGCGACCAGCCCCTTGCCCAGGTCCTTCTTGGGGTGGGGCACCGTGACCGAGTGCCCGTGGTCTGGGTGGCGGAATATGTGGTGTGAGCCCCGCGACCGGACTTCGGCCCATCCCGCTTTCTTCAGCTCTCGGATCAGCTCGGCGCTGTTCATGTGTTTCTTATACACACGATACACATTAATCGCAAGAAGAAAGTGTGTGCAGTGTGTATTTGGAGATCGGATCAATGGCCTGACGGGCGCACCCGACAAGGCGTTGATAATATTCGGCGCGAAATAGTGCTCAGCGCGCCTGCATGGAGTGATCCCCTGGCAAACTCGCGCTTGCGCGTCGATCCCCTCGTGAAGTACACATATCCCATCCGGGCATAGGCATCGCCCGCTATCCGACGCCCCCCTCGGGGGGCGCGCATGCGATTGCAGGTGCCATGCCCGTTCAGCCCGTTTCCATCCTTCCCGCGCAGTTCGTCCCCGGCGTTACGACGGCGCTCTATGCCTCGCCCGGCGGGGTGTTGACGCGCATCGACGCGCTGGGCGTCTGCAATGTCGCCACCGTTGCCGTGCAGATCACGATCTATCTGGTTCCGGCGGGGGGCGAGGCGGGGCCTGCGAACGCCACGACGTTCAACCAGACCCTTCTGCCGGGGCAGAGCTGGAACAGCCCGAACGAGATCGGCAAGGTGCTGGGGCCGGGCGATGCGATCGCGGCGGTGGCGACGGCGGGGGCCGCGCTGACGATTTCGGCGGGCGGGTTGCAGGTGACCCCCTCGTGATCGTCTATCGGGTCGAACCCTGGTCGGCGGCGCTGGCGGACATGCGGCCGTTGTGGGCGGCGCATTTCCACGAGGTCGCGGTGGATCAGGCGCGGGTTCCGCTGGACATGGACCTGCCCGCCTATGCGGCGCTGGAGGCGGCGGGCGCGCTGCATGTCGTGACCATGCGCGATGGCGGCAGGCTGGTGGGCTATCTGGTCGCGCTGGTCTGGCCGCATCTGCATCATTGCAGCACGCCGCATGCGTTTTTCGATCTGTATTACGTCCGCCCCGCCGACCGGCGGTGGACTGCCGGCCTGCGGCTGTTCCGCGAGGCCGAGCGCACGCTGGCGGCGCGCGGGGTGCGGCGGCTGGTGACCGGCACGAAGATCCATACCGCGCCATCGGGCCGGTCGCTGGATGTCGGCCGGATTTTCCAGCGACTGGGCTGGGTGGAAATGGAACGTCAATTCGGGAAGTGGATCGGCTGATGGTGACGGCAATCACGGGCGGGCTGGGCGCGCTGGGTTCGATCGCGGGCGGTATCATGGGGGCGGATGCGGCATCGGGTGCCGCCCGCCAGCGGGCGTCGGAATTCGATGCGGCGAACCAGTTCCAGCAGCAGGTCTATGACCAGACCCGGCAGACTTTGTCGCCCTATGTCTCGACGGGGACGAATGCGCTGTACAGCCTGGCCAGCCTGATGGGGCTGCCGGGCGGGACGTCCGGCCAGGGGGCGGGCGCGCTGGATGCGTACAACCAGTTCGTCCAGACGCCCTATTACCAGTTTCCGTTGCAGCAGGGCGAACAGGGGCTGGACCAGTCGGCCGCGGCGCGCGGGCTGGCGCTGTCGGGCGGCCAGATGAACGCCTTGCAGAAATACGCACAGAATTACGCGGGGACGCAGTTCGGCAATTACATGAACGCGCTGTCCGGCCTGGCGGGCATGGGCAGTTCGGCGGCCGGGACGATCGGCAGCCAGGGCAACCAGGCGGCCGGCGACGTGCTGAACGCCCTGTCGGGGGCGGGGAATGCGACGGCGCAGGGCACGCTGGGGGCGACCAGCGCGTTGCAGGGCGGGCTGGGCAACGCGCTGGCGCTGCTGGCCGGCGGAGGGTCGTCCGGGGTGCTCGGCTCGCTGCTGGGCGCGGCGGGCGGGGACAGCAGCTACCAGGATCCCTTCGCCGGGGCGGGCATTACGATGTAGGGGGGAGCGGGTATTTTCCCAAAACGGGGATTCGGAATAACAGGTCGGGCTTTGCCCGAACCCACCAGGGCCTGAGGCCCTGGACCCCGATCATGCACCAACGACTGGGTTTCCAAAGGGCTCGGCCCTTTGGCGGGTTTCAGGGCAGCGCCCTGAGGCAGGCCGCGAAAGAGCCATTCACAATAATGCCTTCGCCCTTCGGGTCAGGAGGCTTTCGGCCCCGTGGGGACGAACACCATGTCGTCGGCGATGAAGCGGGTGGCGTTCTGGGCGTCCTGCAGGGCCTGGTCGGCGCCGGTGGTGTCCGTGCCGCGCACCAGGTTGGAGGCCCGATAGACGTCGGCCGTCACGCTTTGCAGCGGTGCGACGAGCATGACGAAATCGACATCGACATCCGCGCCCTTCAGGGTCTGGGCGGCGGCGGCGGTTTCGCCTTTCTTCAGGTGCTGGCTGGCGGTTTTCGCGGCCAGGGCCTTTTCGGCGGGGGCGGTGGCCGGATCGGACGAGACCACATATTCGGCATCGACCGGAATCCAGGTGACGGCCGGCGCGGTGGCGGCCGCGTCGGGGGCCTTGCCGTGCGTGCCCTGCGGCGCGTGGGCCGGCGGGGTCAGGGCGGCCTCGGCGCGGGTGAAGGCGTGGGTGTCGGCCTGTGCGTGGGCCAGCGCCGCGTTGGCGTCGTCGAGGAACGTGCCGGCCGCGCCCTTGTCGCCCTGCGCCAGGGCCTGGCGCGCCAGGTCGATATCGGCGAAGGCCCGCAGCCCGTCGCGCGACAATCTTCTGAAATCGTGGTCCACCGCGGTCTGGTCGGGCCGTGCGGTGTGGGTGGGAGGGGCGGCCGCCAGCGCGACGGCCGGGGTGGCGGCCAGGGCGGCGAGAAGGGCGAGGGACGGAACGGAACGCTGTTGCATCAGGTGACCTCGGCTGTTGGCGCGGCCAGACTCCCCCCTTTCCGTCCGGGGGCAAAGGCCCCTGCGTGCAGGGCGGAGTCCCTCCTCCTGCATGACGGCCGGAGGGGGCGGGTGGGCGACGTGATGGGAAAAACCGTGATGTGCTGCATATATTTCCCATATTCGATAACGCACGGTTGCCCGTTTGCCCATTTTTCGGCTAGGATGCGGCATCGGGGCACAGGCACCGCCCGCTTATCCAGTCGCCCCCGCGTGGGGCGCGGTCGGGGTATGGTGCATGTCTGGTTCAGCCGCTCGTTTCATCTGGCCCAACAGTTTCAGCGTGGATGCCTCCGGCGTGCCGCGTGTGGGTGCGCGGCTGTTTTTCTACCAGGCCGGTACGACGACGCCGCAGGCGACCTTTGCGGATCCGGGGCTGACCATCGCCAATACCAACCCGGTTGTCGCGGACGAGGCCGGCCAGTTCGGCGACATCTTCCTGCTGGACGATCCGGCCTATGCCGTGGTGCTGGACGATGCCGAGGGCAACCAGGTCTGGGCGATGGACCCGGTGGGCGTCGGCACCGGCGGGACGGGGACGCTGCCGGTCGGGGCGATCATGGATTTTGCCGGGGCGGCCGCGCCGCCCGGATGGTTGCTGTGCTACGGCCAGACTGTCGGCCGCACGACCTATGCCGCGCTGTTCGCCGCGATCGGGACGATTTTCGGGCCCGGTGACGGCGCGACGACGTTCGGGCTTCCCGACCTGCGCGGGCGGGCGACGTTCGGGGTCGACAACATGGGGGGTGCGGCGGCCAACCGGCTGACGATGGCGGGTTCCGGCGTCAATGCGGTCGTTCCGGGCGCTGTGGGCGGCGACCAGAATGCGCCGGCGCACACCCATGTGCTGACCGATCCCGGCCATGACCATGCGCTGAACGATCCGGGCCATACGCACGAGTACGGCTACCAGACCATGCGCGACAGCGGGACCGATACCGCGCATTACTACGCCTATTCCTATACGCAGGGTGGAACAAACTGGCAGACGTCGCAGAGCACGACAGGGATTGTCATTGATTCCGCGACAAGCGGGATAACGATTTCGGGCAGCGGGACGGGGGCCGCCGCCAATGTGCCGCCGGCCATCTGCCTGAACAGGATCATCTACACCGGGGTTGGCGGATGAGCGCGGCCCCGGCACGCCAGGACGAACACAGGCCCGAGCCGGTGGCGCTCGACCCCGTCGAGGCGTCGGAGGCGCTGCGCGACCATGGCCTGCGGATCGGCCGGCTGGAGGCCGGGCAACAGGGGCTGATGGTCAAGCTGGCCGAGATCTCGGCCGAGGGGCGCACGCGCGGCGAACATCAGGACCGGCGGGCCGACCGCGATTCCCAGCAGACGCAGCAGGCGATTGCCGGGTTGCGGAGCGAGATGCGCGCGACCCTTGCCGAGACGACGGCCCCGCTGAACGAGGCGCAACGGACGCTGATCCGCCAGAGCGAGCAGATTGCAGGCGGCATCAAGGTGATTCGCAACATGGGCCTGGGCATCGGCGGCGTGGTGTCGGCGCTGCTGGGGTTCCAGCCGTTCGTGGACTGGATCGGCCATGTGCTGCGGCTGGGGGGGCGCTGATGGCCGGCATCGACCCCGCGCAACTGAAATGGCGCGTCGTCGCCCCCACGCTGGCGGCGCTGGGGCTGGGTGGCGATGCGGCGGTCAATCTGCTGACCGGCACGGCATTGGTCGAAAGCGGCGGGGTCTGGCTGGCGCAGCTTGGCGGCGGCCCGGCGCTGGGCCTGTGGCAGATGGAACCAGCGACCCACGACGATATCTGGCGCACGTTCCTGCCCGACGACCGGTTCGCCGAGATTGAAACACGCGTGCGCCGGATGACCTGTTCGGACCTGCCGCGCATGCAGCAGCTTGTCGGCAACCTGCGCTACGCCTGCGCCATGGCGCGGCTGAAATATTACCGCGCGCCCGATGCGCTGCCGGCCGCGAACGATGCCGCCAGCCTGAGCGCGATGCACAAGCGTGTCTACAACACGCAGCTCGGCGCGGCGGACCCCACCACCAACATCGCGGCGTTCCGGCGCGCGATTGCAGCATAAGGAGGGCCAGCATGGACCCGATGACCGTTTTCCAGTCGTTTCTGACGATCGTGCCGGTGCAGTATCTGATCGACGTGGCGGCCGTGTGCGGCGTGTGCGCGGCGCTGATGCCGTGGCTGCCGGTGCCGGCCCGTGCGGCGTCGGCCTATGGGCGCGTCTATGCGTTGCTGAATATCGCGGCGCAGAATTTCCGCAACGTGGCGAACCTGGCGCGGCCCGGCAAGGGGGGATCGGGGGCGTCGGGGTCCGGCGCGGGGACGCCGCTGGCGGGCATGGCGCTGCTGGTGGGCCTGGGCCTGTCGATGTCCGCCTGCGCCACCACCGGCGGCACGACCACGATCGACACCGCCGAACTGAACGCCGATGCCGGCGCGGTCGCGTTCGCGGCCGAGGCGATCGAGGCCATTCCGGGCCTGTCGTCGCATCTCGGCGCGGACCAGGTCGCGCAGGTCAATGCCGCGCTGGAGCGGATCAAGACGATTACGGCGCAGATCAACGCGGCGTCGGGCGGGGCGATCGACATTGACACCGGCAAGGGCTGGGCGTCGTCGCTGGCGTCGGAATTCCAGACGATCCTGACCATCGCGACGCCCATCGTGTCGGCCTTCGCGCCGGGGGTGGGGGCCTATGTCCAGACGGCCGGGCAGATCATTCCGCTGCTGTTGCAGGCCGTGGGGCTGACGCCGGCGGCGATGTCGGCGGGGCCGGGCGCGCCCCCGGCGCCGGCGGTGCGGGCGGCGATTTATCGGGGGGTGTGAAGGACGGGCGCCGTCGGGGTCGGGAGGGGAGCAGCATGATCGCACGCAGACTGGGTTGCCGCCCCGCGCGGACCCGACCGGGGCAGCCGCGCCTGTCGGGCCTGGACATGATGGCGCGCCGCGCGCCCGACCGGTTGGTGCGGGCGGGCATCGACCCGGCGCCGCTGATGCTGGGCAATGACGTGCTGGGCGACTGCACGTCGGCCGGCATCGGCAACCATATCCGCGCGACGGCGGCGCTGGCGGGGTTTCAGGTGGCGGTGGGCACGGCGCAGGCCGAGGCGTTCTATGCGGCCTCGACCGGCTATGTGCCCGGCGACCCGGCGACCGACCGGGGCGGGGTCGAGGTGGACGTGCTGACCCACGCCGCGCGTGATGGCTACCGGCTGGCCGGGCAGACGCTGTTTCCGGTTTGGGGCAGCGCCGATGCGGACGACCTGAACGGCATGCGGAACATCATGGCCGGCATGGGGGCGGCATACCTGGGCGTGCGACTGGCGCGCGCCGACCAGCAGGACGGGGTGTGGGACACGACCACGCCGGGCGACCAGACGCCGGGGTCGTGGGGCGGGCATTGCCTGCTGGCCTGGGCCTATGACGGCGTGGCGGATGACTCGCTGGTCACGCTGCTGACCTGGGGCACGACGCAACGCTGCACCTGGCGCTGGCTGCGGTCGCGGCTGATGGAGGTGCACGGCCTGGCCTGGCGGCAGTTGATGCCCGCCGGCGGCGTGGCCCCGGACGGACGGGACTGGGACGCGCTGGTGGCGGCGAATGCGGATTATCTGGCGGGGGAGGGCGGAGTGCGCGCGGGTCGGCCCCTGCCGGAAGCCGGCAGGGGCCCTTGCATCCCGTTCGTTTCCTGACGTCCTGGGCGTCCGAAGGGCGATGGCCTTTGGCGACGCACGGCCGGGAAGGCCGACCAAGCCCAAAGAGGGGAGGCCGGCGGGTTTTCGCCGCCCACGCTGCCCCGATCCTTGGGCCCGACCCCGCGGATTCCCGGCCCGGCGCCGTCACGCCTGGTCCCGGATGTCAGCGCAGGCCGCCGGAGGCGATCAGCGTTTCGCCGGTCAGCCAGCGGGCGTCATCGGAAGCCAGGAAAACCGCCAGCGGCGCGATGTCCTGCACCTGACCGGTGCGGCCCAGCGGCGTCTGCGCCACGATGGCCTGTTCCATCTCCGAGCCGACGACGTGCGCGGTCTGGGTGCCTTCGGTTTCGATCAGGCCGGGATTGATGGCGTTCACCCGGATCTGCTTCGGTCCGAGTTCACGCGCCAGCGACCCGGTGATGGCGTCGATCGCGCCCTTCGTGCCGGTATAGACCGCCGAATTGGGCGGGGTGATGCGCGAGACGACCGAGCTGATATTGATGATGCTGCCACCCGCGCCCAGATGGCCGACTGCGGCCTGCGTCGTCAGCAGCGTGCCCAGCACGTTGACGTTGAACTGTCGGTGGAAATGCTCCTCGGTGATTTCTTCGATCGAGGCGAATTCATAGACGCCGGAGTTGTTGACCAGAATATCCAGCCGGCCGAACTGATTGATCGCGGCATCGACCAGGGCCTGGGCATCGGCCTTGCGCGAGACGTCGCCCTGAACCGCCACGGCCTTGCCGCCTGCGTCTGTGATCGCGGCGACGACTGCATCGGCCCCCGATTTGCTGGAGGCGTAGTTGACGACGACTGCGGCCCCTTCCGCCGCCAGCGCCTTGGCTATGCCGGCGCCGATGCCCTTGGAGGCGCCGGTGACGACTGCGACTTTTCCGGAAAGCTTGCTCATTGGTAATGTCCCTGTCTGCTGGGGCTGGGAGCGAAGCGCGGCCCTGGCGCCCGGGTTGCGTAGATGGATGGCTTAAAATTTGGAGTGGCCGCTCCAATATGCGACATATGAGGGGCGTGATTTCGCGTTCAAGGATTTATGGAGCGATGACACCAAAAAAAATCGGTGGCGAGCGGCGTGGCCGGGGCCGGCCGCCATCCTTCGACCGGGGGCAGGCCCTGTGCGCGGCCATGCGCCTGTTCTGGGACCGGGGGTATGACGGAACCAGCTTCGACGACCTGATCGCGGCCATGGGGATCAGTGCGTCGAGCTTCTACCATGCGTTCGGCAGCAAGGAGGCTTTGTACCAGGAGGCGATCGACGCCTACATCAAGGTCGCCGGAGGGTGGTTTTTTGCCGCCCTGAACGAGGAGACCGACACGCGGACCACCTTCGGGCATCTGCTGGCCGCAGCGGCGGCCGAGTTCACGCGCGACGACCTGCCGGCGGGGTGCATGATCGCGGTCGCGGCCACCCAGTGTGCGCCGACCCAGGCACGCCTGCGCGACCTTCTGGCCAGCCAACGCACCCAGTCCGAGGACGCGATGGCCGACCGCCTGCGCCGCGGCATGGCGGCGGGCGACCTGCCTGCCGATACGGACATCGAAGCGCTGGCGGCGTTCTATGGTTCGCTGTTGCGCGGCATGGCGGTGCAGGCCCGCGACGGCGCGTCGCGGGAGAGACTGCTGGAAATCGCGCGGATCGGGATGCAGGCATGGCCTGCCGCGCAGCCGCACCCGCACGATTCATGAGGGGGACGACCGTTTGGGCGGGGGGTGGACTTGCGGGAATGGCGTGTCTGTAGGCGCCCTCGTAGCGGACATAAGGTATTTTGAGCAGCGTTACCCGGAGCAGACATAATCGATCCATCTGAAAGTGGACGATCTGGGTTGGTATGAGCCTATATAAATCATAGTGGTACAGCCCCCTCTTGTGAGGGGGACTGTGTAACCAACAGTCCGGGCACGGTACAACCCGGCACGCTTCATGATTGCAATGCCGGAACTTTGCGGGCCTTCAAAACCTGGTCAGTAATTATACTGTTCAAGCGTCTGTTTGGCGGTCAAGAAGAGCGTGCGGTCCTCCATGAGCGCGGTATTCTCCTGACTAATTTCCTTCAGACGGACACGGACATTATTCTCAAGCACTTCAAATGCCTGCTGAGCCTGCTGGGAAATCCAGAGCATGGCATCCTGCCTGTATTTTGAGAGGAAATTGTCTGCGGCATCGGCTATGGCACGCGCCTGGCGCTCTGCCTCCCGACGCGCTTTCAGTTCATTATGAATTGCCACTCCAAAACCGATAACGGCGGAAATTGCAGTCAATGCCGGTCCAAGGAATTTGCCGTATTTGGCCGCGACTGCGCCAAGCCTGACCGCGCCCTTCATATGATAAAGGGGCTTGAGAACCGCCCCAACATTTGTTTTTGACACGTCTTTGCCAAACATGAGAACAGATTTCAAAATAGTCGTCGACTGCTCGGCAGGAAGTGCCGACAAACCTGAACTGAGGTTTTGGCCGAGTTCAGAGAAATGCTTCCCGAACACACTGCTTTTCTGCTCCTCCCCTGCTTCAAGGTTGATGTCGGTTCGGGAAATTTTCGACTTGATGAGTTCGGCCAGTTTTTCGACATCAGCGTCAAGGCCACGGTATTCTTCCGCGATTTGTGCCTCCATATGAGACCACAAATCCTGTTCCATACCATCCGCGATTTCCGTCAGGTCGCTTTCCGGCACGTTTGGGTCACTCACCTTATTGCGGCAGTAGGCCAAAACTCTGGGGCGCGTGGAGCCAATAATGGTGTCGAGACGTGCTCGCGCCTTCAAAACCACTCTTTCCCTGCTTTTGCGAACTGTCCGGTCAAGCTCATCGACGCAACGGCTCTCCTCATTCCCCGCTCTTTCCTCCAGAACCGCAGAGGCCTTATCGATCAGGTCAAGAACGTCTCTTGCAGCGGAGCGGCAGACAACCGAATAATCGCAGTCCTCAAGGAACTGAAAGAGCTTGCGCTCCAACTCATCAAGACCACTGTTTCTGACTAGGGCCGACTTGTTTTCCATTCGCCCCTTCAGAGCAGAACGTGCATTGACAACGCAGAGATCAACCTTATCGAGAATATTTTTTATGCCCGCCTTCTCAGCGAAATTTTGGAGATGGGCCCGCGCACTATCAATGACGACCACATACTCCTCGCCGTCACGCTCGAGGGACATCTTGTCGTTAATGACGAGCAGAAGACGGCGGCCGCGACGCAGTATGTCGATGAGAGCATTCCATGTTTCCCCCTCTGCCGCGACACCACCGGCGGCAACGACAAAAAGGATGACATCGCTCCTGTTGAGGGAGCTTTCGGTAACCGCCTCATGCTCGATAGGGGCGTCGATGCCGGGCGTATCGAGCAGCGTATATCCTCGCCAGTCATACCCTTTAATCTCGGCCGTCTCCGGCCTGTCGGCCATGGCGGCCTGCTCCGAACCAAGCAGCGCGTTGAGCAATGTGCTCTTGCCCGCGTTATAGACTCCATAGACCATGATGCGCGGTCGATCCGTCTCAGCCCGGGTTCGCAGGGCAGATGCCATTTCAGAACTTGCATTTTGGCCAAGCCAGCGGTCTATGGCCGGAGATACCGTGTTGAATGTCTCGTTAATGGGTGCGAAATCAGGCAGCAACATGGTTCAATTCCTCTTCAAGGCTCTCAATTATTGTGTTGAATGCCTTCTTGTATTTTTCGGTCACGACGGAAAGCTCACTAACGCACTGAATAGTATTTGGTGAAACCCAGTCGTTTACCCACTTTTCGATTGGTCCAGACACTTCTGTCATCCAGACTTCGAACAGGCTGTTCGCATTAGCGGCAACAACGGCACGGTTATCTCCTGTCAGGACTTTCGTTTCGCTCTCGCCATCAAACAGACTTCCCCCAAGACCGCCGACGAAGGAGCCAACCGCGCCGCCTATCATCGCCCCGACGGGCCCTCCTACCAAACCGATAACTCCCCCAATTGCCGTTCCAGCAGTCGAACCCACGCCTTTGCCCATAGAACTCTCACGCTTGGTCGTAGAATAAATATTCTCGTATTCAGGAATACTTTTCATGCTTGAGCATATAAATTTTGGCTTAATTGGGGCTGCATGACCAAATTTATTTGCCACAATTGCACAAAAAAAGTTAGTAGAAGAGGTTCTATATTTTTTTAATATGGTATGAAGGGCTTCGTTTTTTTTCTCTGCAGCCATTTCTTCAGCGCTAGCGCAAATTTCATCCGTTTTCATCGAAGCTATTTCGTGAGCAGCATTCCGGCAGTATTCCCCCAATTTCTTTTTGAATGACGCGATATCGTTCGAGAAGATCTCACTCGCGGCATCAATTTTGGCAAAGGTTGCCATCACCTCTTTCATGCAGTCGCTGATATCACGCAGCGATGTCACCATGCGCGCGCACTCACCTTGGGTCTCCAATATCTGAGCCATGGTCGTGAAGAAGTTTTGCATGCCACTCTGGCACCATAACGTCTCCGGAGAGCCATTTCCTTCACACGCAAACCGCGCAGAAACGGACACTACCGAGAATTCATAGAGACCAACCTCTTGGGGTTCGAATGCACTTTCGATGAAAGCACGCAGACCCTCACACTGTTCCTGCCTCACAGAATCGGATTTCATAGTCAGGGTACGGATGATATTCCCGTCAGCGTCTTCATCTTCGTCCATCGTATCAGAGGCTGTTATAACCAATAAAAGTGGCTTGCCACTGCGTAGGAATGACAAAATTTTGGTCCTGTCCGACTCACGTTGGGGGCTGCTGGAATTCAGCGTATAAATGATGAGATCGGAAGCATCGACATACTGATAGGCCAAGTCCCCATTGGAGGCGTTCGCGGAATCAACACCTGGTGTATCTACCCAAGTGAAACCCGGAAGGCTAAAACCCTGAATGGAAGACGTGGTCTCGGCAATGCCGATACCAAATGCCCTTTGCCTCGCCATGATTTCAGGGGACATCTTTTCATTCAGGCCGCTGCTTGTCTCGTAAAAGAAGGTTGGCTGCGGTGAAACGCTTTTGATGGAGTGGGCGTCCGGTGAGATGACCCCATAGGCGACAAAGTTTCCTAGGGATGACTTGCCAGCCTTGACCTTGCCGAAGACGCAAGCCATGCGGCCTTGGCCATATTTCAACGAGAAAAGGTTTCGGCGGTGATATTCCTCAATTTTACTGACTATCTTTTTATGATAGGAAGTAATCTCTGCAATCCATGTTTTACGTTCATCGTACAGGGCGGGCAGGCCCATCTCTTCCAGACTATCTTCGCCGTCTAACCTGGCCTTTCGGGCCGCGATAACAGCCTGGACCTGATTTTCCATCGTCTGGGTTGCTTGGTCGATGTGTCCAAAAGCCTCACCCAAGTCTTTCTTCATCTGGCAAAGCGCCTGTTCTGCTACAGCAATGTTTGTATTGCCACTCTCGCTCTCCAATGCTGAAACAAAATCCAGAAAATCATTGCGGCTTTTAAAATTTTGGCATTTAAGCGAGATCATTATTCTATATCGTTAATTTATTGAAAACGCATAATATGATATATTATATTGCCTTTTTATGCAAGGTCACACAATTGAAGCCAACTTCGTTTCCCACGCAGCAGGGCGTTCGTCCGAATGATGACAGGCCCGACGACTTAGATCGTCCAGCACAATAGTAATCGGCCGTTAATCCGCTCTTTATCCAGCCACTGCTCCGATTCATGTGATCTGGAGCAAGGCGTTGCTAACGCGGTGATCTGCTTTTCCTGACATTCGCCGAAAAGCCGACATTCCGCTTTCCCCGCAACCCGGACCTACGGGCTGCGCTGCCGCCGTCAACTCCGGGGGGAAATGGACTGCCCTGCCTGAACGGCTGGGTTTCCAAAGGGCGATGCCCTTTGGCGGGTTTCAGGGCAGCGCCCTGAGGCTTGCCGCCCCTGGTTTTCAGGCGTTGGCGGGGGTCTCCACGGTGTCCGTGGCGACGGGGCCGGGGCGGCCGAGGAAGTAGCCTTGGGCTTCGGTGCAGCCTTCGACGTCGAGGATATCCAGTTGGGAGCGGGTTTCCACCCCTTCGGCCAGCACGGGGATGTTCAGGCTGCGGCCCAGGGCCAGGATGGCGCGCAGGATGGCCTTGGATTCCGGCGAGTGCTCGATTTCGTTCATGAAGCTGCGATCGAGCTTGATCTTGTCGAACGGAAAGGTTCGCAGCGTTTCGAGGGAGGAGTAGCCCACCCCGAAATCGTCGATGGCGATCGACACGCCCATGGCCTTGATCCGCCGCAGGATACGCAGCGAGTGCGCCTTGTCCACCACGATTGCGGTTTCGGTCATCTCCAGTTCCAGCCGGTGCGGCGCCAGGCCCGTTTCGGCCAGGATGGCGGCCACCTGGTCGGCCAGGCCGTCGTCGCCCAGTTGCACCGCCGACAGGTTCACCGCGACCGTGTAGGGGTGCGACCAGCCCGCCGCGGCCCGGCATGCCGCGCGCAGCACCCATTCGCCAATGGGAAGGATGGCCCCGCATTCCTCGGCCAGGGGGATGAAATCCATCGGCGGGACCAGGCCCCATTCGGGGTGGCGCCAGCGCAGCAGGACCTCGAAGCCGGTGATCTCGCCGGTCGAAACCTTCTTCTGCACCTGGAAATTCAGGTGGAACTGCTTGCGGTCCAGCGCCTCCCACACTGCGGCGGCCAGGCTGCGGCGGCCGCGCGCGGCCTCGTCCATTTCGGCCTGGTAGAAGCAGATCCGTTCGCGTAGCGCCGCCTTGGCGCGATACATCGCAAGGTCGGCGTTGACCATCAGCGTGTCGACCGTGCCGGCGTCCTGCGGATACAGCGACACGCCGAGGCTGGCGTCGGGCCGCAGTTCCAAGCCCTCCAGCACGATCGGCTGCGACAGGCAGGCCTCCAGCCGCCCGATGAAGGCATGCAACTCGGCGATGTCGTGGAACCGCTTGGCCGCGGCGAATTCGTCGCCGCCCAGGCGCGCCACCAGTTCGTCCTCGGCCTGGATGGCGCGGATGCGCCCGGCCAGGACCCCCAGCACCTTGTCGCCCGTCGCGTGGCCGTGCTGGTCGTTGATCGCCTTGAACTTGTCCAGGTCGATGCAGATCACCGCCAGGCGCTGCCCGGCCCGGCCGGCCATCGTCAGGTCGCGGCGCAGCAGGTCGTTGAACTGCGCCCGGTTGGGCAGGCCGGTCAGCCCGTCATGATGCGCCAGATAGGCGATGCGCGCCTCGGCCTCCAGCCGCTGGGTGATGTCCTCGTAGGTTTCGACCCACCCGCCGTCGGCCGTCGTCCGCACCGTGGCCTGCACCGCCCGGTCGTCGCGCAGGCGCAGCAGGAACTGTCCGTCCCGGCCTTGCCGGATCACGGCCATCTGCAGGTCGCATACCTCGTCCACGCGCCGCCGCAGCGGGTCGCCGGCCCATCCCAGCGCGGCGTAGACGCGGGTCAGGAACGCGCGATATTCCATGCCCGGCGCGATGTCATGGACGTTGAGGCTGAACAGCTCGGCGCAGCGCCCGTTCGCCAGGATCACGCGGCCGTCCGGCCCGAACAGGCACAGGCCCTGCGACATGTTTTCCAGCGCGATGTCCAGGTTGCGCGTGACCTGGGCGAGGCGGTCGGCGTCCTCCTTCTGCCTGGTGCGGTCGCGCGTGATATGCGCGTAGCCGATCAGGCCGCCCTCGGCGTCGCGCAGCGGCTCGATCGTGGCCGACGCCCAGAACGGCGTGCCGTCCTTGCGATGGTGCCATCCCTGCCGCGTCACGCTGCCCGCGCGGGCGTCGGCCAGAACGCGCTGGGGTTCGCCGGCCTGCCTCTCGTCATCGGAGTAGAACTGTCCGAAATCCCGGCCCAGCACCTCGGCGGACGTGTAGCCTTTCAGGCGTTCCGCGCCGGCATTCCAGGTGCTGACGCGTCCGTGCGGGTCGATCATGTAGATCGCATAGTCCCGCACGCCTTCGACCAGCAGGCGGAAGCTCAGGTCGCTCGTGCGGACCGCGCGTTCGGCGCGCCGGGCGAAGAAGGCCGCGGCCAGCCCGATGGACAGCAGCGCGACGGCCCCGATGCCGATCAGGGCGATCAGTACCAGCGACGACAGGGCCGGCCCACGCATCCGCCCGGCCGCCATCGCCATGGGCAGACGCTGTATCGTCAGGGCGGACATGGCGGTAAAATGCAGGCCGGCGATCGCCAGCCCCAGCAACAGGGCCGGGATCAGTCGCCGGAACGGTGTGTCGGTGCGCCGCCGCGCCGAGAGAAACGCCGCGAGGGACAGCGCGACGCCTGCCCCGACCGACAGGCCGACCAGCGTGCCGTTCCAGATCATGTTCCCCGGCATCCGCATCGCGGACATGCCGATGAAATGCATTGCCGCGACACCCAGCCCGAATATCATCGCGGCGCCCGCGCTGGCGGCCCGGCGCGGGGGCCGCGCGATGCCGTGGCCCGCGGCCAGGCTGATGGCGGCGGAGGTGGTCAGGATCGCGATCAGCAGCGACAGCAGGGTCGGCCCGGGCCGGAACGACAGGGCGACGCCCGGCCGATAGGCCAGCACGGCGATGAAATGGGTGGCCCAGATCCCGAACCCGCCGGCGGCGCCCGCCCCGCCGATCCACAGCGCCCGGCCATCCTCCGCGTTGTGCCGCGCCCGGTCCAGCAGGACCATGCTTGCGTAGCTGCTGAGCAGGCAGAGCAGAACCGCCAGACCCGTTCCGACAACGCCATGTTTCAGGACGACATACCCCACGATCCCCGGCATCCGATGTTCCGCCTCGCCGCTTCGCCGCGTCCCGTTATTCCGGCCGGAACGACGGCACGTCTCATATCCCCGAGAGCACCGGGGAGTCCGCTTTTTTTAGGATCCTGACCGACGGGTCAAGGTCGGCCCGCGCGGATCGCCTCTGCGTACGCACTCAGGGCGGGCCGTGGCAAGCCCCGCCCGCAGGCATGGGAAAAGGAAGGTCGGGTGCGGCCCGAATCCGGCAGGGACGGCGGCGCCGCCGCGCCGCATATGGGATGGGACAGCCGGAATGGCGCTTCGGTTCCGAACGACCGGCGCGCGCCGCGCGGCGCGGGGGCCGGGGCGCGATCACGGCGAATGGACCGTGCCGCCCCGGCCTGGAATTTTTCCGGCGGATTTGAAAAGACCTGTGAATCCGGACGGCATGTCCGGAACACGCTATCGCGTCGCCTTCCGCCGGATCGCGAAGCCTGAAGGCGATCGGTGCTACAGGTGGCCGGTGCTACATGTCCAGGGGCCGGCGATAGTAATCGTCGATCCCGCGGCTGTACATGTCGTCGCTCCAGTTGGGCATCGTGTCTTCGGTGTAGACCGGGGCCGATTGCAGTTGCTCGCGGGTCAGGTTGACGACGTATCCGCCTTGCGCCGGATCGTAGCTCAGGGTGTTCCACGGCAGGGGATGATAGCTGTTGCCGATCCCCAGGAAGCCACCGAAGCTCATGACCGCGTAGGTGACGTGGCCGGTCAGCTTGTCGACCATGAAATGCTTGACGGTCCCGAGCCTTTCGCCGTCACGGGAATAGACGGCGGTGCCTTCGACCTTGTCCGAGGCGATCAGGTCATGCGTCTCGGTCTGGTGGGTGGTGATAGAGTCGGACATGGGGCCCTCTCCTCTTGGCTGGTCCAGTAAGCGTGGGTACGCCGACACGCCGGACAAGGGGGCAGGCGCGACCGCACGAAAACGTCAGCGCGGGATCAGGGCCGCCAGGGCGCGGTCGGCGGGGTCGGGGCCGGCGGCCAGGCCCTGGGCCACGCCGGCGCGGTCTTCGGCCGTGCGGTTCTGGCTGAGCTTGCGCTTGCCCTCCAGCCGCGCGATGGGCAGCCGCAGGCCGACGATGCCGCGCAACTGGGCGGCGATGAAGGCGTCCGGCGCGTCGGACACCGCCCAGGGGGCGGGGCGTCCGGCCTCGTGCCGGTCGGTCAGGCGGGTCACGATGTCGCGCAGCCGGTCGGCGTCGTCGAAGAATTCGACCGGGCCGGTGGCCTGCACGGCGGTGTAGTTCCAGGTCGGCACCACCTTGCCGTGCTCGCGCTTGGCGGCGTACCAGCCGGGCGAGACATAGGCGTCCGGCCCCATGAACAGGACCACCGCCGGGCCGGTCGCGGGCGTGCTCCACTGGGGGTTGGCGCGGGCGACATGGCCGTACAGCACGCCGTATTCGCCTTCGTCCTCGGCCAGCAGCAGGGGCAGGGGAGTGACCAGCGGACCCTCGGCGGTGGCGGTCACCAGCGTCGCCAGCCGGGTGGCGCGCATCATCGCGTGCACGGTGGGCAGGTCGTCGGTGCGAAAGGCGGGGGGTGTGTACATCGGGCCGGTTCTCTTGGTCGGGGGGCCGTTCCATAGACACCAGGCGAGCGGGAAAGGGAAGGTGGGGCGGGCGCTGCCGCCGCGACCTGTCTCACCCATGAGACAGGTGCGCGATCGTGGAACACTCCTGCGTGAGCATATCCCTGTCGAGCATGGCGCCCCGTGCGGGGGCCATGCTGTTCAGGGGCGCCGGCCAGCGGGGACAGTACGCCGATACTGCCGCGCATGTGTGGCCATGAAAACTTCAGAGAGAAACGCGGTATGCGAGAGAGTATCGGGAGGTTATTGTCTATCGTAACCTCGGCCTTGTTCGCCCTGATCGGGCTTTTTCTTTTCTTCGGTGGAGCGCAACTGCTTTTTCTGGGTGGTTCGTGGTTCTACATCCTGGCGGGCGCCGTCATGCTGGGCGTGGCGTTCTGCGGGATCAGGATGCCGAAGCTGGCCAACCGCATCTATGCGGCGTTCCTGCTGGCGGCCACGCTGTGGGCGCTGGTCGAGGTCGGGTTCGACATCTGGGGCCTTGAAGTCCGCCTGATGATGCTGGTCGGCCTGGGCGCGTGGCTGTTGCTGCCGTGGGTCTGGCGGGCCGGCGCGGGCTGGCTTGGCGACAAGCGCGAGGTGCTGGGCGCGGTCGCGATTTCCGGCCTGGCGCTGGTGGCGAGCTGTTTCAGCAGCTATTCGATCAACGGGACGGTGCCCGCCGAGCGCATGGCGGCGCAGGGACAGCCCGACCCGGCGTCGGACGGCGTGGCCGATGCCGACTGGTCGGCCTATGGCCGCACGGTGGGGGGCGACCGCTATTCGCCGCTGGGCCAGATCACGCCGGCGAACATCGGCACCCTGAAGCGGGCCTGGCTGACGCGCACGGGCGATGTGCAGCAGGATGGCGAAGGCAGCGTCGCGGGGCCGGACCAGGGGCACGAGTTCAACCTGGAACTGACGCCGATCAAGGTGGGCAACACGCTGTACATGTGCACGCCGCATAGCTGGGTGATGGCGCTGGACGCCGCCACCGGCAAGGTGAAATGGAAGTTCGACCCGCATCCGGCGACGGCCGACCTGGCGAAGAACGTCTATCTGGCCTGCCGTGGCGTGACCTATTACCGCATCCCCGACGAGATCCAGACCAACTGCCGCACGCGCATCTATTCGCCGGTGGCGGATGTGCGGATGGTGGCGCTGGATGCCGAGACGGGCAAGCCCTGCGACGATTTCGGCGACCATGGCTTCATTTCCATGCGCCAGTACCTGGGCCATGTGCCCCATGGCTTCCATTTCATCACCTCGCCGCCGATGGTGGCCAAGAACCGCCTGATTACCGGCGGGTGGATCTTCGACAACCAGGCGAATTTCGAGCCCTCGGGCGCCATCCGGGCGTTCGACGCGACGACGGGCGAAATCGCCTGGGCGTGGGATGCCGGCCATACCCCCGAGACCTGGAAGCCCGGCCCGGACGACGTGCTGACGCGCGACACGCCGAACGCGTGGGGCGTCTATACGGCCGACCCGGCCCTGGGCCTGGTCTATATCCCCACGGGCAATTCGCCGCCCGACAACTGGGGTGGCTCGCGCCGTCCGTTTGACGATGCGACGTCCTCGGCCACCATCGCGCTGGATATCGTGACGGGCGAGCGGCGCTGGACGTACCAGACCGTGCATCATGACCTGTGGGACATGGATCTTCCTTCCGGCCCGTCCATGGTCGAACTGCCCGGCCCGAACGGCGAGAGCGTGCCGGCGCTGGTGCAGAGCACGAAGCGGGGCGAATTCTTCGTGCTGGATCGCCGCACCGGGCAGCCGGTTCCGGGCTATCCTGTCGAGGAACGGCCCGTTCCGACGGCCGATCATGCGCCTGACGACCGTGTCTCGCCCACGCAGCCCTATCCGGCGGCGATGCCCAGCCTGACGCCCCCGAACCTGCGGGAAAGCGACATGTGGGGTGCCACGCTGCTGGACCAGATGATGTGCCGCATCGAATATCGCCAGTCGGCGTATGAGGGGCAGTTCACGCCGCCGCATGTCGGCAGGACGACGATCGTCTATCCGGCGTTCTATGGCGTGGTGGACTGGCAGGGCATCACCATCGACCCGCAGCGCAAGATCCTGCTGGCCAATGCAAGCTACCTGCCGTTCCGCATCAAGCTGGACAAGCGCCAGACGCTGGAAGGGTCGGGCACGCTGCCGAAATGGAGCGGCCAGGGCGAGGAGCCGGCGGCGAAGGGCGATGCGCTTTCGGTGTCGCCGGATTACGGCACGCCGTATATCGCCTTTACCAATCCCTGGCTGAATCCGCTGCAGATTCCCTGCAAGGGGCCGGTGTGGGGCACGCTGACGGCGATCGACCTCGTGACCAAGAAGATCGTCTGGCAGCATCCGGTGGGCACGACGCGCGACACCGGGCCCTTCCGCACGCACAACAACCTGCCCCTGCCGACCGGCATGTATAATATCGGCGGCAACATCGTGACCAAGGGCGGTGTCGTGTTCATGGGCGCCACGGCCGACGATTACCTGCGCGCCTTCGACCTGGCGACGGGCAAGGTGATCTGGAACGACCGCCTGCCGGCGGGCGGACAGGCCACGCCGATGTCCTACGAGATCGGCGGCAAGCAGTATGTGCTGATCGCGGCCGGCGGCCATGGCGGCCTGGGGACGCGCAGCGGCGATTACATCATCGCCTATACGCTGGATGGCGCGCAGGGCGTTCCGGCGCAATAAGGCCAGCCCTGGCGGGACAGGTCGGGCGCTGCCCGAACCCGCCAGGGCCTGAGGCCCTGGACCCCGATCGGGGGCCGGTGGCCCTTGGGCGGGAAACTTTGCGCGGGCATCTCCGGATGCCCGCGTCTCTCGACGGAATTTCTCCATGTATCGGACGGAAAAATCGGAATGGCGTCGTGCCGTGGTCGGTCTCACCGTCGCCTCGGTCGCGCTGCTGGGCGCGCGGGCGGCGCGGGCGGCGGATGTCACGCTCGGCATCATCGGTCCGCATGAATATGACCTGCCTGTCGATTTCAAACCCTTCAACGTGCTGGTGCAGTACGGCGACGGCAATGCGGCGGGGCATTCCTACAACTCCCTGGGGCAGCGGACGCCCGGCGGGGGCGGGCACACCTGGTCGGGCCTGACGAAATATGTCCATTTCCGCAGCTTCGATGCGATTCCGCATGTCGGTTTCGCCTTCGAACTGATCCAGAGCGAAAGCTACACCCTTGCCAACGGCACCAATTATGGCGGGTTCGGCCCCACCATCGTCGGCCCGGCGGCGTGGTTCAAGCCGAACAGCCACAGCACGTTCGGCATCCAGACCTTCATGCAGACGCCGGTGGGGACGCGCGACGCGACGTCGCCGAACTACTGGTCGAACATTTCGAGCCTGATTTTCGATTACGAATGGCGGCATTTCAGCTTCGACGGCGATGTCGGCACCGTGGTCGGCTCGACGAAGCATGTCAGGGGCGAACACAGCTATTCGCCCGGCGTGGTGTTCTACAGCAACCTGCGGTTCAGCTGGAAAGCCACGCGGCTGGTCGAGCCCTTCTTCGCGCTGGACTGGCAGAACGTGACGGGCACCTATGACCGGACGGCCCGCCAGGACGTGGCGGAGTCGAACAGCCGCGAGGTGGCGCTGGGCGCGGGCGCCATGTTCAACATCGCGAAGGACGTGTCGTTCACCACGCGCTATTCGCACTCGGTCGATGGCCGTAACATTCCCGAAAGCAACGCGTATTACATAAAGTTCGTCTATCTGTGGTGACGGCGGGCGTTCGCGCCGGAACGTGACACGAAATGCGTATGACGGCATGTCTTATGCTGTATAAGTAAGCGGCCTTCTCCGGAGCGGAGGGGCGGTGTCAACGGATGCGCGGACGGTCGGCGAAGATGAAATCGGCTTGCGGTAAGGACGCGGCCCCCCGCCCCCTGGGGCAGGTGCCTGGGCCACAGGCGCCGGGCGTGGGCGAGGTTGCGAAGTCGTGGCAGCGGTGTTCGGGGTCCTATCAGCTTGACCCCGCGCAGGGGTGGACGGCCGATGTGCTGTCCGGGGCGGAATTCCGCCATGCCGGCGGCCCGTCGGCGGCCTTCCTGAAAACGGCGCTGCCCGAGATGGGGCGGCTGTTCGGCCTGGTGCAGGGGCTGGGCCTGATGGTCCTGCTGGCCGACCCGGATGCGATGATCCTGGCGCGCTGCGTGGACGAGACGCATCTGCCGGTCTGCCGGCGGTTGCAGTTGCGCGAAGGGGCGCTGTGGAACGAGCAGCTGGCGGGCACCAACGGCATCGGGACGGCGGTGCGGGATTGCTGCCCGCTGTTCCTGGGCGAGGGCGAGCACTGGCGGTTCTGCTTTTCGCTTCTGGCCAGCTATGCCGTGCCGATTTTCGACGCGCGGGGCCGCCTGGCGGGGGCGATCAACCTGGCGGCGTTCCACGGGAACGCGACGCGGGCGGTGGCGTCGCTGGTGCTGGACACGCTGCTGCAGGCCGGGCGGCGCATCGAGGAGCAGTTGTTCCGCGCCCGTCATGAGGGCCAGCAGGTGCTGAGCCTGGGGGTGGCGGCGGGCTGTTCGGCCCCGCTGGTCGCGATCAACGCCGATGGCGAGGTGACCGGGGCGACCCATGCGGCGCGGGCGCTGACGGGCTGGACGGACGACATGATCCGCACGCATCCGAACCTGTTGACCGGGCTGGAGGCGGGCGACGAGATCAGCTTCCAGCGGGCGGAGGAACATGTCATCCGCGCGGCGCTGACCCTGGCGCAGGGGAATGCCAGCGTGACGGCGCGCAACCTGGGGATCGGCCGCGCGACGCTGTATCGCAAGATGAAGGCGATGGGCATCCGCTAGGCGTGCGGGGCAGGAAATCGCCTGTCGAGGCCCGGGGGTTTCGCGTCATGAAGACGCAGGTGCGCCAGGCCGTTTCGGCGCGCCGCGTTTTTGCCGCGCCCGGGGGAACCCGGTCCTGTCACGATCGTTTCCCGATCACCGCACGGCATCGAAGGGGCGTCGCGTCATGCTGCTGCTGATCTGCGGTCTTGCCCTCTTTCTCGGCATGCATTCGGTCCATATGGTCGCGCCCGACTGGCGGGCCCGGCAGGTCGCCGCGCTGGGCCTGATGCGCTGGAAGGGCGTCTTCTCGCTGGTCTCGCTGGCCGGGCTGGTGCTGATCGTGATGGGGTTCGGCGCGGCGCGGATGCAGCCGCACCTGCTGTATGGCCCCCCGGCGTGGCTGCGCCATGTCAACGCGCTGTTCACGCTGGCGGCTTTCGTGCTGGTCGCGGCGGCCTATGTGCCGCGCAACCACCTCAAGGCCAGTCTGGGCCACCCGATGCTGGCCGGCGTCAAGGTCTGGGCGTTCGGCCATCTGCTGGCCACCGGCATGGTGCATGACGTCGTGCTGTTCGGCCCGTTCCTGCTGTGGGCCGTGCTCGATTTCCGGGTCTCCCGCCGGCGCGACCGGGTGGCCGGCACCGTCTATCCGGCCGGATCGGCGCGGGGCGATGCGATGGCGCTGGTCATCGGCGCCGTTGCCTGGATCGCCGTGGCGGTCTGGCTGCATGGCATGCTGATCGGCGTGCCCGCCCTGGCCTGACGGGAAATGCGCGCTGGCGGCGATCCGACGCGCGTTTTCTGCGCTCCGATGCTCACGGCCGATAAGGCCGCTCCGCTTCGGTGCTCAAAAACACACGCCGGGCGCTTCACTGCGTTCCGCTCTCGCGCGCCAGCCCCCATTTCCGGTCAGGCTCCGAGGCCGGGGTCTCGTCCTTCAGCGCGATGCCGCTGCGCCCGAGGCGGCGCGCGCCCGCCAGCAGGCCGGCCAGCCGGGCGGCGGCGGCTTCGGCGGACAGGCCGCCGTGGTCGTGGATGTTGGAAATGCAGTTGCGTTCGCTATCCAGCCGGCCGGGGCGCGGGTCCCAGGTCATGTACAGGCTCAGGCTGTCCGACACGCTCAGGCCCGGCCGTTCGCCGATCATCATGACGACGCATCCGGCCCCCAGGCGGTGCGCGATGTCGTCGCCCAGGGCGACGCGCGCATTGTGCGCCACCACCACCGGCGCGATCCGCCAGCCGGGCAGCAGCGCGCGGCAGGCGGCCAGCACCGGCGGGGCCTGCCGTTCCGCCGCCAGGGCCGACAGGCCGTCGGCGATCACGAACGCCACGTCATACCGCCCGCGCGGCAGGCGCGCGGCGCTGTCGGCCGACAGGCGGCGGCCCAGGTCGGGGCGGCGGATGAACGTCGCCCGGTCGGCGGCCTGGCTGCACACCGGCAGGACGGGGCCGTCCAGCGCCAGGGCCTGCTGCCGCAGGGGGGCCATGACCGCCCGGCGGGCCCGCGCGTGGGCCAGCTGGAAGGCCAGGACCTCGCCCCCCGCCACGGTGTCGCCGGCGCGGGGCTGGCCCACCCGGGCGCGGGTCAGGCCCCGCAGCGGCGCCCATGGATCGGTCTCCGGGTCGGTGCTCGGGGGGTCGATGATCGGGGGGGCGGTGCGGTCGGGAGGGGATCGGGTCATGGCGTCAGCCCTCGGGGGCGATGATGCGGCCCAGGGCCTGCGGCGCGTTCAGGCGCAGCCGTCCACGCGTGTCCAGCAGGTCCATGCCCGCCAGCCACGCCTCGAATTCCGGCGCGGCGCGGACGCCGAAGCTGGCGCGCAGGGTCAGCATGTCGTGGCAGGACAGGCTCTGGTAGCTGAGCATCACGTCGTCGCCGCCGGGCACGGCGATCAGGAAATTCACCCCGGCCACCGTCAGCAGCATCATCAGGTTGTCCATGTCGTCCTGGTCGGCCTCGGCATGGTTGGTGTAGCAGACGTCGCACCCCATCGGCAGGCCCATCAGCTTGCCGCAGAAATGGTCCTCCAGCCCCGCGCGGATGATCTGCTTGCCGTCGTACAGATATTCCGGCCCGATGAAGCCGACCACGGTGTTGACCAGCAGGGGTGAAAAGGCCCGCGCCACGGCGTAGGCGCGCACTTCGGCGGTCTGCTGGTCCATGCCGTGGTGGGCGTCGGCCGACAGGGCCGCGCCCTGGCCGGTCTCGAAATACATCACGTCCCGGCCCACCGTGCCGCGATTCAGCGACAGGGCGGCGTCGCGCGCCTCGGCCAGCAGCGCCAGCGACACGCCGAAGCCGGTATTGGCGGCCTGGGTCCCGGCGATGGACTGGAACACCAGGTCGACCGGCGCGCCGCGTTCGATCATCGCGATGGAATTGGTGATGTGCGTCAGCACGCAGCCTTGCGTGGGAATGGCGTAGCGGGTGCGTACGGCCTCCAGCATGTCCAGCAGGACGATGCCGTGGGCGACGTTGTCGGTGGCCGGGTTGATGCCGATCACCGCGTCGCCCGCCCCCAGCAGCAGCCCGTCCAGCAGCGACGCGGCGATGCCCCTGGGGTCGTCGGTGGGGTGGTTGGGCTGAAGGCGGCTGCCCAGCCGGCCCGGCAGGCCCTGCGTGTTGCGAAAGGCGGTGCGGACCTCGATCTTGCGCGCCGCCGCGATCAGGTCCTGGTTCCGCATCAGCTTGCTGACGGCCGCCACCATTTCCGGCGTCAGGCCGGGCGACAGGGCGGCGATGGCCGCCGCGTCGGCCTGGTGCGACAGCAGCCAGTCGCGGAACTGCCCCACCGTCATGTGCGCCACCGGGGCGAAGGACGCGGCGTCGTGCGTATCGACGATCAGCCGCGTGACCTCGTCGGTTTCGTAGGGGACCGGCAGGTCGTCGAGGAATGCCGCCAGCGGGATGTCGGCCAGGGCGTAGCGCGCGGCGATGCGCGCGACCGGGTCGGCGGCGGCGACGCCGGCCAGTTCGTCGCCCGACCGCTGGGGCGACGCGCGGGCTAGGACCTGTCGCAGGTCGGAAAACCGGTGGACTTCCCCGTCCAGGGTCGCGCGATATGTCACGGTCCAGCCTATCCTTCCGGCCCAGGCGGGCATGATGGCAAGCGCAAGGGGTGGGCCGTCAAGCCGTTTCGGTCAGGGCACGGGGGCGCGGGGGATGCCGATCATCGCGCCGATCATGTCGGCGTCGTCGCACAGCCCGGCCAGCGTGTCCCCGTCGTCGATCAGCACCGGCAGGCCGCTGCGCTGGCGCAGGATGGCGATCGTCTGCAACGTGCAGGTGAGAGGCGCGCGATAGATGGTGCCGGGCCGGATCGGCGCGGTGGCCGCGTCGCCCTCCGCGAAGCGCGCGACCGGCACCGGGGCGCCGTCGGGCCGGGTCACCTGCTGCGTCGCGGGGTCCAGGCCGCAGGTTCCGGCGGCGTCCAGCGCCACGCGCCCGTCGGCCAGGCGCGCGACGTGCGCCAGCCGCCGCATGACGGCGCCGGCGTTGAGCACCGGCAGCGGGTTCATGTGCCGCACGAAGGCGCTGACGTACTCGTCGGCGGGGCGGATGACGATGTCGTCGGGGCGGCCGGTCTGCACGATCCGGCCTTCGCGCATGATCGTGATGCGGTTGCCGATCTTCAGCGCCTCGTCGATATCGTGGCTGACGAACAGGATGGTTTTCTTCAGCCGCCGTTGCAGGTCCAGCAGTTCGTCCTGCAGCTTGCGGCGGATCAGCGGGTCGAGCGCCGAGAACGGTTCGTCCATCAGCAGGATGTCGGCGTCGGTGGCGAAGGCGCGCGCCAGGCCCACGCGCTGCTGCATGCCGCCCGACAGTTCGCCGACATGCGCCTCCGCCCAGCGGGTCAGCCCGACCAGTTCCAGCTTCTCGTCCACCACCTGGCGCCGGAGGGTGGGGGCCATGCCGCGCAGTTCCAGCCCGAAGCCCACATTGTCGCGCACCGTGCGCCAGGGCAGCAGGCCGAACTGCTGGAACACCATGGCGATGCGGGTCTTGCGAAGCTCGCGCAGGGTATCGGGGTCGCAACGGGCGATATCGACATGGGCCAGCCCGTTGCCGATCCGCACCTCGCCGCGCGCGACCTTGTTCAGCCCGTTGGCGGCGCGCAGCAGCGTGGACTTGCCCGACCCCGACAGGCCCATCAGCACGCTGATCTCGCCGCGTTCGATGTCCAGGCTGGCGTCGGCGACGCCGACCGTCACCCCCAGGTCGCGCGCGATGTCCTCGCGCGTGCCGCCGCCGTCCAGCCGCCGCAACGCCTCGGCCAGCGGGCCGGGGGCGTTGGCGCGGTGGAACAGGATATCGACATGGTGGAAGGAAAGTGCCGTGGTCATCGCGGGGCGCCTTTCGGCCGGCACAGCCGGTCCAGCATGATGGCCAGCAGGACGATGGCGAAGCCGGATTCGAAGCCGATATCGACCTGCACCGTGTTCAGGGCGCGCACCACCGGCACGCCCAGGCCGCCGGCGCCGACCAGGGCGGCGATCACCACCATGGACAGGCTGAGCATGATGCATTGCGTCAGCCCCGCCTGGATCATGGGCAGGGCGGCGGGCAGTTCGACCTTCCACAGCAGTTGCGACGGGGTGGCGCCGAAGGATTCGCCGGCCTCGACCAGCCCGCGCGGGACCGAGGCGATGCCCATCTGCGTCATGCGGATGGGGGCGGGAATGGCGAAGACGATGGTCGAGATCATGCCCGGCACGGTGCCCAGCCCGAACAGGATCAGGGTCGGGATCAGATAGACGAAGGTCGGCAGCGTCTGCATCAGGTCCAGCACCGGGTGCAGCGCCCGGCCCAGCCACGGGCGATGGGCGGCGGCGATGCCCACCGGCACGCCGACCAGCATGCACGTCAGGGTCGAGAACAGGATCAGCGACAGGGTCGCCATCGTCTCCTGCCAGTAGCCCTGGTTGATGATGAACAGCAGCCCCAGCGCGATCAGCGCCGCCAGGCCGGCCGAACGCCGCCAGGCGTAGGCGCCGGCCGCGCACAGCGCCACCAGCAGCAGTGCCGGCATGTCCAGCAGCAGGGTGGTCAGCCCGTCGGCGCAGAAGCCCACGGCGTCGCTGATGGCGTTGAAGACGCCCAGGCAATGCGCGCGGACCAGCTCCACGCCTCCGGCCATGACCCGGCCGACGGGAATCTTGTGGGCCGCAATCCAGTGTTCGAGACCGTCCATGTCCGTCTTTTCGCTATCTGTGGGCCTGGAGGGCGGACAGCACGGCCGGCAGGCCGGGCCGGCCGTCGAGGGTGGTCACGCCGTCCAGCCAGGGGGCCAGCACGTCGGGGTGGGCGCGCAGCCAGCGGCGGGCCTCGTCCCGCGGGGGCAGGTGTTCGTCCTGGATGGCCTTCATCATCACGTTCTCGCCGTCGATGGAAAAGCGGATCTGGCGCAGCAGGCGGGTGGCGTTGGGGCAGGCGGCGTCGTACCCCGCCCGGATCACGGTATGCACGCTGGCCCCGGCGTCGGGGCCGAAGAGCGCGTCCCCGCCGGTCAGGTAGCGCAGGTGGTGGCGCATGTTCATCGGGTGCGGCTCCCACGCCAGGAAGACGATGGGCCGGTGGCTTTCGATCGAGCGCGCGACCTGGCTGAGCATGCCCTGTTCGCTGCTTTCGACCAGGCGGAACCGCCCCAGCCCGAACCGGTCGTCGCGGATCATGTCCAGCACCAGCCCGTTGCCGTCGTTGCCGGCCTCGACCCCGTAGATGACGTGGCCCAGCTTCGACCCCCAGCGCGCGATGTCGCCGAAATCGTGCAGCCCGGCCTGCCAGACCTCGTCGGGCACCGCCAGGGTGTAGTGCGCGCCCGACAGGTTGGTCGCGATCTGCCGCACGCTGCCGTTCTTCAGGAACGGGGCGATGGCGGCGTCGCCCGAGGGTTCCCAGTTGCTCAGGAACCCGTCCACCTGCCCGGCGCCCATGGTCAGGTAGGTGACGGTCAGCGCCAGCAGGGGCGTGCGCGTCTGGTAGCCCAGCGCGTCGAACAGGGTGGCGCCGACGGCGGTCACCGCCGACGCGTCGGTCCATCCGGCATCGGCCAGGCGCACCGTCCGGCAGGCGGCGGGGTCCTCGGCGCGGGCGGCCGGGCAGGCGACGCATGTCAGCAGGGCGGACAGAAGGATGATCGCACGGCGCATCGCGGGCAGCATATCCTTTCGGCGGAGGAACGGGAAATCATTCTGGCAGGAGATTGAATGGTCGTGCAAATAATCGGGGCGGAGGCGTTTCCGCGACAAGGCTACACCGAAGGAAACCGGCCTGCCAACCCGGGTTTTTTACTTTAAAATGCATGATTATGTCGGAATAATACAAGGAAATCGGTCGGTTTCGCGCTTTCATGCAAGGCTGGATTTGTCGTTGAACAACCGTTCAAGAGTATGCAGGATATCCGGCATGTCTTCGTCCAGCCTTCCTTCCGCCCCCCGCCCCGATGACGAGCGCTGCCGGCGTTTCGTCGCCGCGACCATCGCGGTGCTGGCCGACCATGGCTATGTCGGCGCCACGCTGGCCCGGATCGCCGGGCGGGCGGAGGTCTCGCCCGGCCTGCTGCTTCATTACTTCGGGGACAAGGATGCGCTGATGGGCGCGGCCTTTCGCCAGTTGTCGGACGCGCTGCGCCAGGATGTCGTGCGCCGCCTCGCCCAGGCCCGCGGCCCGCGCGCGCGCCTGCAGGCGGTCGTCGACGGCTGCCTGGGCGCGCCGCAGTTCCAGCCCCGGCCGGGGGCGGCCTGGCTGGCCTTCTGGGGGCAGGTGCCGCACAATGCGACCCTGGGCCGGGTGCAGCGCGCCTACCAGGGGCGCATGCTGTCCAACCTGCGCCACGACCTGGCCTGCCTGGTGCCGGAACCCGAGGCCCGCCCCCTGGCCTCGGCCGTCGCGGCGCTGATCGACGGGACCTGGCTGCGCGCCGTCCTGTCCGGCTGGCAGGAGGCCGACAGCGCCGCCGCGCGGGGCCAGGTCACCGCTTTCCTCGACAGCCAGGTGGACCGCTTCCGCCGGCAGGCCCCGGCGGCGCCGGCCATCGTGACGGGCGCCCGCGCGGTGTGCCGGAGCTGGATCGACGGGCGGTACGTGGCCTCGGACGGCGCGCGGTTCGAGAGTGTGAACCCCGCCACCGGCGCGGTCCTGGCCGAGGTGGAAAGCGCGGGCGAGGCCGAAATCGCGCTGGCGATCGACAGCGCCGCGCGCGGGCAGAAGGTCTGGGCGCGGATGACGGGGGCCGAGCGCGGGCGCATCCTGCGCCGGGCGGCGGACCTGCTGCGCCGCGACAACGACGTGCTGGCCCGGCTGGAAACGCTGGACACCGGCAAGCCGATCGCCGAGACGGCGGCGGTGGACATCCTGTCGGGCGCCGACGCGCTGGAATATTTCGGCGCGCTGGCCGTCGCCATCAATGGCGAGGCCGTGGACCTGGGCGAGGCCGCGTTCGGCTATACCCGCCGCGAGCCGCTGGGCCTGACCGCCGGCATCGGGGCGTGGAACTACCCCATCCAGATCGCGTGCTGGAAGTCGGCCCCCGCGCTGGCCTGCGGCAATGCGATGATCTTCAAGCCTGCCGAACTGACGCCGCTGACGGCGGTGAAGCTGGCCGAGATCTACCGCGAGGCCGGGGTGCCCGACGGCGTGTTCAACGTGGTGCAGGGCGCGCGCGACACCGGCCGGCTGCTGACGGCGGCCCCGCAGATCCGCAAGATTTCCCTGACCGGCGAGGTCGGGACCGGCCGCGCGGTGATGGCCGACGCGGCGCGGACGCTGAAATACGTGACGCTGGAACTGGGCGGCAAATCGCCGCTGATCGTCTTCGACGATGCCGACCTGGACAATGCGGTGTCGGCGGCGCTGCTGGCCAATTTCTATTCGGGCGGGGAAATCTGTTCCAACGGCACGCGCGTGTTCGTGCAGGCGGGCATCCGCGACCGCTTCCTGGCCGCCCTGGCCGGGCGGGTGGGCCGGATGACGGTCGGCGACCCGCTGTCGCCCGACACCCATGTCGGCGCCCTGATTGGCCGGGCGCATATGGAAAAGGTGCTGTCCTATATCGAACTGGGGCGGCAGGAGGGCGCGCGGGTGCTGGTCGGCGGCCATCGGGTGACCGAGGGCGCGCTGGCGCGGGGCGCGTTCGTGGCCCCCACCGTCTTCGTCGATTGCCACGACGACATGCGGATCGTGCGCGAGGAAATCTTCGGGCCGGTCATGGCGGTGCTGGGGTTCGAGACCGAGGACGAGGTGGTGGCCCGCGCCAACGCCACCGAATTCGGCCTGGCCGCCGGGGTGTTCACCCGCGACCTGGCCCGCGCGCATCGGGTGGTGGCGGCGCTGGAGGCCGGGTCGTGCTGGATCAACCAGTACAATGTCACGCCGATCGAAATGCCGTTCGGCGGCTACAAGCAATCCGGCCTGGGGCGCGAAAACAGCCGTGCCGCGCTGGACCATTACACCCAGGTCAAGAGCGTCTACGTGGCGCTGGGCGATGTCGCGTCGCCCTATTGATTGCTCGGGCGCTGCCCGAACCCGGCAAGGGCCTCGGCCCTTGCATCCCATTCGTTTCATGACGTCCTGGGTTTCCAGAGGGCCTGGCGCCTGGGGCGCATCACCCGGAATGGTATCATGACCCAATTCGACTACATCGTCGTCGGCGCCGGCTCGGCCGGCTGCGTGCTGGCCAGCCGGCTGACGGAATCGGGCGCGGACAGCGTGCTGCTGCTGGAATTCGGCGGCAGCGACAAGTCGATCATCGTCCAGATGCCCAGCGCGCTGGCGATGCCGATGCACAGCAAACGCTTCAACTGGTTCTATGACAGCGAGCCCGAACCCCATCTGGGCGGGCGGCGCATGCACACGCCGCGCGGAAAGGGGCTGGGCGGGTCGTCCTCGATCAACGGCATGGTCTATGTCCGGGGCAACGCCCTCGATTTCCAGCAATGGGAGGCCGACGGGGCGGCCGGCTGGGGCTATCGCCATGTGCTGCCCTATTTCCGCCGCGCCGAATCCTGTGCCGAGGGCGAGGATTGGTATCGCGGGCGCGGCGGGCCGCTGCATACCCGGTATGGCACCGTGGAAAACCCGCTGCATCATGCGTGGCTGGCGGCCGGGCGGCAGGCGGGCTACCCCATGACGTCGGACTATAACGGCTTCCAGCAATACGGCTTCGACAAGATGAGCATGACCGTGAAGGACGGCCGGCGCTGGAGCACCGCGAACGCCTACCTGCGTCCCGCCCTGGCGCGCAAGAACCTGGCGCTGCACACGCATGCCCGCGTGACGCGCATTATCTTCGAGGGGCGGCGCGCCGTGGGGGTGGCCTATCGCCGCCATGGGGTGGAGCATGTGGCCCGCGCCCGGCGGGAGGTGATCCTGTCCGGCGGGCCGATCAATTCGCCGCAGCTTCTGAAACTGTCGGGCATCGGGCCGGCGGCCGAACTGCGCGACCACGGGATTGCGGTGCTGGCCGACCGCCCCGGCGTGGGCGAGAATTTGCAGGACCATCTGGAGTTTTACTTCCAGGTGGCGTGCAGCCGGCCGGTCACGCTCTATTCGGCAATGAGCCCGCTGGCCAAGGCGCGGATCGGCCTGCGCTGGCTGCTGTGCAAGGACGGGCTGGGGGCGACCAACCATTTCGAAAGCTGCGCCTTCATCCGCAGCCGCGCCGGCATCCGCTATCCCGACATCCAGTTCCATTTCCTGCCGCTGGCCGTGACCTATGACGGCAGGGGGCTGGCGTCGGGCCATGGCTATCAGGCGCATGTCGGGCCGATGCGCTCGAAAAGCCGGGGCTGGGTGCGGCTGCGCTCGGCCGACCCCGAGGACAAGCCGCGCATCGCCTTCAACTACATGAGCCACGCGGAAGACTGGGTGGACATGCGCGCCTGCGTGCGTCTGACGCGCGAGATCTTTGCCCAGGCCGCGTTCGATCCGTTCCGTGGCCGCGAAATCCAGCCCGGCGCCGCGTGCGTGACCGACGCGCAGATCGACGCCTTCATCCGCGACAAGGTCGAAAGCGCGCTGCACCCGTCATGCACCTGCAAGATGGGCCGGGCGGACGACCCGATGGCCGTCGTCGATCCCGAAACGCGGGTGATCGGGGTCGAGGGGCTGCGCGTGGTCGATTCCTCGATCATGCCGCGCATCACCAACGGCAACCTCAACGGCCCCACGGTGATGATGGGCGAAAAGGCGGCGGACCACATCATGGGCCGCCCGCTGCTGCCGGCCTCCAACGCACCCTGGTACGAGGAGTCGCACTGGCAAGACCGTCAACGCTGAAACCCGGCCGGACGACGCGGTTTGTTCCGGCAACAGGTCGGGCGTTGCCCGCACCCACCAGGGCCTGAGAGCCTGTTTGAAAATGCGCGCTGGCGGCGATCCGACGCGCGTTTTCTGCGCTCCGATGCTCACGGCCGACAAGGCCGCTCCGCTTCGGTGCCCGAAAACACACGCCGGGCGCTTCACGACGTTTCGCTCTCGCTCGCCAGCCCACATTTTCAAACAGGCTCTGAGGCCCTGGACCCCGATCATTCAACGGATTGGCTTCCAAAGGCCGGTGGCCTTTGGCGGGTTTCAGGGCAGCGCCCTGAGGCAAATCGCATGACGTTTTTAGAAAAAAACGGCATGTCGTTTTTATTCAAGCCGCGCGTCCGATCCGTGCGAGCGGACGGGGTGGGGGCGGCGCATTGTCGCCCGACTGGTCTTGCAGCACGCGGGATGAACATGCAGAAATTTTCAGCGCTTTCTCTGGCGCAAAAGGCACTGGGCGGTCATCTCGGCTGGACGCCGCAGTGGCGGTCGGTGGCGCCGAAGCCCGCTTATGACATCGTGATCGTCGGCGGGGGCGGCCACGGCCTGGGCACCGCGTACTATCTGGCCAGGCAGCACGGGCTGCGGAACATCGCGGTGATCGAACGCGGCTGGCTGGCCGGCGGCAACACCGCGCGCAACACCACGATCATCCGGTCGAACTACCTGTTCAACGAAAGTTCGTCCTATTACGAGCATTCCCTGAAATTATGGGAAAACCTCTCGCAGGAGCTGAACTACAACGTCATGTTCAGCCAGCGCGGCTGCCTGATGGTGGCGCATACGGTCCATGACGTGCAGGTGTTCAAGCGCCACGTGCACGCCAACCGCCTGAACGGAATCGACAACGAATGGCTGTCGGCCGAGGAGGCGAAGGCATTCTGCCCGCCGCTGAATATTTCGCCCAACATCCGCTATCCGGTGCTGGGCGCGTCGTTGCAGCGCCGGGCCGGCACCGCGCGGCATGACGCCGTGGCGTGGGGCTTCGCCCGGGCGGCCAGCGACATGGGCGTGGATATCATCGAGAATTGCGAGGTCACCGGCATCCTGCGCGGGCCGGGCGGCGAGGTCCGGGGCGTGGAGACCACGCGCGGCACCATTCGCGCCGGCAAGGTCGGGGTGTCGGCGGCGGGGCACAGTTCGGTGGTGATGGGCATGGCGGGCATCCGCCTGCCGTTGCAGAGCAACCCGCTGCAGGCCCTGGTGTCGGAACCGGTCAAGCCGGCCTTTCCCACCATCGTCATGTCCAACACCATCCATGCCTACATCAGCCAGTCCGACAAGGGCGAGATGGTGATCGGCGCGGGCACGGATTCCTATGTGTCGTACACCCAGCGCGGCGGGCTGCACATTCCCGCCCATACGCTGGAGGCGATCTGCGAACTGTTCCCGATGTTCCGCCGCCTGCGTATGCTGCGCTCGTGGGGCGGGATCACCGACAACACCCCCGACCGGTCGCCGATCACGGCGAAGACGCCGGTGCCGGGCCTGTACGTCAATTGCGGCTGGGGCACCGGCGGGTTCAAGGCCACGCCGGGGGCGGCCAACCTGTTCGCCTGGACCATCGCCCGCGACGAGCCGCATCCGATCAACGCGCCTTTCACCATCGAACGGTTCCGCGACGGGGTGATGATCGACGAGGCCGCCGCCGCGGCCGTCGCCCATTAAGGAGGGCATCATGCTTCTGATCCGTTGTCCCTATTGCGGCGAACGTTCGGAAATCGAGTTCGCGAACGGCGGCGAGGCGCATATCGCCCGCCCGGCCGACCCGATGAGCCGGACCGACGAGGAATGGGCGCAGTATCTGTACATGCGCGACAACCCCAAGGGGCTGATCGCCGAGCGCTGGCGCCATGCCCATGGCTGCAACCGGTTTTTCAACGCCCTGCGCGACACCCGGACCGACCGCTTCGTCATGACCTATGAAATGGGCCGGCCCCGGCCCGAGATCGACGCCGCGACGGCGGCGGAGGCCGCGCGATGAGCCAGGCGTTCCGCGTGCCCGGCCATGGCCGGGTCGATCCGGCCCGGACCGTGAGCTTCACCTTCGACGGCCGCCGCTTCCAGGGCCAGGCCGGCGACACGCTGGCGTCCGCCCTGCTGGCGAACGGCCATCACCTGATGGGCCGGTCGTTCAAATATCACCGCCCGCGCGGCGCGGTGTCGGCCGGGTCGGACGAGCCGAACGCGCTGGTCGCCGTCGGCAGCGGCCCCGCCTTGCAGACGCCCAACCTGCGCGCGACGCAGGTGGAGCTGTACGAGGGGCTGACGGCCGTCAGCCAGAACCGCTTCCCGTCCCTGAAATTCGACCTGGGCGCGGTCAACACGCTGGCCGCGCCGCTGCTGCCGGCGGGGTTCTACTACAAGACGTTCATGTGGCCGCGCAGCTTCTGGGACCGGGTGTACGAACCCGTCATCCGCCGCGCCGCGGGGCTGGGCGTGGCCCCGACCGCGCCCGACCCGGACCATTACGCCTTCCAGTACGCCCATTGCGACGTGCTGGTGGCCGGCGCCGGCCCGGCGGGCCTGGCGGCGGCGCTGGCGGCCGGGCGGGCCGGCGCGCGGGTGATTCTGGCCGAGGAGACCGCCGAGGCGGGCGGGTCGCTGCTGTCCGACCGCACGTCGCGGATCGACGGCCGGCCGGCGGCGCTGTGGGTGGCCGACATCCTGGCCGAACTGGCGGGCCTGCCGAACGTGCGGGTGCTGACGCGCTGCACCGCGTTCAATTACGGGCCGCACAACATGGTGGCGCTGAACCAGCGCCTGAGCGACCACCTGGCCGACCCCGCGCCCGACATGCCGCGCGAACGCCTGTGGCAGGTCCGCGCGCAGGAGGTCGTGCTGGCGGCCGGCGCGCTGGAACGCCCGCTGGTGTTCGAGGGCAACGACCGCCCCGGCGTGATGCTGGCCAGCGCCGCGCGGACCTATCTGAACCGTTACGGCGTGGCGTGCGGCAGGCGGGCGGTGATCGTGACGGCGGACGATTCCGCCTATCGCGTGGCGCTGGACCTGCATGCGGCCGGGGTGACGGTGGCGGCCATCGCCGACCTGCGCCCGGCCCCGGATTCGGCGCTGGTGCGCGCGGCGCAGGAGGCGGGGCTGACGGTGCTGCCGGGCACCACCGTCCAGCGCGCGCATGGCGGCACGCGCGTCCACGGTGTGGAACTGGCGCGGCTGCTGCCCGATGGTTCGGTGGGGAAGGGCCGGCACTGGCGGGCCGACCTGGTGCTGATGTCGGGCGGCTATACGCCCAGCGTGCATCTGTTCTCGCAATCGCGGGGCAAGCTGGTGTTCGATGCCGAACTGGGCGTCTATGTGCCCGGCGAACCGGCCGAGCGCACGCGTTCGGCGGGTGCGTGCCGGGGGGTCTACGCCCTGGCATGCGTGCTGGCCGACGGCGCGGCCGCCGGGGTCGCGGCCGCCGGTGCGGCGGGCTTTGCGGCCGATGCGCCGGCGTGGACGGTCGATGCGGCGGACGAACCGGGGCGGGGCGGTTATGCCGGCGCGCTGCCGCGTCGCGGCAAGGGGCTGCTGGCCATGGCCTTCGTCGATTTCCAGAACGACGTGACGGCCAAGGACGTGAAGCTGGCGGTGCGCGAGGGCTTCCAGTCCATCGAGCATATCAAGCGCTACACCACCACCGGCATGGCGACCGACCAGGGCAAGATGTCCAACGTCAACGCGCTGGGCATCGCGGCCGACGCGCTGGGCCGGCCGGTGGAAAAGGTGGGGCTGACCACCTTCCGCCCGCCCTTCACCCCGGTAACGTTCGGCGCCTTCGCCAGCCATGCGCGCGGCGACCTGTTCGACCCGGACCGTCGGACCCCGATCGACCCCTGGGCGCGCGCGCAGGGCGCGGTGTTCGAGGACGTGGGCCTGTGGCGGCGGGCGCGCTATTTCCCGCGCGGCAGCGAGGACATGGAGGCCGCCGTCCGGCGCGAATGCCTGGCGGTGCGGGGCGGCGTGGGCATTTTCGACGCCTCGACCCTGGGCAAGATCGAGGTGGTCGGCCCCGACGCCGCGACCTTCATGAACCGCATGTACGTCAACGCCTGGACCAAGCTGGGCGTCGGCAGGTGCCGCTATGGCCTGATGTGCCGGGAAAACGGCTTCGTCTACGATGACGGCGTGGTCGGGCGGATTGCCCAGGACCGCTTCCATGTCACCACCACGACCGGCGGCGCGCCGGGCGTGCTGGCGCTGATGGAAGACTACCTCCAGACCGAATGGCCCGAGCTGGACGTCTGGCTGACCTCGACCACCGAGGAATGGGCGGTGATCGCCCTGCAGGGCCCTTCGGCGCGCGCGGTGCTGGCGCCGCTGGTGGACGGGCTGGACATCTCGGCCGAGGCCCTGCCGCACATGAGCCTGGCCGAGGGCACCATCGGCGGCGTGCCGATGCGCCTGTTCCGCGTCAGCTTCACCGGCGAGCTGGGCTTCGAGATCAACGTGCCCGCCCGCCATGGCCGCGCGGTGTGGCAGGCGATCTGGGATGCCGGGCAGGGGGTGGGCATCACCCCCTACGGCACCGAGACGATGCATGTGCTGCGGGCGGAGAAAGGCTACATCATCGTCGGCCAGGAAACCGACGGCACCGCGACGCCCGACGACGCGGGCTGCGGCTGGGCGGTCAGCAAGGCGAAGGCCGATTTCGTGGGCAAGCGCTCGCTGGCGCTGCCGGCGATGCAGGCCCCGGACCGCAAGCAGCTTGTCGGCCTGCTGACCGAGGCGGCGTGGGAGGTGCTGGAGGAAGGCGCGCAACTGGTGGCCCGCCCCGACGAGGCGATCCCGATGCGGGTGCTGGGCCATGTGACCTCGTCCTATTTCTCGGCGACGCTGGGGCGCTCGATCGCGCTGGCGATGGTGTCGGGCGGCCGCGCGCGGGTGGGCGAGACGCTGTACGTGCCCATGGAAGGCCGCACCATCGCGGTGACGGTGACGAAACCGGTGTTCTACGACGTCGAAGGGGCACGTCTGAATGTCTGAGAGCCTGACCGGAAATGCGCGTTGGCGGCGATCCGACGCGCGTTTCCTGCGCTCCGATGCTCACGGCCATCAAGGCCGCTCCGCTTCGGTGCTCGAAAACACACGCCGGGCGCTTCACTGCGTTCCGCTCTCGCTCGCCAGCCCACATTTCCGATCAGGCTCTGACACCATGCAGCTTTCCCACAGCGAGTTCGCCCTGGCCCCGGCCGCCGAGCGGCGGCGGTTCGTATTGCAGGCCCGGCCCGCAACCCTGGACGTTGCGGCCCGCGCGCTGGGGCTGGGCGACACGTTCGCCATGCTGGCGGCCGCCGCGGCCGGGGCCGTGACGGCCCTGCGCCTGGGGCCGCAGGAGGTGCTGCTGCTGCTGGACCCGGCGGGGGCGGACGACGGCCTGTCGGCGCTGCGCGCGGGGCTGGCGGGCGTGGCGCACAGCCTGGTGGAGGTCAGCGACCGGCAGGTGGGGCTGGACCTGTCCGGCGCGCTGGTCGAGGCGGCGCTGGCGTCCCTGACGTCGATCGACGTGGCGGTTGCGGCCTTTCCGGTCGGCATGGCCACGCGGACCCTGCTGGGCAAGGCCGACGGCGTGCTGTGGCGCACCGCGCCGGACCGGTTCCGGCTGGAAGTCTGGCGGTCGTTCGCGCCCTATCTGTCGGGCCTGCTGGATGAGGCGGCGCGCGACGCCGTATTCTGACGGCGGGACCGGTCGGGCCGGGAGGCGGCAGGATGATAAGTCTGTTCGACCTGTTCAAAATCGGGATCGGCCCGTCCTCGTCGCACACGGTGGGGCCGATGCGCGCCGCCCACGATTTCGCGGCGGCGCTGCCGGGGCCGGGCCATGCGCCGGCCGACGTCGCGCGGCTGCGGGTGACGCTGTACGGGTCGCTGGCCTGGACCGGCGTGGGGCATGCGACGGACAAGGCGGTGATCCTGGGCCTGGCCGGGCTGCTGCCCGACGCGGTGGACCCCGACGCCGCCGACCGGCTGGCGGACACGGTGCGCGCCGCGCGCATGCTGGACGTGCGCGGGGCGCCGGTGGCGTTCGACCCCGCGACCGACATCGTCTTCGACCGCGACAGCGTGCCGCCCGTCCACCCCAACACCTTGCAGTTCGAGGCCCTGGACGCGGCGGGCGCGGTGCTGCGGGTCGGGCGTTTCTGTTCCATCGGCGGGGGCTTCGTGACGCCCGAGGACCAGCCCGCGACCGTGGCGGCGCTGTCCGAGCCCGTGCCGTTCGATTTCGTGTCGGGCCGCGACCTGCTGGAGCACGCCCGGCGCACGGGCCTGACCATCGCGGAGATCGTGCTGGCGAACGAGGCCGCGCTGCGCCCGATGGCCGAGGTCACGGCCTGTCTGGACCGGATCGTGGACGCGATGATGGCCAGCGTGGCGCGCGGCATGGCGCGGGAGGGCGTGCTGCCCGGCCGCCTGGCCGTGCGCCGGCGCGCGCCGGCCATCCGCGCGCGGCTGGAGGCCGACCGCTTCCGCAACGTCCGCGCGGCGCACGAGGTGATGGACTGGGTCAGCCTGTTCGCCATCGCGGTGAACGAGGAAAACGCCGCCGGCGGCCGCATCGTGACCGCGCCGACCAACGGGGCGGCGGGCGTGGTGCCCGCCGTGCTGCGCTATTATCGCGATTTCTGCCCCGGCGCGTCGCAGGCGGGCCTGCGCGATTTCCTGCTGACGGCCTCGGCGGTGGGCGGGCTGTTCAAGCGCAATGCCTCGATTTCCGGGGCCGAGGTCGGCTGCCAGGGCGAGGTCGGGGTGGCGTGCTCGATGGCGGCGGCGGGGCTGGCGGCGGCGCTGGGCGCCGATGCGGCGCAGGTCGAGAACGCGGCCGAGATCGGGATGGAACATCACCTGGGCATGACCTGCGACCCGGTGGGCGGGCTGGTGCAGATCCCGTGCATCGAACGCAACGCCTTCGGCGCGGTGAAGGCGATCAACGCGGCCTCGCTGGCGATGCGCGGCGACGGCGCGCACCATGTCTCGCTGGACCAGGTGATCGTGACGATGCGCGAGACCGGCGCGGACATGAGCAGCCGCTACAAGGAAACGTCGCTGGGGGGACTGGCGGTGGGATTCCCCGAGTGTTGAAAAGCCTGTCATTGAAAGTCGTTGCGTATTAAAAATATGTCGTTCTGCGGCAATTAAACCTTCGTCAACGCGGCACAGTGAGGCATCCGCGCGGGCGGTGTGCTCAGCAGGGAAGGGCGGTCGGGATGTCGGAACAGAGCAGGATATCGGTGAAGGAGCTGGTGGCGCGGCGCAAGGCCGGCTACGCGCTGGAGGCCCCGTTCTATACCAGTGCGGAGATCTTTCGCGTCGATATGGACGTGATCTTCGGCCGGCACTGGATCTTCGTCGGCCTCGACCCCGACGTGCCCGAGGCCGGCGATGCGATGGTGGTCAATATCGGCCCGTCCTCGGTCATCATCGTGCGCGGCGACGACGAGGAGGTCCGCGCCTTCCACAATGTCTGCCGCCATCGCGGCGCGCGCATCCTGCCCGAGGGCAAGGCGATCATCGGCAATGTCGTCTGCCCTTACCATTCCTGGACCTACGGGCTGGAGGGCGGGCTGAAGTTCGCCGAGCACATGGGGCCGGGGTTCGACCCCACATGCCACGGGCTGAAGCCCGTCGCCCTGCGGTCGGTGTCCGGGCTGCTGTTCATCTGCCTGTCCGACGACCCGCCGGCCGACATCGACGAGATGGCGGCGGCGATGGCGCCGTACCTGGCGCCGCACGACATCCGCAATACCCGCGTCGCCTTCCAGTCGGACCTGATCGAGGACGGGAACTGGAAGCTGACGATGGAAAACAATCGCGAGTGCTATCACTGCGCGCCCAACCATCCGGAACTGACCATCCCGCTGTTCGCCTACGGGTTCGGCTTCGCGCCCGATGCGCTGGACGAGGAAGGCCGGCGCGAGGCCGACCGCTATGCCAAGCTGATGCGCGCGGCGCATGCGCGGTGGGAGGCCGAGGGCCTGCCGTCGCGCGAAATCGAGCATCTGGCCGACCGGGCGACGGGTTTCAGGACCGAGCGCCTGCCCATCGACCAGTCGGGCGAAAGCCAGACCATGGACACCCGCGCGGCCTGCCGCGTGGCGCTGGGCGGGCTGACCGACAAGGCGATCGGCGGGCTGTCGTTCTGGACGCAGCCCAATTCGTGGCATCATTTCATGGGCGATCATATCGTCAGCTTCTCGGCGATCCCGATCGACGAGGGCCATACGCTGGTCCGCACCAAATGGCTGGTGCACAAGGATGCGGTCGAGGGCGTGGATTACGACCTGCAACGCCTGACCGAAGTGTGGGAGGCGACCAACCGCCAGGATGCCGACCTGGTCGCCATCGGCCAGCAGGGGGCGACCGACCCGGCGTACGAGGCCGGCCCCTATTCCCCCTATACCGAAGGACTGGTCGAGAAATTCGCCGCCTGGTACATCGACCGCCTGGCCGCGTCCCTGCCGTGAGCGGCGGTCCGGACATGGTGGCGCGGCCGCCGCGCCACCCCGTGCCGTACTGGGACCCCGAGGTGGACGAGGTGCTGGTCTGCCGGCAGGTGCGCGACGAGACGCCCGACGTCAGGACCTTCGTCTTCACCGCGCCGGAGCCCCGTCGTTTCGCCTATCGTCCCGGCCAGTTCATGACCCTGACGCTGCCGCTGGGCGACGGTGGGGCGGACATCAACCGCTGCTACACGCTTTCGTCGTCGCCGACGCGGCCCGATACGCTGGCGATTACGGTCAAGCGCGTGCCGGGCGGGGTGGTGTCCAACTGGCTGCACGATGCGCTGCGTCCGGGGATGGAGGTCCGCGCGCTGGGCCCGATGGGCGATTTCACCTGCGACGGGCTGGCGGCGGGCAAATACCTGTTGCTGTCGGGCGGCAGCGGCGTCACGCCGATGATGTCGATGGCGCGGACGTTCCACGACCTGGGCGGGCCGCAGGACGTGGTGTTCCTGCACAGCGCGCGCAGCCCCGGCGACGTGGTGTTCGCGCGCGAACTGGCGCTGATGGAGCAGAACTGGCCGGCCTTCCGCGCCGTTGCGGTGTGCGAGCACGACAGCCCCGCGGCGCGGTGGAACGGCCATCGCGGACGCCTGACGCCGGCGATGCTGGCGATGATCGCCCCCGACTTCCGCGCGCGCGAAATCTTCGTCTGCGGGCCGGCCCCCTATATGGCGGCGGTGCGCGACATGCTGCGCGATGCGGGTTTCGACATGGCCCGGCACCATGAGGAAAGTTTCGATTTCGCCACCCTGTCGGCGGCCGAGCCCGAGGTGGGCGGGGCGATCGCGGAACTGGAGGCCGCGCGCCACGCCGTGACCTTCACCCGAAGCCGCCGTGCGATCGACTGCGGGGCCGACACCACCATCCTGTCGGCGGCGCGCGCGGCGGGCCTGCGCCTGCCGGCCTCGTGCGCCAGGGGCATGTGCGGAACGTGCAAATGCCGTCTGGTGTCAGGGACCGTGGAGATGAAGCATGACGGCGGCATCCGCCAGCGCGAGATCGACCAGGGCATGATCCTGCTGTGCTGCGCCCGGCCGACCAGCGACCTGGTGGTTGAACGCTGACGATGTCGCGGGCGCTCGACCTTGCCGGGTTGCGTCGCTTCGGGTTCCTGACCCTGGCCGGCTATTCGATGATCGCCGTCAGCAACGCCATCGAGGCCCTGCGGATGGCCAACCGGGTGGGCGACGCGCCGGTGTATGAATGGGAGATCGTGACGATGGACGGCGCGGGCGTGCCGGCCAGCAACGGGCTGGCGCTGCATCCCGTCGTAGTGGCGGCCGATGCGCGGCCGTTCGACGTGCTGTTCGTCTGCGGGGGCGTCGATGTGCGCGCGGCCACCGGGCGGGCGCTGCTGGCGTGGCTGCGGCGGCAGGCGCGCGAAGGCGTGGCGCTGGGCGCGCTGTGCACCGGCACCTTCGCCCTGGCCGAGGCCGGGCTGCTGCGCGGCTATCGCTGCGCGATCCATTGGGAGAACCTGTCGTCGATCCGCGAGGAATTTCCCGAGATCGACATTTCGGACGACCTGTTCGTGATCGACCGCGACCGGCTGACCTGCACCGGCGGATCGGTGCCGCTGGACATGATGCTGCGGATCATCGCGGCCCGCTTCGGGCCGGCCCGTGCCCGCGCGGTGTCGGCGCAGTTCATCCTGGACCGCAGCCGCACCGGCGACGAGGTGCAGCCGGTGCCGGCCCTGGCCGACGCCCCGCCGGCCCTGGCGCGGGCGCTGCGGCTGATCGAGAAGGACATCGACCGGCCGCTGCGTATCGCCGACATCGCGGCGGCGGCGCGCCTGTCGGTCCGCCAGCTGGAACGGCTGTTCCGCCGCCATACCGGCGCCACCCCCGCCGCCTATCTGGTGGCGGCGCGGCTGGACCGCGCGCGGCGGCTGCTGCGGCAGACGGTGATGCCGGTCACCGATATCGGCATCGCCTGCGGCTTCGTCTCGGCCGCGCATTTCAGCACCGCCTATCGCAGCCGCTTCGGCTGCGCCCCGCGCGAGGAACGCAAGGTGCGGGCCGCGCCCGCGCCGTCCCTTCACCCCCATCCGTCGCCTGGCTGACGGTGCCCATGGACACTTCCGCATGATGACCAACGCCGAGGCGCTTTTCAAACCCCTGCGGATCAGGAACCTGGTCATCCGCAACCGGGTGATGAGCACCAGTCACGCCCCCGGCTACGGCCGCGACGGCAAGCCGCAGGAGCGCTACCAGCTCTATCATGCCGAAAAGGCGAAGGGCGGGATCGGCCTGACCATGTTCGGCGGCTCGTCCTCGGTCGAATGCGACAGCCCGGCCACGCCGTGGAACCAGATCGCGGTGTCCGACGACAGCATCGTGCCCTATTTCCGCCAGTTCGCCGACCGGGTGCACCAGCACGGCGCGCGGCTGATGATCCAGCTGACGCACATGGGGCGGCGCACCCGCTGGGACACCGATGCGTGGCTGCCGGTGATCGCGCCGTCGGTGCGGCGCGAGCCTGCGTCGCGTTCGATCCCCAAGGAGATGGAGCCCGAGGATATCGCCCGCGTCGTCCGCGCCTTCGCCGACGCGGCGCGGCGCTGCCGCGACGGCGGGCTGGACGGGCTGGAGATCTCGGCCGCGCACGGGCATCTGGTGGACCAGTTCTGGAGCCCCTCGGCCAACACGCGGCGCGATGCCTACGGCGGGTCGCTGGAGCATCGCATGCGCTTCGGCATCGAGGTGCTGGGCGCGATCCGCGAGGCCGTGGGCGACGATTATGTCGTGGGCATGCGGATGTCGGGCGACGAACTGCTCAATGGCGGGCTGACGCAGGACGAATGCGTCGCCATCGCCGCCGAATATGCCGGGCGCGGGCTGGTGGATTTCGTCAATATCGTCGGCGGCCAGGCGCGCGACGACATGGCCCATGCCGTCAGCCTGCCGAACATGTCCTTTCCCGTCGCCCCGTTCCTGCATCTGGCCAGCGCCATCAAGCGCGCGGTGGACGTGCCGGTGTTCCATGCCCAGCGGATCACCGACCTGGCCTCGGCCGCGCGGGCGGTGGCCGAGGGGCATGTCGACATGGTGGCGATGACCCGCGCGCACATCGCCGACCCGCATCTGGTGAACAAGCTGGCCGAGGGCCGGGAAGACGACATCCGGCAATGCGTCGGTGCGGGCTATTGCATCGACCGCATCTATGTCGGCGGCGACGCGCTGTGCCTGCAGAACGCGGCCACCGGGCGCGAGGCGACGATGCCGCACGATATCCGCCCCGGCGACGTCCGGCGGCGGGTGGTCGTGGTGGGCGGCGGGGTCGCCGGGCTGGAGGCCGCGCGGGTGTGCGCGCTGCGCGGGCATGACGTCGTGCTGTTCGAGCGCGAGGGCGCGACCGGCGGGCAGGTGAATGTGGCGGCCCGGGCCGGCTGGCGCGAGGCCCTGTCGGGCGTCGTCCGCTGGCTGGACGCGCAGGTTCGCAAGCTGGGCGTCGAGGTCCGCACCGGGGCCGAGGCGACGGCGGCGCTGGTGGCGGCGGAACGGCCCGACGTCGTGATCGTGGCGACCGGGGGCGCGCCGTCGCCGGGCGAATGGCCGGGGGCGGAGCTGGCGTCGTCCACCCACGCCGTGCTGGACGGCACGGCCAGCCCGACCGGCAGCGTGCTGCTGTATGACGAGATGGGGCAGCACAACGCGGCCTCGGTGGCCGAGGTGCTGGCGACGCGCGGCTGCCTGGTGGAGCTGGCGACCCACGACCGGATGATCGCGCAGGAGGTCGGCACCACCAACCAGCCGGTGCACCTGCGCGAACTGTACCGGCTGGGCGTGGTGCTGACCCCCAATGCCGAACTGGTCGAGACCTACCGCGAGGGCAATCGCCTGGTCGCCGTGCTGCGGAACACCATGACCGGGGCCGAGGAGGAGCGCGTGGTGGACCATGTGGTGGTCGAATGCGGCACCCTGCCGCGCGATGCGCTGTATTTCGCGCTCAAGGACGGGTCGGTCAATCGCGGCCAGACCGACCTGCCGGCGCTGCTGGAGGGGCGGGCGCAGCCGGCGCTGGCGGCCTGTGGTGTGGGGGAGTACGCGCTGTTTCGCATCGGCGACGCGGTGGCCGGCCGCAACATCCACGCCGCGCTGTATGACGCGCTGCGCCTGTGCAAGGATTTCTGAGCCCCGTGGCGCTGATTGTGGCCTGTCTGGCCTGGGGGCTGGTGGCGTGCGTGCTGCTGGCGGCGCTGGGCCTTGCGCGGCGCTGGCGGCGGGGGCGGCCGGTCCGGGTGGATTGGGTCGCGGGCCTGGCCGCCGTGCCGCGCCGCTATCTGGTCGATGTCCATCATGTCGTCGAACGCCGGCCCGAGGCCGCGCGGATGCATGTGCCCGCGGCCGGCGGGCTGCTGGGGGGCAGCGTGGCGCTGATGCTGGCGGCCCTGCCGGCGCTGCGTGGCAGCCGGGCCTGGTGGGCGGTGGTGGCGGTGCTGTTCGCCGCCGCGCTGTGGGGGGCGGTGCTGGTGCGGCGGCGGCGGCGGCCGGCGGTGCCCTCCTTCCTGTCGGGGGGGATGTTCCTGTGGCTGCCCGGCGCGCTGGGGGCCTATGCGGGCGGGGCGCTGCTGCTGGCGCTGGGCCTGCTGGCCGCGCCGGATGGTGGATCGCCCCTGCTGCTGGCGCCGCTGGTGCTGACAGTGGGCGGGGCGGTGGGCCTGCTGGTGCAGTTCGCGCGTGGGCCGATGCGCCATGCCTTTGCCGGCACGGTCTGGCTGGCCGCCCATGCGCGGCCGGGGCGGTTCGGCGGCGGGCGGGACACCGCCTTGCGGCCGCTGGACCTGGATGCCGCGCGTCTGGGCGCGCTGGCGCCGTCCGATTTCGCCTGGACCGCTTTGGCCAGCTTCGACGCCTGCATCCAGTGCGGCCGGTGCGAGCAGGCCTGCCCGGCCTTCGCCGCCGGGCAGCGGCTGAACCCCAAGGCGCTGGTCCAGGATCTGGTCGCGGCCACGCGCGGGGGCGGCGCTTCCTATAGCGGCAGCCCGGCCCCCAACGCGCCGCCGGTGGCGTGCCGGGGCGGCATGGATGCGCCGATCATCGGCGCCGGGGCGATGATCCATCCCGACACGCTGTGGGCCTGCACCACCTGCCGCGCCTGCGTCGAGGAATGCCCGATGATGATCGAGCATGTGGACGCCATCGTCGATCTGCGGCGGGGGCAGACGCTGATGCTGGGGCAGGTGCGGCCGGGGGCGGCACAGGCGCTGCGCCGGATGCGCGACAGCGCCGAGCCCGGCGGCCGCCCGCTGGCCGCCCGCGCCGACGCGCTGGCGGCGCTGGACGTGCCGGTGCTGCCCGAGGGGGGCGAGACCGACATCCTGCTGTGGCTGGGCGAGGGCGCGTTCGACCTGCGCCATGGCCGCACCTTGCAGGCGCTGGTGCGGCTGATGCGGCTGGCCGGCCTGCGCTTCGCCATCCTGGGCGCGGCCGAGCCCGATTGCGGCGACCTGGCCCGCCGCCTGGGGGACGAGGCGACCTTCCGCCTGCTGGCCGACGAGGCCATTGCGACGCTGAACGCGCGGCGCTTCCAACGGATCGTCACCGCCGACCCGCATGCGCTGCATGTGTTGCGGAACGAATATCCGGCGCTGGGCGGGCACTGGACGGTGCAGCACCACACGGCGCTGCTGGACGAGCTGGTGACCGGCGGGGCCCTGCGCCTTGCGCCGCGCGACCTGCCGCCGGTCGCCTATCACGACCCCTGCTACCTGGGCCGCTACAATGGCGAGGTCGCGGCCCCGCGCCGCCTGCTGGACGCCGCCTGCGGCACGCGGGTGGAAATGGCGCGCCACGGCCTGCGGTCGATGTGCTGCGGCGGGGGCGGCGGCAACCCGATCAGCGACGTGGACGGGGCGGCGCGGATCCCGGACCTGCGGATGGCGCAGGCCGGTGCTGTGGGGGCGGCGATCGTGGCCGTGGGCTGTCCGGGCTGCACCGCCATGCTGGAAGGCGTGCCTGCCCCCCGGCCCGAGGTGCGCGACATTGCGGAACTGGTGCTCGACGCCGTGGTGACGGCATGACCGGCCGCCCGCGCCGCGATCCGCGCGCCGAACGGGCGGCGCGGCAGGTCGGGGCGGGCGCGCGGCCGCGCTTCGACCTGGCGCAGCCGCCGGGCGGGGCGGGTATCGGGTCGTCGGGCCGGCTTCGGCGCGATCCGCGTGCCGAACACGCCCGGCTGCTGGTGCCCGGCGGGGACCGGCCGCGTCTGGCGCGTGGCGGCGGGGCGGGCATCGGTGCGGCGCGCGCGGCCGCGCCGGCCCCGGCCGTGCGGGTGGTGCGCGTGGACGATCCGGCCTGCCTGGTGGTGGCGGTCCCCGACCTGCCGGATGGGCGGCTGGACCGGCTGGACCGGCAGGTGCTGGGGGCGGCGCGCGTGCTGGCCGACGCGGCGTCCGGTGCGGTGGTGCTGCTGGGCGGCGCGGGTATGCCCGACTTGGGGGATGCCGGGCCGGCGGGGGCCGACCGTCTGGCGCTGGTGGATCTGGCCGCCGACGACCCGGACGCTCGGGCGGCCATCGTCTGCGCCGCGCTGGCCGCGCTGTCGCCCCGGCATGTGCTGTTTCCCGACAGCGACGACGGGGCGGACCTGGCGCGCCGCGTCGCCGCGCGCACCGGGCGGGGACTGATGACGGGGGTGGAGGTCCTGACGGCCCGGCAGGCCATCCGCCCGTGCCGGGCCGGCCGGTGCGAGCAGGTTTCGGCCCCGCCGGCGCTGCTGACGCTGGCGGCCGACCGGGTCGCGCCCTATGCGGGCGCGGTGCGGGAGGCCCGGCCGCTGGCGGTCGATCCGCCCCCGGCCCCGCCGATGGCGGGGCGCATTCGCGCCTCGGCGCCCCGTGCGGCCGATCCGGCGACGATGACGCTGGCCGAGGCCCCGTTCGTGGTGGCGGCGGGCAATGGCGTGACCGATTTCGCCCTGTTCCGGTCGGTGGTGGCCGGCCTGCACGCCACGCCGGGGGCCAGCCGCGTGGTCTGTGACGCCGGGTCCATGCCGCGCGCGGCCCAGGTGGGGGCGTCGGGCACCGTGCTGGACGCCGTGTGCTATCTGGCCTTCGGCATCGCGGGCGCGCCGCAGCATCTGCAGGGGCTGGGACGGGTGGAGCATGTGGTGGCCGTCAACACCGACCTGCACGCCGCCATGGTGGCGCGCGCCGGCCTGTCGGTCATCGCGGACGCGCAGCGCGTGATGCCGGCCATTCGCGATGCGCTGGCGGCGGAGGGCGGGTGATGGCGACGGCCATGCGGGCGGTGGTGCTTCTGTCGGCGGGGATCGACCCGGTGTCGGGCCGGCCGGCCCCGGTGGGGACCGAAATCCGCGCCATCGGCCTGGCGCGGGCGCTGGGCGCGCGGATGGTCGGGCTGCATGCCGGCCCGCCCGCCCCGGTGCTGCGGGAGTACGCCGGCTACGGCCTGGCGGACATCGTCTGCCTGGACGGGGGGGAGGCCGATCCGGTCGCCGCGCTGGCGGGGGCCATCCTGTCGGGGGCGCTGTTCGCGGAGGGGCCGGTGGAGCTGGTGCTGGCGGGCCGGCGCGCCTCGGGCGGCGCGGACAGCGGCCTGCTGCCCTATGCGGTGGCGGAGCGGCTGGGCTGGCCGATGGTGGCGGACGTCGCCCAGGCGCAGCGGGCGGGGGCGCAACAGGCGGGGGCGTCGCCGGACCTGGACCTGGAACAGGCGCGCCCGCGTGGCGCGCGGCGTGCGGCGCGGGTCGCCCTGCCCTGCGTGGTGGGCGTGCACGACGTCGCGGCGTGCGTGCCGGATTTCGTCTTCGCGCAGGCCCGCGCGGCATGTCTGCGCGCGCTGCCGTGCGGCCTCGACGGGCCGCCGCCCGTGGCCGAGGCGGCGGAGGAGCGCGCCTATCGCCGCCGGCCGCGCCTGATCGCGGCGGCGGCGCAGGGGACGGGCGGCCGGGTGCTGGTCGACCCCGCGCCGCAGGACGCCGCGCGGGCCATCATCGACCATCTGCGGGCGCTGGGCGTGCTGCCCCCGCCCGCAGGGTCCTGACGGTGGCATGCCTCAGGGCGCTGCCCTGAAACCCGCCAAAGGGCAGCGCCCTTTGGAAACCCGTTTGCTGCCAGGCGGGCTTCATGCAGTCAATTGGACCACCGCCAGCGCTTACAACTGCGGTTGTTAATGCCTGCGCTGTTGCTTGAGCTTTGGCAGATGCTGCGGCCACTGCCGACCCAGTGCTGCTGCGGTAGTTAGTTCAGCCTGAGTTAAATTCCTACTCATATCTACTATCTCTACTCTCTGCCTCCACGATGAATGAATTACATCGGGCTCGACGAGTGTAACCGTGTCATCTATCAACCCCAAATGCCGGATAGCCTTATTTTTTGGCGATCTTAATTGCAATTTAACCCAACGTAACAATTTTCGTATTTAGTTGAAATTGAAGTTTTCTTCTTCCTTTACAGGTTCTTTTTGTTTCTGTGGGTCGTAAGCCAAGAAGCCGTAAATGCCTATTATAAGCGAGATCGCTACAAAAGACGCTATGGCCCAACGAATAAACTCTCCTTTCCAAAGGTGGGAAACATTGTTTGGTGATTTTTTCGCGAGCAAAAAAACACCCAAAATGCCAAAAAATAACGCAATGATTACAGAAAACCATTTCCATTGCCATACTAAGATAAGGACTGCCCATGCCGTTTTTATATTTGGATTCAATTCCATAATTTCCTCCTGCTTTAGCGTCTAAGAATATTATAACCTACTTGTTCGCATAAAAGCGAACAACCAAATCTGACGCTTGATCCGGCGCATTAAGAATCCATCAACCTCGTATGCCGGATAGCCGTTTTATTCGGGATCGGAGGGCAGGGGGGTACGTGCCGCGTAGGGATTGAAACTGTTGGAGTAGATCTGGGTGAGGTTCACCTCGGCCAGTCGGGGTTCGCCGTTCCGCACGAACCAGTCCCGGAAGATGGAAAAATCGGTGGGTTGCAGAACCCCGCCGGGCTGCCCGACCGACGTGGACTTCCAGTAGTCCAGCGGCATGAGGTTTTCGTTCCGCCCGCGCCGGCGCACGATGGATTTGAAACGCGCGATGACGGTGGCGCGCGGGGTGACGCGCGCCCATTCGATGGCCCGGGCCATGGCGCCGACGAACAGCCGCGCGGTCGCGGGGTGTTGCGCCACGAACGACCGGCGCATGGCGAGGGCGTTCATCATCAGGTCGCCGAACAGATCGTACTCCGAAAACACCTCCTGCAACCCGCCGCGCGCCATGGCGATATCCTGCAAGGGGGCGGGAAACATCGCCGCGTCGATCCGCCCCATACGCAACGCGCCTTCAAGGGCCACAGGCGGCAACGGCACCAGCGTTATCCCGGCCGTGTCGACATCGCCCTGTCCGCCGTTATGCAGGTAGCGGTTCAGGCTGAATTCCGACTGGGCGCCAAGGGCGTTGAGGCCGATCGTACGGCCGCGCAGGTCCGCCGCCGTCCGCACCGGATGGTTCGACATGACGCAGAGTTTCGATGACGACAGCGCATCCGACCCGCCGGTGCCGATCACGGCCACGGCCGGCGCGCCATAGGCGATCATTTTCAGGATGGACCCGTTGAAGGCTCCGCCGATATCGACATCGTCGGTGACGAGGGCCTGGATGTCCTGCGGACCGCTGATGGTGTTGCCCACCCATTCCAGCCGGATCGGCGCCAGGTAGCCAAGATCCTCGGCCAGTTCCGGAAACATCACGCGCCCCGCCCCGCCCTGGTAGCGCAGGCGCGTGATTTCGGGTGCGGACCCCGCCAGGGCGGGCCTGGGTAACGCCAGCGCGGCCAGCCCGCCGCACAGGGCGCGACGCGAGATCACGGCGCGACGCTCTTGCGAAGAACGCCGATGCGCCGGCCGAGCAGGACCAGGGCGCCGTTGAAAAACAGCCCGACCGCCGATAATGCCAGGATTCCGGAGTACATTTCCGGAATCTGGAAATTGGCCTGGGCGCTGTTGACGAAAAACCCCAGGCCCGCGCGGGCGCCGTTCATTTCCGCCGCGATCAGGACCAGGAACGCGGCCGACATCGCCAGGCGGATTCCGGTGAAAATGGTCGGCATCGCGGCGGGCAGCACGATGCGCGTCACCAGCTGCACGCGCGACAGGCCCATGGCTCGCCCCGCCTTCACCAGAACCCGATCGACACCGCGCACCCCCGCGATGGTGTTGAGAAGGATCGGCCAGAAGGTGGCGTAGACGACCATGGTGACTTTTGAAACTTCGCCGATACCCAGGACAAGAGTAAAAGCCGGAAGCAAGGCCAGCGGCGACGTGTTGCGAAAGGCTTCGAGCACCGGCGACAGCATGTCCGACAGCAGCCGGCTGGCGCTGATGCCGACACCCAGGGGGACGGCCAGCGCCGTCGCCAGCATCAGGCCCGCACCCGCGCGTCCGACGCTGGCCATGGCATGACGCGGCAGCACCCCCGACAGCAGCAGCGACCATGCGGTGTGCGCCACGACCGAGAACGGCGGAAAGAACACCGGGCTGACAAGGTTCAGCCTGGGGGCGATTTCCCATATCAGGATCAGCAGGGCCGGCATCGTGCCGTATTTCAGGGCGACGACCGCCGGGTAGGCCGCCCCGCGGGCGGCACGGGGGGAGGCGATGCGGCCCGCAGGGCGCGCCATCGTCCGGACGCTTTCAGAGGTGGCCATGGGCATCGCCACCACGGTCGTGCAGCATTCCGCGCAACTGCTGGCGCAGTTCGATGAAGCGCGGAAGGGTGCGGACGTCGGCCCCGGCGGGACGATCGGCGAACGGAACGTCGATCACCGCCGCGACCCGGCCGGGTCCGCGCGCCATGACCATCACGCGGCGGCCCAGGTACAGGGCTTCGTCGATATCATGTGTAATGAACACGACAGTATGTCCGGTGGCGCGCCATAATCGCAATAACTCGTCCTGCAGGGTCTCGCGCGTTTCGGGGTCCAGGGCGCCGAAGGGTTCGTCCATCAGCAGGATATCGGGACTGATGGCCAGGCTGCGGGCAATGGCGACCCGCTGCTTCATGCCGCCGGACAATTCGTCGGGGTGGCGGGACGCGTATTCCGCAAGGCCGACCAGGTCCAGAAATTCAAGCGCGCGTTGGCGGCGCACCCGGCGGGAATAACCCGCGGCGGCAAGGCCGAATTCCACATTGCCCAGCGCGGTCAGCCACGGCATCAGCGCATATTGCTGGAACACGACGCCACGCCCGCGCCCCGGGCCTTCGATGACGCGGCCGTCGACAAGCACCTGCCCCCGTGAAGGACGCTCGAGCCCGGCCATCAGCTCCAGCAAGGTCGATTTGCCGCATCCGCTGGGGCCGATCACGCACAGGAATTCACCCGTTTCCACGCTCAGGGAGACGTCGCGCAGCACAACCTGCGCGTCGTCCCGCCGGGTGTAGGTCTGGGTGACGTTCTGAAGGGTGATGCTGGACATGTAACGTTCGGCCTGCCGGTTCCAAAAGTCGATGGAAAATCGTCATATGAAATTTCACACCATTACACTAGATCATATTTTCTATTAATCTTATTAAACCGTAATTTAAGGTGAAATAGCGCAGGCCTTGCGGAATTTGGTCTGACCTTCAAAAAACGTTCTATGCACTTGATTTCAGAATGGTATTTATCGAACAAAATAATCCGATATCGAAATGGAATGAACGTCGAGGGCGGTGGTGGCACGAAAGATGCTTGGCAGCCGTTCGTTGCGTGTGCGGTGTGACGGGGAGTGCGACGGTTCACGCAGCCTGCGCGCGGTCACACGGGCCGATCATTAAACACTGATAATTTAGTGAATTAAAAAATCAATCATTTATAATCCGAATCTGTTGACAAAATTTAATATGTACCGTGAAAAGTTAATTATACGCCATGTGATGGACATATGCGCGTTGGACAGGTCGTCGAATGCGATGGGGCCGAGCGAACTCTTTGCCGCCCGAAGCGCATGTGGAGTGCAGGAATGAAAAGACTATATTTGGGCTCGATCTTCATTGCAGGAGTACTTGGAGTCGCGGAACATGGGGCGTACGCCCAAACGAATGCCGATCGCGCAACCCCGGGCCATGTCGCGGCGGGCAAGCGCCCCGCACCTGTCGCCCAGGTCACCCGGCGGCCCGCCGCCGCGCAGGCCGAACTGGTGGAAGTGACCAGAACGCAGCAGGATCGCGCCGCGCAGTCGATCGATCGCGAGACACGCGATTTGCAGAAAGTGCCGCAGGCGGCGACGCGACTTGATTCGAAGCTGCTGGCCGCCGAGCATATCACGTCGTTGCCGCAGGCGGCGCGCCTGTTGCCGACGGTTCAGCTGAATATTTCGAATCCTCACGGCCTGACCATCAATATTCGCGGCCTGGGCGCGGCCGGCACCGCGCCGACCGACGGGCTGGAGGGCGGTGTGGGCGTGTATGTGGACGGCGTGTATCGCCCGCGCCCCGCGACCGCGCTGGTCGATACCGCCGATCTGGACGGCATTACGGTCATGCGCGGCCCCACCGGCACGGAAAGCGGCATCAGCACCACCGCCGGTTCGATCAGTCTGACGACCGCCGCCCCCACATTCACCCGCGAAGTGTACGGCGAGGCCGGCGTCGGGAATTTCGACTATGCCCGCTGGCGCATCGGCCTGAACACGCCGCTCATCAAGGACAAGCTGGCCCTGCGTGTCAGCGGTACGGGGCTGAGCAACAGCGGCTGGGTCCAGAACATTCATGGCAACGGCGACATAAACGGCCAGACCAACCGGACGGTGCGCGCGCAGCTTCTGTTTCGCCCGACCGACGACCTGTCGGTGCGCCTGATCGGCGATTACAATCACTGGCGGGAGAACTGCTGCATCGGCGGTCTCTATCATGTCATCACGCATCGCACCGACGGGTCGGTGGTGGCGAACAACCTGTATGCGCGCTCGGCCCTGGTGGGGTACACGCCCCTGGCGCCATCGAATGCGCCCTACCGGCTGGATTCCGACACGTTGTCGGACGCCAACCAGGAAGACATGGGCCTGTCGGCCGAGGTCAACTGGCGCCATCGCGGGGTGAACCTGACGTCGATCACGGCCTATCGCGTCCTGAACTGGTGGCCGCATAACGATACCGACGCGATGGGCACCAACGCGGGGGCGCTCAACAACAACAAGCAGAACGAACGGCAGTTCACGCAGGAAATCCGCGCCAGCGGATCGTGGGGCCGGCGCGCGGATTACACGCTCGGCGGTTTCTACATGTGGCAGGAAGTCGGTGTGCCCTCGACGACGGTCCTGGGCACGACCGCCGCGGACTGGTACGGATACGGACCTGCCTATGCGAATGCGCTGACCGGCTATCGTGTCAGCTCGTACGCCCAGCCGACGACGAACGCCTATGCCCTGTTCGCCAACAGCACCTGGCACGCCACGTCGCGCCTGGATGTCGTGACCGGCATCCGCTACACTTACGAGACCAAGACAGGAAGTTTCAGCCAGTGGCAGACGCCGCCGTCAGGCTATGACAGCGCATTGCTGCCGCCGGGCGCCGCGCAGACGGCCTGGAACGGGTTTGGCAAGACCCGCAGCTATGGCGCGCATCAGGACAATGGATTCGTCACGGGACAGTTCGTCCTGAACTATCATGTCAACGACCATCTGCTGGTCTACGGCCGCTACGCGCGCGGCGCGAAATCAGGCGGGTTGAACCTGGTCAGCCTGCCCGCCGGCGCGTCCCCCAATGTGGGCAAGGAGACCGACGACGCGTTCGAGGTCGGCGCGAAAAGCAATTTCCTGAACGATCGCCTGCTGGTGAGTGGCGCGCTGTACCAGACGAACGACCATAATTATCAGGTCACGCAGTTGGCGCCGTATAACGGCACGCTGGTCTCGTACCTGGGCAATGCGAAGGAGGTGCGTGTGCGCGGTGCGGAGCTGGACGTCCATTACCATCCGGTGGCAAATCTGGCGACGTCGCTTTCGGTTGCCTACAACGATGCGGAATATGCCTCGTTCGATAACGCGGGCGCCCCGCCCGAGGTCAACGCCCATGGCCAGGCCTATAGCCTGACCGGAACGCGGGTGCCCTTCGACCCCCGCTGGGCCATCGCGGCGTCCGTGCAATATCATCACGCGCTGGGCCTGATCGGGCTGCCGAAGTTCGAGGGCGTCGTGGGCGGAAGCTACACCTACCGTACCGACATCAACACCACGGCGAACAATTCGGCCTATGGCTGGGTGCAGGGCTACGGCATCCTGAACCTGAATGTCGGTTTCCGCCCGACGAACACCCGGTGGGAACTGGACGGCTTCATCAACAACGCAACGGACGTCCGGCGCACAAGCCTCATTTTCCAAAATGGCGCCAGTGCGGGAACGATGCTGGCCTACGTCACGCAACCCCTGAATTTCGGCTTCATCCTGAAAGCCCATTATTGACCTTGCGGCGAATGGAAAATATGTGGGCCATGCCGGGGGTTTTCGGCATGGCCTGCCTCAGGGCGCTGCCCTGAAACCCGCCAAAGGCCACCGGCCTTTGGAAACCGATCCGGCTGTCCATGATCGGAAAAGTGGTCTTTACCTTGCGAGCGCCACCTGGACCACCGATCGCCCGGTCGCGCACAGCAATTGAAATCTCCGAGTGGTGGCAATGGGTGGAAGCTCATAAGGCTGAGATTATCGACCCGCATGACATGATAAAACCACCCGGACAGGAGCCGAAGCATGCCTGGCAACAATACGACCGGCACACGAGACTCTTGATATATACCATGCCGTATGCCATAGTGATATATACCATGTCACCTATCGCAGAGGGCGTGATGACCCAGGTCGCAAAGATCTTCAATAATGGCCGCAGCCAGGCGGTTCGCCTGCCGGCCGCCTTCCGCTTCGAAGGCACGGAAGTCTTCATTCGCCGGGACGAGGCTACCGGAGATGTCATCCTGTCGCGCCGACCGGAGAACTGGGACGGCCTGCTTGCTGCCATCAAGCAAGGCGGCGTGCCGGATGACTTCCTCGACACTTCCGAACGCGCCCAGGACCAGGACTATCGCGATCCGTTCGCCGACGGGGCGAAATGAGCGCCGACTTAGCAATGTCCTGGATGCTCGACACGAACACCGTCAGCCACATTCTCAAGGGGCATCCCCGCGCCCTGGAGCGCCTGTCTCATGCCCCCATGGCGAACGTGTGCATCTCCGTCATCACGGAAGGCGAATTGCGTTTCGGCATCGCCAGGCGCCCGCAGGCGACCCGCCTCCACCGGATCGTGAGCGAGTTTCTTCAGCGCGTGGCTGTCGAGCCGTGGGACTCATCGACGGCCGATGCATACGGCAGCCTGCGCGCCTCGCTGGAGGCCTCTGGTAAGGTGGTGGGCGCCCTCGATCTTCTGATTGCCGCCCATGCCCTGGACCATAACGCCACGCTCGTCACCAATGACGCGGGTTTCGGGAAGATTGCCCAGCTGAAGACCGAGGACTGGACGGCATGATCGCTGGTAAAGCCCTGAGGCATGTCAGTCGGGGAAGACGACGGTCCTGAGGCCGTTGCGGATGACCCGGTCTTCCAGGTGGTAATGGACGGCGCGGGACAGGACGCGGCGTTCGACGTCGCGTCCTTTGCGGATCAGGTCTTCGGCGGTGTCGGAATGGCTGATCCGTTCGGCGTCCTGTTCGATGATGGGGCCTTCGTCGAGGTCGGTGGTGACGTAATGCGCCGTGGCGCCGATCAGCTTCACCCCGCGGGTGTGGGCCTGGTGGTAGGGGCGTGCGCCCTTGAAGCTGGGCAGGAAGGAATGGTGGATGTTGATGCAGCGCCCGGCCAGGCGTGCCGACATCTCGTCGGACAGGACCTGCATGTAGCGCGCCAGCACCACCAGTTCGGCCCCTGTGTCCTGGATCAGCGACCACAGGCGCGCTTCCTGCGCGGGTTTGGTGGCCGGGGTGATCGGCAGGTGGTGGAAGGGGATGTCGCCCGTGTCCACCGAGGCATTGGCCGCGCGCGGGTGGTTCGAGACGATGGCGACCGGCTCCATCGCCAGTTCGCCGATGCGCCAGCGGTAGAGCAGGTCGGCCAGGCAGTGATCGAAGCGCGAGACCATTATCAGCACCCGGCGGCGCGTCGCCTGGTCGCGCAGGGACCAGTCGGCGTCGAACTGCCCGGCCAGCGCCGACAGGGCCGTGTGATGGCGGGCGGGGTCGTGGTCGCCGTCGGGCAGGCTGAAGGCGATCCGCATGAAGAAGCGGCCGCTGGCCAGGTCGTTGTGCTGGTTGATTTCCAGGATGTTGCCGCCGATTTCGAACAGATAGCGGGAATAGGCCGCGACGATGCCGGTCTGGCTGACGCAGGTGACGATCAGGACCAGCCTGCCGGGTGCGGACATGGTTCAGCGTTCCTCGAACAGGCGCACGCCCGCGCGTTCGCTGGGGCGTTCGGGCAGCAGGATCGGGGCCCCTCCGGCCGGGCGGCCCCGGCTGGTACGCAGGTCGCTGGGGCTGTGGCCGAACATCGACTTGAACTGGCGCGAGAAATGGGCGCAGTCGGAAAACCCGGTCTCGACCGCGACCTCGGTCACCGACAGTTCGCCCTGTTGCAGCAGCGCGCGGGCATAGCGCAGGCGGATCAGCCGGTAGAAATTGGCGGGCTTGACGCCCAGCACCGTATGAAACAGCCGTTCCAGCTGGCGCGATGAAATGCCCAGCCGGCCGGCGAGGTCGGCGATGGGGACGGGTTCGGCCATGTTCTGCTCCATCTCCAGCACCGCGCGGCGGACGCGCGGGTCGGCGATGTGGCTGATTTCGTCGATGACCGGGGGATGGGGCTGCAACGGCGCGCGGCTGCTGCGGGCGGGGCGGTCCAGCAGCAGCACGTGGCTGGCCTTCTTGGCCACCGGCCGGCCCAGGTGCCGTTCGATCAGATGCAGCGCCAGGTCGGCGGCCCCGCCGCCGCCCGAACAGGTGATGCGGTCGCCATCGACGAGGAACATATGGTCGCTGACCACGTGATGGTCGGGAAATTCCTCGGCGAAATCCTGGCGGTGATACCAGCTGACGCAGGACGAGCGGTCGGCCATCACGCCGGCGCGGCACAGCACGAAGACGCCGGTGCAGATGCCGATCAGCGACACGCCGGCGTCCGCCGCCCGGCGCAGGTAGCGGATGGTGGCGTCGTCCACCTGCCGCCGGCCGTGCAGCAGGCCGCCGACGACGGCGATGTAGTCGAATTCGGTCGGGTCGCAGAAATCGGAATTGCGCGCCACCGCGACCCCGCAACTGGAGCGTACCGGATCGGGCCGGCTGCTCATGATCTGCCAGCGGCACAGGATGGGGCGGCTGTTGTCGTTCTTGTCGGCGGCCAGGCGCAGATGGTCGATGAACAGCGAAAAGGCCGAGAGCGTGAAATTTTCCGCCAGGATCACGCCCACCCGCAGGCAGGGGCGTCCGGCGGCTTCGGCGGGTCTGAAACGCATCATGTCATGTTCCCGTGCAGCCGGCACCTCGTTGCGAGGCAGGATCGAGCCTAGGGAGCGTGTCGGATCCATACTTATGCCCAGACGACATATTCTGGTCCAGGAACGGCATCAGGACTTTGAAACGAACGGGATGCAAGGGCCGGGGCCCTTGCCGGGTCCGGGCAGCGCCCGACCTGCCTGCGCGATCAGGCGTCGCCGGTCACCTGCCGTGTCCAGTCCGGCAGATTGTAGAAATTGGAGATCCGCGCGACCTTGCCGTTGCGGACGGTGAAGAATGCGCCCGCCGGCAGCACGTAGGTCTGGCCCGATGCCGGGGGCAGGCCGTCGTCGGTGGCCAGGTAGGTGCCGTGCACCACGAATTCGGCGGCGGCGCGGGTGCCGTCGGCGTTCACCATCACCACCACGTCGGTGATGGTCTCGCGATAGCAGCGGTCCATCCGGGCCAGGAAGGCGCGGAACAGGTCCCGCCCCACCTCGCGCCCGCCCTGGTTGATGTCGTGCGCCACCTCGTCGTCCAGCAGGGCCAGGAAGGCGTCGCGGTCGCCGGCGTTGAAGGTGGCGTAATAGGTTTCGATCAGGGCGCGGGTGGCGTCAATCGACATGGGGGCCTCGTGGGGTCGGGGGGAAAGGGGGATCAGGCGGAAAAGCCGTGGAGGGCGGCGGGGGGCACATGGCGAGGCCAGTCGCGGCAGTTGCGGACCGCCCCGTCCTGGCGCACCGCCTCCAGCGTCGTGGGGTCGAGGGTGGCGAAGACCCAGCCCCCCGTATCGTTCGGGCCTTCGGCCACGATGCCGTCGGCGGCGAAGCCGCGATCCATCGGGCCGTAGATGCCGGCCGCGCCGTGGTTGTCGTCCAGCGTCGCCAGCCACGGCGCTGCGCCGACGGTGGGCGACACCGCGACGAAGCACTGGTTTTCCAGCGCCCGCGCGCGGGCCGAGATCCGCACGCGGTTGAAGCCGTGCGGGGTGTCGGTGCAGGTCGGCACCAGGATCAGCCAGGCCCCGGCCTCGATCTGCGCGCGGGTCAGGGCCGGAAATTCGGAATCGTAGCAGACCGCCGCCCCGATCCGCCCCCATGGGGTTTCGAAGACGCCGGGCGGATCGCCGGCCTGCACGCCCCAGGATTCGGTCTCGAACCGGGTCATGACGTGCTTGTCCTGGAAGGCGATGCGCCCATCGGGCGCGATCAGCGGCGCGCGGTTGCGGATGCGGCCGGCTTCGGGCCGGGGCAGGGTGCCGGGCATCAGCCAGACGCCGTGGCGGCGGGCGGCGTCGCGCATGATGGCCAGCACGTCGTCGCTGTGGCGGCAGAACGCCTGCAACTCCGCCGTCGGGTCGGGCTGCGTCGTCAGGGCGCCGGCGGCCTCCATGCAGGCGTATTCGGGCATCAGCAGCAGGTCGGCCCCGGCCGCGCCCTCGGCCACCAGCCGGTCGAGATGGGCGGCATAGGCGTCGAGCGAGGCGATGCGCTCGACCTGCCAGGCCAGCGCGCCCAGGCGCAGGGGGCGGGTCATGAGGGGAATCCTTCCGGGTCGGGGGGCAGCAGGCTGGGTGGCACCGGTGTGTCCTGCAAGGGCTTGATCCAGAAATCCAGCGTGTGCGCGCGTTCGGCCGTATCGCCCGGTTCGCGCCAGTCCAGTTCGCAGGACACGCCGGGCAGCGGGCGAAAGCCCCGGCGGCGCCAGAACCCGTGCAGCGAGGGCGCGTCCGCCGGGCGGGCAGGGTGGGTGTCGGGGCGGCGCACGGCGCAGAACACCGCGAAGTCCGCCCTGCCGGCGCGGGCATGGCGTTCGCGTTCGGCGAAGAAGCGCACGCCCAGCCCCTGGCCCCGCCAGGCCGGCAGCAGGACCGATTCGCCGAAATAGAAGAAGCGGTCGAGATCGAGCCCCCGTGCCGCGAACGGCGCGCGGATGCACGCCATCTCGTCGCGCAGGGGCAGGCAGGACGACGCGCCGACGATCCGCCCCCCGTCGCCGGCGGTGACGATGGCGGCGGCCGGGCTGCGGACATAGACGTCCAGATAGCGTTCCTCGTACGCCGGGTCGCCGCCGTCGTAGAGGTAGGGCCATTCGCGAAACACCGTGACGCGCAGGCGCGCCAGGTCGGGCAGGATCGCGGCGATGCCCGCGCCGGTCCGGGTTTCGATCACGACGGGCATCGTGGGCGTCATCTCCATGCAACGAGGGTGCGGCCGGCGGCGTTTGTCGGGGACACGCAAGGCAGCGATCGGAAATCGGAGCGGATCGTAACGATCCTGCCCGCCGGGCACCACACGGCAAATCGGCGGGCGGCATGGTCTTGTGAATTTGCGACGGCTCGACAGACCTGTCCGTCTCCCGCCATCATCGCTGCCGTACCGCGTCGTTCCGGAGGGAAAGAAATCGTCATGTCCGGCCGCCCCGCCATCCTGTTCGTCTGCATGGGCAATATCTGCCGCTCGCCCCTGGCCGAGGCGGCCTTCCGCGCCGCCGCCGCCCGGCACGGGCTGGATGTCGCCGTCGAATCGGCGGGCACCGGCGACTGGCATGCCGGCGAGCCCCCCGACCGCAGGGCGCAGGAGGTCGCCCGGCGGCACGGGATCGACATCGCCGGATATCGCGCCCGGATGGTGACGGCCGAGGATTTCCGGACCTTCAGCCATATCGTGGCGCTGGACCACACCAACCTGACGCATCTGCGGACCCGCCGCCCGCCCGACGCGACGGCGCGGCTGTCGCTGCTGCTGGATCACGTTCCCGGCCGGCAGGGGCAGGGGATCGCCGACCCCTATTTCGGGCATGTCAAGGATTTCGACACCACCTGGGCCGACGTCTCGGCGGGGGCCGAGGCCCTGGCGCGGGCGCTGGCCATGAATACCCAGTCCATGGAATAGACCCGGATGTCGCGGATGCCGTCATTCAGGACCCGGGCGGGCGCGGGATTTTTGCTGGCGCTGCTGGCGGGGGCCACCGCCGCGCGGGCCGCGCCGCCGATCGACCGGCTGCGCCTGCCGCCGGGGTTCCATATCGCGCTTTATACCGACCGGGTGCCCTCGGCGCGGGAAATGGCAGTGGGCGCGCGGGGCACCGTCTTCGTGGGGTCGATGACGGCCGGCGTGGTCTATGCCCTGACCGACAGCGACGGCGACGGCCGGGCCGACAGGGTGCGGGTGGTGGCGCGGGGGCTGACGATGCCGGTGGGCGTCGCGTTCCGCGATGGCGACCTGTATGTGTCCAACACCCGCAGCATCGTGGTGCTGCGCGGCATCGAGGACCGGCTGGACAATCCGCCGGCGGCGCAGACCATCGTCGCCGACCTGCCCTGGCGGGTGGGGGACCATGGCTGGAAATTCATCGCCTTCGGCCCCGACGGCAAGCTGTATGTGCCGATCGGCGCGCCGTGCAACATCTGCGATATCGGACATCAGTTCGGCCGCCTGATGCGGATGAACCCGGACGGCACCGGGCGGCAGGACGTGGCGTTCGGCATCCGCAACACGGTGGGGTTCACCTGGCAGCCCGGCACCGGGGCGCTGTGGTTCACCGACAACGGCCGCGACCTGCTGGGCGACGACGTGCCCGGCGACGAGCTGAACCGGCTGGACCATGTGGGGCAATCGTTCGGCTATCCCTATTGCCATCAGGGGGATGTGCCCGACCCGGTGTTCGGGCGCGGGCATCCCTGTTCGGACTTCACCCCGCCGGTGCTGAAGCTGGGGGCGCATGTCGCGGCCCTGGGGTTGCGGTTCTATGAGGGCGACAGGTTCCCCGCGTCCTACAAGGGCGGGCTGCTGATCGCCGAGCACGGGTCGTGGAACCGCAGCCGCCTGTCGGGCTATCGGGTCATGGCCGTGCGGTTCGGCCCGGACGGGGCGGTGGCGTCCTATACGCCGCTGGTCGATGGCTTCCAGGACGACGAGACCCCGTGGGGCCGCCCGGCGGACGTGCAGCCGCTGGCCGACGGCAGCGTGCTGGTGAGCGACGACGAGGCCGGGGCGATCTATCGCCTGACCTATGAGGGACCGGCCTAGGGCGGCGCACGCCCTTCAGGTGGGGCGATAGCGCGCCAGCCAGTGCGCGTAGGGGGCCGGCAGGGTCCAGGCGGCGTCCGTCCGCCCCAGCGTGCGGGCCGCCGCATAGGGCCAGTGCGGGTTTTCCAGCAGCGGCCGGCCCAGCGTCACCAGGTCCAGCGCGTCGTCGCGGATCAGCGCGTCGGCCTGGTCGGGCCGGTCGATATACCAGCTGGTGCTGGCCGGCAGGCCGCCTTCGGCGCGGACGCGGCGCGCCACGGGGGCCAGGAAGGCCGGCCCCCATGGAATATGTGCGGCCGGGGTCGAGAAGCCGATGCTGACGTCAATGAAATCCAGCCCGGCCGTGCGGAAGCGGCGCACCAGTTCGATGGCCTCGTCCAGTGTCTGGTCGTCGCGTCCGTCATATTCGATGACGCCCAGCCGCGCGCTCAGCGGCCGGTCCTCGGGCCAGACCTCGCGCACCGCCGCCAGCGTTTCCAGCAGGAAGCGGGCGCGGTTGTCGAAGCTGCCGCCGTAGGAATCGGCGCGATGGTTGGAATGGGGCGACAGGAAATTCTGCGCCAGGTAGCCGTGGGCGAAATGCAGCATCAGCCAGCCGAACCCGGCGTCGCGGGCGCGGCGGGCGGCGGCCACGAAATCCGCGCGGACCCGCACGATGTCGTCCTGGGTCATGGCGTGCGGGACCTTCGGCAGGTTGGCGCCGAAGGCGACGGCCGAGGGGGCGATCGTCGGCCATCCGCGCGGATCGTCCGGGGCGATATGGTCGTCTCCCTCCCACGGGCGGTTGGCGCTGGCCTTGCGCCCGGCATGGCCGATCTGGATGCCGGGCACGGCCCCCGCGTCCGCGATCGACCGGGCGATGGCGGCGAAGGCGTCGGCCTGCGCGTCGTTCCACAGGCCGGCGCAACCGGGCGTGATCCGCCCCTCGGGCGAGACGGCGGTGGCCTCGATCGTCACCAGCCCCGCGCCGCCGCGCGCCAGGCCTGCGTAATGCACGGCGTGCCAGTCGCCCGGCACGCCGTCGGTGGCGACGTACTGGCACATCGGCGACACCGCGATGCGATTACGCAGGGTGCGGCCCTTCAGGGTGAAGGGGGTGAAGATATCGGGCATCGGACGCTCCGTTGCTGCGAGGGAAATGCATGTTCGGCCAGACGGCGCGCGGCGGGAAGGGGCGCGCGCCGGGGGGCCGCCTTGCGCCATCCGGACGCCTTGCCTAAGAGGCTGGTTTGCCTGCCGCCGCCGCGCGCCGCCCGATGCCGGCCGGGGCGGCGCGTGAAGGAGCGATCATGGCGGACATCGACGGGACCCTGGCGGCCGAGCCCGTGCTGGACCTGACGCCCGAAACCGGGCTGCGCCACCTGTGGCGCGCGCTGGCGGACGTCGCCGGGGGGTGCCGCATGTGGCGGCTGGGCTGTACGCTGGGCTGGCTGGACATCAAGCTGCGCTATCGCGGGTCGATCCTGGGGCCGCTGTGGCTGACGGTGTCGACGGCGGTGATGGTGGCGGCCATCGGCTCGGTCTACGGCGCGCTGTTTCACATGGAGCTGCGTCACTACCTGCCGTTCCTGTCGATCTCGCTGGTCCTGTGGGGTTATGTCAGCGGCATCACCAGCGACGGGTGCCAGGTCTTCACCCGCGCCGCCGGGCTGATCCAGGCGGCGCGTCTGCCCTTCACGGTGCACGCCATCCGTTCGGTGGTACGCAATGTCCTGGTGCTGCTGCACAACCTGGCGGTCATCATCGTCGTCTTCGCGGTCTTTCGCCTGATGCCCGCGCATCTGCTGGCGGAAATACCGGTCCTGGCGCTGTGGGCGATCGACAGCCTGGCGCTGTCGCTGGCCCTGGGGGTGCTGGGCACGCGGTTTCGCGATATCCCCCCCATCATCGGCAGCCTGCTGCAGATCGCCTTCTTCGTCACGCCGATCATGTGGGAGCCGGGCCTGATCGTCGCCGGGCGGCAGTATATGCTGCTCAACCCGTTCTACCCGCTGTTCGAGATCCTGCGCGGGCCGGTGATGGGCGAGGTGCCGCGCCTGTCCGTCTGGATCGCGGCGGGGGGCTACAGCGTGGTGCTGTGGGTCGTCACGCTTCTTCTGTTCTCGCGCCTGCGGTCGCGGCTGGCATACTGGGTCTGAGACGATGGCTGGAATCGACGTTCGCGACCTGCGGATCGCCTTTCCCCTCTATCACGGCAATGCGCGCAGCCTGAAGAAGCGGCTGGGCCGCGCGATCTCGGGCCGGCTGGAGCATGACGCGCGCGACCGCGTGGTGGTGCGCGCGCTCAACGGCGTGTCCTTCTCGCTGCGTCCGGGCGAGCGGCTGGGGCTGATCGGCCGGAACGGCGCGGGCAAGACCACGCTGCTGCGCGCGCTGGCCGGGATCTACGAACCGGTGGAGGGGCGGGTGACCATCCGGGGGCGGGTCGGGGCATTGCTGGACACCAACCTGGGCATGATCGGCGAGCTGACGGGGCGGGAGAACATCCGCCTGCGCTGCCTGTTCACCGGCATGGCGGCCGACGCCATCGCGCAGGTGGAACGCGACGTGCAGGCGTTCGCCGAGCTGGGGGCGTTCCTCGACCTGCCGATCCGCACCTACAGTTCGGGCATGCAGGTGCGGCTGGCCTTCGGGCTGGCGACGGCCACCCGGCCGCAGATCCTGCTGATGGATGAATGGTTCATGGCGGGCGACGCCGCCTTCATGGGCCGGGCCAGGGCGCGGCTGGAGGGGCTGGTGTCGGGGGCCGAGATCCTGGTGATCTCGACCCACCAGCCCGATATCCTGGCGACATGGTGCACGCGCGTGCTGTGGATGGACCAGGGCCATATCCGCATGGACGGCCCGCCCGACGTGGTGTTGCCGGCCTATCTGGGCCTGGAAAAAGCAGGCACCTGAGAGCCCGACCGGAACTGCGCGCTGGCGGCGATCCGACGCGCGTTTCCTGTGCTCCGATGCTCACGGCCCAAAGGCCGCTCCGCTTCGGTGCTCGGCAACACACGCCGGGCGCTTCACTGCGTTCCGCTCTCGCTCGCCAGCCCACATTTCCGGTCGGGCTCTGAGGCCCGGCTGTTCGACACTGCGCGCTGGCGGCGATCCGACGCGCGTGCGCGCCGATGTGTTCGGCGTGGCCGGGCGGCGAATCGGTATGTGTGGGGATGGGAAAGGGATGGCGCGAGTGACGGGGCTCGAACCCGCGACCTCCGGCGTGACAGGCCGGCGCTCTAACCAACTGAGCTACACCCGCTTCGGCTTGGGGAGGAAGACCTCCCGTCCGTTCGTGGAGGGCGAATTAACAAACGTGGGCGGCTCTGGCAACCGGGTTCGCGCGAAAAAAAAGCATTGCCCGATCAAAAGCCGCGATCGGGACGCCGGAACGGCCTTTTGCGCTCCGGCGTCGGGCGGTCAGGTCGCCGGGGAATCGCCCAGGGCGAACGCGGCCTCGAGGGTCGCGGCGACGGCGTGGACGGTGGCCGCGATCCGGACGGCGGTCTGGACCTGCTCGGTCGACAGGCCGCCCTCGCGCACCACCTTCTCGTGGCTTTCGACGCACATGCCGCAGCCGTTGACGGCGGATACCGCCAGCGACCACAGCTCGAAATCCAGCTTTTCCACCCCGGGGCGGCCGATGACGTTCATGCGGAGCCGGGCGGGCATCTGGGCGTAGTCGCCGCCGATCATGTGCACGAAGCGGTAATAGATGTTGTTCATCCCCATGATCGCGGCGGCGGACTTGGCGGCGGCCAGGGCCTCGGGCGACAGGACGGCCTCGTATTCGGCCACGATGGCGCGGGTCACGTCGGCATTGCGCGATGCGATGGCGCTGGCGACGAACGTGCCGGCAAGCTGCTGCGGCGACAGGGTGATATCGTTCGCAAGGGAGCTCAGGTTGAGCCTCAGGTCCTTCGCATAATCCGGAAGGCGCTCCTTGAGCGATTCGATCGACATGATGGGTGTACCTGCTGTGGAATGGGGCCGCCGGCCGGCGGGCCTGGGGGGCGGCCGGCCGGCGGTTCGTGACAGAGGGTCCGGCGGGGCCGGACCCGCCCGATCAGGGCTTCAGGAAGGCTTCGCCCTGCTTCCAGTTGCACGGGCACAGCTCGTCGCTCTGCAGCGCGTCGAGGATACGCAGGATTTCCTGCGGATTGCGGCCCACCGACAGGTCGTTGACGCTGACATGGCGGATGATGCCCTCGGGGTCGACCAGGAAGGTCGCGCGGAAGGCCACGCCGGCCGACGGCGACAGCACGCCGCAGGACTCGGACAGCTCGCGCTTGATGTCGGCCAGCATCGGGATCTGCAGGCCCTTCAGGTCGTCGTGGTGCAGGCGCCAGTTCAGGTGCACGAACTCGCTGTCGATCGACACGCCGTAGACGACGGTGTCACGATCCTTGAATTCGCCGGCCAGCTTGCCGAACGCCACGATCTCGGTCGGGCAGACGAAGGTGAAGTCCTTCGGCCAGAAGAACACGAGCTTCCACTTGCCCGCGTCGGTCTTGTCCGTGATCTGGACGAAATCGCCCTTCAGCCCCTCGGGGCCGCCGGGAACGGAGGTCAGGTCGAAACTCGGAAATGTGTCACCGACTGTCAGCATCGGCTTGCTCCCTTGCATGTGTTGTCCATGGCGCGGCGCCGCGGATGCGCTCCGGCCTCGGCGCATATTCTATGGCGCTGATGCCGATATCATGCCAATGAATAATTTATATCCGGATGATCGAAGGAATCGATGACGCCCCTGCCATCCGCGCAGCAGCTTCGCTATCTGATCGCCCTGGCCGACCTGCGCCATTTCGGCCGGGCCGCACAGGCCTGCGCGGTTACGCAATCGACCCTTTCGGCCGGGATCCTGGCGCTGGAACGGCAACTGGACATCCAGCTTCTGGACCGCAAGGTCGGCAAGCGCGTGGTCTTCACCCCGATCGGGGACGAGGTCGCGGCGCGCGCCCGCCACGCGCTGGAGTCGCTGCAGGCGGTGCAGGACGTCGCCGACGCGTCGCGCGCGCCGATGACGGGGCTGCTGCGGATCGGCGTCATTCCCACCATCGGCCCGTTCGTGGCGCCGGGCCTGGTGGCGCGCCTGCGCCGGCAGTTTCCCCAGATCCGGCTGTCGGTGAACGAGGATTTGACCGGCAACGTGATGGACAAGCTGGTGCTGGGCCGGCTGGACCTGGTGCTGCTGGCCATGCCCTGCCCCTGCGAGGGGACCGAGACGCTGCCGCTGTGGCGGGATGAGTTCATGCTGGTGCTGCCGGCCCGCCACCCGCTGGCGGCCCTGAACGCCGTCCCCGTCGAGCAGATCGGCACCGAGCGGATGATTTTGCTGGAAGACGGGCATTGCCTGCGCGACCAGACGCTGGCGCTGTGCCGGCAGGAACGCGGCTGGAGCACCGCCGACGGCGAGGAGGAGTTCGTGGTGACCTCGCTCTATACCCTGGTGGACATGGTGGCGGACGGGCTGGGGCTGGCGCTGCTGCCGCGCCTGGCGGTCGAATCGGGAATCCTGCGCGACCTGCCGCTGGTGGTCCGGCCGGTGACGGGCTGCCGGGCGTGGCGTACCATCGGCCTGGCCTGGCGTCCGCACGCGCCCCGGGCCGCCGATTTCCGGCTGCTGGCCCCGCATATCCGCCCGCCGGCGATCGTGGCGCCGCCAGCGGACTGAAAAACGGGGCCTTTATCCCACTAAAACCGCCCCCTTCGCGCCGTGTGCGGTTGACTCTGCCCCGTGGGGCCGGTATTCGGCCCGTCTTTGCGGTGTCCTGCCGCCAGATGAGGGTCGGATCATGAAGATCAGAAACAGCCTGAAGTCGGCCAAGGTTCGTGACAAGGACTGCCGTGTGGTCCGTCGTCACGGCAAGGTCTATGTCATCAACAAGAAGAACCCCCGGATGAAGGCCCGCCAGGGCTGATCGTCCGGACGGCTTTGGCCGTACGGTCTTCCATGCATGACGCACGTGCCCGCGTTCCCGTCCGGATTTTCGGACGGAAATGCGGGTTTTCGTGTTTGTGCGCCCTGGCGGCGGCCCTGTCGCTGGGCCTGGGCGTTCCGGCCTTCGGGGCACCGGCCCCGCCGCCGGCCGGCACGCCGGCCCGGCCCGCCGCGCCCCCGGCGGTGCCCGACATCGCGACCCTGACCGCCCGGCTGGCGCATGCGTCCTCGCGCGCCGCCGCCGCCGAACTGGAAGCGCAGATCGAGCAGATGCGCCAGCAGCCCCTGTCGCCCACCACGCGGCTGCTGTTGCGCCGGGCGCAGGCCGACCTGGCCGACCGCAAGCCCCTGGACGCCGTGGCCGACCTGGATGACGCGCTGGTGCTGCAACCCGACATCGGCATCCTGTGGCGCGACCGGGCGCAGGCGCGGCTTGCGGCGCGGGACCTGGACGGCGCGGTGGCCGACCTGGGCGTGGCCCTGCACCATGACGGCGGCGACGCGGTCGCCTGGCAGATTTTATCGAACGTCGAGGAGCAGCGCGGCGACTGGAAGGCCGCCTACCAGGCCTGGCAGCAGCTCCTGGCGCTGAACCCGATGGCCGCCGACGGGCAGCGGCAGAGCGAACGGCTGAGGCTGAAAGCCTTCGGGCAACCCACCTGAAGCCGGCCTGAAGGCGCGGCTTGCCGGGGTCGATGCCAGCCGCCGAAAGCACGGATCGGGCTTGTCGGCGCCTATCGCGAACATCCGGGTTTAAAAGGCTATCCGGCGGTTGAGATTGACAACGGGCCGATTGTCTTCTATAGTTTACACATGGAAGTGAAAACCACACTTCAATTCCGAGATTGGCTTGCCAATCTCACGGACAGTCGAGCCGCTGCGAAGGTCAAAGCTCGTCTGGTTCAAATGGAAGGTGGTTCATTTGGCGATGTGAAGCCCTGTGGTGAGGGTGTTTCGGAAAGCCGGATACACTACGGGCCGGGCTATCGGCTCTATTTCGTTCAGCGGGGGGTGGTTCTGATCGTGGTCTTGGGCGGCGGAACGAAGAGAACCCAAGGCAGGGATATCAAGGCTGCCAAGAGGATCGTGTGTGAGTTGGAGGATGACCAATGAAGATTTCAGAATTGGAAGCATTCGATAGCACCGAGGCTGCGAAAGACCCCGTTGTTCAAGAAGAACTGTTGAACATGGCGTGGGAAGATGGTGACATTCCTGCCCTGACTCATGCACTGGCCGTTATTGCCAAGGCACGGGGAATGGCAGAAACTGCGAATAAAGCCGGAATTACCCGTCCGGCACTCTACAAAGCCTTATCCGACAAGGGGAATCCAAGCCTGTCCAGCCTTCTCGGTATCATGAAGGCACTCGACATAAAGGCGACGTTTCACACATCAACCTCATATGCCGGATAGCCGTTAAAGAAGGGAGGCGCCCGAAGGCACCTCCCTGTTTTTCGTTCCGTGTGCCCGGAGCAGGCCGGATTAGCGGAGAATGATTTCCACGCGGCGGTTCTGCGGCTCGCGGGTGTTCGGACCGGTCGGAACCAGCGGGCGGGTTTCGCCGTAGCCATGGATGTCGATGGCGGCGGCCGGGACGCCGTCATGGATCAGTTCGGCCTTTACGCTTTCGGCACGACGCAGGGACAGGCCGAGATTGTACTTTTCGCCGCGCGGGCCGGGGTGCGCGGCGGAGTTGTCGGTGTAGCCGTTCACTTCGATGCGGGTCGTCTGGACGTGGGTGGAGGCCTGGGCGGCTTCGGCCACGATCTGGCGTGCCCGCGCGGTCAGGGCGGACTGATCCCAATCGAAGAACACGAGGTAGGAGCGCGACGGCAGCGGCGCCGGCGCCGTCACGACCGGAGCGGCCGGCGGCGGGGGCGGCGGAGCGGTGTTGAACGCGTAGCGCAGACCGATCATGAACAGGTGGTTGAAGCGATGGTCGGAGCTGGTATCGGAGTTAGGGTAGTAATAGCTCTGACCATAGCCGCTGATGTTGTAATACGACGGGAACTGACCATTCCGGAAGGACCCCGGCTGGCCGATCATGCGGTACTGGGCGGTCACCTGGAGGCCGGGGACGCCCGTATCGAACGCGGCGCCGACGATCGCCTGATAGGCAAACCCGCCGCGCGTGCCGCTGAAACCATTGGAGGACGTCCAGCCACCATAGCTGGCGTTGCTATAGTGAGCATGTTCCTCCGTCCACAGGTAGCCTGCGCCGGCCCCGAGGAACGGGGTGACCGGGACATCGATGTTGAACAGCTTCTTCAGGTCGAAGTCGTACAGCACATTGACGAAGCCACCGTAGGACGAATCCTTGCCGTGAAGGGGATCGTTGGACCCGAAACCGGCGGTGCCGCCCAGGTTGGAGCGAAGGTAGGTGCCTTCGATTTCAGCGCGCAGGCCGTTGCCGAAACCCCAGCCGAAGGAGCCGTAGCCGGTCCAGCCATTCTTGTGACCGACTTTATAGCCGTAAGACTGGGCCGGCCCGTACTGGTCGGCGGGGTATTTGTCCTTGAAGGTCTGGGTCTGGGTCAGGTCGTAACCGCCGCCGATGTCGACATACGGACCGGTGATCGTCGTGGCGGACGCGATCGCCGGAGCCGCTGCCATCAGGGTGGTTGCAAGTAACATTGTGCGGAGACGCATCTTTAGCCCTCAATATGTCATCCGAGATCTATTCGTCGATCGTTCAACGAGGCAGATCGCCGGATGCCTCGAAAAATACAAGGCGAGTCTTTCCCGTGAATTCGGGAAAATGAGCGGTTTATGCTCGCATCGGATATGGGGCATAGAAGGGATTTCGTGACAATGGCTCATTACGCAGCATGAATATGCATACATTACATATGCCATACTATTGCTCTTGGAGCCTGATCGGAAATGCGGGCTGGCGGCGATCCGACGCGGGTTTTCTGTGCTCCGATGCTCACGGCCGACAAGGCCGCTCCGCTTCGGTGCTCGAAAACACACGCCGGGCGCTTCACTACGTTCCGCTCTCGCGCAAGGGCCCACATTTTCAAACAGGCTCTTGGACGTCATGTTCGTGGCGGTGGTGGAACGGGTGCCCCGGCGCACGGGCGGCAAGGGCCGCGGCCTTGCATCCCGTTCGTTGCATGAAGTCTGGGGTTTCCAGAGGGCGATGCCCTTTGGCGGGCTTCAGGGCAGCGCCCTGAGGCGTGGCTACCGGTCGGTCAGGCGGAATTCGATCCGGCGGTTGCGGGCGAAGGCGCTCTGGCTGTTGCCGCCGTCCAGCGGCTGGAAGTCGGCGAAGCCGGTGGCGGCCAGATGATGCGGGCTGATGCCTTCGGCGATCAGCAGCTTGACCACGGTGATGGCGCGGGCGGACGACAGTTCCCAGTTGCTGGCGAAGGCGCTGTGGATCGGCTGGCGGTCGGCGTGGCCGTCCACGCGCATGATCCAGGGAATCGACGCCGGGATCTGCGCCGAGACCTGGTGGAAGGTGCGGGCCAGGGTGCGGATCTCGGCCACGCCCTTGGGCGACAGTTCGGCGCTGCCGGGCGGGAACAGGACTTCGCTTTGGAACACGAAGCGGTCGCCGACGACCTGCACGCCCTCCTGGTTCTTCAAAATATCGCGCAGGCGGCCGAAGAATTCCGAACGGTAGCGTTGAAGCTGCTCGACCTTGTCGGCCAGCGCCACGTTCAGCTTCAGGCCCAGGTCGTCGATCCTGCGCTGCCGGTCCTGGATTTCGGTCTGCGAGATCTCCAGCGCCGCCATCGCGGTCGAAAGCTGCTGGCGGATCTGTTCGAGCTGCGACCCCAGGTCGGCGACCTGCTGCTGGCTGGCCTGGGCCAGCCGGGCCTGGTTGTCGCGTTCCGACGTGCTCTGCGCCACCTGGGCGGTCAGCGATGTCTCCATCGCCTCGTCCTTTTCGTGCGCGGCGCGCAGCGAGGCGACCGAGAGTTCCAGCGCGTGGGCGTGGCCGCGTTCCAGCGACAGCATGTCGTTCAGATGGGCGACCTGCTGGGCGAGCTGTTCCATCGCGCGCTGCCGCTTGTTCAGGGCCACGGACAGGAAGGCCTGCCCCAGCACGAAAACCAGCAGCACGAAGATGATGACCATCAGCAGGGTGGACAGGGCGTCCACATATCCCGGCCAGGCATCGAGCCCGGCATGGGTCTGGCGGCGGCGGCGTGCCATGGGTGTCGGTCCCGTCCGTTAAATCGTCATCCGGCGGGGCTGGGGGCCCCGCCGGACGAGGATGATCGTCAAAACAGTCGTCGGAAGCCCCTGCGGCGGCGGGGCGGTGGGGGCGCTGCCGTCAGGGCGCGCGCGCCCCGGCGGGGGCGGCCGCGGCCACGGTCCGCGCCAGCAGCCGCAGGTCGTTGCGGATGTCGGTCGAGACCTGGTTGCGGCCCTGTTCCATGTCCGACAGCATGCGGGTCAGCAGCATCTCGATGCCGCGCAGGTGGCCCTGGGCGGAGTCGTCGGCCATGCGCTGCATCAGGGCATGGCTGGCGCGCATCGTGTCGGTCATCGTGCCGATCCGCTCGTTCAGGCTGCCCAGCAGGGCCTGCTGCTGGATGCGGCCGTCCTCGCCGCGGGCGATGAGGTTCTGCAGCTTTTCCAGGTTCTCGGCGGTCTGCTCCAGCAGGGCCTGGACGTAGGCCGGCACGCCGGCCTCGCTGCCGTCGGCGTTGGCCAGGGCGGGCGAAATGCGGGTCAGGCCGGCCAGCCATTCCTCAAGCTCGTTGAAGAAGCGGTTCTGCGCCTGGCCGGCCGTCAGGTCCAGGAAGCCCAGCACCAGCGCCCCGGCCAGGCCGAACATCGAGCCCGAGAAGGCGGTGCCCATGCCGTGCAGCGGCTGCGCCAGGCCGGTCTTGAGCTGGTCGAACATGACGTTGAGGTCGGCCGCGCCGACGGACAGGCCGCCGATCACGTCGGCGATCGACCCCACGGTCAGCAGCAGGCCGTAGAACGTGCCCAGCAGGCCCAGGAAGATCAGCAGCCCGGTCATGTAGCGGGACAGTTCGCGCCCTTCGTCCAGGCGCGACGACAGGCTGTCCAGCATGGACTGCATCGCCGGGGTGGACAGCACCAGCCGGTCGGTGCGGTTGCGCGTGGCCAGCATCGAGGCCATGGGCGCCAGCAGCTTCGGCGGGGTGGGCTGGGCCAGGCCGGCGCGGGGCTGGCGCAGCGTCTCGACCCACCGGACCTCGGGGATCAGGCGCAGGACCATCCGGACGTTCCAGGCGATCCCGAACGCCAGGATGCCGAGGATCAGCCCGTCGAGGACCGGGTTGTTGAAGAAGGCGGAATACAGCGTGCGCCACAGCGTGGCGGCCACCAGCAGCACGGCGGCCATGAACAGGGCGATACGCAGGATGTAGGTCGTGGGGTGGGTCACGGGTTGGGCCGGAGCTCCGTAGGGGCGGGAGGGGCAGAGGCGATCACATTCGAGAGGGTCACGTCAACATGATCCGGCGCCGCATCGTCCGGCGGCGGCCCCGACAGGCCGATGGCGCGGACGTAGATGCGGGTCGAGGCGACGCCGGCGTGGATCAGGATCGAGCGGATGGCCAGCCCGCGCGACAGCGAGACCCGGCGTGGCGTCGAGGCGTCATCGGGGGTGCCCGAGGCGTAGGCGTCGACCTGCCCCCGCGCCTCGGGCGCGGCCAGCAGGGCGGCGGCGAAGGTTTTCACCCGGTCGATCATCGCCGCGTTCATGTCGGCGCTGCCGGGGGCGAAGGTCAGGCGCGTGCCGCCGCGCAGGTCCCGCACCGTGCCCTGGGCGGTGGGGACGACCGGCGTTTCGGGCGGCGGCGGCGACGGGTGCAGGGGGACGCTGATCTCGGGCGGCCGGATGATCGGCGGCGGCGGCGGGGCGGCCGGGATGGTGGGCGTGGGCGGCGGATGCGCGGCCGTGGTCTTCGCCACGGCCGGGGCCGGCGTGCCGCTGGAGGGGCGCGCGGCGTGCGGTCCGTGCGGTGCGGGGCCGGTCCTGGGGTGCGCCGGGGCCGGATGCGCCGTATGGGCGGCCGGGGCCGGCCCCAGGCCGGACAGGGCGCTCTCGTTGGTGACGACCTGCGCCAGGGCCGGATGTCCGGCCAGCGCCCCGGCCAGTGTTCCGGTCAGGGCGACCAGCAGGCAGGCCGGGACGAGGCGCGCGGCGCGGGGGCGTGCGGAAGGGAAGGGATCGGGCATGACCGGGGCAGCCTAGAGCAGATCGCCTCCGGGTCGAAGACCCGAACGCGGGGGGAAACCCTTAAAATATCCGCCCGATGTCGGGTCAGGCCGCCCTCTCAGCGGGCGAGGCTGTCGGCGACCAGTTCGCGCAGCGGGGCGTGCAGGTGGCTGTTGCCGGCCACGACATTGACCACGTCGCCCAGGTCGTCGAGGTCCGCGCCGTCGGGGTCGGTGGCGTAGCCGCCGGCCTCGCGCACCAGCAGCAGGCCCGCCGCGCAGTCCCAGGGCTTCAGCCCCAGTTCCCAGAACCCTTCGTAGCGCCCGGCGGCCACCCAGGCCAGGTCGAGCGCCGCCGCGCCGAAGCGGCGGATGCCCGCGACCTGCGGCATCAGCGTCCCCAGGGTCCGCGCGAAGGGCAGGCGGCGCTGCGCCGGGACCTTGGCGAAGGGAATGCCGGTGGCGAACAGGGCTTCGAGCATGTCGCGCCGGGCGGACACGCGGATGCGGCGTTCGTTGAGGAAGGCGCCCACGCCCTTCTCGGCCCAGAACATCTCGTTGGCGGCGGGGTTGTAGACCAGGCCGGCCACCATTTCGACGGTGCCGTCGGGCAGGCGGCGTTGCAGGCCGATGGAAATGGCCCAGTGGGGGATGCCGTGCAGGAAGTTGGTGGTGCCGTCCAGCGGGTCGACGATCCAGCGCCAGGTCCAGTTGTCGCTGCCCGACTCGCCGCTTTCCTCCATCAGGAAGGCATAACCGGGGCGGGCGCGGAGCAGTTCCTCGCGGATCGCCGCCTCGGCCCGCAGGTCCGCCTGCGACACGAAATCGCCCGGCCCCTTGATGCTGACCTGAAGCTGCTCGACCTCGCTGAAATCGCGCAGCAGGCGACGCGCGGCCTTGTGGGCCGCGTTCTGCATCACCGTCATGTGGGGAGAGAGTCGCATGGCCACGTCGGTCGGTCCTGTCTGGTTCGTCGGTGAGGAAGGGGGCGGAGAAATCGGCGGCGCGGACGGGTGCTCCCGCCGCGCCGCATGGAAAGGTCTAAAGCATCGGGCGGGCGGTTGGAACGATCCCGCCGCCTGCCGCGCGCGGTCTCAGCCCTTGGCGCGTTCCACGTAGGTGGAATCCTCGGTGCGGACCACGATGCGCTCGCCCGCCTCGATGAACGGGGGCACCATGGTCTTGACGCCGTTGGACAGCTTGGCCGGCTTGTAGGACGAGCTGGCCGTCTGGCCCTTCACGACCGGATCGGCCTCGACCACTTCCAGCGTGACCTGGGCGGGAAGCTGCACGCCGACCGGGTCGCCTTCGACCAGGTTGATGACCAGCGTCATGTTGTCCTGAAGGAAGGGGGCCTGGTCGCCCAGCAGTTCCAGCGGCAGCAGCGTCTGCTCGAACGTCTCGGGGTCCATCAGGACGATGTTGTCGCCGTCCATGTAGGAATAGGTATATTCCCGTTCCTCGGTCAGCAGGCGCTCGACGGTGTCGGCGGTGCGCCACCGTTCGTTCGTCTTGTTGCCGGTCTTCAGGTCGCGCATCTCCACCTGGATGAAGGCGCCGCCTTTGCCCGGGGTGATGATCTGCTGCTTCAGGACTGTCCAGCGACGGCCGTCGTGCTCGATGACCTGTCCGGCACGGATCAGGTTCGCCTGCTGTTTCATGGGGGGCCCTGTCTGACGTGTGGGATGAAAGGCGGGCTTCTAGCCCTCTCGCGCGCCGAGGGCAAGGTTGGGGGCGGATTCCGCGTCGAGTTTGTGCAGCCCCCCCGCCGGATCGCGGACCGCCAGGCCGTCGGCGGCGGGTTCCAGATAGTCCGGGCCGAGGGGCACCTTGCCGTGGCCGCCGGGGATGTCCAGCGTGTAGGTGGGCCATGCCAGCCCGGTGACGCGGCCGCGCAGGCCCGCCAGCAGGCGCCGGCCCTCGGCGATGGGGACATGGAAATGCGCGGTGCCGGGCGCGGGGTCGAGCTGGTGCAGGTAGTAGGGCTTGATCCGGGCCTCGACCATGGCGCGGAACAGGCCTTCCAGCGCCGCAGTGCTGTCGTTGACGCCGCGCAGCAGGACGGACTGGCCCAGCACCGGGATGGCCCGGGCCTGGATGCGGCGCAGGGCGGCGCGGGCGGCGGGCGTGAATTCGCGCGCGTGGTTGGCGTGGACGACCAGCCACATCGCCCGGTCGGTTTCCAGCGCGTCGGCCAGTTCGCCGGTGATCCGGCCGGGGTCGGCGACGGGCACGCGGCTGTGCACGCGGATGGTGGTGACATGGGCCATGTCGCCCAGCGCCCGCACGATGGCGCCCAGCCGCCGGGGCGACAGCATCAGCGGGTCGCCGCCGGTCAGGATGACCTCGCGGATGGCGGGGTGGGCGCGCAGCCAGTCCAGCGCGCGGGCCAGGGCGTCGTCGTCCAGCACCCCGCCGTCGGGGCCGACATGTTCGCGCCGGAAGCAGAAGCGGCAGTACAGCGGGCAGACCAGCAGGGGCTTGAGCAAGGCGCGGTCGGCATAGCGATGCACGATGCCCGGCACGGGCGACAGCGCGTCGTCGCCGATCGGGTCGGCGCGTTCGTGCGGGGCGGTCAGCAGTTCGGCCGCGTCGGGGATGACCTGCCGGCCGATCGGGTCGTCTGGGGCCTGGATCAGGTCGTAAAAGGCCGGCGGGATGGCGGTGGCGTAGCGCCGGGCCACGTCTTCCAGCACCGGGGCGGCCTCGGGCGGGACAAGCCCGGCGTCGAGCAGGTCGGGGACGCGGCGCAGCGTCCGCCGCGCCGGGGTGGACATGCTGTCGGGAAGGTTGACCGATCGTGTCATCGGCTGGCTCTACTCTGCCGGTTTTCGTCCTGCAACAGGAGTCGCGCATGACCGACGGGATCACCCCTGGCCGGCCCCACCGCCCCCGCGATCCCGACCGGATCGCCGAGCGCCTGGCGCTGCTGCGGCGGCGGGCGCTGGTGGCGCGGGGGGTGCGGGCGTTCTTCGACGCGCGCGGCTATCTGGAGGTCGAGACCCCCTGCGCCGTGCCGACGCCGGGCGAGGAGGTGCATCTGCAGGTCTTCCGGACCGAGCGCGAGCATCCCGACGGGACGCGCCAGCCCCTGTTCCTGCAGACCAGCCCCGAATTCGCGATGAAGCGCATCGTCGCGGCGACCGGCCTGCCGGTGTTCCAGCTGGCCCGCGTCTGGCGCAATGCCGAGGGTAGCAATCTGCATGCCCCGGAATTCACCATGCTGGAATGGTACCGTCCCGGCGCCGACCTGGCCGCGCTGATGGACGAGACCGAGGCGCTGCTGCGGGCCGTGCTGCCGCCGGCCCTGCGCCGCGCGGGGCAGGACATCCGGATCGGCGAACCGTTCGCGCGCCTGACGATGGCCGAGGCGTTCGCCCGCCACGCCGGCCTGGACCTGCTGCCCACCGAAGGCGACGCCGGGGCCCTGGCCCGCGCCGCCGGCTGCGCGCTGCGCGAGGGCGAGAGTTGGGAAGACCTGTTCTTCCGCCTGCTGATGGAGCGCGTGGAACCCGCGATCGCCCGCGACCGGCCGACCTTTTTGACCCACTGGCCCGCCAGCCAGGCGGCCCTGGCGCGGCGCGATCCGTCCGATCCGCGCGTGGCCCTGCGGTTCGAACTCTATGCCGGGGGCATGGAGCTGGCGAACGCGTTCGAGGAACTGACCGACCCGCTGGAGCAGCGGCGGCGGTTCGTGGCCGACCGCGCCCGGCGCGCCGAACTGTATGGCGACGACCCCGATCGGACATGGCCGATGGACGAGGCGCTGCTGGCGGCGCTGGACGACCTGCCGGCCTGCGCGGGCATCGCGCTGGGCTTCGACCGTCTGGTCATGCTGGCCGCAGGTACGTTACGGATAGGTGACGTCTTATGGATGGGGTGAATTTTTTGTAATGTTCCCGCTTGGGCTTACTCAAGGCGGAGTATGTTCAGATTAATCGGTTTTCAATCTCTTTCTCGTATGTCGGTATCGCAGTCATGAAATACGCGTCGATCTTGCCATTGGCCGCCTTGCTCGCCCTGACGGCGTGCGAGGTTCCGTCGCCTCAGCAGAGGCAACTGCTCAACTCGATGGTCGGACGTGACGAGGTGGACGTGATCCGCACGTTCGGCGTGCCGACCCGCGCCTACGAGGCGCAGGGCCATGTCTTCCTCGCTTATATCGACAGCCAGACCAGCTATTCGCCCGGCAGCGTCGGCTGGGGCTGGGGCTGGGGCGGCGGCTGGGGTGGCGCCGGCTGGGGCGGCCCCGGCTGGGGTGGCTGGGGTGGCCCCGGCTGGGGCTGGGGCGGCGGGTTCCCGCCCAGCTATTACACCAGCACCTGCCAGACGACCTTCGAGGTCGTCGCCAGCAAGGTGTCGGGCTGGACGATGCGCGGCGACGGCTGCTGACACCGGGGCGCCGGCGACGACGGCCGCCCGCCATAAGGGGAGACGGGCATGGGCGGCTGCGGCGCCGGGCGAACGGGTAGGGCTGGCGGGGCGCGGGGAAGGGGTCGGGTTTTCGGCCTGATCCTGGCGGGGCCGCTGCTGATGGGTTTGGGAGGCTGCGGCGGCAATCGGGTCCAGGACCCGTTGCTGGTGCGCGGCAGCACCGAGGCGGCGGCCATTCCCACGGTTTCGGTGGAACGGACCTACGCCCCGGCACGGGCCTACGGCCTTCCCGACAGCATCGTGGCCTATGGCGCGCCGGACACCCCGGTCTATCGCGACCGCCCGCTGGACGAGAATCTGCGTGGCAGCGTGGAGCTGGCCGATTACGTCCGGGGCCTGGACCGCGCCGGCCTGCTGCCGCTGCTGCGGGAGGCGGGGCCGTTCACCGTCTTCGCCGTGCCCAACGACCCGATGGAGGACCTGGCGCCGGGCCGGTCGGGCGGCGTGCCGGCCCTGCCGGTGGACACCCTGCGCCGGACGCTGGGCTATACCCTGGTGCGGGGCGCGTACCCCGAGCCGGTGCTGCGCGCCATGATCGCGGCGGCGCCGGGCCACCGGGTGGGGCTGCGGACGGTCGATGGCGCGGTCCTGCTGGTCTGGGCCGAGGCCGGGACCGGGCAGGTGCTGCTGGGGAACGGCGGGGGGCAGGTCAACCGGCTGTGGGTGAGGGGCGTGCCGCAATCCAACGGCGTGCTGTACCTGACGCAATCGGTCCTGTCGCCGCCTTCATGACGTCTGGAGGGCTGCGCCCGATCAGCCGGCCGCGATGGCGGCGTTCATGGCGCGCACGCCGGCCGCCGGGCCTTCGGGATGCGACCAGACGGCGCCGATCACCGCCAGGAAATCCGCGCCCGCCCGGACCAGCGGGGCGCAGTTGTTGGCGGTGATGCCGCCGATGGCGACCACCGGCAGTTCCATCATCGTCGTCCACCAGCTCAGCAGGTCGATATCGGCCCGCACGTCGGTGTCCTTCGAGGCGGACGGGAAGAACGCCCCGAAGGCGACATAATCGGCCCCGGCCTCGCCCGCGCGCATCGCCATGTCGCGGCTGTCGTAGCACGACACCCCCAGTTGCAGGTCGTCGCCCAGCAGGGCGCGGGCCTGGGCGGCGGCCATGTCGTCCATGCCGACATGCGCGCCATCGCATCCGCTGTTGCGCGCCAGGTCGGGGCGGTCGTTCAGGAGGAAGGCGACGTCGCGGCCCTGCGCCACCGGGCGCAGGATGTCAATGGCGCGCCGGATGGCGTCGTCCGACGCGTCCTTCAGCCGAAGCTGGACGGCGGCGACGGGGCCGGCGTCCAGCGCGCGGGCCAGTTCGGGCGCGAGCGTGGCCGGGTCGAAGGCGGGCGGGGTGACGAGGTAGAGCTGGCAGTCGGTCATCGTGCGCCCATCATAGGGCGGGACGCGGCGATGCGACAGGTGCATTCGCCGGGGCAGGGTCGGGCGGGGCGACGCCCAGCAGGTCCCGCAGCCGGTCGGGCGGCGGGAAGGGGTCCAGCGTCAGGCTGTCCGGCCGGCCGATCAGGCAGGTGGCGCCCAGCGTGTCGGCCAGCAGGCGCACCGTCGCCAGTTGGGGACAGGCGGGAGACAGCACGATGTGGCGCAGCCCCAGGCGCAGGGCCTCGGCCGCGCGGCCCGCCGCCGGCCCGCAGTCGAGGAAGGCGGGCAGGTCGGCCCGCAGGTGCGCCCCGGTGTCCGCGACCAGCGCCCGCCACCAGGCCGGCCCCATGGCGCAGCCGGCGTCGGGCGGCGACAGCAGCACCCAGCCCCGCGCGTTTCCCCCGGCCAGGGCGTCCAGCACGGCGCGGAGCTGGAGCGCGGAACCGACGGTCACGGCGCGCGGCGCGGATATCGCGTGGATCATCGCTTGACGTTGAACCGCGCGCGCGCGATTTCTTCAAGAGGATCATGATGGGCGGGAAGCACGTACGTGGCGCAATCTGAGGGGGCCGTCGAGCCCGCCGATCGGCTGGAACAGGCGCTGAACCGCATTGCCTTCGCGCTGGATCGCCGGAGGCCCGGCCCCGGGGCCGGGGTGGCAGCCGAGGGGCAGGCGGTTGACCTGCAGGCCCTGGCGGCCAACATCGACATCCTGATCGCCCGGATCCGCGACGTGATCGGCGACGATGTTCTTCCGCATGACGAGGAGCGGTGACGCATGGCGCAGGTGACGGTTCGCATCAACGGCTATTCCTACGTCGTCGGCTGCAAGGACGGGCAGGAGCGCCATCTGCAGGCCATGGCGCAGGAGGTCGAGCGCCGGATCGAGCGCATCCGCGCCATCGGCGGGCAGAGCGGCGAGTCCCGCATCCTGGCGCTGGCCGCCCTGCTGATGGCGGACGAGATCCATGACCTGTCGGCCGAGAAGATGCCCGAAGACACGTCGCGGCAACTGACGGAGGCCCGTCAGGTCCGCGTCGAGAACGACCGCCGCCGCGAACAGCTTGCGCTTCTGGTCGAACGTGCCGAAAGCATTGCGACGGCGCTGGAACGTGACTAGATTACAGGGGCGGGGCTGCCGGACTTGTCAGGCAACTCAACCCCTGGGCCGATAAGCACTTCCTTAGGGAGCTGGCTCTGACGTGATCCTGGTCATGTTACCTGGCGCCCACCTGCACTTGCAGGTCCGGGAGGGCTGAAAGACCAACGGTCATGGTGGCTCCGCACGTTTCCTCCCCTGATTCCGATCCCCCCGTTCTGGCGGCGGCCAAGGCCGACCTGCGCCGGCGGCTGATGGCCGGCCGCGCCCCGCCGGCGGCGGCGCATGCGCGCGAGGCGCTGTGCCGGCGGATGCTGGGCTGCGTGCGCGACGCCGTGCCGGCCGGGGCGGCCGTCGCCGCCGTCTGGCCGCTGCCCGGCGAGATCGACCTGCGGGCGCTGTGCGCGCACCTGCATGACGACGGCTATCGCGTCCTGCTGCCGGAGACGCCGCCGCGCGGGCAGGCCCTGCGCTTCCGCCTGTGGCGGCCCGGCGCCCGGATGGTGCCGGGCCGGTTCGGCACCGCCCATCCCGACGGGCCGGCCGGCCGGCCCGATTTCGTGTTCGTGCCCCTGCTGGCCTTTGACAGGCGGGGGTTCCGGCTGGGATACGGGGGCGGGTATTACGACCGCACGCTGGCCGGCCTGGCGCCGGTGCCGGCGATGGGGTACGGGCTGGCGGCGCAGGAAGTGCCCGAGGTGCCGACGGGGCGCCATGACATCCCGCTGCCGGTCGTGGTGACCGAGCGGGAAACGATCCGCTGCGGCGCCTGATGCCCACGCGGGCATCAGGATAAGGAAAGGCCGGGTTTTTGCGGATTCTGTTTCTGGGCGACATCGTGGGGCGCACGGGGCGCGATGCCGTCATCGCGCATCTGCCCGAACTGCGCCGTACGCTGCGCCTCGACCTGGTGGTGGTGAACGGCGAGAACGCCAGCCACGGCTTCGGCCTGTCGCCGTCCATCGCCCGCGACCTGCTGGAGGCCGGGGCCGACGTCATCACCCTGGGCAACCATAGCTGGGACCGCAAGGACCTGATCGGCCATATCGACCAGGAACCCCGGATCATCCGGCCGGCCAACTACCCCCCCGGCACGCCGGGCCAGGGCAGCGTGGTGGTGACGCTGGTGGACGGGCGGCGCGCGCTGGTGGTCAACGTCATGGGCCGCCAGTTCATGGAGGCGCTGGACGATCCGTTCCGCGCGGTGGCCGACATCCTGTCGCGCCATCGGCTGGGGGTGACGGTGCAGGCCGCCGTGGTGGATATCCACGCCGAGGCGTCGAGCGAGAAATGGGCGATGGGCCATGTGCTGGACGGGCGGGTCTCGCTGGTCATCGGCACCCACACCCATACACCCACCGCCGATCACCGCATCCTGTCGGGCGGCACCGCCTTCCAGACCGACGCGGGGATGTGCGGCGACTATGACAGCGTGATCGGCATGGGCAAGGAGGCCGCGATCGCGCGGTTCCTGCGCCGCATGCCCGGCGAGCGCCTTCAGCCGGCCGAGGGCGAGGCCAGCCTGGCCGGCATGATGGTGGAAACCGACGACGCGACCGGGCTGGCCCGCCGGATGGCGCCGCTGCGCGTGGGGGGGAAGCTGGCCCCCACCACGCCGGATTTCTAGGGCCTATTTCGTCAGGCGGCGCACGGTGGCGGCGATGGTGTGGGCCAGGGCGCGGTAGGCCTGGCCGCCGGGGCTGTCGGGGGCGCTGACGACGATGGGCGCGCCGCTGTCGGCGCTGGCGCGGATGTCGGCCAGCAGCGGGATTTCGCCCAGGAAGGGCACGCCCATCGCCTGGGCTTCGGCCCGGGCGCCGCCGTGGCCGAACAGTTCGGTCCGGTGGCCGCAGTTCGGGCAGCAGAAATAGGACATGTTCTCGACGATCCCCAGGACGGGGACGTTCATCTTCTCGAACATCGTCACCCCGCGCCGCGCGTCCAGCAGGGCGATGTCCTGCGGGGTGGAGACGACGACCGCCCCGGCCAGCGACACTTTCTGCGCCAGCGTCAACTGCGCGTCGCCGGTGCCGGGGGGCATGTCCACCACCAGCACGTCCAGCGTGCCCCACTCGACCTCGCCCAGCAACTGGCCCAGCGCGCCCATCACCATCGGGCCGCGCCAGATCATGGCCTGCTTCTCGTCCACCAGCAGGCCGATGGACATGGCGCGGATGCCCCAGGCCTCGAGCGGCGTCATGCGTCCGCCGTGGACCTCGGGCGGGCGGTCGATGCCCATCATCCGGGGCAGCGAGGGGCCGTGGATGTCGGCGTCCAGCAGGCCGACGCGCAGCCCTTCCAGCCCCAGCCCCACCGCCAGGTTGACGGCGGTGGTCGATTTGCCGACGCCGCCCTTGCCCGAGGCCACGGCGATGACCACCCCCACGCCGGGCAGCAGCGGGGCGCCGGGCGCGCGGGCCGGGGCGGCGCCCAGGTTCAGCGGCCGGTGGCCGGGGGCCTGCGCGGGCGGGGCGGCGGGGCGGTGGGCCGTGAGGATGACGGTGGCGGCGGCGATGCCGGGCAGGGCGCGCAGGGCGTGCTCGGCCTGGGGCAGCAGGGGCTGGATCCGGGCGGCGTCCGCGCGGTCGATCGCCAGGGCGACATGCAGCGCGCCGTCGCGCAGGGTCGTGCCGTCCAGGGTCGCGGCGTCCAGCAGGCCGGCGCCCGTCGCCGGGTCGCGGACCTGCCGCAGGGCGTGCTCGATCGCGGCGCGTGCGGGTTCAGCCATGGTGGGTATCCTCTCCTGTGGGCCGTTCCGGTGCGGGGCGGCCGTTGCGGGTCTGCAAAGGGGGCTGTCCGACAGGGAGATAGGCTAAAAAGCCGGTGCTGCAAATCGGCGGCCCCGGCATGGCCCGCGCCCATGTAAGGAATCGCAACGGGGCTGGAGTCGCGCGGCGTTCTGGCCCATGTGTGTCACAAGGTGGGGATGCGGTGTCCCCGGAAAGGAGCCGGTTTCGATGACGTCATCCGCGTTCGCGCGCGCCAGGCCCGGTGGGGGAACGCGCGACCACCGCGTGGACGCGCTGCGCGGCGTGGCCCTGCTGATGATGTTCGTGGACCATATCCCCCAGAACGTCCTGAACCGCTTCACGTTGCGCAATGTCGGCTTCGCCGATGCGGCCGAGATCTTCGTGCTGCTGGCGGGCTATGCCTCGTGGCTGGCCTACGGGCGGAATTTCGACCGGGTGGGGCTGCGCGCGGGCGTCGGCCGGGTGCTGCGCCGCTGCGCGCGCCTGTATGTGTTCCAGGCCGTCATGGTGGTGGTCACCACGGCGACCATCCGCCAGTGGCGGCATTTCTGGCCGGTGCCGGTCGATTTCCTCGAACCCGAGCTGGCGCACGGGCTGAGTTCGTTCTGGCGGGTCATGTTCCTCGACGCCCTGCCCAGCAACCTCAATATCCTGCCGCTCTATATCGTCCTGCTGCTGGCCTTTCCGCTGATCTACCTGCTGATCCGGCGCGGGCTGGTGCTGACGCTGGCCCTCAGCGGCGGGCTGTGGGTGCTGATAAACCTGGACCCGACGATCAATTTCCCGAACTGGCTGGACCCGGACGGGTGGTATTTCGACCCCCTGGCCTGGCAGTTCCTGTTCACGCTGGGGGCCTGCGCCGCCGTGCTGGCGGGCCGGCACGGCGGCAGCCTGCCGCGCGTGCGCTGGCTGCGCCTGCTGTGCTGCGCCTATCTGGCGGTCTCGGCGCTGGAGGCGTTTCCCTGGTCGCTGTGGGGCCTGCCCGACCTGCGGCCCTTCGCCGTCGCCGCCCCGGACAAGAGCGTGCTGGCGCCGCTGCGGCTGCTGGACGTGATGTCGATCTTCTACCTGGTGCAGTCGTCGGTGGTGGCCCGGCGCGGGGCGGAAGGCCGGCTGGGGCAGGTGATGGCGTTGTTCGGCCGCCATTCGCTGGAGGTCTTTTCGGTCGGCACGGTCATCGACCTGTATGCGCGGCTGGTCTTCACCACCTTCGGCGACGGGTGGGGATTGCAGATCGCGGTAAATGTGATCGGTTTCGCGATCCTGTGGGGGCTGGCGACGGTTCTCGACCGTCGCCGGGTACGGCAGAAAGAGGCGGCGGCCCGGGCGAAGCAGGCGGCCGCCGACCGCCTGCGCGCCAACCCGCAGCGCGGCGATTCGCCCCTGCCGGCGACGAGCGCCGTCCTGGAGAACATGCATTGACGACCGACCACCTTGCCTCCTCCATCCTGCCCCGCCTGACCGGGCGGCTGCGGCGCGGGCAACCCGTGCGGGTGACCCTGTTCGGGTCCTCCACCATCGAGGGGATCGGCGCCAGCAGCCCCGAGCACGGGTTCGGCCCCCAGTTCGAACGCGGCCTGGCGCCCTTCGTCGCGGGCGGCCTGACGGTGGTCAACCGCGGCATCGGCGGCAACGGGGCGCGGGAAATGCACGACCGCCTGCCCGACGTGCTGGCCGACGGGGCCGACCTGGTGCTGTGGCAGACCGGCAGCAACGACGCCTGGCAGGGCGTGCCGCTGGCGACCTACGGGGCGCTGACGCGGCAGGACCTGCTGGCGACGCGCGCCGCCGGGGCCGACCTGGCGCTGATCGACCCGCAATATTGCCGGATGCTGGAGGAGTGCGCGGCCTTTCCGCCCTTCGTCGAGGAAGTGCACCGGATCGGCGCCGAACTGGGCATTCCGGTGTTCGCCCGCTATGCGCGGATGAAATCGTGGTGCGCCGAACTGGGCCTGTCGCGCGAGGACCTGTCGCCCGACGGGCTGCATATGGGGGACATGGGATATCGCCTGCTGGGCCAGGCGGTCGCGGCGTGGCTGGTGGAACTGACCGGCGCGCCGGCCGGCGCGTTCGCCCACACCTGAGGCGCGGCCCGGCGCGCTGCCATAAAGCGGGGAAAACGGGATTGGGCGGTCGCGGGGGATGGTCTAGGATGCGCGCCTCGCGACGTTCCCCCGTTTGAGGAAGCTGCCTGCCCGATGCCCCTGTCCGTTCCGGTTTTTTCCCGTCCGTTCGCCGTCGCCGGGCTGGCGTCGGTCCTGTCCCTGGTCGCGGGGGGCGCCGTCCGGGCGGAACCGGCGGTGGCGCCGCACGCCGTACCATCCGTGCCCGAGGCGTCCGCGCCGGCCCGTCTGCCCGCGCCGGGGCGGGGCGCGCCCGACAGCTTCGCCGACCTGGCGGCCCGGCTGCTGCCGGCGGTGGTCAACGTCTCGACCACCGAGACGGTGAAGGCCGGCGATGCCGACGGCGGCGACGATGACGGCGGCGAGGACGCGCCGCAGGTCCCGAATTTCCCGCAGGGGTCGCCCTTCGAGAAATTCTTCCACGATTTCATGAACCGCCAGAACGGCCCCGACGCCGCCCCGCGCAAGATGCAGGCGCTGGGGTCGGGCTTCATCGTCGATCCGTCGGGCATCATCGTCACCAACAACCATGTCATCCGCCATGCCGACCAGATCACGGTGACGTTGCAGGACAACACGGTGCTCAAGGCGCGGCTGCTGGGCCATGACGACCGCACGGACCTGGCGGTGCTGAAGGTCGACAGCCCGCACCCCCTGCCGGCGGTGACGTTCGGCGACAGCGACCATGCGCGGGTGGGCGACTGGGTGCTGGCGATCGGCAATCCGTTCGGCCTGTCCGGCACGGTGACGGCGGGCATCGTGTCGTCGCGCGGCCGCAATATCGAGCAGGGGCCGTACGACGATTTCATCCAGACCGACGCCCCGATCAACAAGGGCAATTCGGGCGGCCCGCTGTTCGACATGCAGGGCCAGGTCATCGGCATCAATACCGCCATCTTCTCGCCGTCCGGCGGGTCGATCGGCATCGGCTTCTCCATCCCCTCGGCCGAGGCGCGGGGCATCATCGAGCAGTTGCGCCACACCGGAAAGGTGTCGCGCGGGTGGATCGGCGTGCGGATCCAGGATGTGACGCAGGAGATCGCGGACGGGCTGGGCCTGAAGGCCGCGCACGGTGCGCTGATCGCCGGCGTGGAGCCCAAGGGGCCGGCCGCCACCGCGAAGCTGCAGACCGGCGACGTGATCCAGACCCTGGGCGGCAAGGATATCGACGGCCGCGCCCTGCCGCGCCTGATGGCCGACGTGCCGGCCGGGCAGGTGGTGCAACTGGGCATCTGGCGGCATGGCCGGAGCCTGACGGTGCCGGTGACGGTGGGCGCCCTGCCCGAGGATGCGCCCGAGCAGCCGGCGCCCAAGGCCGAGGCGAAGCCGCAGGGCAGCATGGCGCTCAAGGGACTGGGCTTCACCGTGGGGGCGATCGACGACGTCGCCCGCCAGAAATACAATCTGGCCGAAGGGCAGAAGGGCGTGGTCGTCACCGCCACGGCCGATGACGGCCCGGCCGCCGACCGGGGCCTGCGCCCCGGCGACGTCATCACCGAGGTGCAGCAGTCCGATGTCGCGTCGCCCGCCGACGTGCGCCGCCTGGTCGAGGCGGCGCGGGCGCAGCATCGCCGCTCGGTGCTGTTCCTGGTGCAGAATGCCGACGGCCTGCGGTGGGTGCCGTTCCCGCTGGGCGGGGACAGCGGAAAATAGCGCGATGACGGCGCCCGTCCCGCTGCATGCCGGCCGGTGGTGGGCGGCCCTGCGTGCGATCCTGCCGCGCGGGCCGGACATCCGGCAGGCCGTGCGCCTGCTGGTGTCGGTGCTGCTGTCGGGCGTGGTGGCCAGGGCCGTGCATCTGCATGAGCCGGTCTGGTCGCTGATTACCTCGGTCATCGTGACGCAGAGCCGGATTACCCAGACCCTGACCACCGGCCGGGACCAGGTCGTCGGCACCCTGATCGGGGCCGGGGCCGGGGTGTCGGCCATCATCCTGCTGCTGACGACGCCGTTGCCGACCTGGCTGGTGTTCTGGATGCTGCTGACCCCGCTGGCGCTGCTGGCGGCGGCGCGGCCCAACATGCGCTTCGCGGCCATCACGCTGATGATCGTGCTGCTGTTTCCGGCGCAGGGGGGCGACCCGTTCCTGCGGCCGCTGGACCGCATCGCCTCGATCATGATCGGGGTGCTGACGTCGCTGGCGGTCTCGTTCTTCGTGCTGCATGACGAGGCGCGGCGTGACGTCCTGCGGACCGCCGCCCGGCTGGTGGGCGACATCGCCGACCTGCTGGACCGCGCCCTGGGCGGCAAGCTGGACCATGAGGCGATCGAGGCGGCCGACGAGGCCTGCCGCGCGCATATCCAGGACATCTATTCCGCCGTGGCCGAGGCGCAGGTCGAGCGGCTGGACATCCTGCATCGCCGTCGCGACCCGTTGCTGGACCAGTTGCCCGGCCTGCTGCGCCGGCTGCGCGGCAACGCGGTGTTCGCCGCCCGCGCGGCCAGCGAGGGCGAGACACTGGCCACCGGCGCCGCGCTGGATGGGGAACGGCGCGCGCTGGGCCGCGTTCTGGCTCAACTGGCCCGCCGGTGCGAGCGCGAGGCCCGGACCCGCCGGCGCAGGCGCCCCCCGACCGGCGAAGGGGCCGAGGCGATCCTGGGCGTGCTGCACGATCCCGGTTCGGACTGGAGTCCGGTCATGCAGTTTACGCTGGGGGTCCTGCATGCCGACATGGCCCGCGCGGTCCGGGCGGTGTGGTCCGACGGCGCCGTGCTGGAGGCCGGCGAGACCGGCCGGACACCGATCATGCCGCCGGCTGCGTCGCCGGCGTCATCCGCATTGCCCGCCCCTCCGGCCCAGGCCGGCCGGGCGGCGGGTAGCCATCCGCGCGCCTGATCGCGCGCGGCACGGCGGGGCGGCCCGGCCGCCCCGGCAGCGGGGGAGCGACGCGCGTTCCCCCGCTATGAGAACAGCACCCAGAAGGAGAATGAGGCGACATGATGAACCGGACAATTCTGGACGATCTGCCTGCCGGCGTTTCCGCACCGGGCTACGACCCGACCGCGATCGGGACCGGAATCGTGCATTTCGGCGTCGGCAATTTCTTTCGCGCGCATGAGGCGTTCTATGTCGATCGCTGCCTGGCCCTGCCGGGCCAGCAGGGGTGGGGCATCGTGGGCGTCGGCCTGACCGATGGCGCACGTTCGGCGGCCAAGGCCGAGAGCTTCCGCGCGCAGGACTGCCTCTATTCCCTGACCGAGGCCGCGCCGGACGGCAGCCGCGCGGTGCGGGTGATCGGGGCGCTGCGCGACTACCTGCTGGCCCCGGCCGACCCCGCCGCCGTGCTGGACCGGCTGTCGGACCCCGCGACCCGGATCGTCACCATGACGATTACCGAGGGTGGGTACAATATCGACGAGACCAGCGGGACGTTCCGCCTGGACACGCCGGCCGTGCGCGCCGACCTGGCCGGCGACGGCCTGCCCACCACCATCTTCGGCTTCGTGGTCGAGGCCCTGGCGCGTCGGCGGGCGTCGGGGGCGGGGCCGTTCACCATCGTGTCGTGCGACAACCTGCGCCATAACGGCGATGTCGCCCGCACCGCATTCCTGGGCTACGCCCGGGCGCGCGACGCCGGGCTTGCGGCGTGGATGGCGGAAAACGTCACCTTCCCCAACGGCATGGTCGATCGCATCACGCCTACGGTGGACCAGGCGATCGCCACGGCCCTGAACGCGGCCAGCGGGCTGGACGACGACCTGCCGCTGGTGGCCGAGGATTTCACCCAGTGGGTGCTGGAGGACAAATTCTGCGCCGGCCGCCCGGCGCTGGAGAAGGTGGGCGTGCAGTTCGTGGACGATGTGACCGGCTACGAACAGGTGAAGGTGCGGATGCTCAACGCCTCGCACATCATGCTGGCGTTCTCGGGCATCCTGCTGGGCTATCGCCTGGTCCACGACACGCTGGCCGATGCCGACCTGTCGCGGTTCGTCAACGCCTATCTGGAACAGGACGTGATCCCGCGCCTGACCGCGCCCGCCGGGCTGGACCCCGAGGCGTACCGGCGCAGCGTGCTCAGCCGCTTCTCGAACCCGGCGATGGCGGACCAGTTGCTGCGGATCGGCGGCGACGGGTCGTCCAAGGTGCAGGTCTACTGGACCGAGACGGTGCGCCGGGCCATCGCGGCGGACGGCGACCTGTCGCGGATCGCGTTCGGCATCGCCGCCTATCTGGAGATGCTGCGCGGCGTGGACGAGGCCGGCGACAGCTACACGCCGTTCGAGCCGACGCTGGATGCGGCGCATCTCGCGCTGGTGCGCGACGACGACCTGGCGGCGGCGCTGGCGCTGCCGGCCTTCGACGGCTGGCGCGACGTCCAGACGCCGGCGCTGACCGACGCCATCGTCGCCGCGCGCCGGGCCATCCGGGACAAGGGGGTGCGCGCCGCCTTGCCGGTGTGATGGGAAGGGGGCAGGTCGGGCTTTGCCCGAACCCACCAGGGCCTGAGGCCCTGGACCCCGATCATGGATAACGGATTGGTTCCCAAGGGTCTGTGGCCTTTGGTGGGTCAGATCCCGCGCGTCATCAGGCGCGCGGCCGGGTCGTAGGTGGCCAGGATCCCGGCTGCCGCCGGTTCGTCCAGGACCGTGAAGCCTGCCCGGACCCAGTAGGTGGCGGCGGAGCCGGTGGCCACCAGCACCACGCGGTCCAGCCCCGACCGGGCGGCCAGCGTGGCGAGATGGGCCAGCGCGGCCCCGGCCGCCCCGCGTCCGCGTGCCCTGGGCAGCAGCGCGATATCGTGCAGGTACCAGCAATCGGGGCGGACGGGCAGCGCCCCCAGCGCCATGTCCAGCGCCGGGGGGGCGGCGCTGCGCCACGGGTGGCTCAGGACATAGCCGTGCAGGCCGTCGTCCGCCCCCTCCAGCACCAGGCAGCCGGCCGGGCACAGGGCCAGGCGCTCGGCGAAGACCGCTTCGCCCTCGGGGTAGGCGGGGTGCACCTGTGCGGCGATGTCGATGATGTCGGGCAGGTCGCGCGGGGCCATGGCGCGCCAGCGGGCGGCGGTCGCGGGGCGTGGGGCAGGGGGCATGACGGAAAAAAACGCTCTCGACAGGCGGTCGGGCCGTCGAGCATAGCATTGCCGGCGCCACGAGGGCAGAGGCGCAGAGATCGGGGGGAGACGATGGCGGACCTGCGCCTGACCGTGCGGATCGACGCGAACGACCAGCCGTTGCTGGGCCACGGCAAGATCCGGCTGCTGGAGGCGATCGGGGAAACCGGGTCGATCTCGGCCGCCGCCCGGGCGATGGGCATGTCCTACCGGCGGGCCTGGCTGCTGGTCGAGGCCCTGAACGGCGGCTTCGTCCGCCCGCTGGTGGCGGCGCGTCCGGGCGGGGGCGGCGGGGCCGTGTTGTCCGAGGACGGGGCCGAGGTCCTGCGCCTGTACCGCGAGATCGAGCGCCGCGCGGCCGAGGCTGCGTCCCCGGCGCTGGCGGCCCTGGCGGCCCTGGCGGTCGATGCGCCACCAGTGGATGCGCTGCCGGTCGATGCGCCGTCCCCGCCGTAAAAAGGCCACAGGGCGCGCTGTATGTGGCGTGATTGTCCGTCCGTCGGGATGGGCCTATTGTCATGACAAGACGATGAAACGACAGGACGGGCCGGATTATGCGGCGACCGGGGAGCAAGGATGTTCAGACGCGATCTCGTGAAAGCCGGTGCGGGCGTATCCCTGCTGTCGCTGCTGGGGAGCGCCGCGCGGACGGGGGCGGCCCGCGCGGCGGAGGCGCCGGTCGCGTCGTCGGCGGTGGGCGCGTTCGATGACAGCACGGTGCGGCAGATCGCCGAACATTTGTCCCAGCGCCCTTATCGCGCGCCCGACCAGACCCTGCCGGCGGCGATCGACAATTTGAATTTCGACCAGTACCGCGCGATCGCCTACCGGCCGGAGCAGGCGCTGTGGCATGGGCAGAACCTGGAATTCGACGTCGAGTTCTTTCCGCGCGGCTTCCTCTATCGCCCGCGCATCGAAATCTACGAGGTGGTGGACGGCAAGTCGGCGGCGGTGGCCTATACCCCCGACCTGTTCAGCTACGGCGACCCCAGGCTGCGGGTGACGGACGACCTGGGCTTTGCCGGGCTGCGCCTGCGCTACGCCATCAACACCCCCGGCGTGATGGAGGAGTTCTGCGTCTTCCTGGGCGCATCCTATTTCCGGGCGGTGGCGAAGGGCCAGAACTACGGCCTGTCGGCGCGCGGCTTCGCCGACGGCACCGGCAACCCGAAGGGCGAGGAATTCGCGCTGTTCCGCGCCTACTGGCTGGAAAAGCCCCAGCCGGGCGTCGATTCCGTGGTGCTGCATGCGCTGCTGGACAGCCCGTCGGTGGCCGGGGCCTTCCGCTTCACCATCCGTCCGGGGGACATGACCACCTTCGACGTGCAGTCCTACCTGTATCCGCGCACCGCGATCGCCGAGCCGGGCATCGCGCCGCTGACGGGCATGTTCTATTTCGACGCCAACGACCGCAACCATGTCGATGACTGGCGTCCGGCCGCCCACGACAGCGAGGCCCTGTCGATCTGGACCGGCAGCGACCAGCAGTTGTGGCGGCCGCTGCGTAACCCGCAGGACCTGCAGTTCTCGGCCTTTGCCGATATTTCGGTGCGCGGGTTCGGCCTGATGCAGCGCAAGCGCGCCTTCGCCGATTTCCAGGACCTGGCGCTGAACTACGAAAAGCGGCCGTCGCTGTGGATCGAGCCGGTGGGCGACTGGGGCGCGGGTTCGGTGGACCTGGTGGAAATTCCGACGCCGAACGAGGTCAACGACAATATCGTGTCGTTCTGGCGGCCCAAGGGCGGGCTGGCGGCGGGGCGGGAATATGCCTTCACCTATCGCATGTACTGGGGATGGGATACGCCGTGGCCGACCAAGCTGGCCCGTGTGGCGGCCACCCGCGTGGGCGCGGTGACCGACGACCCTGCCGCGCGGTTCTTCGACATCGACTTCACCGGCGCGCCGTTCGACAATTTGCCCGCCGACGCCAAGTTCCATCTGGTGCCCAGCAGTTCGGCGGGAACGATCCGCAACGTCGTGGTCGAACCCAACCCCAACATCCACGGCTGGCGCACGACGTTTGAATTCGCCCCCGGCGATGCCAGGATCGCGGAGCTGACCTGCGTGCTGGCCAATGACGCCGGACCGGTTTCCGAACAATGGACCTACCGATGGACGCCCTAGAGCCCGCCCTGCCGGACAGCCTGCGCGCCGCCCGACCGGGCGGTTTCCGCGCCCTGCCGGACGAATCGCCGATGGACATGGCGGTGCAGTCGCTGTCCGCCGCGCCGGACACGCACGGGCGCGGCCGCGTTCCGCTGACCGAACCGGCGATGATCGCGCTGCGGCGGCTGGCGGTCATCGGGTCGGCGTGCCTGCTGACCGGCTATGGCGCGTACGAGATGAACCGCGTGCTGAACTCGATGGGGGTCTCGACCCTGGGCGTGGTCCTGCTGGTGCTGTTCGTGCTGCTGTTCCAGTGGATCGCGCTGGCCTTCACCTCGGCGGTGGGCGGGTTCGTCTCGCTGCTGCGGCAGGGGGGCATGGGGCTGGGGGTGTCGCGCGAGGGGCCGCTGCCGGCGCTGTCCACCCGCACCGCCCTGCTGATGCCGACTTATAACGAAAGCCCCGGCCGCGTGATGGCCGGGTTGCGGGCGATGTATGACAGCCTGGCGGCGACCGGGCGGCTGGAGGCGTTCGATTTCTTCATCCTGTCGGACACCACCAATCCGGACATCTGGGTCGAGGAGGAAGCCGCGTTCCTGGCGCTGCGCGATGCGACGGGCGGGCATGGCCGGATCTTCTACCGCCGCCGCCCGGTCAATACCGAGCGCAAGGCCGGCAACATCGCCGAATGGGTGCGGCGCTTCGGCGGCGCCTATCCGCAGATGGTGACGCTGGACGCCGACAGCCTGATGGCGGGCGAGGCCGTGGTGCGGATCGCCGCCGCCATGGAGCGCCACCCCGGCGTGGCGCTGATCCAGACCCTGCCGGAAATCGTCAACGGCACCACCCTGTTCGCGCGGATGCAGCAGTTCGCCGGCCGGGTCTATGGCCCGCTGATCGCGCATGGCATCGCCTGGTGGCATGGGGCGGAGGGCAATTACTGGGGCCATAATGCCATCATCCGCACCCGCGCCTTTGCCGAGCAGGCCGGCCTGCCGCATCTGCCGGGGCGCAAGCCGTTCGGCGGCCACATCCTGAGCCACGATTTCGTCGAGGCCGCCCTGATGCGGCGCGGCGGCTGGGCGATCCATATGGTGCCGGGGCTGGCGGGATCGTACGAGGAAAGCCCGCCGTCGCTGACCGATATCGCGATTCGTGACCGGCGCTGGTGCCAGGGCAACCTGCAGCATGCCAAGGTGGTGTCGGCGCGCGGCCTGCACTGGGTCAGCCGCATGCACATGCTGATGGGGATCGGGTCGTACGTGACCTCGCCGATGTGGCTGGTGTTCCTGCTGGCGGGCATCCTGATCTCGCTGCAGTCGCGCTTCGAGAAGCCGGAATATTTCGGCGACACCAAGTCGCTTTATCCCCACTGGCCGCATGTCGATCCCGAGCAGGCGAAATACGTGTTCATCGGCACGATGGCGATTTTGCTGGCGCCCAAGCTGATGGCCTATGTGGCCCTGCTGTTCGACCGTGCGTCGCGGCAGGGCTGCGGCGGGGCGGCGCGGGCGGCGGCGTCGATCGTGGTGGAAACGCTGATCGGCGGGCTGGTCGCCCCGGTGGCGATGCTGATCCAGACCTCGGGCGTGCTGTCCATCCTGATGGGGCAGGATTCCGGATGGAACGCGCAGCGGCGCGACGACGGCGGGACGCCGTTCGGCGACATCGTGCGGTCGTACTGGCGCTATACGCTGTTCGGCCTGGTGCTGGGCGGCTGCGCGTGGACCGTCTCGATCCCGCTGTTCCTGTGGATGACGCCGGTGCTGCTGGGGCTGGCCTTCGCCATTCCGCTGGCGGCGCTGACCGGCAGCCGTGCGGTGGGCCAGGCCTTCCGCCGCGCCGGGCTGCTGCTGATCCCCGAGGAGACCGCGCCCCCCGACATCCTGCGCCGGGCGGCCGCGGCCGTCGCCGCCCTGCCGCCGGCGCCGCCGGCGGGCGACGGGGCGCATCTGCTGCTGGCCGACCCGGTGCTGATGGCGGCGCATCGCGCCATGCTGCCGCCGCCCCGCCGGCGCGGCGACCCGATCAACCCGGATCTGCTGGTCGGGCTGGTGAAGCTGGAGGAAGGCACGGCGCGCGACGCCGCGATCCGGTCGCTGACCCGTGGCGAGAAGGCGGCGATCCTGGCCAGCCGCGAGGGGCTGGACCGCCTGCGGGGGCTGGCCTGACGGCAAGGCAAGGGCTTTGCCCTTGACCCACCAAAGGGCGTAGCCCTTTGGAAACCCAGGACTTTAGAATCGAATGGGATGCAAGGGCCGAGGCCCTTGCCGGGTTCGGGCGGAGCCCGACCTTCCTCAGGACCCGTCGTCCGCGTCGCCATGATGACGGCGATGATGGCCGCCCCCGCCCCCGCTGCCTGCCTCGTCGTCTTCGTCGTCGCCGCCGGGGGTGCGGGAGGCGGTTTGCAGGGCGGCGCAGGCTTTGGCCATGGCGGGGGCGGGCGACGTGCCGCCCTTGTCGCACAGGGCGGCCGCATCGGGGGCGCAGGCCTGCGCGGCGCTTTCGAAATCGGTTTCCAGCACGTCCCGCGCGACCTCCAGGTCGGGGTCCTTGGTACGGGATTCCTCGGCGGCGACCATGTCCTGCGTCTTGTGCAGTTCCTTCAGGGCATCGAGGCAGGCGGAGCTGGCGGCGTCGGGATTGGCTTGCAGGACCGCGACATCCTTCTGCAACTGGACGCTGGCGGCGCGGCTGCCGCTCTGGCCGTCCCCGCCGTCGTCCTGCGCCATCGCCGCGGCCGGGAGCAGGCAGCATGACAGGAGCAGGGCGGCGAGACGGACGGGATGTGTAATCGGCACTCTGGCTATTCCACCTGGCTGTTCCACTGGCGCGAACGCCCCCGAGGGGGCGGATCGACGACGATCCCGGACCCTTCGTGGGGAGGCGTCAGGCCAAGGAGGCGACGCCGCGGGATCGGGCCGGACTATGGCAGGAACCGGCCGGCCGGGAAAGGGTGGCCGCCGCGACCGGGGTCAGGGGCTGTGTCGGGGTTGTTGGCCGCGTAGGCCCGGTTCAGCAGGCCCTGGATCCGGGCATCGGGCGCGCCCAGCCAGCTTTGCAGGAAGGGCTGCCGTTCGTCGGCGCGGGTGTGCAGCAGGCCCCATGCCGATGCGGCCCCCGGCGCGAAGACGATGTCGAGCTGGTTGTTGCCGCAGTCATGCGGCTTGCACAGGTGGCCCAGCGTGTAGGTCTGCCCGTCCAGCGTCACCTGCGTGCTGGGCGACGAGGTGGCGTGTCCGCTGCGGACCCAGTCCGGATAGCGCACCATGGCGGCATAGGCCTGCCGGTAGGGCGCGGACAGCAGCAGGTCGGCCGTCTGCGGCGGTGCGGCGGCGCGGGTCGCCGCCGGCAGGGCCGCCGCCAGGAGCAGCAGCGCCGGAAGCAGCAGCGTGACGGCGGATGGGCGACGGGACGGCGGATGGATCATGGCGTTGGCGTTTCCTCTGGCGTTTCCTCTGGCGTGTCCGGCGGGCGGACGCGGATGATGGATGAATCGGCGCCTCGACATGACACCCATCTGGTTTAGAATGATTAACATGCAGTTTCGTCCCCACGCGCGGTCGGGCATGCCCGAACTGCCGAAGCCACGGTCGCTGAAGATCGGCGTCCTCGCCGGCCTCGCCGTCCTGTACGTCGCCCTGTTCTGGGGGCTGACGCGGCGCGCGCCCGTGCATCATGCATCGGGGTTCACGGCCATCCCCGTGGCTGTGGTGAAGACCGCGCGGCGGACGCCGCCGGCCCCGCCCATCGTGGTTCCGCTGGCCGCGCCCCAGCCGGTGGAGATTCCGCCGCCCACGCTGGTCGTGCGGTAGGTCAGCCCGCGCTTTGTCCGTCGGGCGTCTGGCAGACGTCCACCCATTGGGCGCCGGTCAGGGTGGCCAGGCGCTCGGGCGACAGGCGGACGGCGCTGTTGATCGCGCCGGCGGCGGGGATCACCTCGTCGAAGGCGCGCAGCGACATGTCGCAATAGACGGGCAGGGCCTGCTTCAGCCCGAACGGGCAGACCCCGCCGACCGGGTGGCCGGTCAGCTCCTCGACGTCCGCGCGGTCCAGCATGCGGGGCTTCTGCCCGAACACCGCCTTGCCCTTGCGGTTGTCCAGCCGGGCGGTGCCCGCCGCGACGACCAGCACCACCTGTTCGCCCAGGCGCAGGGAAATGGTCTTGGCGATCTGCTCCGGCGCGGCGCCGTGGGCGGCGGCGGCTTCGGCCACCGTGGCGGTGGACACCGGCAGCTCGACGATGGCGAGGTCGGGCGCGTGGGCGCCCAGGAAGGCGCGGACCGACTCCAGGCTCATCGGCCGGCGGCGGGCCGGAGGGCGGACGGACGGGCGGGCGAACGGGCGGGCATGGCGGCTTCCTGGACCTTGGGGGACGATCCGGGCGGCGTGCCCGGCCGGGGCATCATGAGCGCCCCGGCGGCCGGTGTCACCCCGCGCGCGGGGCCGGCCTGCCCTCGAACAGGCGGAACATCGGTCCGGTCAGCAGGGTGGAGATGACCGCCAGCAGCATCAGCGACGCATAGGCGAAGTCCGAGATCATGCCCCGCTGGTGCAGGATGGTCGCCGCGACGATTTCCATCAGCCCCTTGCATTGCAGCAGCGTGCCCACCGCCAGCCTCTGCCGCCCCGACAGCGCGGGCGCGGGCGGATACAGCGCCACGGCCGCCAGCTTGGTCGCGATCGACACCACCACCAGCAGCAGCGACGCCAGGACCGACGGGAAGGTCAGGGCATGGCCGTTGATGTGCATGCCGCTGTGGCCGAAGAACAGCGGCGCCAGCCAGATCAGCGAGAAGGTGCCCACCTGTTCCACCGGCAGGCGGCGTACCCAGCGCGGCGGCATCAGCGCGCCGGCGAGATAGGCGCCGATCAGCTCATGCAGGCCCAGTTGCATGCTGGCCCACGACCCCGCCGCCAGCCAGGCCGGCAGGACCATCCAGACCAGCCACAGCGGCGGGTGGCGCACCCGCCGCGTGGCCCAGCCGCTGACCGCCACCATGCCCCCCAGCAGCAGGACGGCCAGGAACTGCGCGCGCTGCCAGCCGTGCAGGGCGGCGGCGCCGTCGGCGGCGAACTGCAATGTCGCAAGCCCGGTCCACAGCGCCATGTCGTCCACCACCGCCAGCCGCAGCGCCAGTTGCCCGATGGGCCGGTCGGCGGGGGCCAGTTCGCGCACGATGCCGATCAGCACCGGCAGGGCGCTGACCGCGATGCACAGCCCCACCGACATGGCCCCGATCCAGTCGTGGCCGTTGGGCGCCCGCCATTGGGGCAGCGGCATCAGCACGGCATGCACCAGAAGGCTGCCGACCGCGAACGGGATGGCCAGCGCCACCAGCGCGCTGCCCAGCAGGCGCGGCAGCGAGGTGGCGGGGAGGACGGGGACCTCGTTCGGGTCCTCGCCGGGGTGCTGCCACATTTCCAGCCCGGCGGTGAAGGCCAGGATCAGGACCGCGACCCAGCCGATGGCGTCGCCCGAGGCCGAGGGAATGCCCAGCCGCGCGATCGGCCATTGCGTGACGGCCAGCAGGATGCCGACGATGATGGGCAGAACCGCGATCGGGATGACCCGTCCAAGCAGACGCCACGCCAGCCATGGCACCAGAACGAACAAACCCACATCCGCGATCAATCCCATGCCGTTCACTGTCCTTCTGTTCTGTCGTTGGGCAGGTTTAATATATGCATATTCTGGATATATGAAATTTTTAACGAGGGTAAAAACATAATGGACTGATTTTACTATCTTCTTTTTTTATCAGTAGTATCACTCTTGGAACTGGAACGGCGCCGTCGGCGTCGTCCGCAATCCAGGGGAGAGAACAGCATGACGCAGCGCGTGGCCATCGTGACCGGGGGCAGCCGGGGCATCGGGGCGGGAATCGCCGTCAAACTGGCGGCGGACGGGTTCGACGTCGTCATCAGCTATGCCCGCAATGCCGACGCGGCGGAGAAGGTCGTCGCCGATATCGCGGCCCTGGGCCGGCGGGGCATGGCGGTGCAGGCCGACAGCGGGCGGGTCGAGGACAATTGCGCCCTGATCGCGCGGGCGGTGGCGGCATTCGGGCGGGTCGACGTGCTGGTGTGCAACGCCGGCGCCTACCCTTATGCGGGCGTCGAGGCGATGACGGCGGAGCAGGTGTCCCGCACGCTGGACCTGAACGTGCGCGGGGTGATGCTGGAAGCGATCGAGGCCGCGCGGCATATGGGCGCCGGCGGGCGGATGATCTTCATCGGCTCGGCCTTCGCCGAGCGGGCGCCCTTTGCCAATATCTCGCTCTATGCCGCCACCAAGGCCGCGCTGGCCGGGTTCGCCCGTGGGCTGGCGCGGGACCTCGGGCCTCGTGGGATTACCGTGAACGTGGTCCATCCCGGCCCCATCGACACCGAGCTGAACCCGGCGGACAGCGCGGGCGCGGAGCTGATCCGTGGCTTCATGGCCCTGCCGCATTACGGGACGACCGGCGACATCGCGGATTTCGTGTCGTACCTGGCCAGCGAGAAGGCCGGCTTCATCACCGGAACGGCGCTGACCATCGATGGCGGCCTGACCGCCTGAGTGCGTTGAAACGCATTTTGCCGGCGATCCGACGCGCGTTTCCTGCGCTTCGGTGCTCACGGCCATCAAGGCCGCTCCGCTCCGATGCTCGGAAACACACGCCGGGCGTGCCGCTTTGCGGCACTCTCGCTCGGCAAACCGCGTTTCGGGCGGTTTTGCCGACCCATGCGGCTGGCCCGGTTCTGCCATACCGTGGACCTATTGTCGCCACGGCGGCATGGTCCGATCCGGTATCGACACTGAACGGAAGCCTTATTCGATGATGTCCCGGACCTCTTTCCTTGCCCTGACCCTGGCCGGCCTTGTCGCCGGCGCGCCCTTCGCGGCCACCGGTGCGCGCGCCGCATCGGCGGACGCGGCCTGCGCGGGGAACAGCGCGACGCCAAGCTGGGACGTCGCTGGCCGCCTGTCGCAGCGCGAGAACTGCCTGAACAGCCGGGCGCAGGCCTATCGCGACGGGGCGACCCAGGGCGTGCAGCAGCGGGTCCAGGGTGTGCAGCAGCAGGTGCAGAATGGCCGCGACGCGGTCAACGGCGCCCGCGCCCTGCCGGGCCAGCAGATGAACCGCCTGCGTGACGCCGGGACCGCCGGGCGCAGCCAGTTGAACGCGCTGGGCCAGACCAGCCGGGCCAATGTCGCCAACATGCTGACGGGCGGTCTCTGACGTCTGGGTGATGGGAAGGCAAGGGCTTTGCCCTTGACCCACCAAAGGGCGTAGCCCTTTGGAAACCCAGGGTTTTATGAACGAATGGGATGCAAGGGCCTAGGCCCTTGCCGGGTTCGGGCAGAGCCCGACCTGCCCCGGTCGGGGGTCAGGACGCGCGCGAGGGCGCGCGCTTGCGCGACGAGGGGGTGCTGCGGGCCGGCGGGCGGCCGGTGCGCGGCCCCGGCGCATAGCCGCCCTTGCCGCCACCGGGCTTGCGGTCGCGGAAGCCGCCGCGACCGCGTTCACCGGTGCGTTCGCCACCGCCGCCGGCCGGGGCCTGCGCCGGGCTGACCTGCACCTCGTCCGCGTCGGTCGCGGCGACGCAGGCGGTAAAGCGCTCGGCCATGCCTTCCGAAATTTCGAACAGCGTGTGGTCGTCGGCGATGCGGATGGCGCCGATATCGGTCTTGCGGACGCCGCCCAGGCGGCAGATCAGCGGCACCAGCCATTTCGGATCGGCCTTGTCCTGCCGTCCGACGCTCAGCGAGAACCAGGAGCCGGGGCCGCCGCGCGGGGTGTGGTCCTCGCGCGCGGGGCGTTCGCGGCGGGCGGCGTAATCGCCTTCGGCGCGCGGCGCGCGCGGGGCCTCGACGCGGAGCGGGCGGATGTCTTCCGGGTCGGGCAGGCGGGCGCGGTACATCTGCAGCAGGGCGGCGGCAAGCTGTTCGGCGCTGCGGCCTTCGGCCAGGCGGGCGACCATCTCCTCGTCGCCGGGGGCGGCGCCCTCGGTCAGGGCGGGGTCGGTCAGCAGGCGTTCGGCGTCCTGGGCGCGGATGGCGTCGGCGGTGGGCACGCCGGTCCATTCGGCCGACACCTTGGCCATCGTCAGCAGCCGTTCGGCCCGGCGGCGCATCGACACCGGCACGATCAGGGCGCACACGCCCTTGCGCCCGGCGCGGCCCGTGCGGCCCGAACGATGCAGCAGGGTGGCGCTGTCGGTGGGCAGGCTGGCGTGGATCACCAGGCTGAGGGCCGGGATGTCGATGCCGCGGGCGGCCACGTCGGTGGCGACGCAGACGCGCGCCTGCCCGGTCCGCAGGCTGTCGATGGCGCGGGTGCGCTCGTTCTGGCCCAGTTCGCCCGACAGGGCGACCGAGGAGAAGCCGCGTTCCAGCAGCGCGCCCTGCATGTGGCGCACCAGTTCGCGCGTGGCGCAGAACACCATGGCGGTGGGGCTGTCGGAATAGCGCAGCACGTTGACGACGGCGGGCACGATCTCGCGCGGGTCGGTCACCATGGCGCGGTAGGTGATGTCGGCATGCTGGCGCGCGCCCGTCACCGTGTCGATCCGCAGCGCGTCGCGCTGGTAGCGGCGGGCCAGGGTCGCGATCTCCTTGGCGATGGTGGCCGAGAACAGCAGCGTGCGCCGGGTGTCGGGCATGGCGTCCAGAAGCTGTTCCAGCTCGTCGCGGAAGCCGAGGTCGAGCATTTCGTCCGCTTCGTCCAGCACGACGGCGCGCAGGTCGGACATATCCAGGCGTCCGCGCGACTGGTGGTCGCACAGGCGGCCGGGCGTGCCGACGACGATATGCGCGCCGATCTGTAGCGCGCGGGCCTCGCGCCGGGCGTCCATGCCGCCGATGCAGGACACGATGCGCGCGCCGGCGGGGGCGTACAGCCATGTCAGTTCGCGCTGGACCTGCATCGCCAGTTCGCGCGTGGGGGCGATGATGACCGCCAGCGGCGCCCCGGCGGGGCCCATCCGTTCGGCCCCGCCCAGCAGCGTGTCGGCCAGCGCCAGGCCGAAGGCCACCGTCTTGCCCGATCCGGTCTGGGCCGACACCAGCAGGTCCCGCCCGTCGGCCGCGACGTCCAGGACGGCTTTCTGGACGGGGGTGGGCTCGTCGTAGCCGCGCGCGTCAAGGGCGCGCCGAAGGGCGGGGTGGGTCTCGGGAAACGGCATAGATCAGGTCATCCGGCAGGGCGCGCGGGACAGCGGCCCGCGGGGCATGGCATCCGCGCAACGCGGGGGAGGGCGCTCCTTATAGAAACGCGGCCGAAAAGGCCAGCAATAAAGCGGATCGCATGGGTGGGGGCGGTTTCAGGGCACCAGGACCGCCGCCCCCTCGAACCGGCCGGCGCGCAGGTCGGCCAGCGCCTGGTTGGCGTCGCGCAGCGCATAGCGCGTGGTCTGCGTGCGGATGCCCGCCTTCGGCGCCAGCGACAGGAAGTCGATCCCGTCCTGGCGCGTCAGGTTGGCGACCGACACCAGTTGCCGTTCCTCCCACAGCAGGTCGTAGGGGAATGAGGGGATGTCGCTCATGTGGATGCCGGCGCAGACGACGCGGCCGCCCTTGCGTACCGCGCGCAGCGCGGCGGGGACCAGCGCGCCCACGGGGGCGAAGATGATGGCGGCGTCCAGCGGCTGGGGCGGGGGCTCGTCCGACCCGCCGGCCCAGGCCGCGCCCAGCGACCGGGCGAAATCCTGCGTCGGGCCATCGCCCGGCCGGGTGAAGCCGTAGACCGAGCGCCCCTGCCAGATCGCGACCTGGGCGATGATGTGCGCCGCGGCCCCGAAGCCGTACAGCCCGACGGACCGCGCGTCGTCGCCCGCCATCACCAGCGACCGCCAGCCGATCAGCCCGGCGCACAGCAGCGGGGCCAGGGACACGTCGTCGCCTTCCTCGCCCAGCGGGAACGCATAGCGCGCATCGGCGATGGCGGCGGTGGCGTAGCCGCCGTCGCGGGTGTAGCCGGTGAACAGCGGATGGTCGCACAGGTTCTCGCGCCCCGCATGGCAATAGCGGCAGGCCCCGCAGGTATGGCCCAGCCATGGCACGCCCACCCGCTGGCCCAGCGCCAGCCCTTCGACCCCCTGGCCCAGCATGTCGATGCGGCCCACGATCTCGTGCCCCGGAATGACCGGGTGGCCGGGGAACGGCAGGTCGCCGTCCACGACATGCAGGTCGGTGCGGCAGACCCCGCAGGCGCCGACCCGGACCCGGATTTCGCCGGGGCCGGGAACGCGATCGGGCAGTTCCACCCATTCCAGCGGCGTGTGCGGGGCGGTCAGTCTCATCGCGTGCATCGTGGGATCTCCAGGGGGCCGATGGGACAGCGGCACCATGCGGGCCGCCTTCCGCGCCATGATATGGATCAGGACGGCCGGGCGTCGTGCGTGCCGGGGGCGGCCCTGACGGAATCGTGATCGGCGCGCCGAGCGGCGCGTTTCGGGAAGGGCAGCAGGGGGAACGACAGGGCCGCGCGCACGCTGTCCCCATCGGGGCCAGCGGCGTCGGGTCCGGGGGGCGTGACGGGGGCCGGGGAATGGCGGTGAAGGGCCAGCAAGGCGGCGATCAGGGCGGGGCCGGTCGAAAGATGACGCTGCATCCGGGACTCCATCGGAAGGACCATGTCGGGGAGTTTACGGTAATGATAATCATTCGCAAGTAAAATGTCATAACGGGGCTGCGAGGCCGCTAGGCAGCGCCGTTTCGCGCGGCTAATCACGTCGGGTGGCTTGCCCCGGAACGCTGCGACCAGGTGGGGCCAACAAGCGTCCGGCATTCATCGTGCCGGCGAGAACAAACAGCAGGGAATTGGACAATGGCGAAAATCAAGGTCAAGGAGCCGGTGGTCGAACTCGACGGCGACGAGATGACCCGGATCATCTGGAGCTTCATCAAGGAGAAGCTGATCCTTCCGTACCTGGACATCGACCTGAAATATTACGACCTGGGGATCGAGCACCGCGACGCGACCGACGACCGCGTGACGGTCGAGGCCGCCGAGGCCATCAAGACCTACCGGGTGGGCGTCAAATGCGCGACCATCACCCCCGACGAGGCCCGGGTGGCGGAATTCGGCCTGAAGAAGATGTGGCGCTCGCCCAACGGCACCATCCGCAACATCCTCGACGGCACCATCTTCCGCGAGCCCATCGTGTGCGCCAACGTGCCGCGCCTGGTGCCGCACTGGACCCAGCCGATCGTGATCGGCCGCCATGCCTATGGCGACATCTACCGCGCGGCGGAAACCAGGATCCCCGGCCCCGGCAAGGTGTCCCTGCTGTACACCCCCGCCGATGGCGGCGCGCCGCTAGAACTGGAGGTGCATGACTTCAAGGGGCCGGGCGTGGCGCTGGGCATGCACAACACCCGCGCGTCGATCGAAGGCTTTGCCCGCGCGTCGCTGACCTATGGGCGCGACCGCAGGCTGCCGGTCTACCTGTCCACCAAGAACACCATCCTCAAGGCCTATGACGGCATGTTCAAGGACGTGTTCCAGGAGGTCTACGAGGCCGAGTTCAAGGCCGATTTCGACCAGCTGGGCCTGACCTACGAACATCGCCTGATCGACGACATGGTGGCCTCGGCGCTGAAGTGGAGCGGCGGCTATGTCTGGGCGTGCAAGAACTATGACGGCGACGTGGAAAGCGACATCGTGGCGCAGGGCTTCGGCAGCCTGGGGCTGATGACGTCGGTGCTGCTGAACCCGACCGGCGACGTGGTGGAATCGGAGGCCGCGCATGGCACGGTGACCCGCCATTATCGCGAGCACCAGAAGGGCCGGGCGACCAGCACCAACCCGATCGCCTCGATCTTCGCCTGGACGCGCGGACTGGCCTATCGCGGCCGCTTCGACAACACGCCCGACGTCACGCATTTTGCCGAGACGCTGGAGAAGGTGTGTGTCCAGACGGTCGAATCCGGCCAGATGACCAAGGACCTTGCGGCGCTGATCGGCCCGGACGCCAAATGGCTGACGACGCAGGACTTCCTGGCGGTGCTGGACACCAACCTGCGTAAGGCCATCGCGGCGCAGGCCTGACCCAAGGGGAAGGTCGGGCGCTGCCCGAACCCGGCAAGGGCCTCGGCCCTTGCATCCCGTTACTTCATAAAGTCTGGGGTTTCCAAAGGGCTAAGCCCTTTGGCGGCTCTCAGGCGTGCCGTCAGCCGGGCGTGGCATCGTCCTCGCGATAGGGCGATTGCGTGTCCAGCTCGGCGATTTCCGCCAGCATGTGGGGGCGTTCCTCGGCCACGAAATCGGCGACCGCGCGGCGCAGGCCGGGATGCTGGATCCAGTGGGCGGAATAGGTGGGGCAGGGGCGATAGCCGCGCTGGATCTTGTGGTGGCCCTGCGCCCCGGCCTCGACGCGTTTCAGCCCGTGGGCGATGGCGAAGTCGATGGCGCGGTAATAGCACAGTTCGAAATGCAGGAACGGCCATTCGCCGTCGCAGCCCCAGTTGCGGCCGTACAGCGTGTCGGCGCCCATCAGGTTCAGCGCGCCCGCCACCGGTGTGCCGTCGCGTTCGGCCAGCATCAGCACCACCCGCCGGCCCAGCCGGTCGGACAGCAGGGGGAAGAAATCGGGCGTCAGATAGGCGCTGCCCCATTTGCGGTCCACGGTCGAGCTGTAGAACCGGTAGAAATGGCCCCACAGGTCGGGCGTGATGTCGGCGCCGCGCACGGTGCGGAAGGTCAGGCCGCACTGGTTGGCGTCCCGGCGTTCGCGCCTGATGATCTTGCGCTTGCGTGACGACAGGGCGGCCAGGAAATCGTCGAAGCCGGCATAGCCGCGATTGTCCCAGTGGAACTGCACGCCCAGGCGCTGCTGCCACCCGGCGGCGCCGAACGCCTCATATTCGTCCTCGGTGCAGAAGGTGGCGTGGACCGAGGACAGGCCCAGCTCGCCGCACGCCTGGCGCAGCGCGCCGATCAGGGTGCGGCGCAGGGCGGCGGGGTCCTCGGCGTCGGGGTGGACCAGCAGGCGTGGCCCCGGCACCGGGGAAAACGGCACCGCGACCTGCAGTTTGGGATAGTACTCGCCCCCGGCCTGTTCCAGCGCGCGCGCCCAGCTCTGGTCGAAGACATATTCGCCGTAGGAATGCGCCTTGGCATAGGCGGGCGCCACCGCGACGACGCGCCCTTCGGCGTCGCGGATGGCGGCGTGCTGCGGCAGCCAGCCGGTGCGCGGCCCCGCTGAGCCGCTGTCTTCCAGCGCCGACAGGAAGGCGTGTCCGACGAACGGGTTGTCCGGCCCCGCGCAGGCGTCCCACGCCGCCGCCGGGATCTCGGCGATGGCGCGATGCAGGCTCAGTGTCAGGGCGCTCATGATCCGGACATGGGGGCGTGGGCGGCCCCATGCCAGGGGGAAGGGGCGTGCATGCGCGGGCCTCCCCCGGTCAGGCGATCTCGAACAGGCCTTCGACCTCGACCGCCGCGTCCAGCGGCAGGGACGGGACGCCGATGGTTGAGCGCGCGTGCCGCCCGGCCTCGCCGAACACCAGGACCGCGAAGTCGGACGCGCCGTTCATGACCGTGGCATGCTGGGTGAAGGTGGGCACGCAGGAGATGAACCCGCCCAGCCGCACCACGCGCCTGACCCGCGACAGGTCGCCGATCGCGGCGCGGACCTGGGCGATGACGTTAATCATGCTGTAGCGCGCGGCCTCGACGCCGATTTCCACGGCGACGTCCGCGCCCAGCTTGCCGCTGGCGAACAGCTTGCCGTCGACCAGCGGCAACTGGCCGGAGACGACCAGCGTGGAGCCGGTCAGGACGGTGGCGACGTAATTGGCGACCGGCGCCGCCGGGGTGGGCAGGACGATGCCGTGCTGGGCGAGGCGGGCTTCGGGGGTGCTGTCGGTCATCGGGGGTGCTCCTGTGTCAAATCGGGTGGTCTCAGCCGGGTGGTCTCAGCCGACCAGCCGCAGCCGGCCCGCCCGTCGGGGGGGCGCCCCGGCGGATGCGTCGGGGAAATCGAGCGGCAGCATGGGCGACGGGGCGTCTTCCATGTCGTCCTGGTGCGGTGCGTCGGGCAGCCTGCGGCCCAGGTACGCATCGGACAACGCCCGGAACGCATAGTCCAGCAGGGATGTGGCATAGGCGGCCACCGGATCGCCCTCGACCGTGCCGGCGGGGCCGAAACGGGTATAGGCGAAGGCATCGACATAGGCTTCGAGCGGCGCGCCGTACTGCAGGCCGATGCTGACGGCCTGGCCCAGCATGTCCATCAGGCCGCGGGTCATCGGGCTTTCGCGCGCCGGGGTCAGCGCGACCTCGCCCAGCGTTCCGTCCTCGTACTCGCCGGTCCGCAGGAACAGCCGGTGGCCGCCGACGCTGGCCTTCTGGGTGAAGCCGCCATGGCGGGCCGGCAGGTGCCGCCGCACCCCGCGTTCCCACGCCAGGCGCGAACGCAGCGGCACGCCCGCCGGGTCGGGGCGGGCGGGCATCCGGTCGACGAAGCCGGCCAGCGCCCGGTGCATGGCCTGATGCGCCCGCGCGTCGGGCAGCGACAGCACGGTCTCGCCCGACAGGGCGGCGGCGAAGGCGGCCTCGGGCGACAGGCCGCGGTGCGCCAGACGGGCCAGGGTGCTGGCGGCCAGCCGCCCGTCGGGCCGCAGGGGCGAGAAGATCGGGGCCAGACCGCAGGCCTCGACCCCCAGCAGGGCGTCGATGGGGCCGGGGGTGGAAAAGCCGGTGTCGATTCGTGGCAGCGGCGCGTCGGTTTCCACCGCCGCCTCGCGCCAGACGGCGCGGGCGGCCTCGGCCAGGCCGGGCACCACGCTGCGCGCCGGCGGCAGCAGCAGTGCGTCCGGCCCGCCGCCGGCATGGGCCACCAGGGTGGCCAGCGACGCCAGGTCGCACGCGGCGTCGCGGGCGGTGTCGCTGTCGTACTCCAGCCCCATCGCCGCCAGGCAGGCGTCGAGGTTGGTCAGCAGCAGGTCGCCCGCCACCGTCACCTGCCGCAGCAGCGGGGCGTCGTCCTCGACCGGCCGGACCTTGCGCCCCTTGCGGGGGGCGGGCTCGGGGAAGGGCAGTTCGCCGTTGCGCCACGCGGCCTTCCGGTCGGCCGCGTCGCGCAGCATGGTGCACACCAGCCGCAGCGCGGCCACGAAATCGTCGGCGACGAAGCCCGCCCCCGGCTGCACGAAGCCGGCCAGGTTCACGATGAAGCCCGGACGGCGGTCGTGATGGCCGCTCCACAGCGACTCGGCCGGCGCGGCCTGGCGCAGCATCAGCAGGCACGACAGCGACCGCGCCTGCGCCGCGTGGGGGCCGGTCGCGATATCGTCGACCCAGCGCGCGGCCTCGGTCGCCAGGCGCACCGGGCCGTGGCCCGGCGTCATGCGCGCCAGGGCGGCCGCGGCCTCGTCGTCCCAGTCGACGGGCAGGGTGACGGCGCGCGGGGCGTCGTCCGGGTCCGCGGCGGCCTGCGTGGTACGCATGCGTACGCCGTTCCAATGGCTTCGGGCTGTCATGGCCGCCAGTCTAGGCGCGCTTCGTTACGGGACGAAAGCCGGATATGGTAGGTCGGCGTCTATACAGACCACTGTATATTGTGGATATGGGGGATAACTGGCCCATGCGGGCGGGGCCTGCGCGATCCCGGATATGTGAGGGGGCGGCCCGCCCGCGCGGGATGGACCGGCGGCGGAGAACGGGGCTAGTCTCGGGCCATGGCAAATCTCGGCACCCGGATCTACACCAAATTCAAGGGCCGTCTGGTCGGCAAGGATGCCGACGGCCGTTGCTATTATGAATCGCGGACCGCCAACCGCACCGGCGGCGGGCTGACCCGGCACGAACGCTGGGTGATCTACCACAAGGGCGAGGACGCATCGGCGGTGCCGCCCGAATGGTGGGGCTGGCTGCATCACGTCGATGCCGCCCCGCTGCCCGAAAGCGCCCGCCAGCCGTGGCAGACGCCCTACCAGCCGAATCGGACCGGCACGGCCGAGGCCTACCGCCCCCCCGGCAGCGACTATCGGGGCGGCCGGCGCGCGCCCTCGACCAGCGATTACGATGCCTGGTTTCCCGAAGGGTGAAACGGTGGGCGTAACCTGTTAGGGTGCGCCAGCCGTCACAGGGGAAGCGATATATCATGGTAACTGCGGTTCCAGTCAGAAGGGGCCGGAACCCGGCCGAGCTCGCCGCGGGGTGCGCGGTTCTGGCGGTGCTGGGCGGATTGCTGGCTTTTGCCGTGATCGACAAGGGCCACCGGCAGGAAAGCGGATATCGGCTGGCGGCCTCCTTCGCGCATATCGACGGCTTGTCGGTGGGGTCGGACGTGCGCCTGGCGGGCGTCACGGTGGGGCAGGTGGTGGACGAGCAGGTCGATCCGGCCAGCTTCAAGGCCCATGTGACCTTCACCGTGCGGCCGGACATCCGCCTGCCGACCGACAGCGCCGCGATCATCACCAGCGACAGCCTGCTGGGGGGCAAATATGTCGCCCTGTCGCCGGGCGGGAACGATGCGATGCTGCATCCGGGGGCGACGCTTACCGACACCCAGGGGTCGATCAGCCTGGAACAGTTGCTCAGCCGCTTCATCTTCTCGGTCACGGATTCGATGACCCGGGCGAACCAGCAGCGCGCCAACCAGGGCCAGGCCCCGGCCGCGCCTGCGGGCGACCAGCCGTGAGCGGCGCCCTTCCGGCCGCGCCCGCGGTCTGGCGGCAGGCGGACGGCAGCCCGGTGTCCTGCCAGGACAAGATCCGCGTCCTGGCCGAGAATTACGCCGAATTGTGCGACGTCATGCGCGATACGTTCGAGGACGCGGTGCTGATCGGCGTGGACGAGGCGGAAATGAGGCGCATCATCCTGGAGGTCGCGGCCGCATTGCGAAGCCCGAAATCGTGACGCGCCGCGCGATGCGGCGCGCGGCCCTGACCCTGCCCGCGCTTCTGTCCGCCGCCGGTCTTTCGCTGCCCCCGGCCCGCGCCGCCGAGATCGTGACGCCGCCGCTGGTCTATCCGGCCGAGACCTGGCAGGGGCGGTCGGTCGCGACGCTGCGCGTGCTGGACCGGCTGGATTCCCGCGTCCAGATCCTGACGGTTCCGGTGGGGCAGGATGTGACGTTCAAGGCGCTGTCGATCCATGTCGGCGCGTGCCGCGACCGGCCGCCCGGCCTGGTCCCGGATTCGGCGGGATGGCTGTCGGTGCGCGACACCCATCCGGGGGTGCCGGGATTCGACGGCTGGATGCTGTCGGGCGAACCGTTCATGGGGGTATTTGAAAACCCCCTGTATGACGTGCGGATGGTGGGCTGTGCGGGCGACATGGTCGCCCCGGTGCCGCCGCCGCTGACCGTGCCCGAGGCGGGCGCGCCGACCGATGCGACGTCCGGGGGGGTGGTTCCGGCGGGCTCGGCGCCGGGGACGCCGCCGCCGGTATCGGCCGTACCGTCTTCGCCCCTGCAACTGCCGCCGGAGTCATCCGCCCCGCCGCCCGTGTCCCCGGTCCCCGTGTCCCCGGCCCCCGCAGCCCCGGCTCCGGCCGCCCCGGTCCCCGCATCTTCGGCGCCCATGCCGCTGGCGCCGGTTGCATCCGGAGGCGTTGCGGGCCAGCATGTGCCTCTGCCGCCGCCCGTGCCGACCATGACGGACGGGGGCGGGGCGGCGCCGCTGTCGCTGCTGCCGGCGCCCCTGCCGCCGGCCGGACAGGCCGCGCCCGGATCTTCCCGGCCGGACCAGGCGCAACCGGGACAGCCCCAGTCGCTTTTGCCCCCTTGAGGGGGTGGGCTCGCCCGGCGCGGGCCCCATGCGCCAACCGACTTCAAGGAGGTGAGAATGGCCACGACCCCGACAGAATATGCCGGCCCGGCCGGACGGTTCATGCCGCCGCCGGGCGAAGCGGCGCTGCTGCTGGATTTCGACGGGACGCTGGTGGATATCGCCCCCACCCCGGAATCGGTGGTGGTGTCGCCCGGCCTGCTGGAGGTGCTGCGGCGGCTGCGCGCCAAGTGCGGCGACGCGCTGGCCGTGATTTCGGGCCGGGGAGTCGAGCAGATTGACCATTTCCTGGGCGACGTGCCCTTCGCGGTGGCGGGCGAGCACGGGATTGCCGTGCGGCACCGGCCGGACGGGCCGATCGTGCGCGCCGACCTGCCCGTGGTCCCGCCCGAATGGCTGCAGCGGGCCGAGACCCTGGTGGCCGGCTATCCCGGCGTGCGGATCGAACGCAAGGTGGGGGGCTTCGTGCTGCATTATCGTGCGGCGCCCGAGGCGGCCGACGCGCTGCTGGACGCGGCGCAGGGCTGGGTCGAGGCCAGCGGGGGCGTCTTTCACATCCAGGCGGCGAAGATGGCCTGGGAAATCCGCCCCGACGGGGTGGACAAGGGCCATGCGGTGGCGGCCCTGATGCAGTCGCCGCCTTTCGCCGGGCGGCACCCCATCTTCGTCGGCGACGACGCCACGGACGAGGACGGGATCCGCGCCGCAGTGGCGCTGGGGGGGGCGGGTTTCCGCATTCCGATGGATTTTCCGGACGCGGCCGCCTTCCGGGCGTGGCTGGCGACTCTCGCGGCAGGGGGAGACGGCGTATGGGGCGTCTAGTCATCGTATCCAACCGCGTACCCTCGCCGCGCGAACGCACGCAGCCGGCCGGCGGCCTGGCCGTGGGGCTGCGGGACGCCGTGCGGGGCGGGTCGTCGATGTGGTTCGGCTGGTCGGGCAACCAGGCCGAGGGCGACGGCGACCCCCAGCCCAGCTTCGACACCGTCGATGGCGTGACCTATGCCACCATCGACCTGACCGAGAGCCAGCACGAGGGATTCTACCAGAATTTTTCCAACGGCATCCTCTGGCCGCTGTTCCACTACCGCGTGGGGCTGATGAACTATTCCCGCCGCGACTGGCAGACCTATCTGGAGGTCAACGCCCTGTTCGCGCGCACGCTGCTACCGCTGCTGAAGCCGGACGACGTGGTGTGGGTCCATGATTATCATCTGTTCCCGCTGGGGCAGGCGCTGCGCGACCTGGGGGTGACGACGCGCATCGGCTTCTTCCTGCACATTCCCGTCCCGCCCTGGAGCCTGGTGCGGTCGCTGCCGGGCGCGGAACTGCTGCTGGAGGATCTGCAGGCCTACGACCTGATCGGCGTGCAGACCGAGGAGGACGCGGACAACCTGAACCAGTCCTTTCGCGTGAATGGGCTGACGGAACGGGCGCGGGCCTTCCCGATCGGCATCGACCCGCACGAATTCCGCGCCCAGGCCGAAACCGGCGCCGGCAGTGGCGAGGCCGAGCGCCTGCGCGCCAGCCTGCGGGGCGCGGCCCTGGTGCTGGGGGTGGACCGCCTGGATTATTCCAAGGGGCTGCCGGAGCGGTTCCGGGGGTACGAGGCGCTGATCGCGCGCTATCCCGAACATCGCGGCAAGGTCACCTTCCTGCAGGTCGCCCCGGTGTCGCGCGGCGATGTCGAGGAATATCGCGTGCTGCGCCGGCAGCTTGACGAGCTGACGGGGCGGATCAACGGGGCCTATGCCGAATTCGACTGGACGCCCATCCGCTACATCACCCGGCCGATCGCCCGCGACATCCTGGCCGGGTTCTACCGCATGGCCGATGTCGCGCTGATTACGCCCCTGCGCGACGGCATGAACCTGGTGGCGAAGGAATATATCGCGGCGCAGGACGCCGAATCGCCGGGGGTGCTGGTGCTGTCGCATTTCGCGGGCGCCGCCCCCGAACTGGACGAGGCCGTGCTGGTCAACCCCTATGACGCGGACGAGATCGCGGACGCCCTGCACCAGGCGCTGACGATGGGGCTGGACGAACGCCTGGCCCGGTGGCGCAAGCTGGATGCCGAGGTGCGCCGGACCACGGCCGGAAGCTGGGCCCGCGATTTCCTCCAGGCGCTGGACGAGGCCCAGCCGGCCCCGGCGACGCCCGCGGCATGAGGCGTCGCAGATTCGGGATGCGCGGCCGGACGACCATGGGGGCCGGGCCGGGGCTGGTCCTGGCCAGTGGCGGCGCGCTGGCGCTGGGCGTGGCCGAATGGGCCGAACATGTGCTGGGGATGGTGCCCTGCGGCCTGTGCCTGTGGGAGCGCTGGCCCTACCGCCTGCTGCTGGTGCTGGGCCTGCTGGCGGCGGCGTTTCCGCCGGCGCGGCGCTGGCCGCTGCGCCTGTGCGTACCGGTGCTGCTGGCGGCGTGCGTGCTGTCGGGCGTGCATGTGGGGGTGGAGCAGGGATGGTGGGCCAGCCCGCTGGCGGAATGCCAGGCCCCGGTCTTCCATGGCGGCACCTTCGCCGAGCGCCTGGCCGCCATGCCCGCCCGCCCGGCCAAGCCCTGCGACGCGCCGGCCTATCTGTTCGACGCGCTGCCGCTGTCCATGACCGCGCTGGGCGGGATTTACGCGCTGATGCTGCTGGCGATCACAATGTTCGTCCTCGGCCGCGACCGAAGAACAGGCTCACGATGAACAGCACCAGGAAGATGAAGAACAGGATCTTGCCGACATAGGCAAAGTCCGCGGCGACGCCGCCGAAGCCGAATACGGCCGCGACCAGCGCCAGGACGAGGAAGATCAGCGTCCAGCGTAACAGGTCCATGGGATTGTCCCTCCGATTGCGTACCGCGCGCGCGGCCGCGTCGCCGCGACAGGGGGCGCCCGGCGATCACAGTTTCAATGCGCGGCGGCCCGCAGGGTTGCTTCCGCTGTCCGGGCGGGTCATGTCATCCGAAGGGTCCCGTCCCCAGAAACAACAGGCGAGTGGCGCATCGTGTCGGATTTCCGGTCCCTCTACCGTCATGGCTTCGCGCGGGTCGCGGGCTGCACCCTGCCGGTGGCGCTGGCCGACCCGCAGACCAATGTCGCGCGGATGGGCGACATGGTGCATGCCTGCCATACCGACGGGGTGGCGCTGGCGGTGTTTCCCGAACTGGGCGTGTCCGGATACGCCATCGAGGATCTGCGCCAGCAGGACGTGCTGCTGGACGAGGTGGGGCGCGCGCTGGCCCGCCTGGCCGAGATCACGGCGGAGCTGACGCCGGTGGTGGTGGCGGGCGCGCCGCTGCGCCATGGCGATGCGCTGTACAATTGCGCCGTGGTGCTGCATCGCGGCGCGGTGCTGGGCGTGGTGCCCAAGAGCTACCTGCCCAACTATCGTGAATTCTATGAGGCGCGTCATTTCACCTCGGGCGTCGGGCAGCGGGGCGGGATGATCCATGTCGCCGGCCAGACCGCCCCGTTCGGCACCGACCTGCTGTTCGAGGCCGAGGACGTGCCCGGCCTGGTGATCGGGGTGGAGATCTGCGAGGATCTGTGGGTGCCCGCCCCCCCCAGCACCGACGCGGCCCTGGCGGGGGCGACGGTCGTCGCCAACCTGTCGGCCAGCGACATCACGGTGGGCAAGGCCGAGACCCGGCACCTGCTCTGCCGGTCGCAATCGGCGCGCTGCCTGTGCGCCTATGTCTATGCCGCCGCCGGCGAGGGCGAATCGACGACCGACCTGGCGTGGGACGGGCAGGTGTCGATCTTCGAGAACGGCGCGCTGCTGGCCGAGACCGTGCGCTTTCCCCACGGGCCCCACCGGGCGGTGGCGGATATCGACCTCGACCTGCTGCGGCAGGAGCGCACGCGGATGGGCACCTTCGCCGACAACCGGGCCGCCCGGTCGAAGGATGCGGACGGGGGGTGGCGGCGGATCGGCTTCGCGCTGTCGCCGCCGCCGGGCGACCTGGGCCTGCGGCGGCGCATCGAACGCTTTCCCTTCGTGCCCGCCGACCCCGCGCGGCTGGAACAGGATTGCTACGAGGCATGGACGATCCAGGTTTCGGCGCTCAAGCAGCGGCTGGCCGAGACGGGCGCGCGCCGGATGGTGATCGGCGTGTCCGGCGGGCTGGATTCGACGCAGGCGCTGCTGGTGGCGGTCCGCGCGGCCGACGAGCTGGGCCTGGGGCGCGATGCCGTGCTGGGCTACACCATGCCGGGATTCGGCACCAGCGCCGGCACGCAGTCGAACGCCATGGCCCTGATGCGCGCGCTGGGCGTGTCGGCGGCGGAACTGGACATCCGCCCCACCGCGCGGCTGATGTTGCAGGAAATGGGCCACCCCTTCGCCAGCGGCGCCGCACAGTACGACGTGACGTTCGAGAATGTGCAGGCCGGGTTGCGGACCGATTTCCTGTTCCGGTTGGCCAACCAGCATGGCGGGCTGGTGATCGGCACCGGCGACCTGTCGGAACTGGCGCTGGGCTGGTGCACCTATGGTGTCGGCGACCAGATGTCGCACTATAACGTCAATGCCGGCCTGCCCAAGACACTGATCCAGCATCTGATCCGCTGGGTCATTTCCGCGCGGCGGGTGGACGAGGCGGCCTGCGATATCCTGACCGCGATCCTGGAGACCGAGATTTCGCCCGAGCTGGTGCCGGCGGGCGAAGGGCAGGCGTTGCAGAGCACCGAGGCCCGGATCGGCCCCTACGCCTTGCAGGATTTCACGCTGTTCTATGTGCTGCGTTACGGCTTTCGCCCGTCGCGCATCGCCTTCATGGCCGAAATCGCCTGGAAGGATGCGGCCGTCGGCGCCTGGCCGCCGGGCTTCCCCGAAGACCGGCGGGTTGCCTACGATCTGCCGACCATCCGTTACTGGCTGGGGGTGTTCCTGGCGCGCTTCTTCGGCTTCAGCCAGTTCAAGCGCTCGGCGATGCCGAACGGGCCGAAGGTGGTGGCCGGCGGCGCGCTGTCGCCCCGCGGCGACTGGCGCGCGCCGTCGGACGGCAATGCGCGGATCTGGCTGACGGAGTTGGAACGCAACGTGCCGCGGGCATAGGGGCAAGGGAAGGTCGGGCGCTGCCCGAACTCGGCAAGGGCCTTGGCCCTTGCATCCCGTTTGTTTTGTGAAAGCCTGGGTTTCCAAGGGGGATATGCCCTTTGGTGGGGCAGGGGTGATGTTCCCTGTGCGACGGGGATGTTGTTGCGTTGACGATTATACCGTTTGCACGGCTGATTGGGGTGGGGCTGCCGGTTCGCTATCGGGCATGAAACGCTCAATAGCGGACATTGGCGTCAGGGGCCTGCTGGCAGCTACCGCCTCTTTGCAGACGTCGGTGCGTCTGCTTGGTTTCCTGAAAGCGGACCTGCCGACAAAAGATAAGGACAGTGGTCTACGCCAATCCTGGCGTGGTTCACTCAGACGGGGCAGATCATCAAGAGGCGAACGTTCGCTGTGGCACGAGCCAAAATACAAGATGGACGCAATGTGGTTGCTGGCGGAAAAGTAAATATCTAACAAAAATAGATATTTTTTAGTATTATATATAAAAATCGTATTAAAAATATAAAAAGAGGTTTATTATCTTTAATTTAATGTGTTTATAAATAGAAGTGCAAATTCCGTTATTTGTAATTATTACAAGAAAATTGAGATTATCCCAAAAATTTACTCACCTTAAACACTCTCGTATCGCGGTATAAAACCCTCAGTCTTGAGAAGGATGATGTTTTCGTCCACTCTTGGCTACAAGCCGGAATCTAATGAGTATTTTTTGCTTGGAGGGTATGTTTTGTCGGACAGGCTTTTCGGGGAGCAGCACCAGGCTCTGGTCGAGTGGTTGACTGGGAAATGGTTGAAAGATGGTCCTCCGATCGCGGCCATTCAGGGGTTTCCCGGGCTAGGCAAGACGGCAATTGCGGAACGAGTCGTTGCGGAGATTGCAGGATACTCTAACGAGATCACGATAGTTCATTTCGATTGTCCGGACGTGACTACGACACTCGTGGACGACTTAGTTCTGAAACTCGCCGAGGAACTGCATGCTAAAGGCGATGAAGGAGTCGTCGAAGATCTGAATAATGGCGCCGATGCGAATGAAGTGTTTCGGAAACTTCTCAAACGCCCCCGGTTGATCGTGCTCGACGAAGCCCAGAGACTCCTGAATGAAACCGACGCCGCTCCGAAAAGTGCTCAGATAGGTCGCATTCTCGAAAATCTTTCACAGGCGAGCGACTCTCCGGGCCGGCTGTTGCTTCTTTCGAGCCGCGCATTCGGCGATGCGCGCTGGGAAGAGCGTGCAGATATCTCTACATTAATACCGTTCAAACCGCGAAACGCTCAGGAATACCTGCGGGCGTTATTGGAAAAGGAGAACCGGACTGATGCAGTTCCCACAGACCGGATCGCCGACGTGGCTTCATGGCTCGGTGGAAACCCACGCGCGATCCGTCTGCTTGTAGCTTCCCTTCGATGTGACACTCTCGACTGTCTAATCGGACTTGCGCCGGAGACATGGGAAGCGCGAGATCGCAACGTCTCGCGGCAGCTCTTGGAGGCATTCGAGAGGCGGGTGCTGACTCGGGCTATCTCGCAACTCAACGAGCCGACGAAACTGTTTCTTCGCCGCCTTGCCGTCTTTCGTCAATCACTCCCGCGTACGGCGCTCGACGCAGTAGCAACAACAGAAATCAACATGGTAGCCTCCCGCGACGATCTAATTTCGCGGTATATCATCGAACTACGGCAGGGCCGCTACCACGTACACTCAATCGTGCGCGATACTTTATTATCTAAATTGGGAAATAGTCAGAAGCACAGCGCCCACCAAATGGCCGGCGACTATTTTGCAAGAGCCTTCCGTGCCCAACAGTTGGTCGGCAAGGCGGAAGCACTTGGGGCTCGTTTCGTCGAGGCTCGATATCACTTCACGCAAGCCGAATCTGAAAAGGACTTGCGTGAGATCGGAGAGCGCTTCGAGTGCCATCTCCGCAACCTATTCAGTTTTGTGTCTGGGATCCCAAAGGCTCCAGAAGAACTTGATGAACAAATTGCCCTTCTTTCAGCATTGTTGAAAGATCGCGGCCCCCACGGGATGGAATACCACCTCGCGCGTTGCCTGCTTGCACGTGGAAGAGATAACGATAAGCGCCTCGCATTGCCGCATATCCGACGATCAACCGGACCAGAGTCCCCGGCGGCTGCGTGGGTCAAAAGAATTCAAGTAGAAGCAGTCCTTTTCGGCGCGGAGGTGGCCGTGAAGGTGGCTCGTGAAGGAATCGCGCTGGTTCCGCCAACCAAGAACCTGGTCTCTCTTTACCAGGCGGCGGCGGAGATCCTCGCCCGTGACGGCAAGCCCGATGAAGCCGTCATCCTGCTGCGCGAGGGGATCAAGGCGGTTCCGCCAACCAAGAA
>NZ_JABEQH010000011.1 GCF_014174305.1 Gluconacetobacter johannae | reverse complement strand
CTGGGCGAACTGGTCGAGGTCGACAGCGCGGACCGGATGTTCACCGCCCCGCGCGAACGCCGCACGCAGGATTACATCACCGGCCGCTTCGGCTGAACGAGGGAGTGGGAATCGTGCCACGCGAACACGCGCACACCGTCAGCAGCTACGAGCAGGAACTGGACCGGATCCGGGCGATGATGGCGCGGATGGGCGGCATCGTGGAAAACCAGATGGCGCTGGCGATGGCCGCGATCGTCGATCGCGACGAGGGCGCGGCCGCCGGCGCCTCGGAATGCGACCCGCAGGTGGATGCGCTGGAACGCGATGTCGAGGCGCTGGCCATCCGCCTGCTGGCGCTGCGCGCGCCGCTGGCCGGTGACCTGCGCGAAGTCGTCTCGGCGCTGAAGATCACCGGCGACCTGGAGCGCATCGGCGATTGCGCGGCCAGCATCGCGCGGCGCTCGCTGCGGCTGGACCCGGCCGACGGCCGGATCTCGCTGGGCGGCCTGCGTAACATGGGCCGGCTGGTGCAGGAAAACCTGCGCCGCGCCATCGACGCGATGGGCCAGCACGACAGCGAACGCGCGGTGGAGGTCTGGCAGTCCGACACGGTGGTGGACGAGCTGTATACCGCGATGTTCCGCGAACTGGTGACCTACATGATGGAGGACCCGCGGACGATCCGGTCGTGCACGCACCTGCTGTTCATCGCCAAGAACCTGGAGCGGATCGGCGACCACGCGACCAACATCGCCGAACGGGTCTATTACGCCGCCACCGGCGACCTGCTGCCGGTCGTGCGGCCGCGCGGCGGGGCGGTGGTGTGACGGGGTGCGGGGCGAGGGGATATCAGGCAGGATGACGGACGCGCACGAGGCGCGGGAGGGTACGGCGCGCAAGCCCTACCTCCTGGTGGTCGAGGATGACGAGGCGCTGCTGATGATGCTGCGCTACAATCTGGAAAAGCTGGGATACGAGGTCGGCGTGGCCGAGGACGGACCGTCGGCCCTGGCGCAGGTCGCCCTCCGTCGTCCCGACCTGCTGTTGCTGGACTGGATGCTGCCCAGCCTGTCGGGGCTGGATGTCTGCCGCCGCCTGCGCGAGCAGGAGGTGATGCGGACGCTGCCCATCATCATGCTGACCGCCCGTGCGGGCGAGGCCGACAATATTCGCGGCCTGGACATCGGCGCCGACGATTACGTCGTCAAGCCATGCAGCATCGAGGCGCTTCAGGCGCGCATCCGTGCCCTGCTGCGCCGCGCGCCGCCGGCGGACCATATGCTGCGCTTCGCCGACGTGACGCTGGACACCGTGGCCCACCGGGCCGAACGCAATGGACGCACGCTGGCATTGGGGCCGACGGAATACCGGATCCTGGAATTTTTCCTGCGCCATCCCCGGCAGGTCTTCTCGCGCGAGGATCTGTTGCAGCGGGTATGGGAACGCGGCGTGCATGTCGAACTGCGGACCGTGGACGTGCATATCCGCCGCCTGCGCCTGACCCTGAACGGACCGGGCGAATCCGATATCGTCCGCACCGTCCGGGCGGCGGGCTACGCGCTGGACGACCCCAGCCAATAACGCACGTGGCAAGGGCGGGCCGGGCTTGCCCGCCCGGAGGCGTGCCGGCACAGAGTCATTCATAATAAGGATCGGGCGGCAGACAGGGCATGAGCATGGCCGGATTCGGGTCCGAGAACATCCTGGCGGGGGCCGCGCTGCTGGCGGCGGCGGTGATGGCCTGGCGCGTCATGGCGTCCCGTGCCGGCCGGCGCGCCGATGCCCTGCCGAAGACCGATATCGACCCCGCCCGCGCCGCCCCGCCGTCGGCGGATGCCCTGTCGCGGCTGATCGAGACGCTGGACCTGGTGCCGGCCGCGATCCTGGTGCTGGATGCCGGCGGGCGCATCCTGCATGCCGGGCCGGGGGCGTGGGAACTGTTCGGCGACAGCCTCAGCGCGATCATCCGTCATCCGGCGGCGCAATCGGTACTGCTGCGCCTGCGCGACGGCGATCGGGGCGAGGTCGACATGCTGCTGGACGTGCCGGTGCGCCGCGCGGTGCGCGGGCAGTTCCGGCGCGTGCGCCTGGCGCATGGCGAATCGGTGGTGCTGGCGACCCTGCTGGACTGGAGCGAGCAGGACGCGGTGGAACGCATGCGTACCGACTTCGTGGCTTATGCCAGCCACGAACTGCGTACCCCGCTGGCGGCGCTGATGGGCTTCATCGAGACGCTGCGCGGCCCCGCCGCCGACGACCCGCAGGCCCAGCAGCGCTTCCTGGGCGTCATGGCCGCGCAGGCGGCGCGGATGCAGCGCCTGCTGGACCGGCTGCTGATGCTGTCGCGCGCGCAGATGAGCGAGCACCGCAAGCCGCGCGGGCAGGTGGACCCCGCCGAGACGATCGCGCGCGTCCGCGACGAGACCGCGCCGCTGCTGGCGGGCGGGCCGGCCACGCTGCATGTCGATGCGCCGGACGGGCTGCCGGCCTTTCCGGGCGACGCCGACCAGATCGTGCAGGTGCTGCTGAACCTGATCGAGAACGCGATCAAGTACGGCTCGGGCGCGGACGACCGCGCGGTGCGGATCGGCCTGCGCGTGCGCGTCACCGCCCCCGGCGAGGGCGGAGCCGCCCGGCCGGGGATCGCCTTCACCGTCACCGACAACGGGCCGGGGATCGAGGCCCGCCACCTGCCGCGCCTGACCGAACGGTTCTATCGCGTCGAGGGCACCGCCGCGCGCCGCACCGGCACCGGGCTGGGGCTGGCGATCGTCAAGCACATCATCGACCGCCACCTCGGGCGGCTGGCGATCGACAGCGTGGTGGGGCGGGGGACATCCTTCACCGTCTGGTTTCCGCTGGGCGATGGGCTGTCATCGAACCGTCATGAAACTATCATGGACACATCACGCCCCCAGCCGGCCGATCCGGGCTAGGACGGGGCCGGGTCCGGGGGATGCCATGCGTGTGCGCCCGGGCCGGATTTTCATATTCGTCCAGGGGATCGGAAACCCGATGCGTCGTCCTGTTACAGTGTTTGCCGCCGTCCTGCTGGCGGCCAGCCCCGCCGCCCTTTCCGCCGCGCATGCGGCCGCCATCACGGGCGCCGGCTCCAGCTTCGCCGCCCCGATCTACGAGGCCTGGGGCGCGGCCGGCCGCAGCGCCAGCGGCGTGACCGTGAATTACCAGAGCGTCGGTTCCAGCGCCGGACAGAACCAGATCCTGGCCGGCACGGTCGATTTCGGCGCGTCCGACGCCCCGATGGACCCCGCCAAGCTGGAAAAGGGCGCGCTGTTCCAGTTCCCGACGGTCATGGGCGGCATCGTGCCGGTCGTGAACATCCCCGGCGTCGCCCCCGGCAAGCTGCGCCTGACGGGCGAGGTCCTGGCCGGGATCTATGCCGGCGACATCGCGTCGTGGAACGATCCGAAGATCACCGCCCTGAACCCCGGCGTCACCCTGCCGGACCTGCCGATCGCCACCGTGCATCGCGCCGACGGGTCGGGCACGACCTTCGTGTTCACCTCGTACCTCGCCGGCGCGTCGCAGGCATGGCATGACGGCGCCGGCGCGGGCAGCTCGATCGCCTGGCCCGGTGGCGTGGGCGCGCGCGGCAACGACGGCGTCGCCGCGTCGGTACGCAACACCGAAGGCGGAATCGGCTATGTCGAATACGCCTATGCCAGCCGCAACCACATGACGACGGTGCAGCTCAAGGACAAGGCCGGCGACTTCGTGACCGCCAACCTCGACAGCTTCTCGCGCGCCGCCGCCGCCGCCGACTGGAAGGGTGCTTCCAATTTCGCGGTCGACCTGCTGGACACGGCGGGCAAGGGCGCGTGGCCGATCGTCTCGGCCACCTACGTGCTGGTGCCCAAGCAGCCGAAGGACGCGGCGCAGGGCGCCGCCGTTCGCAAATTCTTCGGCTGGGCCTTCGATCATGGCGACGGCATTGCCCGCGGCCTGGATTATGTCGTCCTGCCGGCCGCGGTGAAGACGTCGATCCGCGCGGCCTGGTAATCGGCTGCGACACGATACGGAATGGAACGGGGGCCTTCGGGCCCCCGTTTTTTTTGTCGGGCAGCACGGTCGGGCGCTGCCCGAACCCGGCAGGGCCGCGGCCCCTGCATCCCATTCGTTTCGTAAAGCGCCGGGTTCCAAAGGACGCGGCCCTCTGGTGGGTCAAGGGCAACGCCCTTGCCGTCGGACCAATCGGCCCGATGCTCCGCAAAACGGGCCTGGATGAATGCCTATGGGGCGCTGCCCTTAAACCCGCCACAGGCGACAGGATTTTGAAAACAAATCCGTTTATCCCTGATGGGGGGCCGCGGCCTCAGGCCGGCAGAGCCCGGCCTTTCATTGCGGCATATGTCGTTGATGTCAGTCTGTCATCAAACAGTCATAAAACTGTGGTTGAATCATAACACGCAGATCACTTCAGGCAGGTTACCTAGCCGTCATGTTTCCTCCCTGGAATGGATGAGATGCAGCTTCGATCCACACTGTCCGCCCTGTTTTGCACGACCGCGCTTCTGGGCTCCATGTTCACCATTCACCCGGCCTCCGCCGCCGGCGCGCGGGACCCGCAGCTCGAAGAGCTGCGCCGCGAGATGCAGGAAATGCGGGGCCAGATCAAAATCCTGAAGGCCCGTCTGGGCGAGCCCGAGATCAACGCCGGCGACGCCCGCCGCGCGCGTGTCGCCGAGGCGGCCCGCCGGGCCCGGATTTCTCCGGCCATGGCGCATGACATCCATATCGGTGACGCGGTGGCCCCTGGCTCCGGCCTGGGCAAGGGCCTGTCCGGCGTGGGCACGCCGCCGCCCGATCGTGGCATCGTGTCGTCCTGGCTGGAATTCCAGGCCGCGAACGTCAAGGACGAAAGCGTGCATGTCGGTGGCGTGCGTATCGGCTTCCCGAACGGCCGTCCGACCTTCTCGACCGACGACGGCGCCTATGCCTTCTCGGTCGGCCTGGCCTTCCACGAGGATTTCGGCGGCTTCTTCGGCCAGGGCGCGCCGCGCGGCAACGAGACGGGCAGGCCGCCGGGCTTCACCCAGAACACGCGCCGCATGCGTCTGTTCTTCTCGTGGCGCTACAAGGACTGGGTGGCCAACGTGACGCCGGACTTCGGCGGTTCCAACGAAATGGCCGCGGGCGGCAGCGCCACGGCCCAGTACCTGTATGAAGCCAACCTGAACTACGCCGGCTTCAAGAACACGGTGCTGACGGTTGGTTACTTCCAGCCGCGCGTTACGGAAGAAGATTCCGAAAGCTCGAACGACTTCATGATGATGGAACGTCCGGGCATCACCGATGTGGTCCGCAAGATCGCGGCGGGCGACGCCCGCTTCAGCGTCGGCGGCATGCATTTCGACAAGCGTTGGTGGATCGGGGCCTATTTCACCGGCCAGTCCTACGGTGCGCGCGCGGCGAACACCGCGACCATCAACAGCCAGACCGGCGGCACGTTCCGCTTCGCCGGACGTCCGGTGGCGACCAAGAATGTCGACGTCCATATGGGCGTGTCGGCCATCAGCGCCTTCCATCCCACGCTGGTCGGCGTCGCCGGCACCAACAGCGGCAACTACAATTACGGGACGCTGAGCGAGCCGCCGGAACTGAACTTCGGCGCCAACGGCGTCGCCGCCACGCTCAACAACGTTTCCGACATCTGGGCCGCCGGTCCGGAACTGGGCATCCGCTACAAGGATTTCCTCATCAAGTCGGAATACTACCACATCGGTGTCGATCGCTCGCACAGCACCCCCGGCACCTATCTGCCGAGCTATAATTTCCAGGGTTACTATGTGGCCGGCAACTACACGCTGTTCGGCCAGGGCCGCCGCTACAACTTCAGGGAAGGCGCGTTCAGTGCGCCGGGCGTGCTCAACGAGTTCAATCCGGCGGCGGGCCAGTGGGGCGCGCTGGAACTCTCCGGCCGCTGGAGCGTGACCGACCTGAACGACAAGGGCGCGGGTACGACCGGCATGGGCGGTCGCGAGACGATCTGGTCGGGTGGCCTGAACTGGTATCCGAACCGCCATTTCCGCGTGATGGTGGACTACAACCGCATCCTGCTCAGCCACAGCCCCACCTCGTGGGCCACGCATGGCCGCGACCTCAACTCGTTCGCCGCGCGTATCCAGGCGGCGTTCTGACGGGACGGCGCCGGCCCTTCCACACGGAAGGGCCGGCGTGGAAGGGCCTCGCCACATGTGGCGGGGCCTTTTTTCGTTTGAGGCTTGCCGGCGCGCGGTTTTCCCGCGACCGGTCAGTAGCGGATCATCTGGCTGAGGAAGTCGCGCGCGCGGTCGGTCCGGGGCCGGGTGAAGAAGTCCTCGGGCGGGGCGGATTCCAGGATGCGGCCCTGGTCCATGAAGATGATCCGGTCGGCGATGCGCCGGGCAAAGCCCATTTCATGCGTCACGCACAGCGTCGTCATGCCGTCGGCGGACAGGCTGGCCATGATGTCGGCGACCCCCGACACGGCCTCGGGGTCCAGGGCGGCGGTGGGTTCGTCGAACAGCATTACCGACGGCTGCATGCACAGCGCACGGGCAATGGCCACGCGCTGCTGCTGGCCGCCGGAGAGCTGGATGGGATATTTGCGGGCCTGGTCGGCGATGTTCACGCGATGCAGGAAATTCATCGCCAGGTCCTCGGCCGCCTCGCGCCCGGCCTTCTTCACCACCCTGGGCGGCAGCGCGCAGTTTTCCAGCACGCTCAGGTGCGGGAACAGGTTGTAGTTCTGGAACACCATGCCCACCGTGCAGCGCAGGCGCGTCAGTTCGGTCGTCTGGTCGATCCGTTCGCCGTCGATCACGATCTCGCCGGCGTCATGGGGTTCGATCCGGTTGAAGCAGCGGATCAAGGTCGATTTGCCCGACCCCGACGGCCCCAGGATCACGATCTTCTCGCCCCGCGCGACGCTGAAGGACACGTTCCGCAGGACCGCGAAATCCCCATAGGATTTCTGCAGGTTGCGGACTTCGATCATCGGGGCGGCGTCAGGCTGCGGCATGGCTGGTGGCCTTCAGGCGGTCGGCCCAGGCAAAGCGCCGTTCGATGCGCTTCTGGACCCAGAGGAAGAAGAACACGATCAGCAGGTAGTAGATCAGCGCCGCCGCGTAATATTCGGTAAATTCGAAGGTGCGCGCGACGTTGATCTGCGTCACCGCCAGAAGTTCCTGCAACGAGATGACCGATGCCAGCGACGTCGTCTTGATAAGGCTGATGAATTCGTTGATCGTCGACGGCAGGGCGATACGCAGCGCCTGCGGGAAGATGACATGGCGATAGACCTGCATCCGCGTCATGCCCAGCGCGTCGCCGGCCAGCGCCTGCCCCGGGTCGATCGCCTGCAGCGCCGCGCGGTTGATTTCCACCTGATAGGCCGCCTCGTTGATCGACAGCGAGATCCAGGCGGCCAGGAACGGCGTGAACCACGCTTCGCGGAACACCGGCAGGAATTGCGGCAGGGCGTTCCACACGAACAGAAGCTGCAACAGGGTCGGTGCGGCGCGGAACAGCGCGACATAGGCCCGGATCGCGGATTTCAGCAGCCCGTCGCGCCCGTTCATCACCATCGCCATCGGAACGGCCAGCCCGATCGCGGTCAGGTGCGACAGCACCGCCATCGCCAGGGTGATCGCCGCCCCCCGCGCGAAGGCCGGCGACACCAGCGCCGAGGCGAAGGTCCGCCAGTTGAAGCCCGAGGCCGCCCGCGCGGTGCTTTCCTGTGCGCCGCCGCCGGGTATGATCCGCCAGCGTTGCAGGATCGGCGTCATCTGGCCGCTGTCGCGCAGGGCGGCGATGGCGCCGGCCAGCGCCGCGCGGTCGCGCGCGTCCTTGCGGATATAGATCGCGAAATTCCGGAATTCGGGGTAGTCGGGCTGGAAGATGACCGACACCTTGCCGTTCAGCTGGGTCTGGCGGAACGCCAGTTCGACATCCTGGCTGACGAAGGCGAAGGCCCGGCCGATCAGGACCTGCTGCACCACCTGGTCCTCGGTGGGATATTGCTGGATTTCGATCGGCGGCCGGCCGGCGGCGGCCAGGGCCACATTTTCCTGCGCGACGCGCGCGGCGTAGCTGGTGCCCGATTGCACCGCCAGCACCTTGCCCGACAGGTCGGCCATCGCGGCGATGGGCGCGGTGCCGGCCCGCGCCACCACGACCAGCGACGTCGGCTGGTAGGGCACGGCGTCGAATTTCACCTCGCGCGCCGGCTGGCGGACGACGCCGCTGATGACCATGCCGCAGCGCCCGGCCTCCAGGCTGGGGAACAGGCCGACGAAATCCATGGAGACGAAGCTGACCGGCACATGCCAGTACGCGCCCAGCCGGCGGCTGACGTCGATGTCCACCCCCGCCAGGTCGCTGCTGTCGGTGCCGTTGACGAACGTCATGGGCGGCAGGGTCGGGTTGGTGCAGACCGTCAGCCCGCCGGCGGCGAAGGACGGCGCCTGCGCGCGCGCGCCGGGCGCCGCCAGCAGGCCCAGCATCAGGCACACCCACAGGAACGTTCGGACAGAAAGGGGGCCGGGCATGGATCGTCCTAGCATGTGGAATCCAGGATGGTGCGGAAGGTATCGGTCATCAGGCTGGTTCCGGCGTCCTTCTTCACCACGAAATGCAGCCGGGTGACCAGCGGCGGCAGCCCGTCGCAGGCCAGCCGCCGCACATGGCCGTCGCGGACCAGGGGGGCGGCGAAGGCGTCGGGCAGGAAGCCCAGGTAGATCCCGGTCATAATCAGCATCGCCCGGGAATCGATGGTCCCGGCCGACGCCGCGAAGCTCAGCCGCCGCCGCAGGGCGGGCCAGCCGGGGGCGGTGGCGGCGTCGGACACGTCGATCAGGCGCTGGTCCTCCAGCATGGCCGGCGTCAGCGGGGCGTCCCCGCGGTCGAAGAACGGATGGCGTCGCCCGCAATAGAGATGCAGCGTTTCCGAGACCAGGCCCGTCGCGGACAGCGCCGGCTGCGCGCGCGGCATCAGGGTCAGCGCGGCGGTGGCCCGGCCGTCCAGCAGCGCCTGTTCGATATCGGCGACGGGGGCCGAGACCATGTCGATGAAGATGGCGGGGTGACGCCGCGCGAACAGTTCCAGCGCGCGGACGATGCCGGTTTCGCCGTAGGCCAGCAGGTTGTCGATGACATACAGCGTGAACCGCCCGGACAGGACGCCGCCGGCGACGTTCACCCGGTCGCGGAAGCGGTCGATGTCGCGCAGCAGGTCCTCGGTCGCCTCCAGCACCTGCCGGCCCTCGGGCGTCAGGGCGAAGCCGCCGCGCCCCCGGCGGCACAGCCGGATCCGCAAACGGTTTTCCAGCGACGAAATGTCGATGCTGATCGACGATTTGCTCTTGCCCAGCGCCATTTCCGCCGCCGTGAAGCCGCCGCGCGTCGCTACCGTGCGAAAGACGCGCAGCAACCGCAGATCGACCTCGGCCAACTGGCCGTGGAATCCGGGGGCGGAGCGGGTGGGGTGGGTGCCGTGCCGGGTGGCGGGCAAACGTGTGTCCTTGCAGTCGATGGTCCGGGCAGCATATCACGACCCCGCGCCGGTGATCCATGGCGGACACAGGGCGCGCCCCGGCGGCGATGACGGCGGAACAGCGCGGATTTTCCGTCTTTTTCCGGATATGCAAACTTTACTTTGCCCAATTCATATTTGATCCGCAACGATGGGGTGGCCCTGTCGAAAGGGACCGGGGGACGCGGGACGATGCGGCCGGACCTGTTTCGGCGACCGGTAACGAGAAGGATCCCTATGGCCGACTCCACCTTCACCACCCTGCCGGTCGTCGACGTGGCGGGCCTGTTCAGCGCCGACCCGGCGGACCGGCAGGCGGTCGCCGCCGCCCTGGGCGCCGCCGCGCGCGACGTGGGGTTCTTCTACATCGCGGGGCACGGCGTCGATCCGGCGCTGATCGACGGGCTGGCCCGCGCGGCGCGCGATTTCTTCGCCCAGCCGTTCGAGAAGAAGATGGCGCACTATATCGGCGACTCGGCCACCCATAAGGGCTTCGTCCCAGAAGGCGAGGAAATCTACGGCGCGGGCCGCCCCGACCATAAGGAAGCCTTCGACATCGGCTTCGAGGTGCCGGCCGACCATCCGCTGGTGCTGGCCGGCACGCCCCTGCTGGGGCCGAACGACTGGCCGGACCTGCCGGGGTTCCGCGCGGCCGCGCAGGCCTATTACCAGGCGGTGTTCGCGCTGGGCCGCACCCTGTTTCGCGGCTTTGCCCTGGCGCTGGGCCTGGACGAGCACTATTTCGACGGCCACGCGCAGGCGCCGCCCTCCAAGCTGCGGATGATCCACTACCCGTTCGACGACGACGCGCGGGACGCGCCGGGCATCGGCGCGCACACCGACTACGAATGCTTCACCATCCTGCTGGCCGACCGGCCGGGGCTGGAGGTGCTGAACGGGCAGGGCGCGTGGATCGACGCGCCGCCCATCCCCGGCACCTTCGTCGTCAATATCGGCGACATGCTGGAGGTCATGACCGCCGGCGCCTTCGTCGCGACCGCCCACCGCGTCCGCGCGGTGCGCGAGGAACGCTATGCCTTTCCGCTGTTCTACGCCTGCGACTACCACACCCGCATCCGCCCGCTGCCGCACTTCGCAGGCGCGGAGCCGGGGCAGTACGACGCCATCGGCATCGGCGAGCATATGTGGGCGCAGGCGTTGCAGACCTACCGCTATCTCGGCCGGCGGGTGGCCGAAGGCACGCTGGCCCTGCCGCAGGGCGCGCGCCGCCCCGCCAGCTTCGGCCATCTGAAGGCCCCGGAGTGATGGCCGGTCAGGCCCCGTCGAAGCGGGAAATGGGCGCGTGGTGCAGGTGGGGCAGCACGTAGCGGGCGAACAGATCGCCTTCGGCCTGATGCGGATAGCCGGACAGGACAAAGGCCTCCAGGCCCAGCGCCTGGTAGGCGCGCAGCTTGGCCAGCACCTGGTCGGGGTCGCCCACGATGGCCGCGCCGCAGCCCGAGCGCGCGCGGCCGATGCCGGTCCAGAGATGATCTTCGATATAGCCGTCGGCGTCGGCCGCCTGGCGCAGCGCGTTCTGCCGCGCAACGCCCGCCGACGTCCCGTCGAGCGAGCGGCTCCGGATCGTTTCCCCCACATCCGCGTCCAGCCGTGACAGCAGGCGGGCCGCCGCGTCGCGCGCGGCGGATTCGCTCTCGCGCACCACCACATGGACGCGATAGCCGAAGCGCAGGGTGCGGCCCGCCCGCGCGGCCCGCACGCGCATGTCGTCCAGCACCGCCCGCACGCCCTCCAGCGTGTCCGGCCACATCAGATAGACATCGGCGCCCGCCGCCGCCGTGTCCCGCGCGGCTTCGGACAGGCCGCCGAAATAGAACAGCGGGGCGCGCCCGCCATGCGCCGTGAGGCGCGGCGGATCGACCGCCAGCCGATAGAACTCCCCCTGGATATCGACCGGCCGGCCGGACAGCAGATCGCGCAGGATGCCCATATATTCCAGCGTGCGGCGGTAGCGCGGGGCGCTGTCCAGCGTCGCGCCCGGCAGGTCGGACGAGATGATGTTGATATCCAGCCGCCCTTCCGCCATCTGGTCGAGCGTGGCGATCTGCCGCGCCTGCTGGGGCGGCCAGACCTCGCCGCAGCGGATGGCCGTCAACAGGCGCATCCGGCGGAGCAGCGGCGCGACGCCGCCGGCAAAGGCGATGGTGTCGATCCCCATCCTGTAGCCCGACGGCAGCAGGATCCGGTCGTAGCCGCCGCTCTCGGCGCTCAGGACGATATCGCGGCAATGCTGCCACGACGACAGCAGCGCCGGGTCGGACACCCCCAGAAAATCATAGTCGTCATCACACAGGGCAGAAAACCAGCTGACCTCGCAGGCGCGCGCCACGGACGAATGCATTTCGGATATCCCACTACAACGATTGGTTATTGTTATTTGCGGCGAAGTTTATCCCGATATATATGTCATTCATTATAAATGCAATCAGAGGGCGTACAATGCGTTTTGCACTTGTTGGAACCGGCCATATGGCCCAGGAGCATATCCGCACCCTGGCCCTGGTCCCGGGTCACGACGTCGTCGCCCTTGTCGATCCGGTGGCCGCGTCGCTGGAATGGGCGCGCCGCAGCCTGGCCGGGACCGGCTACCCGGCCCCGCATGCCGTGCCGGGCTTCGCCGACGTGCCGTCGATGCTGGACGCCGTGCGCGCCGACGCGGTCATCGTCGCGTCGCCCAACCACACGCACCATCGGGTTCTGGAACCCCTTCTGGCCACGGACCTGCATATCCTGTGCGAAAAGCCGCTCTGCACCACCATGGCCGACGCGCAGGACATCGTGCGGCGCAGCCAGGGGCGGAAGGGCATCGTCTGGGTGGGCATGGAATATCGTTTCATGCCGCCGATCGCGCGCTTTATCGAGGATATCCACGCCGGCCGGACGGGCGTGCTGCGCCGTGTCGCGCTGCATGAGCATCGGTTTCCGTTTCTCGACAAGGTCGGGGACTGGAACCGGTTCAATCGCAATACCGGCGGGACGATGGTCGAGAAATGTTGCCATTTCTTCGACCTGATGCGTACGATCGTCCGTGCCGAGCCCGTCCGCGTCTTCTGTTCGGGCGCCGCCGACGTCAATCACCTGGACGAGCGCTACGGCGGCGAACGGCCGGACATCCTCGACAACAGCTACACGATCGTGGATTTCGACAACGGCGTGCGGGCCATGCTGGACCTGTGCATGTTCGCCGACGGGTCGGAGGAGCAGGAGCAGCTTGTCGCCATCGGCGACCGGGCCAAGCTGGAAGTCGGCATCCCCAGCGGGGTCGTGACCTGGTCGCCCCGCGTGCCGCCGCACGCCCCGAAACCGGTGACGCGCGAACGGATCGCGGTGCGGGAGGACGTGCTGGCGGCGGGCCATCATCATGGCGCGACCTATTTCCAGCTTCTGGCCTTCCTGGAGGCCGCGGCGGGGCATCGACCGGTGCAGGTCACGCCCCATGACGGGCTGGTGGCGGTCGCGATGGGCACGGCCGCCGAAATCAGCGCGCGCGAAAAACGTGTCGTGCAGATCAGCGAACTGGTGACATTGGAGCCGCGTGCCGCCGGCGCGGCGTCATGACCGTTCGGCCGTGACGCCACGCACCGGCGCCAGAACGGCCAGCACCACCCACGCCAGCGCATAGGCCACGGCGCAATAGCCCAGCATGGGCATGAGGCTGCTGCCGGGTGCTGCGAAATGCCCGGCGAGGCGCAGCGCCAGGGCCCCGCCGATATTGCTGCAGAAGGCGCCGATGCCGGTCGCCCGACCCACGCGCGAGGTCGGCACCAGTTCGGTGACGAAGCCGAACAGATTGGCGGCGAACATCTGATGCGCGGCCAGCGCCAGGCCCGCCAGGGCCACCGCCACCGGCAGCGCGGATGTCACCAGCAGCAGCGGCAGCGGCAGGACGCACAGCGCGGCGAACCCCATGACGACCCGCCGCGCATATTCATGCCCGCGCCGGGGGAACTCCGTCGCCAGCCGGCCCGGCAGCCATCCGCCCAGAACCGATCCGACCGCCGCCATGGCATAGGCCACGGCCAGCGGCACGCCCAGTTGCTCCGGCCCCAGCCCGAAGCGGCGGTGCAGGATGTCCGGCAGCCAGAACAGCAGGAACCACCACACCGGGTCGGTCAGGAACTTGCACAGCGCCAGCCCCGTGACGCGACGCCAGACGGGCAGCGTTCCCGGGACATGGTCCCTGGCCTCGAGGGGCGCGTCGCCGAAATCGGCCAGGTGGGTCGGGACCGCATACAGCCACAGGGCGGCGAGGAAAACCCCGACCAGCCCCACGATGGCGATGGTGCCGCGCCATCCGAAGGCCGGGAACAGAAGGCTGACGACGATGGGGGTCGCCATCGCCGCCAGGTTGGGCGATGCGTTCAATATGCCGATGACCCGCCCGCGCTGGGCACGGGGAAAGGCCGTCACCATCTTCATCGTCGCGGGCGTGCCGATCCCCTCGAACACGCCCAGGACGACCCGCAGCCCCAGAAACCCCTGCACGGTGCGGAGGGTGGCGTGCAGGGCGGTCGCCAGGCTCCACCCCGCGACGCCGACGCCCAGCGTCACCCGCACGCCCCACCAGTCCACCAGCCAGCCGCTGACCAGCAGGCTGATCGCGATGGCGATCTGCGACCAGGACGAGATCAGCGCGTAATCGGCCGCCGTCCAGCCGAATTCCTGGTCCAGTTCCGGTTTCAGCAGGGCGATGATCTGGCGATCGGCATAGGCCACGATGCCGATCGCAAACATCAGCACCAGCAGCAGGAGCGGCCGGTTCGAGGAAACCGCCATCGTCCGATACGGCCTTGCCGCTGGTGTCTGCGTGGTCACCGGTCAAAAATCCTTGTGAAGGATGAAGCCGCCGTACCGCGAGAAGTCGCGCGGCACCCAGGAGGTGACGCCACCCATGCTGCCGTAGGACAGGAAGGACTGGTAATGCGAGTTCAGCGCGTTACGCAGGACCAGCGTCAGCCGCAGCCGGTGGGGACGGTCTTCGATCGAGGTGCTGAGATTCCAGATACCGTAGGCTTTCTGGATGGTGTCCGAGGTTTCGGTCAAAGAGTTCTGGGTGCGGCTCTGCCATGTGTAATCGCTGTCCAGCGACCAGGTGAAGCGATCGTTCAGCGGGCGGACATAATCCGCATTCAGCACGAACTTCCAGCGCGGGGCGAAGGGCAGGGGCTTGCCGTTCACGTTGCACGACGACGGCGCGCCGGGCGGGCAGTTGAACTGGTCGATGACGGCGTAGGTGTAGGCGAAATTGCCGCCCAGCGTCAGGGCGCGCAGGGGGTGAACCGCGATGTCGCCCTCGACCCCGCGCGAGGAGACGCTGCCGGCGTTAATCAGGCGCGCGACCGTCGCACCGGCGACCTGATCGAGGAAGTTGGCCTGATAGTTTGAAAAATTCTCGATGAACGCGGCAAAATTGGCCGTCACCCTGCGATGGGCGAACTGCGATTTCAGCCCGATTTCAAAACTGTCGTTCTGTTCGGGGCGCAGGGCCTGGGTGTCCGTGCCCTGCATGTTGAAGAAGACGTTGTAGGCCGGGCCCTTGTAGCCATGCGAATAGGTGAAATACGTATGGATGTCCTGGGTCAGGTCGTATTGCAGCCCGATCCGGTCGACATAGCCGTTATGGGCGGTCGAACCCTGCGAGACGAAATTCGGCCGGATGGCGGTGACGGCCACCAGCGAGGTCGATTGGCGCGCCATGGAGTACGACAGGTCGTCGCGCAGCAGGCGCAGGCCGAGAATGGCCCTGAAATTGTGCGTGAAGTTCAGGTTTCCTTCGGCGAAGGCGGCATAGTTGTTGCCTGTCGTGCCGAAATGCGCCCGGCCGGTGGCGCCGCCGCCGCCAAGGGGTTGCAGGGTGCGGAGATAATGTTCGTCATCCACCGCGTGCAGGTAATACAGGCCGGCCACATAGTCGAAGAAATGCCCCTTGGGCGACGCGATGCGGACTTCCTGCGACGCCTGCCAGAAATCCAGGTCTCCACGGTCGGCGATCTGCGGAATGGTCGGAAAGGCGCGGCCCTGCTGGTCGTAATCCTGGATCTGCGTGTTCCGCCAGCGCCGGTATGCCGAGATCGCCGTCAGCGCATACGCGCCGAACTGCCGGTCCAGGGTGACGGACGCGCCGCCATTGTGATCGACCGAGCGGCTGCGGACGTTGCTGGCGATGGTCGTATTGTCGCGCGACGGCACGATGCCCTGCGACGCCAGGGCCTGCGCCAGGTTCGCGTTCGGCGTCACGATCCCGGACGGATAGGCGACCTGGGAACTCGAGACGAAGACCCCGGTCGGTATCGCATCATTGGAATACATGTAGTCCAGCCCGAGGGTCACGCGCGTCCGGGCATCCGGGGTCCATGCCAGCTTTCCCCGCGCGCCGCGATGTTCGTAGCCGTTGACGGTCTGGTTGAGAGTGACGTTCCTGACGTTGCCGTCGAACCCGCCCACCAGGAACGCGGCGTTCGCCGTCAGCACGTTCGGCACCAGGGTGCCCGACGCCCCGGCCGCCAGGCGGTACTCGTCGCCCGAGAAATAGGAGGCGTCGGCATAGGCGTGGAATGCCTTGGTCGGCTGGGCCGTCACGATGTTCACGGCCCCGGCCGACGCGTTCTTGCCGAAGAGCGTCCCCTGCGGGCCGCGCAGCACCTCGATATGATCCAGGTCCAGCAGGTCCATGCTGACCTGCCCCGAGCGCGCCAGGACCACCCCGTCGATGACCGTCGAGACCGAGGGTTCGACCCCCGGCGACGTCGAGATGGTGCCGATGCCGCGCACGAAGACGGTGCGGTCCTTGGCGGAGGCGCTGGTGCGGAAGTTCGCCGCCGGCACGTACTGAAAAATACCCTGCAGGTCATGCACGTTGTCGCGGGCGGCCTGGCGCGCGGTATAGATCGAGGTCGCGACGGGCACTTTCTGCAGCGGCTCGCTGCGCCGGCGCACCGTGACCGTCACATCCTCGGGCGTCGCCTGCGGCGCCGATGCCTGCGGTGCGGGGGCGGCCGCCCGGCCGGCGTGGACGTCGCCAAGGCAGAGCAGGGCGCAACTGGCCAGCAGGGGGGCATGCAGCCCTTTCCCCGCGTATGTTCCGGCGAAAACGCGGTTTCCCCGCGCCTTTTTATGCCCCGGCCCTACAACGTATTTCAATCGTGGAAATCCCTATATGCGTGACGTTTCGCGTCATTAATCTAATTTACTATTATAATGTCAATATGCATAAAACCTCGCGGTGCGAGTCATATATCCCCCTTCGCACCGTCTCCCCATGTCGCAGGGTATATGGGATTTTTATCTTGCACATGAGATTATCTCATATATAACGAAAATCAATCGTTATTCGACGAGATTAACACGATCGGATTCGTACAATCCGATTCGTTACCTGCCAGGCGGAATGGAGCGGCATATGGTGTTGGGTGGTTTTCCCGCGGTCGATGAAAAGGCGGTCATCAGCAAGGTGGGCGGGAACATAGGCGCGGAAATCAAGGGGATACGCCTGGATGCCGATCTGTCGGAGCCCCTTGTCGCCTTCGTCAAGGACGCGCTTCTGAAGCACAAGGTCATATTTTTCAGGAACCAGCAGCTGACGGATGCCGCGCAGGAGAAGCTGGGCGCGCGCTTCGGCACCCTGGTCTCCCACCCCACGGTGTCCAGCGCCGAAGGGACACGCTACATCTTCGAGCTCAAGGCCAGGAAGGGCCGGGCGGCCAATAGCTGGCACGCGGACATGACGTTCATGGACGCCTATCCCCAGCTCTCCATCCTGCGCTGCATCCATCCGTCGCCCTATGGCGGGGCGACGCTATGGGCCAATACGGCGGCGGCCTACCAGTCCCTGCCCGTTCCCCTGAGGGAATTCGCCGACAAGCTCTGGGCGCTGCATTCCAACAACGAGTACGACCATACGGACCTGATCGCCGAGCGCGACGGGGAGTTCATCGCATGGCAGCGGACGGTCTTCGCCGCGCGCATTTTCGAGGCGGAACATCCGGTGGTGCGCGTGCATCCGGAAACCGGGGAAAAATGCCTTGTCCTCGGGCAGTTCGCCAAGCGCCTGCTCAACTTCAACTTTCCCGATTCCCGCGCGCTGATCGACCTGCTGCAGTCGCATATCGTCCGGCCTGAAAATACCCTGACGTGGCATTGGCAGGCGGGGGATGTCGCGATCTGGGACAATCGCGCCACCCAGCACCGGGCCGTCGCCGATTTCGGCGAGGAGCACCGCGAACTGCATCGCGTCACCGTCGAAGGCGACGTGCCGGTCAGCGTGGACGGGCGGAGAAGCCGGCAGGCCATTGCCGGACAGCCCAATCCGTCCGCGGCGATCGACTGACCCCACGGGGCGGCCCGCCCCTGGAACACCTGTAACAGAACAGGACGGTTTTTCCGTTCTTCCATAAGGATGGCATTATGACTTGGACACCGGCGTCCGACCGTTACGCCCAGGCGACTTTCCGGCGCTGCGGCCGGTCGGGACTGGATCTGCCCCCCATTTCCCTGGGGCTGTGGCATAATTTTGCGGACACGGACGTTTTCGCCACGGGCCGCGCCGTCGTGCGTCGCGCCTTCGATCGCGGCGTCACGCATTTCGACCTGGCCAATAATTACGGAACGCCCTACGGCTCGGCCGAGGAGAATTTCGGACGCATTTTCCGCAAGGATCTCGCAAGCCATCGCGACGAGCTGATTATCTCGACAAAGGCGGGATGGGACATGTGGCCCGGCCCGTACGGCAATGGCGGATCGCGTAAATATCTTCTGTCGTCCCTCGACCAGAGCCTGAGCCGCCTGGGCCTGCCGTATGTGGATATTTTCTATTCCCATCGCCCCACGCCGGACGTGCCGTTGGAAGAAACCATCGGCGCGCTGATCCACGCGCACCAGCAGGGCAAGGCGCTGTACGTCGGCATTTCCTCCTATGATTCCGACAGCACCCGCAAGGCCGCCGCGATTCTGGAAAGCGCCAAGGTGCCCCTGCTGATTCACCAGCCGCCGTATTCGCTGCTCAACCGCGCGATCGAGGCGGACCTGCTGGATACGCTGGGCGCGCTGGGCACGGGGTGCATCGTATATTCGCCGCTGGCCCAGGGCGTCCTGACGGGCAAATATCTCGATGGCGACGTTCCCGCGGGGTCGCGGGCCGCGACAAGCCGGTTCCTGTCCAGGGAAAGCCTGACGCCCGACCTGCTGGAGCGCCTGCGCGCACTGAATGCGATCGCCCGGTCCAGGGGGCAGAGCCTGGCGCAGATGGCCATCGCCTGGACGCTGCGCGACCCGCGCGTCACCTCGGCCCTGATCGGCGCCCGCGACGTCGAACAGCTCGACGACTCCCTGGACGCCCTGAACAATCTGTCCTTTTCTTCCGAGGAACTGCGGTCGATCGACCGCCATACGTCCGGCGCATGACGCGACCATGACCTGACGGGGGGCGCCCGCTTCCGATCGCGGGAGCGGGCGTGGAATTCGGGTGGGCGATGGGCTAACGTCCCCCGATCTCCATTCTTCCCGACCCCGCCCTCCGGAGTGCCCTCATGGACATCACCCCCACCGGCCTGCCGGCCGGCCTCGCCGCCGACGAGCAGAGCCTGCGCGAGGATCTGGCCGCCGCCTATCGCCTGCTGGCCGTCTTCGACATGACCGACCTGATCTATACCCACCTGTCGGTGCGCCTGCCCGGCGAGGGGCATCGGTTCCTGGTCAATCCCTACGGCCTGCTGTTCGAGGAAATTACCGCCAGTTCGCTGGTCGTCGTCGATGCCGAGGGCCTGCCGACGCAGCCGATCTCCCACCCCGTCAACCCGGCGGGCTTCGTCATCCATTCGGCCGTCCATCGCAGCCGCGCCGACGCGGCGTGCGTCATGCACACCCACACGCTGGCCGGCATGGCCGTCGCGGCGCAGGACGGCGGCATCCTGCCGTTGAACCAGATCAACCTGGAATTTCACGAGGACGTCGCCTTCCACCCGTATGAAGGCATCGCCGCCGACGACAATCTGAGCGAGCGCGAACGCCTGGTCCGCGACCTGGGCGCCTGCAACGCGCTGATCCTGCAGAATCACGGCCTGCTGACCGTCGGCCGCACGGTGGCCGAGACGTTCTATCGCACCTATTACCTGGAACAGGCCTGCCGCATCCAGATCGCCGCCCAGTCCACCGGGGCGAAGCTGAATGTCCCGTCGCTGGAGCGGATCCAGCGGACCCGCAAGCAGTTCGACGACGAAGCGGACAAGGGCGAACTGGTCTGGAAGGCGCTGCGCCGCAAGCTGGACCGCGAGCAGCCCGATTACGTGACCTGATCCCGCGCGCCGACGATCCTGACGAACCGGGCGGCCGACCCCGTCCCGGCCGCAGGGGCGATGGCGGCCGGGGCCGGGGTGTCGGCCGGGGCGGCCAGGGCCGCCAGGGACTGGGCCGCCAGCGCCCGGGCTGGATGCGCGTCGGGGCCGAACAGGGCCAGCACGGCGCGGACCCGCAGCGCGGCGTCGGGGTCGGCCATCCGGTACAGCACCTGCCGCGCCGCCCGGCGCATGGCGACCAGCCCGCCGCGCCGCAGTTCGGCCAGTTGCTGGCTCAGCGCCGGCTGGCCGATGCCGGTCCGGGCGTCGATCTCGCCCACCGCATGTTCGCCTGCCAGCAGCAGAGCCAAGATCATCAGGCGCTGTGGCTGCGCCAGCGCGCGCAGGCGCTCGGCCGTGTCCTCGGCGGCGGCGCGGTCCAGGGGGGCGGCCGTCATGCGAGGGGGTCGGGCGCCAGGCGGCAGAACCACGACGGGCCGGCGGCCGCGACCTCGTCATCGGTCCGGGCGGCGGGCAGGACGATATCCGCGCCGGGGGTCCAGCCCTCCGGGGTCAGCGCATCGCCGCGCGCCGCGCGTTGCAGGGCGGCCACCAGGCGCAGCATCTCGTCCACCGACCGGCCGACCGACATCGGATAGCAGGTGGTGGCGCGGACGACGCCCGCCGGGTCGATAAAGTAGGTCGCCCGCACCGTCGCGCTGTCGTGCGCGGTCGCATCCAGCATGCCATAGGCGCGGCCGACCGCCATCGTCGGGTCCTCGACCACCGGAAAGGGGATGTCGGCGCCGAAGCGGGCACGAATCGCCTCCATCCAGGCCAGGTGGGCGTGCAGGCTGTCGACCGACAGGCCCAGCAGCGCGCACCCCAGCGCCGCGAACCGCTCCGCCGCCCCGGCCAGGGCGACGAATTCGCTGGTGCAGACGGGCGTGAAATCCGCCGGATGGGAAAAGAAGACCAGCCAGACCCCGCGATAGTCGCTCAGCCTTACCTCGCCCTGCGTGGTGCGGGCGCAGAAATCGGGCGCGACATCGCCGATCCGCAGCGGGCGACCGGCCCCGGCGGATGGGATGTCGACAGCGGAGTCGGCGTCGAAAATCGTCCTGTCGGTCATCACGGGGCCTTATTGCATCCCATATGTCTTGACGCCACATGAAGCATGAAATACAGACATTATGAAAGTGCGAAAGTGATATCGCCTTCGCAACCCGGGGGACCACCCGATGCCGACCGATGCCGCCCGCGACGCCGCCGCGTCCCAGATCAGCGCAAGCCGCGCCGGCGGCCCGGCGCCGGTCGTCCGCACCTTCTTCGACCCGGCGACCTTCACCGCGACCCATGTGGTCCACGACCCGGCGACGCGCCAGGCGGCGATCATCGACAGCGTGCTGGATTACGACCCGGCGTCGGGCCGCACGCGCCACGATTCCGCCTCCGCCGTCCTGGCCTATGTCCGCGCCGAGGGGCTGGAGGTCGCGTGGCAGCTGGAAACCCATGCCCATGCCGACCATCTGTCGGCCGCGCCCTGGCTGCAGGGGCAGGTGGGCGGCGCGCTGGCCATCGGGGCGGACATCGTCCAGGTGCAGGACGTGTTCGGCAAGATCTTCAACGCCGGCACCGCCTTCGCCCGCGACGGGTCGCAGTTCGACCGGCTGTTCCACGATGGCGAACGCTTCCGGCTGGGGTCGATCGAGGCCATCGCCCTGCATGTGCCGGGGCACACGCCCGCCGACATGGCCTTTGTCATCGGTGACGCGGCCTTTATCGGCGATACGCTGTTCATGCCCGATTACGGCACCGCGCGCGCCGATTTCCCCGGCGGCGACGCGGGCATGCTCTATCGCTCGATCCGCCGCCTGCTGTCGCTGCCGGGGGAAACGCGGCTGTTCCTCTGCCACGATTACGGCGCGCCGGGGCGCGACCATTTCGTCTGGGAAACCACGGTCTCGGCCGAACGCCAGGGCAATATCCATGTCCATGACGGGGTGAGCCAGGACGATTTCGTCGCCATGCGTACCACGCGCGACGCCACGCTGGACCTGCCCCGGCTGATTATGCCCTCGGTGCAGGTCAACATGCGCGGCGGCCATCTGCCGGACCCGGAATCCAACGGCACCCGCTATATCAAGATCCCGCTGGACACGCTGTAGGCGCCCGGACGAAGACCCCGCATCGCATGATCGTACGCCTTCCTCGCGTTTTGGGCGCGGACATCGCGATGGCCAGAATCGCGATTGACAGTCCGGCATTCCGCCGGCCCGGCCGGGGCTGAGGGCGCGATGGACCCGCTTCAGGCCGCGCTCGGCGCGCTGTCCGGCGTGCTGGTCGGTTTCACCCTGGGGCTGGCCGGCGGGGGCGGGTCCATCCTGGCGGTGCCGCTGATGGTCTATCTGGTGGGGGTGCCCAACCCGCATGTCGCCATCGGCACCAGCGCCGCCGCCGTCTCGGTCAACGCACTGGCGGGCCTGGCCAGCCACGCGCGGTCGCGCACCGTCAAATGGCGCTGCGCGGGGGTGTTCGCGGCGGCGGGCATCCTCGGCGCGCTGGCGGGGGCGCATGCGGGCAAGGCGGTGGGCGGGCAGCGGCTGCTGCTTTGCTTCGCGGTGCTGATGGTCGTCGTGGGCGTGCTGATGCTGCGCGGCCGGAACGGGGCGGGCGACCCCGACGTCACCTGCACGCGCGGCAATATCGGGCGCATCGCCGGGACGGGGCTGATGACCGGGGTGCTGTCCGGCTTCTTCGGCATCGGCGGCGGGTTCCTGATCGTCCCCGGCCTGATGGCCGCGACCGGCATGCCGATCCTGAACGCGGTGGGCACGTCGCTGGTGGCGGTGGCGGTCTTCGGCCTCGGCACCGCCGCCAGCTATGCCGCATCGGGTTTGGTGGACTGGCCGCTGGCCGGCCTGTTCGTCGCGGGCGGCGTCGCCGGCAGCCTCATCGGCACGCGCGCGGCCCGCGGGCTGGCGGCATCGCGCGGGATGCTGGCGCGGGTGTTCGCCGGGATCATCTTCGCCGTCGCCTGCTACATGATCTGGCGGGGGCTGGCGGTGCTGCTGTAGGGAAAAAGGAAGATCGGGCTCTGCCCGAACCCGGCAAGGGCCTGAAGTCCTGGGTTTCCAAAGGTCTGTGGCCTTTGGCGGGTTTCAGGGCAGCGCCCTGAGGCCGGAACGACGGGTCTTCGACAGGACGGCGATCCGGTCTATGCTGAATGTTCCTCTGGCCAGAATGGTGCCTTGCCCATGACCACCGCTCCCTCCCGCACGTCCGCCCATCCGGTCGAGCGCCTCTTTCTCGACCGCTGGTCGCCGCGCGCCTATGACGGCGCGCCGATCGCCGAGGATGTGCTGCTGTCCTTCCTCGAGGCCGGGCGCTGGGCGGCGTCGGCCTATAATTCGCAGCCCTGGCGCTTTGTCTACGCGCGGCGCGACACGCCGGACTGGGACCGCTTCGTCGGCTACCTGATCCCGTTCAACCAGTCCTGGGCGGGGTCCGCGTCGGCGCTGGTGTTCGTGCTGTCCGGCACGACGATGCTGCCGCCGGGCAAGACCGCGCCCGTGCCGGCCCCGACGCACGCCTTCGACGCCGGGGCCGCTGCGGCGCAGATCATGTTGCAGGCGACCTCCGCCGGATGGGCCGCCCATGCCATGAGCGGCATCGACCATGACGCCATCCGCGCGGGCCTGGGCGTGCCGGACGACCACGCGATCCACGCCGCGATCGCCATCGGCCGCCAGGCCGCGCCCGAGATCCTGCCCGAGGGCCTGCGCGGGCGCGAAGCGCCGTCCGACCGGCTGCCGCTGTCCGATATCGCCTTTCCCGGCCGTTTCGCCGGGGGCTGAGGCGACCGTCAGGTTGCGAACGGGTGGGGCGCGACCGAGGCGTGGCTGTCCTGCATGATGTAGGACTGCATTTCCCGCGCCAGAAGCTCGGCTTCCTCCAGCCGCAGCTTCACGATGTCGCCGATGCTGACCAGCCCCACCAGTTGTCCGGCGCCGTCCTGGATGGGAATGTGGCGGCTGTGGCGGTGGGTCATCTTGCGCGCGACCGACTGGATGTCCTCGGAGCGGGTCGCCGTCGGCACGTCGCGGGTCATGATGTCCGCCGCGCGCAATCCGCCGATATCGGGGCCGCGCGTCGCCAGCGCCTCGACGATGGATCGTTCGGTGACCAGCCCCGCGACATGTCCGCCATCGACGACCACCGGCACCGCGCCGATTCCATGCCGGGACAGCAGATGCGCGATCGCCGTCACCGGTTCGTCCGGCCGGACGGTGATGACGGCCGAACCCTTGCTGTTCAGGATATGCAGTACGGGAATGGCCATGGGACGTCTTCCTCCGTTCGGCACGCGCTTCGCCGGCGCGGTTTCTGTGTGCGTATCGGTGGTAACGGAAGACATGGCTGCCCGGCGCGCGGCGGGAACGGCCGCCGCCCTTCATAATCGTGTGACCGCCCTGTCAGTCCAGGGCCAGGCGCAGCCCCTGTTCGGCGATCACGAAGCGCACGTCCCTCAACCCCTCGCGCGCCGCATCCCGCGCCAGGTCTCGCCGGATGACATCCTGCGGCGCGGGTCCGGCGGCCAGGCTGTATTTGACGTGGCCGATCAGCACCGTCAGGCCGCGCAGCGACCTCGGCCCGCCCGCCCGGTGCGCCAGGTCCCGCAGCGCGCGCACCACCCAGGCCGGGGTCATGTGGCCGAACAGCATCCGGTCCGCGCGGCTGTCGTCGTACGAGGCCTCGATGACGATGGCCTTAAGCCGGTGCGCCGCAACCTCGGGGGCGACCGCCCGCCACAGGTCGTCCAGGCGGCGCCCGCCCTCGACGACGTCGGGTCCGGTATCGCCCAGATACAGGACCGAGGCCCCGTTGGCCGCGACCAGGAAGGCGGTCGATTCGACACCGCCATGATTCAGCGGCCAGGCGGTGACGGTCATCGCAGTGTCCGGCACCGGTTCCGTCCGGCCCGGCGCCAGCGCGCGATAATGGTATTTGCCCAGTGCGGGCGAGGGGCCGCGATCGCCGAAGTTCGGCCAGATCCGCCAGTTGAACAGATGTTCCGACAGGTCGCGCAGGGTGGCGGGCAGGGCATAGACCGGCTTGGCGCTGTCGTCGGGTGACGCCACGACCAGGCCCGCGACATGGTCCAGATGCGCGTGGCTGATGAGATAGGCGCGGATCGTGTGGGTCAGCACATAGCCCGCGCGGGTCAGGCCGCTGCCGGGCGGCACGGCAATGTCGTCCAGCGCGCCGGTCCGGTCGGCCGCCACCAGCCCGGCCATGGCCGTTCCGGCATCGCACAGGACGGCGCGGTCGTCACCGGCCGGCCGGATCATGTAGGCGCTGAGGTTCCCGTCCAGTATTCCGCCGCGCGCACCCAGTACCGTGACCACGAATCCCGGTCGCGCCGGGGCGGCCAGGGCAGGGAGCAGACTCGATGAAAATATGAAAGAAATAAGAAACAGACATGACGTTTTTAATTTCATGAGATCGGTCTTTCACGGGGCTGGTATGATTCTGTTGCATATATGTCATAGGTGCGAAATCGATTTGTCCGGATGGTCAGGTTTTCGTTGAGGAAAATTTAGGTTCTGGGAATACTCGGCCCGACTTCACACTTTCACGAGGGGGGCCCTTCGGCCAATGTTGTCTCGCACCTGTCTGACCATCCTGCTGGCCAGCACTGCCATAAGCGGATTTGCCGCCACGACCGCCGTGGCGCAGGGGGCCGCGCCTGCGTCGTCCTCCACCTCCGCGACGACGTCGCCGGCCCCCGCCACGACCGCGAAAGGCGGAGTTTCCGACGCGGCGCCCGAGGAAGTCGCCGTGACCGGCCGTAGCGCGCGTACCCGTTCGCCCGGCGGCGGCCTGCTGCGTGTCGAGACCGAGCCGAAGGCGGTCCAGACCATCACCCGCGACTTCATCGCCAAGCAGTCGCCCACGACCAACATCCAGCAGCTTCTGCGTATGCTGCCCAGCGCCAACGTGTCCGACCAGGACCCGTTCGGCCTGACCTCGGGCCAGACCGAAGTGCGTGGCATGGACCAGACGCAGATCGGCTGGCTGCTGGACGGCATGCCGCTGAACGATATCGGCGGTGGCCAGTTCTATTCCAACGAAGTGCTGGAAGCCGAGGACCTGGAATCGGTTTCGTTGCAGCCGGGCTCGGTGAATATCGATTCGCCCGTGGTGAACGCCTCGGCCGGTCTGGTGACCGCGACCATGAGCAACCCGACGCACCAGCGGGGCGGCCTGCTGGACATCTCGTTCGGCTCGTTCGACACCCACCGGCAGTTCCTGCGCCTGAATTCGGGTGATATCGGCACCAGCGGCCTGCGCGCGATGTTCGCCTTCAGCCACACCGACGGCAACAACTGGCGCGGCCCCGGCCGGATCGAGAAGTTCCATTACGACTTCAAGGCCGTCAAGGATTTCGAGAACGGCAGCCATACCGGCATGACCGTGTCGTACAACGACCAGGTCAACGATTTCATGCTGAACCCCAGCCTCGCGCAGTATAACGCGACGGGGTACAGCACGAATTATGATGCCAACTATAGCGGCATCAAGGACACCAACTACTACAAGCTGCACGTCAATCCGTTCCGCAACGTCATCGTCTCGGCGCCGACGCATATCGTCGTCACGCCCGACCTGTCGATCGACGACACGGTCTATTTCTGGCACGGCATCGGCAACGGCACCGGCGCGTCCGTCCTGACCGAAGGGACGGACACCGGTGGAACGGCGACCGAGGGGATGACCTACATGGGCAACCAGCCCGTGGCCGTCGACCTGAACGGGGATGGCAAGATCACCCCGGGCGCGCAGGCCATCGTCTTCTCGCCGTCGAACCAGGAACAGTTCCGGACCGGCAACACGCTGAAGTTCAACTACCAGATCGGCCGTCACCACACGCTGACGGCGGGCTGGTGGTATGAATATTCCAATCTCGACCAGTATTCGCCGATCGGCATGGTGAACCAGACGACCGGCCAGCCCCTGAACATCTGGGGGACGAAGAACATCTACACCGTGCCGGGCGGCGACCAGTACCGCTCGCGCGACTTCCTGACGCTGACGCAGATCAACATGCTGTTCGTCGGCGACACCATGAAGTATTTCAACGATCGCCTGCGTATCGACCTCGGCTTCAAGGAGGCGATGGTCACCCGCCGCACCTACGATTATACGCCGGGCACCACCTACAACCGCAACCTGCACAATGCCGAGCCGCTGCCGCAGGTCGGGTTGAGCTGGACCTTCAATTCGCACCATCAGATCTATGTCGCCGGGTCCACCAACTTCCGCGTGCCCAGCAACACGTCGCTGGTCGATTATTACAGCACCGCGGGCAAGCAGACCCAGACGGGCGGGTCGTCGGCGCCGGAATATTCGATCTCGGAAGAAATCGGCTATCGCTATAACGGCGACCTGCTGGTCGGCAGCATCTCGTTCTTCAACTACAACTTCACCAACAAGCAGCTCAGCCTCAGCTACTATGACCCGTCGAGCGGCACGAACTACAGCCGCACCGTCAATGCCGGTGGCCAGACCTCGCGCGGCGTGGACGTCCAGCTGGCGACGCGGCCGCTGTGGTTCCATCTGCGCCCCTACGCGACGTTCGAATATCTGAACGCGCGCATCGACAACGACCTGGCGACGACCGGCAAGCTGAACGGTGTGACGATCAACGACGCGCTGCCGACGCGCGGCAAGACGCAGATCCGCAGCCCGAAGGTGCAGGCAGCCCTGGGCCTGGATTACGATGACGGCCGCCTGTTCATCTCGGGCAACGTGAAGTATGTCGACAAGCAGTACGCCACCCTGATGGATGACTCGTACATCCCGCGCTACATCACCGACAGCGTGAACATCGGCTATCGCTTCTCGTCGTTCGGCTTCCTGAAGGGGCCGCAGATCCAGCTGAACATGCAGAACCTGACGAACGCCAAGTTCCGCAGCGGTATCGGCGGCTTCGCGAACAATCTGAATGCGACCACGGGCGTCCGTGGCAGCACGATTTCGGGCTCCAACGGCATCGGTTCGCCCTACTACTACCTGCAGGCCCCGTTCACCGCGATCGTGACGGCCTCCACCGCCTTCTGATCGTGGCGCTTCGCCCGTGCGCGGGCGAATGTGCGGCCGGGAAAGCCGGGTGGCGTCGCCACCCGGCTTTTTCTGTTGGGGCGTGGCTTTGTGATGACAAACCGGCCGATGCCGTCACCGAAGGGACGCCTCGGGTATCATCCCGACATCGGATCCGCCGATCGCTTCGCAGGTCGTGAACCGCACCCCAATCCTGGATAAACGAATTGGTTTCCAAAGGCCTGCGGCCTTTGGCGGGTTTCAGGGCAGCGCCCCGAGGCCTGCCGCATAACGCGGATCGACAGGGCCTGTCCGGTCCGCCGGCGCGGGTTGTGGCTTCACGCGGGCGGCAGCCGTCCCATATAAGGGGCGGCACAGTGAAGGGGCCGGGGCTGGATTTGCGGCCGTTGCTCCTGTATCCGCCCTGTTCTGGACCCGCCGCATGCACGGAAAGGCACTCTGATGGCCGGCTATCGTTCCCGCACCACGACGCATGGTCGCAACATGGCCGGCGCCCGCAGCCTGTGGCGCGCCACGGGCATGCAGGACTCCGATTTCGGCAAGCCGATCATCGCCGTCGCCAATTCCTTCACCCAGTTCGTGCCGGGCCATGTCCACCTGAAGGACCTGGGCCAGCTGGTGGCCGGCGCGGTGGCCGAGGCCGGGGGCGTCGCGCGCGAATTCAATACCATCGCGGTCGATGACGGCATCGCCATGGGCCATGGCGGCATGCTCTACAGCCTGCCGTCGCGCGAACTGATCGCCGACGCGGTGGAATATATGGTCAACGCGCATTGCGCCGATGCGCTGGTGTGCATCAGCAATTGCGACAAGATCACGCCGGGCATGCTGATGGCGGCGATGCGGCTGAACATCCCCGCCATCTTCGTCTCGGGCGGGCCGATGGAGGCCGGGCGCATCACCCAGGACGGGGTGGAGCGCCATGTCGACCTGATTACCTCTATGGTCTCAGCCGCCGATCCGCGCGTCAGCGACGCGGACTCGCAGACGATCGAGCGTTCGGCCTGCCCCACCTGCGGGTCGTGCTCGGGCATGTTCACCGCCAATTCGATGAACTGCCTGACCGAGGCCCTGGGCCTGGCCCTGCCGGGCAACGGCAGCCTGGTCGCCACCCATGCCGACCGGCGCGACCTGTTCCTGGAAGCCGGGCGGCGGATCGTCGACCTGGCCCGCCGCTGGTACGAGCAGGAGGACGCGACCGCCCTGCCGCGCGGCATCGCGACGATGCAGGCGTTCGAGAATGCGATGTCGGTCGATATCGCCATGGGCGGATCGACCAACACGGTGCTGCACCTGCTGGCGGCGGCGCATGAGGGCGAAGTCCCCTTCACCATGGCCGACATCGACCGGCTGTCGCGCAAGGTGCCGCATCTGTGCAAGGTCGCGCCGTCCAAGGCCGACGTGCATATGGAAGACATCCACCGCGCCGGCGGCATCCCCGCCATCATGGGCGAGCTGGACCGGCTGGGCCTGCTGCACCGCGAGGTGCCGATGGTCCACGCCCCGTCCCTGGCCCAGGCGCTGGACCGCTGGGACGTGGCCGCGCCCGACGCGCCGGCCGACGCCACCACCCTGTTCCGCGCCGCCCCGGGCGGGGTACGCACCACCCAGGCGTTCTCGCAGGCCAGCCGGTATGTGGAGCTGGACCTGAACCGCGCCACGGGGGCGATCCATGACGGGGCGCACGCCTTCAGCCAGGATGGCGGGCTGGCGGTGCTGTACGGCAACATCGCCGAGGACGGGGCGATCGTGAAGACGGCGGGGGTGGCCGCCGGGCTGCTGACCTTCTCCGGCCCCGCGCGGATCTTCGAAAGCCAGGACGCGGCGGTGTCGGCCATCCTGGCCGGCCGCATCGTGGCGGGCGACGTCGTGGTCATCCGCTACGAGGGGCCGAAGGGCGGGCCGGGCATGCAGGAAATGCTGTATCCGACCAGCTACCTGAAATCGAAGGGCCTGGCCGAGAAATGCGCCCTGATTACCGACGGTCGCTTCTCGGGCGGCAGCGCCGGCCTGTCGATCGGCCATATCTCGCCCGAGGCGGCCGAGGGCGGGGCCATCGGCCTGCTGGAGGATGGCGACATCATCGAGATCGACATCCCCAACCGCGTCCTGCGTACGGCGCTGCCCGACGCCGAACTGTCCGCCCGCCGCACCCGGATGGAGGACAGGGGCGACGCCGCCTGGCTGCCCGAGCGCGACCGCGTGGTGTCCGTCGCCCTGCAGGCCTATGCCGCGCTGACCACCAGCGCCGCGCGGGGCGCCGTGCGCGACGTCGCGCAACTGAAGCGCCGCGGGCGCTGAGCGCGGCCCGGCGCAGGGCCTGGATAACGGGTGGGTTCGGGCAACGCCCGACTTGCCCGTCCCATCCGGACATGTAACAATTCGTTTCGTTTCCGAACATGGCAGGCATGGCGGCCCGCAGGCGACCGGGCGCGTCCGTAAACTCCTGTAACAGTCGAATAATGAACGGCGCTTCATGAAAGATGTTTTTCTTACATGAACATCTTTTCATACATGTTTTGAAACACTCCTATGTATAGCCTGTGACCCGAGACAACGCGTCCCGGCCGGGGCACGTCCACCGACACAGGAGGCCAGTTATGACAGATCCAGATTCCAGCGACTGATATCGCGACATCCGTCCGGGCGTCACCTGTCCGTCATCCCGCCCTGCCGGGATCGGCGTGCGATAGCGTGCGGCCTGGACCGGCGCGGATGCGGCCCCTGTGGGCGCGCCGCCGCGCCGCCGTCATGTCATGACAGGACCGCAGGTCCGGCCCATCCCCGCCCGCCGGGGGTGAATGCCGGCGCGCGCCCACGGTCCATGCCCCCGCCAAGAACGTCCTGAACAGGGGAAAAGGTCGCATATGAATGCAATAGTCGTGACGGCCCTGCGACGGCCGTACACATTTATCGTCTTGTCTATCGTGATCCTCTTGTTCGGCGTCATGTCCGCCTTCAAGACGCCGACGGACGTCTTTCCCAATATCAAGATCCCGGCGATCGCCGTGGTGTGGACCTACGGCGGTCTGCTGCCCGACGAAGTCGCCGGTCGCGTCATGTACAATTACGAACAGGGCGTGACCTCGACCGTCGAGGGCATCGAGCATATGGAGTCCGATTCGTATTACGGACGCGGCATCGTGAAGATCTTCTTCCAGCCGGGAACGGATATCGGGTCGGCCGAGGCGGACGTCACCGCGATTTCGCAGACGGTGCTGATGCAGCTGCCGGAAAAGATCCCGGCGCCGATGATTATGAAGCTGGAGGCGTCGTCGGTCCCCGTCATCACGCTGGAACTGACGTCCCCCACCATGACGCCGTCCGACCTGTTCAAGCTGGCGCAGATCCGCGTGCGTACGCTGCTGGTGACGGTGCCGGGCGCCATCGTGCCCCATCCGTATGGCGGCATGGACGCGTTCGTGATGTTCGCGCTGGACCAGAAGCAGCTTCAGGCCCACCACCTGTCGGCGATGGACGTGCAGAACGTCCTGGACAAGCAGAACATCGTCCGCCCGGCCGGCGACCAGAAGATCGGCGCCACGGACTGGATGGTGGCGACCAACTCCCAGCCGCGCACGATGGACGAACTGGGCAATATCCCGATCAAGCGCGTGGGCAACTCGGTCGTCTACATGCATGACCTTGGCTCGGTGTATCGTGGCGGCCATCCGCAGACCAACCTGGTGCTGGTCAAGGGCCGGCAGGCCGTGGTCATGGTGGTGATGAAAAGCGGCGAAGCCTCGACGCTGGACGTGGTCAACGGCGTCAAGGCGCTGATGCCCCGCCTGGAACAGGTCATTCCGGCATCGGCCCATATCTCGATCCTGAACGATGCTTCGGGCTTCGTGAAGGATTCGATCAAGGACGTGGTGCGCGAGATGGTCACGGCGGCGGCCCTGACCGGCCTGGTGGTGCTGCTGTTCCTGGGGTCGTGGCGTTCGACGATCATCATCGCGACGTCCATCCCGCTGGCGATCCTGTGCGCGGTCATCGGGCTGGGCTGGGCGGGGCAGACCATCAACGTCATGACCCTGGGCGGCCTGGCGCTGGCGGTCGGCATCCTGGTCGATGACGCCACCGTCATGATCGAGAACATCGACACCCATCTGGAAATGGGCAAGGAGCTGGAGGTCGCGATCATCGACGCGGCCAACCAGATCGTGACCGCGACCTTCGTCTCCACCACCTGCATCTGCATCGTCTGGCTGCCGCTGTTCGAACTGGGCGGCGTGGCCGGCTGGCTGTTCATGCCGATGGCCGAGGCGATCATCTTCGCCATGATCGCGTCCTTCATCCTGTCGCGCACCCTGGTGCCGACCATGGCGAAGTTCCTGCTGGCGGGGCAGACCCATGGCGCCCACGGCCACGATACGCATGGGGACGAACTGAAGGGCGGCAACGTCTTCTCGCGCTTCCAGCGCGGGTTCGAACGCCGCTTCACGAACTTCCGCGAGGCCTATGGGGCGTTCCTGCAACGCTCGATCGAGAACCGCGTCCGGTTCGTGTCGGTCTTCCTGGGGCTGTCGGTGCTGTCGATGGGCCTGTACATGGTGGCGGGCCGCGACTTCTTCCCCGAAATCAAGTCCGACCAGTTGCAGATGCACATGCGCGCGCCGCTGGGCACCCGCATCGAGGTCGCGGGCCGCATCGCGACGCTGGTCAGCGACCGCATCCATGAACTGCTGCCCGGCAAGGTCGATGACGTGGTCAGCAATTGCGGCCTGGCCGAGGCGCCGCACAACCAGGCCTTCATTCCCACGCCCACCATCGGCACGCAGGATTGCGACCTGACGATCACCCTGACCGAGGCGGAAGCGCCGGTGTGGGACTACCGCGCCGTGCTGCGTCGCGGCCTGTCCGCCAGCTTCCCCGGCACGGTCTTCACCTTCCAGCCGGCGGACCTGACGGCGAAGATCCTCAATTTCGGATCGCCCTCGCCGATCGACATCAAGGTGACGGGGCCGGAACTGGCCAAGAGCTATAAATACGCCGTCGAACTGACCAACAGGCTGCGCCTGGTGCCCGGCGCCGCCGACGTCTCGCTGCAGCAGACGATGAAGACGCCGACCCTGTTCGTGAAGGGCGACCGCACGTTCAGCCAGGCAACCGGCATCAATGCCGCCGACCTGGCCGACAACGAGCTGATGACCCTGTCGGGCAGCTCGACCGTCGATCCGCAATATTGGTACGACCCGGCCTGGGGCGTGACCTTCCTGCTGAACACCTATGTCACGCAGAACCAGCTCACGCACTTCAACGACCTGCTGTCGATCCCGGTCGACAAGGGCGATGGCGACCCCTCCGGCCACGACATGCAGCTTCTGGGCGCCGTCAGCACCATCAGCGCCGTCGGCACGCCGGGCCAGGTCTCGCACTACAACTCGATGCCCGCGTTCGACATCTATGTCTCGGCCGAGGGCACCGACCTGGGGACGGTGCTGTCGGGGGTGAACAAGGTGATCGCGCAGACGGCCGCCGACGTGCCGCGCGGCGCGGCGGTGGATGTCGAAGGCCAGGCGACCACGATGCGTAGCGCCTATTACCAGCTGATCGGCGGCCTGGCGGTCTCGATCGCGCTGATCTACCTGCTGATCGTCGTGAACTTCCAGTCCTGGCTTGACCCGTTCATCATCATCTCGGCCCTGCCGGGGGCGCTGGCGGGCATCGCGTGGAGCCTGTTCCTGACGCACACCCACCTGTCGGTCCCGGCGCTGACCGGCGCCATCATGTGCATGGGCACGGCGACCGCGAACTCGATCCTGGTCGTCTCCTATGCCCGCGAACGGCTGGAGATCCACGGCGACGCGCTGCGCGCGGCGCTGGAGGCCGGGTACGGCCGTATCCGTCCGGTGCTGATGACCGCCGCCGCGATGATCGTGGGCATGGTCCCGATGTCGATCAGCAATTCGCAGAACGCGCCGCTGGGCAAGGCGGTGATCGGCGGGCTGATCGTGGCCACCATTTCCACCCTGCTGTTCGTCCCTTGTGTTTACGCAATCATCTACAACCGCTCGTCCCGCCGGAAGGAGACCGTCTGATGGCTTCCCTGTCACGCACTACTGTTCTGGCGGCGGGGGGCTGTGTCCTGGCCCTGCTGGTCGGCTATCAGGTCTTCGACCGGGTGCATGCGGCAAGCGCCCTGCGTGCCGAGACCATCCGCGACGCGCTGCCCGACGTCGCCGTCATCCTGGCCAAGCCCGCGCCCAAGACGGTGACGCTGACCCTGCCGGGCAATATCGACGCCTGGTACCAGGCGCCGCTGTTCCCGCAGGCCTCGGGCTATGTGCAGATGTGGTACAAGGATTACGGCGCCGAGGTGAAGACCGGCGACATCCTGGCCGAGATCAACGCCCCCAGCCTGGACGCGCAATACGCCCAGGCCAAGGCCGATCTGGCCGAGGCGCAGGCCAAGTACAACCTGGCGGTGGTCAGCGCCAGTCGCTGGCGCGCCATGGCGAAATCGCAGGCGGTGTCGGGCCAGTCGGTCTCGGTCGCCGACGCGAACGAGAAGGCGGGCCTGGCGAGCATGCAGGCGGCCGAGCACAAGGTCGACCAGTTCGCGGCGCTGGAGCGGTTCAAGACCATCGTCGCCCCGTTCGACGGCGTGGTGACGTCGCGCGACATCAATGTCGGCGACTATGTCAGCGGCGGCGCCGGCGAGCATGGCTCGAACGGCGAGGCCAGCCAGCTCTTCACCGTGTCGGACATGCACAAGATGCGCCTGTTCGTGTCGGTGCCCGAAGTGTTCTCGTATATCCTCAAGCCCGGCATGACGGCCGAGGTCAGCGTGCCGCAGTTCCCCGACCGCACGTTCAAGGCGGACTTCCTGACCATCGCGCGGGGCTATGACCCGAACACCCGCACGGCGGTGACGGAATTCACCATCGACAACGACAGGCATGAGCTGTGGCCGGGCACGTTCGCCTCGGTCAAGCTGACCGCGGCCTCGACGCCCGGCGTGTTCGAGATCCCGACCGCCGCCCTGGTGTTCGAGGAAAAGGGCATGCAGGTCGCGGTGCTGGATGCCAACGACGTCGTGCATTATCGCAATATCGAGGTAGGGCGCATGGCCGATGGCGAGACCGACGTGACGGCCGGCGTGTCGCCCACCGACCGGATCATCAACAATCCGCCGGCCGACCTGCTGGAAGGGCAGAAGGTGCACGTCGTCCAGCCGGCCAAGGGTTATGACGAATCCAGCGAGGAAATCGAGGGATGATCGTGCGGTCACTGCGCCGGACCATGGTGTCCGGCGGGGCGATGCTGTCGCTGGCGGGGCTGTCCGCCTGCGACCTGGCGCCCGCCTATCACCCGCCCACCTATGTCGTGCCGGCCACCTGGCATGGGCAGACGCCGTTCGCCACCGCCACGCCGGCGGACACCCAGTTGCCGTCAAACTGGTGGACGGTGCTGCATGATCCGCAACTGGACGCGCTGGAAGACAAGGCCATCGCCGCGAACGCGGACCTTCAGGCCGCCGCCGAACGCTTCGTGCAGGCGCGCGCCATGGTCATGCAGGCCCGCGCCGACCTGCTGCCGCATTTCGGCCTGGCCTTCGGCGCGTCCGACAACAAGCAGTCGGCCGACCGGCTGTTCCGCTACAAGGGCGCGCTGACCCAGACCGACGAGTTCTATGGCGGCCTGGCGTCGTGGGAGCCCGATTTCTGGTCCGAAATCCGCAACCAGGTACGCATGGCGAAATATTCCGCCCAGCAGAAGGCGGCCGATTTCGCGGCGGCCCGGCTGAGCCTCCAGGCGGAACTGGCCGACGATTACGTGGCCCTGCGCGGCTATGACGCGCAGGATGCGATCTATCGCAAATCCATCGCCTACTACCAGCAGGCGGTGTCGGTCACCCAGACGCAACTGGTCAACCAGGCGGCCCCCCGCCTGGACCTGGCCCGCGCGCAGAACCGGCTGTACGTCACCCAGGCGGCGGAACTGGACATCCTGGCCCAGCGCGAGGTGACCGAACATGCGATCGCCATCCTGACGAACAGCGCGCCGTCCGGCTTCCATATCGCGCCGGTCGATGTTCTGCATTTCACGCGGGCGACCATTCCGATGGGCGTGCCGTCCGACCTGCTGCAACGCCGCCCCGACGTCGCGTCGGCGGAACGGCAGATGGCGCAGGCCAACCGCGCGATCGGCGTGTCGCGCGCGGCGTTCTATCCGCATATTTCGCTCAACGCGAACGGCGGGTTCGACGCCAACGGGTTCGACCTGGCCAACCTGGCGAACAGCATGTGGTCGTATGGCGCATCGGCCTCGATGCCGATCTTCGAGGGCGGGATGCGCCGCGCCGCGTTGCAGGCCTCGTGGGCCAGCTATCGCGAAACGCGCGACCATTATCGCTCGTCGGTCCTCTCGGCGTTTCGCGAGGTCGAGGACGGGCTGTCGCGCACCGACCGGCTGTGGGCGGAAAACGACCGCCTGAAGGCGGCGGTGTCGGCCGCGCTGGACATGCAGAACATGACGATGACGCTGTACAAGGGCGGCCTGTCGGCCTACCTGGATGCGATCATCGCGCAGGAAGCGGCGCTGGACGCGCAGATTTCGCAGGTGCAGGTCGCCACCCGCTATTTCCAGGCGGAAGTGGGCCTGATCCGCGCGCTGGGCGGCGGCTGGAACGACAGGCTGCTGCCCACGCCGGACCAGACGATGACGTTCTCGGTCCTGCAATATGACGGGCTGCACCACCCCGCGCCGGCCGGCGGAATCGCCCCTCCGGTGGACGAAACCCCGTATGACGACCTGACGGGGGCCACGACGTTACGCACGGGCACGCTGCCGACGGGAAAGTGACCGGGCGACATTGCGCGCCCGATGCCCGGGGCCATCTGGCCCCGGGTTTTTTTGTGCCTGCCCGATGAGGTCGCAAACAGGCCGGGTCGCCTGGTTCCCAGGAAACGGATTATGTGATTCAGAGGGGAGGACTGGTCGAGGGACCAGGCTTCAGGGTGATGAGTGCGGGCGGGCGGCCCGTGCGGCCAGGCGGGGTATGTCGATGCGACGGATGCTTTTTCCACTTCTTCTGGCGATGCCCGCCATGGCGCTGGCCGCGCCCCCGCCGGCGGCGGTGACCACCGACCCGCCCGTCGATCGCGTGCACCCGTCGGCGATGGCCCCTTTCGTCATCCCCTCGGAAGATGGCGCGCTGAACGCCGTGATGTACAGCGCGGCCGGCGCCCGGCCGCATCCGACCTTGCTGCTGCTCCACGGCTTTCCGGGCAACGAACAGAATCTCGATCTGGCCCAGGCCGCGCGTCGTGCGGGGTGGAATGTCCTCACATTCCATTATCGCGGGTCCTGGGGCAGCCCCGGTCGCTTTTCGTTCGCCCACTGCGTGCAGGATGCCGCCCATGCGCTGGCGTACCTGCGCCAGCCCCAGGTGGTCGCGCGGTTCGACATCGACCCGTCCCGGATTGCCGTCGCCGGACACAGTCTCGGCGGCATCGTGGCCGCGCGGGTCGCAGCGGCCGACCCGCGTGTCGTCGGTACTTTCCTGATCGACCCGGCCGACTTCGCCGCGATCGGCCGCAGTTTCGTCGATCCTGAAAAGCGTGAGGCGTTCCTGGTCGATGAAGTGCGCGGGGACATGCCGCCACTGGCCGGCACCAGCGAGGCGCGCATCATGGACGAGGTGACGCATGCCGGTCCCGCGCTGGATCTGGTCGCCACGATGCCGGCCCTGTCCGGGCGGCCCCTGGCGCTGATCGGTGCAACGCGTGGGATCGGCGCCATGGCCGAAGCCGCCGCCCGGGCCGCGCGCAAGGCAGGCGCCAAAAATCTCGATGCCGAGACTTTGGAGACCGATCACAGTTTTTCCGATGCCAGAATCGCCCTGGCCAGCCGGCTGGTGACCTGGCTGGGACAATTCCAGCACTGATCCCGTGTGGCGGGGTTCTTCGTTCTTTTTTGACGTTCAGGGAGCCATGTGCCGGGTCATGCAAAGGCTCATAACGAATAAAAGTCTTTTTGCTTCTTTTTCTTCAGAAAAAGAAGGCATCGGCCGGCCGGTCCGGAGAGGATGGCAAGGCGCGGCATTGGCGGCACTGCTGGGGGCGTGCGTGCCTGCAGCGTCGCAGGCCGCGTCGCCCCAGGCCGGACCGGACAGCGCCTCCGCCCTGGTGGCGGCGATGCGGGCCGGGCGGCTGGCGCCCGACAGCCTGGTGCGGCGCTATCGCGCGCGCATCGCGCGGACTGACGCGGGGCCGGACGGGCTGCATGCCATCCTGGCGCTGAATCCCGACGCGGTGGCGCAGGCCGCCGCCCTGGCGCGGATGCGGCGGGTGCGCGGCCCGCTATATGGCCTGCCGATCATGGTGAAGGACAATATCGAAACGCGCGACCCACTGCCGACCACGGCGGGGTCGCTGGCGCTGCTGGGCAATGTCACGCATCGCGACGCACCGGTCATCGCGCGGCTGCGCGCGGCGGGGGCGATCGTGCTGGGCAAGGGCAACCTGTCGGAATGGGCCAATTTCCGCTCGGCCCACGCCAGCAGCGGATGGAGCGCCGTGGGCGGCCTGACGCGCAATCCGTACGATCGCGCGCGGACGGCCTGCGGCTCCAGCGCCGGCAGCGCCGTTGCCGTGGCGGCCGGGCTGGCCGCGGCGGCCATCGGGACCGAGACCAACGGGTCGGTCACCTGCCCGGCGGCGGTCAACGGCATCGTCGGGCTGAAGCCGACGGTGGGGCTGGTGTCACGTACCTTCGTCGTGCCGATTTCGGCCAGCCAGGATACGCCCGGCCCGATGACGCGCACCGTGCGCGATGCGGCACTGCTGCTGGGCGTCATGGCCGGGTCGGACCCCGCCGACCCCGCGACGGCGCAGGCCGACCGCCATCGCGCCGATTATCTGGCGGGCCTGACGCCCGACGCCCTGCGCGGGCGGCGGATCGGGGTGCTGCGCTTCGCCCAGGGCAAAAACCCCGAGCTGCGCGCGGTGTTCGACGCCGCCCTGGCGCGGCTGCGCGCGCAGGGCGCGACCCTGGTCGAAATCGGCGAATTTGATCGGAAATCTCTGGGTGATGCCGAACTGACGGTTCTGCTGTCCGAATTCCGCACCGGGGTGAATGTCTATCTGGCGCAGACCCCGCCGGCGGTGAAAACCCGCGACCTGACAGCCCTGATCGCGTTCGACGTCGCACATGCCGATCGTGAAATGCCGTCGTTTGAACAGGATATATTTGAAGAGTCCGACAAGGCGCCGGCCCTGTCCGACCCGGCCTACCTGACGGCGCGGGCCACCGCGCGGCGGCTTGCCGGGGCAGAGGGCATCGACGCCATGCTGGCGCACGACCGGCTGGACGCCCTGGTGGCGCCCACGACCGGCCCGGCCTGGCTGACCGACCTGGTCCTGGGCGACCGGCCGGGTGACGGGACGGGCGCGGGGACGCTGGCGGCGGTGGCCGGCTACCCGCATCTCAGCGTGCCGATGGGCCGGGTGCGGGGCCTGCCGGTCGGATTGTCCTTTATCGGCACGGCCTGGTCGGAACCGGCCCTGCTGGCGATGGGTTATGCCTACGAGCAGGCCATGGCTGGGGGCCAGGGTCTTACGCCGCAGCAATTTCCGCCCGATGGGCGGTCACCAGGTCGGCCAGCGAATCGAAGCGGAAATTGACGTTGGGCATCGCCCCCGGCTCCATCGTCGCGCCGAGGCCCGGCCGGGCGTGCCGGCGCGCGATCCAGCAGGACGCCAGGCCGAAGGCGTTGGCGGGCACATGGTCGTGGAACAGGCTTTCCGCCGTATGCAGCACGTCCCGCGCCGACAGGCCCAGATCGTGCAGATGTTCCAGCATGTATTCGAAATTTCGATGCGATGGCTTGTAAGATCCAATGTCCTCGGCCGTGTACACGGCATCGAAGGCGACGTGCAGCCGCGCGTTGGTGGCGGCGAAGGACGGCATGTCGACATTCGACAGCACGACCAGGCGGAAATGCCGTTTCAGATAGGCCAGGGCGGCGACCGTATCGGGGAAGGCGGGCCAGGACGGGATGGATCGCCCGTAGGCCTCGGCGTCCGCCAGGCTGACCGGCAGGCCCCATTCCTCGGCCAGGCGACGATAGACGGTGGCCAGGATCGCCGGGTAGGGGCGGCCGGGTGTCCATTGCTGCTGCCGGGATTCGTGGCGGGCATGCACCTGCAGGATCGCGTGGTGGTTGACCGGGCCGGACAACTGGTCGATCAGCGGCGCCAGCCCCTGCAGAATGCCGGTCTCCCAATCAATCAGGGTGCCATAGCAATCGAAGGTCAGGAGCTTGAAGTCGCTCAGCTTCATCGTGGGTGTTCCCGGGATATGTCCGCCCGGCGCCGGGCGGTCGCGGCCCCGGAGATTCGTTGTGATACCGATCCGCCACCAGTATGCCGACAGCGCCGCCGGGCGGCAATCGTATCCTGGCAATCATATCCGGCAGGCCGGCCCCACACCCGAAGTGCATGCAAAACATTACGATTGAAGAATGCTTGGGAAAGGATTTCAAAAAATCCGCCCGATTGATCGGTTTTGTTGTTCAAACGTCGGCCATCCGCTCTCCATGATCGGGGTCCAGGGCTTCAGGCCCTGGTGGGTTCGGGCAACGCCCGACCTTCCGGGCGACCGTCGTCACCGGCGCATGGTGGACCGGAAAATTCACCGAGCGCGCGATGAAGCAGGTGTCGTGCGCCACGCGATGCAGGGCCTCGGCCGCCACGACGTCCGACCCGGCGGCCAGGGTCACGCGCGGGCGCAGGGTCACCTCGGTGAACTGTCCGGCGCCGTCGTCCTGTTCGGCCATCGTGCCTTCGGCCGCGTCCTCATACGCCGTGACGACGATGCCGGCCTGCGCGCACAGGCCCAGGTACCAGAGCTGATGGCAGGCGGCCAGCGCGGCCAGCAGCAGTTCCTCGGGGTTCCAGCAGGCGGGGTCGCCCCGGAAGGCCGGATCGGACGATCCCTCGATCGGCGGTTTGCCGGGGCTGGTGATGCGGTGGGACCGGTCATAGGCCCGGTGGGACGCCGTGCCGTCACCCCGGTGGCCCGTCCAGGTCACGGTCAGGGCATAGCGGTGGGTCTTGTCCATCGGGCGGTTCCTTCTTCCCCGTCGCCGTCTCTCAGGATTCGGATGGCAGGTCCGCCACGTCGATGCACCACGCCGCCTTCGACGCGGTGAAGATCTGGCGGGCGGGCTTCATGTCCGGCGTGCTGTCCAGCGTGCCGGCCGGGACGATCATGAACTGGCCGTTGCGGGTGACGTGCGGCACGGGCGTGCCGCACACGCGGCAGGTCGAGGCCGCGAAGCTGCGCGCCGTCGGCAGGTCCCAGCGCAGGATGTGGGCCTCGCCCGCCGTCCAGGACACATCTTCCGGCCGGGCAATCAGGTTGGCGGCGAAGGACGACCCCGTGACCTTGCGGCAGCGCCCGCAATGGCACAGCACGAAATCCAGCGGCTGGCCGTCGATCCGATAGGTTACGCTGCCGCACAGGCAGCTTCCGTGCAAGGTGCTCATGTCATCCTTTCCTGGCTGAGGGGGCGCCGCGCGGACGGGGTCAGCTCACCCCGGCGCGGGCCAGTTCGTACAGGGCGACGGCGGCGGCGTTGGAGACGTTGAGGCTCTCCATGTCGCCCGGCATGGCCAGCCCCGAGATTTCGTCGCAATGTTCGCGTGTCAGCCGGCGCAGACCGTCGCCCTCGGCCCCCAGGACCAGCGCCACGCGCCGCTTGCCGAACGACGTGCCGTCCAGCACCCCGCCGCCGGCATCCAGCCCGACGACCCAGAACCCCCGGTCCTTCAGCGCATCCAGCGTCCGCGCCAGGTTCACCACCCGCAGCAGCGGCACGATTTCCAGCGCGCCGGATGCGGCCTTGGCCAGCGCCCCGGTCTCGTCGGGTGCGTTGCGTTCCATCACCACCACGGCGGCGGCGCGGAAGGCGGCGGCCGAGCGCAGGATGGCGCCCACGTTGCGCGGGTCGGTCACCTGGTCCAGCAGCAGGACCGGCCCCGGCCGGTCGATGACATCATCCACCGCCAGGGACGGCAGCGCGTCGGTCAGCACGGCGATGCCCTGGTGCACGGCATCGCGCCCGCACAGGGCGTCCAGCCGGCTGCGGTCGGTGCGGTGCGGCTGCATCGGCAGGGGTGCGCCCAGACGCTCGCGCAGGGCGGCCTCGCCCTCCTCGGTGGTCAGGATCTGCCGGATGCGCCGCTCGGGGTTGGCCAGCGCCGCCAGTGCCGGGTGCAGCCCGTACAGCCAGTAGGTCCCGCGCGGCGGCGTGCCACGGGGCGACGCGGCACCGCGCTGCCGCGACGGGCGGGCGGTGTCGGAAGGGGCCTGCGGGTCCGTCCGTCCGGACGGGCGCTGGGCGGTTCGGGCGTCGGGACGACGCGGCGGGCGATTACGCATGGCCCGATATAGGCCGAACTGCGCCGCCCGTCACGCCGTCGCGCGCAACGGCGGCGAAGGGGCATTGACACGCCGTCCGGATGGAACTAACCACCCTGTCACACGGAGGGATGCCCGAGTGGCTAAAGGGGGCGGACTGTAAATCCGCTGGCGTACGCCTACGTTGGTTCGAATCCAACTCCCTCCACCAGCACACTAAAACCCCATAAAAATCAACCACTTATCTTGTGCAAGCGTTACATCTATGTAGCTTTGCGTTACAGGTTGAGTGTTCACCCGTCCCGTTTAGGTAGGTCTGACCACGGGAACGGGCGCGGGTGTCATGCACAGTCTGATGATTCGGGGACGGACCTACTGTGTCCGTTTCATCATTCCGAAAGATCGCTGGGAAGACGCTGGCCATGTGCTCCAATCCCCGACAGGTCGCTGTAGAGACATTGTTAAGACCCTCGGCACCCGCGACCACAGAGAGGCTGTCAAACGCCGCTCCAAGGCCTGGACCTGATCCGTGAGATCTTAACCGCCGCCTTGTAGAAGCCGGTCTACGGCCCTTAGACGGCTGGAACCCTGCGTGGGCATCGAAGGAGCGATCCTGGGCGGACGATCAGATCCTAGAAGCCCGCCGGACCGTAACAGCCGCCAGAGACACCCCACGATACAATGATGACGGTGAGGCACTGCCATCTGAACGCGATACGGTCATGGACCTGGTGCGCGACCGTCTGGACGAACAGGTGGATCGGATAGGCGGAAAGGCCGGGGTCGAGTTCTATCGCCGGGCTGTTGATGTCGTCACAGGACAGGCAACGCCGCTAGGGCCTCTGATTGATCGTTGGATCAGGGACATCGACGGCACCGTTAAGAAACAGATGATCGGCCAGCACCGAATATGCCTTCCGGCTGCTGGGGGAATAACCGGTCCACCGGATATGATGGCAAGGCTGGGTGTCTGGTCCCCTCCGACGCGTTTACCGCCCTGGCGGCTTCCCACGGCTGCACGGGGGAGACGGTATCCGAGGACTGGCCTCTGTGCGGGTTCCCGCGTCCCCAGCCTTTGGCCGAAACGAACCTGGTGCAGTTCCATCAATTCCCGCCTCTCCTGCATGGTCGGGTTTTGACCGGACGCAAAGAGCGCCTGCCTGAACAGCCCAATGCGACCAATTGGCAGGAGTTCATGGGGCGGCTAGTCAAGGCGGTCGAGGGCGCGACCTTCGCGGGCTGCATTCATCCGGTCCTGACGATGCAATTCGGTCCGAGCGTATTCCTGGGCGGTCGCATCTATTCCCGAGGTGTGGACAGCTTCCAGAACATGAAGGCAGCCGAGCGTAGCCGGATCACGATCAATGGAGAACCTGCGGTCGAGATAGATATGAAGGCGTCGAGTCTGTCCATATTCTTGGCGCTGGTGCAGTCCCCCGAACCGGAGGGCGGAGACCCATACCAATGCGGACCGCTGGCCGGGCTCGACCGAGAGGCCGTCAAGCCCTGGTTCGTGTCCTCGCTTCAAGGCGGCAGTCTGCGCCTGAAATGGTCGCCAGACACGCCCGAGAGTGCCCGACAAGCACCCCTGCAAGGCGATCAGGGAAGCCGCTTTAGGCTGCTATCCGGCCCTGATGGGCCTGCACAGCATCTTGCCAGAGAATGTCCGCCAGGCGCTTCCTGATGCCGCCTACGTGCCTTGGGCGACAGGTCAGTATCTTGCTGGGGTAGAAGCCAGCATTGTCCGTTACGCTATCGAAGCCGTGATGCACCAGGGAGGAATTGCCCTGCAGCTTTCATGATGCCTTGCTGGTCCCCGCATCGTGGGCTGACAGGGCGAGGGCGGCCCATGGACAAGGCGTGTATGGGCAGGCTGGGACGGGCGATCAGGATAGATGTGAAGGGACCTGGGAAGTGTGCGTAGCACGCACGTCCGGGCGCTTTCTTACCAGCATCGCGCCTTGAGGATGATGGTTGCTGACCACGATAGGGCCGCCACCAGCCCCGAGACGACCATTACCCACTGCAAGAAAGCATCATGCCGAGATCTGAGGGAGGTGTCCCGCCGAGATGTGTATGCCTCGGCGATTAGCTTGCGCTGTTCGGCAACGAACTTTTCCGTCTCAGCATTCATCCTCCTGATGGTGGCGATGAACTGCTCGTGTTCCATGTCAACGGCGGTCATGGTCGTGTCGCTCATACTCTGTGCCTCTCCCTATCTAGCATGTTGGTCCGTCACGGGCATCCGAATTGATGTGTGACGCCAGTCAGACCCTATCCGTCAACCATAGTTGACAGTATGTCTCTTTGTAACCTATAGTTGTCATGGACCGCTACGAGACGGATGGATGTTTGAGGTAAGATCGACCGAGGTTTTTGATAATTGGCTGGACAGCCTCAAGGACATCAAAGCATCCGAAGCCATCGCCAAGCGGTTGGTCAGGTTCTCGGTCGGGCTTCTCGGGGACGTGGAGCCGGTAGGAGATGGGGTTTCAGAGGCCCGCATACACTATGGCCCCGGCTATCGGATTTATTTCGTGAAGCGCGGGAGGACGATCATTGTTCTGATCTGTGGGGGAACCAAGCGGACCCAACCGTCTGACATCAAGAAGGCAAAGGTGCTCGCCGCGTCGTTGGAATGATACGGAATATCGACCCAACTTATTGATTCTAAACCATGATTGGTTGATACCATGACCCATACCCGGCCCTTCGATCCTGCCAAATACCTCACGCGCCCAGAGGCGCAGGAAGAACTTCTGAACGAAGCCCTTGAAAGCGGGGACGCGGCTTTCATTGCTCAAACCCTTGGGGTGATCGCCAGGGCCCGAGGAATCTCTCAGATTGCCAAAGACACCGGACTGACCCGTCAGGGGATTTACAAGGCCCTGGATGACAATGGCGATCCACGTCTGACGACGCTGCTGGGGGTCCTTAAGTCTCTTGGGTTCAGCCTGAAGGCGACTACCGCCTGAAGCGATTGACTGGGGTCCGTCCTCGGGGGCAGCATGTGGCCTGTTGAGGGTTGACGACCGGCACTACCGTTTGACAAAACCTCTACCGGTAGTGGTTTTCTGGCTCTTGGTAGCGGATTACTGCGGTTTTTTGGAAAATGTGGGGATGGTCCAACTCCCTCCACCAGATCTCCAAAATTCATCAGTAAAATCAGTATCTTGCGATCTTCCCGGATCGGTATCCGCGTTGCGGCGTGTTGGACAGTCGCATCGCGACCTTCCCCCGGCACCGATAGCCTTGCGGCGGTCGCGTCCCGTCCTCATCTCCTCATCGTCCGCAAGGGACGACCCACGGGGGACGCAGGGAGCCGGGATCATGGACGGCCGGGATTTCGACGCGAGTCCGAAAGGCGGCGGGCGCCTGCCGCGCCGTAACGGGGATCGCGGTCCGGCCGGTGCCGCCTGACCATGGCCTGGCTTCTCGATCCGGACGTCTGGGCCAGCTTTGCGACGCTGGCGGCGCTGGAAATCGTGCTGGGCGTGGACAATCTGGTCTTCATCGCCCTGCAGGCCGGGCGCCTGCCCGAGGCCAGGCAGGCCAGCGCCCGCCGGCTGGGGCTGGTGCTGGCGCTGGGCACGCGGCTGCTGCTGCTGTGGTCCATCGTCTGGATGGTGCATCTGACAGCGCCCGTCCTGTCGGTGCTCGGGCATGGGTTCTCGTGGCGCGATTTCATCCTGATCGCCGGCGGCGGCTTCCTGCTGTTCAAGGGCACGCGCGAGATTCACCTGCGCGTGGAAGGCGAGGGCGATCACGCGGCGACCCTGCGCGGCCATCCCGGTTTCGCATCGACCGTCATGCAGATTTCCCTGTTCGACCTGGTGTTTTCGATCGACAGCGTGATTACGGCGGTGGGCATCGCCGAGGACATCCGCATCATGGTGGCGGCGATCGTCGTGGCCATCGCCGTGATGCTGCTGGCGTCGGGGCCGCTGACCGCTTTCATCGACCGGAACGCATCGGTGAAGATGCTGGCCCTGTCCTTCCTGCTGCTGATCGGCATGGTCCTGGTCGCGGACGGGTTCGGCTTCCACATGCCGCGCGGCTACATCTACACGGCGATGGGGTTTTCGATTATGGTCGAGAGCCTCAACCTGCTCGCCACCCGCCGCCGCCGGGCGAATCCGGACCGCCGGCGGGGGGACCAGCCGTAACCGGCGCGCCGGGATCAGCGCGCCGGGATCAGCGGGTGGGCGCGACAAGGGCGAACATGCAGTCCTGCGGATCGAGGCATGGCACGATCCAGCTTCCGCCCGGCACTTGATGGGGGCCGTTGACCACCCGGCCGCCGGCCTCGCGCACGCGGCCGATGGCCGCGTCGATCCGGTCCACATTGACGTAATACAGCCAGAACGGCGCGGGCATGGTCGCCGCCCGCGTCATCATGCCGCCGATCGGCACGCCGCCGATCGTGAAGATCTGATAGATGCCCATGTCACCCATATCGACCGCCTCGCCCACGCCCCAGCCGAACAGGTCGGCATAGAAGGCGAAGGCGGATTTCCGGTCCTGGGCCAGAAGTTCGTGCCAGCCCACCCCGCCGGGCGTGTCGGGCGCCGCAGGCGCCATGGTCCCGTCGCCGCCGCCCCGGAACACGGCGAAGACGGCCCCCTGGGGGTCGTCGACGATCGCGAAGCGCCCCACGCCGGGGATGTTGCTGGCGGGGCGCACGATCGCGCCGCCGGCATCGGCGATGCGCGCCACCATGGCATCGACGTCCTCGACGGCGACATAGCCGATCCAGCCCGGCTGCGCGCCGGCCTTGCACTCGGCCTGGGACAGCGCCATCAGGCCGCCGATGGGCCGTTCGCCGGCGCTGAGGATCGTGTACTCCCGGTCGGGCAGCCCGGCATCCTTCATGTTCCAGCCGATCACGGCGCGGTAGAAGGCAGATGCCGCCGGGGCATCGAGGGTCGCGAGTTCGTACCAGACGAACTGGCCATGGAATGCGGACATGACGCTTCTTCCAGTCCTGCTTGGGGGTCCCCGGCAGATCGTGGGATCGCCGCCCCCGCGCATCAAGGACCCACGACACGCCGAACACCCCGGAAACCGGCCCCGATGACGCACATTCCGTTCACCAGGGCGCGAACGTCACATCATTGCCGCGTTTCCGGGCCGTCTAGCCGTTGACGGGGATCGTCACGATCGTGCTGGGGCCCTTGCTGGTCTTCGACAGTTCCAGGAGAATCTGCAGCATCGTAAAGGCCAGCTTGCTGTCGTAATCGTCGTCGGCGATCCAGTAATATTTGTGGTTATAGGTGGTCCAGGAAAAGACGGACAGCGGGCGCTCCCTGGTGACATGGATCACGACGATGGGTTTCGTCTCCCGGCCGATCAGCCTGATCCTGGGGCGTGTGCGGCCCGAGGTGATGTCCTCCTGCGGCACGTCGATCTGATAGGCGATCTGCCCCAGCACGCCGAGTATCGTGCGGGTCAGCAGCCGGATCTGGCCCGCGCGCGGCCGGCCACCGCCATAGACGACCTCCACCCGCTCGTCGTTCTGGGCCATGCCCAGGATCTGGCGCACTTCATGGACCACCTGCGCCATGGCCGGGTCGTCCGTCGAGGCGATCGACAGAAAGACGCGATCGGCCGTGGGGTCCTTGCCGGTCGCGTCCGGGCCGCGCTCCAGCTGAATGCCCAGCAGGCCGGCCACCTGCAGCAGCCGCAGGTCGTGGATCAGGTCGAAAAAGACCGGCGATCCCCGCCCGACATCGCCGCCGAGCGCCGCTGCGTTGTTAATCAGGTTGATGGACTGCACGGCAAGCCGGAACAGCACGTCGATCGGCAGGCCGCCCATGGCCAGGGGCAGCAGGTTGCCCGGCGGCAGGGGGCGCAGGAAGCTCTGCGCGTAGGCGTCGCCGGTGACCGGCTGGAAGGTGAAGGTGGGGCTTTCCTGCAGCTGGACGCTCGCGCCGCCATAGGGCCGGCTGGCCAGGGAATAGGTCCCGATCCCGGCGGAGATGTTGCGCTGAAGCTGATAGCCCGAGATCAATTGCGTGGTGTCGAGAAAGCCTGGCGTGTCGGCATAGCGCAGGCGCACGACGTTCAGCAGCGTCTGCTGCTTGCCCGAACTGGTCAATGCACGGGAATAGTCGCTCTGGTCCCGATCGAGCCGCGTCGGCCCGATCTGGTCGCATCCTCCCAGACCAAATAACAACGGCAACAGGCAAAAATGAGGAAGGTACTTAAGCATGATCGCGTGAGGCATAAAGCCACGGCAGATGAACACCAAGCCTCTTTTAACTTATTTTTTTTGTAATTATAACGTAACAAGTTGCAGGAGACACGCATCTGGCCATGCCGCCAGATCTGACGCCCTCTGCCGCGCGTCAGATCTGCACGAAGGCTACCGACCGTCAGGAGCGTCACGGGATTCCGAAGGATTCTAGCTGGCGATATGGGCATGCAGTTGTTTCGCCAATTCGGAAAGCGCCGATCGGTAGTCGTTGAAAAGAGTGGCCACCCCGAAACAGAAATAGAACGCGAGGGAATAGAACAACGCGCTGTTGGTTTCTTCCTTTGCCATCAGTTGCCGCATCACGCTCGACGTCCGAAACTGCTGCGTTGCCATGACGACGGCAATGCCGAGCGAAGCGCCTGCAATTACGTCTGAGGGGAAATGAACGCCCAGGTAAATCCGTGAAGCACTCAAGAGCGTCACCAGGGCGAATGCCAGTCGGCCGATCCGGATGTCGGCGTAATATATCGTGCATGCCAGGCCGAACACGACGGCGGCGTGGTCGCTGGGAAATGACGACCAGTGGTTGAGGGCGCCTGAATCGAGGCCGGACGGCGACTTGAAATGAAGATCGGCATCATACAAAGGCCGAAGATGCGTCGGTAGCGACAGTTGCAGGATACGACTCACGACTCCGGCGAAAAACGACATCACGGTCCCTACCAGGATTCCCGCGCGGCGATCGGACCGGTTCGTGCCAAACCAGGCATAGACGACAAGGGATAGAAGAATGACGCTGGAAAACATGTCCTTGGTCAGGCCGAAGACGGCGTGATCCAATAAAGCGGATCGACCGGAGATCAAGGACATGAGATGCATGATGGCGTAGTCCGGACCGTGAGTCCTGGACAAGGAGAGGGTAGCCATAAGTAGAAATATAAATATAGGGAAAATAATTATTTTCCCGCGCCCATCGATGTATGAGTATTCTGGTTTCTTTGCGGAAAATGTACTCATTTCTCTTCTTTCGTTTTTTGAAGAATAGAATAAGTATTCAATGTAAAGTAATGGTATGCTTTTCGTGCGGGCGTATCCGATCGACGGCCTATCTCCCCGACCCTGTCGATGGGCATTTTTTAGTACGTAGCATATTATTACTTAATATGTAAAGAAAACGTCTACCTGCTAGGGTACGTCGCCGTTGCCTCCCTCGTTCGGAAAATGAGGGTGCTGTGAAAAAGGCCCTTTCGTCCTCATCCTGCTTCTGGTCGGTTCGTTCCTGGGCTTTGGACTGGGTGTGCTGGCGGGTGATCCGGTTCCGACCGATGTGGCGGAGCCGGAGAATGGCTTCGATCCGGTGAGATTGGCCGCGTTGATGGAACTCTGCGTGCAGAAGCCCTGCCCACAAAAAAAACGCCCGCGCGGATGCGTGGGCGTTGAAGGCAGCTTGTTGCGAAGATGTGCCGGCGACGGTCCGAAAGGACCGTCCCGCGGCGTCTACAGCGCGCCGATCGGCTGGCTGGTCCGGGGGCGGGGCATCAGGCCCAGGGGCAGGACGGCGTGGCCGAACTGGAATTCCAGGATTTCGGCCATCGCGATATAGATGGCCGAAAAACCGCAGAATATGCCTTCATATCCCGCAACCACCGTCAGGGCCGGGTTGCCGGAACGCTCGGCCGCCGCCAGCAGCATGAACAGGATGACCAGCGAGCCGAACACCACCTGCAACGCGCGGGACGCCGACAGCGTGCCGATGAACAGGATCAGCGTGAAGATCCCCCACATGAACAGGTACGCCGCCATCAGCGCCGGGGTCGAGGCCGGCATCAGCCCCACCTGCGGCAGGCACACCAGCACGACCAGCGAAAGCCAGAACGCGCCGTACGAGGTAAAGGCCGTCAGGCCGAACGTATTGCCCTTGGGGTACTCCAGCAGGCCGGCCATGATCTGCGCCAGCCCGCCGAACACCAGCCCCATGGCCAGGATGGCCGATCCCATGGGAATCCATCCGGCATTATGCAGGTTCAGCAGGACCGTGGTGACGCCGAAACCCATCAGGCCCAGCGGCCCGGGGTTGGCGTATTGGGAGGGGGTTGCTCGTGTCATTTCCACCATGCCATGTTTTATTTGTGTCATATTATTTCCATGGTGCGTAAGAAGACCGACGGTAAAATCGGGCTTATGGGCTGTTTTTCAGGAATGGACCGCCTGACCTGTTCCGGAACGATGTGATGAAGGGGCTCATGGGCGCGGCGGACCGATCGGGGTTGGGGCCGCGACCGCATGTCCGGTACAGCCGTGGGGCGGACGCCCCCGGCGTGCGGGTCCGGCCATGCGGCCTCGGCGATGGGTCCTTAACGAAAAATGACCCGGCGGTTTCCTGCGCTGGCGTGCTCGTGATCGGTGTCGCGCAACAGCGCCCGCCGTGGGCTCAGCCCTGTTTTTCGAAGGCGCCGGCGATGGTCAGGGTGACTTCGTCGCCGATCATCGGAACATAGGTCTTCACCCCGAAATCGGCGCGCCTGATGGTGGCGGTGCCCTGGAACCCGACCGTATAGGCCTTGTCCATCGGGTTGACCCCCGCGCCGACATAATGTGCGTGCAGCACCACCGGCTTCGTGACCCCATGCAGCGTCAGGTTGCCCGTGATCGTGGCGCTGCCGATGCCGGCCGGCGTCACGCTCGTCGCGGTGAAGGTCGCGGTCGGGTATGTCCCGGCGTCGAGCCAGTCCTTGCCCTTCAGTTCGCCCGTCAGCTTGTCGCTGGGGGTCGTGACGTTGCCCACCGGCACGGTGATGTCCAGCTTCGCGGCCGCCGGGTGTGCCGGATCGACCTGCAGCGTCCCCGTGACGCCGGAGAATATGCCGGAATAGAGGGTGAAGCCGAAATGCAGCACCGAGAAAATGATCTGCGTATGCGTGGTCTCGACCTTGTAGCTGCCGGCCTGCACGTCGTGCGGCGCGGTGGCGGCGCGTGCTCCCGACAGCAGTGCGACCAGGCCCAGCGTGGCGACGGCGCCGCCTAGAAGAGTCTTTTTCATGCACATGGTCTTTCCTGTGGTGAAGGTGGACCGCATCAGCCGAAGCGGAAACCCGATAACGCCTTGCCCATGACAATGTCGCCGTAGTCGCGCCGTCCACGGTCGGCCCCGGCGGCGCCGGCGGCGAACATCAGCGGCAGCAGATGTTCCTCGCGCGGGTGGCAGACCCGGGCGCCCGGTGCGCTCGCCCACCCCAGCAGCGCCGCGTCCCGTGCGTCCGCCGGGGCTTCGACGGCATCGGCCAGCCACGCGTCGAACGTCCGCGAGGTGGCGTCGGACGCCGGGTTCCGCCCCATGAAATGGCGCAGGTTATGGTACGTCATCCCTGTTGCGACGATCAGTACGTTCTCGTCGCGCAGGGGGCGCAAGGCCGCCCCCACGCGCAGTTCGTCCGCGACGTCCATGTCGTCCTTCAGCGACAGTTCCACGATCGGGATGTCGGCGGCCGCGAAGGCCAGCATGAACGGGATGAACACGCCATGGTCGAAGCCCCGGTCGGGGTCCTCGGCATTGGCGATTCCCGCCGCGTCCAGCAGCGCGCGCACCCGCGCCGCCAGCGCGGGCGAACCCGGCGCCGGATAGCGTAGCTGATACGTGTGTGGCGGAAAGCCATGATAATCATAGATCAGCGGCGGCCGCGCGCCCGAGGTCACGGTCGGCACGGGGGTTTCCCAATGGCCCGACATGACCAAAATCGCATCGGGCCGCCGGGGTAGCGTCGCCGCGATGCCGCGCAGATAGGCCGCCATGCGGTCCCAGGTGTCCGGCCAGTCCATGAAGAAGCACGGGCCGCCGCCATGGGGCACGAACAGCACCGGCTGCCGGGCCGGGCCGTTGTCTGCATTGACGGGTCGCATGTCCATGACGCCTGCCTCCTTGCTGTTGTCGTGATGCGAATTTGCCCGCGCACCCGCACTACGATAATCCCCCCTTTTGGAAAATCAGCTAACACTGTGGGTATGAAATTCCGTGCTCGACCGCATTACCAGCATGCAGGTGTTCGTCCGGGTGGTGGCGCAGGGCAGCTTCGCGGGGGCGGCGCGTACGCTGTCCCTGTCGCAGACCATGGTCACCAAACATGTCGCGGCGCTGGAGGCCCGGCTGGGCGTGGCGCTGTTTCATCGCAGCACGCGGCGCCTCTCGCTGACCGATGCCGGCCGGCTGTTTCTCGACGGATGCCACAGGCTGTTGTCCGAACTGGAAGATATGGAACAGGGGGTCGCGGCCGAACGGGACGAGCCGCGCGGGCGGCTGCGCCTGAACGCGCCGGTGTCCTTCGCCATTCGTCATGTCGCGCCGATCCTGGGCGAATTCGGCCGGCGCTATCCGCTGGTTTCGGTGGAGCTGGGCGTGGATGACCGGGCGATCGACCTGGTCGAGGAAGGATGGGACCTGACCCTGCGTATTCGCAGGATGGCCTCCAGCAGCCTGCGTACCCGCAGGCTGGCCCCCATCCGCTTCGTCGTGTGCGCCGCCCCGTCCTACCTTGCCCGCCACGGCGCCCCCCAGACGATCGCGGACCTCGTCCATCATGCCTGCCTGGGCTACACGCTCAGCGATGCTGTCGGGCCCGCGCGGTGGCGCTTCGGGGCCAGGGGAGAGCGCGCCATCGCCGTGCACGGCCCCCTGTGCGCCAATAATGGCGACGTGCTGCGCGAAGCGGCGGTGGCGGGCCAGGGGATCATCTACCAGCCGGCTTTCATCGTGGCCGACGAACTGCGCGCGGGGCAGTTGTGCGCCCTGGCACTGGACGCGCCGCCGATGGACGGCCCCGAACTGCATGCGGTCTACGCGCCGGCGGCGACCGTCGCCCTCAAGGTGCGGGTCATGATCGACTATCTTGCCGAATGCTACGGCCCGCTGCCGCCGTGGGAGAAGGGGTTGATGTTATGACAGGGGCAGGGTGATCGGAAATGCCCTGATATGATAACGGAATATGACGTGCATTCCATGTGCGTCCCACGGGCGGGGGGCGGGAAACTATCCCGCCGGAGGGCCGTTCAGTCGCGGCGATTGAAAATCTGCTTTGTTATTCCGCAAGAAGTGCGGTATGTGGGTTGCCATCGCGCCGGGGCCGCGAAACAGCATGAATGCCGGATGGTATTCCGATCATTCGCGCCCACGCCGGGTTTGTATCCGGGGCAGGTTAATTTATAAAATCAAAAACATATACATATATATTCTATATTCAAAATGTAATTCACCCTGCATCCCGTGTATCGCGACGGCGTGCCTCAATTTTGCCACCAAGATTTAATTAAAATAAAATTGACACATGTAAATTTTCTGTGATCTTCTGCGCCTCGGCTCAGGAGGAAAATAGGAAAAATCCTTTATAAATCATGAGTTTATTAGAAGTCTGGCAATTGCGGCGCAAGACCGCAATGTGCCGACTCTTGCTTCAGGAGGGTTACATGGCGGATGTACGCCGGAAAGGGTCAATGCTGAAAATTGCATTGGCGGGATCTATTGCCATGTCTCTGGGCGCGCAGGGTGCGCCTGCCCAGGCAGAATCCATGCAAAAGCATGAGGCCGAGCGCAGCGCCCATCGTCCGGGCATGATGCCCCATGGCGCCCAGCTTTTCGCGGGGCGTTCGCTGTCGGGCGTGCCGGGTTTCCCGCTGCCCAGCATCCATACGCAGCAGGCGTATGACCCCGCTGCGGATTTCACGTCGCGCTGGACGCGCGCCGACGCCTTGCAGATCAAGGCCCATTCCAGCACCAGCGTCGCGGTCGGGCAGAATTCCATGCCGGCGCAGCTGACGATGCCGAACATTCCGGCCGATTTCCCGCAGACCAATCCGGATGTCTGGATATGGGATACCTGGACGCTGATCGACAAGCACGCCGACCAGTTCAGCTATAACGGGTGGGAGGTCATCTTCTCGCTCACGGCCGACCCGAATGCCGGCTATACCTTCGACGATCGTCACGTCCACGCCCGCATCGGCTTCTTCTACCGGCGCGCGGGCATTCCCGCCAGCCAGCGGCCGGTCAACGGCGGCTGGATCTATGGCGGCCATCTGTTCCCCGACGGGACCAGCGCGCAGGTTTTCGCCGGCACCACCTATACCGAGCAGGCGGAATGGTCGGGTTCGACCCGCCTGGTCAACGTGCGTGGCAATACCGTCTCGGTGTTCTATACCGACCTGGCGTTCAACCGTAACCCCGACGCGAGCAACATCACGCCGCCGGTGGCCGTCATCACCCAGACGCTGGGCCAGATCCATGCCGATTTCCGTCATGTCTGGTTTACGGGTTTCGGCACGCACACGCCGCTTCTGCGGCCTGACGGCGTGTATTACCAGACCGGACAGCAGAACGAATTCTACAGCTTCCGCGATCCGTTCACCTTCGAGGATCCGCAGCATCCCGGCGTGAACTACATGGTGTTCGAGGGCAATACCGCCGGCGATCGCGGCACGCCGAACTGCACCGAGGCCGACCTGGGCTATCGCCCCAACGACCCGCATGCCGAAACCCTGCAGGAAGTGCTCGATTCCGGCGCCTATTACCAGAAGGCCAATATCGGCCTGGCGGTTGCCGAGAACGGGTCGCTGTCGAAGTGGAAGTTCCTGCCGCCGCTGATTTCGGCCAACTGCGTCAATGACCAGACCGAGCGGCCGCAGGTGTATATCAAGGACGGAAAATACTACATCTTCACGATCAGCCATCGCACGACATATGCGGCCGGCGTCGATGGTCCGGATGGCGTGTACGGCTTCGTCGGCAACGGCATCCGCAGCGACTTCCAGCCCATGAACTATGGCAGCGGGCTGGTGCTGGGCAACCCGACCGACCTCAACACCGCGGCCGGAACCGATTTCGATCCCAATCCGGACCAGAACCCGCGGGCGTTCCAGTCCTATTCGCATTACATCATGCCGGGTGGACTGGTGGAATCGTTCATCGACACGGTCGAGGGGCGTCGGGGTGGCGCACTGTCGCCGACGGTCAGGGTGAAAATCGCCAAGAGCGCGTCGGTCGTCGATCTGCGCTACGGCAATGGCGGACTGGGTGCCTATGGTGATATTCCCGCCAATCGCGCGGATATCAATATCGCCGGCTTCATCCAGGATCTGTTCGGCCAGGGCGGCCAGTCGGGCCTGCTGGCCCAGGCCAACGGCAACGGCGCCAGCCCCCAGACGGTGCAGCAGATCAATCAGTTCGTGAATCAGTGACATGGCTTGACCAGCCTGCCCGAAAGGCAGGCTGGTCATCCCGCGTCCGGCCACGGATTTTTCTTCGGTGATGTGGAACATATTCCAGACATGCCTCCGCTCGCCGCGTCGGTCTTCCGGCGTCGCGCGTCGTCGATCCGGCCTGCTTGCCTTTGCCCTGCTGATGGCGGCGTCGCCCGCGCTGCGGGCACAGGATGCGGCGACGCCGCACTGGCGGCCGGCCCTGCATTTCTCGCCCGCCCGGCACTGGGCGAACGATCCCAACGGCCCGTTCCTGCTGAACGGGGTCTATCATCTGTTTTTCCAGTACAATCCCGACGGCATGGTCTGGGGACATACGTCCTGGGGACATGCGACCAGCACCGACCTGGTCCACTGGAACGAGGAGTCCGTCGCGATTCCGGCCCGCCCCGGCGAGGATATTTTCTCGGGCACGGTGGTTCTCGATCGCGACAACCGGTCGGGTCTGGGCAGCAAGGCGACCCCGCCGCTGCTCGCCTTCTATACCTCCGTCTATTACAATAACCCGGCGCATCCCGACGGCACGCAGGCGCAGTCGATTGCCTACAGCGTCGATGGCGGCCACACCTGGCGCGCCCATGCGGGCAACCCCATCCTGACATTGCAGCCGGATTCACGGCAATTCCGCGATCCGTCGGTTTTCTGGTACCCGGACGGCCGGTGCTGGGTGATGGCGACGGTGGTCGGCGATGCCCAGGTGGTGAAGCTCTATCGCTCCACCGATCTGCTGCACTGGTCGTTTCTCAGCGATTTTCAGCCGTCCGGCTATCGGAAGCCCGGCATGCTGTGGGAAATGCCGCTGCTGCTGCCCCTGCCGCTGGACGGAAATCCCCACGCCATGAAATGGGTGATGATCGTCAGCGTGAATCCATGGAGCATCGCCGGCGGCTCGGGCGTGCAATATTTCGTGGGGCGGTTCGACGGCACGACCTTCACGCCGGACGCCCTGCCGGCGCCGGGTTCGGACCCGTCCCGCTATCTCTGGCTGGACCATGGGGCGGACCAGTACGCGATGGCGCGTTTCGCCAATACCGGCGACGGCAATCCCCTGCTGATCGGATGGATGAGCAACTGGGATTATGCCTCCGACGTCCCGACATCGCCCTGGCGGGGGCAGATGACCCTGCCGGTGGAGGTCGCCCTGAAGACCGTCGAGGGGCGGCCGGCCCTGGTGCAGGCGCCGCCCCGCCTCTATGACGACATGGTCCGGAAAAGCGGTGTCCGGTCCTACCCCGATCGGATTCTGAAGGCCGGGGAGCGCCTGCCGCAACCCTTCGGCGGCGACGTGCTGGACATTCACCTGACCATCCGCCGGGGCGATGCCCGGCGCGCCGGCATCGTGGTGCGGGGCTCGGCGGACGGCACGATCGGGACCTCCATCGGGTACGATTTCGTCGATCAGATGCTGACCCTCGACCGTGGGCATTCCGGCAACGTCGGCTTTTCGCCCCGGTTCAGCCTGGCGCATATCGCCCATCTGGCGGCCCCCGACGGCACGCTGTCGCTGCATCTGGTCATCGACCGCAATTCTGTCGAATTGTTCGCCAATGACGGCGTGTTGCGTATGACCGATCTTGTCTTTCCCCCGGCCGGAAGCGATCGGGTGTCGCTGTTTGCGGAAGGGGGAAGCGCGACCTTCGGGGCGATGCGTGTGGCCGTGCCGGGGAAATGAGCCGGCGGGCAGGACAGGTCGGGCGTTGCCCGAACCTACCAGGGCCCGAGGCCCTGGACCCCGATCATGAATGGGGGCGCGGGCCGAACAGCCGTCGGGCCGAGGACAGGACCTGCATCTGGTAGGCTTCGTTCAGCGGGGCGGTATGGGAATGGTAATTGCCGATGGCCCGCATCGGGTCGCCACGGGTTTCGTTCAGGTAGGTACGCAGGATGGCCCCGGCGGCGCTGATATTATAGCAGGGATTTTCCAGGAGGTTGCGATAGACCATCAGCGGCGGAACGTGCGTATATCTTGCAATGGGAAAGATCCAGCGCGTATTCACCTGCATGATGCCCAGATCGTCCGTGCCGTTCGCATTATGGTGCACCAGTCCGTTTCCCCCGCCCTCCACGGCCTGGATCGACGGCAGGATGCGGGGCGGCAGGTGATAGATCGACGCGGCCAGCACCATGCAGCCAAGATATGCGATTCCCATGGCGGGCCCCGGCCTTTCCGTGATCGGCCCGCTGTGGGGGCGCGGTTTTTATAACATTGCACCAACCGGTGGACGCAATGACAGATGCACCCCGATCATGGATAATAACTGGTTTCCAAAGGCGACTGCCTTTGGCGGGTTTCAGGGCAGAGCCCTGATCCACTCTCACAGGGACTCAGCTTGAACATGCCCAAATCCACACAGTCTTCCAGATCCGGCGAGGAAGGTTTCACCCTGCTCGAACTGCTGGTCGTGATCGCCATCCTGGGCCTGCTGATCGGCCTGGTCGCCCCGGCGGCGCTGCGGCAACTGGGGGGCGCCAAAAATTCGGTGGCGCGGGAATCGATCCAGCGGATGGGCCAGATCCTCGATCTCTACCGGCTGGATGTGGGAAATTACCCCAGCACCGAGGACGGGCTGAAGGCGCTGGTCGCCCGCCCGGCGGACGCCGAGAACTGGAACGGCCCCTACGTGAAGGAGGGCGGCGAACCGCAGGACCCCTGGCATCATCCCTATCTCTACCGCAACCCGTCGGAACGCGCGGGCCATGAGTACGACCTGTGCTCGGCCGGGGCCAATGGCGGCAACGCCGACGCCGCCGCGACGCGGATCTGCAACCCCTGATGATGGGACCCCTGCTGCATTCGCCGTACCTGCCGCTGGTGCTCGCACCCTTCGTCGGGTCGTTCCTGGGCGTGCTGGCGTCGCGCCTGCCCAGGGGCGAGCCGGTGGTGTTCGCGCGGTCGGCCTGCGCGCACTGCGGGGCGGTGCTCGGCCCCCGCGACCTGGTGCCGATCGTCAGCTACCTGGCGCAAAAGGGGAAGTGCCGGACATGTGGCGGCGTCATTCATCTGTCGCATCTCGTCATGGAAGTGCTGGCGGTGATGGTGGCCGCGACCGTGCTGTGGGCGGTCGGCCTTCCGGGGAACGGCGGGGCGGCGTCGCCATTCCCGGTCTGGGGGGGATGCGTGTTCGGATGGGGGCTGCTGACGCTGGGGGCAATCGACCTGGCCTGCCTGCGCCTGCCCGACATATTGACGCTGCCGCTGGTCGCGGCGGGGCTGGCGATGGCGGCGCCGCAGGGTGTCGCATCGGTCCTGTGGCACGGCGGGGCGGCGGTGCTGGGGTACGGCGCCTTCCGGGCGATTTCCCTTCTGTATCGCCGGGTCCGGGGCCATGATGGGCTGGGCCTGGGGGATGCCAAGCTGCTGGCCGCCGGGGGCGCGTGGCTGGGCCTCCAGGCCCTGCCGCATGTCGTGCTGCTGGCGGCGCTGGTGACGCTGTGCGGGGCCGCGATCGCCGGGCGCGGCCGGCTGGACCGGGGGCAGGCGGTGCCGTTCGGGCCGGGGCTGGCGCTGGCGATGTGGGGGATATGGCTATGGCAGGCCCGGCCGGACGGGCTGGCCCTGTGACCGTGAAGGAGGGCGCCGCAGTCCATGGAGCGTGAGCCGGAGATTCAGGACATCGCGGTTGGCGATCCCGTCGCGGATCTGGCGCGCCTGCTGGTCGATACCGGCCGGTGCGACGCCCGGTCCATCGAACGCGCGCGTCGCGCGGCGGACCAGAGCGGGGGGCGGCTGGACCGGATCCTGCTGCAACTGGGCCTGGTGTCCGAGCGCGACATGGCGCTGAGCTACGCGGAACTGCTGCACATTCCGCTGGCAACCCCCGATCTCTACCCGCAGGAGCCCGTGCTGGCCGAGCAGTTGGGCGCGCGCTTCCTGCGCGATGTCCACGCCCTGCCCATGGCCCGGACCGGGGATGGCGTGACCTTGGCCCTGCGCGACCCGCTGGACCCCTTCGCGCCGGCGTCGATCGCGGCGGCCACGGGGCTGCATGTGTCGCCCCTGGTGGCCCTGCCGATCGAACTGGACGCCGCGTTCGAGCGCCTGTACCCGCGCGAGGAGGACGGCGCCGCCCTGCCGGACGACGACGCCGCCGCGCCGCTGGAGGACGACGCCGAACGCCTGAAGGACCTGGCGTCCGAGGCCCCGGTGATCCGCCTGGTCAACCAGATCGTCGGCCGCGCCGTCGAGACCCACGCGTCGGACATCCATATCGAACCCTTCGAGGACCGGCTGCGCGTCCGCTACCGCTACGACGGCGTGCTGCACGAGATGGACAGCCCCCCCGCACACCTGATCCCGGCCATCGTCTCGCGCATCAAGATCATGGCCCGCCTCGACATCGCCGAACGGCGGCTGCCGCAGGACGGGCGGATCAAGCTGGCCGTGCGCGGGCATGAGATCGACTTCCGGGTCTCCACCATCCCGTCGCTGCATGGCGAAACCGTGGTGCTGCGCGTGCTCGACCGGTCGAGCGTGCGATTCGACTACGCAACCCTGGGCCTGCCGGCCGCCATCGTCGCGCGGCTGCGCGAACTGCTGGCCCTGCCGAACGGGATCGTGCTGGTGACCGGCCCGACCGGCTCGGGCAAGACCACCACGCTCTACACCGGCCTGTCGGACCTCAACGCCGTGACGCGCAAGGTCGTGACGATCGAGGACCCCATCGAGTACCAGCTCGGCGGGATCAACCAGGTGCAGGTCCGCCCGCAGATCGGCCTGACCTTCGCGGCCCTGCTGCGCGCCATCCTGCGCCAGGACCCCGACGTCATCATGGTCGGCGAAATCCGCGATATCGAGACGGCCCAGATCGCGGTGCAGGCCGCGCTGACCGGGCATCTGGTGCTCTCGACACTGCATACCAATTCCGCCGCCGCCGCCATCATCCGCCTGCGCGACATGGGGGTGGAGGATTACCTGCTGACGGCCGTGCTGCGCGGCGTGGTGGCGCAGCGGCTGGTCCGCCGCCTGTGCGACCGGTGCAAGGCGCCGTACAGCCCGCCCGCCGAACTGGTCGAGCGCCTGGGCCTGCGGGCGCTGTCGCCCGACGGGCCGGTCACGCTGTTCCGCCCGGTGGGCTGCGCCCATTGCCGCACCACCGGCTACAGCGGGCGGCAGGCGATCGCGGAACTGCTGGAACCGGACGAGGCCATCGCGCATCTCATCTTTTCCCGCAGCGACCATACGGCGATCGAACGCGCGGCCGTCGCGGCCGGGATGGTGCCGATGTTCACCGCCGGCCTGCTGGCGGCGCTGCGCGGGGAAACGACCATCGAGGAAGTGACCCGCAGTGTCCGGGGCTGATGTGAAATCCATGCCCGGCGGCGCCGATGGCTGACTTCAGCTTCACCGCCGTCGACGCGCAGGGCAACCTCGTCCGGGGCACGCTGGATGCCGAGACCGAGGCCGCCGCCGTGGCGGCGCTGCGCCGGCAGGGGCACATCCCCATGCAGGTCGGCGCCCCGGCCCGCTTCGCGCTGACGCTGCCGTCGGCCATGGGCGGCCTGCGCCGGAAGGACCTGCGGCGCGGCGAACTGGCGGCGATCACGCGCGAACTGGCCGTCATGCTGGGCGCGGGGCAGGATATCGACCGGGCCTTGCGCTTCCTGGTGGAAACCGCGCCCAGCGCGCGGGTGCGCGCGGTGTGCGACGGGGTCCGCGCCATGGTGCGCGACGGCCAGGCGCTGCATGTCGCCCTGGGGCGCTATCCCGGCAGCTTTCCGCCGCTGTATGTCGGCATGGTCCGCGCGGCCGAGGCCGGGGGCGACCTGGCCCCCACCATGGACAGGCTGGCGGCCTTGCAGGAGCGCGAGCGCGCCCTGGCCGCCACCGTACAGTCCGCCCTGATCTATCCCGCCATCCTGACGCTGGCGGCCTGCGGCTCGATCTACCTGCTGCTGACCGACGTGCTGCCGCAGTTCACCCCCCTGTTCGCGCAGAACGGGGCGGTGCTGCCGGCCTCGACGCGCCTGATGATCGGGGCCGGCGACGTGCTGGGCCGCTACGGCATCCTGATCCCGCTGGTCCTGCTGGCGCTGGTCGTGGCGGGCCGGGCCATCCTGCGGCGTCCGGCGGCGAAGCTGCGGGTGGACGGCTGGCTGCTGACGCTGCCGGGCCTCGGCGCGCTGCTGCGCGAAATCCTGGCCGCCCGCTTCGCCCGCATCCTGGGCACGCTGCTGGAAAACGGGGTGCCCATCCTGGCGGCGCTGTCGATCGTGCGGGGGGCCATCACCAACCTGGCGGCCGTGCGGGCCATCGACGCGGCGACGCAGAGCGCCAAGGGCGGGCGCGGCCTGTCCGGCGCGCTGGAAGCGGCTGCGCTGTTTCCTCGCCGCACCGTCCATCTGCTGCGGCTGGGCGAGGAAACCGCCCGGCTGGGGCCGATGGCGCTGCGGGCCGCCGACATTCACGAAGACCAGGTGCGTATCGTCACCCAGCGCCTGGTCGCCCTGCTGGTGCCCGCCATCACCATCGTCATGGGCCTGCTGGTCGCGGGCATCGTGTCGTCGCTGCTGCTGGCCATGCTGAGCTTGAACGACCTTGCGAAATAGCGCGCGGGACGCGGGGTTCACCCTCATCGAGATGATCGTGGTCGTGCTGGTCCTGGGCCTGGTGGGCACGATGCTGATCGCGCGCGGGCCGCTGCATTCCACGACGATGGACCTGCGCGGCGCGGCGCAGTCGCTGGCCCTGGCCCTGCGCCAGGCGCGGATGCAGGCGATCGTCTCGGGCGCCGCCACCACGGTCACGATCGACCCGGTGCATTTGGACTATGGGGCAGGGCGCGGCGCCCGCCAGGCCCTGCCGCGCGGCGTGGCGCTGGCCGCCGGCAGCGCCACGGGCGTCACCTTCTACCCCGACGGCAGCGCCTCCGGCGCCCGGCTGGGGCTGGTCGAGCAGGGGCGGCAGGTCACCCTCCGCACCAACTGGCTGACCGGCGCCGTCACCGTGGACGGGCCATGAGCCCCGTCATGCGCGACCGCGACGCCGGCTTCACCCTGATCGAGGTCCTGATCGCCTTCGTCATCGCCATGCTGGCGCTGGGCGTGGTCTACGAAGGGATGATCGGCGGCATCGCGGCCACGCAACTGTCCAACCGCACCGAGGAAGCGATCTCGCGCGCGCAGTCGCACCTGGCGGCGGTGGGTCACGGCCTGCGGATCGCCCCGCTGGTGCAGGGCGGGGACGACGGCAGCGGCTTCACCTGGCAGATCCGCATCGTCCCCGACCAGTCGGGCACGGCGGACCATGGCTCCGCCATGGTGCTGTACCGGGTGGACGTCACCGAATCATGGCCCGACGCGACCCCGTCGGGGGGGCGTCGGGCGGTGGTGCTGCACACCCGGCGGCTGGGCGCGCGGGTGGGCGCGCCATGAGGGCCGGCCGCGACAGCGGGCAGCAGGGCTTCACGCTGGTCGAAATCCTGATTTCCCTGGTGGTCTTCTCGCTGGTGCTGCTGGCGCTGGAACGGGGGTTCCAGGCGGCGACGATGGTCTTCGAGCGCCAGCGCGGCATGCTGGCGGCGCAGGCCGAACTGGGCGCGGTCGACCGGTTCCTGCGCCATCTGGTCGAGGACGCCAACAACGGCGGCGCGCGGGACGGGCCGGTCTTCGTCGGGCGCGCCCACGGCTTCGCCCTGCGCGGCCGCCTGCCGCTGGCGCTGGGGGCCGATACGCCATTGGCCGATATCCGCCTGTCGGTGGACGACCGTCACCGGCTGACCGTCGTCTGGGCGCCCTACCGGCATGTGGTCGAACCCGCGCCCCCCACGCGGCAGGACATCCTGCTGGACGGCGTGCGGGGGATCGACTGTGATTATTTTTCGGGCGGAAAGTGGGACAATGGATGGTATGGAAACGGTTTGCCGGAACTCGTGCGGATCCGGATCCTCTTTCCCGATGACGATCGGCGCCACTGGCCCGATATCGTCGCGGCGCCCATGACGGAACCCATGCCCGGCTAGTAAAAGAACCCTGAACGAATAAAAGTTTTCTGATTCTTTTTTCAAAAGAAGCAAAATACTCCCTTGCCACCGGTCGGAACCCTGTCCTTGCCCGTCACGTCCCTGACACACGCTTCATGATCCTCGGCGACCTGTTCATCTGGTGGCGGCGACAGATCGGGGAGATGATCCCCGAGCGATGGCGCCTGTCACGCTTTTCGGCCCGGCCGGTGATCGTCGCGGCGCTGGCGGACGCGCGGCTGGCCGTGTCGCTGGTCCGGCAGGGCACGTCCACGCCGGTCGGCGGCTGCGGCCTGTCCGACGGGGCGGACGACGGCGAGGCCACGGCCTGCCGCCAGGCCCTGTCCGATGCGTTGGGGGGCGGCGCGCCGGCCTCGACCGTGCTGCGCCTGCCGCCCGGCCTGCTGATGCAGCGCGATGTCGTGCTGCCGTCGGCCACGGGCGGCAGCCTCGATACGGTCCTGGGCTACGAGATGGACCGGCTGACGCCCTTTCCCGCCGACCGGATCTGGTACGCCTACGACATCCTGCGCCGCGACCCCGACCACAAGCAGTTGCATGTGCGGCTGTCGATCGTGCCCCGCGCGGCGGTCGCCCCGGCGCTGGCCGCCCTCGCGCGGGTCGGGCTTCGGCCGGACGTGCTGGAAGACGCGGCAAGCCGGGCGGCTATCCCGATGCGCGACGCCGCGACCCGGTACGGGCGGCCGCGTCGCGCCCGCATGGCGATGATCGTCGCGGCGGCGCTGCTGCCCGTCGTCGCGGGGGCGGCGGCGTTCTGGCGGCAGTCGGTCGAACAGGGGCATCTGGCGGCGCGGATCGCGCTGCTGCGCCCCGAGGCCGAGCAGGCCCGCGTGCTGCGCCGGCAGGCCGAGGACCGTTCGGCCGGGGCGGGACTGATCGCGCGCGAACGCAGGCGGCTGGGCGACCCGATGGAGGTGCTGGCCGCCGTCACCCGCATCCTGCCCGACGACAGCTTCCTGACCGACCTGATCCTGCGACAGGGGCAATTGATCGTCAGCGGCCAGGCCGCCGCCGCGACGGGGCTGATCCAGGCCCTCAGCACCGATCCCCTGTTCCGGACCCCCGCCTTCGTCGCCCCGGTGACGCGGGTGGAGGGGCAGAATGCCAGCCTCTTTTCGATTCATGCGGGCGTCGGGCAGTGATGTCGCCGATCTCGAAACACACTCTCCCGTCGCGCCATGCCCTGGTCCGCGCCCTGCCCGAAGGGCGGGCGGGCCACGTGGCCGCCCTGGGCCTGTCGGCGCTCGTCGTGATGCTGGGCTGGCTGCTGGTCGTGGGGCCGCTGTGGGGCTGGTACGGGCGGCGCGCCGAAACCCTCGCCCTCCAGCGCGACACGGTGGAACGGATGCAGGCCCTGTCGGCGGCCCTGCCGGGCCTGCGCCGCGCCGCCGCCACGTCCGCGCCGGGGCCGGCGCTGCTGATCGGCGGCGCGACGGACGCCATCGCCAGCGCCAATCTCGAGGAGATGCTGCAACAGACGGCCTCGTCGATGGGGGCCAGCATCTCCAGCGCCGAGAATGTGCCCGCCGCCATGATCGGCCCGTACCAGCGGATCGGGCTGCACATCGTGGTCGGCGCGTCGTTTCCCACCCTGGTCCGATTGATCGCCACCCTGGAACGTTCCGCGCCCGCCGTCGTTATCGACGGGCTGCATATTCACAAATCCGAAGACGAGGACGCGCCGGCCACGATGATGGAATGCGACATGTCCGTGTACGCGTTCCGCCGGACCGACAGCAGCGCGCCCCCGCCGGCCGCCCCCGCGCCATGATCCGCACGACAGTCCGCCCGTCGCGCCGGGGCCGCGCCATGGCCTGCGGTATCGTATGGGCCGTCCTCTTTCCTCCCTTTTCCGCCCACGCCGCCGCGCCGGCCGCGCCGGGCATGGCCAACGCCGCACGGATCGCGGACTGGCAGGCGGTCATCCTGGCGCGTCCGCTGTTCAGCCGCACCCGCCGCCCCGAGGCCGCGCCGGATGTGTCCGCATCCGTGCCGCGGCTGGCCGGCATCGTCGTCAGCCTGGGGCGACGCCGCGCCATCTTCATGACGCCGGGCGCGGGGCGAGGACAGGTCGTCGATGCCGGCGCGACGGTCGGCCCGTGGCGGGTCCTCGCCATCGGGGTCGATTCCGTGCGCGTGACCGGCGCGGGCGGCGCGCAGACCCTGCGGCCGGACCGCGACCGCAGCGCCGACGGCAAGGCCGGCGCCCCACCTCCCGGCCTTTCCCAACCCGGCGACCAGAAGCCCGAAGACCAGATACCAGGCGGCACACAATGATTTTTCGCGATGATTCGTTTCCCCGCACGACCTGCCGCCGCCGACATGCGGGCCGGGTAGGGGTGATGCTGTGCCTGGCCGTCACGGGATGCGCCCCCGCGCATGCGCCGCAGGTGCGGCCGCTGCCCGGCCCGCTGTCGCTGGGCCGCGCCGAACCCGACATGACCGGCGGCCGGATCGGGGCGGTGAACCCGGTCGGCCCGGTCCAGTACAGCTACGGGCGCGATGCGGTGCCGTATATTCCCGCGTCGGGGCAGGCGGGCGGTGTCGGCACGATCGTGCTGAATTTCGCCGATACCGACATACGCGACGCGGTATCGCAGATCCTGACGGACATCCTGCATGTGAATTACGCGATCGACCCGGCGGTCAGGGGCCAGGTGACGCTGCATACTGCTGCGCCCCTGACGTCGGCGCAGGTCATGCCGGCCCTGCAACTCATCCTGTCCCAGGTGCACGCCACCCTCGTCCGCAGCAACGGCCTGTACCGCATCGTGCCCGCGCAGGCCGAGGGGGGCGCGTCGCAGGGGGCGGGCACGCCGGGCCTGGCCGAGGGCGAGGCCCTGGGCGGCAGCGTCATGGTGCCGCTGCGCTACGCCGCCGCCGGAAACCTGGCCAAGGCGCTTCAGCCGTTCGTGCAGGCTGGGGCGCACGTCACGCCGGTGGACAGCGCGAATGCCGTGATGGTCAGCGGCGAGCCCTCGGCGCGCAACACGCTGGTCGAGGTCATCCGCGCCTTCGACGTGGACTGGCTGGCCAGCCAGTCCTACGCCCTGCTGCCCGTGGATTCGGGAAACGCCCGCGACATGGCGACGGCCCTGCAAACCGCCCTGCACGGCAGCGGCGGGGCGCTGGCGCAGGTCGTCCAGGTCCTGCCGCTGGCGCGGGTCAATGCCGTCCTGGTCGTGGCCCGGGCCGCGCGCTATGTCGATGACGCGCGACGGCTGTTCGCGCTGATCGAACGCAACCGCCGCGCGACCATGCGGTCGTGGCACGTGTTCTATGTGCAGAATTCCAGCGTGAACGACGTGGCCTATACGTTGCAGCAGGCGTTCACGCCGGGCGACGTGACGGCGCTGCCGCCCGAAGCCGCCGCCACCCAGGCCGGCCAGGGGGGCATCGGCGCCAATGTCATGGGCGGCGGCCTGGGTGGTGGCGGTCTGGCCGGCGGCGGACTGGGCGGCAATAATGCCATGACGGGCGGGTTGGGAAACGCCGGTTCCCTGTTCGGCGGGGGGCAGCAGGGTGCCGCGACGCCGGCCGCCGGCCAGCAGGGGGGCGGGGGACAGACGGCAGCCCAGCCGGGGGCGTCCAGCAATCCGCTGCTGGGCGGGCTGGACAGCACGGCCGGCAACGACGGCCGAAGCCAGGGGATGCGGATCATCTCCAACGCCCAGCACAACGCCATCCTGATCTACGCGACCGAGCAGGAAAGCGACACGGTCGAGCAGATGATGCGAAAAATCGACGTCATGCCCCTGCAGGTCCGCATCGACGCCGTCATCGCCGAAGTCCAGCTCAACGACGCGTTGCAGTACGGCACGCAGTTCTTCTTCAAATCCGGCGGCATCAACGGGGTTCTCAGCAGCAACAGCCAGACCATCACTGCCGGCACCCTGGCGACGGCGGCCTTCAGCCATACGCTGCCCGGCTTCATCATCGGCGGCGCCAGCGGCGGCGGCGCGCCGTTCGCCATCGACGCGCTGCAGAACGTGACCACGGTGCATGTCCTGTCGTCGCCGCAGCTCATGGTCCAGGACAACAAGGCCGCCCGCCTGCAGGTCGGGCAGTTGGTGCCGATCCAGATCGGCTCGCAATCCAGCACCATCGGCACGTCGATCTACAACCAGTTCACCTACCAGCCGACGGGCGTCATCATGCAGGTGACGCCGCATGTCAGCGACGCCGGGCTGGTCACGCTGGACATCGTCCAGGAGGTCAGTTCCGTGACCTCGGCAAATTCCACCACCAGCAGCGCGATCGCCAACCCCACTTTCAACGACCGCTCGGTGTCCTCGCGCGTGGTGGTGCAGGACGGGCAGACGGTGGGGCTGGCGGGCCTGATTACCGATACCTCCACCCGCACCAACAGCGGCATCCCCTGGCTCAAGAACATCCCGGTGCTGGGTGTCCTGGCGGGAAACCAGAACAACAATCGCCAGCGGACGGAATTGCTGATCCTCATTACCCCGCATGTCATGCACGACCAGCATGACGCCGTGGCGTTGATGGAAGACCTGCGCGACAGCCACCCCAACGCCGCGGTCGTCCCGGACGAATTGACCACGATGGGCGCGACCGGCAACGCCGATCCCCAGCAGCACCTGCGGCACAGGGTCGGCCTGTCGCCGTGACGGGCGCCCGTACCAGGAAGGGCGACGGAGAACGCGACGGGGGCTTCGCCCTGTTGATCGTGCTGTGGACGCTGGTCCTGCTGTCGTTCCTGGTGTCCGTCGTCGTGACGTCGGCCGACCGGCAGTTGCGTACCGTCCATGCCATGCGCCGCGCGGCGCAGATGCGGGCGGCGGCGGATGGGGAAATCTGGCTGGGGATCTTCCATGTCCTCGACCGCTCGCCCGGGCACTGGAACGCCGACGGGCGCGAACATGTGCAGGCCGCGGGGGGCCTGACATCGCGCATACGCCTGGCCAGCGAGGCCGGGCTGGTCAATCCCAACATCGCCTCGCGGGCGCTTCTGGCCGCGCTGTTGCAGGTATGCGGGGCGCAGAAAATTCAGGCGGACGCCATCGCCGCCAACATGGCCGAATGGCGCAGCACCGCCGGGCAGGGGAACGCCGCCCGGACGAAGGCGCTCTATCTTGCCGCCGGACGCCCTTATGCCCCGCCGGGCGACATGTTCCGCAGCGTCGATGAAATCGGCCTTGTGCTGGGCATGACGCCGGCGCTTCTGCGCGCGGTGCGGCCGTACCTGTCGGTGACGCAGCAGAACGATCCGGACATCGCGCTGGCCGACCCGGCCGTCCGCCGGGCGCTGGAGATGGCCGGGGCGCCCCATGCGCGCACGTCGCCCGACAGCGGAAGGCCCGTGACCATCCTTGTCACCGTCGCGATGGATGACGGCCAGGGGGGGCATGTGTCACGCCGGGCCACGGTCCTGCTGTCGCCGGGCGCGCGGGCGGGCGAGGATCCGGCCGGCAGGGTCCGTATCCTGGCCCTGGGGGCCTGACCGGCCGCGCGTCAGATCCGGCCATAGCCGTGGGCCGTGACCGGGCGCGGCGTCAGGCGCGCCTTCTGCCCGGCGTCCGACAGGTCCGGCGTCCGGCCGTCAGGGGCCAGCGGCACGAGCGTGCGCTCCGGCGTCAGGACATAGCTGGAGCGTTCCGAGGTCGGCGCCGATTGCAGCTCGATGATCGTCCAGCTCTTGCCGCCGGTCGTGACGGTGCGTTCAACCCAGATGTCCCGCCAGCGGACATCGTGGGATGCGCCGACACTGGGCGAGGACTGGGTGGATGGACGCCGCAGGACGCGAAGATGGTAGATGCCCTGACGGGCATCGGGCGGTCCGTCCAGGACCAGCGCCACGGATCTGTCCCAGCCATCGGAATTTCCGTTCTGGTAGCCGTACCAATCCCCGAAAACCGGCCGTGGGTGGTTCATGCATCCCACAAGGGGCAGCGCCGCCGCCAGCAGCCACAATTTGCCACGCATCTGCGTTCCACCGAACAGGTTGCCGGCAGTCAAACGCGCCGCGCGGGGCGATGTTCCGTCAGGAGGGCGCGCCGGCTTTCTTCGTGGCCCGGTCGCAGAGGGCGCGCCGCTCCGGGATGTCGAAATCCGTGAGCCTCATGACGCTCGCGGTTTCCGAATGGAGAACCCCCGCCGTTCCGTACGCATAGTCCACATTCCCCGAATGGTCCCTACGCACCGCGCCCGTCTTCCGGATCAGGCCGTCCAGCAACGGCGTCGCGGTCTCATGTGCGGCAAGCGCGTTGGTGATGCAGAAATTAAGATAGCCGGCCAGCCGCGCATCGGGGGCGCCGTCGATCGCGGCCTGCGCCGAAAGCAGGGCCGGCGAGGCTCTGTCCCGTGCCATGACCGACGCCGCCATGAGGGTCATTGCCAGGGCCATTGCGGGAAATATTGCCAATAAAGGATAGCGCATCATTTTTCATCCTGCGGCCCATGTCGCCCGTCGCACCCGTCACCAGGACTGTCGTCACGCCGCCTCTATCGCCGAACCCGCCTGCACGCCTGGCGTCAGGGTTTTCTCCGCTCCGGCCTTCAGGTGATCCGCAAGACGAAGCGCCAGCGCCACGATCATCTGCGTCGGGTTGCAATGACCCGCTGTCGGGAAGACCGAACTGCCGGCGACGTACAGCCCCTCGACGCCATGAACACGGCACTGTGCATCGACGACGCCTTTCGTCCGGTCATCCGACATCCGGGTTGTGCCCGTGGGGTGCGCGACGTCCACAAAGGCCGGGGGGAAGCCTGCCCCATCGCGAACCCAGGGGGCGAGTTTCAACGCGGGCAGCCCCATCTGGACGAACTGCCGCGCCACGATTTCCGCCATCGTCCGCATGGTGCGCGGTTCGTCCTCATGAATCCGCCAGTCGATGCGCGGCAGCCGGCGGCCAAAGCGGTCCAGCCGCTCGGACAGCGTCACGCGACTGTCGGGATCCGGCCGCTGCTCGCACATGCAGTCGAGGTTCAGGCTGTCCAGCTTGCGCGGCAGGCCATTGCGGTCGATGAAATAATCCTTGAGGCCACGGACAAACAGCCCCGCGTTCGCCGCAATGGCCAACGCATCCCCCGGAAACTGCGGCTTGCCACGAAGAATGCGCTTGAGGGCATTCCACGGATCATCCGGCTTGACGGACTCGCCAAGCCACGCTGAACAGTTGAGCAGGCCTTCGGCTTTCTGGACCTCCGGGCTCAGCCGCAGGCCCGAGCGGAACAGGTTGCCGCGAAATTTGTAAATCCCGATCCACTTCCGCAGCGTTTCCGAATCCGACACGTCGAACGCGCCTATGGGCCCACGCGGGTGGTCCATGAGGTAGCGACCAACGAGATCGTGATCGTTGCCAAGGCCGTTGGGCGTCACCGTATTGGACGACAGCAGCAGGCGGGCGCTCTCGATCCCGCCGCAGCACAGGACCACGTTCCGGGTGAACAGGGTTCGCTCACGCCCGTCCGGAGACGCGAACGCGACAGACCGCACCGCCCGGCCGGATTCGACCGGGTCGATACGCAGCACGGTCGCGCCGGTGACAAGTGTGACGTTCGGGCCAATCCGGCTGGCGAGGCGGCGGCCGACCCGCATGTATTCAAAAGGGTTCGTATCGTCACGGCTATATTGCCAGAAGAACGGCAGCAGCATGGCGGGGTCGGGTCGCGATCTGGGCCGTTTGCGCCCCGCAAGATGCCAGAAGCGATCGTCGCTGAATCCACTGCCGGTCGCGAGGCCGAGATAAGGCGCGCTTCGATCGAAGTAGGGCGAGAGTTGCCCGATGTCGAACGGCCAGCCGGAGGCAGGCACCCAGGAACGCTTTTCAAGGTCAATGGCATCGAAGGGGCCGCAGCGGCCCGTCCATGTGTGCGAGGTCCCGCCAACGATCCGGTTACGCACGCCCCACTGGTCCACGATACGCGGGCGCCCGACATTCTCGACCTCGTTCAGGATGTCAGCCTCGGGACTCCGCACAAAATTGCCGCTCTCAAGTAAAGTAATGCTCAGACCGGTATTGGACAGTTCGCGGGCAATCGTGCTTCCCGCGGGCCCCGAACCAATGATGCACAGGTCGCACCCCATAAGGGCAACGGACTCATCATTGCTGCTGTTTTTCAATTCGATAACTGGCATCTGACTTCCGCGCTCCATATTCTTAGGGCCGCACAGACAACCGCGTATAAAAAGGGAATGGCAATCAGTATATAATCATCGACGGTCCATCGCGTGTGGACCGTATCCTTCCATATGGGCACATCATCAGGTCACGGGGGCGAAACGAGCGGGTCTGGCATCGGTGTTATGAGATGAATGATTATGATTGTGATGTCATAACAGATGGACATCGCCTTAACGAACGATCATGGTCATGGTTCCTGACCGGATGAACCATCTGTACAGGTTCTTTTGTTGAGAATGCTTTTTAAAATCACGGAATGGCGCCAAACGGCCGCCGGAAGGCGAACCCCATGCACCGGCCGGCGTTCACCCTTCAGGGGGGGATAGTGCCATGCTGCGTCTACGACACGCCCTGGTCGTCACGGCCCTGCTGGGGGCGAGCGGATGCGCCGAGGGATACGACGGCGACTACGACTACCGGCCCGTCGGCTGGAACGCGGGCTGGTACTCCGGCAGCTACGGCGGTCATCGCGGCTGGTATGATGATCGCGGGATGTGGCGAGGGTGGCATAATCACGCCGGCTGGCATGACGAGGGCGGGCGCGGCTGGCATGATCGGCACTGGCACGACCACCGGCATTGACCCCGGGCCGGATCAGGCGCGGCCGTAGCCGAAGCTGCCGCGCGGGCGCGGCGCCAGGCGATAGTCGAGGCCGCCGGGGGTAAGGTCCGGCCGGCCGTCGGCCGTGGCGGGGACAAGCACGCCGTTGGGAAGTTCGATGTAGTGGGACACCAGCATCGCATGATGCGGGCTGCTGTCCAGACCCGACAGGTCGATGCGCCGGCAGGCCACGCCGTCGATCGTCACGGGGTGCGCCGACCAGGTGCCGGTCAGATAGTCCGACACATTGTCCGCCGCGCCGACCATCCACATCGTCTGCATGTGCAGGCGGAACCCACCCTGACGGGCAGTGGGCGGCCCGTCCAGCACCAGTTCGACGGCCACCCGGGCCTGTGGCGCGGGCAGCGGCAGGTAGCCGTACCAGTCGCCGAACACCGGCCCCGCGGGGCCGGCGCAGCCGCACAGGCCGATCGTCAATCCGCCGAGCAGCGCGACAAGGCTCCGGTTTACGCTCGGCATGTCATCTGTCCCGATCCCGCTGGCGTCAAACCGGCCATAGGACCATGGCACGTTTTCGTCCGGCCCCGAGGGGCTAAAACAGTTGAGGAATCAACTTGGATGTGTAATCAGCCGCCACATAATCGTTCGTCTCGCGACGCTTTGGGAGTTCTATCTTCCGGGCAGGCATTTTTTCGTAGGGTATCTTTCCCAACATGTGGGTGATTATATTGAGGCGCGCACGCTTCTTGTCGTCGGATCTTGCGACGTACCAAGGTGCCCAGGACGTATCTGTCTTTAGAAACATGTCATCTCGGGCTCGCGAATACTCGTCCCAACGCGCATAGGATTTGAGGTCCATTTCAGATAGCTTCCAGAGCTTGCGACCATCGGTAATTCGGGACTCGAGACGCCTGGTCTGTTCTTCCGGACTGACCTCAAGCCAGTATTTCAGAACAATAATCCCGGAATCGACCATCGCCTTCTCGACCCACGGCGCGCCGGAAAAAAAGACCTCCAGTTCCCTCTCGGTGCAAAAACCCATGACGCGCTCGACACCCGCTCTATTATACCAGCTGCGGTCAAAAATAACGATCTCCGATGCGGCGGGAAAATGGGGCAAATACCTTTGCACATACATCTGGGATTTTTCTCGTTCAGTTGGCGCGGGTAGCGCGACAACGCGGAACGTGCGCGGACTCACCCGCTCCGTGATTGCTTTGATTACGCCACCTTTGCCAGCTCCGTCGCGACCTTCGAAGACGATGCAAATCTTTTTCTTTTCACGACGGACCCAATCCTGAAGCTGCACGAGTTCGACTTGGAGCCGCTCCAACTCCCGTTCGTATTCCTTCCGCGGCAGCTTCTCGGTGCCAGGAGAGGCGATCGGCTCATTTGCGTTTTTCGATGCCGACTCCTTCCTCGAACTGGATTTTCCCATTTTCTCCTCCTCCTGAGAGGATTTCAATCTGATGGTGACGGGGCAGTTTACCGTGGCGGTAGAGCCGAGACCAAACGCAATCCCGACCGGGACACCTCATGGCAGGAACACGAAGCCGTCATGACTCGCACAGATATGATGTACGCAAGATTGTGACCGGTCATTGGAAACTTGCCGGCGGATATGAGCTTTACACCGCGAAGCCGGAGCCTGGTGCGGTCGTACATGTGGCGACACGGCTTACGGCATCCAGCCTCTCATGCCGAGAAGATCGTTCCTGGGAGAACGGCGCTGATGTCAAAGAAAACAATCGCGTGGATCCTGGTGGCCGTCGTTTTGGGCGCAAGCTACTTCGGCTACCAATATTGGCAGCAGTTGCAATCCGCCCTGCCGAAGGGGATCGCATCAGGTAACGGGCGCATCGAGGCGAAGCTCGTCGATGTCGTCGCCAAGGAACCGCTCCGGGTGCAGGAACTCCGTGTTGATGAGGGGGATCTTGTCAAACCTGGAGAGGTACTGGTTCTGCTGGATACCGCCACGTTGCAGGCAGAACTGGAAGAGGCGAAACTAAACGTCGCTGCTACGCAGGAAAAAGTGGCCGTCGCACAGGCTTCTATCGTTAAAACGCAAAGTGAAATCAGGCTCGCCAAGATCGAGGTCAGACGCAGCAGCGCCCTCGTCGCCGAACGCGCTGGCTCGCAGCGCGAACTCGATGTCCGTAACGCGGCGCTACAAACAACCTCAGCCGGCCTTCAGGAAAACCAGGCCACGCTCCGCACGCTTGAGCAGGAGGTAAGGGTCGCCGAGGCAAAAGTGGCGACGGTCCAGACCCGAATCGACGATGCGACCCTGAAGTCTCCTATTCTGGGACGGGTGCTCTATCGACTGGTCGAAGTCGGCGAGGTTTTGGGGCCGGGCGGAAAGGCACTGACGTTGGTGAACCTGAATGACGTCTACATGGAGATATTTCTTCCTGCCGAGCAGGCTGCACGGCTAAAAATCGGAGCGGAGGCACGTATTCTCCTCGACGCTCGACCCGACCGCCCAATAAAAGGGTATGTCAGTTTCGTGTCGCCGGAGGCGGAGTTTACGCCCAAACAGGTCGAGACACGAAGTGAGCGAGAAAAACTCATGTTTCGCGTGAAGCTTCGCGTCCCTGAAAAGACAGTCGAGACCTACATAGATATCATTAAAACCGGCGTTCGAGGCGTTGGTTACGTGAAGGCGGAGGACGCCGCGTCCTGGCCGGCTTCAATGCAAAACGCCCTGTAACCAGGACGAAGCGCAGAATAGGGCGAACCCCGAACCGCCGGATGCGGAGCATGCCGCAAAATGACTCCATGGCCTGCACAGCCTGGAGGAAGAATATCAATGAGCCGGCGCGCCAGCGAAACGCCTGTCCCAACACGCCAGAGAACGTACCCATGCCAATTCCCGAGTCTCATGTGTCTATGGACATAGACGGTCGTGCTGCGGTGGCGTCGATACATGGCGTGACTCACCGCTACGGCACGACAATAGGCCTCGACGGACTCTCCCTCGACATTCCAAGCGGGCGCATGGTCGGCGTCATCGGTCCGGACGGCGTCGGAAAATCGACGCTTTTGGGTCTGATCGCAGGCGCCAAAAAGATCCAGCAGGGGAAAGTGATCGTCCTGGGTGGCGACATCGCCGACGCGAGGCATCGTCGCGAGACCTGTCCCCGGATCGCCTATATGCCTCAGGGCTTGGGAAAAAATCTCTACTTTGAATTGAGCGTGCAGGAGAACGTCGACTTCATGGCGCGGCTCTTCGGCCTGACCGCCGGGGAGCGCCTTTCCCGTATCGGGGAGCTGCTGCGTGCAACGGGGCTCTCGCCCTTTCCCGACCGTCCAGCAGGCAAATTGTCGGGGGGCATGAAACAGAAAGTCGGCCTCTGCGGCGCCCTGGTTCACGAGCCCGACCTCCTCATTCTTGATGAACCGACCACCGGCGTCGATCCACTCTCGCGTCGACAATTCTGGGCGCTTATTGAGGAAATTCGTTCCGGACGGCCCAGCATGAGCGTCATTATCTCCACCGCCTATATGGATGAGGCCCAACAATGGGATTGGATCGTCGCCATGGATGCCGGGCGGGTTCTTGCGACGGGAACACCCGCAGCGCTAATGGAACGGACCGGAACCTCTGATCTCGAGAGGTGTTTCATCGCCCTACTCCCGGAGGAAAAGCGCACGGGTCACGTCGACCTGACCATTCCACCGCGCCCGACCGGCAAATCCGAGGTCGCCATCGATGCAAAGGGGCTCACGTGCCGCTTCGGTAACTTCGTTGCCGTCGACCACGTCTCCCTGACGATCGAGCGGGGAGAAATCTTCGGTTTTCTTGGCTCCAACGGGTGTGGCAAGTCCACCACCATGAAAATGCTGACGGGACTGCTGCCGCCAACCGAAGGAAGCGCGAAGCTATTCGGTCAGCCTGTCGACGCCGGCAGCATCGAGGTACGCAAGAACATCGGCTACATGACGCAGGCCTTCTCACTCTATGGTGAGCTCACTGTCCGGCAAAACCTCGTTCTTGATGCGCGCCTCTATCATATTCCGCCGAACAAGGCGGAGACACGCATCAAGGAGCTTGTCGAAAAATTCGGGCTTGGCCCCTATCTCGACGCGTTGGCCAGCGACCTGCCGATGGGCCTGCGTCAGCGCCTGTCTCTGGCCGTCGCGGTGTTGCACGGTCCAGAGTTGCTGATCCTGGACGAACCGACCTCAGGGGTCGATCCAGTTGCGCGCGACAACTTCTGGGAGTTGCTGATTGACCTTTCGCGCAACCAAGGCGTTACGATCTTCGTAACGACTCATTTTATGAATGAAGCTATGCGCTGCGACAGAATCTCGCTGATGCATGCCGGCAAGGTGCTCGCCGCCGATGTTCCGAAGAAGTTGATCGAAGCACGCGGCGCCGCCACGCTGGAGGAAGCCTTCATCGGCTACATGGAAGACGCGATCGGAGAGGCCACGACCGAGGGCCAGACAAAAGAGCACGCGGACCTGCACGCAGGCACGGACGCCCCGCAACACGCAGTGCGTTCCGGTCTTTCACTGCGTCTTAGCCGACTTCTGGCTTACACCATCAATGAAACCATGCAGATCCTGCGCGATCCGGTTCGGCTTGCCTTCGCCTTCGTCGGTTCAGCCTTGCTGATGCTTGTCTTCGGATTCGGCATCACGACTGACGTGGAACATGTGCGCTACGCGACCTTCGACCTCGACCAGACGATGGAGAGCCGCTCCTATCTGGAACAATTCGCGGGCGCACCGCGGTACTTCGCGCAGCAGGCACACGTTCGCTCCGTCGAAGATGCACTTTCGAGAATGCAGTCGGACAAGATCTCTCTGGTCCTGGAGGTGCCTCCGAATTTCGGTCGCGATATCAGGAAGGGATCGAAGCCGGAAATTCTGGCAGAGGTGGACGGCGCCGATACGTTCCGTGGCGAGACGGTCGCGCAATATGTTCAAAGTGTCCAGGACGCGATGCTTCTTGATCCCAACAACGGGATTGGGATCAAACCACCGAAATACACCGCCAATTTTCAAGATCGCTACATGTATAATCCGACGTTCGAAAGTGTCTACGCGATGGTTCCGAGCATCCCCCCCATCCTGCTGATCCTCCTTCCGGCAATTCTCATGGCGGTCAGTATCGTGCGCGAGAAGGAGCTTGGTTCCATCATCAACTTCTACGTCACGCCGACAGGCCGGCTGGAATATCTGATAGGCAAGCAGCTGCCTTATATCGCGATCGGCATGATGAACTATTTCGTTCTCGTGACGATGGCGATCTTGGTTTTTGACGTCCCGCTAAAGGGCAGCTTCCTGATGCTGACGCTCTGCACGCTCCTTTACGTCACCGTGACAACGGGCATCGGCATGGTAATTTCGACCTTCACGAGCAGTCAGGTTGCCGCCGTCTTCGTAACGACAATTATTACGCTTTTACCGACCATCCAGTTCTCCGGCTTTCTGCAGCCGGTCTCAACGCTTGCAGGTCGGGCAAGATTCGTGGGTTCGATCTGGCCCACCACCTATTACATGCACGCGAGCAAAGGCGTCTTCACCAAGGGACTTCACGCGAATCTCCTGGCGCCGGACCTGACGTTCCTCGCTTGCAGCATTCCCATTCTTTGGACCGTGAGCGCCCTCGCTCTAAGCAAGCAGGAGAGATAGAGGTGACCTCGCTCCTCAATATTTTCTGGCTCGGCCTTAAAGAACTGCGCAGCGTCAGCAGTGACCTGGTCATGCTCATTTTCGTCGTCTATTCGTTTACCGGCGCGATCTACGCTCAGGCCACTGGCTCGTCCAGCGAGGTCAATAACGCGTCGATCGCCTTCGCTGACGAAGATAATTCCGCTTTGTCCAGGCAACTGGAGGAAGCCTTCTATCTGCCCCGCTTCCAGACGCCGGAGCCAATCGCCGTGACGGATGTCGAAACCGCAATGGATGAAGGCCGTTTCATGTTCGTGGTCGTGATCCCGCCGCAGTTCGAAGCCGATCTGCGCGCGGGTCGCCATCCCGACATCCAGCTCAACATCGACGCAACCGCCATGCAGCAGGCCGCTATCGGCGGCGGCTACATCAAGAATATCATTAGCGAGCGCATTTCGAGTTTTTTCAGACGCACCGATGCCTCGGCGCAACCATCCATAAATCTGATTATTCGTAGGCTGTTCAACCCAAACGGAGAGACCTCGTGGTTTGCGAGCGTCGTCGGAATTATCAATCAAGTCACTCTGCTCACGGTCGTTTTGACGGGGGCCGCAGTGATCCGCGAACGTGAACATGGAACTCTGGAGCACTTGCTCGTAATGCCGCTGACCGCTTTCGAAATCGCAATGGCAAAGGTATGGGCCAACAGTTGCGTCATTCTCGTCGCGACCGCTCTCTCTCTCTATTTTATCGTCATGAAAGTGCTGCACGTACCATTTTCCGGGTCGGTGTCGCTGTGGTTTTTCGGCGTCTTGCTCTACCTCTTTTTCGCCACTGCGCTGGGCATATTCCTCGGCACTATCTCGCGTTCGATGGCGCAGTTTGCACTCTTGATCATTTTTGTGAACGTCATGCTGCAACTCCTCTCGGGCGGATCGACTCCCGTTGAGAGTCAGCCGGTCTGGCTCCAGTACATGACCTTCTTCCTGCCCTCGCGCCATTTCGTCAGCTTTTCCCAGAAGATCATCTATCGCGGTGGCGGGCTCGACGCCGTTTGGCCCCAATTTGCAATGGTGAGTGTAGTCGGTCTGGCTTTTTTCATTTACAGCTTGGCGCTTTTCCGCAAATCAATTGCGGTCACGAAGTAGGGCCGCGCAGCCGATGAGCAGGTCAGTGCCAAACAACGGACAACGAGGCGCGGCAATGGGCAATCATCGAAACGCACAGCGCTTTTTCCGCTACAGATCTTTAGCGATCATGGGTTGGTCTCCAACCATATCCATGGTGCTGATATTGAGCGGATGTGCGGTCGGCCCCGACTTCGTTCAGCCAAAGGCAAAAGTTCAGGATCAATGGATCGAGGGCAACGATCCACGGGTCATGGCCACGAATGAGGTCATGAGTCACTGGTGGAGGGCGTTCGACGATCCGGTGCTCGATCGGCTGGTTCAGATCGCGTCGGAACAGAACCTCCCGGTACAAATTGCCGGTCTGAGAATTATGGAGGCCCGGGCGCAATTGGGCGTCGCGATAGGATATCAATATCCGCAGACGCAAGAGGGCTTCGGCACTGCACAGCAGAACCTACTCAGCTCTCAGTTCGCCAACCAGGAAAATCTCAGACATTCCTATGCAAATTTCAATCTGGGCTTTGATGCCGCTTGGGAACTGGATTTCTGGGGTCGCTTCCGACGCAACGTCGAGGCCGCCAGCGCGCACATGCTCGCAACGGAAGCCGACTATGATGACGCTCTTGTTTCACTTACTGCTGAAGTGGCCCGCACCTACACTGCCATGCGGACCTTTGAGGTGTACATTCGTATAGCTCGCGAAAACGCCAGGGTCCAAGGGGAGGGACTGGAGATCGCGCGGTCTCGTTTCCGTAACGGCGCCACCTCGGAACTCGACGTCGATCAGGCACGAACCCTGCTGGAAAGCACCCTTGCTGACATTCCTCGGTTCCAGTCCAGTCTCCAGCAGACCAAAAATGCTCTGAGCGCCTTGCTCGGGAAGCCGCCGGGCGGCGTTGACTCCCTACTTTACGGCCCCCAACAAATCCCGGTCGCGTCCACGCAAGTGGCGATCGGCATACCGGCGGAACTGCTACGACGACGTCCGGATATCCGCGCGGCTGAACTGAACGCTGCCGCGGAGAGCGCGCGTATCGGAGTGTCCAAGGCGGATCTCTATCCCAGATTCTTTCTCTTCGGGGAAGTTGGGGTGCAAAGCAGCGATATGGCCAACTTCTTCGCCCCTCACAGCCTGTTCTTTACTGCAGGGCCAGGATTCAGATGGTCGATTCTGAACTACGGCCGTATCGCAAATGACGTTCGTGCACAGGATGCACGTCTTCAGCGCGCCATTGTCACCTACCAGGACACCGTAATCAGAGCAGCGCGGGAGGCAGAAGACGCACTTGTCGGTTTTCTTAAGGCACAGGACAGTACAAGAAGTTCGCAGAGGTCCGTCGACGCCGCTCAAGGCTCGGTGGACCTGGCATTGATTCGTTATCGGGAAGGTTCTGATAGTTTTCAGCGCGTCATTGATTCTCAACGCGTCTTGTTGCAAGCGCAAAACAAGCTGGCGGATGCGAGGGCCTCTGTCGCTACTTACCTGGTCGCTCTTTATAAGGCTCTGGGTGGAGGCTGGGAGGTGCGCGAGGGTAAACCTATCATACCGGCGGCCATGCAAGAAGAGATGGCGAGACGTACCAATTGGGGCACTTTGATACCGGTCCGGTCTCCGCAGACGACCGACAAAATCCATCTGCCGACCCCTGCCGGCTCCGCGCCGATTTTGCGTCAGCCTAACTGGTGACACATTCTCACGTGATCTACCATTGGAAACCTTGAGGGGCATCTCTGGCGCAATGGACGGACAATGGGGCAGGGACATTCCTATCGACCGATCGCGGCCGCCCGTTTTCTGTCAACGGCTTCTATAATAATTTCGTCGATTGGGTGAAGGAGGCCCAGCTTCCTGACGGCCTGGGCCCTCACGGGCTGCGCTCCGAGGCGGAACGCTATACGCGCGCTGTCGCGCAGGCAAGAGTCGCGGGCGATACGATGGATCGTTTGTAGGAATTGGCAAATAATCAGGTAAGTGCCTGATATTAATGCAGAATATTTTTGAAATGGCGGACTCGAAAGGATTCGAACCTTCGACCTTCGCCTTCGGAGGGCGACGCTCTATCCAGCTGAGCTACGAGTCCAGTGACGCCTCCATAGCCCGAACCTGCCGGGCGCGCCAGTCCCGATCATGCATTTATTTGGCCGCCAGCCCGTCCAGCGCCGCGGGCAGCGGCGGGGGGGTGTCGCTGCCGTCATGCGGCAGCGCGGACCAGGCGGCGGCGGCGGCGTCGCCGCCCGAGGGCAGGAAGCGGTCGGGGGCGGCGATCCACTGCGTCACATCGTTCATCACCGCCTGCCGCGTGCGGCCGCGCATCAGCAGGTGGTAGCCGCCGGGGATATAGTCCCGGCGGGCGGATGCGGGCAGGCGTCGCCACAGGTCGGCCATGGCCGACGGCGGGATCAACTGGTCCCGCCCGCCATAGACCACCAGCACCGGCCCGCGCATGTGCGGCGCATCGTCCGCCGCCCGGTGCATCAGCGCCGCCAGGCCGGACAGGGCCTGCATGCGCGTCGCGCGCAGGGTCAGCGGGTCGTAATACAGCCGCCGCATCGCCGCCAGATCGTCGCCGGCCACCACATGCACCGGCAGTTCGTGCCCCGTCAGCCGCCAGCCCGGCGCGCCCGCCGCCATCAGGCGCAGCAGCACCTCGGCCCCCGGACCCAGTTTCCAGACCGCCGGGGCCAGCAGGATGGTGCCGGCGACCGGCGGCGCGTCCGGCCCGGCCATCAGGCAGGTCAGCACCGCGCCGCCCATGCTCTCGCCCATCAGGTACAGCGGCACGCCGGGATGGCGGCGGGCGATGGCCCTGGCCTCGTCCGCCACGTCGCGCACCAGCCGGTCGGCGCCGGCCCAGCCACCCCGGTCGGGCATGCCGCCGAACCCCCGCAGGTCGGGCGCGTACAGCGTCATCCCGCGCCCCGCCAGCACGGGGGCGGGAAATTCCCAGGCGTCGCGGCTGTCGTCGAAACCGTGCAGGGCCAGGATCACCGCGCGCTCCGTCCCACGGGCCGGCCAGACGCGATAGGGCACCCGCACGCCGTCGGACAGGGTCATGCTCCCGTCGGGCGGCACCAGCGCCCCGTCCGCCGCATGGGCCGGCGGCGGGCGTGGGACCGGCAGGTCGCGCAGGGCGCACCCGCCGGCCAGCGGGGCCAGCAGGGCCAGATAAAGCAGGCGTGAGAGGCGGAGGTTTGAAAGCACGGCAATCCTGCGTATCATCCCCCGTCACCCCTGACCACAGACCCCATGACCACAGACCAAGGCGGAACGAACATCATGCAGGCCCAGACGCTCTATCCGACGCCGCGACCCCGCCTGGGGCATGTCGAGACGATCATCGTCCAGTCCCGCACCCTGTCCTGCGACGGCGGGATGGGCGCGCTGGGCCATCCGCGCGTATGGCTGCGTATCGCCGACCACCAGACGTTCTGCCCCTACTGCTCGCGCCTGTTCGTGCTGAACCCCGACGCGGGGGGCGAGAGCGCGCACTGATCGCGATACCATGTCCAGCGACGCCCCGATTCACCTGATCCTGGTCGATGGATCGGGGTTCATCTTTCGCGCCTTCCATGCCCTGCCGCCGATGTCCGCCCCCGACGGCACGCCGGTCAATGCGGTGTTCGGCTTCACCAACATGCTGGCGCGCCTGCTGCGCGACCATGTGGGCACCCATCTGGCGGTGATCTTCGACGCTGGGCGGCTGACCTTCCGCAACGAGATCTACGACCAGTACAAGGCCCACCGGCCCGAACCGCCCGAGGAGCTGCGGCCGCAGTTCGCCCTGGTGCGCGACGCCACGGCGGCCTTCGGCGTGCCAGGGATCGAACAGGCGGGATGGGAGGCCGACGACCTGATCGCTGCCTACGCCCGCCGCGTGACCGAGGCCGGGGGCACCTGCACCATCGTGTCGTCCGACAAGGACCTGATGCAGCTCATCCGCCCCGGCGTGGACATGATGGACCCGATTCGCCAGAAGCCCATCGGCCCGCGCGAGGTCGAGGCCAAGTTCGGCGTCACCCCCGACAAGGTGATCGACGTGCAGGCGCTGATCGGCGATTCGGTGGACAACGTGCCCGGCGTGCCGGGCATCGGGCCGAAGACGGCCTCGGCGCTGATCGCCGAATACGGCTCGCTGGACGACATCCTGGCGGCCGCGCCGGCCATGAAGGCGTCCAAGCGGCGCGACAATCTGATCGAATACGCCGACAAGGCCCGCCTGTCGCGCACGCTGGTGACGCTGCGCGAGGACGCGCCGTGCCCCATGCCGCTGGACGAGCTGATCTGCCGCGAGCCCGACGAGGAAAAGCTGGGCGAATGGCTGGCCGTGATGGGCTTCCGCTCGCTGCTGCACCGGATGGGCCTCAAGGGCTCGGCCGCCGCCATCGGCGTCGCCCCGTCGGTCACGCCGCCGGCCCCGGGTGCTGCGCCGGACGTCGCGCCGGTGGCGCCCGACCAGGTGCCCTACGGCCCCTATGCGACGGTGACCACCGCCGAGGCGCTGGAAGCCTGGGTGGCCGAGGCACGGCGCGCCGGGGTCTGCGCCGTGGATACCGAAACCGACGGGCTGGACCCGCTGCATGCGGGGCTGGTCGGCCTGTCGCTGGCCGTCGGGCCGGGCCGGGCATGCTACATCCCCCTGCGCCACGAGGCCGAGCCCGTGGCCGAACCGCAGCTTCTGCCCCTGGAGGGCGAGGCGGAGCCCGGTCCGCAGGCCGACCCGGTCGGCCCGCAACTGGACATCGGGCTGGTGCTGGCGGTCATGGGGCCGCTGCTGGCCGACCCGGCGGTGCTGAAAATCTTCCAGAACGCGAAGTTCGACCTGCTGGTGCTGACGCGGGCGGGCGCGCCGCAGCCCGCGCCGATCGACGACACGATGCTGATTTCCTACGCGCAGTTCGCCGGCCGCCACGGCCAGGGGATGGACGAGCTGTCGCGCCTGTACCTGGGCCACACCCCGATTTCCTATGACGAGGTGACGGGCACCGGCCGCAACCGCATCCCCTTCGCGCGGGTCGATGTCCGGCGCGCCACCGAATACGCCGCCGAGGACGCGGACGTGACCCTGCGGCTGTGGCTGACCCTGCGGCCCCTGCTGCGTATCCATCGCGCGCTGGCGCTGTATGAGGAGCTGGAACGGCCGCTGGTGCCGGTGCTGGCGGACATGGAACGGGCGGGAATCGCCGTGGACGTCGCCGAACTGCGCCGCATGTCGGCCGATTTCGCCGACCGCATGGCGGGCATGGAGGCCGAGATCCATGGGCTGGCGGGCCGCACGTTCAACGTCGGCTCGCCCAAGCAGCTTGGCGAGATCCTGTTCGACGAGATGGGCCTGCCCGGCGGCAAGCGGATGAAATCCGGCGCATGGGGCACCGATTCGTCGGTGTTGCAGGACCTGTCGGACAAGGGGCACGACCTGCCGGGCCGCATCCTGGCGTGGCGGCAGCTGGCCAAGCTGAAATCGACCTATGCCGACGCGCTGGTCGGCCAGGCGGACCCGCGCAGCGGGCGGGTGCATACCTCGTTCCAGATGGCCATCACCTCGACCGGCCGCCTGTCGTCCAACGAGCCGAACCTGCAGAACATCCCCATCCGCACCGAGGAAGGCGGGCGCATCCGCCGGGCCTTCGTCGCGGCGCCCGGCCATGTGCTGCTGTCGGCCGATTATTCGCAGATCGAACTGCGGCTGCTGGCGCATGTCGCGGACATCGCGCCGTTGCGCGAGGCCTTCGCGCTGGGCCAGGACATCCACGCCCGCACCGCGTCCGAGGTCTTCGGCATTCCCATCGAAGGCATGGACCCGCTGACCCGCCGCCGGGCGAAGGCGATCAATTTCGGCATCATCTACGGCATCAGCGCCTTCGGGCTGGGGCGGCAGCTCGGCATTTCGCCGGGCGAGGCGCGGTCGTACATCGACGCCTATTTCGCCCGCTATCCCGGCATCCGCGACTACATGGACCGCATGCGCGCCGAGGCGAAGGCGCAGGGCTACGTCACCACCCCGTTCGGCCGGCGCTGCTGGGTGCCGGGGATCGACGACCGCAACGCCGCGCGCCGCGCCTATGCCGAACGGCAGGCCATCAACGCGCCGCTGCAGGGCGGGGCGGCGGACATCATCAAGCGCGCGATGGTGCGCCTGCCCGCCGCGCTGGCCGATGCCGGGCTTGACGGATCGCTATTGCTTCAGGTCCATGACGAACTTCTGTTCGAGGTGCAGGCGCGCGACGCAGGCGCGCTGTCGGCCCTCGTGAAACAGGTCATGGAATCCGCCGCGTCCCTTTCGGTGCCGCTGGTGGTGGAAACCGGGACCGGATCGAACTGGGCGGACGCGCATTGATGCAGCAACAGGACAAACGCAGGCTGACGGCCATTCTGGTCATCGTGGCGGCGATCATGGCCGCGACGTATGGCGCCTACCGGGTCGCGGACCGGATCGGCCCGGTCCTGTCCAGCAACGGCAACGAGGTCGGCGGGTCGTTCCGCCTGGTCAGCGCCGCCGACGGCGCGGTGTCGGACACCGATTTCCAGGGCCGGTGGATGCTGGTCTATTTCGGCTACACCCGCTGCCCCGACACGCAATGCGGCGCCACGCTGACGGCGATGGCCGGGGCGATGGACCGGCTGGGCCCGCGCGCGCGCATGGTGGCGCCGCTGTTCATCACGCTGGACCCGATGCGCGACACGGCCGAGCTTCTGCGGGCCTATACCCTGCGCTTCGGCCCGCGCATCTTCGCGCTGACCGGCGCGCCCAACATGATCCAGGCGGTGACGCGCGAATATCATGCGCCCTATGTCCGGCATGAGGGCAAGGACGGCGACTACAGCATGGAACCGTCGCCCCGCATCGTCATCATGTCGCCCGAAGGCCGCTATGCCGGCACCATCGACTCCACCGCGTCGGCCGACGACATCGCGGCCCGCCTGAACGGCCTGATGGCGGCGCACTGAATGGTGGCCCGGCCGTCGCACACCCTGCTGGCCGCCGGGCTGCTTCTGGCGGCGGCGGCCGGATGCGCGGGGCCGGCCGGGGCGCAGGATCGCGGCGGCGCGACTACCGATGCCGGGCAGACCGGTGACGCGCAAACCAGTGACGGGCAAACTCTGGGCAGCCCGCACCGAGGCGGCACCCTGCGGCTGACGGCGTCCTCGTCGGGCGGGACGCTCGACCCAAACCTGAATTACACCTCGCAATACGCGCAGTTGTTCGCGGTGCTGTACGACGGGCTGGTGACGTTCCGCAAGGCGGACGGGCCGGCCAGCAACGACATCGTCGCCGACCTGGCGGAAGCGGTGCCGCAGCCCGTGGACGGGGGGCGGACCTGGCGCTTCGTCCTGCGGCGCGGCCTGCGCTTTTCCGATGGGCGGGAGGTCACGGTGGCGGACGTGGCGGCGTCGATACGCCGCATCTTCCGCGTCGGCAGTCCCACGGCGGGGTCGTTCTACGGCAATATCGTCGGCGCGGACGCCTGCCTGCGCGACCCGGCGCACTGCACCCTGCAAGGCGGGCTGGAGGTCGATCCGGCGACCCGCGCCATCGTATTCCACCTGCACGACCCGGACGCCGAATTCCTGCCCAAGCTGGCCTTCCCGCATGCGTCGATCCTGCCGGCCGACCTGCCGGACCACGATCTGGGCAACGCGCCCGCCCCCACGACCGGGCCGTACCGCTTCGTCTCCTACGACCCCGACCAGGGTGCGAAGCTGGAGCGCAATCCGTATTTCCGGGTCTGGAACGCCGACGCCCAGCCCGACGGCTACGTGGACCATATCGTCTACGATTTCGGCCTGCCGGACGAGGCCGAGGTGACGGCGGTCGAAAACGGCCAGTACGACTGGATGTTCGACAACAAGCCGCTGGACCGGCTGGGCGAACTGGGGTCGCATTACACCGCGCAGGTCCATCTCCGCCCGCTGTTCGGCATGTATTATGTCCCGATGAACGTCAACATCCCGCCCTTCGACAACCGGCTGGCGCGGCAGGCGGTGAACTACGCGATGGACCGGCGGGCGATGGTCATCCTGTACGGCGGCGCGGGCGTGGCGGCCCCCCTGTGCACCATGGTGCCGGACGGCATCGCGGGGGCGATCGACGGCTGTTCCTACACGCGCGGGGCCGACCCCGACCACCGGGCCGCGTCCTGGCAGGCGCCGGACCTGGACCGCGCCCGCGCCCTGGTGGCGCAGAGCGGCACGCGCGGGCAGCATGTGACCCTGCTGGTGCAGAACACCGCCGTGGACATGAGCATGGGTGTGTATCTCCGCAACATGCTGCAGGCCATCGGCTATGACGCCAGCGTCAAGCCGCTGGCCCATTCGGTGCAGCTTGGCTACATCCAGAACACCGCCAACAGGGTCCAGATCAGCATCACGAACTGGTACGCGGACTATCCCTCGGCGTCGAATTTCCTCGACGACCTGCTGGGGTGCGAGAATTTCCATCCCGGTTCGGACAGTTCCATCAATATCGCCGGCTATTGCGACCGCGCGACGCAGGCGCTGATGGACCGCGCGAAGGCCGCGACCGACCCCGCGCAGGCGGCCGACCTGTGGGCGCAGGCCAACCGCGCGATCGACCGCGACAGCCCCGCCGTGCCGATGATCCGCATGAATTACATCGACCTGGTGTCGCGCCGGCTGGGGCATTATTTCTATACCAACCTCTATCACATGACTTTTTCGCGCGTATGGGTGCAGTGACCGGGGCGGGATACGGGGCCGCATGGCGGCTCGCCAAGGAGGCGCGATGACGACGGCGTTCCCTTCCGCGCCCGCCGCCGGGCGCGCTTCCGCCGGCCCGTGGCGGACGGCGGCCCGCGTGCTGGGGCGCAACCGTGGCGCGATGGCGTCGCTGGCGGTCCTGGTGCTGGTCGGCGTGGCGTGCCTGCTGGCGCCGGTCTATGCCCGCGATGTGGCGCAGACCGACCCCTTCACCTCGAACGTCGCGGGGACGGTGATGCTGGACGGGCGGCAGCTCGACATCATGCAGCCCAACGACAACCCGCTGCACCTGGGCCTGTCGCCCATCGGGCCGACCTGGCGCATGGCGGCCTATCCGCTGGGGGCCGACAGCCAGGGGCGCGACGTGGCGGCGCGGCTGCTGTATGGCGGGCGCAATTCGCTGCTGATCGCCTTCAGCGCGGCGGCGCTGTGCATCCTGCTGGCGGCGGGCGTGGGCATCGTGGCCGGCTATGCCGGGGGCGTGGTGGACGCCGTGCTGTCGCGGATGATGGACATCATGTGGGCGGTGCCGGTCTATCTGTTCGCCATCTCGCTCTCGATCGTCACCGTCACCCAGGGGCTGCGGATCGGGCCGTTCACGGTGGCCAGCGACAATCTGCTGATTCCCATCTGCATCATCGCGCTGGTCTATGTCCCCTATGCGGCGCGGCCGGTGCGCGGGCGGGTGATGGCGCTGCGCCGGTCGGAATTCGTCACCGCCGCGCGCGGGCTGGGGGTGCCGGGCCATCGCATCGTGCTGCGCGACATCCTGCCCAACGTCACCGGCACGCTGGTGGTGCTGGCGCCGCTGATGACGGCGCTGGCGCTGATGGCGGAATCGGCGCTGTCGTTCCTGTCGATCGGCGTGCAGGCCCCCGCGGCGTCGTGGGGCACCATCATCCAGGACGGCGAGGGGCTGATCTACACCCGCCCGATGGTGGCGGTGGCGCCGGGTCTTGCCATCATCGTCGTGGTGCTGGCGCTGAACATCCTGGGCGACGGCCTGCGCGACGCGCTGGACGTGCGCGACGGCGACCGGGGGCGCGGCTGATGGCGATGGCGGTCCTGCGGCGGCTGGGGCAGACGCTGTTCGTGCTTTTCGGCATTTCGGTGCTGGTGTTCCTGGTGTTCTTCGCCACACCGGGCGCCGACCCCACGGCGCGCATCGCCGGGCGCAACGCCTCGCCCCAGACCATCGCGCGGGTGCGGGTCGAATACGGCTTCGACCGGCCGCTGCCGGTGCAGTACGTCCGGATGATGGAAAAGCTGTTCGTGACGCGGGACCTGACGTCCTACGTCAATCGCGGGGAACTGGTGGTGCCCGAGGTCTTCCAGGCGGCCCCGGTCACGGTGTCGCTGGTCACCGGGGCGGCCTTGATCTGGGTGCTGGCCTCGGTCGCGATGGGCACGCTGGCGGCGGCGCTGCGCGGCACGTGGGTGGACCGGGGGCTGATGATGCTGGGGCTGGTGGGCATTTCCATCCCCGTCTTCTGGCTGGGCCAGGTCGCCAACCTGCTGACGCAGAGCCGCTATCACGACAGCTGGCTGTTCAGTTGGGTGCCGGGGCTGGGCTATGTGCCCTTCACGCAGGACCCGCTGGGCTGGTTCCGCGCACTGGTCATCCCGTGGGTCACGCTGGCGGTGCTGTTCGTGGGCATCTACAGCCGCGTGCTGCGCGCCGACCTGGTGGCCGTCCGGGGCGAGGATTTCATGCGGACCGCCCGCGCCAAGGGCCTGTCGCCGGCGCGGGTGCTGCTGTTCCATGGGCTGCGGACCTCGATGATGACCTTCGTGTCCCTGTTCGGGCTGGATTTCGCGCAGCTTGTCGGTGGCGGCGCGCTGCTGACCGAGGTCGTGTTCGGCCTGCAGGGCGTGGGGCGCCTGACCTACCAGGCGCTGGGCAACCTGGACCTGCCGCTGATTATGGCGACGGTGATGTATTCGGCGGTGTTCGTCGTCATCGCCAACGCCGTGGTCGACATGCTCTACCTGCTGCTCGACCCCAGGGTGCGGGATGGACGTGCGTGATGGACGCTGACGCACCCCCGCTGCTGGCGGTCCGGGACCTGACGATCGCGCTGCCGGTCGGCGGGCGGATGGTGACCATCGTCGATTCCGTCTCGTTCACGCTGGGCGCGCGGGAAATCCTGGGCATCGTCGGCGAGTCCGGGTCGGGCAAGAGCATGACGGCGCTGGCGCTGATGGGCCTGATCGACGCGCCGGGCGCGCGCATCACCGGCTCGGCGCGCTTCAAGGGCCGCGAGCTGGTCGGCCTGCCGCAGCGCGCCTTCCGCACCCTGCGCGGGCGCGAGATCGCGATGATTTTCCAGGACCCGATGACCGCCTTCACCCCGGTCTACACGGTGGGCTGGCAGATCGACGAACAGATCCGCGCCCACGGCCGGGTCACCCGCAAGGACGCCCGCGTCCGCACCATCCGCCTGCTGGGCGACATGGGCGTGCCGGACCCCGCGCGCGTCGCCGACCGCTACCCGCACCAGCTCTCCGGCGGCCTGCGCCAGCGCGCGATGATCGCCATGGCGCTGTCGTGCAACCCGTCGCTGCTGATCGCCGACGAACCGACGACGGCGCTGGACGTGACCGTGCAGGCGCAGATCCTCGACCTGCTGCGCCGCCTGCGGCGGGAATACGGCTCGTCCGTGCTGCTGATTACCCACGACATGGGGGTGGTGGCCGAAACCTGCGACCGCACCATGGTGCTGTATTCCGGCACCATCGCCGAACGCGGGCCGACCGGGGCGGTGTTCGCCCGGCCGGGCCATCCCTACACCGCCGCCCTGCTGGATTCGATCCCGCCGCTGCATGGCGCGCGGCCGGCGCGCCTGCCCTCCATCCCCGGCAGCCCCCCGGCCCCCGCCGACCGCCCGGCGGGCTGCCCCTTCGCCCCGCGCTGCGGCTACGCGCACGACGCCTGCGCCGTGCGCCCGCCGCTGCTGCCGCGCGGGGTGCAGGACATCGCCTGCGTGCTGCCGGCCGAAGGGCGCGACCTGCCGGCGCGGTGCGTGAGCGCATGAGTGGAAGAAGAACGCGGGCTCTGCCCAGGCCCCTTGACCCCGATTCGCTAAACAACTGGTTTCCAAAGGCGACTGCCTTTGGCGGGGTTTGGGGCAGCGCCCCAAGGAGAACGCGATGACCGCGCCGCTGATCGAGGCCCAGTCCCTGCGCATGGAATATCGCGTCGGCCGGGGGCAGGTGCTGCGCGCGCTGGACGGGGTGTCGCTGGCCGTCCGGCCGGGCGAGGTGCTGGGTCTGGTGGGCGAATCCGGCTGCGGCAAATCGACGCTGGGGCGCTGCCTGCTGCGCCTGGCCCGGCCCACGGCGGGCCGCGTGATCTTCGACGGCACCGACATCACCGCCCTGCCGGAGCGCACCCTGCGCCCGCTGCGGCAGGGGATGCAGATGGTGTTCCAGGATTCCTACGCCTCGCTGAACCCGCGCCGGCGCATCGGCGAGCTGATCGCCGAGCCGCTGCGCGTGCATCGCGACGGGCAGGGGCGGCGGCGGACGGCGGGCGATATCGCGGCGCGGCTGGCCGAACTGCTGGATCTGGTCGGCCTGCCGCAGGCGGCGCTGGCGCGCTACCCCCACGAATTTTCCGGCGGCCAGCGGCAGCGGATCAACATCGCCCGCGCCCTGGCGCTGTCGCCCCGGCTGGTGGTGGCGGACGAACCGGTCTCGGCGCTGGACGTGTCGATCCAGGCGCAGATCGTCAACCTGTTCATGGACCTGCGCGACCGGCTGGGCCTGACCTATGTGTTCGTCGCCCACGACCTGGCGGTGGTGCGCCAGATCTCGACCCGCGTCGCGGTGATGTATCTGGGGGCCATCGTCGAACTGGGCGACGCCGATACCGTGCTGCACAGCCCGGCCCACCCCTATACGGCGGCCCTGATCGCCGCCGTGCCCGAACCGGTGGTGTCGCCCGACGGCGACCGCGCCCCCCCGCTGCGCGGCGACGTGCCCAGCCCCATCGCCCCCCCGCCGGGATGCCGCTTCCACACCCGTTGCCCCATCGCACAGGACCGCTGCCGCACCGACCCGCCGGTGCTGCGCGATCCGGGCGACGGGCGGCAGGTGGCATGCCATTTCCCGCTGGAGTCCAGCGCCTGACCGGCCCGGGGCGTTCGTTCAACCCCAGCCTGTCCGCCGCGCCCTGACGGGGCGCTCCGCCGCCTCACATGTTTTCGGGAAGTCGCAGCTCGGCCTTGCGTTCGCTGTAGCGATCCACGAGGTAATCGGCCCGATCCCGCAGCAGCCAGGTGAATTTCATCAACTCCTCCATGACGTCCACGACCCGGTCATAGAGCGGCGACGGCTTCATCCGGTCGTCATCCCCGAACTGCGTGTAGGCCATCGGCACGCTGGACTGGTTGGGGATGGTGAACATCCGCATCCATCGCCCCAGAACCCGCAATGCATTGACCGAGTTGAAGCTCTGCGACCCGCCCGAGACCTGCATCACGGCCAGCGTGCGGCCCTGTGTCGGACGGATCGACCCTTCCGAGAGCGGCAGCCAATCGATCTGGTTCTTGAATACGGCCGTGATGTTGCCGTGTCGTTCGGGGCTGCACCAGACCTGCCCTTCGGACCAGATCGACAATTCGCGCAATTCCCGCACGTTCGGGTGCGTGACCGGCACGGAATCCGCGACCGGCAGGCCAACCGGATCGAATACCCGTGTTTCCGCCCCAAGTGCTTTCAGAATACGTTCGGCCTCCAGGACCAGAAGGCGACTGAAAGAGCGCGGTCGCAGCGAGCCGTAGAGCAGGAGGATACGCGGCGGGTGCCCGACACGCGGATGGGGTTCCAGCCGGGCAGGATCGACCCGTTCCAGATATTCGGTGTGCAAAGCGGGCATCTGCGGATCGGGCATTGCGGCGATGGTTCCTTTCGGAGGACTCAGGGGGTGCTGATCCGGGGGAGCCAGACGGCCAGCGCCGCGAGCGTGACCAGCAGGACGGGCGGGGTGAGGACCAGCCCGACCTTCATGTATTGGCCCCATGTGATCCGGTGATTTTTCGAGGCCAGCACATGCAGCCAGAGCAGGGTGGCGAGGCTGCCGATGGGGGTGAATTTCGGCCCGAGGTCGCAGCCGATCACATTGGCATAGACCATGAGGTCACGCGTCATCGGCGTGATGTCATGGGCCTGCTGGATAGCCAGCGCACCAACCAGCACGCTGGGCATGTTGTTCATGACCGACGACAGCAGGGCGGCCAGAAAGCCGGCGCCGATGGTGGCCGTAAACGGTCCCTGATGCCCCAGCCAGACCAGCGCCGCGGCGAGGTGGTCGGTCAGTCCGGCGTTCCGCAGCCCGTAGACCACCAGATACATGCCGAGCGAGAAGATCACGATCTGCCACGGTGCGCCGCGAAGCACCTTGCGAATGGGGATCACACGGCCGCGCGTGGCAACGCTCAGAAGCGCACACGCCGCCAGGCAGGCCACGACACAGACCGGGATATGGAACGGCGCCGTCAGGAAATAGGCCGCCAGAATGGCCGCCAGCAGAGGAAACGCGGCCCGGAAGACGTGCCTGTCGCGAATGGCGGTGACGGGCTGCGGCAGGGTTGCGACCGGATAGGTCTCGGGTAACTGCCGTCGGAAACAGGCCCACAGGACAGCAAGCGTCGCCCCCAGCGCCACGAGATCGACCGGGATCATGACGGCGGCATAGCGGTCGAACGGGATACCGAAGAAATTGGCGCTGACGATATTCACCAGATTGGAAATCACCAGTGGCAGGCTGGTGGTGTCCGCGACGAAACCGGTCGCGATGATGAATGCCAGCGCCGGGGCATTGTTCAGGCGAAGCTGCGCCAGGATGGCGATGACGATGGGGGTCAGCAGCAGGGCTGCGCCATCATTGGCGAAGATGGCCGCGATCGCGGCGCCCAGCACCACGATCAGCGGAAACAGTGTCCGCCCCTTGCCCTTGCCCCATCGCGCGACATGCAGCGCCGCCCACAGGAAGAACCCGGCCTCGTCAAGCAGAAGCGAGATGACGATCAGGGCGATAAAGGTAAAGGTGGCGTCCCAGACGATATGCCAGACCACGGGAATGTCATGCCAGTGGATGACGCCCGTCATGCCTGCCGCGGCGGCCCCCGCCAGTGCGCTCCAGCCGATACCCAGCCCCCTGGGCTGCCAGATGACGAAGACCAGCGTGGCGACGAAGATGACAAGCGCCAGCATCAGACGATCGGTTTCCCGGTCTCATCGACAATCTTCTCCCCGTCTTCCTTTGTGAAAGCCCCCTTCTGCGGCGCGGGAAGAAGATCCAGCACTTGTTCGGACGGGCGGCAGAGTTTCACGCCCAGCGGCGTCACGACGATCGGCCGGTTCATCAGGATCGGATGCGCCAGCATGGCGTCGATCAGCTCGTCGTCGCTCAGCGCCGGATTATCGAGGCCGAGTTCATCATAGGGCGTGCCCTTGCGCCGCAGCAGGTCACGCACGGGAATGCCCATGCGCGCGATCAGTTCGACCAGCGTCTTCCGGTCCGGCGGCGTTTCGAGATACGCGATGATCGTGGGTTCGATCCCGGCATTTCGGATCAGGCCCAGCGTGTTGCGCGAGGTTCCGCACGCGGGATTATGATAGATCGTGACGGTCATGAGCAGCATTCCGATGCAGGGCAGCAGGAAGACAGTGCCGCGACCAGCGGGGCGCAGAGGTCAGGGCTGCCCGCACAGCAGTCCCTGACGAGAAACAGCATCAGATCCCGCAGCCGCGACAGGTTGGCACGATAGATGATGAGACGGCTGTGACGTTTCGAAGTCAGCAGGCCTGCCCGCGTCAGCGTCGCGAGATGAACCGAGATCGTATTCTGTGGAACGTCGAGCCTGCGCGCGACATCCCCAGCCGCAAGCCCTTCCGGTTCATGGCGTACCAGCAGACGGAAGATGTCCAGCCGCGTGGACTGGGACAGGGCGCTGAGAGCAAGCAAGGCCGATTCGGTGTCCATATATCGACGTTAGTCGATATATGGACACCGGTAAACCAGCCACCGCCCGAACCCGGCAAGGGCCGAGGCCCTTGCATTCCATTCGTTTCATAAAGTCCTGGGTTTCCAAAGGGCTAGGACCTTTGGTGGGTCAAGGGCAACGCCCTTGCCGTCGCATCAACCGGCCTGGCCTTCAGCCCGCAGCGCCCGCTCGCCGATGTCGCGGCGCCAGGTCGCGTCGTCCCAGCGGATGGCGGCCACGCCGTGGTAGGCCCGGCTGCGGGCCTCGGCCAGCGTGGCGCCGGTGGCGCAGACCGTCAGCACCCGGCCGCCGGCGGCGACGATGCGGCCTTCGGCGTCCTGCCGGGTGCCGGCGTGGAAGACGTGAACGCCGGGCAGGTGGCCGGCCTCGGCGATGCCGTCGATGACGCCGCCGGCGACGGGCTTGCCGGGGTAGCCGCGCGCGGCCAGCACGATGCTGATGGAATGGTCGTCGGAAAAGCGGATGTCCGTCGTATCCAGCGTGCCATCGGCGACCGAGGCCAGGGCGGGCAGCAGGTCGGATTGCAGGCGGATCAGCAGGGCCTGGGCCTCGGGGTCGCCGAAACGCACGTTATATTCGATCAGCTTCGGCCCCTCGTCGGTCAGCATCAGGCCGGCGAAGATCACGCCGCGAAAGGGGGTGCCGCGCCGGACCATCTCGTCCAGCATGGGGCGGACCAGCACATCCAGCGCCGCTTCCTGCCGCGCGCGGTCGAAGCCGGTGGGGGGCGAGACCGCGCCCATGCCGCCGGTGTTGGGGCCGGTGTCGCCCTCGCCGATGCGCTTGTGGTCCTGTGCCGCGCCGATCAGCACGGCGGTTTCCCCGGCGCAGAACGCGAACAGCGACACCTCGTCGCCCACCAGGCGTTCCTCGATCACCACCGACCGGCCGGCGTCGCCCAGGCTGGCGTCGTCCATCATCGCGCGGATCGCGTCCTCGGCCTCGGCCTCGGTCATGGCGACGACCACGCCCTTGCCGGCGGCCAGCCCATCGGCCTTGATGACGATCGGCGCGCCGCGCCGGCGCACGAACTCCAGCGCCGGGGCCACGCTGTCGAACCGCTCCCACCGCGCGGTGGGGATGCGCGCGGCGTCGCAGACTTCCTTGGTGAAGCTCTTGCTGCCTTCCAGCTCGGCCGCGGCGCGGGTCGGGCCGGCGCAGGCGATACCGGCTGCGTCGCAGGCGTCGGCCAGGCCGGCGACCAGCGGGGCCTCGGGGCCGGGCACCACCAGGTCGATGCGCTCGGCCTGCGCCAGGGCGACCAGCCCGGCGACGTCGTCGGCGGCAATGGCGACGTTGGTGCCCAGGGCCGCCGTGCCGGGGTTGCCGGGGGCGATGAACAGGGCCTCCAGCAGCGGTGAGCGCGCGATCGCGGCCGCCATCGCATGTTCCCGTCCACCCGATCCGACCAGCAGCACCCGCATCAATCCGTTTCCCTGTTCCATCTGCACGCCCGGCCTTCCGGGCGGGCCGTCTCTATCATACCCTGCGGCGATGGACGAACCACTTCGCGATTCCGGCAGCGCCGGGGCGGGCAACGTGCCCGAATATTCGGTCTCCGAGATTTCGGGGGCCATCCGCCGCACGCTGGAAGGCGCGTTCGGCCGCATCCGCGTGCGGGGCGAAATCACGGAATTCAAGCGCTACCCGTCCGGGCATCTCTATTTCTCGCTGAAGGACGAGGGCGGGAAGATCTCGTCCGTCGTCTGGCGCGGGTCGGTGTCGCGCCTGGGGCTGAAGCCGGAAAACGGGGTCGAGGTCATCGCCACCGGCAAGATCTCATCGTACGGCGAGCGCTCGTCCTACCAGCTCATCATCGACCGGCTGGAGTACGCGGGCGAGGGCGCGCTGCTGGCGCGGATCGAACGGCTGCGCCTGAAGCTGGCCGAGGAAGGGCTGTTCGACGCCGCGCGCAAGCGGCCGCTGCCGTTCCTGCCCGATGTCATCGGTGTCGTGACCTCGGCCCAGGGGGCGGTGCTGCACGACATCCGCACCACCATCGCGCGGCGCTTTCCGCGCCGGCTGCTGGTCTGGCCGGTGGCAGTGCAGGGCGAGGCGGCGGCGGCGCAGGTCGCGGCGGCGATCGCGGGGTTCGACGCCATCGACGGGCGTGGCGGCATCCCCCGCCCCGACGTGCTGATCGTGGCGCGCGGCGGCGGGTCGCTGGAAGACCTGATGGCCTTCAACGACGAGGCCGTGCTGCGCGCGGCAGCGGCCTGCACCATCCCGCTGATTTCCGCCGTGGGGCACGAGACCGACACCACGCTGATCGACTTCGTGTCCGACCGGCGCGCCCCCACGCCCACGGCGGCGGCGGAACTGGCCGCGCCGGCCCGGACCGAACTGGTGGCCGACCTGGCGCATCGCGCCGCGCGGCTGACCAGCGGGCTGGCGCGCTGCACGCAGATGCTGCGCCTGCGGCTGGACCGCGCGGCGGGCCGGCTGCCGGACCTGCCGTCGCTGCTGGGCACCGCACGGATGCGGCTGGACGACCGGGGCTACCGGCTGGACCTGGCGCTGCCGGCGCTGGTCGATCGCCGGCGGGCGGCGCTGGTGGCGGTGGAACGCCGCATGCCCCCCCCGGCGGAGTTGATCGGCGGGCGGCGGACGCGGCTGATGCTGGCCGCCAGCCATCTGCAGTCCGGGTTGCGGCATGTGCTGCGCGACGGGCGCGCGCGGGCCGATCGCGCCCGCCTGTCCCCCGCGCCGCTGGCCGCCCTGCTGCGCGAACGCGCCACCCGCCTGGCCGGGCTGTCGGGCCATATGGACTCGCTGTCGCCGATGGCGGTGCTGGAACGCGGCTACGTCCTGGTACGCAATCCGGCGGGCGTGCCGGTGACGCGGGCGGCCGATCTGCGGCCCGGCAACCGCGTCGTGCTGACCTTCGCCGACGGCGAGGCGATGGCGAAGATCGAAAAGCCGGCCGAGGCCGCCCAGGGGCTGCTGGATATCTGACTTCAGGGCGCTGCCCTGAAACCAAAGGGCATCGCCCTTTGAAAACCCAGTCGCTTCATCCCCGATCGGGGTCCAGGGCCTCAGGCCCCCGAGCCTGGATAACGGGCGGGTTCGGGCAGTGCCCGTCCGTCATGCCACCTCCGGGGAACCGCCTTGACGGGAGAACGTTCTATCGCGGGGAAACGCAAAGAGGCTCTGGAATGGATCGAACTCGCTTTCCAGGGCGCGGCTTTGGAGCGTTCTGGCATGGTGCGACGCTTTCGGCCATGGAACAGGCCTGCCTCGCGTCGTTTTCTTCCAGGGGATATGACATAACACTTTTCTCCTTTGAAAAGATTTCAAAGGTTCCCAACGGCGTGCGGGTGGACGACGCGCACGCCATCGTTTCGCGCGACCTGGAATCCCGCTTTCTGTACAACGGCAAGCCCGATCTCGGCCGCTTTTCGGATCTCTTTCGCTATCGCATGGTTGCGATGCGCGATCTGGTCTGGATCGATCTGGATGTTCTGCTGCTGTCGGACAGCACGCCATTGCGGAAGCATGAGATTTTTCCCCTCGACGAATCCGGCGTCAACGGCGCCGTTTTCTACACCGACGACGCAGCATTGCTGAAATGCCTGACGGACGAAGCGGTGCGGCGCATCGGGAAGAATCTGAAATGGGGGGAAACCGGCCCATTGCTGCTGACGCGGTTGCTGGGTGACGGAAAAAACCGGTCGCGCCTTTCACCGCGGGGGATGTTCTGCCCGATTTCGCATGGCGATATCCATAAGCTGCTGCTGCCCGAATTCCGGGATGAATGTGCGGAAACATGCACGAACGCCATCACGCTTCATCTCATCAATAATATCCTGGTCCGGATGGGGTACTGGAAGAACGTGGCGCCCCCGAAGGGGTCGTTCCTTCACGAACGCATCGCCGCGTGCGATGCGCTGGGGTATTTCGCGGCGACCTATCCGGACGATGTCATGCGGCGCCTGATCGAGAATTTCAACTTCCGCCGGAACGGCAAGGCCCTGGGGATCGGGAGCATCGTCAAGGAGGCTATTCCCAGCATAGGACGCACCTACAGAAACTATTATCCGAAGCCCATCTGATACCCCCCATGCCGGGGCCGTGTGCGGGGCGACGCGAAAGGGCTGTTTGCAAATGCGGAATGTCGGGCGACAGTGCAGGGATGCGGCATCGTCGCGTCGGGGTGCCGGCGGACATGTCTTGTGCACAGCTTTGACAGGAAGATGTCATGAACGATCGTCCCCGGCCCTCCGTCGCGCGCCTCGCGGTCGCGGCGATGATGCTTTCGGGGCTGGCGGCCTGCGCGCCGCAACCGGCGACGCGGCCGGTGGCCCAGGCCCCCGCCGCCCGTCGCCCGCCGCTGCAATTCGCGCCCGGAACGGTGGTCGAGGCGCCGCCCCCGGCGAACGAGGCGCAACTGGTCAACGATCCGTCCGCCCCGCTGAACACCCCGCTCTGCGGCGCCGCGGCGCGCGAGGCCGTCGCCGCCGGGGCCAGGCTGAACCCCGCCCCGCTGACGTCGGGGAACAGCTGCGTCGCCGGTGCGTGCTTCGATCCGTTGACCGGCACCTATATCGGCGCCGACGGCCATCGCCACGTCTGCCGCTGAACCTGCCGCCCCCCGGACGCCCACATAGGGGGTATGGAAAATCCTCGGGGCGAGGGGTGCAGGTTGTGATTGACAGCAAAAGCCCATCCACAACACCATTCGGGAAATGAACGGCCGGTCGCCCCTGGACGGCGCCAGCGACAGTGCGGCGACTGTCCATGCTTTCCCCTTGCGGCGCATGCTGCCTCTGCGCGAGGCCGCGGCTTATCTGGGTGTGCCGGCCAGGCGGCTGCGGGTGCTGGGCCTGCTGGGCGCCGGCCCTCGCCCGGCGGTGCGGCATGGGCGCGACCTGATGTACCGGGTCGAGGACCTGGATCGCTTTGTCGGCCTTCTCTACAGCCGGGCCAGGATTTCACTGGGCGAACAGACGCGGCAACGCCAGGACTGGCGCACGCGCATCGCAGCACCGGGGGCGGCCGCCACGGGCGGACGACAGGGGCCGGTCGATCCGTGCATGCAGATGCTGACGCTGGACGCGCTGGTGTCGGCCGGGGGGCCGCTGGCGCTGAAAATGCTGTTTGTGTCAGGGCTGGGGCTGATCTTCCTGTCGCACACGCCGCTGCTGTGGCGGCTGTAGGGGCGACAGGCAAGGAGGCGTGACGCCGGGAACAGTTTGCATCACGCACCGACGCCACATCGCGACCATAGGTTTGAAATGTAACCAAACTATGACGAACCGCCGGAAAACCGCGTGCCCGGACAGATTTTCAGCAGGAGGACGTGGCGGCGCAGGCCGGCGCCGGCGGCGGCAGGGCGGACGGAACGCCGGGCGGGCGCATCGACGGCTGGGGCGCGCGTTCGCCCACCGGGGGCGGCGGCACGATCTGCGGCACGTCGGGCGGCAGGTGCCCGAGGTCCAGCGGCTGCGCCGGCGGGATCGGCTGGCCGGGATAATAGACCTGCCCCCGATAGTTCGGCGACAATTGCGCCGCGTTCAGCCGGTCGATCAGCGAATCGCCGGTGCCGTCGGGATAGGCCGAGTGCGGCGGAGCCGGCGCCTGCGCGCAGGCCGGCGGAATGTGGGCCAGCAGGGGCAGGGCGGCCAGAAGGGCCAGGACCATCGTCCCGCGCCCCGTCATCCTGTGTTCTGGTGTCATGGTTCTGCCTTTCCGGATGGGCGTCCCGGGTCACCCGGCCGATTCCATCTCCGCCGGGGCGCGGGCGAGTATGGCACAGGCGGGCGCGCCGTTCATCGGCGATCTTGCCTGTTTGCGGTCGCGGGACTGGTCACGTCCCCGCCGATCCGCTAGGCAACGAAACATGCATCGCCTGCAACAGCCACGGATCAGGATCATGACGGAAGCCTTCAGTGCCGGACACGGCCGGACCGGGACGCCCCCGGCGCGACGGTGGATCCTGGCCGGCCTGATCGCGATGTCGGGCATCGCGCCCGCCATGGCCGCGCCGCGGGCCGCGGCCCCGGCGCCTGCCCCCGCGGCCGAGGCGGCCGGGCCGGACGGCGCCCCCCCGCAGCCGGTGCTGCCCGAACCCGCCGTGCCGACCTTCGGCGCCCTGCCGGCCGGCGTGCGTCCGCCCCAGCCGGTGATCGGCGTGTTCGATACCGGCGAGATCATGCGCCAGTCCGTCGCCGTCCAGCAGGTGGAGCAGGAAATGGGGGCCCGGCGCGAGAAGCTGATCCGCGAGGTCCGTGCCGAGGAAGCCCAGATCCAGGCCCTGCGCCAGCGGATGCTGAACGCCCCGCGCGACCAGGCCGAAATCCAGCAGCGGGCCCTGCAGCAGCGGGTGGCGTCCGACCAGCAGAAATTCGGCGAACGCAACCGCATCCTGCAGGAAGATATCCAGGTCGCGATGAACCAGGTCCAGCGCGAGGTGGCCCAGGTCGTCAATTCCATCGGCAAGTCGCGTGGCCTGACGATGGTCGTGCAGTCGGGCCTGGCCGTGCTGCATGGGCCGGAGGTCGATATCAGCCAGCAGGTCGTCACCCGCCTCAACGCCCTGCTGCCGCACGTCTACCTGCCGGCCGAGAACGAGGACCCGGAAGTGATCGCGAAATCGGGCCGCTTCCCCACGGCCCCGGTGCAGATGCCCGAGCCCGGCCCGCAGGACCAGCAGGGCTGATCGCCAGGAAGGTCGGGCTCTGCCCGAACCCGGCAAGGGCCTCGGCCCTTGCATCCCATTCGTTTTATGAAGTCCTGGGTTTCCAAGGGGCTAGGCCCTCTGGTGGGGCCAGCCCCTAGGCGGTCAGGTCCGCCAGGCGGCCGTCGCAGGCGCGCAACGCGTCGTCGGGGGTCAGGCGCACCTGCAATCCCCGCTGCCCTCCGTTGGTATAAAGGTAGGGCAGGTCGGCCGCCTGCCGGGCGAAGGCCGTGGGCACCTTGCGCTTCTGCCCGAAGGGGCTGATGCCGCCGACCCTGAAACCGGTGATCCGCTCGGCATCGGCGGGTTTCATCATCTTCGCCGACTTGCCGTCGAAGGCGGCGGCCAGCTTCTTCATGCTGACCTCGTGGTCCGACGGGACGACGACGCAGACCGGACGGCCGTCGATGTCGGCCATCAGGGTCTTGTAGACGCGCGACGGCGGCTCGCCGATCGCCTCGGCGGCCTGCACGCCCAGCCGGTCGGCCGACGGGTCGTAGCTGTATTCCACCGGGGAAAACGCGATTCCCGCCCGGCCCAGCGCCACCGTTGCCGGAGTATTCTTGCCCATCGCGCCGTTATAGCAGCGGGCGCATCCCCGGCAAGGCCGGGTTCAGCCGGCGGCGGCGATCCGCTGCCCGTGCCGGGTTTCGGTGGGCAGGCACAGCGCCGCCACGGCCGCCCCGGCCACCTCGGGGTCGGGCAGGGACGACAGGTCGGCGGCGGGCATGGCCTGCACCCGCAGGCGCGTGGCGACGGGGCCGGGATCGTACAGATTGATCCGCAGGCCCGATCCGGGCGCGATTTCCTCGGCCCAGGTCAGGACCATGGCCTCCATCGCCGCCTTGGACGCCGCCATCATGCCCCAGAAACTGGCCGGGCGGGCGGCGTGGCCGTCGGTCAGCACCACCACCCGGCCGGCCGGCGCGCGGTCCAGCAGCGGGGCGGCGGTGCGGATCAGGCGCCAGGCGGCGGTGGCGTTGACGGCCAGCGCGGCCGTCCAGTCGGTGTCGCGCATGTGGGTGACGGGGGTCAGCACCCCCAGCGTGGCGGCGCAATGCACCATCACGTCCAGCCCCCCGAACCGGCCGGCGATCGAGGGGCCGAGCGCGTCGATCGCGGCGCCATCCAGCAGGTCCAGCGGCAGCAGGGTGGAGGCCCGCCCGGTCGCGCGGCGGATCAGGTCGTCGGTTTCCTCCAGCCCGCCCTGGCTGCGGGCGGTCAGGATGCAATGCGCGCCGGCGGCCGCCAGGGCGCGCGCGCTGGCCCGGCCGATGCCCCGGCTGGCCCCGGTGACCAGCGCGACCTGGCCGGCCAGCGGCTGCTGCCCGTCCGTCCCCCCGTCGGGTCCCGCGGTCATGCGGCGGGGATGAATGCGGTGTCACCGCCTTCGGCTTCGTGATCGACCAGCGGGATCGGATAGTCGCCGGTGAAGCAGGCGTCGCAATACCGGCCCTGCGCCGCCGCCCGGTCGGCATGGCCCAGCGCGCGGTACAGCCCGTCGAACGAGATGAAGGCCAGGCTGTCGACGCCGATCAGCTCGGCCATTTCCTTCAGGTCGTGCTGGGCCGCCAGCAGCTTGCCGCGTTCGGGCGTGTCGATGCCGTAGAAGCACGAATGCGTCGTCGGCGGCGAGGAGATACGCATATGCACCTCGCGCGCGCCGGCGGCGCGGACCATGTCCACGATCTTGCGCGACGTGGTGCCGCGCACGATCGAATCATCGACCAGGATCACCCGCTTGCCGTCCAGCACCGGCCGGTTGGTCGAATGTTTCAGCTTCACGCCCAGATGGCGGATCTGGTCGGTGGGCTCGATGAAGGTCCGGCCGACGTAATGGTTGCGGATGATCCCCAGTTCGAAGGGAATGCCGCTGGCCGCCGCATAGCCCATGGCCGAGGGCACGCCGGAATCGGGCACCGGGACGATGACGTCGGCCTCGACCGCGCTTTCGCGCGCCAGCTCCACGCCGATGCGCTTGCGCGCCTCATAGACCGGCTGGCCGTCGAGGACCGAGTCGGGGCGGGCGAAATAGATGTATTCGAACACGCAGAAGCGCGACTTCTGTTCGCCGAACGGCTTGATCGAGCGCACGCCGTCGTTGTCGATGATGACGATTTCGCCCGGTTCGACATCGCGGACGAATTCGGCGCCGACGATATCCAGCGCGCAGGTCTCGCTGGCCAGCACCCAGGACGGCGCGCCGCCGTCCTCGTCGTCGATGCGGCCCAGGATCAGCGGCCGCACGCCCAGCGGGTCGCGCACGCCGATCAGCGCGTCGCGCGACAGCGCGACCAGCGAATAGGCGCCCAGCACCTGCTTCAGCGCGTCGATCAGCCGGTCCACCACATTGGCGTACAGCGAAATGGCGATCAGGTGGATGAACACCTCGCTGTCCGTCGTGGACTGGAAGATGCAGCCCCGGCGCACCAGCGCGCGCTTCAGGGTCTCGGCGTTGGTCAGGTTGCCGTTGTGCGCCACCGCCAGGCCGCCGAATTCGAAATCGGCGAACAGGGGCTGGACGTTGCGGATCAGCGTCGCCCCGGTGGTGGCGTAGCGGTTGTGGCCCACCGCGCGATGGCCCGGCAGGGTGGCCATCACCCGCGCGTCGCCGAACACGTCGCCGACCAGGCCCAGCCCCTTGTGGGTGTGGAACCGCGCGCCGTCGTACGAAACGATTCCCGTCGCTTCCTGCCCGCGATGCTGCAGGGCGTGCAGGCCCAGCGCCGTCAGCGCCGATGCGTCCTTGACGTTCCAGACGCCGAAGACCCCGCATTCCTCATGCGGCTTGTCGTCGTGCTGCCATTGCGGCGCCACGTCCCGCACAAAGGCAGGGTCATGCAGGAAGACGGGGCCGTCGGGGGCGGGGGAACGGGTGGACATCAGCGGTCTTTCCTCGACAGGCCCGGGGGGCGGCCTCGTAAGGGTTCAGATCGGGGCGTCATGGCGCGTCTGCCCCGGTTGTGCAAGGCGTGGCTGCATGGAAATGGGAAGGAAGGGGGCCAGATAGAAGGCCCCTCGCGCCACCAGCGGCAGGGCCTGGGCGTCGCGCACCTCGTCCGGCCACGATGCGGGCGGGGCGACCAGCCCGGCGGTCAGGTACAGCGCCACCAGCACGCCATAGCCGCGCACCCCGCCGAACAGCAGGCCCAGCGTGCCGTCCAGCCCGCCCAGCGCCGACCCGCGGATGCGCCGGCCGCAGATCTGCGCCACCAGGGTGAAGACGACCAGCAGGCCGACGAACGGCACGACGAAGGCCGCGGTGTCGGCCGCCAGCGGATTGGCGACCCAACGCGCGGCGACCGGCTGCAGCGATCCGGTCCAGTGCGCGGCCAGCGCCACCGCGCCGACCCAGCCGCCCAGCCCCAGGGTTTCACGCACCAGCCCGCGTCCGCAGCCCAGCAGGGCCGAGACCAGGACGACGCCGCCGCACAGCAGGTCGGCCCAGTTCCACGTCATCGCCCGCCCGCCCGGGCAGACGCGGGACGAGGCGCAAGGGGGGCAGGGACCCGGTGCATGGGGCCGTCGCGTTCCTTCCGTTTTCGGTGCGCGGACGGCGGCGGCCGTCCGGAGGGGCAGCTTATGCCATTGTCCGCGCGGCGACGACAGGGGAAAGATCGGGCCTCCCCTCCCGCCGGGGCGCATGGGTCAGGGCAGCTTGGTCGAGCGGATTCGCCACGGGCGGGTGATGGCCCGGCCGGTGCCGCGCGCCGGCGCGTTCAGCGACAGCAGCAGGTTGCCGACCTGCGTCCGGCGGTCCAGTTCGGTCCACACCGCCTCGGGCGCGACGTTCCGGGCCGCCCACAGGCGCATCAGCATGTGCACGACGTCGGCGCTTTCGCGGACCAGGGTCGCCCGATCGTCGACGATCAGCGCCGCCAGGCAATGTTCGGCATGCACGCCGAACGCCCGGGCGGTGCGGCGGATATGCAGGTCGGACGCGCCCTCGGGGTCGGCCCCGACAGCCAACCCGGCCCACAGCCGGCCCAGCACGTCGGCCGCGCCATCCGCGCCGGACATGCGTTCCCCGGCCCGCGCGGCGTCGTCCGGGTCTGTCTGCGAAGGGGGCGCGGACTGGGGCATTTGTGCATGATGCGGGTGGGCCGCCGCGCGGTCAACGCGGCACTTGGCCTGGCGTGGGCGTCCTTCCGGGTCGGGGTGTTGCCATCCGGACGGGATACGCGCATTACGTACCGAGCATGCAATAACAGTTGGTATCCGACATGTCGGCGCAGGGTTCAGATGCCAATCAAATCCACAAAAGCTGGATTTGCCGATTCGTTCGTATAAGTCATGGGCCACATAAAAATGCGATATCATCTCCTGAATCTCGAGCGCTGTCCTGAACGACTTGCCGCCTTCCGGAACGACAATCCGGAGTGTGCATATTTCACAAAAACGCAGGCCATCGACGGAAAAGGGGTCGAGAGGCAAATTCTCGCGGATAAACACCTGATGAACCCCGGTCTTGAGTACACCGACGGGGCCATCGGGTGTGCCTTGTCGCATATGGCGATCTGGACCGAGGTCATCAACAGTCGGGAGCCGGCGACCGTCGCCGAAGATGATGCGGTCATGAGAGCGGATTTCCGCTCGGAGCAGGAGCGTCTTCTTTCGGCGGCCCCCCACGACTGGGACATCATTCTGTGGGGCTTTAATACCGATGCCTACGTCACCTTCGATCTGATGCCCGGAGTCTCGAAATTCACGGGGCATCTGTATCATGCGGACGTCATGGGCAACCTGTCTTCTTTCAAGGAAGCGAAATACAGGTCCGAATTGTTCCCGCTTGTTCGCGCGCACGGAACGATCTGTTATTCGATTTCACCGCTAGGGGCGGAGCGCCTCCTGTCGCATGTCGTGCCTCTCCGCCCCATGGACGTGTTTTATCCAGGGTTGAACCGCAACAAGATCAACACCGGCATCGACGACATGATGGCGTCGGTCTACGACAGCGTGAAGGCTTGCGTCTGCGTGCCGCCGATCGTTGTTTCAAAGCACGATCTGCCGAATAGCACCGTGCAGACCGCCGGAGGCTGACTTTGCCGATGGGGTTGCGGCGATGACAGGCTCCGTAACGCTCATCGCCCCTGTCAAAGGGGCTTGATATAGTAAAATACGGTATTGCTGCAAACCGAATCAATGCGGTCCGCCTTGTAGGTCGTGGTCAACCCATATGCGGCCGCAAGTTCGGGGCTGATATGCTCATTAAGGCGAAAGACAACCTTGTCCGTTTTCATGATCGACTGCATCATCGGGACCGCATCGTCCGTACCGAAGATGCGTACATGATCTTCCTGATAAAATCTTTGCCTGCGCTCATCGTCACTCAGTGAAGGGGACAGATCCTCGTCAAATTTGCCCGGTCTGATCGGGATGGTGAAAGCCTGGATGCCGCCGGGCACGAGAAGGGAGTTCAGCGCCTGAATCGTTTCGGCAAAATCCGCGGGAATATGCTCAAGCACATGATTATGAATGATGATATCGGCAGGCGGCAATTTTTTTGTGCCTTCCATGTCGGCCAGATCATGCCGTCCGATAAAATTTCCGGTAAAACCATATGAACCTGGAGAATAATCGAAGCATCTATAATTCCTGTTCTTTCCGTTATTTGAAAAGGCGTTGAACAGCATTGGCTCCGGAGCGAAGTGAAGAATCCGCTTGTCAAAGTCATCCGTGCCAATATTTTTCAGGCAATTTTTCATGGTCAGAAAGAGGAAAATCGCGCGCTGACGTTCAAGACTGCCGCAGCGGGTACACTGCTCGGCCGACCTGCCACGAAATTCCTGAAATTTATTTGCCGTGGCGCAAATGGTGCAGAAATTCATCTGTTCCTCAGGGTATATATGGTCAAAAAATACTCGTATCGACCAGATATTGTTCCATGATTGGAAAGCTTTGTCGCCTGGAAAATCTCGCAGGGCGAGCACGTTGCGGGGCCGCACAAAGCGCCTTACGGGCCCCGTCCAACCGGTGTATATAGTCGCTCAACATTGGCTTTCCATTGCAGAAGACAGGCGTTGAATCATGACTCTTGCTCAACCGGATAGTAGCTCGCCCCTCTTTTCCATTGTTATTCCAAGCTACAACCGGGCGGATGACTTGCAACGTTGCCTGCATAGTGCGTTGGCCCAGGACTGGGAGGACTATGAGGTCATTGTCAGCAATAACGCCTCGCCCGACCATACGCGTGATGTCCTTGATCGCTTCGACGACCCCCGACTGCGTGTCTTCCACCAGAAAGAAAACATCGGACCGGAACAGAATGTCGCTTTTGTCCTGCAGGAGGCGCGGGGCAAATACATCATCATGCTGACGGATGATGACCTGCTGATGCCTTATGCCATTACCATGATCCGCATGGTTCTGCGTCAGGAGCCCGATACCGGCCTCATTTTCACCCCCATGCGACAGATCGACGGCCAACGCAACCTGGCGGGCGATCATCTATGGATCGACGGCATCGAACGGCGAAGCGACCTGCCCAGTATCAAGGTCTTTCCGCCGGGAAAACAGACCTTCATTGATCTGTTCTGGCATGGCCATGTGTTGACGCGCTGGGTCATCCGCAGGGACATTGTCGACCTGGAAGGCTACAAGCGCGAAATCGGGCGCCATCTTTATTCACCCATGTGGATCACCGGCACGGCCATGCTGGCCGCGAAAACGGTTTTCCTCAACCAGTACATCACAATCCACCGGATCTTGAACAAGATTTACTGGGAATACCCTGACGATCACATGCACGGTGGCCTTGTCGCCATGTTGAAGGAATTGCTTGCCGACGACCCGGCCAGTATCCAGACCATGCTCGTCATGACGGCCCAGCGCGCGATCAACCGGGTGAACTTCATTCAGGAGCGCGAGGCCGACACGCGCAGCAGCGCGGACGCGGTAAAACGGTACATCGCAGCCCTGATGGATATTCCCGACTTTGCAGCAATGAATGGCTTCCCCGAGGCGTTGGGCAATCAGGCCATGGCCCTGGAATGCTATGACATGGCGACACGCCTTGAAATGAAGGCCATTATTGACGCTGCGCGGGGAATCGGCTGATGAAAGTTGTTATCCTCTGCGGCGGTCAGGGCACCAGACTGCGGGAAGAGACGGAACATCGGCCAAAACCGTTGGTGGAAGTCGGCGGAAGACCGATCCTGTGGCATATCATGAAGATCTTTCAGGCCTACGACCTGAATTCCTTCGTCCTGTGCCTGGGATACAAAGGCACGATGATTAAGGAGTATTTCCTGAACTACCGCGCCATGATGAATGACTTTACCATGCGCCTTGGTTCAAGGGAGAGTATTTCCTTCCCCACGTCCCCCGACGATGAAGATGACTTCGAGGTCACCCTGGCCGACACCGGCGATGACTCCATGACGGGTGCCAGAATCAAGCGGGTGGAGCGGTATATTCCAGATACGGACGATCTGTTTCTGGTCACGTATGGCGACGGCCTGGCCGATGTGGATATCGCAAAGCTGATTGCCTTCCACCGATCTCATGGGCGACTGGCGACAGTCACCACAGTACAGCCTGTATCCCGCTTCGGTGTCCTGAACCTGGAAGGGGATGCGGTACAGGCTTTTGTGGAAAAACCGCGTCTGGACGGCTGGTCTTCCGCCGGCTTCTTTGTTTTCGACCGCCGGGTTCTGGATTGGCTGTCCGTCAGGCCGGACTGCATCCTGGAGCGGGAACCGCTGGAGCGCCTTTCGGCGGCGGGCGAGCTCATGGCCTACCGGCACGACGGCTTTTTCTTCGCCATGGACACCTATCGGGAATTTCTAGTACTGAATGAATTATGGCACTCGGGCAAGGCTCCCTGGAGGATATGGTGACAAACGCCGACAGTTTTGAATGGCGCGACCGGCCGGTTCTCGTCACCGGAGCCAGTGGTCTTGTCGGCGGCGCGCTGACCCGGCGTCTGGTTGAGGCAGGGGCCGATGTGGTCGCTTTGGTGCGGGACTGGGTGCCGTCCTGCGAACTGATGACGGAGGGTCTGCTCTCCAGGGTCACGGTCGTGCGCGGGGATATCTGCGACTATGCCCTGATGGAACGGATACTCGGGGAATACGAGATCCAGGTGGTTTTTCACCTCGCGGCGCAGACGATCGTCGGCATTGCCAATCGCAACCCGCTTTCCACCTTCGAGGCGAATATCAAGGGCACATGGAATGTGCTGGAAGCCTGCCGCCACGCGCCGACCGTGCGGCAGATCATTCTGGCCTCCTCCGACAAGGCTTATGGGGAGCAGGCGATCCTCCCCTATGACGAGCAGATGCCGCTCATCGGACGCCAGCCGTACGATGTCTCAAAATCCTGCGCGGATCTCATCGCCCAGGCCTATGCCCATACCTACGGCCTGCCTGTGGTCGTCACGCGCTGCGGCAATTTCTACGGCCCCGGGGACCTGAACTGGAACCGCATCATACCTGGCACCATCCGCTCGGTCCTTCGTGGCGAACGTCCCCTGATCCGTTCGGACGGACATTTCATCCGCGACTATTTCTTCGTGGAGGACGGGGCTGCGGCTTACATGACCCTGGCCGCGCATCTGGCCCGTCACCCCGAAATCGCCGGAAATGCCTATAATTTCTCCAACGAGATACAGGTGACCGTTCTCGACCTGGTACAGCGTATTCTCACGGCCATGGACAGCGACCTGGAGCCCCGGATTCTCAACAAGCCTTTCGGCGAGATCCGCCAGCAGTATCTTTCCGCGGCCAGGGCCCGGAACGAGCTGGACTGGAAGCCTCTCTATACGTTGGACGAAGGGTTGGGGCTCACCATTCCCTGGTACAAAAATCATCTGGAGTATAATGCATGACCGCTTCGGCGGAGCGGGATCTGCGCGATCAGATCCTGGCCTTGACCCGGGCCCATCACGCTGCGGCCAACGCTCAGACTGCATTCGTGCCCGGGGAAACCCCGGTACCCGTCACCCGCCGGGTGTGGGACGCCGAGGATGTGGCTTCGCTGGTTGATGCCTCTCTCGATTTCTGGCTCACCGCCGGACGCTACGCCAGACGTTTCGAGAGCGAATTCGCCACGGTTTTCGGCCGGCGCTACGCCCGACTGGTCAATTCCGGATCCTCGGCAAATCTGGTCGCCCTGGCCAGTCTGACCTCGCCTCTGATGAAAGAGAAGCGTCTGCTGCCCGGAGACGAGGTGATTACAGTTGCTTCGGGCTTCCCGACGACGGTCAATCCAATCCTGCAACTCGGTCTGGTCCCCGTTTTTGTCGACGTGGAGGTCCCCACCTACAACGTCGATGTCGAGGCCCTGGCCGAGGCCATAGGCCCCCGTACCCGGGCCATCATGCTGGCCCACACGCTGGGCAATCCCTTCAACCTTGACCGGGTCATGGAACTGGCGCGCGCCCACGATCTGCTGGTCATCGAAGATTGTTGTGACGCGCTGGGCGCGAGCTGGCGGGGGCAGGGGGTCGGAACCTTCGGGATCGCGGCCACGGTCAGCTTCTATCCCGCCCATCACATTACCATGGGTGAAGGCGGTGCAGTCCTCATGGACAAGCCACTGGTCATGCGGGCGGCCGAGTCGTTTCGTGACTGGGGCCGGGACTGTTTCTGCGAGCCGGGTCAGGACAATTCCTGCGGCCGCCGCTTTTCCTGGAAACTGGGCGATCTGCCGGAAGGGTTCGATCACAAATACATCTATACCCACATCGGCTACAACCTGAAGGCGACCGACATGCAGGCCGCGGTAGGCGTATCCCAGCTGACAAAACTGCCGGGATTCATTGCTGCCCGCCGCGCCAATTTCGACAGGCTGTGGAAGGCGCTCGCTCCTCTCCAGCATCTGCTGATCCTGCCGGAGGCAACGCCGGGTTCGGATCCGAGCTGGTTCGGCTTCCCCATTGCCGTACGCGAGGACGCGCCTTTCACCCGCAATGCCATGGTTCGCCATCTTGAAGACCGGCGCATCGGCACCCGCCTTCTGTTTGGCGGCAACCTGCTGCGCCAACCGGCCTACCGCGACGTTCCCAGACGCCAGGTCGGTGATCTGCACATGTCGGATTTTGTCATGAACAATGTCTTCTGGATTGGCGTTCACCCGGCCCTTACCGATCCCATGATCGATTTCATGGCGGAAACCATCACGGATTTCTGTCGGCAATGACCGCTCTTCCGTCTTCGGCCCGGGACATCCTGAATGAGGACGCGGGCCGGGTTGCCGCCCGCCTGACAGCGGATCAGCTCGCCCGTCTGTCCGGCCGCCATGTGCTGATTACCGGCGCGGCGGGCTTCCTGCCCGGCGCCATCGTCGATACCATCGCCTATCTGAATACCCATGGACTGGTGGAGAAGCCTGTCCGCCTGACCCTTCTGGGCCGCTCTGCCGAGGCGTTGCGCCGCCGTCATCCCTGGGCGGCGGAAGACCCCGGCGTTACGGCCCTGATCCAGGATGTCAGCCTCCCGCTTCCCCCCCTGGCTCCGGTGGATTACATCATCCACGCCGCGTCGCCGGCGGCCCCACGCAGCTTTATGGCTGACCCGGCCGGCCTGATGGCCGCCAATACGACCGGCCTCATGCACCTGCTGGCCCGCGCCCGCCAGGACCGGGCGGCAGCGTTGCTCTACGTATCCTCAAGCGAGGTTTACGGAACCCTTCCACCAGAGCAGTTCCCCACGTCCGAGGACGCCATAGGTCTGCTGGACTGGCGTCAGGCGCGGACAGCCTACGCCGAGGCCAAACGCGCGGGGGAAGCCATCTCCCTGGCCTGGTGGCGCCAGCATAACGTGCCCGTGCGTATCGTCCGTCCCTTCCACGTTCACGGTCCCGGCCAGGATATCGACGACGGACGCATCGTCGGCGCCATGGTGCGCCTGGGTCTGGACGGCAGGCCCTTCGTTCTGGAAAGCGACGGCCAGGCCACACGCACCTACGGTTACGTCACGGACGCGACCACCGCCTTCCTGAAGATTCTGCTCTCGGGTGCGGACGGAGGACTCTACGGCATTGGTGCTGACGGTCCGGAAACATCCATTCTGGACCTCGCGACCGAGATCGCCCGGTTATTCGGCGTTACCGAACCTGTCCGGACAGCGTCCGCACGCCCGCAGGCGGGATCACCATCGCGGGTGCGTCCGAACCTTGACCGGATACGCACGGAACTGGGCTGCATCGCGGAAGTCGGCCTGTCTGAAGGGCTGGCCCGCACCATCGCCTGGAACCGGGCCGTAGCCGCCGAGGCGCCGGCCGTCGGCCATGGACCGGAGCGCTGGCAACGCATTCCTCCGCTTCCGCAGGCGGTACCCGCCATTCCCGACCTGATGGAAGCCTACGCGCATGGCCGTATGCCGCGCGACAGTTTCTGGAAAAGCATGGCCCGCCATCACCAGGGTCTGGACGACACCCATATCCTGGTGAGGGACGCCGTGGCCGGGATGACGGTCACCGGCGAGGGCGCCACGATCACCCTCACCAACGGCCTCAGGCTGGGGTTGAATGCCGGCGACATCCGTGGAGCAGCCGCGCATGTGCTGAACCACGGTCACTACGAACCTACCGAACTGGCCGCATTTCAGGCCACGCTGGCGACGACCCGGGGGCGCTTTGTAGACATCGGCGCCAATGTGGGCTGGTACAGCCTGCACGCCAGTCTGCACGCTGAAACCCGCACCGCGGGCATTCTGGCCGTGGAGCCCGTGCCGGACACGCGTATGCTGCTCTGCGCCAATCTCGCGCGCAACGGCCTGGAAACGGTGGTAAAAGTAGCGGGTTGTGCGCTGGGCGAGGCGTCGGACACCATTACCCTTCATGTGCCCGAGTTTACGGGCAGCGTCGCAGCTTCCCGGCGTCCCCTTTTCCCGGACCAGCCGAACAGGCGCGTCACAGTCCCGCAGCGCACCCTGGACAGCCTGCTGACCGAGAGCACGAATGGCAGCGCTGTCGGCCTGGTCAAGATCGACGTGGAGGGAGCGGAAATTTTCGTGCTGCGCGGCGCTGGCGCCACTCTGGAGCGCCACCGGCCGGTGCTGATGATGGAGCTGCTACGCAAATGGGCGGCAGTATACGACTATCATCCCAACGATATTCTCGATCTGCTCGCCCCCCTGGGGTATGTGGCCCACGCGCTGACAGCGAACGGTCTGGAGGAGATTTCCAGAATTACGGATGAGACCGTAGCGACCAATTTCCTGTTTCTCGTGCCCGACCGCCACAGTGCCGTCGCCGCCGCGGTCAGCACCGCGTTGCGTACGCTGCCGGAAGACAACCGTCCATGACGCTGGATACCGTGAATTTCGCCCGACAACTGCGAATTCATGCCTTGCGGATGGTCCATAGGGCCAAGGCCTCCCATATCGGAAGCTGTCTCAGCATGGCGGATCTGCTGGCTGTGCTCTACGGCGGGCTGCTGCGGGTCGATCCCGCCGATCCGGCCTGGAACGGGCGGGACCGGTTTCTTCTGAGCAAGGGACACGCTGCCGCCATTTATTACGCCGCCCTTGCGGAAAGAGGGTTTTTTCCACTGGACTGGCTGGAAAGCTATTGCCGCGATGGCGCCGTTCTGGCCGGGCATGTGACCAGCAAGGGCGTGCCGGGGGTGGAGGCGTCCACCGGCTCGCTGGGCCATGGTCTTCCCATCGCCTGCGGCATGGCCCTGGGGCTGCGCGCCGAAGACAAGGGCCGGCCCGATCCCAGGCGGGTGATCGCCGTGCTCAGTGATGGAGAGTTGGACGAAGGCTCCAACTGGGAAGCCTTTCTCTTTGCAGGGCATCACAAGCTCTCGGGCCTGACCGCCATCATCGACTACAACAAGATCCAGAGCTTCGGACGGACGTCGGAGGTTCTGGATCTGGAACCCCTGCGGGACAAACTGGCCGCATGCCGCTGGACCGTGCGTGCCATCGACGGCCACGACCACGACGCCATCAGCCGGTCCCTCCTCGCTCCGCCGGAAGGCGACCGCCCCACCGTCATCATCGCGCATACGGTGAAGGGCAAAGGTGTGAGTTTCATGGAAAATGACCTGCTCTGGCACTATCGCTCGCCACGGGACGACGAATTTGCCAAAGCCCTGGCGGAACTGGGCGCATGAGAAGTGTTGTCGCCGAAGGGCTGGTCGCCCTGGCCGAAGCCGACGAGCGGGTCTGGCTGCTGACCGGAGACCTGGGTTTTTCAGTCATGGAGCCCTTCGCAGCCCGCTTCCCAGACCGTTTCATAAACGTGGGCATTGCCGAGCAGAACATGGCCGGAATAGCCGCCGGCCTGGCCATGACCGGGCGCAAGGTCTTCTGCTGGTCCATTGTCAACTTCGCGGTTATCCGCTGCCTCGAGCAGATCCGCAACGATATCGTCGCCCACGGGGCCGACGTGACCGTTATCGGCATCGGCGGTGGTTTTGCCTATGGCAGCCATGGCTACACGCATCACGGCGTGGAAGATCTGGCCATGACCCGGGTCCTGCCAGGCATCACGGTGGCCGTTCCCGCCGACCCTGCGGAGGCCGCCTGGGTTCTGGCCGCCCTGGGACGGCAAGGGGGGCCCGCATATCTGCGCCTCAACAAGGGTGGCGAACCGACCCTGCATGAAACATCTCTGGACGCTGTTCCCTTCGGCCCCATGCTCTGCCTGCGCCCTGGCCGGGACGGCGCGTTTCTTGCAACCGGCCCCGTAACGGGTGAGGCGCTGGCCGCCGCCTCGCTCCTTGCCGGCCAGGGTATTGATATGGGCGTATGGAGCGTACCGGTTATCCAGCCCCTGGACAGGGAAACCCTGACCCGTCTGGCAAAAGACCTGCCTCTTCTGGTCACTGTGGAAGAACATGTCCTTTCAGGCGGCCTGGGCGGAGCCGTTGCTGAAGCCGTCGCCGAATTGCCCGGTCCCCGCGCCCAGGTCCTGAGGGCGGGAATGGATCCTGCCCAGCCGTCGCGCAACGGGGGACAGGAGGACCTGCGACGAACCTATCGTCTGGACTCTACAGGACTGGCCGAGCGCGTTCTTTCTGCCCGAAACAGGTAGCTGGACGGAGCGTCTTTGAAAACGGCCCCAGCAGGGGCTGTCACCGATACGTTCGGATTCACGCTTTAAGGCAAGGAAAGTTCGAAGAAAACTGTGTGGTCGAATTCTTTGTAATGAAAGTTGTTTTTAAGTATTTCCCACTGCATGATCCGATCGTTATCGCTCATATATTGGGAAATTTCTCTTTTTCCATCCGGGGTTTTTTCCGAATCGTGCATATTTTTGACGACTATTTTGTCAAAAATCGCAAACTTTGCCTTTTTATTTGATCCCAGATAGTTGCAGAACCACCAGTCTACCCCCCAACCGGCCATTTTTCCATCATATATATTAAGAAAATCAAATAGAGCTTCCGCTTTAAACAGCGGGCATGTGACTTCGATGAAATTTACTATTCTTGCAACAAGTTTTTCCTTTTCTACCATTCGCGTTATTTCGTGAGAAATTTTCCCATTTGAACTGAAAGCAGGCTGAGATACATCAAAGTCAAAAAAAGAAGCGACATCAAAAAGAATACTGGCATTTCCAAGAGTGAATTCTATGTCGTCATCCACAACCCAGATGTAATCATATCCGGAAAGAATGGCCGGCTGCGAGACGACGATGGATTTCAGATTCTGGAATTTTGCGCCCTTGATAATAAAGGTAAAATCAGATTTTTCCGCAATATTGCGATAAGCAATCTCGGAGTTCCCATAAAACGCAACGACAAGGTCCCAGTTTCTGCTTTCCTTGTCTTCCATGAGTTTTGCAATGTTATTGTTGTCGCCCGCGCTTGTGAAAATGCAAAATCTCTTTTTCAGGTGTCCGGATGGAAGATATTTTTCATTATTCATAAAAAGCACCTTTGCGAAATTCTCGTGAAAGCAGAAGGTCTGCGCCGGGCAGGACGCATCGCCTGACAGGGGCGTCCATTTCCGGCGTTGGCGCGAGGCGGCCTTCAGGCCCGCCTCTCACACCGAGAAATATTTCGCCCGCGGGTTCAGCACCACCAGCGCCGAGGTCGATTGCTCGGGGTGGAGCTGGTAGCCCTCGGCCAGCGACACGCCGATGCGTTCGGCGTCCAGCAGGCGCAGGATCGGCTCCTGGTCCTCCAGGCGCGGGCAGGCCGGGTAGCCGAACGAATAGCGCGAGCCCCGATAGCCCTGCTGCAGCATCTTCGCCATGTCGCGGTCGTCGTCGGCGGCGAAGCCCAGTTCGGCGCGGATGCGCTTGTGGGTGTATTCGGCCATGGCCTCGGCCATCTCCACCGACAGGCCGTGCAGATACAGGTAGTCCTTGTAGCGATTGCCCTCGAACCACGCGCGCGCGATGTCCGACGCCTTCTGCCCCACGGTGACGACCTGCAACCCGACGACATCGCGCCGGGCGTCATCGACGTCGCGCACGAAATCGGCGATGCATTCGCCATCGTCGCGCGGCTGGCGCGGCAGGGTGAAGCGCGCGACCTCGGTCGTGCCGTCCTCGGCGAACAGGATCAGGTCGTTGCCCTGGCCGGCGGCCTTCCAGTAGCCATAGGCGGCCTGGGGCCGCAGGATGTCCTCGGCCGCCGTCAGCGCCAGCATCCGGCGCAGCACGGGGCGCAGTTCCTGCCGCGCCCAGCCCATGAATTCGTCCAGCGAGCGCCCCTGCTTCCGGAAGCCCCACTGGAACTGGTACAGCGACCGCTCGTTCAGGAACGGCAGCACCGCGTCGGGCGTCGCCTCCAGCACCCGCGCGCCCCAGAACGGCGGCTGCGTCACCGGCTCGTCGCGCGTCAGGCGCAGGCGGCGGGCATGGGCGGCGGCGACATCCACGGGGCCGAAGCCGCGATTTTCCGCCTGTTCCATGTCGCGGGGCCGGGCGCGCGTGGCCTTGCCCGCGCGGCGCGCGCGGATGGCGGCCAGGTATGCGTCGAATTCGCCGCGCGTCACCTGGTCCATCAGCGACAGCCCGTCGAACGCGTCGCGGGCATAGGCCACGCGGCCCTCGGCGCCGTAGGCGGCGGTGCAGTCTTCCTCGACATAATTGCGGGTCAGGGCGGCGCCGCCCAGCAGCACGGGCACGTCCAGCCCCTGGCGCGCCATTTCCTCGAGGTTCTCGCGCATGATGACGGTCGATTTCACCAGCAGGCCGGACATGCCCACGGCGTCGGCGTCATGTTCGCGGGTGGCGGCGATCATGTCGGCCACCGGCACCTTGATGCCCAGGTTGACGACGCGATAGCCGTTGTTGGTCAGGATGATGTCGACCAGGTTCTTGCCGATGTCGTGCACGTCGCCCTTGACGGTCGCCAGCACGATGGTGCCGCGCGCCTGGCCCTCGGCGCGTTCCATGTGCGGTTCCAGATGGGCGACGGCGGCCTTCATCGTCTCGGCCGATTGCAGCACGAAGGGCAGTTGCATCTTGCCCGCGCCGAACAGCTCGCCCACCACCTTCATGCCGTCCAGCAGGATGGTGTTTATGATGTCCAGCGGCGGGATGGTCCGCATCGCCTCGTCCAGCTCGGCTTCCAGCCCCTTGCGGTCGCCATCGACGATGCGGTCCTTCAGGCGGCCCTCGACCGTCTCGGCGCGGGTCTTCTTCACCGCGTCGGCGGCCTTGCGGTCGGCGAACAGCGCCAGCAGGCGCTGCAGCGGGTCATACCCCTCGGACCGGCGGTCGAAGATCAGGTCCTCGGCGACGCGGACTTCCTCCTCGGGGATCAGGTGCAGCGGTCGGATCTTGGACACATGGACGATCGCCGCCGTCATGCCCGCGCGCACCGCATGGTCCAGGAAAACCGAATTCAGCACCGCACGCGCCGCCGGGTTCAACCCGAACGAGATGTTCGACAGCCCCAGCACGATCTGGATGTCGGGGAAGCGCGCGCGGATCAGGCGGATGCCCTCCAGCGTCCACGCCCCCAGCTTGCGGTCGTCCTCGACACCCGTGCCGATGGTGAAGGTCAGCGGGTCGATCATCAGGTCCGATTGCGGCAGGCCGTGGCGGTCGCAGGCGAATTCGACCAGCCTTGTCGCGATCCGCAGCTTGTCCTCGGCCGTCTTGGCCATGCCGACCTCGTCGATCGTCAGCGCCACCACGGCCGCGCCGAACTTGCGGGCCAGCAGCATGCGGTCGGTGGCGTGGCCCTCGCCGTCCTCGAAATTGATCGAGTTGATGATCGCCTTGCCGCCATACAGCTTCAGCGCGGCCTCGATCACCGGCGTCTCGGTCGAATCGATGACCAGCGGCGCGTTGACCGAGGCGGTGAAACGGGTGACGACCTCGTTCATCTCACGCATTTCGTCCCGCCCGACGAAGGCGGTGCAGATGTCCAGCGCGTTCGACCCTTCGCCCACCTGCTCGCGCCCCACGGCCACGCAGCCGTCCCAGTCGCCTTCTTCCTGCAAGGCGCGCCATTTCTTCGACCCGTTGGCGTTGCAGCGCTCGCCGATCGAGAAATAGCTGTTCTCCTGACGCAGCGGCACCTGCGTGTACAGGCTGGACACCGACGGCACCCAGACCGGACGGCGCACGACAGGGGCGGGGCGGTGGCGGCCGGTGCCCTCGGCGCGGCGGCGCAGCATGGCGTCCAGGGCTGCGATGTGCGGGGTAGAGGTGCCGCAGCACCCGCCCACCAGGTTCAGCCCGTCCTCACTCACGAAGCGGTCCACCCAGGTGGCCATGTCGGCCGGCGACAGCGGGTAATGGGTCTGCCCGTCCACCAGTTCCGGCAGGCCGGCATTGGGCTGGATCGAAATCAGCCCCGGCCAGTTCTCGGCCAGCCAGCGGACATGTTCGGACATTTCCTGCGGGCCGGTGGCGCAGTTCAGCCCCATCAGCGGCACGTCCAGCGCATGGATCGCCGTGGCGGCGGCGGCGATGTCGGGGCCGACCAGCAGCGTGCCGGTGGTTTCCACCGTCACCTGCACGAAGATCGGCGTGTCGGCGCCCAGTTCGGCCCGGGCGATCTTCGCCCCGTTCACCGCGGCCTTGATCTGCAACGTGTCCTGGCAGGTTTCGACCAGCAGGGCGTCCACCCCGCCTTCGATCAGCCCCCGGCACTGCTCGGCCAGCCCGGCCTCCAGCGTGTCGTAGTCGATGTTGCCCAGCGACGGCAGCTTGGTTCCCGGCCCGACCGAGCCCACGACATAGCGGTGGCGGCCGTCGGAAAAGCTCTCGGCGGCCTCGCGCGCCAGATGGGCGGCGGTGCGGTTGATCTCGCGCGCGCGGTCGGCCAGCCCGAATTCGCCCAGGGTGATCGGCGACCCGCCGAAGCTGTTGGTCTCCACCATGTCCGCCCCGGCCTCGAAATAGCCGCGATGGATCTCGCGCACCAGCTCGGGGCGCGACAGGTTCAGGATCTCGGTGCAGTTCTCCTGCCCCCAGTAATCCCGCTCGACATCGAGGTCCAGCACCTGCACGCGCGACCCCATGCCGCCGTCACACAGCAGGACCTGGTCGCGAAGGGCGTCGAGAAGATGGGGTCGGGTGGTCATGATGGTCCTGGTTTTCCACGGAAGGGGCGCGATCGTTATTCCCGCAAGGCGCGGCGGCTGTCCAGCGCGGCGGCCCGCGCGCGCATTCGGGTATAATGTGCATCCCGCCGCGAGGCGAGAGCGGAAGGACGGTCGGGCGCTGCCCGAACCCGGCAAGGGCCTCGGCCCTTGCATCCCGTTCGTTTATGACGTCCTGGGTTTCCAGGGGGCGGCAAGGGGGGACCGATGGCAGGCAACGGGGACGATGACGGGCGGATCGTGCTGGATCTGGTGGACGCCGCCGCCTTCGCCGGGATGGCGGGCGATGCCGGCGCGCTGGTCCTGACCGGCCAGGGCGTGCTGGATGACGCCGTCGCCGACCCGGCGCGCATGGGGTGGCAGGACGTGATCGCGCTGCGCGCCACGCTCTCGCCGTTCGGCCATGGGGTGGCCTGCGTGTGCTGCGTGCCGTCCGGCGGGTTTACCTCGGCGCTGTCGGACCTGTTCCGCGCCCGCGTGACCGGCCAGCGCCCGTGGTTCGACCGCGTGGTGATCGTCATGCCCGCCGGGCAGCTTGACGATGTGCGGCGCGACGTGACGGGCCACCGCATGGTGGCGGCGCGCTACCGGCCCGGCCTGGGGGCCTGAAGTCCGGGGCGTCCAAAGGGCGGCCCCCCGACGCGCCGCATTAACCCTCCCTTCGTCTTTCGGGGCCAGGCTGGCCCGGACCCAGCGAAGGATGAGCCGTGGCGCAGTCAGACCCCCCGCCAGGTGCCGCCGATTCGGCCACCGCGCACGCGCGGCCGGCCCCGACGACGATCCGCCTGCATGCCACGGCGGCGGCGGCGCGCCATCACGGCGTCGATGTGGATATCCGCGATTTCGTGGCCGAACCGGGCGAGGTCGCGCCGTCGCCGGCCGCCCTGGCGCGCTGGCTGAACGACCAGGGGGCGGTGGCGAAGGGGATGCGCCTGAAATGGCGCTACCTGGTGCGGATGCACAACACGCCGCCGGTCGTGCTGATGTTCCGCGACGGGTCGGCGGGGCTGATGGTCGCCGCCGACGCCGAACGCGGCATCGTCTGGCTGCGCGACCCGCTGGGCGACGCGGGATCGACGCCCGTGGCGGTGGACGAACTGCGGCTGTCGCAGGTCTGGACCGGCGACGTGCTGCTGGTGAAGCGCCGCCGCGACCTGGCCGAGGCCGACGCGCCGATCGACTTCGCGTGGCTGGCGCGGACGGTCCTGCGCGAACGCCGCGCCCTGCGCGACATCGTGCTGGCGTCGATGGTGCTGAGCGTGCTGGCGATCTTCCCGCCGCTGATCGTCATGCAGGTGGTCGACCGGGTGGTGAATTTCCGGTCGATGGCGACGCTGGTGTCCATCACCGCCATCGTCTGCGTGCTCAGCTTCTATGAAATCCTGCTGACCTACGCGCGGCGGGAACTGACCCTGGTGCTGACCACCCGGCTGGACACGCGGATTTCGCTGCATGTCTTCAACCGGCTGCTGGCGCTGCCGCTGGAATTCTTCGAACGCCAGCAGGCGGGGCACGTCATCGGGCGCGTGTCGGCGATCTACAAGGTCAAGGATTTCATGACCGGGAAGCTGCTGAACACCTTCCTGGACCTGTTCACCCTGATCGTCGTCCTGCCCTTCCTGTTCTACCTCAGCGCCACGCTGGCGTGGATGACCATCGCGGCGGCGGGGGCGATCGGGCTGGTGGTCGTCGTCTTCATGGGGCCGGTGGGCGCGCTGATCGGCCGGAAGGTCCATGCCGACATGGCGCGCGGGTCGGTGATGTACGAAACCGTCGCCGGCATCCGCACCATCAAGACGCTGGCGCTGGAACGCCCCCGCCGGCAGTTGTGGGACGAACGGTCGGCCGAATCGGCGCTGTGGTCGCTGGCGGTCGGGCGCATGACCAACGTGGCCTCGACCGTGGTGATGCCGTTCGAACTGTTCATCAATCGCGGCATCATCCTGGTGGGGGCGTACCTGATCCTGACCGGCGGGGGCCAGATGGGCGGCGGCGCGCTGATGGCGTTCATGATGCTGGGCGGCCGCGTGGCCGCGCCGCTGATCGGCCTGGCGCGCCTGCTGGACGACCTGAACGAGGTCCGGACCGCCCTGGGCGAAGCCGGGCTGGTGCTGAACCAGCCCACCGAAAGCCGCGCGCTGACCAGCGGCCTGCGGCCCGACATCCGGGGCGCGCTGTCCTTCACCGACGTGAACTTCACCTACCCCGGCGCGGCCACGCGCGCGCTGGACGACGTCAATTTCGACATCCCGGCCGGCACCATGCTGGGGCTGGTCGGGCGCAGCGGGTCGGGCAAATCCACCATCACCCGCCTGCTGCAGGGCGTCAGCCGGTCGTACAGCGGGTATCTGAAGCTGGACGGGGTGGACCTGCGCGAGATCAACCTGACGCATCTGCGCCGGTCGCTGGGCGTGGTGTTGCAGGACAATTTCCTCTTTCGCGGGACGGTGCGCGACAACATCACCGCCGGCCGCCCCGGCCTGACGCTGGACGACGTGGTGCGCGCCGCCCGCCTGGCCGGCGCCGAGGAATTCATCGAACGCATGCCCGCCGGCTACGAAACCTGGATCGAGGAAGGCTCGACCAACATTTCGGGCGGCCAGCGCCAGCGCCTGGCCATCGCCCGCGCCCTGATCTGCGACCCCCGGCTGATGATCCTGGACGAGGCGACCTCGGCCCTCGACCCCGAGAGCGAGGCGCTGGTGAACGCCAACCTGCAACGGATCGGCCGGGGCCGCACCATGGTCATCGTGTCGCACCGGCTGTCGTCGCTGGTCGATTGCGACCAGATCTGCGTGATGGACCAGGGCAGGGTGGTGGATATCGCCCCGCATGCGGTGCTGCTGGAACGCTGCGCCATCTATCGCACCCTGTGGTTGCAGCAGAACCGCCACCAGGCCGCGCCGGCCGGGCGCGCCAGCCCCGCCGCGATGCTGGCCGAAGGGGGGATGGAGCCATGACCGAGCGCAGGATGGTCCCGGCCGGTGACGACGCGATGGACGGCTACGTGCTGCCCGACGCGGACGACCCCGCCACCCCCGCCGACATGCCGGCCGCCCTGCTGGAATTCCATTCGCCCAGCGCGGCGCTGACGACCCTGCCGCCCACGGCGTCGGCCCGGTACATCACCTGGCTGATTTCCGGCCTGATGATCGCAAGCCTGGTGGTGATGTCGGTCTTTCCGCTGGACCAGGTCGTGACGTCCCAGGGGCGCATGGCCTCGACCGACGCCACCCTGGTGGTCCAGCCGCTGGAAACCTCGATCATCCGCTCGATCGACGTGCATGAAGGCGACTTCGTCCGCAAGGGCCAGGTGCTGGCGCATCTGGACCCCACCGTCACCGACGCCGATGTGCAAAACATGCGCGTCCAGGTGCAGGCCTATGGCGCGCAGGTCGATCGCCTGACCGCCGAGGCCGACGGCCGCGACTACACCCCCGACGCCACGGTCCCGGCCTCGGTGCAGGAGGCGGCGGCCTTCCTGCGGCGGCGCGCCGAATTCACCGCCAAGCTCGAGAATTACGACAAGCAGATGGCCGGCGCGCGGGCCGAGATGCAGGGCAATCTGGCCGACGCGGCGATGTATGCGGCCCGCGCGCGGGTGGCGTCCGACGTGCACGCCATGCGCCTGCGCCTGCAACGCGACCAGGTGGGCAGCCGCCTGTCCACCCTGTCGGCGCAGAACGACCTGATGGAGGTCGAACGCGCCCAGATCGCCGCCCAGCAGGCCGCCGGCGGCGCCCGCGCCCGGCTGGAGGCCACGACGGCCGAGCGCGACGGCTTCATCCAGAACTGGAAGGCCACGGTCTACCAGGACCTCAGCACCGCGCAGCACCGCCTGGCCGACGCCCAGGACGATTCCCGCAAGGCCGGGCTGCGGCGCAGCCTGGTGGTCATGCGCGCCGACCGCGACGCGGTGGTGCTGAGCATCGCCGGCCTGTCGGTGGGTTCGGTGATGCAGTCGGGCAACCAGTTGATGACGCTGGTGCCGGCCGACAGCGGGCTGGAGGTCGATACGGCGGTGCGCGGTTCCGATGTCGGCTTCATCCGCCCCGGCGACCATGTGCTGCTGAAATTCGCGACCTTCCCCTACACCCAGTATGGCGGGGCCGAGGGCACGGTACGCGTCATCAGCGCCGATTCCTTCGCCCCCGCCGACGGCGCGCAGACCGGCGCCGGGGCCGGGGCGCAGGGGGTGCACGCCAATGCGGGCGGGATGGATGCGTTCTACCGCGTGCGGGTGCGGGTCGATCGCTACACGCTGCACGACGTGCCGCCCTTCTTCCACCCCCAGCCCGGCATGCCGGTCGAGGCCGACATCCATGTCGGGCGGCGGACCATGATGCAGTACCTGCTCAACCGCCTCGTGCCCACGCTCACCGACGGCATGCGCGAACCTTGAAAGGTTGGGCTGGCATGCGCCCTGTTGGCGATCCGACGCGCTTTTTCTGTGCTTCGGTGCTCACGGCCATCAAGGCCGCTCCGCTCCGATGCTCGAAAAATCACGTCGGGCGTGCCGCTGCGCGGCACTCTCGCTCAACAGGCCACATGTCAGCCCAACCTTTACGAGGCTCACGACGGTCAAGACGGTTGAGTTCCAAACGACTGGGTTTCCAAAGGGCGATGCCCTTTGGCGGGTTCAGGGCAGAGCCCTGAGGACCCCCAGCCCATGAAGCGCGTCCTCTCCCGTGTCGGGGCGCGGTTTTCGCAGCGGGCGCGGCTGGCCCATGCGCTGGCCCTGCTGGCCGAGGGCGAGGCGGTCGAGGGGTTCGGCCATCTCAGCATCCTGGCCGGGGCCGGCATGCCCGAGGCGCAGTTTCGCGTCGGCCGCGCCTATCTGGACGGGACCGGCGTGCCCCCCAGCCTGGTCGAGGGCGCGCGCTGGATGCGCCGCGCGGCCGAGGCCGGATGGGTCGAGGCGCGGCTGGTGCTGGGCACGCTGTATCTGTTCGGCCTGCCGCACGAGGCCGGCGCGGCGCAGGGCCTGCGCCTGACGGCCGAAACGCCGGGCGACAGCACGCCCGACCCCACCGCCGCCGCGCACTGGGCGCGGCTGGCGGCCGAGGCCGGGTCGCCCGACGCCCAGGCCTTGTACGGCTACATCCTGGCCAACGGCCCCGACGAGCTGCGCGATGTGGCGGCGGCCGAGGACTGGTTCGCCCGCGCGGCGGCGGCGGGCTGCGCGCAGGGGCACCTGGGGCTGGGGCTGGCGTGGCTGCGCGCCGCGACCGACGAGGCCGGGCGCGCGCGGG
>NZ_JABEQH010000010.1 GCF_014174305.1 Gluconacetobacter johannae | reverse complement strand
AAGTCGCCATTACCGCCATCATGCGAAAACTCATCGTTCTCGCCAACGCGCTGTTGCGGGACAACCGCCTCTGGACGCCAAAAGCCGCTTGATCACAACGGATACTCTCAGAACAGATCGACTTCGCCGGAACGCTGCGTCGTGCCCAGGGCGTTGTCGCCCCGCAACACCCGCACGACCTCGTCAAGCTTCACCCCATCATACAGGCCGATGCCCTGCACGGGGGTTGCGACCTCGGAACAGGACATCAGGTTCCGCAGAACCGTCGCGACGGCGTCGACCGTCTGTGTCGCCAGGTCCAGCTTCTGCAGATCGCGTGCCCCCTTGTCGCCAAGTGCATGAGTCTGCAAGCATTCGTCTACCGCGCGCTGAGCATCGAGGAGGTCTCCACAGGCCAGTTCCAGAAGCGATGCGACCCGCCCGAGGACCTCCTGCATCGTCATCTCCGGGCTGGGTGTGTCCCGCGCGCCTGCGGAATGCGTTTCCATCGTGGTCTCCCTCTCGATGCCGTGCCGGTCAGAACAGTTCGATATCGGAGCCGCATTCCCTTGCCCATTTTTGCTCGGCTTCCGCCTCGCGCCGGCTGTAGTCGACCTCCTGACGGCCGATGCTCTGGGCATCGTGCACCAGATTCTGCTGCGCCCGGCCCGTGGTCGGCCAGAAACGAACCCGCCGGGCCTGGGTGCCGCCGAGGCTCTGCGAGATGCAGTTTATGCCTTCGTCCGAAAGATAATGCTGGATGAAAGAGATGTTCTCCTGCCCGATGCGGCCGAGCGTCGGCACGACGGCGGCGCCCCCGAACGCCTTGCACAGAAGACGATGGCGGCTTCCGCCCGCCTTGAGGATCCCGTTCACCAGCATTTCCATCGAATGGACGCCGAACCGCATCGCCGTTTCGTCATGGCCTTCGCCGCTGCCAGGCAGCAGAAAATGGTTCATGCCGCCGATATGGGCGATCGGATCGAATATGCAGACCGAAATACAGGATCCGAGGACAGTGCCAAGGACGACCGAAGGGTCGTCCGAGATCGCGACATCGCCCTGCACAACCGTCGTAACTTTGGACTTGTGCGTCACGTTATGGGTCCGAATACCTTTTCCAGGACCTCGCGCAGTTTCGCCACGGTGTATGGCTTGGCCAGGAAATTGTTCACGCCGGCCTTGACGGCGTCCTGAACAAGATCCCTGCTGGCCTCGCTGGTCAGGATGATGAATGCCACTCTCTGGATCGCCGGGTTGCCACGCACGGCGCGCAGCAATGCCAGCCCATCCATGACCGGCATGTTGAAGTCCGAGATGACCAGATGCGTCGGATTCTGCTCAAGATATTCGAGCGCCTCCTTGCCGTCCTTCCTCTGTGCGATACTCATGAAACCAAGTTGCGCCAGGCTGTTGGCCAGGACCTGGCGGATGGAAGACTGGTCGTCGACGATGAGTGCCTTGATCTGTGAAGCGGCTGGCATTGTCTTCTCGTTCTCTCTTCCTGCACATTCCGGTCATTGTCGCCGGCGTCAATCGCTGTCTTCGGTTTCCCGCCGATATCTCATATCAATAGATTTGACTGGTCATGGCTGCGGCGCTGATCTGGCCGAGAGGAACAATCCGCGCGGCCGCGCCGATCTCGGCCGCGACCCGCGGCATGCCATAGACGACGGCCGAGGCCTTGTCCTGCGCGATCGTCTGGGCGCCGGCATGGCGCATGGCCAGAAGCCCTTCCGCCCCATCCCGCCCCATGCCGGTCAGAATGATGCCGAGCGCGTTCTGGCCGGCCTGTCTGGCGACGGAATCGAACAATGTATCGACGGATGGGCAATGGCCGTTGACGGGCGGGGATTTGACCAGTCGTGTCGCATACCCCCCCTCACACCGTTCCACCACCGTGTGCCTGTCCCCGCCGGGCGCGATCCTGACGACGCCGGGGGTCAGCACCTCGCGATCCCTTGCCTCGCCTATGGACAGGGCCGGGATCTTGCGATCCAGGCTGCTGGCGAAACTCGCCGTGAAAAGGGCGGGCATGTGCTGGCAGACGATTATGGGCGGGCTCTGCTCGGGAAATCCCGCGAGCACTTCCCCAAGAGCCTCCACCCCGCCTGTCGAGGCCCCGATCGCCACCAGTCCGATCGACTCCCCCCATGTCTTCGGCCGGTGGAACGCCGGCTCGGGGCTTCGGCGCGGCGGCCTGGCGTCGGGATGGGAGTGCGCCGCCTGGATGACCAGCCTTGCCAGCCCGGCAAAGGCGTCCCCGCCCATGACCGAGGCCGGTTTCGGGAAACAGTCGAACGCGCCCATCTGCAGCGCCGTTATCGCCGTGTCGGCGCCCCGCGCCGTGAGGCTGGACACCATAACGACCGGGATCGGGCGCAGCCGCATGATCTTCTCGAGAAACTGAAGACCATTCATCCCCGGCATCTCGACATCCAGCGTGATGACGTCCGGCTGGTCCTTGATAATCAGGTCGCGGGCCTCGATCGGGTTGGCGGCCTCGCCACACACGACAATCTCGGGCTGCTGGTCGAAAGACCGTCTGATAAGCGCCCGCATCGTGCGGGAATCATCGACGATGAGAACCTTGACCGGCTTCTCCATGGTTCAGGATTCCTTCCTGTAGATGGTCGGAGCGATTTGCTCCAGCCCGCACTGACTTTTCGACGCCACCCTTTCGGAGTGACCGACACAAAGGAAACCGCCAGGATCGAGCCGGTCGGCAAGGCGGTGCCACAGGCGTTCCCGCGTGGCCTCGTCGAAATAGATGACGACGTTGCGGCAGAAGATGGCGGAAAACGTGCCCTTCATCGGCCAGTTGGCGTTGAGATTGAGAACACGGAAGGCGGGAAGGTTTCGAATGCCCCCGGTGAAGCGCAGCCCGCCGTCGCCATGGGGCTCCATGAACTGGGATTTCTTCTCGGCGGGAATGGCCTCGGCTTCCACCGTCGGATAGATGCCGGCCGCGGCATGCGCGACAACATCGGCGTTGATATCCGTCGCAAGAATACGCACGTCATGCGCGGGCGCGTCCGGAAACGCCGTCATGACGGACATGGCGATGCTCCAGGGTTCCTGCCCCGTCGAACAGGCGGCCGACCACAGCCTTCCCCGCCCCCCGGCGCGAACCTGCGCGGCCAGCTTCGGCACGACGATCTCTTCCAGATGCATGAAATGGGTTTTTTCGCGGAAAAAATTCGTCACGTTCGTCGTCAGGGCACAGATGAGCCTTTCCATCTCGCCCCGGCCGCCGACTGTCTGCACGAAATCCAGATAGCTGTGGAACGACGCGTGGCCAGCCTCGCGCACTCTGCGGGAAACCCGCGAATACACAAGCGTGCGCTTCGTGTCCGGAAAATATATGCCGGCTTCGTCCTGCGCTATACGTCGCACGCGCTGAAAATCGGCGTCCGTATAGTCGGGCTCACCGGCCGACCTCATGTCATTCATTCAGCAACGGCACCCTCGACAAGCTGGTTGACGACGGATTCGAGTTGAAGGACGCCGATCATCCGGTCGCCGATCATGACAAGTCCGCCGAGGCTGCTGCAATCGTCGGATACCGACTGGATGTCACTACCCTGGATGTCGGCCATGTCGATGACACGATCGACCAGAAGCCCGCACATGACGCCCTGTGTCGATTCGACAATCACCACCACACGGCGCGGGTTGTCGGCCTGCGGCGGCACATTGAGATAGATCGCCAGATCGATCAGGGTCAGAATGATGCCGCGCAGATTGATGGCGCCGCACACATAGGGGGGCGCGAAGGGCAGGACGGTCGTTTTCTCAAAGCCCCGGATTTCGCGGACGCTGAGTATCGGTATGCAATATTCCTGGTCGCCTACGGCAAACACGATCATCTTCACCGCTTTGGACTCCGCGGCCTTTTCTTCTTCCGTCATGTCCGGCTTCCCACTCAAATGCTGATCGCTCTGATGTTGCTCTGTTACGCCGCCAGCACGGCGCGGGCGTCTGATACTTTGGTGTTGATGCGCCCGACGGCCGAGGCGATCAGCGCGGGGGCATCGAGAATCAGGGAAACACTGCCGTCACCGAGAATGGTCGCTGCCGACACGCCGGGTATCCGCCGGTAGTTCTTCTCCATGCTCTTGATGACGACATGCGCCTGATCGCGGATTTCGTCCACCACCAGGCCCACCCGTGCGCCTGACTCGTTCTCGACAATCAGCATGACGGCGCCATTTTGTGGCTCGTCGGACACGTAGGCCGACAAACCCAGTTGCGATCCGAGCGGAACCATCGGTATGCAGTCGCCGCGGATTGAAACCATTTTCTTTCCGTCCGGCAGGACATACGTATCCTGCGGCTTGATAATCATGGTTTCGACCACGGACGAAACCGGAATGACCATCGTGGCCCCGCCGGCGACGATCAGCATGCCGTCGAGAACGGCCAGCGTCAGCGGCAGGCTGAGGCAGAAAACGGTTCCGCTGCCCGGTACGCTCTGGATCGTGACCCTGCCGCCGAGGCTGAGGATCGCCTGCTTGACGACATCCATCCCCACGCCGCGCCCGGAGAGATTGGACACCGTATCGGCTGTCGAGAAGCCGGGTGCGAAGATGAGGTTGTTGATCTCGTCGTCGGTCAGGACCGCGTCCGGGGCGACGATGCCGCGCTTGATGGCCGTTGCAAGGACACGCTCGCGATTGATGCCGCCCCCGTCGTCCTTGATCGTAATCAGGATGTGCCCCGACCGGTGGCTTGCGGAAAGAAGGATCTGGCCGACCGCGGATTTGCCGGCCGCAAGGCGATCTTCCACTTTCTCGATGCCATGGTCGATCGCATTACGCAGCATATGGGTCAGCGGGTCGGACAGCTTTTCGACCAGCGTCCGGTCGACTTCGGTATCCTCGCCCTCAAGCGTCAGGACGACGTCCTTCTTCGTCATCGAGCAGGCCTCGCGCACCACGCGCTGCATGCGCTGGAACACGCTGCGGACCGGCTGCGCCCGGACCGCCATGACGGCATCCTGAATGTCGCGTGTCAGGGACTGCATGCTGGCGATGCTCTCCCCCAGTTCTCGCGGCATCGAGGCATTGGCCCGGCGGCATTGGGATTCAAGCGCCGCCTGGGCGATGACCAACTCGCCGACGAGGTCCATCAGGTTGTCGATCCGGGGGAGATCGACACGGATCGTGGCCTGCTCGGTTCGCCGGACAGGCGCCGCATTCGCGCCGCCCGCGGCAGGGGCGGGCGCAACCGCCGGAGAGGCGGCGGGGACGACCTGCGCCGCCGCAACGCCGGAAGATGAAGATGTTTCCGGAACGGCGGGCAGAGCCGGTTCCGGCGGCGCGGCAGCCTGCGACCCCTCGCCTGGCGGCTGCGCCTCCATCGCGGGCACGGCCTCGCCGCCATCCGGCGCCGGCTCGCCTTCGCGGGAAATCGTGAAGTCGCAGACGTCGCCGCCCCAGTCGAACACCGACTGGACGGTGTCCTCCGATACTTCGGCGGGAAGAACGACGCGCCACGACAGGTAGGACCGGTCGGGCTCCAGTTCGGCGAAGGACGGAAGCGTCGACACGTCACAGGTGACCGTGATCTCTCCCTCGACGGCCACCGCCGCGTCCGTGAGGCCGATCAGGATGTTCCTGGCGTCATCCCCGCGCGCGTACATGGCGTCATGCGGGCAGAAGGTGACGATCAGCGGGGCAGGGGGCTGACCGGGGGCCGCGTCGAATCCGAAATCCAGCCCGAAATCGACCGGCACCGGTTCGAAATCCACGGGGACGGGCACGAAATCCATAGGGACCGGAACGAAATCCGACGGGACGATATCGTCGGTCTTCGGCGCCTCCCCGTTGCTCCCGATAATGAACTCAAGTTCGGCCTGGCTCTCGGCGACGCGTCCCGGATCCACCGTCGGGCCGCCGTCGCGCGCCTCGACCACCAGATCGCTGAGCACATCCATCGCCTTGAGGAAAATCTTGACGATGTCCTGCGTGGGCGCGACGCGACCGGAGCGCACGCCGTCGAGGGAGCTTTCGAACACATGCGCGAAGCGCACGAGATTTTCGAGGCCGAACGACGCCGCGCCACCCTTGATCGAATGCACGGCGCGAAAGACGGCGTTGATGGTTTCCTGCTCGGACTCGCCGTCCGAAAGCGCCGACAGCCCGCGCTCGAGTTCCTGAAGCTGCTCGTCGCACTCCTGGAAAAAGACCAGGAGGATGTCGCCCATGTCACCACTCATTCTGAGTGCTCCTCCCCGTTCAGGCGGTAACCCGGCGGATCGCCGCAACAAGACTGTCGGTGCTGAACGGCTTCACGATCCATCCCGTCGCCCCCGCCTCGCGGGCGCGAGCCTTCTTCTCGGGACCGCTCTCCGTCGTCAGGACGATGATCGGGATGTGCCGGAACTGAACCATCTTGCGGACGGCCTCGATCAGCCCGAAACCATCCATCCGCGGCATGTTGATATCGGTGATGATCGCGTTGGGCGGCGGGTTTGCCGCCTGCAGCACCTCCAGCCCCGCTACTCCGTCCTCGCCCTGGATGACGTCATATCCGCCACCCTCCAGGGCCTTACGCAGCATGCCCTGCATGGTCCGGGAATCATCGACGGTCAGGACACGTATGGCCTGTTTTCCCACCATATTCATTGTTCCTTGGGAGGCATGGGTGGTTCGGACAGAAATGCACTGGCCCCGAAGAGGGCATATGCTTCCGTGACCTGCTCTGACGGCGCGACAAGAGGGCAGCCGCTTGCAATGAGAATCTGCAGGCACAGGCCGCCGACATAGGTGACGCCCGATGCATCGAGACGGACCTCGCCGGCGCCGGCCTGTTTCCGCCCCTCTTCAATCGTCTCCTTGAGAGCGGAGGCGGCGGCGGTATCCAGGCGCTCGGGCAGTGTCAGGCAGACCGCAGGATCGGAAGGGGGGGCATCCACCTGGGAAAGTGACGACGTCCCATGCTCTCTCGGCGGAGAACCGGACGCCATCAAAACTCCTCCCATCCCTGATCGGGCGATGTGGTCGGAAGCGCGCTGGTCAGCATGGGGGCCGCCGCACGGCTTGTCTTCTCGACCGGTCGCGGGGACGAGAACGCGGACAGGGCCTCGCTGACCGCGGCGCCGTCCCGCCCGTTGTTGATCTTGAAACGGCTGAGGGTCTGCGCCAGCGTCTGGGTCTCGGCGGTCAGGTTGTGGCTGGCGGCCGTCGTCTGCTCGACCATGGCGGCATTCTGCTGGGTGACCTGGTCCATGTCGCCGATGGATGCCGTGATCTCGGACAGGCGTTGCGCCTGGTCCTGCGCGGAGACGGAAATTTCCTCGACACGGATCGAGATGTTCTGCGTGCTTCCCGCGAATTCGGTCAGGTAGGTGCCGGTCTGCTGCACCAGATCGACGCCCTTGCCGACCTGGTCGGCGGAAACGGAAATCAGGCGCTTGATCTCGCTGGCCGACTTGGCCGACTGCTCGGCAAGGGAGCGCACCTCCTGGGCCACCACCGCGAAGCCGCGCCCGGCGTCGCCGGCGCGTGCCGCCTCGACAGCCGCGTTCAGGGCCAGAACATTGGTCTGGAAGGCGATGCCGTCGATGACCGAAATGATCTCGCCAATGGCGTCGGACGATTTCTTGATCCCGTCCATCGCTTCCGTCGTCAGGACCATGACATCGGTGGCCGATTTGACCTTTTCCAGGGCGTCCTTTGTTTCGCTGCTGGCCGCCGTGCATGTCTTGGCGGTGCGCTGCACGCCGTCGGCGATGGTGCGAACGGCCGCCGCCGCCTGGCCCAGGTTCGCCGCCTGCTTCTCGGTCCGCTTCGCCAGATCGTCGGATGCGGTCGAAATCTCGCTGGCGCCGGTGGCGATGAGGTCGGAGTTGCTGGCGACGGCGCGAAGCGCCTCGCTCAGGCGCGAGGCCGAGTGATTGAACGCGTCACGCAGCGGCGCGAACTCGCCGTCGAAGATGCTCGCCTTGATCCTGATCCGCAGGTCGCCCTTGGCCATTTCCGCCAGCGCCGACCCAAGGGCGTCGATGACTTCATGCGTCTGGTTGTCACGTTCCCGGCTGTTTGCAAGGGCTTGCCGGATCTCGGCGCTCATCGTCTCCTGGCGCGTCTTGGCCTCGGCCTGCTCTCGCACGCTACGCGTGAACTCGACCATCACGCGGGCCAGGCGTCCCGTCCCGTCCTTGTTGTCGAGGAACGGAACATCGCCCCGGACTTCACCGCGGCCCAGTCGCTCGCCGATATCGACAAGGGTTTCAAGCGGCGTCGTCACCACCAGCGTCAGCAGGCCCCAGATGGCGAACACGACCAGTTCGCCAAACCCGAGGGCGCCCATGTTCATGATGAACATATGCTCGACCGGCTCGTCGACGAAATATCCGACCGCCTCGATAATGATCTGGAGCATCAGATACGCTTCCAGACACAGCATCACGACCCGGATCTTGACGCGGAGCGGAGCGTCCTTGTTCAGCCACTTCAACATGCCGCTGCAACTTCCTTCATGTTTTTCGGGACGCCGCGCATGGAACCACCCGCACACCAGTCCCCTCTTCGGGTGGCACGTCCGGCACCGACGGCCTTGTCCATGCCCCCTCCCGTCGTCCACGGAAGAGAGAGAACGGCTTGCCGTATCGCGGGTAATTCGGATGCTGCAAGGCGTCCCATCAGGTCATGAACCGGGCAATCATCTCTATGTCCGAACGGATAGCCATGCGTCAATGCCTGGCCCATGACCGAATTCCCCTGATCGTCAGGAATACATATTCCCAGCAATAGACTGCCGGCGATATGACTCGGCGATACTGTTCTCGCTGAGTGGGCGGTTGTCTTTGATCCGGATCATTTGCGCCGTCGAATGTTCTGTGGCCCCGACGGCCCGGGTGTCGCGTTTTCGGCGCGGGAAACGCGCGCCGGATCGCAGGCCCATCCCCTTTTCAAGCCGCCTCCCGGCGTCCCGCTCCGTGAACAGGGTTGATCTGCGTATTCCATCGCCCTTCTATCGGTTTCGGCCCCGCATTCAGGTGATCGTCGCGATCGTCTTGATGCGGGAACGCGGATAGATCTCGGACTGCGAAAGAACGGAAACCGCTGGGCGCACACGCTCGACGATGGAGCGCATGGGGTCGCGCACCGACGTCGAAACGACGATGACGGGCACCTCTCCGCCGCCGGAGACCGTGTTGAAGATCTCGCGGAGTTTACCCACGAATGTATTCAGCACCGTAGGGGGCATGGCCAGGCGCCGGTCGTCGGCCGGTCCGGTCATATGCGCTATGAACTCCGCCTCCCATTCCGGCGACAGCGTAATCATCGGGATGTATCCGGCCTGGCCGACCAGGGCGTTGCATATCTGCCGGGACAGGCGGATCCGCACGTGGCTGGTCAGGGCCTGCACGCCGCGCAGGCCGAGGCTGCACCCTTCCTGAATGCTCTCGAGAATGGTCGGAAGGTCACGGATCGAGACACGTTCGGCCAGCAGCGATTGCAGGACACGCTGGACCGTGCTGACCGGAACCTGCGACGGGATCAGGTCATTGACAAGCTTCTGCTGTTCGCGCGGCAGGTCATCCAGAAGGGACTGGGTGGCGACGTAGGTCAGCAGGTCCGGAAGGTTCTGCCTGACCGTCTCGCTGAGGTGGGTGATGATGACGCTGGCCGGGTCCACGACGGTGCATTGCATCGCAACGGCCTTGGCCTTGAGCGAGGGGTCGATCCATACGGCGGGCAGGCCGAACGCCGGCTCCGTGGCCTTGTCGCCCGGCAGGGCCGGCGCGCCGCCGGACGGGCTCATGGCCATCAGTTTCGCCGGCTTCACGTCGCCCGAGCCGATCTCGATCTCCTTGAGCTTGATGACGTACCTGTCCGACGGAAGCTGGATGTTGTCCTGTATCCTCACGGGGGGGGTGACGAACCCCATTTCGGAGGCGATCGTCCGGCGCAGCGCCTTGATCTGCTCGGTGAGCTGCGGATTTTCGCCGCTGGTCAGGGGCAGCAGGCCGAACCCGAGCTCCAGGCGCAGCAGATCCAGCTTCAGCATCTCGGAAATGGGCGCCACGGCCGGCTGCGCCGATGTCTCGGTGATGTCTCCGTCCGTGTCCGCGACGGGGGTTTTGTGGCGCAGCCACGCCCCGGCGCCGGCCGCGACGGCGATGGCGAGGAACGGGAAGGCAGGCAGGCCGGGCATCAGGGCGAAGATGGCCGAAAGTGCTGCGGCCAGGGCCAGCGGCTTCGCGTTGCCGCCCAACTGGCGGACGAGCGCCACGTCCGCCGACCCGTCCGTTCCGCCTTTGGTGACGACGATGCCCGAGGCGGTCGACACCAGAAGGGCGGGGATCTGCGAGACCAGCCCGTCGCCGACCGTCAGCATGGTGAAGGTGCTGACGGCCTCGGTCAGGGGCATGCCGTGCCGGAGGACGCCGATCAGCAACCCGCCGACGATGTTGATCGCCGTGATGATGATCCCGGCCACCGCGTCGCCGCGAACGAACTTGGCCGCGCCGTCCATCGCGCCGTAGAACGTGCTTTCCTCTTCCAGTTCCTTGCGTTTCTGGCGGGCCGTACGTTCGTTGATCGCCCCTGACGACAGGTCGGCGTCGATGGCCATCTGCTTGCCGGGCATGGCGTCGAGGAAGAACCGCGCAGCCACTTCGGCGATGCGTCCGGACCCCTTCGTGATGACCATGAAGTTGACGACCAGCAGGATGCAGAACACGATCCCGCCGATGACGACGTCGCCGCCCATCAGGAACCCGCCGAAGGCGGCCACGACATGGCCGGCGGCGTAGGCGCCCTCGCTGCCGTGGCTGAGGATCAGGCGCGTCGTCGCGATCTCAAGCGACAGGCGCAGAAGCGTCGTCAGCAGCAGCAGGGTGGGAAACGACGTGAAATCAAGCGGCCCCTCAAGGAACAGGGCCACCATGAGCACAAGCACCGATGACGTGAGCGACAGCGCCAGGCCCATGTCGAGGACCAGCGTCGGCAGCGGAAGAATGAGGATGGACAGCAGAAAGACCACGCCAAGCGCCAGGCCAACGTCTGTCCCGGGGGCCACGGATCGCCACGGCATGTTCCGCCATCCGCCGTTCCGCAGGCTTTCGGCCGAACGTGTCAGATTGCGCGAAGCGGACGAAATCTTCTGCCGCGCCGTGGCGGTCCTGTCAGACAGCGTACCGCCGACCGGTTTCTTGACCGAGGTGCCATCGGCAGTACTCAAGGACTGGATTTCCCTTTAGCGCATCTTTGCAACGCGGTGTTTCCGGCGCAGTCTGTCATGGAGGCCGACCTGTCCGGCCTGTGTCGCCTGGCCATGGAGACCCTGTTTCCGGAAGGGGAAAGTAACCGTTATCGTGAGTGTTGAGCAAGGCCGGAAAAGAGCGGTCATGAACCGCGACCGACGCAAAACAGCGTCGCATTGTGAAAAGGCAGCCTTGCCAGCGGTCGCTTAATCCAACCAGAATACCATCAGACAACCCGGCGCGGTCGCTGCATGTCCCGCGCGGGATGGCTGTCGGCACTTATGACGGAAGTGAATATGCAGGTATTGTGCATTGGTGACAGTTCGATCCCCGGCGACGGACGGCCGTGTGCCGGCTTGTCGAAAGCCGCGATCGAGGGCGCCATTTCGATAACGATGTCAGGCCCCGAAGGGGTTGTGGAAACATTGCGTCGCGCGCAGTACGACATCGCGGTCGTCCAGCAGATGTCGCCGGATGTGCGGCTGTTGCGCCATATCCGCAACAGTCGCCTTCCGACACCCGTCATGATTATCGCCCGGGACATCACCGCGTCGGGGGTTGCCGAGGTTCTGTCCGTTGGCGCCGACGACTGTGTTCCGGCGTCGGTCGACCCCACGGAACTGCTGGCTCGCCTGCGCGCCATCGTCAGGCGGGCCAGCGGCCATGACAGCCTCAGCCTTCATATCGGACGACTGACGGTGTATGTCGACAGGCGGCAGGCCCATATCGACGGCAAACTGATTCCGTTGACCCGGCGGGAATACGACATGGTCGAACTGCTGGCGCTGCGAAAAAGCCAGGTGCTGAGCAAGGAGGCGGTCCTCGACAATCTCTATGCCGGACAGAGCGAACCGCACGGCAAGGTCATCGACGTCATGATCTGCCAGGTCCGGAAAAAGATGCGTAGCCTGGGCATCGACGAACCGTTTACGACACTATGGGGAATCGGCTACCGCCTCAACGAGGACGCCTTCGCCCCGCTGAGCGCCAGAATGAACGGCATCGACGGAATCGTGAGTCAGGTGTCGCGGGAATCCAGCATTCCGATGGCGCCGGGCATCAACATCATGGCCCCTTCCGACGCACTGGACATCGTATAGCCTCGTCCCCGGCGTTGGTGACCGTTCAGACGTCGCTGCGTAATGTCAGCGCCCCTTGCGAGACGGTGTCCACCGCATAGCGGCCTGACGAAGCGTAGCCGCTACATGAATCCTGGGCGGCATCCACCACAATAAGCCGGATGACGGCGTTCTGGGCGTCTATGGCGTTTTTCAGGAGTTTGCGGTTGGCCCGCACCAGGGCGCCGAACAGTCTTGCCGCCTCTTCCAGTTCGGGGGGCATCGGGGCCTGCCGCTGTGCGGATGGTAATGATCCGTCGCCGGCAGGGGCGCCGCCATGGGCGGCCAGGGCCTCCTCAAGCGCCTTCATCTCCCTCTGCTTCTCCGGAAGCATGGCCGCCACGTCCTTCGCTTTTCCGGCCGTCAGGAGATCGTTCTCCCGTTCGAGGACGGCGCAGACATCCTGAAAGCACCGCAGGAGCCGGGCTTTCGATCCATCCCGCGCGCGCGTCATGACTGGGCTTTCTCCTGCATGGCCAGCATCTGGCGATAAACGCTGTCGGCAAGACCGATACCGCCCTTGTTGGCGATCTGCTTGCCCATCTCCAGCACCTGAAGCGAACGGAACTGCTGCTCGGCCGCGCCGCCCCCGAACATGCCGTCCGACGTATCGACAGTGTCGAACATCGGCTGAAGAAGTTCGCCGATGGTCATCCCCTCGAACTCGACGGCCGCCTTGCGCGCCTTTTCCGCCATGCTGGCGCCCGCATCGGACTGCGCGGACGATGCGGGCTGGCCCATGGATGACAGCGCGGGTGTGATGCTTCCTACACTCATGGCTCTTGCTATCTCACCTCAAGATCGGCCTGCAGGGCGCCATCGGCCTTGATGGCCTGCAGGATGCCGATCATGTCTCGTGGCCCCATTCCCAGGGCGTTCATGCCCGCGACCAGACTGGCAAGGGTCGGACCCTCGCGCAATATTCCAAGACGATGCTCGCTATCCATGTTTGCGTTGATCTGCGTTCGCGGCGCCACGGCGGTCGTGCCGTTCGAGAACGGTCCCGGCTGGACGACCTGCGGCGTTTCCGTGATCTGGATGGTCAGGTTCCCCTGGGCGATGGCCACGGTGGTCATGCGTACGTTGTCGCCCATGACGATCGTGCCGCTGGCCTCATCGACAATGACCTTGGCCATCGTGTCGGGTTCGATCGTGAGATCGCCGATACGATAGAGGGTCTGCGCGACATCCCGGCCCGAAAAATCGACCGCAACGGTGCGCGGATCTTCAACCCGCGCCATGCCGCTGCCGAGATGCCTGTTGATGGCATTGGCAATTCGTGTCGCCGTCGTAAAATTGGGATTGAACAGGGAGAGGTGGATGATTCCGCCTGCCCCGAGCGCCACCGGCACCTCGCGCTCGACCACCCCACCGTTTGCGATATGCCCGCTGGTGGGGATATTCCGCGTGACGCTGGCGGCCGCGCCGGTGGCGGTGAAGGCGTTCGTCACCAGCGATCCCTGGGCAACGGCATAGACCTCGCCATCAGCGGCCTGCAGGGGTGTCACAAGCAGGGTCCCGCCCGTGAGGTCGCGTGCGTCGCCAACGGCGGACACGGTGACATCGATGCGCCCGCCGCCGTGCGAGAAGGGCGGCAGCGTGGCGGTGACCATCACGGCGGCCACGTCGTGCGTCTGAAGCTGTATCTCGCGGTCGCGGATGTTCACGCCAAGGCGGTTCAGCATGCCGATCAGCGTCTCGCGCGTGAAGATCGTGTTGGTCAGGCGGTCGCCGGTATTGTGCAGGCCGACGACAAGGCCATACCCGACGAGCTGGTTTTCACGCACGCCTTCGTAATCGACGATATCCTTGATTCTGACCGATGCGCCATGGGCCGCCGGCATCGGGAAAATTCCGGCGCATACCAGGGCCGCCGCGAGCAATGAGGTGACCCACCGTGACAGGCCCGCCCTTTTTTCCCCCCTGCGGCGCGGCGAAGTGCGCCCCTTGTTACGGCTACAGGCGGGCATGGTCGTCACATTCGATGGTCGCCTTGAGGCGATTCCTCATAGAACCGGTCACCTTTGCATTTTAGCCAATGGCTTCCAGAGGGCAGACCACAGCGCCGCTGCAGAATACGCCCGCCGGGCATGACATTCAATGCCCCATGACTGTCATGCCGGCAGTTGTACTGTTGGGTAACCGGGGCACAGGGAGGGCGTTCAGGCCACGCCGGCGGCCTTTACGCAAGAGGCCGAACACAGTATATGCCGGTGTTCATTTCGTTTCGTTCTCTATAAGCGATGCGCGGCGCGGCCGGAACGGAGAGTTTCGGGATAATGACCTGACCATGCACGATCTCAATCGCCGTCCCACCCCTGGTCGTGACGTAACGAGTCTCGTCATGATAATCGGGTCGTCCGGTTTCGCCGCGGGCCTCGGGTCATTCTCGGCCGATTGACCCGCCATGCCTGTCTTCCCGTCCCGCCACGTCCTCCGCCTGGTGCTTGTGGCCGCCATTCTGTTCCATCATGTGCCCATGTCGGTCGCCCGGTCGCAAGAGGCCGCGCTGTGCCTGGCGGCGACGGCGCAGGCTGAACGGGCGCTACGCATCCCCGACGGGTTCCTCTCCGCCATGAGCCGGGTGGAAAGCGGGAAGCTGGAGCCGGACGGCGTCATTTCGGCATGGCCATGGACGGTCAATGCCGCCGGCGCGGGATTTCACTATGCGACCCGTAACGAAGCCATGGCCGCCGTGCGGATGTTTCGCCAACAGGGGATCACGTCGATCGACGTCGGCTGCCTGCAGGTCAATCTTCAGCAGCATCCGGATGCCTTTTCGTCCCTGGAGCAGGCTTTCGATCCTGTCCGCAATGCGCTGTACGCGGGAACTTTCCTGCTTCAGATGCACGACAGGACAGGGAGTTGGCCACGGGCGGCGGCGGCCTATCACTCGCAGACGCCCGGCCTTGGCCCGTCTTATCAGTGGAAGGTTCTGGAAGAATGGGCCGTTCCGCAGGATGGACGGGACGCGCGGCCGGTCCCGCACGGGGGCGGGCAGGCGGCGCCTTCCGCCGTGACGCAAATTTTCCCGCACCCGGTCGCCCCCCTTACGGCACGGCACGCGCCCGTCATGATCGCGGCGGCGCCGGGGGCGGACGGAAAGCCGGCCGCGGGGCCGGCACGGGCATTCCATCCCTTCGAAGGCGACCGGCATTTTTCCCAGGCCCCCACGCGCAAGGTCGTAGCGAGCGGCATGCGGGGACGAACGCTGGCATCGTACCGCGCGGCGCCTGTGGCGCAGGCCGGGTCACAGCAGCCGATGTACTGACGGAAAGCCCCAGGCCTTCTTGCGGATGAGGGGCAGGCCCGATCAGCCTGCCTTCCAGGCTTCCACCCATGTGTGCAAGGCTTCACCGACCTCCCGCAGGACGGGGGCGAAGCTCTTCTCGCGCGCGCGGAACACGCGCGTGCGCGGATACCATGGCGAGTTGTCGCCTTCGTCTCCCCACCGCCAGCAGGCGTCCCACCGGTTGACCAGCCACACCGGAAGGCCGATCGCGCCGGCGAGGTGAACCGGCGAGGTATCGACCGAGATCAGCAGGTCGAGGCTTTCCATGAGCGCGGCGGTGTCCGCCATGTCCCGGACATCGCCCATCGGGTCGAACAGGGACTGGCCCTGCCAGGCCTCGATCTCTGCGCGCGGAAGGCCGAACTGGAGGTTCACCAGCGTGGCGTCGACAGGGCACAGGGCCGCGCCCATCTCGGCCAGCGTCGTGGACCGGCGTTTGTCGGCGGCGACATGCTCGGACTTCACGCGCCGGTCTCCGGCCCACACCAGGCCGATCCGGGGCCGGCGGGCCGGCAGCATGGCGGCAAATCGCGCGACGTCGTCCGCATCGGCCCGGAGATAGGGAATGGGCGCGGGGATATCGCTTTCGGACATCACGCCGGCGATGAAGGGCAGGTCCGGAATGGGAGCTGCGTAGCTGTAGCCGTCTTCCTGGCCGAATTCCACGATCGACCTGACGGATACGTCTGGAAAAGACTGTGCCAGAAGGCGCACCAGTCCCCACGGGACGGCGATCGTCACCTCCGCTCCCTGCGCCTGCAGGTAGGGGACCGAACGGATGAACTGGATCGTGTCTCCCAGCCCCTGCTCCTGATAGAGGATGACTTTCTTTCCGGCCACGTCGTCGCCATGGCGCAGGCGCGGCAATGACATGAACCACCCTGTCTGGCCATCGGTCAAAGGGGCCCGTTCGACGTAGCGCGCGAAACCTTCCCGCAAATTCCCCGCCTTGAGCAGCGTCATCGCGTAACCGAATCTGATGGTCGGATCTTCCGGCGCTACCGTCAGCGCCTTTTCGTACCAGGGGATCGCCTCGGTGGAGCGGCCGAGACGCTCAAGCGCGCACCCCATGTTGTTCAGCAGCGCGGCGGTTGTTTCTCCGTCCTTGAGCCAGAGGAAAAGAATCTGCGACGCCTCGTAAGCATATCCCGCCTCGAGAAGCGACAGCGAGATGTGCTCGCACAGGCTGGCGCGTTCCCTGGGATACCGGGCCATCATCTCGGAGAAGAGCGTGAGTCCCCCGGCGATATCGCCGCTTGCGACAAGGGAATCGGCAAGGAAGGCCTGCACCGAAACGACGTCCGGCGAACGAAGCAGCACACTCCGCAGAAGCGTCGCCACGATGTCGTGCCGGGCCGTGTGTTTCGAGATCAGGTCCGCCGCCGTTATGGTCAGGGCCATATCGTCCGGATGGCTGGAGACGACCTCAAGGGCCAGACGGACGGCCTCAAGGCCCTGTTCTGACGAAAAGAGGGCCTTGAAGAGCCGGGAAAGATTGTCCGGGGTCGGAGACTGCAACAGGGCGTCTTTCCAAAGCGCGACGTTCATGGGCTGCGTTGCTTCATTCTCGCCTGGTGACGCCGTTTCTGCTTCTTGCATCTTTATTCCAGTGGTTTGTGTCGTGCCGCCTGCCGGCAGGCGGCGTCCGCTACAGATCGGTGCCCGCGGTTTCGAAGTGCATGAGATGATCCAAGGCTAATCGGTTGCCGTCGACGCGTCCATCCATCGCGCGCGCCATGTCGGCCCATGTCAGGGCGGACGGCCGGAATGCCGAAACAGCATTGCACCGTTGAGGCAACTATGGTTATCAGGTCAATCGAACGCCATTCGGTGCGGCCGCGCCACCATGTCGCACCTGGGCCGTGGAACAGGCGCGGAAAAAAGCGGAAGGACACTGACGTCGTATGCTCGAAGCATTGTCATCCTCGCAGGCAGCATCAGCGCAAGGCGGGACGGATCTGCTTGGGCTGGCCGATCGTCGGTTGAAATGGCTCGAGTCCCGTGAGTCCATGCTCGCCGGCAATGTCGCCAATGCGAATACGCCCGGTTATGTACCGAAGGATGTTTCGCCATTCCAGGGCGTCCTGCAGACACAGATGACCATGACGCTTGCACAGACCGAACCGGGCCACATGTCCGGGCAGGGAGGAAGCGCGCGGGCGGACCGGGTCGGCGGCGCCCAGTCACCCGACGGAAACGAAGTCTCGCTTGAAGACCAGCTTGAGAAGGTCGCGGACACCAACGACCAGCAGCGTTTCGCGACGACCGTCTACAGCCATTACGTGTCGATGTTCACGACAGTCCTCGGAACGACCCCTTAGCGGCGGGAGTGAGATATGGATTTCTCGAGCACCATGGAGGTTTCCGCCGACGGCATGCGCGCGCAGGCGGAACGGCTGCGGGTCGCGGCGGAGAACCTTGCCAACAAGGACACCACGGGCACCACCCCCGGCGCCAATCCGTATCGGCGGAAAACGATCACGTTCAAGGAGGCCCTGGATCAGGAATCCGGGGTTTCCGGGGTGAAGATCAAAGAGATCGGGCAGGACCAGACGCCGTTCGAAACGCGGTACGACCCGTCACATCCGGCCGCGGACGCCCGAGGCTACGTCAAGATGCCGAACGTGAACTCGATGGTCGAGATCATGGACACGCATGAGGCCCAGCACTCATACGAGGCCAATCTCAACACCATGCAGATCACCCGTTCCATGCTGACGCGTACCATCAATCTGATGAAGTAGACGGGGAAGAGTCTCTCCCTTTCGTCGAAGGCCGTGGTTCGTCCTTTTTGGATTGGTCTGCGCGTATAAAGAGACTGATTTCGCCTTCTCCATGATCGGGGTCCAGGGCCTCAGGCCCTTGTGGGTTCGGGCAAAGCCCGACCTTCTGACCCATCAAAGTGTCCAGCCTTCTGGAACCCAAGATTTTATAAATGGAATGGGATGCAAGGGCCGAGGTCCTTGCCGGGTCCGGGCGGAATCCGACCTGGCCAACCCGCAATGGCATTGCTTTCGCCGGCTGGCATGACATCAGCCTCGGGGAATGGATCCATCGCGCATTGCAAATGGCGCGCCGCACGATGAACGGTTCGATGGCGAACTATTCTATAGTCTGGCCGAGGCCCGGTCCTGATCGAAGGCGGGCGCCATGACGACAATGCGTCCACCCTCGATACAAGACCCGGCCCTGGAAACCAGGAACGATCCATGGCTGTCTTCCGGCTTCGCTGCGCTCCGCCTTCCGACAACCATGAAAAATACGCGGCACGATCACCTGACGATCGGCACGTATCCCTCTCGCGGGGGGAAGATTACTGGAACAGCGAGAGGATGTTCTGGGACTGACCGTTCGCGATCGTCAGCGACTTGATCGCCAGAGACTGCTTGGTCTGCAGCGAGGTCAACTGCGCGCTCTCGGCCGACATGTCGGCGTCCGTCAGCGCGCCGATGCCGGCGGTCAGGTTGTCGGAGACGTTCTGACCATAGGACATCATGCTGGAGATGACGTTGCTGTTGGCGCCGAGGCTCGACGTGACGTTCGCCATCGCGGTGATGGCGTGCTGCACCTGGGCGATCATCGCGCTGATCGCGCCAGTGCCCGCGCCGCTGAAGGCGCCGCTCAGGGTGCCGCTCGAGGTCACGAATACGTTCGAGGTCGGAGAGGCGCCAGCCGTGCCGCCAGCCGATGTCAGCCCCAGCGCGTCGGTCAGGCTCGTGCCGATGCTGGCCGTGGGGCCAGCCGTGCCGTTCAAGGTGTTCGCGTTGCTGACAATGGAGCTGTTGAAGCCCGTGATGGTCGCCGTGCTGCCCTGCAGGCCCGTCACATATTGCAGGCTGTTCGTGGTGATCCCCAGGCCGTCGGTCGTGCTGCCGGAGAGCAGGTTCACGCCATTGGTCGTCGCGGTCTGGGCGATGGTGTCGATCTGCTGGAGATAGCCCGTGATCTGCTGGCCGACCTGGTTGAGGGACGTCGCGTTGCCGTAGTTGCTCCCCAGCGAGGTAACGGCCTTCTGGACCTCTTGGAGGACAGTGATGATGCTGTTGGCGGCAGAGGTCGTGTTGCTGACGATCTGGGCCGCGAAGGACAGGCCATCATTCACGGCGCTCTGGCCGGAGACGTTGCCCTGCATCTGCTGCGAGATGCCGAAAGCAGCGGCGTTGTCGGCGGCGGTCGAGACCTTCTTGCCGGTGGAGACGGCGTTTTCCGTCTGGCTCAGCTGGGTCTGAGTCGCGTTCAGGGTCTCGAGGGCGACCATCGCCGAGAGATTGGTATTAACGGAAAGAGACACGGTGTTTGCTCCATATCGAGTCAGACTAGCGGGTAAGCCAGTGCAAGACTCAGTAGAGCGGTAAATGGCTAAGAGAAGGTAAGGTGAGGGGCTTTTTCTGGATTTTTATCGAGGAAAAATGCCGGAAGGCGCCGTGCCGGCGCTCGATGCGCTCTTTCCGCCCGCGCACCGCGAGCGTCCGGACCAAGTGGTTCTACTGCCATCTGCAATTCCGGAGATCATGATCCCGCGGATCGGCGCCAGGCCGCCGCAAATCCGGGTCAGTCCGCAAAGAGCTTTTTTTTGAGCGCCTTCTTGTATGACCGGGCACGGGTAATGGAGGTGGGTGCGGAAACAGTGACGTTGTCCGCGACTGCCGCCTTCCTGACGGGGGTATCCGGCTTCAGCCGGTGTACGGACGCGCCAGCCCCCCCTTTTTCCGTGCCGATCGCCACACTATGCGTGTCGACCTGAGAACCGGTGACGGAATCGGATGGGTCTGGTGCGCGTGGGGTCGTGTCGGCGGGCTCGGCTTTCACGTGTGACGGGGAGGACGGTGGCTCCGGAGGGCGAGCCGGTTCCCTGACGCTCTCGGCTTGTTCAATCAGATTTTTAAGCTGGCTCTCCTGGGTGATGACCTGGGTGACCAGCGCCTGGAGACGATCGGCCGAGGCATCGGCCTTGCCCGCCAGGCCGTCGAGTTCCGTCATCGCCATCTTGGCCTCCTCGATCATCCTGCTCAGCGGGCGTCCGCTGACCTCGCCGGCGATGCGGAGCTTCTCGACCGATTCCTCGGCCCTCTGCACGCTGTTTTCCAGCTTTTCGACGAAAGCGAGAAGGCTCGAACGGTCCCGCTTCAGGTTCGACAGGACCCGGCCGAGGTAGAAGCTGTAGATTATTCCCAAAAGCAGGAAGAACGACAGCATGACCTCAATGATCATCTGGATCTGTGTCAGCATCTGCTCAATGGTCTCCAGTCCGGCCCGGTTGCGAGGCTGCGGTTGATGAGGGAACGATCAGGCCTTGCTCTCGTGCCCACCCGACGACGGGGGTGTGGGAACGTGCGCGTCGTTGTGGTGCTGGCTGTCGGACGGAATGAGTCGCCGCTCGATCTTCACGGCCGCCTTGCCATGCAGCTTGCCGAGTCGTCCCTCGAACAACGGGGTCTGGCCGCTCTGGAGCCGGACATGAATCGGTGTGCCACGCTGGTGGGGGAAGGTAATCCGCATGCCGGGCTGAAGGCCCAGAAGTTCGGACAGGGCAACGGTCTTCTCCTCGAACACCGCGGAAACCTGCACGTCGGTTTCCAGAATCTCGGAAACCAGGTGATCCTCCCATATTGAATCGCGGCCGAACCTTTCGCCCATGAATTGCTGGGACAGCTGGTCGCGGACAGGCTCGAGCGTCGCATAGGGAATGACCAGGTCCAGATTTCCGTTTCGGTCCTCCATGTCGATATGGAGCTTGGCCGTGACCACCGCATTCGACGCGCGTGCGATCGCGGCGAAGCGCGCGCTGATCTCCAGCCTCTCGAACGCAAGGGTAATGGCGGAAACGGGGCTGAAGGCGATCGAAAGATCATTGAGCGTCAGTGTGACGAGCTTCTCGATCAACGACCTCTCGATGGCGGTGTGCGGGCGTCCCGCCACGCCTGCGTGGCCGGATCCACGCAGGCCGCCCATCAGCGTGTCGATGACCGAATAGGACAGGGAGGAGTCGACCACGACGAGACCGTAATTTTCCCATTGCACGGCCTTGAAGACCGCGAACAGGGATGATGACGGTATGGCGTTCATGTAGTCGCCGAAACGCATCGACCGGATGCTCTCGATCGTGATTTCGACATTGTCGTTCGTGAAACTGCGGAGCGTGGACGACAGGATCCTGACAAGGCGGTCGAACACGATCTCGAGCATGGGCAGGCGCTCGTACGCGACGAAACCGGCCTTGATGACCCGTTCCATGCCGCTTTCTTCCCGGGCGGGAAAACCGGCGAAACTGTGCCCAAGAAGACTGTCGATCTCGGACTGGTCCAGCACGTGGCCGCCCAGCACGTCGTTTCCCATCGCGTCCGGGGCCTCTTGCTGCGCCTCGGGGTGTGCTTCGGCGACTGCCTCGTGGTGCCCGGCGCCTTCCGTCGTGTCGTTTTCATCCTGCATGTCGTCTGCCGCCCCGGTTCCCAACTGACTGCCTTTTTCGGTATTCCAGAAGCCTGCGGTCTACTGGACGAGAAATTCGACAAAATACACGTTCGTCACCTGCAGGGGTAACAGAGTGATTCTCAGGCGATGTGTTATGGCTTCGCGCAGCCGGTATATGCCGTCGCCGCGGATGTCCTGCGGGCGTGTCTCATGCAGGTACGTCTGGAAGATGTCCTGAATTTCAGGAACCGTGTTCTGCAGGGACGCTTCGTCGTTCGCCCCCTGTATCTCGACCTTGGCGGTCAGCTTCACATAGACCGGACGCCCATCCCCGCTGTCGAGGTTGGAGACGATGGTCGGGATCCCAAGCACAATGGGCGGATGCAGAGCGGCCTGGGTTCTTTCGCCGGCCCCCCGGAACAGTTTTGTCTTTTCCACGACCGTAGCCCCCCCTCCGATGAGGATGAGGGCCGCAAGGCCGGCGACGATCGGCTTCCACTTCAGCTTCTTGCCATCGGCCTTGGGAGATGCTTCCGTTTCCTTCCCGCCCCCCCCGAGCAGCGAGGTGCGGGCGCCGCCGGTTACAGTCTCGCTCATGTCTGGATGGCTCCGGAATGGTTCGATAAAATATTCGTTGGCAGTTTAGCCACCGGGCCAGCCTTACTCAAGGCAGGGAGACGCTCCACGAAATCCGGCGAGGCGGATGGCGGGAAAGGCCGGTGTGTTTTCGTGCGCCGGAGCGCAGGAAACGGGCGCCGGAGCGCCGGCGATCCCCTCTTGAAACGGTTTCCAGATACTGTCCGCAACGCATCCTTGGCCGGCAGAGCGCCGACCCCGGATATATGCCGCAATACCTGGAAATTTCCATAAATAGAAAGTAATAAATGCAGAATTACGAAGCGATCCCATCACCCGCGTCGTAGGCCGCACTCACCAGTAGCCGCCGCTCACGTGGCGGGGCTGGTCTCCGCCAGGGTCGGCGTTTGGTGACCAGGCGCTCCAGTCCCATGCTGCGGTGTCACGCCTGTTCTCCGCCGCCATCGCCCGGACATCCGTCCGCAAAGGCGTTGATGCCTTGCTTGTGCGCTGCCAGGCCGAGAATGATCCATAGGCTGCTGCCGACCCCATATAGACGCAGCCACAGCCGATCGGATCGGCATAGAGATAGACAGGCCCTGCCGGAGAGGGGCGGTACGTCAACTGCCCCGGCGGAAGCGTGTTCATCATGGCGTAGCGCGCCGTCGTGTCGGCCGGATGGGCGATGAAGCCTGCTTCCGACAGCGTCATTCCCTTGTCCAGATACGGCTGTGCCGGCGCGCATCCAGCCAGAGTCGCGCAGAGCAGCGCAGCCACGGCCGAGGCCGCGCTACAGCGCGGGCGGGTGGTCAGAGGTTGGGAACGCGCGTTTGTCGCCATCTGACTGTCAGGGGGTGGGGCTGTTGGTCCTGACGTTGTCGGTCAGGCACAGGGGCGGGAAGCTGGTGTAGGCCATCATCTCGGCGTAATGGCGGTTCATCAGGATGTCGATGGAATGCGCCGCGATGACACGACCACCCAGGCAGGGGTGGGAGACATTGACGGTTGCCAGGGGAAGGCAGCTCTTGATTAACTTCATGGCGCCGGCCGGCGAGATCGCATAGCCGCACAGGCCGAAGGTCTGGGCCAGCCTGAGCGGAACGGACGTGACATCCATGTCGCGGAACGCGTGGATGCCTTTCCGGACGGATTCGTCAGAGACCATCGCAACGCACTGCGTGATTCCAGGCAGAAGTTCGAACTGAAGCGGGGTGTCCGAATTGCTCCCCCACAGGATGATGTCCCAATCGTCTGGCAGGCTGGCGATGATCCGTGCGCTTCCCTGCTCGAAATTGCGGCAGAGAAAGGCGTCATCCTCAAAAATATGGGCCGGGACGCCTCTTTGCGCGACATTTCCCCACAGTGCGACATGGGCAAGCCCCGATCCGATTGCCTCGCGTGTGAACTGGCACGCGTCCGACACGAGGCCTTTTTCTTTCATCTCATTGATATCGAGCGTGCTGCCATCGACGCCAGGCGAGTGCATAAGTCCCGGAACGTGGGCATTGACCGCCAGGAACCTCTCGGCACGTTCCGGAGTCTGCGCGGAGCTGATGAAGAATTTGTCCATGTCGGGTCCTGTTACGAGGGTATAAACCGGCGGCGATGTGGTCACGCGCACTTCGGTCAGGGCAGAAGGCGGCGCATGTGCGGCGCCTGCACGACGGGACTGGATGTCAGATGTTCAGCCGAAAAACCTCGGCACGCCCGCCACCCTGGAGATGGCGTAGAGAGATACGATAGCGCATGGCGAATGCAAAGCCCTGTCTGCCGGCCCGCCTGCGCCAGTCTGGAAGACCCCGCCGCCCGGAGCCGTCAGATGTAACTTGCGAGCGTCATATCCTTCATGTCGGCAACCAGGATGTATGAGGCCTTGAGGCTTGTGCTGAGGTTGGACGACTGCGTGGCCACTTCGGCGATATCGGCATCCCTGGAGTTCCCAAGCGCCGTCTTCAACATCGTCTCCATGTTCGACAACAGGGTGGATCTGGACGTCAGCGCATTCTGCGTCACGCCGACCGATGTCTCCATGTCCGTAAGCTGGCTGATCGTGTTTTCAAGAGACGAATGCAGTTGGTTGACCAGATCCGAAAACCCGTTCGTCGAAGACGACATGCCGTTCATCGAGGAAACGACCATCATGTCGCGCATCAGGTCACGGATCGGCGACCCGGTTGAATTGGAGGTGGCGGATGTTCCCTGTGTCGCCACCGTACCGATCCCGGTTGCGGTATTGTCACCGGTGAGGACCGACTGCTGAAGCGCGGTTGCCGCATCCCCCGAAACCGACAGCGACGCCGAGAAGACCGAGACGCTGTCCGTGTTGTCGGCCGCGGCCGTGGTGGCCTTCGCCATGACGGACGCGGGGTCCTCGGAAGACCCGAGCGAACCGACGATGCCGGCGATCGTCGTGGCAAGGGTGCCGCTTGAGATCGACGTCGGATCCTTGATCGGAGGTTCGGTCGAAGCTTGTCCGGCGAAGACATATCCGACGCCGTTTGAGGTATTGAGCGTCGTTGCCAATGCCGTCAGCGCATTCCGGGCCTGGGATGTCGCGGCCGTGACCGTGGTGGACATTGTCGTTCCCCCGATGGTCACAAGGCTTGCGGACAGCGCCTGGGCTTGTGTCACAAGCTGCTGGAGCGCACTCGCCGTGACGCTCAGGCCGTTCTGCGCGATCGAGACATTGGATTGCCAGGTCTCGACCTGCGTGATTTTCGGCGCCAGGCTGATGGCGGACGAACGCGTCGAGCCCAGCCCCGCGTAGGTCGGCGACAGCGTGTTCGTGGACTGCTGCCACGACAGGGTCTGCTGGCTCAGCGTCATCTCCTTGATCCCGGCAGCGAGAATAAGGGCAGCGCCGGCGTTTCCATACTGGCCGATGGACGTGCTCATGACAGCTTCTCCCGATCTTCCTAGTCGATCGCGTTAAGTAATGCGCTGAACATCGACTGCACAGCGGTCACAACCTTTGCGTTGGCCGCATAGGCGTTCTGCAGCGCGACGACGTTGGCCATTTCATTGTTCACGTCCACGCCCGAGGCATTGGAGACCGCCGTCTGCAATGTCGTCTGGACCGAGGTGACGGAGGTCAGGTCGTCGCTGGCCTGGCCGATGGTCGCGCCCTGGTCCGAGGTCAGGGCCGTGGCGAGGGCGACCAGCCCCTGGGCGCCGGAATATCCGGTCGACAGGCTGCCGGTCGGGCCAAGGCCGGTCGACGGAGCAGCCAGAGACCCATCGGACCCGCTCACATCGTCCGAGGAGGTGCCGAACGCCGTGCCGAGGACCGCTGTAATGGTCGTTACATCGCCGTTCGTCGTCAGCGACGACGGCGCGTTGGCGTAACTTGAACTGACGGCGATCGTTGACGAAAGGCCGACGAGACCATTGGGCGTCTCTTGCGTCGTCGTCGGATCCGACAACGGCACGGTCGCGCTCGCTAACGGGACCGCCCCGGTGCCATCCGTAAACAGCGGAAGCCCGGCATTGTTGAACCGCGAGGCAAGCGTGTAGGAGAACGAATCGAGCTGCGCCTGCATTTTCGGATAGGTGACATCACGCAGCGTGATGTTCGCCCCGAGCGTTCCGCCCGTCAGGTGCGACGTGATGTCCTTGCCCGCCAGCATGATGCCGGGGATCTGCGCGTTCGTATCGCCGGCCTTGTAGTACATCGCCGACGTGACGGTGGCGTCGGACGTGGACAATGGCCAGGTGCTGCTGGGCAGGGTCACCGTGCTGTTGCTCTGCCCAATCTGGTCGGGACGGGTCGGAAGTTCGGTCCCGTCCGCGGTGCGGACAATCATGTCCCCGTTCGACGTCTCGGAAAACGTGACCGAGAGGTCGGACGACAGGTTCGACATGACCTCCAGGCGCTGGTTCTCGAGGTTGGCCGTGTCCGAACCAAGGGCCTGGAGTTTCATGATCTGCGTCGAGAGCTGCCCGATCTGCGTCAGGCCCGAGTTGATGGAGGAGACCGTCGCGACGGTGTTGTCCTCGGCCGCCTGGCGCTGGTCCGTATAGGTCGCGGCAAGCGTGTGAATGGTGCTGGTCAGGGATTGCGCGGACGAGATCACCAGCGACTGCGAGGCGCTTTGCAGCGGGGTCGCCGTCAGCGAGGTCAGGGCGTTCTGCACATTGCCGAGTTCGTCGGAAAGCGTGTCGGTGCTCCCGGAATCCGACGAGGTCGATCCCTGGATGGACGACAGCGGCGCAAGCGAGTTGCTCGTCGCGGTGAGCGACGCGACCTGGGCGTTCTGGCTGTAGAGCGCCGACTGCAGCGCCGTGTTCACGTTCAGCGCCGTCCGGCCGATCTTGACGCCGGCCCCGACATTGCCCGCCACCGCCATCGTCACCGTGGCGTTCTCGCGCACATAGCCCGTCGTGCCCGAGTTCGAGACGTTTTCAGACGTGACGGCCAACTGATACTCGATCGCGTTCAAGCCGCTGGTGGCTATTGACAGCGATGATGTCAGGCCCATCTCATTTTCCCCGCGCAGTCATGACTATGTATTCGCTACGCAACAGCCACGATATATGCCGGGCGTCAATGCGGCTACAAGGTTCCGTGCACGCTAGCAGTTCCGGAAGATGACGTAAAGCAAGGCTGTTTCGGGCCATTAACATTCCGCGGCTGGCGCGCGCCCGGCCCTCGCGGATCCGGGCGGTTTAGGCGCTCGGCTCGGTCGTGATCTTGTCTATCGCATTCTGGCGGCGGGTCGATTCAGTCTGTATCAACTGGAAGTTCAGGTCGTAGTCACGCTGGATCTCGACCATTTTCGTCGCCTCGGAGACCGAATTCACGTTGCTCGACTCCAGCATCGCCTGCCGTATTTCCTTTCGGGCCACGTTATGCGTGGGCGTTGTCGGCCTGAGCAGATAATTGCCTTCCTGTTGCAGCGTGTTGAGGTTGTCGACGGTGACGAGGCCGACGGTCGCGGTGGCTCCGTTTTGCGTGGAGATCGTTCCGTCCGACGCCACCGACAGGATCTGGTCCTGCGGGGGGATGACGATGTTCCTGCCGTTCGTGTCCAGAAGCGGGTTTCCCGAACCGTCGGTAAGTGTCCCATCCGACCGGATATGGAACTGGCCGCTGCGGGTCAGCCGAACCCCCTGCGTCGTCCGGACCGAGAAGTACCCTTCGCCATTGATCGCCAGGTCCGTCGGGTTCCCGGTCTGTCGCAATTCGCCCTGAAGGAAGTCCTGATATGTCGCCTGGTCCTGGGTGTACGCTTCGTCCTTTCCCCCGGTCAGGCCATGGACGTCCTTCTGGTGAACGAGAAAGTCGGAAAAAAGCTGTCTCGACGTCTTGAACCCGTCAGTATTGGCATTGGCAAGATTGTTGACGGTCAGGTCCAGGGCGCGTGTCAGCACATCAATGCGGGACAGGGCGATATACGTCGTGTCGTCCAAGGTCTGCCTCCGGAAGGGAATTCGGGCCCGCGCAGGCAGACCGGCGCCGAGCCGCTTCCTGACTGTGGTCTTGTGGAATACAGGGGCAGCAAGCCGGCTGTTCGCAAGGATATTGTATCACTATCCGGACGGCAATATGTGATGCGCGCCGGAACATTGCAGGAAGGCCGACAAGGCCGCCTTTTCTCCAGAAAAGACCTTGCCATGTCCGTGCACGTGGTCTTACTTGCTGTCGCAAGCCGTGCGTAGCGTGGACGTCATCCGGTATACATGGCCATGCATGCCATGGTGCCCGCCTGCCTGCGTGGTGGGATGACCACGAAGTAAGGTACACCGGAGGATTGTCCGCCTATGATGCGTTCCCTTGATATCGCCAGCACGGGCATGCAGGCCCAGACGACGAACGTCGAGACGATTTCCAACAATATCGCCAACATGACGACCACCGGCTACAAGCGGCGTCGTGCCGAGTTCCAGGACCTCATCTACCAGGATCTCAGGCGGGCGGGGACCATGAGTTCGGACACCGGCGACCTCGTTCCGGCGGGCGCGCAGATCGGCCTTGGCGTACGCACCGCCGGCATTTACCGAATCAACGAACAGGGCACGCTGGAGCAGACCAGCAACGCCCTCGACCTTGCGATCGAGGGGCGCGGCTATTTCCAGGTGACGCTGCCGTCCGGCGAATACGCCTATACCCGTGACGGGACGTTCTCGCTGTCCCAGGACGGCACCATCGTCACCGCGGACGGCTATCCCCTCAACCCGAACATTACGCTGCCGAACAACGCCGAGAATGTGACCATCGACCAGAGCGGCCAGGTGCAGTACACGGTGTCCGGCGACGGGACGGCGCAGGTTGCCGGGCAGATCCAGCTATCGACCTTCCAGAACGAGAACGGTCTTGCCGCCATGGGTCAGAACCTGTTCACGGCGACCACATCCTCCGGCGACCCGATCACCGGCACGCCCCAGAGCGTGGGGGTCGGCTCGGTCCGCCAGGGCTTCATCGAGGAATCCTCCGTCAACGTGGTCACCGAGATCACGGACCTGATTACCGCGCAGCGCGCCTATGAAATGAACAGCAAGGTCATCACGGCGTCCGACGAAATGCTCCAGACCCTGACGAACCTGAGATAGCATGCCCGTGCGCGCAGCAATCGCGGCAGCGGTCGCCGCGGGCATCATGACATTCTGCGCGGCGGCAGTTTCGGCGGCGACGCTGCGAAGCGCCACGGTGATTACCTCCGACGTTGTGCGGCTGTCGGATCTCTTTGCCGATCTGGAACCGCAGCAGGACAAGGTCATCGGCCCGGCGCCGGGACCCGGGGCCACCATCCATGTCGGCGGCCGGCAGTTGATCGCCATCGCCGACCAGTACGGCGTTGACTGGCTGGACCAGTCGCCGTCGGCGATGGCGACGATCACGCGGGCCGGCCGTGTTCTCGATCGGGAATTCTTTGCCGGCCTCGTGCAGAAAAGCCTCCCCGATATCGGGCCGGGTCCTGTCTCGATGGACCTTGCCGATTTCCATCCCATAACGGTGGCGTCGGACGACCCGAAGCCGGTCATCCTGTCGGACGTCGACTGGGACCAGAGGACCGGGCGGTTCTCCGCGACCGTCTACCGGACCCATCCGACCGGCGACATAACCCAGGACTCCTTCCTCCTGACCGGAACGGTGCGCGCCCCGCGCAGGGTGCTGGTGTTTTCCCATTCGCTGGCCGCCGGGGCCGTAATTTCTTCTTCCGACGTCAGTATAGACGAATCCTATACCGGCTACGCGACCGCGAAAATATTCATGGATGGGGCCGAGGTAGAAGGCATGACGCTTCTGCACCCTGTCGTCGCCGGCGAACCGGTGCTTGAGCGGGATCTGCACAGGACCCTGCTGGTGCACAAGGGAGACCCCATCCTGATCGCCTTTACCGTCCCCGGCGTTCATCTGACGGCAACCGGCCGGGCCCTGGAAGACGGGGGCAGCGGCCAGTACGTGCACGCCCTCAACCTGGCGAGCAGCATGATCGTGACCGGTCGCGTGGCTAATGCCTCGGAAATCGAGGTCGATGCCGGGTCGGGCGCCGTTCCTTCGGACCCGAACATGTTGCGGCGTCTGACCGCGTCCGCCCGCGCAAACGCGCGGTCGGACCTGTCGATCCGGTAAACCCGCGTGCGCTGGAGAGCTGCCTTGACACAATATCGCCTGCCGGGTGCGCTCGTGACCGGATTGCTGTGCCTGTCCGGATGTTCCGGCCTGTCGGAAATCAGCGAGATGGGCCACCCGCCGCGCATGACCACAACGTCGGACCCGACGCAGGCCCCCGACTACCGCCCCGTGACAATGCCCATGCCGCCGCTTCAGCCGCCACCGACCGAGGTCGGCAGCCTGTGGCGCCCCGGAAGCCGGGCCTTCTTCAAGGACCAGAGGGCGTCGCAGGTCGGTGACCTTCTGACCATCAAGGTCGGGATCGCCGATAATGCCGCGGTGACGAACAACACGACGGCCAGCGGCAGCGGGTCCGAGGATTACGGTGTTCCAACCCTGTTCGGCTTTCACGGCACGGCGCTGCAGCACATCACCGGCGCATCCGCCGTCAACACAAGCAGCGCGAGCGCCAACACGGCAACGGGCAGGATCAACAGAAGCGATGCTATCGTCCTGACGCTGGCCGGGACGATCACGCAGGTGCTCCCGAACGGCAATTTCGTCGTGGTGGCGCGCCAGGAGGTCAGGGTTAACGGCGAACTCCGCCAGCTCATGGTCAGCGGCGTCGTCAGGCCGCAGGACATCACGGAAGACAACACGGTGACCCACGACAGGATCGCCGAGGCCAGGATTTCGTATGGCGGGCGCGGCCAGCTGACCAAGCTCCAGACGCCGCGATACGGGCAGCAGGTTCTCGACAGCGTCCTGCCGTTCTGATCCTGACATCACGGGGCGCCTTGCCCGCCGCGTTCCGTGGGCGGTGCGGGCGGCTTCTCAGCCGCCGAAGCTTCTGACCAGACCTCCGGCCACCATCTGCCACCCGTCGACCATCACGAAGAAAATCAGCTTGAACGGCAGCGAGATCGTGGCGGGCGGCAGCATCATCATGCCGAGGCTCATCAGGACGCTGGAGGTGACGAGGTCGATGACCAGGAACGGCAGGTAGAGCAGGAACCCCATCTCGAAACCGCGGCTGAGTTCGCCAATCATGAATGCCGGCATCAGCACGCGCCATGGCGTTTGGGCAGGGGTCGCGGGCGGCGGCAGATTTGCCAGGTGCAGGAACGTCGTGATGTCGGCGGGCCGCGCATTCGCAAGCATGAACGTCCGGAAAGGCTCCGCCGCCGCGGCCAGACCGTCCATTTCGCTCACGCGGCCATCCATCATCGGAACGATGCCATGCGTCCAGGATTGTTCGAGAGTCGGCTGCATGACGAAGAACGTCAGAAACAGCCCAAGGCCGATCAGGACCGTGTTGGGCGGCGTTCCCTGGGCCCCGATCGCCCCGCGCAGCAGGGACAGCACGATGATGATCCGCGTGAAGGCGGTGACCATCACCAGCAGGCTGGGCGCAAACGACAGAAGCGTGATGAGGGCCGTCAGCTGCACAAGGCGGCTGGTCGTTCCCGCGTCGCCCACGCCCTTCCCCAGATCAAGCGTCACGGACTGGGCATGGGCGGATGTCGGCATGACCGCCAGCATGGCGACGGCCGCCACGCACGCGGCAATGACGCCGAGCCTGACGGCCCGTCCCGTGGACAACCGAGATATCAACGCGTCAGCTCCACTATTCGTATCAATCGCCGGGATCGATCTGTGCCGAGGACACGGCGTGCGGCGGACGGCCCCCGTCATCCTCAATCCAGCCCAGGAACACGTCATTTCCGCCGCCCGTCAGGATCAGGCCCGTTTTTCGGCCGCATCTTATGAGGCTGACGCGCCGGCGCGGATCTATGGCCAGACTTTCCACCACCGCAAGGTTGCGCGTCCGGCGTCGCCGCGACAGGTAAGGGTCCAGGACTTTCAGGCCGTAGCGGCTGAGCAGGATAAGTGCGACAACGATCACCAGCGACACCAGGCACGTCAGCCACATGGTGCCGATCGTACCCGGATCACGCGCAAATGGCCCCGTCAGAGGCGCTGCGAGACCATTTGCCCCGGACACCGCCGATTCCTAGCCAGGTACGGTGGACGACGACAGGATTTCGGTCATGGTGACACCGATGTGGTTATCATCGACAACCACCACCTCGCCACGGGCGATCAGCCGGTTGTTCGCGTAGATATCCACCGCTTCCCCCAGTTTCTTGTCCAGCTCCACGACAGCGCCGCGCCCAAGCCGGAGAAGCTGGCTGACCGGCATCGTCGCCGTGCCGATGACGGCGGTGATCTTCACCGGGATGTCATAGACCGCCTCCATCTGGCTGATTCCACTCGTTGCGCCGTCGGCACGCGGCTCAGGGCCGGCCGCCTTGCCATCCTGCCCCGCCGTCCCGGTCGTATCCGACGGCGTGCTGGCGAACTCCTCAAGTCCGATGTCGTTGCCTGTGCTCATGGTTCTCTCCGCCTGCCCTATGCCTTCTGCACGCTTCGTTCCCCGCGTTGCCGCGCGAGGGCCGTAACAGCGGCAATAATCTTCTCCGCAACGGATTTGCGCCACTGTTCCGGATCAATAACGATGACGTTCGCTGCCGAAGTGATGCGTATCGCATCCTCTCCGGCGTGCTGCGCCACCTCTATGCGGACGCTCGCGTCCTCCTTGAAGATGGCCTGGAGGCGCTGGGCGTCGGCGTCGCCGCATCGGATCGTCACGGCGCCATCGCATTCCTGCGCGAAGGCCGCTGCGTCTGCGATAAGATCGCGCTGCATGCCCGCCAGCACGGTTCCATCGAGCGCCGTCAGGCTGCCGACGACATCCGTGACGGTCGTGAGAAAGGCGTTCGCGGCGTCGGCCAGGACCCGATCGCGCCGGTCATTCTCCGTCCTGAAGAGGGCCGTCAGGGACGAAATGCAGGCCGCGAAATGCTGCTGCAGCGCTTCCTGCTTGTCCTGCGATCCTTTTTCCAGCCCCTCGCGGAAGGCAGACTCGCGAAGGGCGTCCACCTGGGCATGTGTCATCGTGACAAGGTCAGGATCGGGAACGGCATCCGCCTCGGGCGCGTCGGCCTCCGCCACGGCTTCGGCGGGGGCGGCCCCGAAATCTTCCAGATCGACAAGTTCCAGCCGGACCGGCGCGGGCGCCGACGAGAGGGGGGCGGACGCCGCCGTCACGGAATGATCTCGTCGTTGCCGCCGCTTTCGGTGAGGTCAATTTCGCCGGCATTCGCCATGTTCTTGATGGTGCCGACGATATCGGTCTGTGCCGCGTCGGCGTCCCTGACGCGGACAGGTCCAAGCGCCTCGATCTCTTCCAGAAGAATGCTCCCGGCGCGCTTCGACATGCATTGCAGGAACATTTTCCGTACCGTCTCGGAGGCGCCCTTCAAGGCCAGCGGCAATTTGTCGCGATCAATCTCGTTGACGATCCGCATAAGGGATTCATGCGGCAGACGCTTGATGTCCTCGAAGGTGAACATCAGCGCCTTCACCTTCTCCATGTCGTCGTGATTGCGTTTATCCATCGACGCCATCAGGCGCGTCTCGGTCTTGCGATCGAAGTTATTGAAGACTTCCGCAAGAAGCTCGTAGCTGTTCCGCTTGGCCGAGCGCCCGAGAGACGACATGAATTCCGAGCGAAGCGTCGCCTCGACGCTATCCAGAACATCTCTCTGCACCGTTTCCATGTGCAGGACCCGCATCATGACGTCGGTTGCATAGTCTTCGGGAAGCAGCGCGAAAATGCGCGCGGCATGCGCGGGCTGTAGCCTGCTCAGAATGACGGCGGCCGTCTGCGGATATTCGTTGCGAAGATAGTTGGCGAGCACGCTTTCCTGAACGTTCCCCAGCTTGTCCCACATCGTCCTGCCGGCCGGACCGCGGATCTCGTCCATGATCTTCGCGACCTGATCTTCCGGCAGGGCCTTGCGAAGCATTTCTTCCGTGGTTTCGTACGTGCCCACCAGCCCGTCGGCCGATTCAAAGTTCCTGGTGAACTCATGACAGACGGATTCCACGAGATCGGCCCGCACAAGGCCAAGGCCCGCCATGGTGACGGAGATGTCGCGGATTTCATCCTCATGCAGCATTTTCAGAAGCCTGGACGATTTCTCGCGCCCTACGGCAAGCATGAGGATGGCGGCCTTCTGCCGGCCGCTCAGATGCGCCGTGACGGGGGGCGGATTGCCGGACGGGACGTGGAGTGTAGCGGCCTCGGTCATGTCTGCTTTCCGAGCTCGGGTGTGGCCAGCCAGTTCCGAATAATCAGAACGCTCTCCTCGGGGCTTTCTTCAATGCGATCCGCGACTTTTGCGATCGCATCGGTACGCAGCTTTCCTTCGATGCCCTCGATCCTGATCGTTCCATCTCCGGTTCCGTCAGAAGGAATCAGGGCGCCCGCGGTGCCGCCGGCCAGGCGCGTGCCGTTCGGCGACATGCCCAAGGCGCCTTCATGCGCCGACCGGCCGGCAAGGGCAAGGATATTCCCCCCGCCACGCCGCAGCACCGGCCGGACGGCCATGAAAATGGCCCCAAGCGCCAGAATGATGGGGATGACCCATTCCGCGATATAGATGAGGGTATCCCGGCCGAACAGGCTGCCGCCCGCGGTCGAGAATTCGTTCCCCCCGTCGGGCATGAACCGCATCGAAACGACATTCACCTCGTCGCCACGGTTCTTGTCATACCCGATCGCCGTTTTCGCCAGCGTCGTGATTCTCTCGATCTCGGCGCCGTCCAGCGGCTGCCAGACGTCTTTCCTGTCGCTGCCCCTGACGACCGTCCCGTCCACCATGACGGCAAGGCTGATCCGGGCCAGCCGCGGGCGTGTCTGGTTTATCACGCGGACGCGCTTGCCGATCTCGTAATTGTCGGTCTCTTCCTCACGGTCATCGTTCGAACCGGTCCTGTTGTCCTGGTTCGCATTGGCGTTCGGCAGGTTGTTCGACACCGAGGTGTTCGGGTTGGCCTCGGTATTGACGCTCTTGTCCGAGCTGGTCTGCTGCGAGCGGAGAACCTGCTGGTTCGGATCGTAGCTTTCATCCGTCTCGTGGATTTCGTCCGTATCCATGGTGACCGCCGCGCGGGCACGCACATGCCCCGCCCCCAGCGTCGGCACCAGCATGTCCTCCACGGCCTCGGCCAGGCGCTGTTCCTCGGCATGGCGCAGCTTTTCCAGCGTGGATTCCTGACCGGCGGCGCTGTCCGGGTCGCCGGGCTTCAGCAGGACGTCGCCCCGCGTGTCGACGATCGAGATGTTCTGCGGGCGCAGGCTGGGGACAGCCGCCGCGACCAGGTTCTGAATGGCCTGGATGCCGTCGGGGGCCATGCGGCCCGCCCTGCCGATGTCAAGGACGACACTGGCCTGAGACGGGCTGGTCTGGGTCGAAAAGAGATCGCGATGCGGAAGAACGAGGTGAACCCGGACGTTACGCACCCCATGGAGAAGGCGGATGGAGCGCTCAAGCTCGCCCTCCATGGCCCGTGTCTCGTTGATCGTCTGCTCGAACTGCGTGCTGGTCAGCGTCCCGCTCTTGTCGAACAGTTCGTAGCCGACGGCCCCCCCGCTGGGGAGGCCGTCCTTCGCGAGCAACAGCCTCGCGCTGGCGACCTTGTCGCGGGGAACGTAGATGCTGGTTCCGTCCGAACTGGTCGTCGTGTCGATATGGGCTTTTCCCAGATCGTCGATCATTTCGGCGGCTTCGCTCAGGTCGAGGTCGCCGTAAAGCAGGGCCATGGGCTGGGCGCTGCCCCGAAAGACGAAAAGTCCGATCGCCGAGAGAAGGACGGCGGCCGCGATGCCCAGCGCCGCCAGTCTCTTGCGCCCAAGGCCCTTCAGACCAGCCAATATGTTCTGCATGCGGGTCGTTATGCCGTCATGACACTAGAGCGGAAAGGCACAAAAATCCTCCGGCGGCTTGACCATGCGATATGCCCTGCATCTCGCCTTATAACGATGCATACGCCATCAGGAAGGCCAAAAAGACCGTCCGTGACGAAATGCAACAGAGCGGGTCGATTCTTGATTTAGATCATTTCTCGATCGCCGCCAGGAATCCGTCGACCACTAGGCGCGTTTCCAGTTCCACAGAATTAAGTGCCAATAAAGCACAATCCGCTGTTTTTGAATAGTTCTGGCGCTATTGGAAAAAATTGCCGCATGAATGGCCCGGATGGATCGGGTCACGGTCATCGACTGCGTCCGCTGGGGCAATTCATGAGCGCGTGCGGGGCCGTGCCGGCGCAGCCCACACATCGTCGTGGGGCCTGCATGGGCTGGAGCGTCCAGCCTGGCCGGCTGAGTGAGCAGGCGAATATTTTGGAAAATTGGCGCACCCGAAAGGACTCGAACCTCTAACCCCCAGATTCGTAGTCTGGTGCTCTATCCAATTGAGCTACGGGTGCGCTGTGGGGCGCTGTGTAACCGAGTGTCGGGGAAACGACAACCCCTTCGCGCATTTTTTTTACCGGGGCTGGCCAGGGGGCCTCGGGTTACGGGGCCATGCCGCCGCGGGCGGCGATGGCGTGGCCCAGAAGGCCGCGCAGCAGGGCGCCGATGTCCGCTCCGTGGGCGTCGCCCGGCGGCAGGCGGTGATAGATCGCATCGGCGCGCGCGGCGGGCGTGCCGTCCACGGTGGCCAACCCCTGGACGAAGACCAGGCTGCGCGTGATGCGTAGTGTTTCGGCCCGCAATTCCACCCATACCCCGCACGGGACCGCCGCCATGAAATCCAGGCTCAGCGAGACCGTCGGCAGGAAGCCCGTCTGCAAATCCTCGCGGAACAGGGCGGCCATCGCCAGATAGGTGTCGCAGACGCTGGCCAGCTTCCCGCCGTGGCAGAATCCCGCCCGATTGCAGCAGGACGGCGTGACGCGGAATCCGCCGACCAGCTGCCCGCCCTCGACGGCGACCAGGAAGCCGCCGGACAGGGCATCGAACCCGCCGGGGGCGAGGTCGGGCAGGGGGACGAAGCCCGGCGGGGGCGGAGGATCCTGCACGGGGTCGGGGGTCACGGTCCGGCCTCTGCGTCGCGATGGCGGATGGGTGCAGGGACGGCCATGGGGGTGGTCATGGGGGCGGTCATGGGGGCGGTCTCCCGGCGGGATCTCCGGCTCATGCCGCATTACGCGGCAGATCCGTCATGGATGCCGGGGGGCGGGACAACCGCCGGAAAACAATCCGTGACCGCGCCGGATCAGGTCCCCGGAATCAGCACCCGCGCGGCTGCCGTGGCGACATCGTGGCGCAGGCGCACGACGCTGTGCCCGCCGTCGGGATGAACCCGGTTCGTCAGGATCAGCACATAGCTGTCGCTGCCGGGGTCCAGCCACAGCGACGTCCCGGTGAAGCCGGTGTGGCCGAACGACCCCACCGGGAAGACGTCGCCGCGCGGCGTGGAGTAATGGGTGTGGATATCCCAGCCCAGGCCGCGCAGATCCGGCCGGCCGGCGGGCTGCTGGGGCGTGGTCATCAGCATCAGGGTCTCGGGTTTCAGCGGATAGGCGCTGGGTCGCCCGGCGCGGCGGTCCAGCAGCGCCTGGGCATAGACCGCCATGTCGGCGGCGTCCGAGAACAGGCCCGCATGGCCTGCGACTCCGCCCATGCGGCGCGACGTGGGGTCGTGGACGACGCCGCGCAGCATGACATGCTGGTCGTCGAACTGGGTCGGTGCGATGGACGGCCGCCACGCGGGCGGCGGCAGGAAGCGCGAGCGCGCCATGCCCAGCGGGTCCAGCACCCGGGTCTGGACGTAATGGTCCAGCGTGTCGTGCGAGAAATGCTGCACCAGCAGGCCGAGCGTGATGAAGTTGATGTCGCTGTAGACGAAGCATTCGCCCGCCGGGTGGTCGGGGCGCGTTTCCATGACCCGGCGGGCGGCCTCGTCGCGGCCGGTCCACGGCGTGGACAGGTCCAGGTCGGGCGGCAGGCCGGAATAATGCGTCAGCAGATGGCGGATCGTGATCGCCGCCTTGCCGTTCCGCGCGAAGTCCGGAAGGTAGCGGCACGCCGGGTCGTCCAGCCGGAAGGCCCCGGCCTCGTAAAACTGCATGAGCGCGACGGTGGTCGCGACCGGCTTGGTCAGCGACGCCATGTCATAGAGCGTGCCCTCGTCCAGCGGCTCGCGCGCCGGGACCAGGGCGCGGCGCCCGTAGGCGCGGTGATGGACGATCCGCCCGCCATGGCCGACCACGACGACGGCCCCCGGGGTCTGCCCGTCGGCGATCGCGCGGTCCACCAGCCGGTCGACCGGGGCGAACGGGCCAGGGACGCCCGCCGCGCAGCCCCCCGCCATTCCGGCACCCCCGGCGGCCAGCATCAGGCGCAGCATGGTCCGTCGGCTGGATCCGCTCATCGTGTCTCGTGCTCCATCTCGGTCGGATCCAGCGTAGGGCGGGCCGCCGCGTCGCGAAAGGCCGGGCGGGGCCGCAGCCGGCAGGCCAGCCCGATGGCGAAGGTCGCGGCGACCCCGATGGGCACCAGCCAGGGGAAGGCGATGTCGCGGCCGCCCGGATGCACGAACAGGATCAGCGCCGCCATGACCGCCAGCGTGCCGGCGAAGGCCGGCACGGCGTCGCGCTGCCGCGCGCCCGGCACCAGCAGCCCGAACAGGAACGCGCCCAGCAGCGCGCCGTAGGAATAGCCGGCGATCGACAGGCCGAAGACCACGGCCGACCGGCCGGTATTCGAAAAGCACGACGCCGCCCCGATCAGCAGCACCGCCCACAGCACGGTGATGCCGCGCGACAGCGTCGCCGCCCCGATCCGCCCCCGCCATGCCGCGGCCGGCAGCAGGTCCGCCAGGGTCGAGCCGGTCATCGCGTTCAGCGCCGAGGACAGCGATCCCATCGTGGCGCTGATGATGCCCGCAATCAGCAGCGCCGACAGGGCCGGCGGCAGGTCGCGGGCGATGAAGGCGGGAAACAGCGCGTCGGGCGAACGCAGCCCCAGCGCGGCCGGCGACGCCCCGCCATTGCGGACCCACAGCAGCACCCCCACCGCCGACAGCAGGCCGAACAGGCCGGTGACGACGACCGCGCTGCCGACCATGGCGATCCGCGCCGCGCGCAGCGACCGGGCCGCCAGCACGCGCTGGACCATCAACTGGTCCGCCCCGTGCGAGGCCATGGACAGGATCGCCCCGCCCACCAGCGCCGTCGCCGGGGCATAGGGCGACGTCAGGATGGCGTCGTCGCCGTGGAAGATCGCGAGACGGCCGGCGCGCCACGCCGCCCCCAGCGCCGCCCGGTCGGCATGGGGCAGCAGCAGGCCGATGCACAGGACGGCCCCCAGCGTATAGAGGCCGAACTGGATGCTGTCGGACCAGACGACGGCCCGCAGCCCCCCGGCCGCGGTATAGGCGGCGGTCAGCGCCGTCAGCCCGACCAGCACCGGCAGCGGCCCGGCCGGCAGGTGCGCCGCCGCCAGCAGCGCGCAGATGGGCAGGGTGGAGGCGAACAGCCGCACCCCCTCGGCCAGCAGCCGCGTGCCCAGGAAGACGGCCGAGGCCAGGCGCTGCATCCCGCGCCCGAACCGTTCGCCCAGATACTGGTAGGCGCTGGAAAACCCGTCGCGCGCATACAGCGGCAGCAGCAGCCACGCCACGACGATCCGCCCGGCGACGTAGCCCAGGCCCAGCCCGACGAACACCAGGCCGCCGCCATAGGCCACCCCCGGCACGCTGATGACGGTCAGGGTCGAGGTCTCGGTGGCGACGATGGACAGGCAGATGGCCCAGGTCGGCAGGTCGTGGCCCGGACGTCCGGCCCGCCCCGGCGCCGCCCGGTCCCTCCGCGCCAGGCGCAACGACAGGGCGGCGAGGGCCAGCAGGCACAGGCCGATGATCGCGGGTTCGGTCAGGGACATGGATCTCCGTTCGGGGCAGTGGAGGCGGAAGGCCGGGAGGAACTTTGCCCCGCCCGCAGGGTTTCTGGAGGATGCCAATCTGTACAGGAGGCTTCCATGAGCCACGATCGTTTTCCGACATCCAGCCTCTGCCGCGCCGTTCTGGTGACGGTGGCGATGCTGGGCATGTCGGCGGGACTGTCGGCCTGCAACACCGTGCGGGGGGCCGGCGAGGACGTCAGCTCGGTCGGTCATGACGTCTCGCGGGGGGCAAACGCGACGCAAGGACATATCACCCATTCGACCGGCGCATCCCCCCAGTAGTTTTGTCATCCAAGCCGTCAAGGGCCGAGGCCCTTGCACCCCGACATGCATAAAGTCGGGGGTTTCCAAAGGGCCGAGCCCTTTGGTGGGTCAAGGTCAAAGCCCTTGCCATAGGTTTGCTGCCCGCCGGTCGCGCGCGGCCCCGCGCGCCAGGCGCGACGCGAGCCTTGCTTTTTGGTTCGTTCCTTCCCAATAATAGCGCATTCCGGTTCGTGTGACCGGGTTATTGACGTTCTCGGGGCGGGGTGAAAGTCCCCACCGGCGGTATTTGCATCCGGTTTTCGGACCGGCGCATCAGCCCGCGAGCGCCCGCACGGCCTTCCGGCCGGACGGGGACAGCAGACCCGGTGTGACTCCGGGGCCGACGGTATAGTCCGGATGATAGAGAACGAGGCCTGTGCGGAGGCGCCACGTGGTGGCGCGTGCTGTGTGGTCTGTTGCGCCCCGGGTCCGTCCGGTAGGATGGGACCGCTTGTCTTGGCTGAGGTTTCGGTAAGCTCGGGGATGCGTCGTCCGGATTGCGATCCGGATGGTCTTTCCCCCATCATCGGCCGGGCGTTCCGGGCCGCGCTTGCCGAGGCGTCGCGCCATATGGGCGCCACCGCCCCCAATCCCCCCGTCGGCTGCGCCATCCTGGATGCCCAGGGCGAAATCCTGACCGTTGCCGCCCATCACCGCGCCGGCGCCCCGCATGCCGAGGCCCTGGCCCTGCGGACCTGCGCGCGGCAGGGGCTGATCGACCGCGCGGCGACGGCCGTCGTCACCCTGGAACCCTGCAACCACACCGGCCGCACCGGCCCCTGTTCCGAGGCGATCCTGGCCTCGCCCATCCGCGCGGTGTGGGTCGGGGCCGCCGATCCCAACCCCCGTGTCGCCGGCGGAGGCGCCGCGCGCCTGCGCGCGGCCGGATGCGATGTCCGCATGCTGGCGGACCTGCCTGATTCCGATGCTGCCGCATTGGCCGCCGACTGCCGGGCGCTGATCGCCCCCTTCGTCCACTGGTCGCGCACCGGCCGGGCGTGGATGACGGTCAAGCAGGCCGTCGCGGCCGACGGCTCCATGATCCCGCCGGCGGGACGGACGACCTTTACCTCCGATGGCGCGCTGGACGTGGCGCACCGCCTGCGCCGGGCGACCGACGCGGTGGTGACCGGCATCGGCACCGTGCTGGCCGATCGGCCAGGGCTGGATGTGCGCCGGGTGCCCGACCACGCGGGCCGCGCCGGGCGCCTGCTGGTGGTGTGCGACCGGCGGGGACGCCTGCCGGACGACTGGCGCGCGGCGGCCACGGCCCGGGGGTTCGATGTGCGGAGCTGTGACGATATCGCGCGGGTCCCCGCGCTGCTGGGCGAGGCCGGGGCGCTGTGGGCGCTGGTCGAGGCCGGGCCGGCCCTGCTGGATGCGATGCGGGCGGAGGGGATCTGGGACGACTGGCTGACCATCGGGGTTACGCCGGCGGGGCGCGAACGGATGGATATCGCGGTCAGGAACGGGACGGACACGCCGCTGCGCCTGGTCCCCGGCCTGGCCGCGCCAAGGGAGGAAGCATGTTTTCCGGCATCATAGAACATCTGGGCACCGTCACGGCCGCCACCCGTGGGGACCGGTCGCTGCGTATCGCGGTGGCGACGGGCATCGGCGATCTGTCGATGGGGGAGAGCGTCGCGGTCAACGGCGTGTGCCTGACCGTCACCGACTATGATGCGACGGGGAACGCGGCGTTCTTCATCAGCGCGGAAACGCTGGACCGCACGACGCTGGGCCGGCTGGCCGAGGGCAGCCGCGTCAATCTGGAACGCGCGGTCACGCCGGCCACCCGTCTGTCCGGCCATATCGTGCAGGGCCATGTGGACGGCACCGCGTGCCTGCTGTCGGCCGAGCGGGCGGGCGAGGCGCGGCGCGTCGTCTTCGGCGTCCCCGCGAGCCTGCGTCGCTATCTGGTGGAAAAGGGGTCGATCACGCTGGACGGCATCAGCCTGACCCTGAACGAGATCGGCGAGGTCGGGGCCGGGGACGCCGGCCCCGACGCCTTCGCCGTCGCCCTGATGATTATCCCCCATACCTGGACGCACACCACCCTGGGCGCCATGGCGCCGGGCGACGCCGTGAATGTCGAGGTCGACGTGATCGCGAAATATGTGGAGACCCTATGTCAGTACCGGTGATGAGCCCCGCGCTGGAAGCCGCGATCGCGGCGATCCGCGCGGGCGGCATGGTGGTTCTGGTCGATGACGAGGATCGCGAGAACGAGGGCGACCTGGTCATGGCCGCCGACCTGGTCACGCCGCAGGCGATCAACTTCATGGTCACCCACGGGCGCGGCCTGGTCTGCCTGCCGCTGGAGGCCGAACAGGTGGATCGCCTGGGCCTGTCGATGATGACGCAGGTGAACACCTGCCCGCGCGAAACCGCGTTCACCGTCTCGATCGAGGCGCGCGAGGGCGTGGACACCGGCATTTCCGCCGCCGACCGCGCCCGCACCATCCAGGCCGCCGTGGCGGTGGACGCCGGCCCGGCCGACCTGGTGTCGCCCGGCCATGTCTTTCCGCTGCGCGCCGTCCCCGGCGGCGTGCTGGCGCGCAACGGCCATACCGAGGCCTCGATCGAACTGGCGCGCCTGGCGGGCCGGGCGCCGGCGGCGGTGATCTGCGAGATCATGAACGAGGACGGGTCGATGGCGCGGATGGACGACCTGCGCCCCTATGCCGCGCGGCATGGCCTGCCCCTCCTGTCGATCGCCGAACTGGTCGGCTGGCTGGAGCGCCGCGCCGCGACGCCGGCCGACCCGGAAGGGCGGATCGAGAAGGTGGCCCAGGCCGCGCTGCCCAGCAGCTATGGCGGCGAGGATCTGGTGATCCACGCCTTCCGCGCCTCCGACGGGACCGAACATGTGGCCCTGGTCAAGGGCGATCCGGGCCGGGCCGGCGCGGTGCCGCTGGTGCGGCTGCATTCCGAATGCGTGACGGGCGACGCGCTGGGCTCGCTGCGCTGCGATTGCGGGGCGCAGCTCCAGACCGCGCTGCACCGCATCGGCGCGGCCGACAGCGGCGTGCTGCTGTACCTGCGCGGGCATGAGGGGCGGGGGATCGGGCTTGCGAACAAGATCCGCGCCTACGCCTTGCAGGACAAGGGATTCGACACGGTGGACGCCAACCACCGTCTGGGGTTCGAGACCGACGCCCGCGACTGGACGGCGGCGGCGGCGATCCTGCGGGCGCTGGGGGTCAGGACGCTGGACCTGATGACCAACAACCCGGCCAAGATCGTGGCGGTGGAACGGCATGGCTTCGCCGTCCGCAGCCGGATCGGGCTGGAAATCCCGCCCAACCCGTTCAACCGCGCCTATCTGGACGCCAAGCGCACGCGCATGGGCCATCAGCTGTGCACCGCCCTCAGCACGGCGGCCGAATAATATGACCGGAAAGACCCTGACATGAGCACCCATACCCCGTCCCCCGCCCCGGACCTGACGTTCGTGCGTCCGCCGCGCCTGGCGATCGTGGTCAGCCGTTTCAACGAACCCGTGACCCACGGCCTGCGCGACGGGGCGCTGGACTGGCTGCGCGAACACGACATCACGGTGGCCGAGGGCGACGTGCTCTATGCCCCCGGCGCCTACGAACTGCCGCTGCTGGCGCAGACGCTGGCCCGCACCGGGCGCTATGACGGGGTGATCTGCCTGGGCTGCGTCATCAAGGGCGACACGGCGCATTTCGAATTCATCAGCCTGGGGGCCGCCATGGGCCTGATGCAGGCGTCGCTGGCCACCGAAGTCCCGGTCGCGTTCGGCGTGCTGACCACCTACACCGACGAACAGGCCCGCGTGCGCTCGGGCGCGGATGAACATAACAAGGGTCGCGAGGCTGCCGCCGCCTGCGTCGAAAGTCTGGCCTTGATACAGAAAATCAAGGGCTGATACGCTCGACCCGCCGACCGCCGCCGTCGCCCGGACGGCGACCCGGCCGGCGCGGGGGCATGGGATGAGGCTGGTTACGTTCACGGCCGGGCTGTTCGGCATGGCGCTGACGATCTGGCTGCTGTCGCGGTTCGGGTTTCACGCGATCCTGGGACTTGTCGCGCAGGGCGGATGGGGCATCGTGGCGGCCATCCTGTTCCACGCCGTGCAGGTGCTGCTGGCGGCCGCGTCGTGGCGCACCATCGCGGGGCACGACGCCCCGGCGCTGCCGTTGCGCGACTGGGTCGCCCTGCGCTGCGTGCGCGAGGGAGTGAACAATCTGCTGCCGGTGGCCCAGGTGGGGGGCGAGGTCGTGTCGGCCCGCCTGCTGGCCCGCCGGGGAGCCGGGCTGCGCCGGGCCGCCGCCGCGACGATCTGCGACCTGACGATCGAACTGCTCAGCCAGGTGGTGTTCACGCTGGCCGGCCTGGGCATCCTGCTGGTCCTGGTGAAACGTTCGGCCCTCACCGACGAACTGGTCGAAAGCGCCGGCGTCGCGCTGCTGCTGGGCGCGGTGTTCCTGGGCAGCCAGTGCCTGGGCGCGATCTCGATCGTCGAGAGGCTGCTGATCCGCATCGCCGCCCATCTGGGATGGAGCGGCGTGGACGGCATACGCGGCCTGCATGCCGAGATCCTGGGCCTGTACAAGGCGCCCGGCCGGTCGTTGCGTGCCGGGGGGCTGCAACTGGCGGGATGGTCGCTGGGCGCGGTCGAGGTCTGCCTCATCCTGCATTTCATGGGCCAGGACCGGTCGCTGGCCAGCGGCTTCGTGATCGAAAGCGTGGGGCAGGCGGCGAAATCGGCGGGGTTTGCCATCCCCGGCGCCCTGGGCGTGTCCGAGGGCGGGTTCGTCATCATCGGCAGCCTGTTCGGCCTGCCGCCGGCCGTCTCGATCGGCCTGTCGCTCATCAAGCGCCTGCGCGAGATCGCCTGGGGCCTGCCGTCGCTGGCAGGCTGGCAATGGATGGAAATCCACTGGCGGCCCGGCCACAAGCCGGGGCTGGAGCCCGGGGTGGGCCTGTCCGGGTCCTGACCCGATTCAGGGGCTTTGCCCATTGGAAACCCAGGATTTTATGAAATGAATGGGATGCAAGGGCCGTGGCCCTGGCCGGGTTCGGCGCGCAGGCCGCCGGGCTGATGGCCGAACATGCGTCTTGCATCCGCACCGCATCCTGGGTCAAACGATGCCGCGTCACCGGGTGTCCTGCCCGCCGGCATCCTGCGCCAGTTTTCCTTCCTCCGTTTCCGCCGTCAGCTTCTCAAGGGCCGAATTACGCATCATGCAGTCCCTTCCGATCGGTCGCCTCGTGGCGGTCTGTTCCCATCGCGCCGTGCTCGTGCTGCTGCTGTTCGTGATCCTGGTGGGGGGCGCCGTGGCATGCAGCATGAAACGGCTGGATGTCACGACGGACACCGGCACGATGTTTTCGGCCAGCCTGCCCTGGAAGAAGCGGTCGGACGAGCTGGCGCGCCTGTTCCCGCAGAACCAGGACCGCCTGGTGGCGGTGATCGACGCCGACCTGCCGGAAGAGGCGCAGGTGACCGCGCGCGAACTGGCGGACAGGCTGCGCGGCGACACGGCGCATTTCCAGTCGGTCGAGCTGCCCCAGCAGGACCCGTACCTGGTCCGCAACGGGCTGATGTTCCTGGACAACAAGACCCTGGCCTCGGTGCTGGACACCACCGTGACGGCGCAGCCCTTCCTCGGCGGGCTCGCGGCCGATCCGTCCGGGCGGGGCCTGTTCGACGCGCTGTCGCTGATCGCGCTGGGCGTGTCGCAGGGCCAGGCGGACCTCAAGAATTTCCAGCCGGCGCTGAACGCCTTCGCCACCACGCTGGAGCAGGCGGCGGACGGCCACGCCCAGCCCCTGTCATGGGAACGGATGCTGGCCAGCGACCTGGCCGACCTGGGCGGGAAATTCCAGTTCGTGGTCACCCGGCCCCGGCTGGACTATGGGTCCTTCCAGCCGGGCGGGGCCGCCAGCGACGCCATGCGCCGGGCCATCGCCGGCCTGGAATTCGTGCGGTCGGGCCATGCGCGCGTCCATCTGACCGGCGACGTGCAGATCAATGACGAGGAATTCGCCACCGTCGCGCAGGGCATGGTCGCGGGCCTGCTGGGGTCGCTGGCGCTGGTCACGCTGTGGCTGTTCCTGGCGGTGCGGACCTGGCGCATCATCGTGCCCATCGTCATCACGCTGGTGGCGGGGCTGCTGCTGACCACCGGTTTCGCGGCGCTGGCCGTGGGGACGCTGAACCTGATTTCCGTGGCCTTCGCGGTGCTGTTCGTCGGCATCGCGGTGGATTTCGCCATCCAGTTTTCCGTGCGCTTCCGCGCGCAGCGCCTGTCCTGCGGCGGCCTGCCGGGGCTGCATGACGCGCTGGCGCGCACCGGCGACGAAACCGGGCACCAGATCCTGGTCGCCTCGCTGGCGACGATGGCGGGCTTCCTGGCGTTCACCCCCACCGCCTTCGTCGGCGTGGCGCAACTGGGCCTGATCGCGGGCTTCGGCATGCTGATCGCGTTTGTCTGCACGCTGACGCTGCTGCCGGCGCTGCTGCGGCTGTTCCGCCCGTCGCTGGACCACCCGGCGACGGGCTTCGCCGTCGCCCGCCCGGCCGATCGCGCCGTGCGGGTCTATCGCGTGCCGATCCTCAGCGTCTTCACCTTCCTGGCGGTCCTGGGCGCGGTGCTGATCCCGGTCCTGACCTTCGATGCCGATCCGCTGCACACCAAGGACCCGAAATCCGAAGGGATGCAGGTGCTGCGCCAGTTGATGACCGACCCGCAATCCTCGCCCTACGGGGCGCAGGTGCTGGCTCCGGACCTGAAGCAGGCCGAAATCCTGGCCAGTCGCCTGTCGCACCTGCCGCTGGTGGACGATGCGATGTGGCTGGGGTCGATGGTGCCGGAGGACCAGCCGGCGAAGCTGGCGATGATCCAGGATTCGGCGTCGATCCTGCTGCCGACCCTGATCGTCCCCACCCCGAAGCCCGCGCCGGACGCTGCCGCCCTGCGCGCGTCGGCGGCCAGGACGGCGCGGGACCTCGGTGGGGTGCTGGACAAGCTGCCCCCGGGCGATCCGCTGCGCCGCATCCAGTCGGCGCTGGACCGCCTGTCACACGCGCCCGACCCGGTGCTGATGGCGGCCAACGTGGCGCTGGTGCGCTTCCTGCCCGCGCAACTGGACCAGCTGCGCCAGATGCTGGCGGCGCAGCCGGTCACGATCGCCGACGTGCCCCCCTCGATCCGCCAGGAGTACCTGCTGCCCGACGGCCGCGCGCTGGTGGAAATCCATCCGAAACGCGAAATGGTCGGCAACGCCGACCTGCACGCCTATGTCGCGCAGATCCGCGGCATCGCCCCCGACGCCGGTGGCGATGCGATCGAGGTGGTCGAAAGCGCGACGACCATGGTCCATGCGTTCGTCTTCGCCGCGCTGTCGGCCATCGTCATGATCGCGGTGATCCTGCTGGTGGCGCTGCGGCGGCTGCTGGACATGGCGCTGGTGCTGGCGCCGCTGCTGCTGTCGGCGCTGATGACGGTCATCCTGATCGTCCTGGTGCCGGAACAGCTCAATTTCGCCAACATCATCGCGCTGCCGCTGCTGCTGGGCGTCGGCGTGTCGTTCAACATCTATTTCGTGATGAACTGGCGGGCCGGGGTGCGCGCGCCGCTGTCCAGCCCCACGGCGCGGGCGGTCCTGTTCTCGGCGCTGACCACGGGCACGGCGTTCGGCTCGCTGGCCGCGTCGCATCATCCGGGGACGGCCAGCATGGGCCGGCTGCTGCTGCTGTCGCTGAGCTGCACGCTGCTGGCGACCCTGATCTTCGTACCGGCCCTGCTGCCCAAGCGGGCGATCGACGATCGCTAGGGCCTCGGGCTTTATAAAACGAACGGGAGGCAAGGGCCGAGGCCCTTGCCGGGTTCGGGCAGCGCCCGACCTTCCCTGGCCCGTCAGCCGATGTCGAGCGGCTTGTGCGGCACGCTCACGTCGCGGCCGGGCAGCATCATGTTCCAGTACAGCCGGGGGAAGACCTGGGTCTTGAGGAACCAGGCGAAGCGGCTGGGCTTGCGCTGGTCGTAATGGAAGCTGGGGGCGGGCACGCCGCCATACAGGAATTCCGCCAGCACCACCCGCCCGTAGGACACCGTCAGCGGGCAGGCGCCATACCCGTCATAGGTCTTGTCCAGCGGCCGTCCGTCCAGCGACGCCAGCACGTTCGCCACCACCACCGGGGCCTGCGCGCGGACGGCGGCGGCGGTCTTGGCATTGGTGGTGCCGGCCACGTCGCCCAGGCCGAACACGGTGTCGAAGCGCACGTGGCGCAGCGTCGCGGGATCGACGTCCAGCCAGCCGCCGCCATTGGCCAGCGGGCTGGCCTTGACGAAATCCGGGGCGCTCTGCGGCGGGGTGACGTGCAGCATGTCGAAGCTGCGGGTGACGGTGGTGCTGCTGCCGTCCGGGCCGGTGACGGCGAAGGTCGCCGTGCGGTTCGGCCCGTCCACCGCGACCAGGTTATGTTTGTAATGCAGATCGACACCGTAATAGTCGATCGCGTCCTGCAGCGACGGCACGAAGTATTTCACGCCGAACAGGGCGTCCCCCGCCAGGCAGAACTCGACCTTCATGCGGTTGAGCACGCCGCTCTTGCGCCAGTGGTCCGAGGCCAGATAGACGATCTTCTGCGGGGCGCCGGCGCATTTGATCGGCATCGCCGGCTGGGTGAACAGGGCGGTCCCGCCCGACAGCGACTGGATGCACGACCAGGTATATTCGACCGACTCGCGGGAATAATTGCTGCATACCCCGTTGCGGCCCAGCGTTTCCTCCAGCCCGGCGATCTTCGACCAGTCGAGCTGCAGGCCGGGGCAGACGATCAGGCGGCGATAGGCGATCCGCCGTCCATCGGCCAGGGTGACGGTGTTTTCCTCGGGCGTGAAGGACGCGACGGCGGCGCGCAGCCAGCGCACGCCCTTGGGGATCAGCCCGCCTTCCTGCCGCAGCGTGTCCTTCAGCTTCATCACGCCCGCGCCCACCAGTGTCCAGCCGGGCTGGTAGGCATGGGTGGTGGCGGGGTCGATGATCGCGATCGACAGGTTGGGCCGCTTGCGCTTCAACTGCGACGCGACGGTGATGCCCGCCGCCCCGCCGCCGACGATGACGACCGTAAAGCGGTCGGTGTCCGGGATATCCGGCTGAGTCGAAACCATGGGACACGCTCCTTGATTGAGATCGTTGGGGACCGGGACCCGCGCGGGGTCGGCTGCTTTCAGGGGCAGACTACAGCCCGGGGCGGCCCGGTCCTTGATACAGGTCAGGCCTTGAACCAGACCTCGACCGGGCCTTGCAGCTTCATGGTCATGGGATTGCCGCGCCGGTCGGTCGTCTTGCCGACCGCCAGGCGGACCCAGCCCTCGCTGATGCAATATTCCTCGACATTCGTCTTCTCGATGCCCTTGAAGCGGACGCCGATCCCGCGTTCCAGCAGGGCCGCGTCGTGAAACGGGCTTTCGGGGTTGGCGGACAGGCGGTCTGGGGGAGTATCACTCATCGGGCTGACCTTTGCAGGGTGACGATCATGTGCGCTGACATAGCGGGTCCCGGCCGCCAATCCAACCGCCACGCCCCGCGCGCATGAGCACCGACGGGTGCTGGCGGCGGCATGTCGCCCGATGGCTGGGGCCGGACGGGGCCGGGGACCGCGCGCTGGCGCTGGCCGAGGAGGTGCCGGTGGCGCTGGCCTACAACGGCGTGCCGCACGCGGTGATGATGGCGACCCCCGCCGATTTTCAGGATTTCGCCATCGGTTTCTCGCTGACCGAGGGGATCGTGTCCTCGGCCGCCGCGATCCGCGACCTGCGGGTCGATGTCGGGCCGCGCGGGGTGGAGATCGGGCTGCGGATCCCCGGCGAGGATTTCGCGCGCCTGCTGGCGCGGCGCCGGCGCGTGACCGGCCGCACCGGGTGCGGCGTCTGCGGGGTCGAGGACCTGGCGGCGCTGGACCCGGCCCCGCCGCGCGTGGCGGCCGGGCCGCGCCTGGCGCTGTCGGCGATCCGCCGCGCGCTGGACGCCCTGGCGGGGCGGCAGGTGCTGAACGCGGTGGTGCATATGGTCCACGGCGCGGCATGGTCGGACGTGGACGGCGCGCTGCGACTGGTGCGCGAGGACGTCGGCCGCCACAACGCGCTGGACAAGCTGATTGGCGCCGGGCTGGGAGGCGACACGCTGGAAGGCGGTTTCGCGAACGGGTTCTGCCTCATCACAAGCCGGTGTTCGTACGAGATGGTGCAGAAGGCGGCGATGGCCGGGATTCCGGCCCTTGTCGCGATTTCCGCGCCCACTGTCCGCGCGGTCGACATGGCGCAGGAGGCCGGGCTGACGCTGGTTGCGCTGGCGCGACGCGACGCGCAGATGATATTCACCCATCCTGGCCGGATCGACACGGCCGGCTGACGATGACCCCGGCGAGGCAGCATGTCCGAACAGGTGAAGTTCCGGCCCTATACCCATCCCGCCGGCGGATGGGGGGCGGCGAAGGCCACGGCCAAGGCCCTGCTGGAGCAGAGCGTGATTACCACCGGCTCGCGCGCGCTGCTGTCGATGAACCATCCCGACGGGTTCAAATGCCCCAGTTGCGCCTGGCCCAACCCCGACCGGGAAAAGACGCTGGAATTCTGCGAGAACGGGGCCAAGGCGCTGGCGGTGGAGGCCACGAAGCGGCGGATCGGGCGTGACTTCTTCGCCGCCCACACCGTCACCGACCTGATGGGGCGCAGCGATTACTGGCTGGAAGAACAGGGCCGCCTGACCGAGCCGATGCGCTATGACGCGGCCACCGACCATTACGTGCCCTGTTCGTGGGATGCGGCGTTCGCGCTGATCGGCGATGCGCTGCGGGCGCTGGACCACCCCGACCAGGCGGAATTCTATACGTCGGGCCGCACGTCGAACGAGGCCGCGTTCCTCTATTCGGTGTTCGTGCGGGAATTCGGGACCAACAATTTCCCCGACTGCTCGAACATGTGCCACGAACCGTCCAGCCGGGGCCTGCCGCCGTCCATCGGCATCGGCAAGGGCACGGTGGTCATCAGCGATTTCGCCAGCACCGAGGCGATCTTCATCATCGGCCAGAATACCGGTACCAACAGCCCCCGGATGATGAGCGAGCTGGTTCACGCCCGCAAGCGCGGGGTGCCGATCGTCGTCATCAACCCCATGCCCGAACGCGCGCTGATGCGCTTCACCGAGCCGCAGGACCCGGTGAAGATGGCCACTTTCGGCTCCACCGAGATCGCCAGCGAATTCTGCCAGGTCCGGATCGGCGGCGACATCGCCGTCATCAAGGGCATGATGAAGACGCTGCTGGAACTGGACGACGCGGCCCGGGCGGCCGGCGCGCCGCGCGTGCTGGACGCCGATTTCATCGCCACCCACACCCATGGTTTCGACGAGGTGGCGCAGGACGCGCGGGCGACCGGTTGGGCCGACATCGTCGCCGTATCGGGGCTGGAGGAAGCGCAGATCCGCCGTATTGCGGCCATCTATGCCCGCGCGAACGCCAGCATCATCTGCTACGGCATGGGCATCACCCAGCACCGGCAGGGCGCACGCGCCATCCAGCAGATTGCCAACCTTCTGATGATGAAGGGGAATTTCGGCAAGAAGGGGGCCGGGATCTGCCCGGTGCGCGGCCATTCCAACGTCCAGGGCGACCGGACCGTGGGCATCGACGAAAAGCCCACCGCCGCCTATCTGGCCCGCTTGCAGGCCGCCTTCGGCTTCACCCCGCCGAGCGAGCACGGCCATCATGTCGTCGAGTCCGTGAAGGCGATGATCGACGGGCGCGCGCGCGTCTTCATCGGCATGGGCGGCAATTTCATCCACGCCATCCCCGACACGCCCATCGCCTACCGGGCGATGGCGGGGCTGGACCTGACGGTGGGCATCGCGACCAAGCTGAATCGCGGGCATCTGGTCCATGGGCGGCAGGCGCTGATCCTGCCGGTGATCGCCCGGTCGGAAATCGATACGCAGGCCAGCGGCCCGCAATTCGTGACGATCGAGGATGCGATGTCCAATGTCGGCGCGTCGCGCGGGGTGCTGGAACCCGCCAGCCCCCACCTGCTGTCGGAAATCGAGATCGTCTGCCGGATGGCGAAGGCGACGCTGCCCGACAGCGTGGTGCCGTGGGGGACCTATATCGACGATTACAACCTGATCCGCGACAAGATCGCCGAGGTCTATCCCGATTTCGCGGGCTTCAACGACCGCATCCGCGAACCCAAGGGCTTCCACCTGTACAACCCGCCGCGCCATCGCGAATGGCGGACCCCGACGGGCAAGGCCAATTTCCTGCCGTTCGCCGGGCTGGCGATGGACCCGCCGGTGGCCGACCCCGCCATGTTGCGCCTGGCCACGGTGCGTTCGCACGACCAGTACAACACCACCATCTACAGCAATACCGACCGCTATCGCGGGGTGTACGACACCCGCATGGTGCTGCTGATGAACGCGGACGACATGCGTGATCGCGCCATCGCCCCCGAAGCCCTGGTGGTGGTGGAAACCCTGTCGGACGACGGCGTGGTGCGGCGGGTGGCCGATCTGTGCGCGCTGCCCTATTCCCTGCCGCGCGGGTCGGTGGCGGGCTATTACCCCGAACTCAATCCCCTGCTGCCGCTGGACCATTTCGACGAGATCAGCGGCACCCCGGCGGCGAAGTCGATCCCGGTGCGGGTCATGGCGATGGCGGGCGCGTCGGTATCGGAACCGGTCCCGGCCTGACCGGCGCGGGCGGCGGGACCATCACGTCCAGCAGCACATGCGGGTCGCCGTTGCAGGCGGGATTGGCCAGCAGGGGCCGAAGCTGCCCGTCCAGCAGCAGGGTGCAGAAGCCATGCAGCAGCGACCAGCGAAAGGTGACCTGGCCCAGGGTCGCCAGATCGGATTCGGCCGGCATCCGCGCCTCCGACCCGACCGAGCGCAGCAGCACCGCCCACGAGGCCTGCGACGCGGCGGCCAGCGACTCCCGGCGGTAATCCAGCCGGTCGGACCGGAACATCAGCGTATACAGCCCCGGATTGTCCTGCGCGAAGCGGACATAGGCGTGGACCGGCGCGCGGGGCGCGGGGTCGGTCGCGGCGCGGCGCATCGTCTCGACCAGGCGCTGGAAGCCGATGGCCGCCAGATCGCTCAGCAGGCCGGACAGATCGCCGAAATGATGGGCCGGGGCGGTCGCGGATACCCCGGCTTCCCGCGCGATGGCGCGCAGCGACAGGGCGGACGGCCCGCCCTGGTCCAGCAGGCGCTCGGCGGCCTCCAGCACGGCCGCGCGCAGATTGCCGTGGTGATAGGGGGGTCTGGACATGGCGGCCAGCCTAGCCCGGATCTTTTATCTTTACAATGTAAAGATTGATGTGGAATCGTCCCGTCACCCCGCCACCGGACGGGTATCGCGAAAGGGCATTCCATGATCGTGCAGGACCCGACCCCTGTTTCCGCCCCATCCGCCGCCTTGCCGGGCATCAGCCTGACAACCGGCGGACTGGCGCGGGAAATCGCGCTGAACGTCATGCTGCCGTGGGGCATCGTGACCGGGGCGGGCCGTCTGGGCTATGGCGCGCTGACCGCCAGCCTGGCGGCGTCGGGCGCGATGCTGCTGGTGATGCTGGCGGGGGTGCTGCGCCGGCGCCGCCTGGATGCGATGACGCTGCTGGCCCTGGCGGCGACGCTGGCGGGGGCGGCCTGCGCGCTGTGGTTCACGACGCCCGGCCTGGTGCTGGCGCAATCCTCGCTGGTGACGGGGGCGATCGGGCTGGTCTTCCTGGGCTCGCTGCTGCGGCGGCGCCCGCTGGTCTATGACCTGGCGCGGGCCACGGTAGGGACGACGCCCGAGCGGATGGCGGCGTTCGAGGGCCGGTGGGCCTTTCCGCCCTTTCGCCGCTTCATGCGGCTGCTGACCCTGGCCTGGGCGGCGATATTGCTGGGCGAGGCCGCGGCGCGGCTGACGGTGGTGCTGTGGTGGCCCAACCCGGTGCTGCTGGGGGCGATGCATGTGCTGTGGATCGTCATTCCGGTCGTGCTGGTGCCCTGGAGCATCCGGACCGGCAGGCGGATGGCCGCCCGCACCTGAACGCCGGGCGTGGCAGCCATGCCCACGGCGGGGGGCGGGGCCGCAGAATGGCATGGACAGGCGGGCGGGAAAGCAGGACATACGATGCCCCTTCCTGTCGGGTTCACGGCGCCGCCCATGTCGTCCACCACTACCTCGCTGGCCTATCGTCACCGCATTCCCGTCGGCGCCCTGCCGATGTGGCATGTCGTCCTGCTGGGGCTGGTGACGGCGATCGGGCCGCTGGCCACCGACATGTACCTGCCCGCCTTTCCGGCGATCGACCGCGACCTGGGGGGCGGGCCGGGGTCGGCGCAGATCACCCTGGCGGCGTGGCTGGCGGGGCTGGCGGTGGGGCAGTTCTCGCAGGGGCCGATTTCCGACCGGCTGGGACGGCGCGTGCCGCTGATCGGCGGGTTGCTGGTGTTCAGCATCGCCTCGGCGGGCTGCGCCATGTCGCACGACTATCGCCTGTTCTGCCTGTGGCGGTTCCTCGCGGCCCTGGGCGGATCGGCGGGGGTCGTGGTGCCGCGCGCCATCGTGCGCGACATCGCCACCGGCGTGCAGGGCGCGCGCATCATGTCGCAACTGACCCTGGTCTTCGGCCTGATGCCGATCCTGGCCCCCAGCCTGGGCAGCCTCGTCCTGTCGTTCGGCCACTGGCGCTGGATCTTCTGGATCGCCGTCCTCTACGGCGTGCTGGGCGTGATCGCCGTCGCCTGGACGCTGCCGGACACCATGCCGCGCGAGAAGCGGATTCCGCTGTCGGTCTCCAACGTGCTGTGGCGCTACGTCGCCATCGCGCGCGAGCCGATGTTCCTGTCGGCGGCGCTGCTGCTGGGGTGCTCGTCCTTCGTGATGTTCGGCTACCTGGCCAGCGCGCCGATCGTCTTCGAGCATATCCTGGGGTTCACGCCCGGCCAGTTCGGCGTGTTCTTCGGCGTGAACGCCGCCCTTTTCATCACCGGGGCGCAGATCAACGCCCGGCTGGTGCATCTGGTGCCGCTGCATGTGCTGCTGATGCGGGGGGTCTGCTTCTCCACCCTGGCCGGGACGACCTTCCTGGCCCTGGCGATCGCGGGACTGGCGGGGCCGGCCCATCCGGCGCTGGTCTGCGTGATGATTGGCCTGGTCACCGGGTCGCTGGGCTTCGTCAATCCCAACGCCACGGTGCTGGCGTTCACCCGGCATGGGCACCACGCCGGCAGCGCCTCGGCCCTGATGGGCACCACGCAGTTCACGGTAGGCTCGCTCAGCGGCGTGCTGCTGGGCTGCCTGCCGATGGATACGGTGCTGCCGATGGTCGGTGTCATGATGATGGGCATTACCGGGATGCTGGCCTGCTCCCTGTGGCACCGGCGTCACGCCGAGGCGGGGTAGCGAACCGTCAGGGCCGCCCGACCGAATTGTAGGTGAAGCCCGCCCCGCGCATGGCGGCGGGGTCGAAGATGTTCCGCAGGTCGACGATCGTCCGGCCGCGCATCGCCGTGGCCAGATGGACCGGCGACAGGGCGCGGAATGCGTTCCATTCGGTCAGGACCACCAGGACGTCGGCGCCCCGCGCCGCGTCCAGCGCGCTGTCGCAATAGGTGATGGCGGGCGGCAGGTGGGGGCGGGCGGCCGCCATCCCGACCGGGTCGAAGGCGCGGATATCGGCCCCGCGCTCGGCCAGCCGGACCAGGATGGGGATCGACGGGGCCTCGCGCATGTCGTCGGTCTCGGGCTTGAAGGTCAGGCCCAGCACGGCGATGGTCCTGCCCTGCACCGACCCGCCGCACGCCGCGACGATCCGGCTGGCCATCGCCACCTTGCGCGCGTCGTTGACGCCGACCGTGGCCTCGATCAGGCGCGTGGGCGTGCCGGCTTCCTGCGCGATGCGGGTCAGGGCCAGCGTGTCCTTGGGGAAGCACGACCCGCCATAGCCTGGGCCGGGATGCAGGAATTTCCGGCCGATCCGTCCGTCCAGGCCCATGCCGCGCGCCAGGTCGTGGACATTGGCGCCCACGCGTTCGCACAGGTCGGCCATTTCGTTGATGAACGAGATCTTCATCGCCAGGAACGAATTGGAGGCGTACTTGGTCAGTTCGGCGGTTTCCAGCTTCACGAACAGGACCGGCGCCTCGATCAGAGAGAGCGGCCGGTAGAGGCTGCCCAGCACCGCGCGGGCGCGGGCGCCGCCGTCGGGCGCGTCCTCGTCCAGGCCGACGATGACGCGGTCGGGCTTCATGAAATCGCCGATCGCATTGCCCTCGCGCAGGAATTCGGGGTTCGAGGCCACGTCGAACGCCAGGTCGGGGCAGGTCTGGCGCATGATCTCGGCGATGCGGCGGCTGGTGCCGACCGGTACCGTCGATTTGGTGACGATGACGGCATAATCCGACATGGCGCGGGCGATCTGCCGCGCGGCCTCGTGGACATAGGTCAGGTCGGCCTGGCCGTCGCCGTTGCGCGGCGGGGTGCCGACGGCGATGAAGATCGCCTCCGCCCCCCGGACGGCGGCGGCGATGTCATGGCCGAAGGAGAGGCGGCCGGCGCGGATATTGTCGGCGACCAGCGTATCCAGCCCCGGTTCGTAGATGGGGATGCGGCCGTCGCGCAGGGCCGCCAGCCGGGCAGGGTCAATCTCGACCACCGAAACGTCGTTGCCGAACTCGGCGAAGCAGGCCGCGGAGACGAGGCCGACATACCCTCCGCCGATCATTGCGATGTGCACGGACATCCTCCCGAAAAGACAGGGACATTCCCGGTTGCGCCGGACTATGGAGCGCGGGGTCGGATTTGGCCAGAGGCGCGCGGGGCCGGCCTCCGTCCCGGCGCGTCGGCGGCATATTTTTGCGCCGCACAATTTGCTTGACCCGCCGGCGGTCCGCCCGCCATAGATGAGGGATGAAGTGGCGCCCACGCGCGCTTCATGGACGTTTCCTCCCTAAACTACGGCGGCGTTTTTGGACGCCGCTTTTTTTTTGTTTTCAGGGCGCGTTTTGCGCGCCGGTCGGGGCGTCCTTGTTTTGACGTGCCCGTCGTCCCGCGCTACGGCAGTGTCATGCCTTATCGACCTGCCAGACGTGCCCACCCCGGATCGACCTGCCCGGACGGCCTGCGGCGTCTCTCGTGAACGCCATTCTCGATTTCATCGCGGCGCTGGGCCGCGCGGCGCTGAATCTGGTCCGGACGGCCGGGGCCATGGCGCTGTTCGGCCTGGCCGGCCTGTCGCACCTGGTTCGCCCGCCCTTCTACTGGCGGATCTTCCTGGGCTCGCTGGTCGAGATCGGATTCTTCTCGCTGCCCGTGGTGGCGCTGACGGCGCTGTTCTCGGGCGGGGTCATCGCCCTGCAATCCTATACCGGCTTCGCCCAGTACCATGTGCAAAGCGCGATCGCCGGGATCGTGGTGCTGTCGGTCACCCGCGAACTCGGCCCCGTGCTGGCCGGGTTGATGGTGGCGGGCCGCGTCGGCGCCGCGATGGCGGCGGAAATCGGGACGATGCGCGTGACCGACCAGGTGGACGCCCTGACCACGCTTTCGACCAATCCGGTGAAATACCTGGTGACGCCCCGGCTGCTGGCCGGGACGCTGGCGCTGCCGTTCCTGGTGCTGGTGGCCGACATCCTGGGCGTGATGGGCGGGTTCACGGTGTCGGTCGTCAAGCTCGATTTCTCGGCCCCGGCCTATATCGCCGCGACCCTGACGACGGTGAAACCGATCGACATCACCGTGGGGCTGGCCAAGGCGGCGGTCTTCGGGTTCCTGATCGCGCTGATGGGCTGCTATCACGGCTATCACAGCCGCGGCGGCGCGGAAGGGGTGGGGGCGGCCACGACCTCGGCCGTGGTGGGGGCCTCGATCCTGCTGCTGGCGTTCGATTACCTGCTGACCGACGTGTTCTTCTCGCAATGACGGACGCAACACCCAAGATCCGCATTCGCGGCCTGACCAAATCCTTCGGCTCCAAAAGGGTGCTCGACGGGATCGACCTCGACGTCATGCCGGGGACGTCGTGCGTCGTCATCGGCGGGTCGGGCAGCGGCAAATCGGTGCTGCTGCGCTGCATCCTGGGCCTGATCGCGCCCGATTCCGGGTCGATCGAGATCGACGGCGTGGACATCCTGACCCTGCCCGCGCGCCGGCGCGAAGGCGCGATCGAGAAGATCGGCATGCTGTTCCAGAACGGCGCCCTGTTCGACAGCCTCAGCGTCTGGGAAAACGTGGCCTTCGGCCTGATGGCGGCCGGGCGTCGGCACGGCGCGCGCATGCCCCGCGCCGAGGCCCGCGCCCATGCCGGCCGGGTGCTGGAACAGGTGGGGCTGGACCCCTCGGTCGGCGCGCTGTACCCCTCCGAACTGTCGGGCGGCATGCAGAAGCGCGTCGGCCTGGCCCGCGCCATCGCGTCGCAGCCGGACATCCTGTTCTTCGACGAACCGACCACCGGGCTGGACCCGATCATGGGGGCGGTGATCGACGGGCTGATCGTCGATTGCGTGCGCCGGCTGGGTTCGACCGCCATCGCCATCACCCACGACATGGCCTCGGCCCGGCGGATTGGCGACCGGGCGGCCATGCTATATCAGGGCAAGCTGATCTGGCAGGGGCCGGCGTCGGCGCTGCTGGACAGCGGCAACCCCATGGTGGACCAGTTCACGCATGGCCGGCGCGAAGGGCCGATCAGCATGGAACTGCGTCGCTAGCACGCGCGCCGCCCCGTCCGTTTTCCGGAGTTACGTCGCTTGGCCCGTCGTCCGTCGTCGCCCCGATATGTCTGCCAGTCCTGCGGGGCGGCCTTCCCCAAATGGGCCGGCCGGTGCGAGGCCTGCGGCGCATGGAACAGCATCGTCGAGGAGGAAGCGACCCCGTCGGCGACCGGAGCACCCGCCACCCGCCGCGCCCGGGGGGCGAAGATCGCCTTCGTCAGCCTCGACGGCCAGGCGGAGCCGCCGCCGCGCATCGGCACCCGCATCGGCGAGCTGGACCGGGTGCTGGGCGGCGGCCTGGTCCCGGCCTCGGTGGTGCTGGTGGGCGGCGATCCGGGCATCGGCAAATCGACGCTGCTGCTGCAGGCGGCCTGCGCGCTGGCCGGCAGCGGCCGGCGGGTCATGTACATCTCGGGCGAGGAGGCGGTGGACCAGATCCGCCTGCGCGCCCGGCGTCTGGGGCTGGACGCGCCGGGGCTGGACCTGGCGGCGGCGATCAACGTGACCGACATCGCCGGCACGCTGGAGGCCGAGCGCGACGTGACGCTGGTGGTCATCGATTCGATCCAGACGATGTGGCTGGAAAGCGTGGACAGCGCGCCCGGCACCGTCAGCCAGGTTCGCGCCACCGCGTTCGAACTGATCCGCCTGGCCAAGCAGCGGGGCTTCAGCCTGATCCTGGTCGGGCACGTGACCAAGGAAGGGGCGCTGGCCGGCCCGCGCGTGCTGGAACACATGGTCGACGCCGTGATGTATTTCGAGGGCGATCGCGGCCACCAGTTCCGCATCCTGCGCGCCGCCAAGAACCGCTTCGGCGCCACGGACGAGATCGGCGTCTTCGCCATGACCGACCAGGGGCTGGTCGAGGTCCCCAACCCCTCCGCCCTGTTCCTGGCGGAACGGCGCGGCCATATCGCCGGGTCGGCGGTCTTCGCCGGAATCGAGGGCACGCGCCCGGTGCTGCTGGAGGTCCAGGCCCTGCTGTCGCCCAAATCCGGCGATTCCGCGCCGCGCCGCGCGGTGGTCGGCTGGGATTCCTCGCGGCTGAACATGCTGCTGGCGGTGCTGGAAGCACGTTGCGGCATGAAGCTGCACGGCATGGATGTGCACCTGAACATCGCCGGCGGCCTGCGGGTGCTGGAACCGGCGGCCGACCTGGCGGTGGCGGCGGCGCTGGTGTCCGCCGCCACCGGGCGGCCGACCCATGCCGGCGCGGTCTATTTCGGCGAGGTCGGCCTGTCGGGCGAGGTCCGGCAGGTCGCCCAGGCCGACGCCCGCCTGAAGGAGGCGCAGAAGCTGGGCTTCGACGCCGCCTTCCTGCCGCGCCGGGTCGCCAGGGGCAACACGCGGCTGGTGGCGCCCGAGGGGCTGCACCTGAACGAGATCGGGCATCTGGGCGACCTGGTGGCGCTGTTCGGCGGCGTGGAGGGGGACGGGGACGCGGCATGACCGCCGGGCGCGTCATGCTCACAGCCCCCGCCCGGCTGGAGCGCGAGGTCCGCAAAAGCGTGTTCCTGGCGCAGGCGGCCCCGGTCGCCTGCCCGGCCGAGGCGATGGCCTTCGTGCGCGCGGTCGGCATCGCCGACGCCACCCATAATTGCTGGGCGTACCGCATCGGGCAGGATTACCGCAGCGACGATGACGGCGAACCCGGCGGCACCGCCGGCCGGCCGATCCTGCAGGTGATCGACGGGCAGGGGTTCGACCGGACGGTCGTGGTGGTCACGCGCTGGTTCGGCGGCATCAAGCTGGGGGCGGGCGGGCTGGTCCGCGCCTATGGCGGGACGGCGGCGGAATGCCTGCGCCTGGCCCCCCGGGTGCCGATCGTGCCGACGACGCGCCTGGCCCTGCATTGCGGCTTCGCCGATCTGGCGCTGCTGCGCGCGCGGCTGGGCGCGCTGGACGCGACGGTCGAGGACGAGGCATTCGACGCGACCGGCGCGGCGCTGGTGATCGCCGTCCCCGACGACCGGATGGCCGAGGCCGTGGCGCGGATCACCGACCTGACGCGCGGGCAGTCGGTGCCGCGCGTGGTGGACGGCGAGACACCGTAAGGAAGGTCGGGCTTCGCCCTTCGCACGCCGCCCGCTGGGGAAACATCCCGGCGTGCGGGGCGTTGGGTCGGGCATGAATTTTCCCTTTGCCGCCCTGGTCGCCTTGCTGCCGGCCCTGGAACAGGAAGCGTCGGAGAATGACGGCGCGGCCGCCTTTCCGCGCGAGGGCATGGCCCATTTGCGACATCTGGGGGCGTTTTCCGCCCCGTTGCCGCGCGCATGGGGTGGACGGGGATATGGAACCGAGCCGGCGGGCGCCCTGGGTCTTCTGCGGCTGCTGCGCCTGGTGGGGCAGGGCAGCCTGGCGGTGGGGCGGTTGCTGGAAGGGCATGTGAATGCCATCCGGCTGGTTGCCCGTTATGGCACGGACGCGCAGATGCGGCGGGTGGCGGCGGACGTGCGCGACGGGGCGCTGCTGGGCATCTGGGTCACGGAAGGGGTCGAACCCGTTCGTTTCCACGACGATGGCGCGGCGATCGTGCTGCACGGCGAAAAACTGTTCGCCTCCGGGGCCTTGCAGGTCACGCGCCCCTTGATAACGGCGCGGGCCGCGAACGGCGACACGCGCCTGATCCTGGTCCCGCGCGACGACGCCGGTTCGGCCAGCCTGTCGGTCGGCGACGTCAGCGGCATGCGCGGGGCGGGCACCGGGCGCTGCGATTTCACGGGCGTGGTCCTGACGCCGGACGCGCTGGTCGGACAGCCGGGCGATTACCTGCGCCAGCCGGAGTTTTCGGCCGGGGCGTGGCGGGGCATCGCCGTGGCGCTGGGCGGGATCGACCGGCTGGTGGACCTGTTGCGCCTGCAACTGGCGGACCGGGCGCGTGATGGCGACCCCCATCAGCGGGTGCGCGTGGGCCTGGCGCTGATCGCGCGGGAAACGGCCGCGCTGTGGGCCAGAAAGGCCGCGCTGGTGGCGGAAGGGCGGGGCTTCGACCCCGGCGACGTCGCCGCCACGGTCAATCTGGCCCGGATCGCGACCGAGCGCGCCGGGCTGGATGTCATCGAACTGGTGCAGCGGGGGCTCGGCCTGTCGGCTTTCGTGACCAGCAATGTCGTCGAGCGGATCCTGCGCGACCTGGCGACCTATCTGCGCCAGCCCGCGCCCGACGAAACGCTGGTCGAGGCGGCCGGCTGGTTCACCCGGCGCGACCTGCCCCAGCCGGAGGGGCCGGCATGAAGGCCGGCCTGGTCCAGGATGCGTTCCGGGCCTTGCCCTTCCGGCCGCTCGACCGGATCGTGCCGGGCACCGCCCTGGTGCTGGCCCCGCATGCCGACGATGAGAGCCTGGGCTGCGGCGGGCTGATCGCGGCGTGCTGCGCCGCCGGGCGGCCGCCGCTGGTGGCGATCGTGACCGATGGCGCGGCCTCGCATCCTCATTCGCGCGCGTGGCCGCCCGCGCGCCTGCGGGCCCGGCGGCAGGCCGAGGCGCGGCACGCCGTCTCCCTCCTCGGCCTCGCGCCCGCACGCATCGTCTTTCTCGGCCTGCCGGATGCCGCCGCGCCGCATGAAGGCCCGGCATTCGACCGGGCGGTGGAGACCCTGGCCGGACTGGCGGCGCGGCATGCGTGCGGCACGGTCCTGGCCCCCTGGCGTCACGACCCGCATTGCGATCATGAGGCCGCATGGAAAATGGGCGTGGCGTTACGGCAATCCGGCGGTCTGTCCCTGCTCGCCTATCCGGTGTGGGGCTGGCTGATTGCGCCGGACACCGAACTGGACCAGCGGCCGCCGCAGGGGATGCGCCTCGATATCGCACGTTACCTGACGGTGAAGGCCGAGGCGATCGGCGCGCACGAAAGCCAGCATGGCGGCCTGATCGGGGATGACCCGACCGGATTCCGTCTTCCGGACACTCTGCTGTCGGCCTTCGATGTGCCCTTCGAGGTCTTTCTCGATCATGAGTAGCGCAAGCTGGCCCGGATCGGTCTTCGCCCGCCTGTATGACGCGCATCCCGACCCCTGGGGGTTCGAGACCCGCGCCTATGAACGCCGCAAATATGCCCGGACGCTGGCGGTGCTGGGCGAACGGCGTTTCGATTTCGCCCTGGAACTCGGCTGTTCCATCGGGGTGATGACGGCGGAACTCGCCCCCCGTTGCGCGCGGCTTCTGGGCGTGGATGTGGCGGAGGCGGCGTTACGGCGGGCGCGGGCGCGCTGCCGGGGCTGGCCTGCGGTCTCGTTCCACCAGGGGCACTTGCCCGGCGCGTTTCCTGCCCTGTCGCCGGGGTCGTGCGACCTGATCGTGGTCTCGGAATTGCTGTATTTCCTGTCGCGGGCGGACATCATGGCCCTGGCCGACCGGATTCTGGCGGTTGCGCGGCCGGATGCGTCGATCCTGCTGGTGAACTGGACCGGGCCGACGGATACGCCCTGCACGGGCGACGAAGCGGCCGATCTTTTCCTCGGGCAGTGTCGCGGGGCCGGATGGGCAGGCGCCTTTTCCGAAAGGCGGGACGGCTATCGGATCGACCTGCTGGCCGGCGACATCAGGGGGACCTGACGGTCGTCCTGGATGCAGGGTCCGTCCAGCAGGCCGGCGACGATGTCCACCGCCCGGGCATGATGCCATGCCAGGTCGCTGCGGTGGACGCGCCGCCGCCGCAGCGACGGGGTTTCGGCTTCAAGCCGTTCCCAGCACATGCCGAAATACGGCCCTATCATCCGATGGGCCACATGATGCGTGGGGACGCCGAGCATCGCGGCCAGGCTGGCCGTTGACGCCCGCGTGTCGCGGCCTATCCCCTGTTCGTCATGCAGATGTCGCAGCCATGCCCTGGCGCGGGCGCGGCGCAGGCAGTCGCCGGCCGGTTCGAGGCTGTCGTCCAGCACCGCGTCCTGGCGTTCCATCCGCCGCGCGATGGTATCGGCCATCCCGCCCCTGGCCCGGCCGAGGATGCGGCCCGAGACGGTGACCCGCACGTCGGCGGCATGACGGATCGGCGTGTCCACCCGGCGCAGGGCCGCGATAAAGGCGCGGTCCTCGGCAATGGGAAGGGCGGGAACACCGCCCGCGCGCGCCCACGCGGCCACGGTGACGGCAATGCTGGCGCCGGAATGTTCGGTATGGCGCGGCCACGGGTCGAACGGGTCCGGGTCGGCCAGGTCATGGATGCGGTCCAGCACCGTGGCGTAGGCGACCTCGCGGTCATCGTCGCGATGCAGATGCGCCGGAATGGCCAGGGCCTCCATCGGGTCGATCCGCGCCCGCCCGCACACGGCCTGCGCGCCGGCGGCAAGCGCGGACAGGGTGCGCCCGATCCAGTCGGGGGCGACACGGCCGTCCGCATCGGTGGTCAGCAGGATGCCGCCGGCCCCGGCGCGTGCGGCCGCGATCTCCATGGCCTCGCGCCGGGCCGTGCCGGCATGGGCCTGCGCGTCGGGATAGACGCGGCATGCCACCGTCAGCGCAAAGGGCAGGGCAGGCGCCATGTCGCGCACGCGGGCGACGGTGCCGTCGGTGGTGTTGTTGACCAGAAGCACGACATGGTCGGGCGTGGCCCCGCCCTGCGCCGCCAGGGCCAGCAGGCAGGGACCGATGCGTGCTTCCTCGTCGCGCACCGGAACGGCGACGACCATCGCAGGGCGAGACGAGAGGGACCGGATGGGCACGGGCTGTGCTCGGGCAGGGGGAGTGCCCTCAACGGAGAACGATGCGGCAAGTTGCCTGGGGCAGCGCCCCATAAGCGCGAAAGTAACGCTTCTTCCTCGGCTCTGGGTGAGGAAGGTCGGGCGTTGCCCGAACCCACCAGGGCCTGAGGCCCTGGACCCCGATCGTGGATAAAGAGTTTGGTTTCCAAAGGCCTGTGGCCTTTGGCGGGTTTCAGGGCAGAGCCCTGAGCTTCGCCACCAACACCTAACGACAACAGAGCCTTTGGGAAACCCCAGACTTTACAAATCGAATGGGATGCAAGGGCCGAGGCCCTTGCCGGGTTCGGGCAGCGCCCGACCTTCTTTTGGGCATCGCCCCCGAGGCATCAGGCGTCGTGCACCAGGTCCAGGTCGCCGAAGCGGGTGAATTCGCCCTCGAAGAACAGATGCACGGTGCCGGTGGGGCCGTGGCGCTGCTTTTCCAGGATCAGTTCGGCGCGATTGTGGGCCAGATCCATCTTGCGCTGCCATTCTTCCATCGCCGTCTGGTATTTCTCGCTCGACTCGTGGGCGGTTTCCTTGGGCTGGCGCTGCTGCAGGTAATACTGGTCGCGATAGACGAACATGACGGCGTCGGCGTCCTGCTCGATCGACCCGGATTCGCGCAGGTCCGACAGCATCGGCCGCTTGTCCTCGCGGCTTTCCACCTGGCGCGACAACTGCGACAGCGCGATCACCGGCACGCTCAGCTCCTTGGCGATGGCCTTCAGCCCCTGCGTAATCATCGAGATTTCCAGCACGCGGCTTTCCGGGCGGGTGCCGACCGAGGGCCGCATCAACTGCAGGTAATCGACCACCACCAGGCTCAGCCCCTTGGTGCGGGCCAGGCGGCGGCAGCGCGTACGCATCGCCGACAGCGAGATGGCGGGCGTGTCGTCGATATGCAGCGGCAATTGCGCCAGTTCGCGGGTGACGTGGACGAAGCGATCGAACTCCTTCTGCCCGATATCGCCGCGCCGGATGCGCTCGCCCGACACGCTGGCCTGTTCGGACAGGATACGGGTGGCCAACTGCTCGGCCGACATTTCCAGCGAGAAGATCGCGACCGACCCCTTGGGCTGGGTGCCGGGCGCGGCGTCCTGCGCCTCGCGCATCAGCGCCCGCGCGGCGCTGAAGGCGATCTTGGTCGCCAGCGCCGTCTTGCCCATGGCGGGGCGGCCGGCCAGGATCAGCAGGTCCGACGGGTGCAGGCCGCCGGTCTTCTTGTCCAGGTCGCGCAGGCCGGTGGTCAGGCCCACGACGTCGCCGGTGCGGTGGAACGCCTTTTCCGCCACGTCCAGCGCATCGGCCAACGCCCGGTCGAAGCTGGTGAAGCCGCCTTCCTGCCCCTTTTCGGTGGCCAGGCGGAACAGCGCCTCCTCGCTGGCGGCGATCTGGTCCACGCCGTCCAGGTCGGGCCGCGCGCCGAAGGCGTTGTTGACGACTGTCTCCCCGATGTCGATCAACTGCCGGCGGACCCAGGCGTCGTGGATCGCGCGGCCATAATCGCCGGCATTGATGATGCCGACCATCGCGGTCAGCAGTCGGCCCAGATAGGCGGTGCCCCCCACCGAATCCAGCAGGCCGGAATGTTCGAATTCGGCGCGCAGCGTCACCGGGTCGGCCAGGTGCCCGGCCTCGATCCGCCGGGCGATGGCGTCATAGATCCGGCCGTTGACGGTATCGGCGAAATGCTCGCCGGTCAGGAAGTCGGACACCCGGTCGTAGGCGCGGTTGTTGGTCAGCAACGCGCCCAGCAGCGCCTGTTCGGCCTGCATGTTGGCAGGGGGCTGGCGCTGCGACAGGCCGAGCAGCGTGTCGCCCGTGCGGGACTCGTCGGGGGAGGGGTCGATCTGGTTCACAGGGTCCTCTTACCAGACGCAGCCTGTGGACTGGTCTGTGGATAACCAAGGAACCTGGGGATAACTTGCCCGAACCGGGCCCGTGCCCGCCTGTTCAGCCCTTGCGGACCAGCCGGTCCAGCTCCGCATAGCCCGCGACGATGTGATAGAAGGAACTGGCCGGAATCCGCTCGCCCATGGGCCGCAGCGCATCGTCCAGATGGTCGTTCCAGGTTCCGGGCGGACAGTGGGTGAAATAGCGGCCCAGCAGATTATCGACGATGCGCGCGATCCGCGCCCCGCTGGAGGCGGGGTCGTACATGGCGATTTCCGCGCGCAGGCCCTCGGTCTGCGCCCACAGCCGCGCCGATCCCCGGACGATGGCGCCGTCGCGGCGCAGCACGTCGCGGACCAGGCCGGTTTCGGGATCGACGCCGTGGCGGCGGCCGAACCCGAAGAGGATGCGCGCGTGATCGGGCAGGGCGCGGCCGGTCAGGCGCCCGTACTCGCACAGCAGCCACACCCATTCGTACTGGTGGCCGGGCTCGACCAGGTGGCCGGCCGCGCCGGGCACGGGCCGCCAGTCGTCGGTGAAGGCTTCGCCCAGCGTGCCCGTCCGTTCGTCGAACAGGCGGGTGCGGAACAGATCGACCAGATCGTGCGCCAGGGTGGCGTCGGACTCGTCGCCCGTGGTCTCGAACAGCGCCAGCGCCGCTTCCAGCAGATGCATGTGCGGGTTCTGCTGCCGGGGACCATCGCCGCGCGGCAGGGTGTCGAGGAACCCGCCGTTGGGCGTGGCCATGGCCCGCCGCAGCCAGGCGATGGTCTGCCGCGCCAGGTGGACCGGCGTGCCCGAGGTGTCCAGCCGCCCGTACCAGGACAGGGCGAAGATGATGAAGGCCAGGTCGTACAGATCGGCCGTCGGGTCCAGCACCGCGCCGCCGGCGGTCAGGCGGCTGACCCATCCGCCGTCGTCGCGCAGGCCGCGCCGCATGAAGCGATAGATGCCCTCGGCCCGCGCCGCGCCGCCGGGCCAGCCGTACAGCGCGGCGCGGGTGAAGGCGTAAAGCTGCCGGGCCTGCACGCGCAGGCGCTTGAAGCCCGGATCGGCCGCCGTGCCGTCGGGGTTGAGCTGTTCGCGCGCGCCCAGCCGGGCGGGGTCGTCCGCGTCGCCGTCGCACCCCGTGGCCCCCCAGACGGGCAGGGCGCGGTCGAACAGCCACGATCCGAACGCGGCATGGGCCTGGCGGATGTCGTCGGGCAGCGTCGGGGCGGGAGGGATCATTGGTCCCGCGTCCCGGCGGTTCCGATGGCGCGGATGCGGCCCAGGGTCCGCGTCGTCGATTGCCCGTCCTCCAGCCGCGCCAGCAGCAGCCGGCCGCCGGCCGCCTGCACCACGTCGGCGCCCACGACCTGCTCGGGGCGGTAGTCGGCGCCCTTGACCAGCACGTCGGGCAGCAGCAGCCGGATCAGCGCCAGCGGCGTGTCCTCGTCGAAGGCGACGACGGCATCGACATGGCGGATCGCCATCATGACCGTCGCGCGATCGCGCAGCGTGTTGACCGGACGCTCGGGGCCTTTCAGCCGGGCCACGCTGGCGTCGGCGTTCAGCGCCACGATCAGCCGGTCGCACGCCGCCCGGGCCGCCGCCAGAAGCCCGACATGGCCGGGATGGAGGATGTCGAAGCAGCCGTTGGCGAAGCCGACCCGCAACCCCTGCGCCTTCCACCGCGCCACCTGCTCCGCGGCCTGGTCGCGCGACAGCAGGACGGGGGCATCGGCGGCGTGGGCATGGTCCTGCGCGTTCAGTTCGGCCAGCACCTCGGCGATGTCCGCCGTCGCGGTGCCCAGCTTGCCGACCACCACCCCCGCCGCCGCGTTGGCGACATGCATCGCCTGCGCCAGCGTCATGCCCGACCCCGCCGCCAGGGCCAGGGTCGCGATCACCGTATCGCCCGCGCCCGACACGTCGAAGACCTCGCGCGCGCGGGCGGGCACGGTCTGGACGGCGCCGGTGCGTTCGACCAGGGCCATGCCCTTTTCCGACCGGGTGGCCAGGATGGCGCCGGCGTCGGCCTGGAGCATGGCGGCGTGGGCGGCCTGTTCGATCTCGGCGTCGCTATCCACCGGCAGGCCCGTCGCCTGCGCCAGTTCGCGGGCGTTGGGCGTGATGCAGGCGGCCCCCCGATAGCGCGAGAAATCGCGCGACTTCGGATCGACGAAGACCGGGATGGATCGCGCGCCCGCGCGGGCGATGGCGTGCCGGATCACCGGGTCGGCGCAGGCGCCCTTGGCGTAGTCCGATAGCACGACGATGGTGGCGGCGTCGATATGGGCGTCGATCGCGGCGAGCAGGGCATGGACCTCGGGCTCTTGCACCGGCAGGCGGCTTTCCTCGTCGGCGCGGACGACCTGCTGGTTGGCGGCGATGAAGCGGGTCTTGCAGATCGTGGGCCGCGCGCCGGTGTCGACCAGCGCGTCGGTCAGCCCCGGCCGCGCGCCCAGCAGCGCGCGCAGCGCCGCCCCCGGCGCGTCCCGGCCCACCAGCCCGATCAGGATCGCCCGCCCGCCCAGCGACAGGATGTTGTTGGCCACGTTGCCGACGCCGCCGGGCATCTCACGCGTGCGGCCCAGGCGCAGGACGGGAACCGGGGCCTCGGGCGAGATGCGCTCCATCTCGCCATAGACGAACCGGTCGAGCATGACGTCACCGATGCACAGCACCGTGATCGACGAGAAATCCACGGGTTACGCGCCCGATCCGGCCGCGTCGAATCCGGCGACGAAGCCGGCCAGGCCCGCCTGGCGCCGGGTTTGCAGCCGGGCCGCCACCAGCACGGCGCGGGCCTCGGCGATGGCCTGGTCCAGGTCGGTATTGACGATCACATGGTCGAATTCCCGCCAGTGCGAGATCTCGTCGCGGGCGGCCTTCATCCGGCGGGCGATTTCCTCGGCATGGTCGGACGCGCGGTTGCACAGCCGGCGTTCCAGCTCGGCCAGCGAGGGGGGCAGGACGAACAGGCTGACCACGTCATGGGGCAGGGCGTCGCGGATCTGCCGGTGCCCCTGCCAGTCGATGTCGAACACCATGTCGCGTCCCGCGTCCAGCGCGGCCTCGACGGGCGCGCGGGGCGTGCCGTAGCCCCGGCCGAACACCGTCGCCCATTCCAGCATCTCGCCGTCCTCGGCCATGCGCTGGAACTGCTCCATGGTGCGGAAGTGATAATGGACGCCCTCGGTCTCGCCGGGGCGGGGCTGGCGGGTGGTGACCGACACCGAATGCAGCAGCCGGTGGTCGGCGGCGCGCAGCGCGTTGGCGATGGTCGATTTCCCAGCGCCCGACGGGGCGGAAATCACCAGGCAGACCCCCCGGCGCGCGATCGGCGTCTGGCGCGCGGGGTGGGCCTGTCGTTCGCTGGTGGGCGTCATCGGCGGCACATTCCTCAGATCCTCGATCGGCCCGCGGCGACGCGGGTTTGCGGTCTTTTATCAGGCGGTCTCTAATCTGGCGAACATGAAACAGGATACGATTCTCGTCACGGGGGCGTCGTCCGGTATCGGTCGGTCCATCGCCCTGGCCCTGGCGCGTCCGGGCGCGCTGCTGCATCTGGGGGGGCGGGATCCGGCGCGGCTGCGCGACGTGGCCGAACGCTGCGCCGGGCGCGGGGCGTCGGTGCGCCCCCACCGCCAGGACGTGCGCGACCGCGCAGGCATGGCGGCGTGGATCGGCGGCGCCGGCGCGCTGGACCTGGTGTTCGCCTGCGCGGGAATCACGGCCTCGACCGCGTGCCCCGCCGGCCGCGCCGCCCCGTGCGAGCCGGACGGCCAGGTCCGCCGCATGATGGACACCAACCTGGGCGGGGTCCTCAACACCGTCCTGCCGGCGCTGGCGGTCCAGGCGGGGCAGGCGCGTGACGCGCGCGGGGTCCGGGGGCGGATCTGCGCCATCGCCTCGGTCGCGGCCTATGTCGCCTTTCCCGGCACGCCGTCCTATTGCGCGTCCAAGGCGGCGGTGGACCGCTTCATGGTGGCGACCGGGGGCAACATGGCCCGCGACGGCATCCTGATGTCCAGCGTCTGCTGCGGCTTCGTCCGGTCGCCGATGACGGCGTCCAACCGCTTTCCCATGCCGGGCCTGACCGAGATGGACGACGCGGTGGGCGCCATCCTGCGCGGGGTGGCGGCCGGGCGGCGGCGCATCGCCTTTCCCTGGTGGCTGGCGGCGGGGTCGCGGGCGATGGACCTGCTGCCGCCGCGCCTGGCGGAGGCGTTCTATGTCCGCCAGCCCGCCGGACGCGCGGGCTCGATGCCCGAGACCGGCGGCGCCGGCGACTTGCCATAAGGGCTTATTCACGCAACGATCGCGCCGACATGCCCCCGCGCGATCGGACCCTGTGACGATGCCTTTTCCGCGCCCGCCCCTGATGGAGGAACTCGGTGTTGCGGCGGTGTCCCGCCCGGTGCCGGCCGCGCGCAAGACCATGCCTGTCGATCGCGTGTTCTGGAGTCATTTTTCCCCTAACCTCGGGCCAGGCGGGTGGGTGACGGGCGTGCTGCTGGTGTCGCTGGGGCTGGATTTCCGCGCGGGCCTGGCGGCGATCCTGATCGGGAACCTGGTCGGCGCGCTGCCGGTGGCGCTGGCGGCGTCGATCGGCCCCGCGACCGGGCTGACGCAGATGGAGGCCTCGCGCCGCGCCCTGGGCCGGATCGGCATCCGTCCGCCCGCCTTCCTCAACTGGATCTACTGCGTCGGCTGGGACGCGGTGAACAACGTGCCGGCGGCGGCGGCGCTGATCGCGTTCCTGTCGATCGTCGCGGGAGTCGGCCTGCCGTTCTGGCTGGCGCTGGGCATTCTGGCGTCGGTGCAGATGGTGGCCAGTATCTATGGCCACGACATGGTGCAGGCGCTGCAGAAATATCTGGGTGGCGTCCTGCTGCTGGCCTTTACGGTGATCGGGGTGGAATGCGTCTCGCGCGGGGTCGCGATGCCGCCGGCCGCCCATCCGCCGGGGGTGGCGACGTTTTTGCTGGCGGTGGGGATCCTGGCCAGCTTCAACCTGTCCTGGGCGTCCTATTCGTCGGACTACACGCGCTACCTGCCTGCCGACAGCGATCCGCGCCGGGTGGTCGGGCTGGCGCTGGCGGGGCTGCTGGGGTCGGCCGTGCCGTTCCAGGTCCTGGGCCTGCTGACGGCGGCCAGCATCGCCGAGCCGTCGCCCACGGCGGTGATCGCCAGCCTGCAGCACGCCGCGGGCCCGCTGGGGCCGGTGGTGCTGGCGGCGATCGCGCTGTCGTCGGTCACCGGCAATTCGTTCAACGACAATACGGCCAGCTACAGCCTGATTTCCGCCGGCATCCATGTGCCGCGCGTGCTGGCCGCGATCATCACGGCGACGCTGGGCTATGTGTTGGCGGTCGCGGGGGCGGGGCGCTATGCCGCGCTGTATACCGACTATCTGCTGGTGACGATGTACTGGATCGCGCCGTGGATCGGCATCGTGCTGGCGGACTGGTACCTGGGGGACCGCACCGTCCACCCGGCGCCGCCGGGCTGGACGCGGGGGGCCACGATCTTCGTCGTCACCTCGGTGGCGACGATCCTGCTGTTCTCGACCAGCCAGCTTTATACCGGTCCGGTCGCGCGGTGGCTGGGCGGGGCGGACATCGGCTATTATGTCGGCTTCTTCGGGGCCGCCCTGTGGTATGGCGCGGGGCGGGCCCGCACCTAGCCGTGGCCCGTGGATAAGGATCATGACCCGCCGATGACCCGCGCCGCATGAATCCCTGTCGCCCCTTCATCCTGCGGCCGGTGGCCACGACCCTGATTTCGCTGGCGCTGGTGATGGCGGGGCTGTTCGCCTATCGCGTGCTGCCGGTGGGCGACCTGCCGAACATCTCGGTGCCCATCATCTATGTCGTCGCGACCCAGCCGGGATCGTCGCCGCAGCAGATGGCCAGTTCGGTGACGACGCCGCTGGAGCGGCGCCTGGGGCAGATCGCCGGCATCAGCGAGATCGAATCCGATTCCACCGACGGCACCTCGTTCATCCTGCTGACCTTCGACGACAGCCGGAACATCGACGGGGCGGCCAACGACGTGCAGGCGGCGCTGCGGGCGGCGACGCAGGACATGCCCACCACCCTGCGGATGGTGCCGCAATACTGGAAGGCCAACCCCGCCGACAGCCCCATCATGGTGATGGCGCTGACATCGGACACCCGGCCGGTGGCCGAGCTGTACGACGTCATGACGACGCGCCTCCAGCCGATGCTGGCGCAGATCAAGGGCGTCGGCTGGATCGAACTGGTCGGCAGTTCGTCCCCCGCCGTGCGGGTGGAGATGAATCCCTTCCCCCTGTTCAAGTACGGCATCGGGTTCGAGGACGTCCGCTCGGCCCTGGCCTCGGCCAACGCCAACACGCCCAAGGGCTTCGTCGATGTCGGGCCGCAACGCTACAGCCTGTCGACCAACGACCAGGCCCGGCACGCCGCCCAGTATCGCGACCTGGTGGTGGGGTATCGCGACGGCCGGCCGGTCCGGCTGGCCGACGTGGCCACCGTGGCCGACGGGGTCGAGAACGAACGCGAGACCGGCTATTTCAACGGCCATCGCGCGGTCATGGCCGTGGTCCGCTCGCAGCCCGGCGCCAACGTCATCCGCGTGATGGACCAGATCCGCGCGCGGATGCCGGCGATGAAGGGCGCGCTGCCCGCCGGCATGACCCTGACGCCGGCGATGGACCGGTCGATCACCATCCGCGCCTCGCTGGCCGACACGCAATGGACGCTGCTGGTCTCGGTGCTGCTGGTGGTGGGGGTGGTGCTGGTGTTCCTGCGCGCGCCGCGCTCGACGCTGATTCCGGCGGTGACGGTGCCCATCTCGCTGGCCGGGACGCTGGCGGCGATGTACCTGCTGGGGTTCTCGCTGGACACGCTGTCGCTGATGGCGCTGACCATCGCCACCGGCTTCGTGGTCGACGACGCGATCGTGGTAGTGGAAAACATCGCCCGCCACATGGAGGCCGGGATGGGGCGGCTGGAGGCCGCGCTGCTCGGCTCGCGCGAGATCGCGTTCACCGTGCTGTCGATCACGATCTCGCTGGTGGCGGTGTTCCTGCCGCTGCTGCTGATGTCCGGCACGGCCGGCAAGGTGTTCTACGAATTCGCGATGACCCTGGCGATGACGGTGGTGGTGTCGCTGTTCCTGTCGGTCAGCCTGACGCCGATGATGTGCAGCCTGCTGCTCGATGTCGGCCACACTGCGCCCCTGCCGCGCGGCGCCTCGCCGGCGCGCCGCGCGCTGCGCCGCCTCTCGGACGGGATCGAGGCGGCGTTCGAGGCGGTGCTGCATGTCTATGTGCGCTCGCTGGACCGGGCGCTGCGGCATCGCTGGTGGGTGCTGTCCACCCTGCCGCTCAGCCTGGCGGCGACCGTGGGCATCATCGTCCTGATGCCCAAGAACATTATCCCCAAGCAGGACGTGGCCCTGATCGTCGGCTATTTCCGGGGGGACGAATCGGTGTCCTTCCAGACGATGGAGCGCAAGATCCGCGCCGTCGGCGACGCCATGATGGCCGACCCCGACACCGAATCGGTGGCCGCGTTCTCGGGCGATACGCGGGTCGAGGGCCAGGCCTTCGCCCAGATGATCGGCAAGCGCGACCGCACCGACGGCCCGGACGAGATGATCGCGCGCATCCGCAAGCGCCTGACGGGCCTGACGGGGCTGCGGCTGTCGGTGTTTTCGGCGGGCGACATCAACGGCGGCGGCGGCCGGCAGCAGCAGGGCGCCTATCGCTATGTCCTGCGGAGCGACAATGCCGAGGATATCTACAGCTGGGTGCCCCGGCTGACCCAGGCGCTGCAGGGCAGCAAGGTGATGACCGACGTCACCACCAACCTGACCGACCGCGCCTCGGCCGTCCATGTCGAGATCGCGCGCGACGCGGCCGCGCGCTACCTGATTACGCCGCAACTGATCGGCAGCGCCCTGTTCGACGCGTACGGCCAGCGCAGCGCGTCGAGCATCTCGACGCCGCTTGCGACCTACCATGTGGTCATGGAGGTCGCGCCGCCCTATCGCCAGGCGCCGGACGTGATGCAGGCCTTCCGGGTCTCGACCGCCGGCGGGACGGCGGGCGGGGGCACGGTGTCCAACACGGTGCGGGTGCGCCTCGATGACGGGCAGGCGGCGTCGCGGGCCACGATGTTGAGCCAGCAATCGTTCCGCAACGCCGTGGCCAACCGGTTGGCCGGCGGGGCCGGGGCCTCCAGCGGCTCGGCCGTGTCCTCCAGCGTCGAGACGATGGTGCCGCTGCCGGTGGTGGCGCGGATGGACATGCGGCCGACCTCGATCTCGGTCGGGCATCGCGGCGGGTTCGTGTCCGGCGCCATCTCGTTCAACCTGGCGAAGAACAGGACGCTGGGCGACGCCACGGCCGAGATCGAGGCGACGATGGTCCGCATGCACGTCCCCGGCACCATCCAGGGCGGCTTCACCGGCCAGGCGGCGCAGTTCCAGACGGCGATGCTGAACCAGCTTCTGGTGTTCCTGGCGGCGCTGGCGACGATGTACGTGACGCTGGGCATCCTGTACGAAAGCTACATCCATCCCCTGACCATCCTGTCCACCCTGCCGTCGGCGACGGTGGGCGCGGTGCTGGCCCTGTGGCTCAGCGGGCAGGAATTCTCGCTGATCGCGATGATCGGGATGATCCTGCTGGTGGGCATCGTGAAGAAGAACGCGATCCTGATGGTGGATTTCGCCCTGCATGCCGAACGCGATGGCGCCATGTCGCCCGAGGCCGCGATCCGCGAGGCCTGCGCCAAGCGCTTCCGGCCGATCCTGATGACGACGCTGGCCGCCGCCTTCGGCGCGGTGCCGCTGATCGTCAGCGCCGGCTACGGGATCGAACTGCGCCGGCCGCTGGGCATCGCGGTGGTCGGCGGCCTGGCGATGAGCCAGCTTCTGACGCTCTATACCACGCCGGTTGTCTATCTGCTGCTGGAACGCGTCCGCGCCTGGGTCGTACGCAGGCTGTCGCGGCGCTGGCGCGGGCATATCCTGCCGCCGCCCGACGCGGTGGATCGCCACACGCCTGTTTGAAAATGCATCCTGGCGGCGATCCGGCGCGCATTTTCAGACAGGCTCTGGTGGCTACGGTGCGGTGATCGCGACGGGTTCGGGCTGCATGTGCGGGTAGGATACGCTCTGGTCCCGTCCGCGCCGCTTGGCCTCGTACAGGGCCAGGTCCACCGCCCCCAGCAGGGCTGCGCCATCCATCGGTCCCGCCCCCGGTTCCAGCACCGCCACGCCCAGGCTGATCGTGACCACCCCGTCCTCGCGCCCCGCGTGGGGCAGGCCCAGGCCGCGCACCGCCAGGCGCAGCCGTTCGGCGATCCGCACCGCCTCGGCGGCGGAGGTGTCGGGCAGCAGCACCACGAACTCCTCGCCGCCATAGCGCATGACAAGGTCGCTGCGCCGCACCAGGCCGCCCTGCAGCGCGCCGGCGATGGCGCGCAGGCAACCGTCGCCCGCCAGGTGGCCATAGCGGTCGTTGTAGGCCTTGAAACAATCGACATCGATCATGACGACGGCCAGGGGCCGGCCGCTTCGGCCGGCCTGCGGCACCGCGTGCTCCAGGCATTCGTTCAGGCGGCGTCGGTTGCCCAGGCCGGTCAGGGCGTCCAGCCCGGCCATCCGCCGATGGTGCCGTTCGGTCTGTTCCTTCACCAGCGCCACCATGCCGGCGCTGAGCAGCATCATCAGGACCAGCGAGGACAAGGCGATGAACAGCAGCCCGCGATGCGCCGCGTCGGTGGCCGGATCGCCGCCGGACAGCCGGGCGACCACCAGGGCATGGCCGAGGCAGACCATGCTTTCGGTGCCCAGGATACCCGCGACCCACCATCTGCTGACCAGCCTGTCCCCGCCGCCCCGCAGCAATTCCGCCGTGGCGGTGGCGAACAGCAGCGCGGCCAGCAGATTGTTGGCGACCACCCGCAGGTCGGGATGATCCCCAAACCCCAGGGCCAGATACAGCGCCAGCCCCGCCGCCCCCGGCGCCAGGACCATCCAGGGCGGCACCCGTCGTCCGCGCGTCGTCCGGCAGGCCATCCAGATGAAGCCGATCGCCTCCATCACCCCCACGGTCGAGAGGATCAGCCCCGGCAGGGACGACCACAGGATGCGGACGGCGAAGGACGCCGCCTCCAGCAGGGCCGACGCCGTCATCCACAGCATCGCCACCTGCCGGCGGTCCTGCAGCCACGCGCCGATATAATTGCTGCTGGTCAGCAGGATCACCAGGATGATGGTCAGGGGCAGAAGCATCGGAATGTCGTTCGTCCACGATCCGGGTGAGGGGTGTCCAGGGGCCGGCTGGCGATCGAGGCGGGGCAGCGGTCGGGATTGCCCGTCCGCTTCGATACATCAGGGCCTTGGTCCGGGCTACTCTACACCGTAGGATCGCCGCCATCGCATGGAATGGAGGCCGTCATGCAACGTTCCGCCGCACTGACGGGGTTCGGCTGGGGGCGGCGGGGCAACGCGCCGCTGCCGGACGACCCGCGCGGCTGGCTGCGCGCGCAGCTCGCGGCCCCGGATGCGGCGATTTTTTCCGGCCTGGGCGACAGCGCCGACGGGCTGGTCGCGCTGCGCCGGCAGCGGCGGGACAGGATGCCGGGCGATCCTCTGGTCAAGCCGCTGTTCGCGGCCGAGGTCGCGGCGCAGCTCGACGCCCTGCTGCTGACGGAACAGCCGTTCCGCGAGCGCCTGGCCTGGTTCTGGTGCAATCATTTCACGGTCAGCATGCGACAGGGCGGCACCCGCGCGGTCGCCGGCCCCTATATGCGCGAAGCGATCCGCCCGAACGTGACCGCGCGCTTTTCCGACCTGCTGCTGGCGGTCATGCGCCACCCGGCCATGCTGCTCTATCTGGACAATATATCGTCGATCGGGCCGAACAGCCGCGCGGGGCTGCGGCGCCATCGCGGCCTGAACGAGAATCTGGCGCGCGAGTGCCTGGAGCTGCACACCGTCTCGCCGCTGGCCGGCTACAGCCAGGCGGACGTGACGAGCTTCGCCGCGATCCTCACCGGGTGGGGCGTGGACATGAAGGCCGATCGGCCCGGCTTCGTCTTTCGGCCCGCCGCGCATGAGCCGGGCGAGAAGACGCTGATGGGCCGCGTCTTTCCCGAAGGCGAGGAGGGGGGCGTGCAGGCGCTGCGCTTCCTCGGCACCCATCCCGCGACCTACCGCCATATCGCGACCCGGATGGTGGGCCAGTTCGTCTCGGACACGCCGCCGCCGCGCGATGTGGCGCATGTCGCGGGCGTGCTGCACGATACGCAGGGCGATCTGGGGGCGGCCGCGGCGGCGCTGGTCGACCTGCCGGATGCCGGACGGCCCGGCGTCAAGTTCCGCACGCCGATGGATTTCGCGACGGCGGCGATGCGCGCGCTGGGTCTCGGCGGCGCGCCGAGCGCGCCGGGCGACCCGCATGCGCCCGCGCATATCCTGTTTGGCGGCTTCGCCTCGCTCGGGCAGCCCCTGTGGACGGCGCCGCTGCCCAATGGCTGGAGCGACCGCGCGGCCGACTGGTCGGCGCCCGCCGACCTGCTGGCGCGGGCGGACTGGTCGTACCGGCTTGCGGCCTTCGCCCCCGACGCGGATCCGCTCGACATCGCCCATGCGGCGCTCGGCCCTGCGTTGCGCCCCGCCACCATCGAGGCGATCCGCCATGCCGGCGCACGGCGGGACGGGCTGACGCTGCTGTTCTCCTCCCCCGAATTCCAGAGGCGCTAGACATGCCGATCCGTCGCCGCTCCGCCTTTCTCGGCCTGACCGCGAGCTGGATGCTCGGCCGCTCCTCGCTGGCGCTCGCCGCCCCCGCCGCCGGCGCGGACGATCCGCGCCTGGTGGTCGTAATCCTGCGCGGCGCGCTGGACGGCATGGCTGTCGTCACGCCCTATGGCGATGCGGATCTGGCGTCCTGGCGCCGCGACCTGCTGCTGCCCGAACCGGGCCAGGCGGGCGGCATGCGCGACCTGGGGGGATTCTACGGCCTGCATCCCGCGCTGGCCGGCCTGCACGACCTTTATGCGGCCGGGCAGATGACGCCGATCCATGCCGTTGCCGGGCATTATCGCAGCCGCTCGCATTTCGACGCCCAGGATTATCTGGAAAGCGGCGCCGATGAACGGCTGGACACCGGCTGGCTCAATCGCGTCGTCTCAAGCCTGCCCTGGGTCGCGTCGCGCGTGGACGGCAACGGCCTGGCGATGGGGCTGACTGTGCCGCTGCTGCTGCGCGGCCCGGCGCGGGTCGGCAGCTTCGCGCCCGTGGCCGGGCAGCATCCGGATGACGACCTGTATGCGCGCATCGCCGCGCTGAACGCCGCCGACCCCGTAACGGGCGCGGCATTCCGCAATGGGTTGAAGGCGCGCGGTTTTTCGGACGACGTGCTGGGGGGCGGGGCGCCGCGCGCGCCCGATGGCCGCCGGCCCGGCGCCTTCGCGGTCCTGGCCGACGCGGCGGGGCGCATCCTGGCCGACCCGCACGGACCGCGCGTCGCGGCGCTCGAAGCGGGGGGATGGGATACGCATGCCGCGCAGAAAGGACGGCTGAACGCCCCGCTGGCCCAGCTCGACGCGGGGCTGGCGGCGCTGCGGCGCGCGCTCGGGCCGGCCTGGGGGCGCACGGTGGTGCTGGTGATGACCGAATTCGGCCGCACGGTGCGGATGAACGGCACGGGCGGCACCGACCATGGCACCGGCACGGTGGCCTTCCTGCTGGGCGGCCCGGTGGCGGGGGGCCGCGTGCGCGGCACATGGCCGGGCTTGCGGCCGGACCAGCTTTTCGAGAACCGCGACCTCGCGCCGACCACCGATCTGCGCGCGGTGGCGAGCGGCGTCCTGCGCGATCACCTGGGCCTGAACCGCGCGGCGCTGAAGCGCGTTTTCCCCGGCAGCCCGGTCACGCCGGAGAACGGTCTCTTACAGGCCTGATATATAACAACTTTCGGCAAGACTGACGCATGAGATGTCCCCGCCAAGGGCGTTGCCCTTGACCCACCAAAGGGCAGTCGCCCTTTGGAAACCCATTTGTTATCAAATGATTGGGGTGCAGGGCCTCAGGCCCTGTCGGGTCCAGGGCAGAGCCCTGGTTATACGTCACTCTCAAGGTGGGTTGGTATTACCCGACGAACAGCCACAGGCGGAACACCAGGTTTTCGACCGCGCCGTGACGGGCCATCGCCGGCATCGCCCCGAGCAGGCGCAGCCGATCGCGGTGGCCGCCGCGCAGGGCGCGGCCGATGTGCGCCAGGTCCCGGCGGGCGCTGTCGGTCAGCACGTCGTCCTGGGCCAGCAACTGGCCGACAGTCTGGCGGAACACGTTCATGAAGGCGCGCGGGCCGCGCCGCAGCGCGCGCAGGGCGCGCACGGCCGGCAGGCCCGGCGCGCCCACGGCGTTGTCGGGATGCTGGCGATACAGCACCATCGGGCAGGGATCGACATGCGCCACGCCCCCCGCGCCCAGCACCAGCAGGTAGGCCCACCAGTCGTGCAGCACCGGCGGCGGCGGCGGGGCGCAGGCCTCGATCACCGCCCGCGCGGCGTCGTTGAACATGATGGTGCAGCCCGTCGCGGCATTCTGCGTCAACGCCGCCAGGAAGCAGGGCGTGGCGGCGTGGCCGGGCGACAGGCCGATGGTTCGCAGGTCGCGGTCTACCAGGATCTGCCGCCCGCAATACAAGGCGGGCCGGTCGGCGGGCAGGCGGCCCAGATGGTCCAGCCCGCGCCGGATCTTGTCGGGCAGCCACACGTCGTCCTGGTCGGCGAAGGCGATGACCGACCCGCGTGGCGCCGCGCGCAGCAGCCGCAGATAGGAGGGCGCGATGCCCAGATGCCGGCCCGACGCGTCGATCTCGACACATCGGCCCGCGCCCGCGCCGTGCTGGAATGCGCGCATGATCCCGGCCGAGCCGTCCGACGACCCGTCGTCGCGCCACAGGATCGTCCAGTTCGTGCAGGTCTGCGCCAGGATCGAGCGGAGCTGCGCCGGCAGGAACGCCGCCCCGTTATAAACCGACAGCACGATCGTCACCGGAAGCGCGCGCGCCGCGCCCGCCGGTCGTCGGGGCGCGAGGGCGGCATGATCCCCGGCCGCCTCGGCCCCGGACAGGCTGCCGGCGGGCGCGAGGTCGTCGATGAAACGGAGCGCGTCCATCGGCCGGCCGGTCTAGGGCGCGGGGTCGGCGGCCATGATGGCCGAAACCGTGCGGGCGAGGCTGTCGCGCCAGTAGGGCAGGCGGATGCCGAAGGTTCGGTGGAGCTTGGTGCAGTTCAGGCGGGAATCCCGGGGCCGGGGGGCCGGGGTCGGCCAGTCGGCGGTGGCGATGGGGACAATGTCCGGCATCGGGCGTCCCAGGCGCGCCGGGTCTTCCAGCGCGGCGGTGGCCAGGCCGTGCCAGGTGGTGGCGCCGCTGCCGACGGCGTGGAAGATCCCGGCATAGGCGTCGCGCCATCCGGTGGCCCTGATCGCGGCCACGATGTCCAGGATCGCCCGGGCCAAATCGTCCGCGCTGGTCGGGTTGCCCTGCTGGTCGCCCACCACCCGCAGGGTGGGGTGCGTCGCCCCCGCATTCAGCATGGTCCGCACGAAATTCCGCCCGTGGGCGGCATAGACCCAGGCCGTCCGCAGCACGATCGCGCGGGCATGGGCGGCCAGCACCGCCTGTTCGCCCTCGGCCTTGGTGCGGCCATAGGTGGTGCGCGGCGCGATCGGGTCGTCCTCGCGGTAGGGGGCGCCCTTGGTGCCGTCGAACACGTAGTCGGTCGAGACATGGATCAGCGGGATGCCGCGCCCGGCGCACAGCATCGCCAGCAGGGCCGGCCCGTCGCGGTTCGCCCGCGCCGCGCCGTCGGCGTCGTCCTCGGCCGCGTCCACCGCCGTCCAGGCGGCGGCGTTGATGACGAGCGCGGGCGCCGTCGCCGCCAGCGCGGCGGGGATCGTCTCCGGCCGGTCGAAATCGAGGTCGGGCCGCCCCCGGCACAGGATGCGCCGGTCGCCGGACCGGCCCAGCGCCGTCGCCAGCTGCCCCTGGCGCCCGACCACCAGGATGGGGCCGGCCGGCAGGTCGGCGCGGCTCATCGGAACCCGTCCCGCAGGGCGACGAAGGGGGCGGCGGCCGCGTCCTTGTCCGACAGGAGGGCGTCCCCGGCGGCCACCGGCCAGGCGATGCCCAGCGCCGGGTCGTCCCAGCGGACGGAGCGTTCGCAGTCGCGGTTCCAGACGTCGGTGCATTTGTACTGCACCTCGGCATCGTCGGTCAGGGTGCAGAATCCGTGCAGGAAGCCCGGCGGAATCCAGAGCTGCGACCCGTTGTCTTCGGTCAGTTCGGCGGCGACCCATTGGCCGAAGCCGGGCGAGCCCTGCCGCGCATCGACCGCCACGTCCCAGATGGCGCCGCGCGTGCAGCGCACCAGCTTGCCCTGCGCGTGGGGCGGCACCTGGCAATGCAGGCCGCGCACCACGCCGCGCCGGCGCGACAGGCTGTGGTTGTCCTGCACGAAGACGGCGTCGATCCCCGCCGCCGCCATCCGCGCGGCGTTGTAGGTTTCCGAGAAGAACCCCCGCTCGTCCCCGAAGCGCTGCGGGGTGAGCAGGACGATGTCGGGAAGGGCCAGCCGTGCGATCTTCATCGCGCGACCTCCCCATCCGCCAGGTCCCGCAGCAGGCGGCCCAGCTCGGTCTTGTGGACCGCCTGGGCGACCGTGCGGAGCTGGGCGGCGTCGATATAGCCCATGCGGAAGGCCACCTCGCCGGGCGAGCCGACCAGCATGCCCTGGCGGGACTGGATGGTCTGCACGAACAGCCCGGCCTGCATCAGGCTGTCGGGCATGCCCGCGTCCAGCCAGGCGCAGCCCCGGCCCAGCCGTTCGACATGCAGCAGGCCTTCTTCCAGATAGATCCGGTTGAGGTCGGTGATCTCCAGCTCGCCGCGCGGCGAGGGCCGGATCCGGCGGGCGAGGTCGCCGACGCGGGCATCGTAGAAATACAGGCCGGTGACCGCCCAGTTCGAGGGTGGCTGGTCGGGTTTCTCGACCAGGGCGCAGGCCCGCCCGTCCCCGTCGAAGGCGACCACGCCATAGCGTTCGGGGTCGCGGACCTGGTAGGCGAACACCGTCGCCCCCTCGGTGCGCCGCGCCGCCGTACGCAGCAGCACCCCCAGATGGTCGGCGAAGATCAGGTTGTCGCCCAGCGCCAGCGCGCACGGCGCGCCGTCCAGCCAGTCGCCGGCGATCAGGAAGGCCTGGGCGATGCCGTCGGGCGTGGGCTGCACGCGATAGGTGAAGCGCACGCCATAGTGCGACCCGTCGCCCAGCAGGCGGGCGAACTGCGGCAGGTCGGCGGGGGTCGAGATAATCATGATGTCGCGGATGCCCGCCAGCATCAGCGTGGACAGCGGGTAGAAGATCATCGGCTTGTCGTAGACGGGCAGCAACTGCTTGCTGGCCGCCAGCGTCATCGGGTGCAGGCGGGTGCCCGACCCGCCGGCCAGCAGGATGCCCTTCATCGCGGTCTCCACCGGCGGCGCGCTCATGCCGCCACCACGCCCAGCCGCCGGCCGCTGTCGTGGCGGGCCTGCAGGGCGGTCCACCAGTCGCGATGCGCCAGATACCAGCGCACCGTGCGGCGGATGCCGTCGTCGAAGCCGTGGCGGGCGGTCCAGCCCAGCGCGGCCTCGGCCCGCGACGGGTCGATCTCGTAGCGGAAATCGTGTCCGGGCCGGTCGGGGACATGGCGGATCAGGCGCGTGCGCGGGCCGGCCGGTTCGGGCAGCAGCACGTCCAGTTCGCGGCAGATGGCGCGGACCACCTCCAGGTTGGTGCGGGGCTGGCGGGCGCCGATGGCGTAGGTCTCGCCCGGCCGGCCGCGCTCCACCGCCAGCACCAGGGCCTCGGCATGGTCGTCGACGAACAGCCAGTCGCGCATCTGGGCGCCGTCGCCATAGACCGGCAGGGGCCGTCCGGCGATGGCGTTGAGGATCACCAGCGGGATCAGCTTTTCCGGGAAGTGCCAGAAGCCGTAATTGTTGGTGGTGTTGCTGACGAAGGCCGGCAGGCCGTAGGTATGCTGCCAGGCCCGCACCAGATGGTCCGATGCCGCCTTGGTGGCGGAATAGGGGCTGCGCGGGTCGTAGGGCGTGGCGTCGGTGAAGGGGGCGTCGCCGGGGCCCAGCGTGCCGAATACCTCGTCGGTCGAGACATGGTGGAAGCGGAAGGCCGCGCGCGCCGCAGCATTCAGGCCCGACCAGTACTCCCGCACCGCCTCCAGCAGCGTACAGGTGCCGACGACATTGGTCCGCACGAACGCCCCCGGCCCGTCGATCGACCGGTCGACATGGCTTTCCGCCGCCAGATGCATCACCGCGTCGGGGCGATGCGCCGCCAGGATCGCGCGCATGGCCGCCCCGTCGCAGATGTCGGCCCGCACGTGGCGGTAGCGCGGATCGGACGCCACCGCCGCCGTCGAGGCCGCCGACGCCGCGTAGGTCAGGCAGTCCACATTGACCACCTCATGCCCTGTGAACCCGATCAGGTGGCGTACCACCGCCGATCCGATGAACCCGCACCCGCCTGTCACGATAATCCGCATGAAAGCCCCCGGTTTCGAGAGATCCGCGCCGCCCCGCGTGTCCGCCGGGCGGCGGCCGTGATGACCGATTTGCTGAACGATTTGATGGCTCTGGCGCCTGCGCGCATAATGAGGGCGACAACAGGGATGTTCATGTGCTTGCCCAACAGCTGACCCAGGACCTGATCCTTGTCCTCGAACGTCCGGACCTGCGGGTGATCGCGGGCGCGCGGCGTATCGCCCTGGACCCGGCGTTGCAGGCGCCGTTCCGGGTCGGCGCCGATGGCGGGGTGGTGCTGGGCGCGCCCTGCCTGGCGTCGCCCGGCGTCGCGTCGGCCTTCCTGCGCCACGCGCTGGAGCTGGCCCGGCTGCTGGAAATCCCGTCGGTGGACCCGGTCCTGGCGGGACTGTGCGCGGCCCGTACCGCCGCCCTGTTCCGGGCCCTCGACGTCGCGGAGGGCAGCCGGCCCCCAGGCGCGGAATGGCTTGCCGACATGGCGGGCGACGCCCCGCCCACCGCCGCCCGCCTCGGGGTGGTGTGGGGGATGCTGGCCCCGTTGCAACCCGCGACCGAGGCGCCGGCCGATGGCTTCGCCGCCCTGCGGGCGCTGCTGGCCGGTCTGTGGCCCCTGCTGGGCCCGGCCGAAGCCCTGATGGCCGAAGGAGGGGATGCCCGCCTGGCCGTCGATCCGGCGACCGGGCTCAACCATTACGGCTGTTCGCACCGGCCGCGCCCGTGGGCGGTCACCTTCGCCTCCTCCACCGCCTCGTCCCTGTCCGAACGTGGCTTCGCGGGGGCCGAGGCCGCGCGCCTGCGCCTGGTGACGGAGGGCATGGCCGGGCGGGGCGAGGCCGCGCGCGCGGCGCTGGTGCGCGAGTTGCATGCCCGGATCGCGGCGTATTTCCATCTGGCCGACGACGAGGGCGTGGTCCTGGCCCCGTCCGGAACGGACTGCGAACTGGACGCTCTGGTCCTGGCTGCGCTGGCTTCTGGTGGACATCCCGTCAGCAACATCCTTCTGGCCCCCGAGGAAACCGGGAGTGGCGTACCGTTAGCGGCAAAAGGTTGCCATTTCGCCAACGACACCGCGCTGGGCGCGCAGGTGCGGCAGGGCGGGCTGATCGACGGCTTTCCGGCGGATACGATGCTGCTGTCGGTGCCCCTGCGCGGCCCCGACGGCGCGCTGCGCCCGGCCGGCGACGTCGATCGCGACTGCGCGGTGCTGGCGCGGCAGGCGCGCGCCGCCGGGCGGCATGTGCTGCTGCACCGGCTGGACCTGTCGAAGACCGGGCTGCTGGCGCCGGGGATGGCGGTGCTGGACGGGCTGATGGCCTGGGACGGGCCGCCGCCCGACATCGTGGTCGATGCCTGCCAGGCCCGGCTGGACCCCTGCCGGGTGCGCGACTATCTGGACCGTGGCTGGATGGTGATGGTCACCGGGTCCAAATTCTTCACCGGGCCGCCCTTCTGCGGCGCGCTGCTGCTGCCTGCGCGGGTGGCGGCGCGGCTGGCGGACGGGCGCCTGCCGGCGGGCCTGGCGCAGTACAGCCATCGGGGGGCGTGGCCCGACTGCCCCGCCGGGCAGGTGCTGCCCGTGGGCGAGAACATCGGCCTGGCCCTGCGCTGGTCGGCGGCGCTGGCGGAAATGACCGCCTTGCAGGCCATCCCCCGCGCGGTGGTGCGCGACCGGCTGGACCGCTTCCTGACGGTGGTCGAGCAGGCCATCGACGCCAGCCCCGACCTCGCGCGCCTGCCGGCGCCCGCGCCCCTCCGGCCGCCCCTGGCCGATGCCTGGGACGCGCGGCCGACCATCCTGTCCTTCTTCGTGCGCGACCCGGCGGCGCCCGGCGCGTCGTTCGCGCCGCTGTCGCTGGAGGACGCGCGCGCCCTCTATCGCTGGCTGAACACCGACCTGTCGCGGCTGGTCCCGCCGGAGGCCGACCGCGCCCTGGCGGGCCTGCTGTGCCATGTCGGCCAGCCGGTTCCGCTGCCGCACGCGGGGCGGGCGGACGGGCTGGCGGGGGCGCTGCGTCTCTCGGCCGGGGCGCGCCTGGTGTCGGGCGAGCCCTCGCACGACGGGCTGGTTCCCGACAGGCGCATGGATCGGGAAATCGGCGATGCGCTGCGGGTCGTGGCCAAGATCGGGCTGATCCTGCGGCACTGGCCGGCCATCGCCGGGGCCGCGCCGGTACAGACCTACGCCCCGTATCCGGTTATGGATGCCGATGTGAAATTGCCCCCTTGCCGATCGGATCCGCCCGCATGACCCAGAATCACGGCCATTTCCTCGACACCCCAAAACTCCAGCCGGGGGTGACCCGCTTCTGGATGATCCGCCACGCGCTGGTCGAGGAAAATGCCCGGATGCGGCTCTACGGGTCGCTGGACGTGCCGCTCTGCCCCGACAGCCTGATCGCCCAGCGCCCGATGTACGAGGCGCTGGCGGCCCGCCTGCCGCCCGAGGCGCTGTGGTTCACCTCGCCGCTGGGGCGGACGCACCGGACGGCCCAGGCGATTCAGGAGGCCGGCTACGGCCCCACGGACTGGACGGTCGAACCCGGCTTCACCGAACAGTCGATGGGCGAATGGCACGGGCTGCGCCATCACGAACTGCCCGATTGCCTGACGCTGCCGGCGCATCTGTTCTGGTCGGTGTCGGCCACCGAATGCCCGCCCGGCGGCGAAAGCATGCTGACTGTCTGCGCCCGCGTCGGCGAAACCCTCGATCGCCTGGCGCGCCGGCACGAAGGACGGGACATGGTCGTGGTCAGCCATGGCGGGGCCATCCGGGCGGCGCTGGCGCATGCCCTGCGCGTGCATGCCGATACGGCCCTGCATTTCTCGATCCAGAACCTGTCGCTGACGATCGTGGAACGCTTCCCCGAGGCCTGGCGCATCGTCACCGTCAACGAACTTCCGGGGGTCTGACGCCGCCCCGCCCGTGATGATTCAAAAAAGGCCGCCCGACAAGGCCATATAATTCCAGGGAGAGCGATAAAAATGAACGAATCCGCCCACCACAGCCTGCGCGGCACGGCGCTGCTGAACGACCCCGCCTTCAACCGGGGCACCGCGTTCACCGGCGAGGAACGGCGCGCCTACGGGCTGGAGGGCCTGCTGCCCCCGCAGATCGAGACGCTGGACCGGCAGGCGGAACGCGCCCTGCGCCATCTGGACGCCAAGCCGACCGACCTGGAACGCTATATCTACCTGTCCGCGCTGGTCGACCGGAACGAGACCCTGTTCTACAAGGTGCTGATGTCCGATCCGGCGCGTTTCGTGCCGATCGTCTATGCCCCCACCCTGGGCGAGGCCTGCAAGGCCTTCAGCCACATCTATCGTCGCCCCCGGGGCATGTATCTCAGCCTGGAGATGAAGGGCCGCCTGGCCGAGGTCCTGCGGAACTGGCCGGTCGCCGACGTGCGGTTCATCTGCGTCACCACCGGCGGGCGCATCCTGGGGCTGGGCGACATCGGCGCCAACGGCATGGGCATCCCCATCGGCAAGCTGCAGCTCTACACCGCCTGCGCGGCGGTGCCGCCGCAGACCACGCTGCCCATCCAGCTTGACATCGGCACCACCAACGCCGCCCTGCGCGCCGATCCGCTGTACCTCGGTCTGCGGCGCGAGCCGCCGCCACAGGCCGAACTGGATGCGTTCGTCGCGGAATTCGTCGACGCCGTGCAGGAGGTCTTTCCCGCCTGCTGCATCCATTTCGAGGACTGGAAGGGAACGGACGCCATCCGCTACCTGGAGCAGTATCGCGAGCGCGTGCTGTGCTACAACGACGACATCCAGGGCACCGCGTCGGTGACCTTGGCCGGCCTGATTACCGCCCTGCGGATCAAGGACGAGAAACTGTCGGACCAGACGTTCCTGTTCCTCGGCGCGGGGTCGTCGGCGCTGGGCACCTCCGACCTGCTGGTGAAGGCGATGCAGGCCGAGGGCCTGTCGCAGGCCGAGGCCCGGGCGCGGATCACCATGATGGACGTCCGGGGGCTGGTCGAGCCCTCGCGCACCGACCTGAGCGACGAGCAGCGCCGCTACGCCCACACGGCCGAGCCCACGCGCGACCTGCCCGCCACCATCCGCCGGGTGCGCCCCAGCGTGCTGATCGGCGTGTCCACCGCCGGCGGGGCCTTCACGCGCGAGGTCGTGTCGCTGATGGCCGAAATCAACGTGCGTCCGGTGATCTTCCCGCTGTCGATCCCTCATGCCGAATGCACGGCCGAACAGGCCTATGCCTGGTCGGACGGGCGGGCGCTGTATGCGGCGGGGGTGCCGTTTCCGCAGGTCACGCGCGGCGAGGCCGTCTTCCGCCCCGGGCAGGCCAATAATTTCTACATCTTCCCAGGGCTGGGGCTGGCGACCTACGCCACCCGGCCGCGCCTGATGACCGACGCCCTGATTATCGAGGCCGCGCACGCCCTGGCCGACCAGGTCGATGTGACGGCGCAGGCGCGCGGCATGCTCTACCCGCCGCAAAGCCAGATCCTGGAGGTCCAGATCACCTCGGCCTGCCGCCTGGCCGAATATATCTTCGAGTCCGGCATGGCGCAGGTGGACCGCCCCGCCGATATCCGCTCGTGGATCGAGGGCATGACCTACAGTCCGGCCTACGACCTGGCGGACTGAGACCGGCGGGCGGAAAGGTCGGGGCGCCGCCCGAGATCAGGCCTGGCGGTTTTCGATCAGGCTCCGGCGGATATGCCGCCCGCGCTCGATCCGGTCGACGATGAATTCCTCGTCGCCCCAGCGGATGGCGCGGGCCATGGCCTGCGCGTCCTCCATGAAGCGGGCCAGCATTTCCAGCAGCGCCTCGCGGTTGTTGAGGAAGATGTCCCGCCACATCACCGGGTCGGACGCCGCGATGCGGGTGAAGTCGCGGAAGCCCGAGGCCGCGAAATCCAGCACTTCGGACCGGGTTTCGTCCGCAAGGTCGTCGGCGGTGCCGCAGATGGTGAAGGCCAGCAGATGCGGCAGATGGCTGACGATCGCGCAGACCCGGTCGTGATGGGCCGGGTCCATGATGCGGGTGCGCGCGCCCATGCGGTGCCACATCTCCACGATCAGGTCCGTCGCCGCCGCCGGCGTTTCGGGCAGCGGCGTCAGCAGGCACCAGCGATCGTCGAACAGGGTGGCGAAGCCGGCGTCGGGGCCGGAATGCTCGGTCCCGGCCATCGGGTGCGTCGGCACGAACGGCACGTCGGGGCGCAGCGCCGGGGCGATGGCGGTCAGGATCGACAGCTTGGTCGATCCGACCTCGCTGAGGATGGCGCCGGGCTTCATCGCCGGCAGGATATGGGCCCCGACCTCGGCGATCGCGCCCACGGGCACGCACAGGATCACGCAATCGGCGTCGGCGACGGCGCGCAGCGGGTCGTGCTCCACCTCGTCCGCCAGGCCCAGTTCCGCCACCCGGCGGCACACGTCGGGGCTGATGTCGCAGGCCACCAGCCGGGCCGCGATCGTGCCGTCCTGCCGCGCGCGGCGCAGGATGGACGAGCCGATCAGGCCGGGGCCGATGATGGCCAGCCTGCGGAACAGCGGGGCGGGGGAGGCGGTGATGGAATCGGTCATGACGGGGCCTGTTTCAGCGCGAGCGTTCCGACGCGGCATAGGCGGCCGGCTTCTGTTCGCGCGCCGGGGGGATGGCGCGTTCGCGCTGGCGCAGCAGGCGCATTTCCGACGCCTGCCACAGCAGCAGGACGGGGACGCCGATCACCAGGTCCCGGCCCCGCCGCAGCAGCGACAGGCCCAGCGACAGCGACGGGTCGATCCCGAAGGCCGAGCCCAGCGCCATGTAGGCCGCTTCCTGCACGCCCAGCCCGGCCGGGACCAGGAACGACGCCGACATGATGCCGCAGGCCACGCCCTCGATGGCGATGGCGCCGGTGAAGCTGAGATGCGCGCCAAGGAAATAATAGGCCACCCACACCGTGACCGCGCTGCCCATCCAGGCGACCACGTGCAGCAGGGCGGCCTGGGCGATGCGGCCGGGATGGGACCAGACCTCGTCCAGCCGCTGCTGCATGGTGTCGGCGCTGCTGAGCATGGCGCTGTGCCATTGCGAGGCGATGTTGCGGCTCAGCCCCCGGGCGACCCGCTTGAGGATGGTGCCGCCATGCTGCTGCGTCCAGATGAAGCCGCCGATGCCCAGGGCCAGCAGGGCGGTGCCGATGATGACCGGCTTGGCGAACGGGCTCGATTGCTGGTGCGCGACCAGGAAGACGACGGCCACCAGCACGAAGACGATCTGGCCCAGCACCTCGGTCGTCAGGTCGACGATATTGGCGCTGGCGGCCTCGGGCCATTCGACAGGGCGGCCGCCCCGCCCCTGCGACAGGCCCGAGCAGGTGGCGCGGATGCCCACCAGGATGCCGCCCAGTTGCGAGAACGGCAGGCAGGTCGCCGCAGCGTCGCGCACCATGCGCGACCCCGTCAGGTGCCCCAGCCCGATCTCGCGGCAAGCCGCGTGCCAGGCAAGACCCAGGATTGCGTCAACCGCAAGCTGGGCCAGCACGGTGGCGCCGAATCCGACCAGTCCGATGGACAGGACGGCCTTCACGACCGACCCCGCGCCCAGCCACGCGGTACAACCGGTAATCAGGGCCAGTCCCAGGAAGGCCAGCAGGATCGTGAGTTTTTTCAAGGATGGATCGCACTTCGTCTGCCGCGCCACGAGCGTCCTTGACGGGGCGTTCCGGCGCATGGGTTGGGCCTGACTTACACCACAGCAGGGTCTGGCGCCACCATGAGGTGTCGGGATAAATGAACCCCCGTCGCCCGAAGGTTTCCCCAGGGCGCGCCTTCTCACGTTATCGGAGCACCCGGCCGCATCATGACTGCCCCCACGCTTGTGACCGGTGCGACCGGTTTTGTCGGCTCGGCCGTTGCCCGCAACCTTCTCGAACGTGGGCATTCGCTGCGCCTGATGGCGCGCAAGGGGGCGGACCTGACGAACATCCGCGACCTGCCGGCCGAACTGGTCGAGGGCGACCTGTCGGCGCCGGCGGGCTTTGCGGCGGCGGTGAAGGGCTGCCGCTACGTCTTTCACGTCGCCGCCGACTACCGGCTGTGGGTGCCCGACCCGGCGCCGATGATGATGGCGAATGTCGAGGGCACCCGGCAGCTGATGATCGCGGCGCAGGAGGCGGGGGTGGAGCGCATCGTCTATTGCTCGTCGGTCGCGGCGCTGGGGCTGATCGGCGACGGCAGCGTGTCGGACGAGACCACGCCGGTGCACGAACACGCGGTGATCGGGATCTACAAGCGGTCCAAATACCGCGCCGAGCAGGAGGTCCTGCGCCTGGTGCGCGAACGCGGCCTGCCGGCGGTGGTCGTCAACCCCTCGACCCCGGTGGGGCCGCGCGACATCAAGCCGACGCCGACCGGGCAGATGATCCTGGACTGCGCCGCCGGGAAGATGCCCGCCTATGTCGATACCGGCGTCAATATCGTCCATGTCGATGACGTGGCCGAGGGGCACGCGCTGGCGCTGGAACGCGGCCGCGTGGGCGAGAAATACATCCTGGGCGGCCAGAATTACCTGCTGCGCGACCTGTTCGCCATGACGGCGGACATCGCCGGCGTGCGGCCGCCGCGCATCAGCCTGCCGCAATCGGTGATCTGGCCGGTGGCGGTCGTCTCGGAATGGCTGTCGCGCGGCTTCGGCATCGCGCCCCGCGTCACGCGCGAGATGCTGGCCATGTCGCACAAGAAGATGTTCTTTTCCTCGGCCAAGGCCGAGCATGAACTGGGCTACGCCCCCCGCCCGGCGCGCGTGGCGGTGTCCGACGCCGTCGCCTGGTTTCGCCAGAGCGGCATGCTGGGGTAAGGATTCGATCGAATGCTCTGGCTGGTCCTGTCGCTGCTGTCAGTCCTGATCTGGGTCGTCCTTGTCTTCTTCCATGGCCGGTTCTGGCAGGCCGGCCCGATCCTCGCCCCGGCCCGGCCGGACGGGGCTGCCTGGCCCGCCGTCTGCATCGTCGTCCCCGCGCGGGACGAGGCCGAGTCGGTGCGGGCCTGCGTGGCCTCGCTGCTGGGGCAGGATTATCCCGGACCGCTGCGCCTGATCCTGGTCGATGACAACAGCACGGACGGCACCGGCGCCCTGGCCCGCGCGGTGCCCGACCCGCTGGGCCGCCTGACGGTCATCACGGGGCAGGAGCGCCCGGCGGGATGGAGCGGCAAGCTCTGGGCGGTGGCGCAGGGCGTGGCCGAGGCCCGGCGGCAGGTGCCCGACGAGGAGGGGTTCGTGTTCCTGACCGACGCGGACATCCAGCATGATCCGCTCCACCTCGCCACCCTGGTCGCCAAGGCGCAGGCCGACGGCCTGGACCAGGTGTCCGAGATGGTGGAGCTGAACTGCCAGAGCGTGGCCGAACAGATGCTGGTCCCGGCCTTCGTCTTCTTCTTCGCGCTGCTTTATCCCTTCGCGCGGGTCAACGATCCGCGCAGCCGGGTGGCCGGGGCCGCCGGCGGGTCGATCCTGATCCGGCGCGGCGCGCTGGCGCGCATCGGCGGGATCGAGTCGCTGCGCGGCGCGCTGATCGACGATTGCACCCTGGCCGTGCGCGTCAAGCGCAGCGGCGGCCGGCTGTACCTGGGTCACAGCCGGCTGGCCCGCTCGATCCGCCCCTACCCGCATCCGCGCGACATCTGGCGCATGGTGGCGCGCACCGCCTATGTGCAGTTGCGCTATTCGCCGGTGCTGCTGGCGGGCACCGTGCTGGGCATGGTGCTGGTCTGGATCGCGCCGATGCTGTTCGCCCTGTCCGGCCATGGCGCGACGCGCCTGCTGGGGGTGCTGGCCTGGGGGGCGTCGATGGCGTCGTTCCTGCCGACCCTGCGCCGGTTCCGCCTGTCGCCGGCCTGGGCGCCGCTGCTGCCGCTGGTGGCGGTGTTCTACACCGCGGCGACCATCGGCTCGGCCATCGACCATCATCGCGGACGCGGCGTGGTCTGGAAAAGCCGCGCCTACACCGACCCGACCGGGGCTGGTGACGGCGTCCCCGGCGGACGGTAGGCAGAGGCCACGGCACGCGATAGTGTCCGCCCCGCATGACGATGATGACAGGACAGGACGTGAACGCCAGCCCGAACAACAGTGGGACCCCGGCATTGGACGCCGTGTGGGGCACGGAGGACGTGTCGTCCGGCAAGGGCGCGTCGGACGAGAATTTTCCCGTGGGGTCGCTGCTCATCAGCCGGCGGCTGCGCCCGCATGTGCATGCGTACTATGATTTCGCCCGGGTGATCGACGACATCGTCGATACCGACCGGCTGGACGCCGACGCCAAGATCGCGCGCCTGAACGCGATGGAGGACGTGGTGCTGGGCCGCCGCCAGGCCCCGCCGCGCCGCGACGCCCGGACGGCGGTGCGGGTGGGGCGGGCGTTGGCGCTGACCGGCGTGCCGGTGACGACCGCCACCGACCTGATCGTGGCGTTCCGCCAGGACGCGGTGAAGGGGCGGTACCAGTCCTGGGACGAGCTGGTGGAGTATTGCCGCTATTCCGCCAATCCGGTCGGCCGGTTCCTGCTGGGCCTGCATGGCGAGGACGCGGCCACCTTCGGCCCGTCGGATGCGCTGTGCACGTCGTTGCAGGTGCTGAACCACCTTCAGGACTGCGCGGACGACCTGCGCGTGCTCGATCGCTGCTACCTGCCCTTGCCGTGGCTGGAGCGCGAAGGGGCGTCGTTGGACGACCTGGGCGCCAGCCGCGTGTCCCCCGGCCTGCGTCGGGTGATCGACGCCCTGCTGGACCAGGTGGACAGGCTCAACCGCGAGGCCGCGCGCCTGCCCGGCCTGGTGCGGGACCGGCGCATGCGGCTGGAAAGCGCCGTGATCGTCGGCCTGGCCCATCGCCTGACCGAACGCCTGCGGCGCGAGGACCCGGTGGCCGGGCGGGTGAAGCTGTCGAAGGGCGACGTCGCAAAGGCGGGCCTGGGCGCGTTGCGGGTGCTGGTGTGAGGACGCGGGATTTGAACGGGAAGGCGGGAATGGGATTTGTACGCGGGCGAACGGCGGATGCGCCCCCCCTGGGGTGCGACCCCGCCGACCTGGCGGAGGTCGAGGGCGTGGTCGCCGCGTCGGGCACGTCGTTCGGCAAGGGCATGCGGATCCTGCCGGCGGACCGGCGGTACGGGATGTATGCCGTCTATGCGTTCTGCCGCCTGGTCGATGACGTGGCGGACGATGAGGAAGGCGATGCCGAGGACCGGTGCGCCCGCCTGCGGGCCTGGCACGAGCGGATCGCGGGCCTGTATGCGGGCCGGACCGAGGATGCGCTGGACCGCGTGCTGGGGGTGGTGATCCGCCGGTTCGACCTGCGGCAGGCGGATTTCGACGCGGTGATCGACGGCATGATGATGGATGCCGCCGGCCCCATCGTCGCCCCGGACGAAGCGACGTTCGACCTGTATTGCGACCGCGTGGCCTCGGCGGTGGGACGGCTGTCGGTGCGGGTGTTCGGCGACAGTTCGGCGGAGGCCGACCGCGTGGCCTACCATCTGGGGCGGGCGTTGCAGATCACCAACATCCTGCGCGACATCGCCGAGGACGCGGCGCGCGGGCGGCTGTACCTGCCGCGCGAACTGCTGGCGCGCTTCGACGTGCCCGCCGACCCCGCCCGCGTGGCGCGCGCCCGCCGGCTGGACGGCGTGTGCCGGGTGCTGGCCGGCCGCGCGCGCGATCATTTCCGCGCCGCCTACCGGGCGATGGGCCGGTGCGACCGGCAGGCCATGCGGCCGGCCCGCCTGATGGGCGCCACCTATGCGGCGATTCTGGCGGCGCAGGAAAAGCAGGGCTGGCGCACGCCGGAACGGCGGGTGTCGCTGTCGCGGCCGCGCAAGCTGCTGATCGCGGCGCGCGCGCTGGTAGGCTGACCGCATGACGGGACATGTCCACATCGTCGGCGGCGGCTTGGCGGGCCTGTCGGCGGCGGTCGAACTGGCGGGCAGCGGGGTGCGGATCACGGTCTACGAGGCCGGGCCGGCCTGCGGCGGCCGCGCCCGGTCGTACGAAGACCGGCATCTGGGCTGCCGGATCGACAACGGCAACCATCTGCTGCTGTCGGCGAACGACGCGGTGTTCCGCTATCTGGGCCTGATCGGGGCGGAACGCAGCCTGACCGGCCCCGGCCGGCCGATCTTTCCCTTCGTCGATCTTGGCGACCGGTCGCGCTGGACGCTGGACCTGTCGCGGGGCCGGGTGCCGTTCTGGCTGCTGTCGAAGCGCCGGCGCGTGCCCGGCATGCGCCTGTCGGAAATCCGTGGCCTGACGCGCCTGACCCAGGCCGGCCCGGACGAAACGGTGGCCGACTGCCTGTCGCCCGGCATGCTGGCTACCCGCCTGCTGGCGCCGTTCGCGGTCTCGGCGCTGAACACGCCGTGCGATACCGGCAGTGCCGCCCTGCTGGGGGCGGTGATCCGCGAAAGCCTGGCCAAGGGGGGGCGCGCCTGCATCCCCTGCTTCCCCGAGGTGGGGCTGTCGGAAAGCTTCGTCGATCCGGCGCTGGCGCATCTGTCGCTGCTGAAGGCGGAGGTCGAGACCGGCTGCCGCGTCGCCGCGGTCGAGGTCGCGGACGGGCGGGTGACCGGCCTGCGCCTGCCCGGGCGGCTGGTGCCGGTGGGGCCGGACGATACGGTGATCCTGGCGGTGCCGGCGCCGGTGGCGGCGGGCCTGCTGGCCGGCAAGGTGCCGGGCTTCACCGCGCCGGATGCGTTCGAGAGCATCCTGAACGTCCATTTCCGCATGCCTGTTCCGCCCCTGGCGCTGGGCGCGCTGGGGCAGGCGCGCTTTATCGGCATCGTCGGCGGGATCGGCGAATGGGTGTTCGTCAAGGGCGACGTGCTGTCGGTCACCGTCAGCGCCGCCAACCGCTACGCCGACCGCGACCCGGACGCGCTGGCGGCGACGATCTGGGACGAGGTCCGCATCGCCCTCGACCCCGCGCTGGCCGGCCCCCTGCCGGTGGCGATGCCGCCGGTGCGCGTGGTGCGCGAAAAGCGCGCCACCTTCGCCGCCACCCCGGCGCAGGAACGCCTGCGTCCGGGATGCGAAACGGCGCTGGGCAACCTGCTGCTGGCCGGGGACTGGACGGCCACGGGGTTGCCCGCAACAATCGAAGGTGCAATGAGATCCGGGGCGACTGCGATACGCGTCCTGCGTGCGCGCGGGCGGTCCGCCCGGGCGACGGGGTGATGCGCGGCGCGCCGATCCCCTCCGGACAGGAAATTTGGACAGGCCCGCGCCGGATGGCGGGGAACGTGGAATGATGCCGAACGCGACCGATACCCTCGATCTCTCCCGCCCCGCCGCACGGGACCCGATTGTGCCGATGGCGGACATCGACCGCGCCACGGACCGCGCCCACGCGGCGCTGGGCCGGCGGCAGAACGACGACGGGCACTGGGTGTTCGAGCTTGAGGCCGACGCCACCATTCCGGCGGAATATGTCCTGCTGGAACACTACCTCGACCGGATCGACCCCGCGTTGCAGGCGCGCATCGGCGTCTATCTGCGCCGCATCCAGGGCGAGCACGGCGGCTGGCCGCTGTATTACGGCGGCAAGTTCGACATCTCGGCGTCGGTGAAGGCGTATTTCGCGCTCAAGGCCATCGGCGACGATATAAACGCCCCGCACATGGCGCGCGCCCGCGCCGCCATCCTGGACCATGGCGGGGCCGAGCGCAGCAACGTCTTCACCCGCTTCCAGCTTGCGCTGTATGGCGAGGTGCCCTGGCATGCCACGCCCGCCATGCCGGTGGAACTGGTGCTGCTGCCGCGCAAGGCGTTCTTTTCCATGTGGAACATGTCCTACTGGTCGCGGACGGTGATCGCGCCGCTGCTGGTGCTGGCGGCGCTGCGGCCGCGCGCGCTCAACCCGCGCGGCGTGCATGTGCCGGAACTGTTCGTCACCCCGCCGTCGCGCATCCACGACTGGATCCGCGGGCCGTACCGCTCGCCGCTGGGCCGCGTGTTCAAATATGTCGACAAGCTGGTGCGCCCGGCGGAACGACTGATCCCCGAGGCCACGCGCCGCCGCGCGATCAAGGCGGCCGTCGATTTCATCGAACCCCGCCTGAACGGCGTGGACGGGCTGGGCGCGATCTATCCCGCCATGGCCAACACGGTGATGATGTACCGCGCGCTGGGCGTGCCCGACAGCGATCCGCGCGCCGCCACGGCGTGGGAGGCGGTACGCAACCTGCTGGTCGAGAACGGCGAGGAAACCTATTGCCAGCCCTGCGTGTCGCCGATCTGGGACACCGGCCTGGCCGGCCACGCGATGATCGAGGCCGCGTCCGGCCCCGAGGGCGTCCGGCCCGAGGAAACGCGCCAGAAGCTGGCCGCCGCCGCCGGCTGGCTGCGCGACCGGCAGATCCTGGACGTCAAGGGCGACTGGGCCATCAACTGCCCGGACGTGGCGCCCGGCGGATGGGCCTTCCAGTACCGCAACGATCATTACCCCGACGTCGACGACACGGCGGTGGTCGGCATGCTGCTGCACCGCGAGGGCGACCCCGCGAATGACGAGGCGATCGAACGCGCCCGCCAGTGGATCATCGGGATGCAGAGCAGCAATGGCGGCTGGGGCGCGTTCGATATCGACAACAACCTCGAATTCCTCAACCACATTCCCTTCGCCGATCACGGCGCTTTGCTGGATCCGCCGACGGCGGACGTGACCGCGCGCTGCATCTCGTTCCTGGCGCAGCTCGGCCACCCCGAGGACCGGCCGGTGATCGAACGCGGCATCGCCTACCTGCGGTCGGACCAGGAAAAGGAAGGCTGCTGGTTCGGGCGCTGGGGCACCAACTACATCTACGGCACCTGGTCGGTCCTGTGCGCCTACAACGCGGCGGGGGTGGCGCATGACGACCCCTCGATGGTCCGGGCGGTGGAGTGGCTGCGCGCCGTCCAGCGCGAGGACGGCGGCTGGGGCGAGGATTGCGCGTCGTACGAAGGCGCCACCCCCGGCATTTACCACGAAAGCCTGCCCTCGCAGACCGCCTGGGCGGTGCTGGGCCTGATGGCGGCGGGCCAGCATGGCGACCCGGCGGTGGCGCGCGGCATGGCCTTCCTGACGCGGATGCAGAACGCGGACGGCGAGTGGGACGAGGAACCGTACAACGCGGTGGGTTTCCCCAAGGTCTTCTACCTGCGCTATCACGGCTATCGCCAGTTCTTCCCGCTGATGGCGCTGTCGCGCTATCGCAACCTGGCTTCCAGCAACAGCCGCCACGTCGCGTTCGGCTTCTGATGGCGCCGGACGGGGCGGGGGCGGCGCGCGACACGGCGGCGGGCCAGGGTAATAGCCCAGGTGGAATGCCGGCCGCGCGGCCGGGCATCGTGGTGGGGATGGAGGCCGAGGCCGCGCTGATCCGCGCCTTCGCCCCCCATGCCGCCATCGGCGTCAGCGGCGCCACCCGCGCGGGGGCCGAGGCCGCCGTGGCGCGCCTGCTGCACGCGGGGGCGGACGCGATCCTGTCCTTCGGGCTGGCGGCCGGGCTGGACCCGGCCCTGCGGCCCGGCGCGGTCCTGGCGCCGCGCCATGTCCTGCTGCCCGACGGGCGGCGCCTGCCGGCCGATCCGGCCTGGCTGGCCTGGCTGGGCGACGGCCGCCCCGACATCGTGCCGGCGGACCTGCTGCACAGCGACGATGTGGTGGTGACCGCCGGGCGCAAGGGGGCCTGCTTCCGCCGCACGGGCTGCGCCGGGCTGGACATGGAAAGCGGCATCGTCGCCGGGGCCTGCGCCAGCGCCGGGGTGCCGTTCGCGGTGCTGCGCGTGGTCTGCGATCCGGCGAACCGCAGCCTGCCGCCGGCGGCGGTGCTGGCGCTGGGACCGGACGGCGGCATCGGCCTCGGCCGCATCCTGGCCAGCGTCCTGCGCCGCCCCTGGCAGATTCCGGCCCTGGTGGCGCTGGGCCGCGACGCGGCGCGGGCGCGGGCGCGGGCCATCGCCTTTCTGCGTGGGCGCTTTTTGCAGACGTCGTAGGCGCCAAGGGAAGGTCGGGCGAGGCCCGATATTTCGGCCGATCCCTTTAATTTAATTTCAATGTTTCGCGTCTGTGCTGGGGCCCGTCGGATTTGTCCGGCGAGGCGCATGACGGAGATCGCGTTCCGTGGCGGCCTCGCCTGTCTGAAAAGAGGGTGCATGTCCAGTCCGGTTCCGCTTCGTCAGGCGACGAATTTCCAGGGTCATTTCGATGGCGTGACGGGCAGGCTGGCGATGGGGTGGGCGTTCGACGCCAACGCGCCCGACGATGTCACGGAACTTCATGTCCTGATCGACGAGCAGGAGGTCGGGACGATCCGGTGCGGGCAGCCCCGTCCGGACGTGCAGCAGATCCTGGGCACCACCGCCACCCACCTGGGCTTCGCCTTTCCCATTCCCGACCAGTTCATCGACGATCGCCCGCACAGCCTGTCGCTGCGCTTTCCCGACCGCTCGGTGGTGCCGACGCTGGATGCGGACGATCCGTCGCGGCTCGGCGACAGTTGCAGCTTCCGGATCCGCTCGAAATACGAATACCGCTCGTTCGTCGACGGGCTGAAATCCGGGGCGCTGCGGGGCTGGATCCAGCGGATCGACACGCTGACGGGCGAGGTCGGCGGCCATTGCCATGTCCTGGTGACGATGGACGATGCCCCGATCGCGCAGGTGCGGGCCGATCGCTATCGCGGCGACGTGACGGCGGCCATCGGCGGCGAGGCCAATTGCGGGTTCGAACTCGTGGTGCCCAATTCCCGCCGCCGGTTCGGCGCGGTGCGGTTCCGCTTCTTCGCCATGCCCGATCATGTCGAACTGGGCGGCAGTCCGGTCGAGACGTCCATCGTCACCGACCAGCTCGAAGGCCGGCTGCTCGATCTGTCCGCGACCATCGCGCGCCTGCATGGGGAAATCACGTCCCTGCGGCGGCAGATGGTCGATCTGATCCCAAGCCCGGGCTACAATCTGGGCGATTACGACCGCTGGGCGCGCGCCTATTACGACAGCCTGCGCGCCCGCGTGGCCGCACGGCGCGTGGCGGACGGACACCCCGAGGCCGAACCGCTGGTCAGCGTGATCTGTCCGACCTACAAGCCGGAAATGAGCGATTTCACCGCGGCGGTGGAGTCGGTCATCGCGCAGACCTACCGGAACTGGGAACTGATTATCGTCGATGACGGGATGAAATCCGTTCAGGTGGCGGCGCGGATCGAGGACTATTGCCGGGCGGATTCCCGTATCCGCTCCGTGCCGCTGAAGAAGAATCTCGGCATCGCCGGGGCGACCAACGCGGGGCTGAAGGCGGCGCGGGGGGACTGGATCGTCTTCTTCGACCATGACGACCTGCTGGTCGATGTGGCGCTGGAGGTCATGGTGGCGGACGCGCGCCGGACCGGGGCGAAAATCCTGTATTCGGACGAGGACAAGATCGACCAGGCCGGCTATTTCCTGGAGCCGAACCTGAAGCCCGACTTCAACTATCGCTATCTTCTGGGCTGCAACTACATCTGCCACCTGCTGATGGTCGATGCCGCCGTGATGCGCGCGGTGGGCGAGATCCGCTCGGAGTATGACGGCGCGCAGGACCACGATCTGGTCCTGCGGCTGACCGAGGCGGTCGCGCATGGGCAGATCCATCATGTGCCGGAAATCCTGTATCACTGGCGCAAGACGCCGAATTCCACGGCGGTGGCGATCGGGAACAAGACCTACGCCATCGACGCCGGCGTCCGCTGCGTCGGCGATCATCTCAAGCGGGTCGGCAAGAAGGCCAGCGTGTCGTCGCTGCGGGGGCTGACCCTGTATCGCGTGGACTGGAAGGCCCCGCGCGCCCAGCCCTCGGTCACCGTCATCATCCCGTTCAAGGACCAGATCGACATCACCCGCCGATGCGTCGAGACGGTGCTGGCGACGACCGATTATCGCAAATACGATATCGTCCTGGTCAATAACTGGTCCCTGACGCGCGAGGCCGAACTGTTCTGCGCCGAAATGGCCGCCACCCCCCGCATCCGCGTCCTGACGGTCGAGGAGGGGTTCAACTATTCCCGCCTGAACAATCTGGCGACGCGGGAGAGCAACGCCGATTTCTACTTCTTCATGAACAACGACGTCTTCGTCCGCGATGCCGGCTGGCTGAAGACGATCGTGAACGAGGCGATGTCGTGCGACGATATCGGCGTCGTCGGCGGCAAGCTGCTCTACCCCAACGACACGGTGCAGCATGTCGGCGTCGTGGTCGGGCCGGCCGGCGTGGCGGCGCATGTGCATCGCGGGCTGGACGGCAACGAGTACGGCTTCATCGGGCGGGCGCAGCTCTCGCACGAGGTCTCGGCCGTGACGGCGGCGGGGATGCTGATCCGCGCCGACCTGTTCCGCGCCGTCGGCGGGTTCGACGAACAGAACCTGACCGTCGCCTATAACGACGTCGATCTGTGCCTGCGCGTGCGCGAGGCCGGCTATCGCATCATCCAGTGCAACGAATTCGTCGCCCATCATCACGAAAGCTTGTCGCGTGGCAGCGACAACCGGCCCGAGACCGAGGCCCGTTTCTTCGCGGAAACGCAGTTCATGCAGGAAAAATGGGGCGACCGGCCGATCTATCGCAACGACCCGGCCTACTCCCGCCATTTCACCGTCGATCTGCAACCGTTCTTCGACCTGGTGGACCCGGCGGCTCCACCCGCCTGATGCGGCCCTCGGGTCCTGCCGCGCGGTGGGGCCGGCTTGACACGGGTCAATGTCCTTTCATCCTCCGGCCTGTTAGGTTACGCGCCGGACGGAAGGGAAGGGACATGTCATGGCGACAGCGGTACTCGCGCTCAATGCCGGTTCGTCCAGCGTCAAGTTCGCCCTGTTCCATCAGGAGGCGGGGGGAACCGCGCGGCGTATCGCCTCGGGCGAACTGGAAGGCATCACCACCCATCCGCATTTCCGCGCCGTGGACGCCGACGGGCATGTGCTGGCCGAACGGACCTGGCCGGCCCCCGACCCGGCCGACACCACGGACGCCCATCACGGGCCGGTCGGCAGCCTGATCGACTGGGTGACGTCCCATCTGGGCGACGTGCCGCTGGCGGGGGTGGGGCACCGGGTGGTGCATGGCGGCCCCGATTTCATCCAGCCGGTGCGGATCACGCCGGACATCCTGGCCCGGCTGGACGCGCTGACCCCGTTCGCGCCGCTGCACCAGCCGGCCAGCCTGGGCCCGATCCGCGCCCTGGCGGCGCTGCGCCCCGACCTGGCGCAGGTGGCGTGTTTCGACACCGCCTTCCACCACACCATGCCGGCGGCGGCGACGCGGCTGGCGCTGCCGCGCGCCTATGGGCAGCGGGGGGTGCGGCGCTACGGGTTTCATGGCCTGTCCTATGAATATATCGCGTCCTGCCTGCCGGGCCTGTCGCAACGGCTGGCGGGGGGGCGCACGGTGGTGGCGCATCTGGGCAACGGGGCCAGCCTGTGCGCGCTGGACGCCGGGCGCAGCGTCGAGACCACGATGGGGTTCTCGGTGCTGGACGGGCTGGTGATGGGCACGCGCTGCGGGCAGCTCGATCCCGGGGTCATCCTGTACATGCTGCGGGCCGAAGGGCTGGACGCCGCAGGGGTCGAGGACGTGCTGTACCGGCATTCGGGCCTGCTGGGCGTGTCGGACGCATCCAGCGACATGCGCGACCTTCAGGACCGCGCCGCCGCCGACGCCCAGGCGCGTGAGGCGCTGGACCTGTTCACCTACCGCCTGGTGCAGCAGGTGGGCGCGATGGCGGCGGTGCTGGGCGGGCTGGACGGGCTGGTCTTCACCGCCGGCATCGGCGAACATGATGCCGCGGTGCGCGCGGCGGCCTGCGCGCGCCTGTCCTGGCTGGGCGTCCGGCTGGACGCGGGCGCCAACGCGGCCCACGCGCCGGTCATCAGCACCCCGGACAGCACGGTGGAGGTCCGTGTGATCCCGACCGACGAGGAAAGCATGATCCGCCGCCATGTCGCGGATTGCCTGGCAGGGGCCTGACCGTTCCCTGCGCGACAGTTTCGAAAGGACCCAAGATGAGTGAAACGAAAAGCGGGACGCCGGCGGCATCCCCCCTGTCAGCGACCGAGGTCGGGCTGTTCAACCGGTGGTGGCATGCCGCCAATTACCTGTCCGTGGGCCAGATCTACCTGATGGCCAACCCGCTGCTGCGCGAGCCGCTGCGGCTGGAACATACCAAGCCGCGCCTGCTGGGCCACTGGGGCACCACGCCGGGGCTGAATTTCCTGTATCTGCACCTCAACCGCATCATCCGCGCGCGCGACGCCAATGTGCTGTTCATCGCGGGGCCGGGCCATGGCGCGCCCGGCATCGTGGCCAGCACCTATCTGGAAGGGACGTACAGCGAATATTTCCCCGCCGTGTCGCAGGACGAGGCAGGGCTTGGCCGGCTGCTGAAGCAGTTTTCCTTTCCCGGCGGGATTCCCAGCCACGCCGCCGCGACGACGCCCGGCTCGATCCATGAGGGCGGGGAACTGGGCTATTCGCTGTCGCACGCCTATGGCGCCGTGTTCGACAACCCCGACCTGGTCGTCGCCTGCGTCGTCGGCGACGGCGAGGCCGAGACCGGGCCGCTGGCGACCTCGTGGCACAGCAACAAGTTCCTCGACCCGCAGACCGACGGCGCGGTGCTGCCGATCCTGCACCTCAACGGCTACAAGATCGCGAACCCGACCATCCTGGCCCGCATCCCGCCCGCCGAGCTGACGGCGCTGCTGCGCGGCTACGGCTACGACCCGATCTTCGTCGAAGGCCACGACCCCGACCCGATGCACCAGAAGATGGCCGCCGCCATGGACCTGGCGTTCGACCGGATCGCCGCGATCCAGAAGGCGGCGCGCGAGGGGGGCGAGACCGCCCGTCCGGTCTGGCCGATGATCGTGCTGCGAAGCCCCAAGGGCTGGACCGGCCCGAAGGAGATCGACGGCCTGCGGACCGAGGGCTACTGGCGGTCGCACCAGGTGCCGTTCTCGGACCTGACCCAGCCGGGGCACCTGCAGGCGCTGGAAAGCTGGTTGCGTAGCTACCGGCCCGAGGAACTGTTCGACGAAACCGGCCGCCTGTTCCCCGAGATCGCGGCGCTGGCCCCGGTGGGCGACCGGCGCATGAGCGCCAACCCCCATGCCAATGGAGGGCAGTTGAGGCATCCGCTGAAACTGCCGGACATCACGGGCCACGCCGTGCCGCTGGCCGCGCCCGGCCACGATACGGCCGAGGGCACGCGGGTCCTGGGGGCGTGGCTGCGCGACGTGATGAAGGAAAACCTGGCGTCGCGCAATTTCCGCGTGCTGGCGCCGGACGAGAACAATTCGAACCGGCTGAACGCGGTGCTGGACGTCACCAACCGCGCCTGGAACGCCGAGACGCTGGATTATGACGACCATCTGGCCCGCGACGGCCATGTCATGGAAATCCTCAGCGAGCACACCTGCCAGGGCTGGCTGGAAGGCTACCTGCTGACCGGCCGCCACGGCTTCATGTCCTGCTACGAGGCGTTCATCCACATCGTCGATTCGATGGTCAACCAGCATGCGAAATGGCTGAAGACCTCGCGCGAGGTGCCGTGGCGGCGGTCGATCGCCTCGCTGAACTACCTGCTGACGTCGCATGTCTGGCGGCAGGACCATAACGGATTCAGCCACCAGGACCCCGGCTTCATCGACCATGTCATCAACAAGAAGGCCGATATCGTCCGCGTCTACCTGCCGCCCGATGCCAACACGCTGCTGTGCACGGCAGCGCATTGCCTGCAAAGCTGGGACCGCATCAACGTCATCGTCGCCGGCAAGCAGCCCGAGGCCCAGTGGCTGGACATGGATGCCGCCATCCGCCATTGCAGCTCGGGCATCGGCATCTGGGAATGGGCCAGCACCGACAAGGGCGGCACGCCCGACGTGGTGATGGCCTGTGCGGGCGACGTGCCCACCATCGAAACGCTGGCCGCCGTCAAGCTGCTGCGCGAGCATGTGCCGGACCTGAAGATCCGCGTGGTCAATATCGTCGACCTGATGACGCTGGAATCCGCCAGCCAGCATCCGCACGGCCTGCCGGATTCCACGTTCGACGCGCTGTTTCCCCCGGACACGCCTGTGATCTTCGCCTTCCACGGCTATCCGCAGCTGATCCACAAGCTGATCTACCGGCGGGCCAACGCGCGGAACTTCCACGTCCACGGATTCCGCGAGGAAGGATCGACGACCACCCCCTTCGACATGGTGGTGCGTAACCATCTGGACCGCTTCCATCTGGTGTCGAACGTCATCGACCGCGTGCCGGGCCTGGCCACCCGCGCGGCCTACGCCAAGCAGGCGATCCGCGACAAGCTGGTCGATCACACGCGCTACATCGCCGAACATGGGCGGGACATGCCCGAAATCGAGGAGTGGCGTTGGTCGTAACCGATCGGGCCGGGGAAGGGCGGGTTCTGCCCGACCCCGGCCAAGGGACCCCAGGCCCTCTGGCCCCGGACCGTCATCGACGCAACGCGACCGTCGGGGTCGGCGCCATTGTCCTGAACGGCAAGGGCGAGGTGCTGCTGGGGCGCCGGATAAAAATGGGCGAGCCGGAAAGCTGGTGCCTGCCCGGCGGCCATGTCGAAGCCGGGGAAAGTTTCGAACAGGCGGCCGTGCGGGAGATCGCCGAAGAAACGGGACTGACCATTCTCGCACCGGTGACCGCGACGATTATGGTCCTGGACGGTGCGGCCCCCGTTTCCGCGCTTACCTGCGGGGTGGTGGCGGCGGTTGGCGACGACGTGGAGCCTCAGGTTCTCGAGCCGCATGTCTTCGCGTGCTGGGCGTGGATGCGCCGCGAATGTCTGCCCGATCCGCTCTTTCCCGCGTCCCGCGCACTTTTGAACGCGTGGTTGGGGAAACCTCTTTCCCCCGTGTGGCATTTCTATTTCATCAAATAATACCGACCCGCCTTGAGATTGACGTATAACCAGGGCTCTGCCCTGGACCCGGCAGGGCCTGAGGCCCTGCACCCCAATCAATTTGATACCGAATGGGTTTCCAAAGGGCGACTGCCCTTTGGTGGGACAAGGGCAACGCCCGACCGTCTCTTACTGTTTCAGCGCCCGGGCCAGGACGTTCTGCGTTTCCAGCGACACCGGCAGAGCGGCCGCCGTGACCGCGACGCCCTGCCAGCCGGCGCCCATGGCGGTGTACAGGTCGATGGCGTCCTGCAACCGTTCAAGCTGGGCCACGGCCTCGGCATTTTCGGCGGCCAGGGCGGTGCGTTCGGTGGTCAGCACCTCCAGGAAGCCGACCAGGCCCGCGCCGTACAGCTTGCGCGCGCGCTGGCTGGCCAGGGTGCTGTCTTCCGCCGCCCGGTGCAGCAGTTCGGTATGTTCGACGTCGTCGTGCCACGCGGCCATCGCGTCCTCGACCTCGCGGAACGCCTGCAGCACCGTCTGCCGGTAGCCCAGGCGGCTGGCCTCGGCCGCGGCCTGGGCGGCGCGGATCTGGCCGGTCAGCTTGCCGCCATGCATCAGCGGCACCGACGCCAGCATGAAGAACTGCCAGCTCAGCGCCCCGGCCTCGAACAGCTGGTACATGGCCGAGGCATTGGGGTTGAAGTTCAGCGGAATGCTGAAATTCGGGTACATCTGGGCGACGGCGACGCCGATGCGGGCCGTGGCCTCGGCATAGGCGCGTTCGGCGCGGCGGATGTCGGGCCGGTTGGCCAGCACGATGGATGGCAGGGTGGCGGGGAAGGCCGGCACCCTGGGCAGCGGCCGGGCGATTTTCAATTCGGCTTCGGTCGTGCCGGGCATCTGGCCCATCAGCACGTCGAGGGCGTGGGTGATCTGCGCGATATGGGTACGCAGGGGTTCGCGGGCCGCCAGCTGGGCGTCCAGTTCGGCCTTGGCCTGGGCGATCTGCAGCGTATTGCCCACCCCTTCGAGGTACAGGCGCTGCGTCAGATCGTAGGCGTCCTGCGCCACGCGGATGTTGCGGTTGGAAATATCCAGCCGCAACTGCGTGTCGCGCAGCACCATATAGTCGCTGGCCAGCGAGGACAGCATGGTCATCAGGACGGCGCGGCGTTCCTCGATCGTCTGTTCGACCGCGTGTTCCTGGGCCTCGACACTGCGGCGGATGCGGCCGAACACATCGACCTGCCAACTGGCGCTGACGCCGTACGACAGGTAGGACGCGCCGGGCCGGTTGGCCGGGTTGCCCGGACGCAGCGGCCAGTTGTCGACGTTCAGCGAATAGCGGCTGTCGCCGTTGGTGGTGTTGGCGTCCACCTGCGGATACCAGGCCGAGGCCTGGACGTCGCGCAGCGCGCGCTCGGCCAGGATGCGCTGGCCGGCGATCTGCAGGTCGTAATTGCCCGCGATCGCGCGGTCGATCAGCCTGTCCAGCTCCGGGTCGTCGAACCGGTGCCACCATTCCTTCAATTCGGCATTGGTGCGCGCGATCTCGTCCGGGGTGGCCGGATGCTCGTCCTCGGTGAAGGCCGGCGGCAGCTTCATCCGGTCGGGCTGGTAGCGCGGCCCGACCGTGCACCCTGCCAGGAACAGGGCGGAGGTCAGGAACAGGCCGGCCCTTCGGGTCATCGTCTTCATGGTCATGGGGGTGCCGGGCGCCTTACAGATGGTCTTGCAGCCAGGTGGTCAGGCGTCCCCGCTGCCCCCGGGATTCGGGGCCGACGGTGACGGTGCAGGTCATGCCGGCGGCCAGCGTCACGCTGTCGGGCACGTGGTCAAGATGGATACGCACGGGAATGCGCTGCGCCAGGCGGACCCAGGTGAAGATCGGGTTGACGTCCTGCAGGCCCAGGCGGTCGGGGGCGCCGTTCTGGTCGTTGATGCCGCGGGCGATGGAGACGACATGGCCGGGCATGATCTGCTTGTAGCCCATCAGCTTGACGCGGGCGACGTCACCGACATGCACGCCCCACATCTTGGTTTCCTCGAAATAGCCGTTCACCCAGTAGGAATCGGCGTCGATCACCGCCAGGCGCGCGGCGCCCGAGGTCACATAGTCGCCCACCCGCAGGTTCAGGTTGGTGACATAGCCGTTGACCGGGGAATAGAGGACCGAGCGTTGCAGGTTCAGCTTCGCCAGGTCCAGCGAGGCGCGCGCGGCGTCGACGGCGGCGACCTGGGTCGCCACGTTCGAATTGAACACTTCCTGTTCTTCGGCCGAGACGATGCCGCCCAGGCCCATGCGGCGCTTCGCGTCGTTCTGCTTCAGCTTCAGCTCTTCCAGCGCGCCGTCCAGCCGGGCCTGGGCCTCGCGGATCGCCAGGCGGAAGCGCACGGGGTCCAGCACGAACAGCGGGTCGCCCTTATGGACGAACTGGTTGTCCACCACCGGCACCTGCACCACGGTGCCGGGCACTTCCGGCGCCACGTCCACCACATAGACGCGGACGCGCCCGTCGCGGGTCCATGGCGCGATCATGTAGGTGTCCCAGAGGGTGACGCCCATGACGATGGCCAGGGCCACCACGGTCAGGGTCAGGACCACGCGGATCAGGGTGCGCAGAAGGGGCATTGTAAATTCTCGAACCTTCCTGGGGGCAGCAGTTCAGACGTAGAGGATCATCAGGCAGAGGACGCAGGTGTACAGGGCGACCTCGAACAGGGCGAGGTGCCAGAACCATTTCATGATGCCGCTCCACCAGAGCACGAAGCGGATCAGCATGGTCACGGGCAGGGCCGCGATCGCGTAGACGACGATCGGGGCCATGAAGACGCCGAAGAAATTGAACTCGGTCAGCATCATGCGGCTTTCATTCCGAACAGGGGCGTTCCCGGAGGGATGGCGAGGGTCAGCCGGTTATCGGCGCCCGGCATGTCGGCCGCCAGTTGCAGCGGTCCATGCGTATGGAAGAATCCCGGAATCGCGTCCAGCAGCAGGGACGCCTGTTCGAGGCACGCGGCGATCCGGCGCGTGGGCACGTGCGAGGCCGCGTGCCGTCCCTCGACATGCGTCATGATCGCCTGGGCGGTTTCGCGCAGGGTCGTTGCGGTCAGGCCCGGGCGGCTGCGGAGGTGGCGGAAGGCGGCCAGGGCCGCGCGCGTGCGGTCGCGGTCGTCCTGATGCACCGCCGGGTTCTGGGCCAGGCCGCGCAGGCGCGCGACCACCCGGCCCAGCGACACGGCGATGAAGGCCGCGTCCGTGACCTCGTACACCCGGCGCGGCGGCGCGACGAGCGAGAATCGCTGGATCAGGCGCAGGATCTTCTGCATCTGCAGGTTTTCCCACACCATCCAGTCCACCTGCCGGTGGATCGGCCGACACGCCAGATGTTCGGTGGCCCGGACGATCGACATCACCAGCCGCCCGGTATCCAGCCGGTGGTCGGCCGGCAGGATCACCCTGAACACCAGGACCAGCCCGACCAGGGCGATGAGGTACGACAGCCACAGGTTCATCAGCGAGATATCGTCATAGGAAATCGGGTTGCGGATCTGCACCATCGCGTTGAAGAACACCGCATAGCCGAAGCCGCGCATGGCATGGCGCGGATGGAACTGGATCCAGATGCCCGGCAGCAGGCAGACCGACAGCGCCAGCCACAGCAGCGGATATCCGTCGATGCGCGGCAGCATGTAGGTCTGGCAGATAAAGGCCGCGGGAATGGCGACCAGCGTGCCGCTGGCGAACATGGTGCTGGCCCGCGACGCCAGCGGGCTGGTCGCCAGCAGGCACGAGGCCGGGATCAGGTACGTCAGCATCGTGGCGCCGTTCGACCAGCGCAGGACGTACCAGGCCAGGCAGCCCAGCAACGTTACGCATACCCCGCGCGCGCCGTTGCGCAGGGCCGCCGGCCAGTCGAAATACGCCTTCAGCGGCAGGCGGCGGACGCGCTGCTGCGGCCCCACGAAATCGTCCAGCGCGGCGCGCAACTGGTCCAGGATGTCGCGCTCGTTGTCGATGAACGCGATCGTCGGCAGGTCCTGCGTCTGCTCGGTCAGTTCGTCCAGGCGGGCGATGGCGGCGGCGATGCGCGCGCGCATGTCGCCGGGGTCGTCCAGATGCAGGTTCTCGGGCGGGGTGGCGGCGAACAGCGCCATCACCTCCTGCACGATCCGGCGCGCCTCGGCCGAATGCGGGGTGTCGAGCGGCACATCCTCCCAGATCGGGTGATGGGTGCTCAGCAATCCCAGCAGGCGGGCCACGCCGGCGTGCAGGCCGCGGGCGCGCCGGCCGATGGCGAAATTGTCGGCGGCCGCATATTCGATCGCCTCGACCAGCGCGTTGGCCTGCGACAGCAGGCGCGCGCGTTCGTCGTAGCTGGTCACCGTCATGGCCCGGAACGACAGCGGCTGGCCGCTGTCGTCGGGCATCAGGGTGGAGCCGGCGACCGCCCCTTCGAGGTCCGCGGGGTGCGAGAAGCGGGCGGTGATATTACGCAGGGTCTGGTCCACCTGCCGCAGGATCCGCTCGGGATGGCTGACGGACGTGACCAGGAAGACGACCGCCGTGCAGACGATGCCCACCGTCACCGCCGACAGGCGCGACATCGCGGACATGAAGATATGGTCGGGCTCGCTGAAGGCCGAGACCGAGATCAGGACGATGGTATAGCCCGTCAGCACGGCGGCATACGCCTTGAAGAAGCGCAGCAGGGTCGACACGCAGCAGGCGATGCCGATAATCAGCGACAGGCCGAGGAAGTACAGCAGCGGCGATTGCGGAAACAGGGCCATCAGGACGATGGCGCCGGCCGCCCCGATCACCGTGCCGAAGATGCGCCAGAAGCTTTTGGACACCATGGCGCCGACGACCGGATTGGCGACGATCAGGACCGTCGTCACCGACGACATCGGTGTCTGGAGCTGGAAATAGAACGACAGGAACAGCGCCAGCCCGAGCGCCAGCAGCACCCGCGCCGCATAGGCCGCCGTCGGCCTGATGATTTTCCATTTCGGAAAGGCGACGTTGCCGAAGCGGATCAGGGGGGTCGACAGGGACAGCGCGCTGCCCGGCGGGATCAGCCGCATGGCAGCGCCGCCACGGTTCCGGCCGCCACGGTCTCGGCGATGGGCGCGCCATCGGCGTCGCGCGGGGCGCCCAGCGCGCTTTCGATCCGGTCGAACACCGCGTAGCAGGCCTGCAATTCGTTGGGTGTCACGTCACGCAACAGGCGGGCCGAGACGGAATCGGCCGCCTGGCGGACCTGATGCTCGATGCGCTGGCCGCCGGGGCTCAGGCGCACCAGTTTCGCGCGGCGGTCTTCCTTGTCGCGGGTGCGTACGATCAGGCCCCTGCGTTCCAGCACGTCCAGCAGGCGCGCCAGCGAGGGGGCCTCGATCTCCAGCGCGCGGGCAAGGTCGCTCTGCCGGACCGGGGGCGGCAGCAGGCCCAGGTACAGGATAGGGCGCCAGGTGGCCTCGGTCAGGCCGAAATCCCGCAGGTCATGATCGATCTGGCGCCGCCAGGCGGCCCCCAGATGGGCCAGGCGACGTCCAAAGGATCGCTCCCGCGCGCTCCGCTCGGTCTCGGCCATCCGTTTCTGCTACCCGGCTTCCCAATTTGATGAGCACACGAACCGTTCGCGTGCTCACGATCATCATCCGGGGGCACGTTTCCAGAAATGCCGGACGGGGGCCAATGCAATTTCAGCATGGATACCTTCCGGCAATGCCATCCCTCCGTTTCCGGCGGAAAAGGGGGTCAGGCCTTGCCCTTCCGGCCGAAGGCCGACCGCACGACATGCCAGATGGCCCGGCCGGCCTGGCGGCCGACCGGCCCGGCGACGGCGGTGGTGACCGCCGTCAGGGCCATGGCCTGGCGCAGTTCGTTGATCGCGTGGTCGCGTTCGAAGCGCGCGCGGATTTCCTGCGGCGTCATGATGGACCGCCGGCCCAGCAGCAGGAACAGCAGGGCGACGACGGCATCGGCGGCGAAGACCAGGACCGCCGCGCCCAGGACGCTGAAGCCCAGCGTCTGGTAGGCGAACGCCCACAGCAGCGCGTGGCCCGACAGGATGGCCAGCAGGCCGAACACCCCTGCGATGACCAGGAAAGCCGCCTGCCGGCCTATGCGGATGGCCATCTGCCGGCGGACAGTCAGTTCCGCCTGCACGGTGGCCTTGCCAAGTTCGGCTATTCTCATGGTCCTCGCTTCGTCCCTCTGCTGCGTTCCTCGGACGGCCTACCGGGTGACGCGCCCGAGCAGATAGCCGACCGCGGCGAAGATGGCGATGGCGATCAGGGGCTTCGCGCGCACGCGGCTGGTGACGTCCTGGACCTGATGATCGGTCAGTTCGCGCGCATTGGCAACGACGTGCTCGGCCCTGTCGGCCGCGTCGGCCAGCACCGGCGTCACGTGCTCGTTCATCAGCCGCTCCACCTGCGACTTCAGCGACAGCAGTTCGTCATGCGTCGCCTTCAGGGCTTCCTGGGTGGGTTTCTTGGTCTTGCAGCCGAACATGGGTCGTGTCCTTCGATGCGGTTGTGTACATTGTTACCAACGTCCCGCCCGTTCGTCAGGTTTCGGTTCTTGCATGCCACCTTCCCTCCCACGTCTTGACGTTCGCGGACTTGTGCGCGCGCCGCTGGACCCCTCGCGCCCCGGCCTGAGCGTGCAGGTCGCCGCCGGCACGTGCCTGGCGCTGCTGGGCAACCGCGCGGCGGACCTGTCCTGCCTGCTGGATACGCTGGCGGGGCACCTGCCGGCCGTGGCGGGCAGCATCGCCGTCGATGGGCAGGACGTCACCGCCCTGCCGCCCGGCCGGCGGGGCATGGGCCTGTTCAGCGTGCGCGATCCGCTGTTCGCGCACCTGACCGTGCGGCAGAACCTGGCGTTTCCGCTGGCCGCGCGGGGCATGTCCCGGCCGCAGGCCGCGGCCCGCGTGCGCGAGATCATGGCCCTGCTGGGGCTGGACGGGCAGGCGTCGCGCCGCCCTGCCGACCTGGATGCTGAGCAGGCCTGGCGGGTCCGGCTGGGGCGCCTGCTGGCCTTCGCGCCCCCCGTCCTGCTGCTGGACGACCCTTTCGCGGCGCTGGAGCCCGAGGGGCGGCGGGCGATGCGTACCCTGCTGTCCCGCCTGGCGCGGGCGCAGGGCCTGACCGTCCTGCTGGCCACCCGCGACCGCGAGGATGCGCTGCTGCTGGGTGAGCGGATCGGGTTTCTGTCCGGGGGCACGCTGTTGCAGACGGGGACGGCCGCCGAGCTGTTCGACCGCCCGGCCTGCGACCGGGTCGCCACCGGATTCGGCGACGCCAACAGCCTGACCGGCCGTGTCGAATGGGTCGAGGACGACCAGGCCCGCGTCCGCCTGGCCAGCGGCGCGGTGATGGAGGCGATGGCCGCCGAGGGGCTGGAAGCCGACGCGCTGTGCACCCTGTGCGTCCGGCCCGACCGGATCGCGACGCTGTTTCCCGCCGGATTCTCCGCCGGGCCGTTCCATGGCCGCGACGCGGCGGATGGCGGTGACGGCGACGTCCCCGCCACCCTGGTGGCGGTCCATCACATGGGCGATCACGTGCGGTTGCGCCTGCGGCTGCCCGACGGGCAGGAGGTGCTGGTCCGCCGTCCGCCGATCCAGACCCTGGCTGGCCTGTCCCCCGGCCGCCGCGCCCTTCTGGCGTGGCAGCCGGCGCATGCGGTGGCCTTTCCGTTTCGTGGCGAACTGGTCTAGTTTTCCGCCCTTCGTTCCGCGCTGTGAAAGTGATCCCCCTGTCCGCCCCGCCCCGCCCGTCTTTCAGCCCGTTCTTCAGGCTTTCCCGTCCCCTTTCGGGGGCCTTTCTGCTGCTGGCGCTGTCGGCGCCGGCCCGGGCCGATGCCCGGGGCGGCGGGCACACGCTGGTGGTCGCCAGCTGGGGGGGCGCCCTGGGCAAGGCGCAGGACCAGGCGTTCTTCCAGCCCTTCGCGCGCGCCACCGGGGTCGGCGTCCGGCGGTTCGCCTGGGATGGCGACGCGCCGGTCCCGGCGAACCGTCCGGCGCGGGGACGCCACGCCTGGGCGATGGCCCTGATGGAGGACAGCACCGCCCGCATCGCCTGCATGCAGGGGTCGCTGCAACGCCTGGGCGGCAGTGCCGGCAGCGCGGAGGCCTGCAGCGTGCCGGCCCTGCATGACGGCGTCGTCCTGGCCTGGGACCGGGGGCGGATTCCGTCCGCCCCGCGCTGGAGCGATTTCTGGGACGTCGTTCGCTATCCCGGCAAGCGGGGCCTGCGGAAGGACCCGCGCTCGACGCTGGAAATCGCGCTGATGGCCGACGGGGTGGCGCCGGCGGACGTCTATACCGTGCTGGCCACGCCCGAGGGCGTGGCGCGGGCGTTCCACAAGCTCAGCCAGTTGCGGCCCTATATCGTCTGGTGGACCACGGGGGCGGACTCCGCGAGGATCATCGGCAATGGCAGCGTGCTGATGACCAGCGCGGCGGCGGGCGAGGTCGCGGCCCAGGATGCCGCGTCGTCTGCCGCCGGACGGGGGCGGCGCGATGTCGGGCTCCAGTGGGCGCAGGGCCTGGATGACGGCCTGTGCTGGGGCATCGCCCCCGGGCTGGACGCGGCCGAGCGCGACCGGGCGCGCGACCTGCTGCACTACATGGCCGGAACGGAGCGCGTCGCCCGCTTCGCCGCCCTGTATCGCGCCCGTCCCGACGATCAGGCGATGCAGCCCCTGCCGATGGACGCGGCGTTCTGGCAGGATCACCTGCCCGACCTGGCCCGGAAGTTCGCGGACTGGCTGGCGGCCCCGGCGTGACCGAACTGGCGGCCTGCCTGGGGGTGGCGGTGGTGGCGACCGGCGTGGGGATGGCGGCGTTCGTGCTGCTGCGCGCCGCCGGGCCGGGCCTGTCCGGCCGCGTGCTGGCGGCCTGTCGCGTCCTTGCCGTTTCCCTGGCGATTCCCGGCTGCGCGCTGGCGCTGCTGCTGCCGCGTCTGGCGGGGGGCGATGGCGGCGTGCCCCGCGCCGTCCTGCAAGGACTGTGCCTGGTGCCGCTGGCGCTGCTGCCGCCGCTGGGGGCGGTCTGCCGCCTGCCGGCAGGGCTGTCCCGCACGGCGGAGGGGCTGGGGGCCGGGCGAGGGACGCGGGCGCGCATGCTGTGGCTGCCGCTGCTGGGGCCGTCCGGCCTGGCGGCGTTGCTGCTGGCGGCCGGCGGGTCGGTGCTGGTCGCGCTGGTCGATGCCCGATAGGCGCTTTTGCCGCGCCTTTTCCTTTTCGGGGCGGGGCGGAGTGCGTAAAACGGCCCCATGACCGATTCCCCCCCTTTCTGGCAGGCCCGGCGCCTGGACGAGATGACGACCGAGGAATGGGAATCGCTGTGTGACGGCTGCGGCCGCTGCTGCCTGCACAAGCTGCGCGAGGACGAGACCGACACGGTCCTGTATACCGATGTGGCCTGCCGGCTGCTGGATACCGATAGCTGCCGCTGTTCGGATTATGCCGGCCGGCAGCGCAAGGTGCCGGATTGCGTCCGGCTGACCCCGGCCGCGCTGGCGGATATCGACTGGCTGCCGCCGTCCTGCGCCTATCGGCTGGTGGCGGCCGGCCGGCCCCTGCCCTGGTGGCATCCGCTGGTGTCGGGCCGGCCGGAAACGGTGCATGAGGCCGGGGTTTCGGTGCGCGGGCGCGCCATCAGCGAACGACGCGCCGGCCCGCTGGAACATCATATCGCCGACTGGCCGGGCCAGATGCCGGCCGCGCGCAAGCCCCGGGTGCGGCGACAGGCGCGGGACCGGTCCGGCCCGGACGGCGAGTCCCGATGACCGCCCCCCTGTCCGATGGCGCGGGCGGGACGGGTGAGACGATTCATCTGGCGGGGCGCGAGGTCCCGCTGCGCTGGCGCAGTTCGGCACGGGCGCGCCGCGTGTCGCTGCGGATCGACCCGCGCGGCGGCGGGGTCGTGGTCACCCTGCCGCCGCGTGTGGGGCGCGAGGCCGGATTGAGCCTGCTGCGTACGCACGCCGACTGGGTGGTGGCGCGCATCGACACGCTGCCGGCGCCGACGCCGTGGCAGGACGGGGGGCAGGTGCTGCTGGACGGCCGGCCCCATGCCATCCGCCATTGCCCGCAGGGCCGGCGCGGCGTCTGGATCGAGGACGGCATCGTCCTGGTCAGCGGCGAGGTCCCGTTCCTGCCGCGCCGCCTGGGCGCCTTCCTGCGGCGCGAAGCCGGGGTGCGGCTGGGCGCGCGGGTGGCGGACCTGGCCGCCCAGTCGGGCCTGCGCCCCCGGCGCCTGACGATCAAGGACACCAGCAGCCGCTGGGGCAGTTGCAACGCCGACGGCACCGTCATGCTGAGCTGGCGGCTGCTGATGGCCCCGGCCGAGGTCCAGCAGTACGTCATCGCCCACGAACTGGCGCATCTGCGGCACCTGAATCACGGCCCCGACTTCTGGACCCTGGTCGCCACCCTGACCCCGCATCGCCGCGCGGCCGAAGCCTGGCTGCGCCGCCACGGCACGGCGCTGCTGCGCGCCGCATAGGCGCAAAAACCCCCGCCAACGGATTTTACCCGCCCGACGAGTGTGCTAGAGGGCGAGCCGGGCGAGCTTGGCGGAATGGTAGACGCACGAGACTTAAAATCTTGCGCCCGCAAGGGCGTGCGGGTTCGAGTCCCGCAGCTCGCAGACCTTCGTGGTTGAAATTCAAGGATCAATGCTTCTGGTCAGGGCAAAGGGCGCGCCGTTCGTCAGCGCGCCGCCGGCACGGTCCGGATTTTCGCCAACCCGAAATCCGCGAACAGCGTCCAGGCCCGGGCGTGGAATGTCCAACGTCCGCCGGGGGGCAGATCGTGGGTTTCGTCGATGGCGCTGCCGATGATCGTTCCGTGTTCGCCGTACAAATTGAAGATCAGCTTGGCCGTTTGCAGCATCCGGCCCGACTGGTTTTCGGCGGTGCCGACGATGGCGTGCCGGCCGCCGGCCTCGGTCACGGATCGGGCTTCGCGGACGATGATGTCCTGTGCGTGGGCGGGGAGGGCGGGCAGCACCGGCAGGGCGGCCAATAGTAATGATAGAACGCGGGCTTTGCCCGAACCCACCAGGGCATGCACCAACGATTGGGTTTCCAAAGGGCGCTGCCCTTTGGCGGGTTTCAGGGCAGCGCCCTGAGGCGTGCCACCGAACAGCGATTCATGACGCGGATGAGTAAAAATGCGGCACCTGTCAGACAATGGGGGGCTATACCGTGAATTGTTCGGCCAGGATGCGCTCGGACAGGCTCTGGTCCGGGTCGAACAGCAAGATGGTATGCAGCGTCCGGTCTTCCTCGATCTCGACCGAGATCACGTCGCGGACCTCGGTGAAATCGGCCACGGCGGCGACCGGGCGCTTGTCGTGCTCCAGGATCGTGAAGGTGACCCGCGCGGTCGCGGGCAGCAGCGCGCCGCGCCAGCGCCGGGGGCGGAAGGCGCTGATCGGCGTCAGCGGCAGAAGGTTGGCCGACAGGGGCACGATCGGCCCGTGCGCCGACAGGTTGTAGGCCGTCGATCCGGCCGGGGTGGAGACCAGCACCCCGTCGCAGATCAGTTCGGACAGGCGTTCGCGACCGTCGACCTCGATGCGGATCTTGGCGGCCTGGCGGGTCTGGCGGAACAGGAACACGTCGTTCAGCGCCAGCGCCTCGATCACCTTGCCGGTCCGGGTGGTGGTCTGCATGCGTAGCGGATGCAGCGTCGCCGCCTGCGTCTTGGCCAGATGGGTCGGCAGGTCGTCGGGGATCGCCGGGTTCATCAGGAACCCCACCGATCCGCAATTGATGCCGTAGACCGGGATGGCGCGGCCCAGGGTGGTGTGCAGGATCTCCAGCATGAAGCCGTCGCCGCCCAGGCAGATGATGGCGTCGGCCTCCTGCGGGTCGTGCTGGCCGTAGCGGGCGGTCAGGGCGGCCAGCGTCTGGCGGGCGCCAGGGTTCGGCGCCGCGACGAAGGCGAAGCGGCGCGGTATCGTGCCGACGGGCCAGGGCGGGGGCTGGTGGGGCTCGGTCATCGGTCGGCGCGGGGCGTCGTCGTCACAGGGGCAGGCGGCGATGGTCGATCACCGGAATCCCGGCGCGCACCTTGTGCACCAGATCCATGTCCAGCCGGGCCGTCGTCCATCCGGCGCCGTTGGTGGCCTGCGCGACCAGCGTGCCCCACGGGTCTATAATCATCGAATGCCCGTAGGTCCTGCGTGCGTTGCCCCCGGCGTCGACATGGGTACCGGTGGTGCCGCAGGCCACGACCCAGCATTGGGTTTCGATGGCGCGGGCGCGCAGCAGGGTCGCCCAGTGCGCCTCGCCCGTTTCGGCGGTGAAGGCCGCCGGCAGCACGATCAGGTTCGCCCCCTTGCGCCGCAGGGCCAGGAACAGTTCGGCAAAGCGGATATCGTAGCAGATGGCCAGGCCGGCGGTGAACGGCCCGACAGGGGCGGTCACGATGTCCTCGCCCGGGGCGTAGGTGTCGCTCTCGCGATAGCCTTCGCCGCCGGGGGTGGTGATGTCGAACAGATGGATCTTGCGATAGCGCGCGCGTTCGACCCCCTGGGCGTCGAACAGCAGGCTGGTGTTCATCAGCCGGTCGCCACGGCGTTCGCCGATGGACCCGCCATGCAGGGTGACGCCATGGGTGCGCGCCATGTCCCGCATGAAGCGATAGAGCGGCCCGGCCGCGTCGTCGGCGGCGCCCGGGGCGGGCAATGCCTCGGCGCTGGCGAATTTCACGTCGCGCGTGCCGCCCAGGCAGCTCCACATCTCCGGCAGCACCACCAGGTCCGGCCGGTCGGCGCGGATCGCGGCCTCGATCAGGTGGCGCGCCTGGTCGATATTGTCCGGCAGGGACGACCCGGGGGCCATCTGGACGACAGTGGTGCGCACGTGAAACTCCATACCGAGGACGCGCGCACCGCGCGCGGCATGCCGATCGTTGTCCTCTGCTTATAGGGGGCCGGCCGACGGGACTGCAACAGCCGCCGTCATGCCGGCCCGGCCGGGCGCGGGGGCGGCGTTTGGGGCCGCGGCCGGGGCAGGCTATGATCGTCCATCCCCTGGCGGAGCAACCATGGCCTCCTCGTCCTCCCGTTTCGTGATCCATGCCGCGCTGGCAGGCAACCTGCTGATCGCGTTTGTGAAATTCGGCGCTGCCGCGCTGACCGGCAGTTCGGCGATGCTGAGCGAGGCCATCCACTCGCTGATCGATACCGGCAACCAGATGCTGCTTCTGGTGGGCATGCGGCGTGCGGCCCGGCCGGCGACGGCGTTGCACCCGTTCGGCTACGGGCTGGAACTGTATTTCTGGACCTTCGTGGTGGCGTTGCTGATCTTCGGCGTAGGGGCGGGCGCGTCGATCCTGGAAGGGGTCGCCCGAATTCGCCATCCGCATCCCGTCGACCATGTGGCGGTCAATTACGCCGTGCTGGGCATTGCGCTGGTGTTCGAGGGCGGGGTCTGGCTGACGGCGCTGCGGGCGTTCCGCCGCCACGGCAAGGGCCGGCGCGGCTGGATCGAGGCGGTGCGCCACAGCAAGGACCCGACCGTCTTCACCGTGCTGTTCGAGGACACCGCTGCGCTGTGCGGCCTGGCGGTCGCGCTGGCGGGCACCATCCTGTCCGAACTGTTCGACCAGCCGGTGCTGGACGGGGTGGCGTCGATCCTGATCGGGGGCATCCTGGCGTTCACCGCCCTGTTCCTGGCGCGGGAATCGCAGTCCCTGCTGACCGGCGAGGGCATGGCGGCGGAAGGGCTGGCCCGCATCCGCACCATCGCCCTGGCCGAACCGGGCGTGCTGGGCCTGAACGAGATCCGGTCCATGCATTTCGGCCCGTCGGACGTTCTGGTGGCGCTCAGCCTGGATTTCGACGACGCCCGGTCGGCCGGCGACGTGGAAGGCGCGGTGTCGCGGATCGAACGGCGGATCAAGGAGAGCTTCCCCGAAATCACCCATGCCTTCATCGAGGCGCAGGATGGCCGCGACCGCCTGGCCCCCGGCGCCCCGAGGCTGGTCTGAAGCCGGCCCTGTCGTCGATATATGGCAGGATATCATCGTTACGTCTCGCGGACGTTCTCCCCAAATAAATATGCTCCTGGATACATCCACTTTATGATTTTCCCGATTGAAAAATGTCCAGAAAATCAGTAATTCCACGCACGGGAAGTGAGCGGGAAATTTTCGGATGGAAATATTAAAATATAAACTATATAATAATCATGCCGAATTAGAATATAGTTATAAAAATAAAAATGTGATAATATTTCTATATTATGTTGTGTTGGCTATATTTTCTTCGTTTTTATGCTATCATTTCGGATTTCGTTACGTTCGGGAGGCCGATCAATCCTCAACATTGTTGGCCGGCTATGAATTTCTGCACGGGAATCCGCTTCTGGCCGGCTGGAAAATGCCCTCGGACAGTTTCTGGCTGGAAGATGTCGTTGCTACAGGGTTGATATCGGCCGTCACAGGACTCAGCCTGCGGCCCTTGTATCTGCTGCCCCCGATCTGGTGGGGACTTATCACCTTATTCTCCTGCATCCTGTCCTGTTCCACGAAAAGACGATCGTTTACGTCTCTCCTTCCCGTTCTGGTTCTGCTCGTTCTGCCCCCTTTCCAGGACGGCGGTGCGATCGGCTTCTTGACCCTGATGCCTTACCATCTGGGGACGATGGCATTCGTCCTGGCCGGCCTGACCTGCATTGATCGCTTCCTGAAAAATCGCCGGGCGATTTACGCGATCGGAATTTCTGCAACTGTCTTCATCGTGTGCGTCAGCGATCCGTTCGGGCAGGTGTGCTTTGTCATGCCGGCCGTGCTGACCGCCGCGTGGATGTGGTGCCGTAATCATGATCGTGACGTGGCACGAAACTTGCTGATGCTTGTTCTGGCCGCGGTCGTGCTGGGCATGAGTGTTGCGTTCCTGCGCCAGAGTCTGGGGGGATTCCGTAGTGCGGGACTTCCTGTGTTCTTCTGTAGCCTGGATGATTTTCCGGCACATTTCGGGATGTCCGTCCGCTCGTTGCTGGATCTGTTCGGGATCAATTTTTTTGGCCTGTCCCTGTGGGGGCACCAGGCGCATCACATGGCCATCGTTCCCCTGGCGCGATGGGCGAGCGTGCTGCCGGCCGTCATGGCGCTGCGCTCCACCTTACGCGCCATCGCGAATGGACCGGCGAAGGGACGCGATATCCAGGCTGTCGATCCCGTCGCCATCATGATGAGCATCGGCCTCATCCTTACGCTTGTCGCAGGAATCTTTATAAATCCGCTTCTATCGCATTCCGAAGAAATCATTCGCTTCTTCTCTCCGGTTCTGATTTTCGGCGCGATCCTGGCTGCGCGGACGGGTCCTGCATTGTCAATCCTGAAGTCCCCGGTCCTGGGCAGGATGGTGATGGTGTTGCCCGTGGTCCTGTCGGTCTTCGCCCTCTCCGTGGAATGGACTGTCAGGAAAGAGTCCGAGGTTGCCATCGGGCTTTCTCTCCCGCGTGACAGACAGTCCATCATCAGGGCGTTGGAGGCCAACCATCTGAATTTCGGCTATGCCAATTACTGGCATGCGTCCATCATTACAGTAGAGACGGGCGGGCATATCGTCGCAAGGCCGATCAATTTGCTAAGCGACGGCAAACAGCAGACCAGGATCGCCATCCTTGCGAAGCTATGCGGGATCGAACCATCGGGCTGGTTGCGGAACGAAAATTGGTATACGAAACAATACCTGTCCGGGAATCGTGAATTTTTCATTCTGTCCGGATATACTGATGCTCCTCAGCAATCCGCGGGTCAGACCGGATCTTCGCCGACCGATATCGAGCAATATTTCGATGATAGATTCGGGAAGGCAAAAAAGATCATCCCTCTGGAGGGAGCGACTCTTTACGTGTTCGACAGTGAAAAATTGATGACATGCCTGTCGCATCAGACCGGCACAGCCGCCTTGCAAACGTCCCGCGACTCCCCGCGCCCCAATGTCATGATGCAGTAAGCCTGGCACTACGGTTGCATATTTCTCTTGAGGTGTGAGTGCCTGGCTGCGGCTTGATGGGCTCGTCGAAAGACGGGCCACGCGAGGATATGGGCAGCCGGTATAGTGCCGCCCAACCCTGCAGGAGGCAGTGAACCCACCCAAAGCTCCAGCGTATCCTCGACAGACGTCCCCGCCGATCCCTTGCATGCAAGATCGAGTTTCAGGGTGGCGCAAGCTGAAAGCCGCGATCCGTCGTCGTCCGGTCAGAGGAGGATCTGCATGTCCATTCGCGTCGGCGTTGCCGGCTGGTCGATCCCGTCCGCGCTTGCCGAGCAGTTTCCCTCGGTCGGCACGCATCTTGAACGCTATGGCGCACGCTTCTCTGCTGTTGAAGTTAACAGCAGTTTCTATCGACCGCACCGGCGCACGACTTATGAGCGCTGGGCAGCAAGCGTGCCGCCCGAGTTCCGCTTCTCCGTCAAACTGCCCAGGATGATTACGCATGAGCGCCGCTTGATCGATTGTCGGGCGCTCATCGAGCGCTTTGCCGAGGAAACGAGCGGCTTGGGCGACAAACGTGGTCCCGTCCTGGTTCAGCTTCCCCCGAGTTTCGCCTATCCCGGCGACGTCGCCGAACGATTCATCAATGAGCTGAAGGCCACGATGACTGGAGCTATCGTTTTGGAGCCGAGACATGCCAGCTGGTTCCAGCCGGAGGTCGACCATATGTTAGGGAGGCACCAGGTGTCACGGGTCGCGGCGGATCCGGCCAAACCACCGCTTGCGGCGCAACCCGGAGGCTGGAGCGGCCTCGCCTATTTTCGGCTGCACGGCTCCCCTCGCATCTATGAGTCACCTTATGGAAAGGAGGCCATTGAAGCTCATGCGAAAGTCGTTGCCTCGCTTGTCACGCGCGGCGTTGAGGTTTGGACGATCTTCGACAACACCACCTATGGCGCCGCCACGCAGAACGCGTTTCAGCTTGTAGAAATTTTCGTTGAATGCAAGCTAAGAAATGAATTGTTCAACAACTGATGGAAGCTGATGGCTCGGTTGAATCACCGACCGCTCGGGGGCCGACACTGGAGCGGCGGCTTTTGACGGCACGGCTTATCGGCGACAGTCCTGGGAAAGCCGGGGGAGATGCCCGGACAGAACGTCACTGTCTGCGCCCACGGCGGAAAGGGCGGCCCACTTCGTGCAGCCGGCATGACCCACGTCGTCCGGACTGCTCACCATGGGCCAGCACACGCTGCCGGTGGCGCGATCCGTGCGGGTCTCATGCCGCCTGATGAGGCTTCAGATTACTGTCACGTTCGGCGATGTCAGACAGCAAGGCATCGGTGCGCTTCTCCTCTTCAAGGGTCTCGCCAAGCAGTTTTTCCGCTTCGGCGAGTTCGAGATTGGCGGCCCACGCCTTCAGCGTGCCGTACCGAGCAATCTCATAATGCTCGATGGCCTGGGCACAGGCGATCAGGACCGCGTCCGCCGCTTCGGTTTCTCCAAATTCTTCGAGATCTTCTTCCATTTCGGCCAGAATGCCTTGCGTCGCCTCGCAGGTCTTGCTGCGGGCCGTCTTGCCGATCATTCCGAATACTTCGTGTAATCGCTCGACGTGAGTGGCAGTCTCGGTTGCGTGGGTTTCGAATGCCTTCTTCAATTCCGGAGCCTGAGCGGCACGCGCCGATTTCTTGAGAGCTTTCAGGATCTGTTTTTCGGCAAAATAAACGTCTTTCAGCGTCTCATAAAACGCGTCCGACAGGGTCTTCTCCTGCGTGACCATGATGAAATTCCTCTCCGTTTGGACGGCTGCGTCAGGACCCGGCGGCGCCCGCACCATCGAACATATGGAGTCGCGCCCGCTGGAGCGCGGATTCCCGTGCGTTCCAAGGCGGCCTTACGCCGGCATTTTCCTTGTGCACGTCACATAAAGCGTCGAACTCTCGGCGAGATGCAGGCCGCCTCACTCCGGCATGCAGCTTCTTTTTCCCAAGGATGTCTTCAAGGCGGCCTTCGCGTGCGGGCATTCGCCAGCATCTGCACAATCCCGGCGAAGAGGCTTGACCCGTCGCGCAGGGCCAACATCGATGGCATCTTCCATTGGGGGCCACGTTCGAACCTACGCGTTCCAGCGGGAATGGTTGCCGGGGATTAAAAGTTTCTCGCGCATATTTCATGCAAGCACCCGCGACCCCATGTCGGCGAACAACCGAGAGGCTCGTGCCCGCGCCGATAACATTCGTGGACACGGATCTGCACCCGCCGTCCCGAGGAGAGGCGACATTGTGGCCTCATCGGCAATCGGGCCCCGAGGACTCTGATAGCTGTGGTTTCCGTTTTCTTCTCCTGGAACACGCTTGCGAACTTCGGAGAACCGAGGACGTTGGAGCCGTCCACACAGGAGATTCATATCATGCCAATTCTACTCTGGCTCCTTGGCATCCCCATTCCAATCATCATCCTTCTCCTTCTGCTCTATCACTGAAAGGATCAGTCATGCCCATAGTGAGAGATGACACGGCTGCAATATTACCGCGTGCCGGAATATCGTGGGCAGCCGTTCTCGGTGGCGCCGTCGTCGCGACGGCGGTGGCCATCATGCTGACGTCGCTTGGCTCGGGTCTTGGACTTGCGTGGGTTTCACCTGTTTCCGAAAACAACCCATCAGGCATGACCTTTACCGTAGTGACCGCAATCTGGCTGATCGTGGTCCAATGGGTTTCCTCGTTCTTTGGAGGATACCTTGCCGGTCGGCTCCGCCCTGCCGCCTCTGGTGTCCATCGAACCGAAATTACGTTTCGCGACACCGCAGCCGGTTTCGTAGCCTGGGCGGTCGCAGTTGTGCTTTTCGCTGGATTGGTGGGTGCGGGCACCTGGTCAGTGGCCGCAGGCATGGGGAAAGGCGCCGCCGCGGCGGTTGCCGGCGTGGGCACCAGCGCCCTCGGCTCTTCCGCGTCGCCTGCAAGCGGTTACGTGCTTGATACCCTCTTTCGCCCTACCCAACCCGATACATCGTCGTCCGGTCAGGACGTGAAAACTGAAGCCGGACGGATCCTGGCAATCGCCGCCGCCGGCACAATCACGCCGGCGGACCATGACTATCTGGCTCAGGTGGTCGCGACCCGCACCGGCATTTCGGCCGAAGATGCCGGAAAACGCGTCGACCAGGCGGTTGCCGCCGGGCGGGACGCCATGGCAAAAGCCAAGCATATTGCAGATGTCACCCGTAAAGCCGCCTCGTCATTCGCACTCTATACGTTTTTCTCCATGCTTATCGGAGCATTCATATCCTGCGTTGCGGGAGCCGTCGGCGGACGCCATAGGGACGCCTTCTAGGACCGTCAGTCAAAGCCACGTTTTGAGCGCTCTGAGGCAAATGAGCGAGCATGCGATCAGGATGGACATGTCCGCGCAAGGCCAGACCTGAACGCCGTATCCGGCGCCCGCGATCACGCGCGGCCGGCGGCCCATTCCGAAAGGACCCGACGGATGTCCGAATTTCCATCCGCAAATGTGGTGGTGACCGGTGCATCCAGCGGCATTGGCCAGGCGGTGGCGGAAACCCTGGCCCGTCCGGGTGCGGTGCTGGTGCTGGCTGCCCGCAATGCCGACGCCCTGAATGCCGTCGCGGCGCGGTGCCGCGAGGCGGGGGCCCGGGTGGTGGTGATCCCGACCGATGTGACGGATGCCGCCGCCGTGCGGAAACTGGCGGAGCAGGCCCGTATATTTGCCGGCACGATCGACATGTGGGTCAGCAATGCCGGCGTCGGCGCCGTCGGCCGATTTCACGAGGTCCCCGTCAGGGCGCATGAACAGGTCGTCCGGACAAACCTGCTTGGTCACATGAACGACGCCCATGCGGTTCTGCCGATCTTCCTCGACCAGGGTTTCGGCACCTTCGTGAATGTCATCTCGGTTGGCGGGTTCTGCGCCGCCCCCTATGCCGCCGCCTACAGCGCCAGCAAATTCGGCCTGCGGGGATTTTCCGAGGCCCTGCGCGGGGAACTGTCCGGATATCCCCATATTCACATCTGCGATGTCTATCCCAGCTTCGTGGACACGCCCGGCATTTCCCATGGCGCGAATTATACCGGCCACCGCCTCTCGGCGCCGCCGCCCCTGCTGGATGCGCGGCGCGTTGCCGCCGCGATCGTGAACCTTCTGGCGCACCCGAAGGACACCGTCATGATCGGGGCCGGAGCCTGGGGCGGGCGGCTCGCCCATATGCTGGCCCCGGCCACGACGGCACGAATCATGAACCGCCTGTTGACGCGATATCTCGCAAGCGCCGATACGGCGGCGGCGACGGACGGCAATCTGTTCGCACCTTATGGCGATGAGGGACATATCGACGGTGGTCTCCGGTCATGGCCGCGGAGCAGGGGCAACAGGCGAATACTGGCCATTGTGATCCTTCTGACGGTGTTGGGACTGGCTGTCTTCCGTCGTCGGGCGACCCGCCCCGAAGACTGAAACTCCGCCGAGGAGCCACTGCAGGAGGAACCCGCATCGTCCGGCCGCGTAGACAGCACTGCCTCGCCGCGAGATGTCCGTCGAGGGTCACCGGCATGCGTGGCATCGGCCGCCTTTCAGGCCCGACGTGAAATCACGCCGCCAGACGCATCTTCACGACGATGGAGAGGCCGAATGACAGGAAACAGCGACGGGAGCTTCGCCGGGCAGCAACAGGAGCCGCCGGGCCAGACCGACGCCATGCTGCCCCGGCCCGATCATGGCGAAACCACCTACAAAGGTTCGGGACGCCTGTCGGGAAAGAGGGCCCTCATCACGGGGGCGGATTCCGGGATTGGCCGCGCAGTGGCGATCGCCTTCGCCCGCGAGGGCGCCGACATCGCCATTGCCTATTATAATGAGCACGAGGACGCCCGCGAGACCGCCTCCTGGGTGGAGAAAGCCGGTCGCAATGCCATACTGCTGCCGGGCGACGTGGCGGAGAGGCAGCATTGTCTCATGCTCATCGAGCGGACGGTCGAAGCCTTCGGGGGCATCGACGTTCTCGTCAACAATGCCGCACATCAGAAAAGCATCGAAAAGCTGGCCGACATCGACGAGGCCGAGTGGGACACGACATTCCGCACCAATATCTACAGCATGTTCTTCCTCTGCCAGGCGGCGGCGGCGCACATGAAGCCGGGGGCCGCGATCGTCAACACCACGTCGATCAATGCGACGTCGCCCTCTCCGCACCTGCTGGCCTACGCTGCGACCAAGGGTGCCATCGCGAACTTCACGGCCGGTCTGGGGCAGCTTCTCGCGCCTCAGGGCATACGGGTCAATGCGGTGGCGCCAGGGCCGATCTGGACGCCGCTGATCCCCTCGACAATGCCGCCCGAGGCCGTGCGGACATTCGGGCAGAACACCCCGATCGGCCGCGCCGGGCAGCCGGCCGAAGTCGCGCCGGCCTATGTCCTGCTGGCCTCCGACGAGGGAAGCTACATGACCTCCGCCATCATCCCCGTCACCGGAGGACGGCCGATGTTGTAACCGTTGGATGCTTCGTCCGGGCGGCCGCCCCGCCGCCCCCGGGGCAAGGAGACGATCCATGAAGGCACTGGTATGGCACGGCAAGAGCGATATCCGCTGCGAAAGCGTCCGGGATCCGATTCTGGAGGATGGCCGGGATGCGATCATACGGGTGACCGCTTGTGCAATCTGCGGTTCGGATCTTCATATTTTCGATGGAATGATACCGGAAATGCACCGTGGCGACGTCCTCGGCCATGAAACCATGGGCGAAGTGGTGGAGGTGGGCAAGGGCGTCGGGAACCTGAGGGTCGGCGACCGCGTGGTGGTGCCGTTCACCATCGCGTGTGGGGAATGTTTCTTTTGCAGGAACGGCTTTTACTCGGGCTGCGAGCGGACCAACCCGGATCATGCCAGGGCGGAGAAGCTGTGGGGCCATTCGCCGGCCGGCCTGTTCGGCTACTCCCACCTTCTTGGCGGCTATGCGGGCGGGCAGGCGGAATATCTGCGTGTTCCCTACGCCGATGTCGGACCGATCAAGGTTCCGGACCAGTTGACGGACGAACAGGCGCTGTTTCTGTCGGACATCTTTCCGACCGGCTACATGGCGGCGGAATTCTGCGCTATCCAGCCCGGACAGACGATCGCGATCTGGGGCTGCGGCCCGGTGGGACAGATGGCGATCCGCAGCGCTTTTCTACTGGGCGCCGAACGCGTCCTTGCCATCGATACCGTCCCCGAACGGCTCGCCCTGGCGCGGGAGGGCGGTGCGGAGACGGTCGATTTCAGGAGCGAGGACGTCTACGACCGCATCCAGGCCCTGACCGGCGGCCGTGGCGCCGACGCCTGCATCGACGCCGTGGGCACCGAGGCCGATACCTGGAGTGGCATCGACGCGGTCGTGGACCGCATCAAGACGGCGACATTCCTGGGAACCGACCGTCCCCATGTGCTGCGGCAGGCCATCATGTGCTGCAGGAATTTCGGCACCGTTTCCATCGTCGGGGTCTATGGCGGCCTTCTGGACAAGATTCCCATGGGGTCGGCCATCAACCGGGGCCTCACGTTCCGCATGGCCCAGACACCCGTACAGCACTACCTGCCGAGGCTGATGGACAGGATCGTCAAGGGCGATATCGATCCGTCCTTCGTCATCACGCACCGGGCCACGCTGGAAGAGGGGCCCGAGCTCTACAAGACGTTCCGTGACAAGCGCGACGGATGCATCAAGGTCGTCATGAAGCCTTGAGGCGCAACTGTAGTGCTGAACCAGCCTCGTAAACGACTGGACGGGGTTCAAGGGGCGATGCCCCCGTCGTCAGTCCGTGCCGACGAAGGACGCGGCCGGATAGCCCTGGGCGAACAGCAGGGTGCGTAGCGTGGTGTGATCGACGCGGTTGGCCACCGCCGCGCGGACGATCGGCTTGCCGTGGAAGGCGATGCCCAGCCCGGCGTCGCGCAGCATGGCCAGGTCGTTGGCGCCGTCGCCGACGGCCAGGGTCGCGGCGGGTTTCAGCCGGCCGGCCTCGGCCAGGCGATGCAGGTGGGCGCGCTTGGCGTCGGGGCCCAGGATGGGGGCGCCGACCTCGCCGGTCAGGGTGCCGTCGCGGCTTTCCAGCACGTTGGCGTGATGTTCGCTGAACCCGCACAGCGCCGCAACGCGGCCGGTGAAGAAGGTGAAGCCGCCCGACACCAGCGCGGTGCGCGCATTGCGCGCGCGCATCGTCGCCACCAGTTCGCGCGCGCCCTCGTTCAGCCGCACATCCTTCCATGCGGTTTCCAGCAGGGACGCGGGCAGGCCCTTCAGCAGGCCGACCCGTTCGCGCAGGGCGGATTCGAAGTCGATCTCGCCGTTCATCGACCGCCGCGTGATCTCGGCGATGCGTTCGCCGATGCCGGCATGGGCGGCCAGGTCGTCCAGGGTCTCGTTCGCGACGATGGTGCTGTCCATATCCGCGATCAGAAGCCCTTTGCGTCGTCCGCGCGAACGCGTCAGAAGGGTGTCGACATGGCGGGGGCCGAAGACCGCGCGGATGGTGTCCAGCGTCGGCATGCCCGGCTCGGTGGCGGGGCAGGGGATGTCCACGGCCTCGCCCGGCGACAGGATGACCGGTGCTGCGCCCCGCACCATGTCGCGCGCGGCGCGGACTAGGGCGTCGGTCAGGGTTGTGGCGTCGCGGCGGGCGACGAGCGTAAGGGTATGGGACAGCGACATGACGCAAGGCGTGTGGCAGGGATGACGGCATGACGCAAGCGGCGGATGGGCCGGCGCGGCCGGTGGTGGTGATCGCGGGGCCGACCTGTTCGGGGAAATCGGCGCTGGCCCTGGCGGTGGCGCGCGCGGCGGACGGGGTGATCGTCAATGCGGATTCCATGCAGGTCTATCGCGACCTGCGGATCCTGACCGCCCGCCCCTCGCCGGCGGACGAGGACGCGGCGCCGCACCGCCTCTACGGCGTGCTGCCGGCCGGGGAAACCGGCAGCGTCGCCTGGTGGCGCCAGCGCGCGATCGCGGAAATCGAGGCCGCGTGGGCCCAATCCCGGCTGCCGGTGCTGTGCGGCGGCACCGGCATGTATCTGCGCGCCCTGACCGACGGCCTGACGGACATCCCTGACCCCGGCGCCCATGCGCGGGCGCAGGCCCGGGCGCTGGTCGCGGCCGAAGGCCCCGCCGCCCTGCATGCCCGCCTGGTGCAGGCGGACCCCGAAAGCGCCGCCGCCCTGCACCCCGCCGACACCCAGCGGATCGCCCGCGCGTGGGAGGTCTGGTCGGGCACCGGCCGGGGCATCGCCCAGTGGCGACGCGAGGCGACGCTGCCGCCGCTGGCCTGCCGGTTCGTCGCCGTGCGCCTGGACCCGCCGCGCGAGATGCTGCGCGCGGCGATCGCGGCCCGTTTCGCGGCGATGGTGCGGGCCGGCGCGCTGGACGAGGTCCGCGCCCTGCTGGCCCGGGACCTGTCGCCCGCCCTGCCGGCGATGCGGGCGCACGGCGTGCCCGAACTGGCCGCCCACCTGCGGGGCGAGATCGCGCTGGACGAGGCCGAACGCCGCGCCGTGCTGGCCACCGGGCGCTACACCCGGCGGCAATCGACCTGGTTCGGCCATCATGCCCTGGCCGCGCCCGAGGACAGCCGGGTGGTCGGGGCGAGGATTTCCGCCGATACGCAACAAATGGAAAGAAATGACGGCGATATCGTTTCTTTTATTCTAAACCGGATTGACGTGGGCCGGAGCATTCCCTAAACCCAGCCGACATTCCGTCCGGACGGCCCACGTTGGGGGCTTTCCGAAACACGCCGGACGGAGGAGCCAGGGATATGAACGCGACACCGAACCTGAACGATCTGAAGCCGAACACGCGCGCCGGGGCGGGGGACGTCGTCCTCTCCGGGGCCGAGGTCCTGCTCCGCGTTCTCGTCGATCAGGGTGTCGAAGTCATCTTCGGCTATCCCGGCGGGGCGGTGCTGCCGATCTATGATGCGCTGTTCCGGCAGAACGCGATCCGCCACGTGCTGGTCCGGCACGAACAGGCGGCCGTGCACGCGGCCGAGGCGTACGCGCGTTCGACCGGCAAGGTCGGCGTGGTGCTGGTCACCAGCGGCCCCGGCGCCACCAATGCGGTGACCGGCCTGGTCGACGCGCTGATGGATTCCATTCCGGTCGTCTGCTTCTCGGGCCAGGTCGGCGTGCCGCTGATCGGCACCGATGCGTTCCAGGAGGCCGACACCACGGGCATCACCCGCCCGGCGACCAAGCATAACTATCTGGTGCGCCGCGCGGGCGACCTGGCCCGCGTGGCGCACGAGGCCTTCCATATCGCGCGCAGCGGCCGCCCCGGCCCGGTGCTGGTGGACCTGCCGAAGAACCTGACCGTGGGTCCCGCGCCCTACCAGCCGGCGCCCCGCACGCCGCATCCGTCCTATCGTCCGCGCACCGAGCCGGACCGCGAGGCGGTGGCGCGCGCGGTCGCCGCGATGAAGGGGGCGAAGCGCCCGCTGTTCTATACCGGCGGCGGCATCATCAATTCCGGCCCCCAGGCCAGCGAGGCGCTGGGCCGGCTGGTGCGGATGACGGGCTTTCCCTGCACCTCGACCCTGATGGGGCTGGGGGCGTTTCCCACCACCGACCGGCAGTTCCTGGGCATGCTGGGCATGCATGGCACCTATGAGGCCAACCTGGCCACCCATGGGTGCGACGTGCTGGTGGCGCTGGGCGCGCGCTTCGACGACCGCGTCACCGGGCGGCTGGATGCGTTCTCGCCCGGCTCGTTCAAGATCCACGCCGATATCGACCCGTCGCAGATCGACAAGATCGTGCGGGTGGACGTGCCGATCCTGGGCGACGCCGGCCGGACCATCGAGATGATGATCGAGGAATGGGCCCGCCAGTCCGCCGCCCCCGATAATGTGGCATTGGCGCAGTGGTGGCAGCAGATCGACGCCTGGCGCGGCATCCGCAGCCTGCATTTCGAGCAGGACATGACGCCCTCGGCGATCATCCGGCCGCAGCACGCGGTGCGCCGCCTGTACGAACTGGCCATGGAAACCGGCCGCGACACCTATGTCTCGACCGAGGTCGGCCAGCATCAGATGTGGGCGGCCCAGCATTTCCAGTTCGACCGGCCCAACCGCTGGCTGACCTCGGGCGGGCTGGGCACGATGGGCTATGGCCTGCCGGCGGCGGTCGGCGCGCAGATCGCCCATCCCGACGCGCTGGTCATCGACATCGCGGGCGAGGCCTCGACCCTGATGAACATCCAGGAACTGGGGACGATCGCGCAGTACCGCCTGCCGGTGAAGCTGTTCATCCTCAACAACCAGTATATGGGCATGGTCCGGCAGTGGCAGGAACTGCTGCATGGGTCGCGCTATTCCGAAAGCTACAGCGCCGCCCTGCCGGATTTCGTCCGCCTGGCCGAAAGCTTCCACGCCCGTGGCATGCGCGCGACCTGCGTGGGCGAACTGGACGACGTGATCCGCGCGATGCTGGCCGAACCCGGCGCGGTGGTCGCCGACATCAGCGTGGCGCAGGACGAGAACTGCTACCCGATGATCCCGTCCGGGGCCGCCCACAACCAGATGCTGCTGGGGCCGGAACAGGATGGCGAGGTCACGGTCAGTGCCGAGGGGCGCATGCTGGTCTGACCGACGCGCCCCCGGCTTTCGGCCGGAGCTTCATTTTTTCCAGTCGGCGGCAGGGGCAACGAGGCCCCGCGCCGATACCCATGCAGGAAACGGACATATCATGACCACGCAGGAGGAGACGACGGTCTCCGCGGTCATTTCCATTCTGGTCGAGAACGAGAGCGGCGTGCTGGCCCGCGTGATCGGCCTGTTTTCGGGGCGCGGCTACAATATCGAAAGCCTGACGGTGGCCCCGGTCGAGGAATCGCGCCACCAGTCGCGCATCAATGTCGTGACGTCCGGCACGCCGCAGGTGATCGAGCAGATCAAGGCCCAGGTCGGGCGGCTGGTGCCGGTCTATCGCGTGTCGGACCTGACGGCGCTGGGCCCGCATGTCGCGCGTGAAATGGCGCTGGTGAAGGTGGTCTCCTCCGGCGAGGCCCGGACCGAGGCCCTGCGTATCGCCGAGGCCTTCCGCGCCCGCGCCGTCGACACGACGGCCACATCCTTCGTTTTCGAGCTGACCGGCGCGACCGACAAGCTCGATTCGTTCATCGACCTGATGCGTCCGCTCGGCCTGGCCGAGGTGTCCCGCACCGGGGTCGCCGCCATCGTCCGGGGTCCCCGGACGATCTGACGCCCCCGGCCGGTCCCGACGCGACGGGTCTTTTCGTTTTCCATCGTTTCAACAGGAGTGTTTTCCATGCGCGTGTATTACGATCGCGACGCCGACGTGAACCTTATCAAGTCCAAGAAGGTCGCGATCATCGGCTACGGCAGCCAGGGCCATGCCCACGCCAACAACCTGAAGGACAGCGGCGTCACCGACATGGTGATCGGCCTGCGTCCGGGCTCATCCGCGGTGGCCAAGGCCGAGGCCGCGGGCTTCAAGGTGATGGGTCCGTCCGAGGCCGCCGCCTGGGCCGACGTCGTCATGGTCCTGACGCCGGACGAGGGCCAGGGCGCGCTGTATGCCGAGCATCTGGAAAAGAACCTGAAGCAGGGCGCGGCGCTGGCCTTCGCGCATGGCCTGTCGATCCATTTCCGCATCATCGAGGCCCGTCCCGACCTGGACGTGTTCCTGATCGCGCCCAAGGGCCCGGGCCACACCGTGCGTTCCGAATATCAGCGCGGCGGCGGCGTGCCCTCGCTGGTCGCCGTGGCGCAGAACGCGTCGGGCAACGCGCTGGAAATCGCCCTGTCCTATGCCTCGGCCAATGGCGGCGGCCGGGCCGGCATCATCGAGACGACCTTCAAGGAAGAGGTCGAGACCGACCTGTTCGGCGAGCAGGCGGTGCTGTGCGGCGGCCTGGTCGAGCTGATCCGCGCCGGCTTCGAAACGCTGGTCGAGGCCGGCTACGCGCCCGAGATGGCCTATTTCGAGTGCCTGCACGAAACCAAGCTGATCGTCGACCTGATCTATGAGGGCGGCATCGCGAACATGAACTACTCCATCTCGAACACCGCCGAATATGGCGAATACGCCACCGGCCCGCGCATCGTGACGCCGGAGACGAAGGCCGAGATGAAGCGCGTCCTGACCGACATCCAGGACGGCACGTTCGTGCGTAACTTCATCCTGGAAAACCAGTCCGGCAATGTCGGCTTCAAGGCGATCCGCGCCCGCAACAACGCCCACCAGATCGAACAGGTCGGCGAGAAGCTGCGCGCCATGATGCCGTGGATCGGCAAGAACAAGCTGGTCGACAAGACCCGCAACTGATCCTGGCAGGTGAAGGTTCAAGGGGCTTTGCCCCTTGGACCCCATCAAAGGCTTGCCTTTGAAATCCAGTCGTCAGGGGCCTGCGGCCCCGAACGTCGGGCAGGACGGTTTCAGATCCGCCCGTAGCCGTACGTGGTCGGCGGCAGGGGGCCAAGCCGGTAGGGCATGGCCCCCTGCGGCGACGGGTCGTAGGTGTAGGGCACCAGCGTCCGGTCCGGCAGCATGTCGTAGGTATCGAACTGCGTGCCGGGCAGGCCCGTCAGATGCAGGCGCGTCCAGGCCCGCCCGTCGGCGACCCCGGTTTCCAGTGTCCAGCGATCGCTGTAGTAGGCGCTCGACGCGCCTTGCAGCAGCGCGGCCGGATTGATCGGCGTTATCCGCATCCGGTAGGTTCCCGCGCGCGCGTCCGGCGTGCCCTCCAGGACAAGCCGCACATTGCGTTCGTACCCCAGGGCGCCGTCCGGCTGATAGCCCGACCATTGGCCGTAGATGGGGCCGGTCGGCGCGAAGCATCCCCCCAGGCCCGCGGCCAGGGCGACGACCCCGATATGTCGCGCATGCCTGACGACGTGACGGCGCATGGCGGGCCCTTTCCCTGGGTAACGCGACACGGATGCGGCCTCACCGGCTCGTGCGTCATCCCGCCGCATCGTGCATGCTATGTGGCGGCACGCTTATCGTGGCAACAGACAGGACGCAGGATAGATGGTCGATTATGTCATTCCCCCGCCGCCGCAGGCTAGCCTGGCGGTCGTGGGCAGCGATGCGCGCTTTCCGGTGCGCCGCATCTGGTGCGTGGGCCAGAATTATGCCGAACACACGCGCGAGATGGGGCAGGAACCCGGCCGCGCGCCGCCCTTCTTCTTCGCCAAACCCGCCGACGCAGTGGTGCCGGGCGGCGGGGCGCTGCCCTTTCCGGTGAAGACGTCCAATCTGCATCACGAGGTCGAACTGGTCGTGGCGATCGGCCGGGGCGGGCGGGACATCCCGGCGGCCGACGCCCTGTCGCATGTCTATGGCTACGCGCTGGGCCTCGATATGACGCGGCGCGATCTGCAGGCCGAGGCCAAGAAGGCCGGCCGGCCCTGGGCGCTGGCCAAGGGGTTCGACCAATCCTGCCCGATCGGCCCCGTCGTGCCGGCGGACCAGTTCGGCGCCCCGGACGCCGGCCGGATCGCCCTCGCCGTGAACGGCACGGTCCGGCAGCAGGGCGATCTGGCGGACATGATCTGGCCGGTGGCCGAAATCGTCTCGCAGCTCAGCGCCTTCGTGGCGCTGGCCCCGGGCGACCTCATCATGACCGGCACGCCTGCGGGCGTGGGCGCGGTGCAGCCCGGCGACGTGCTGCATGCGACCTGCGACGGCATCGGCGAACTGGACGTGACCTACGGGGCGTGATCGGGCGCCAAGGCGAGGGCCTGGCCTCTTGGAAACCCAGGCCTTTACAAACGAATGGGATGCAAGGGCCGAGGCCCTTGCCGGGTTCGGGCGGAGCCCGACCTTCCTTTACTATGATGGCGCCCGGTCAATCCCGCCCGGCTGAAGCAATTCGCCCATGAACAGGGCGATCTTGTGCGACTGGGCGGTGCTGACGGTGTGGATGGCGTAGAAGGTGACCGGGTCGGGTTCCCAGGCCTCCATCACCGTCTCCAGCCGGCCGGCGCGCAGATGGTCCTCGACTTCCCACAGCGATTTCTGGGTCAGGCCCAGCCCGTCCAGCGCCCAGTGGACGGGCAATTCCGAATGGCTGGACGCCAGCACGCCGTCGACCCGCAGGATGCGGACGTCCTTTCCCCGGCCGAACCGCCATTCCCCCCGGCACTGTCCCGTCATGTTGGCAACCAGGCAGGCATGGCGGGCCAGGTCGCCCGGCGTGTCGGGCCGCCCGTGCCGCACCAGATAGTCGGGGCTGGCCACCAGCACCCGCCGGCTTTCCATCAGCCGCCGCCCGGTCAGCGTGGTGTCGACCACCGGGGCCGCGCGGATGGCGATGTCGTACCCCTCGCCCACGATGTCGGTCATCCGGTCCTCCAGCGCCAGATGGACGCGGATGTCGGGATGGCGCCGGACGAACCCGGCGACGAACGGCGCCAGGCGGATGCGGCCGAACGGCACGGGGGCGGTGACGCGCAGCATGCCGCCGGGGGCGCTGACGGTGGCGCGGACCCGGGCTTCCATCTCCGCCGTGGCCGCCATGATGGCGGCGGCCTCGTCCAGATAGATCCGCCCCGCCTCGGTCAGGGTCTGGCGGCGGGTGGTGCGGACCAGCAGGCGGGCGCCCAGCCGGCGTTCCAGCCGCGACAGCCGTTCGCTGACGACCGAGGGCGCCAGCCCCAGGTGACGGGCCGCCGCCGACAGGCCGCCCTGGCGGACGATCTCGACGAAAATCTCCATTTCGTCCGAGTCGCGCATTGATCCTTCGCCTTTTCCGGAAACTGTTTCCCGATTTCGACGGTTATCATTCCCCGGCGGCGGCGCCCATAGTCCCCACGGATATTCGATCATATTCGACCGGGAGGATCCATCATGCAGTATCGCCAGCTCGGCCGCTCCGGCCTGCGCGTTTCCGTCTTCACCCTCGGGACGATGACGTTCGGCGGCAAGGGCGCCTTCGCCAAGACCGGCAGCACCGACCTGACAGGCGCGAAGCGACAGATCGACATGTGCATCAGCGCCGGCATCAACATGTTCGACACCGCCGACGTCTATTCCTCGGGCGTGTCCGAGGAGATCCTGGGCGAGGCGCTGAAGAGTCGCTCGCAGGAAATCCTGGTCGGCACCAAGGCCCGCTTCCGCATGGGGGCGGGGCAGAACGACGCCGGGTCCTCGCGCTATCATATCGTCAGTGCGTGCGAGGCCAGCCTGCGCCGCCTGGGGCGCGACCATATCGACCTGTATTACCTGCATGAATGGGACGGCCAGACCCCGCTGGACGAAACGCTGGAGGCCCTGGACACCCTGACCCGCGCGGGCAAGATCCGCTATGCCGGCGTGTCCAATTTCTCGGGCTGGCACATCATGAAGGCGCTGGGCACGGCGGAGCGCAATCGCCTGATCGCTCCGGTATCGCAGCAGATCTATTATTCGCTGCAGGCGCGCGAGGCCGAGTACGAATTGCTGCCGCTGGCGCTGGACCAGGGCCTGGGCGTCCAGGTCTGGAGCCCGATGGCCGGCGGCCTGCTGTCGGGCAAGCACCGGCGCGGCAAGCCCGAGCCCGAAGGCACGCGCCAGTTGGCCCAGTGGAACGAACCGCCGGTCCACGACATCGAAAAGCTGTACGACGTGGTCGAGGTCCTGGTGGCGATCGGCGCGGAACGCGGGGTGTCGGCGGCCCAGGTGGCGCTGGCCTGGGTGGCGCATCGCCCGGCCATCACCTCGGTGGTGATCGGCGCCCGTACCGACGCCCAGCTTGCCGACAACCTGAAGGCCGCCGAACTGGCGCTGTCGACCGAGGAGATGGCCCGGCTGGACGCGGCCAGCGCGCCGCCGCTGCTCTATCCGTACTGGCACCAGGCCAGCACGGCGTCGGACCGGCTGTCGGCGGCGGACCTGCTGCTGCTCGGCCCTTCGATCAAGACGGCATAGCGGCGGTGACCCGTTCCACCCTCATGGCGATGGGCATGGCCTGCGCCGCCCTCGTCGCCTCCGCCCTGATCGCCGCGTCCTCCGCCCGGGCGGCCGGCTCGCCGGTCGTCACGACCCAGAAACTGTCATGGGAACTGGCCGAACGCCTGGCCGCGACGGCGGTGCGGATCTGCGCCGAGCGCGGCTGGTCGGTGACGGCGGCGGTGGTCGACCCGTCGGGGCATGAACAGGTCATCATCAAGGGCGATACCGTGCCGCTGCAATCGCTGTCGGTGTCCTATCGCAAGGCCTATACGGCCTATGCCTACGGCATGGTCTTCGACAAGGACACGACCAGCGCCCTGATCGCGGCCAAGGTGACCGGTCCGGAAAACGGGGCATTGAACACCATCCCGCAGGTTCTGTTCGTGCCCGGCGGCGCGCTGATCCGGCGCGCCGACCGGAGCATCCTGGGGGGCCTCGGCGTGTCCGGCGCCCCCGGCGGCGACAAGGATGAGGCCTGCGCCGTCGATGCCTTGAAGGAGGTCTCGCCGCAGTTCCGCTAGCGCGCCGGCCGACCCGCGCCCCTGGCGTTGATCTGCGTCATGGTGCACGGGGGCTGTACCTCCTTTGCTGAGGGCCGGAATATGTTCGGATGGAGGAACGGGTGGCGGGAACAATGAAGGCGGCCGTCGTGCGGGCGTTCGGCGCACCACTGACGATCGAGGAACTGGCCATTCCGGACATCCGGCCCGACCAGATCCTGGTGAAGATGGACGCCTGCGGCGTCTGCCACACCGACCTGCATGCCGCGCGCGGCGACTGGCCCGTCAAGCCCACGCCGCCCTTCATTCCGGGGCATGAAGGGGTGGGCCATGTGGTGGCCGTGGGCAGCGCGGTGAAATGGGTGCGCGAGGGCGACGTGGTCGGCGTGCCCTGGCTGTATTCCGCCTGCGGGCATTGCGAACATTGCCTGGGCGGGTGGGAAACGCTGTGCAAGACGCAGGACGACACCGGCTATACTGTCAATGGCTGCTTCGCCGAGTTCGTGGTGGCCGACCCGAATTACGTGGCGCATCTGCCCAAGGGGGTCGATCCGGTCCAGGTCGCGCCGGTGCTGTGCGCGGGGCTGACGGTCTACAAGGGCCTGAAGATGACCGATACCCGCCCCGGCCAGTGGGTGGCGGTCTCGGGCGTCGGCGGGCTGGGGCAGATGGCGGTGCAATATGGCGTGGCCATGGGCCTGAACGTGATCGCCGTCGATATCGACGACGACAAGCTGGCCACGGCCCGGTCGCTGGGTGCGGCGCTGACGGTCAACGCGGCCCAGGCCGATCCCGCCACCTTCATCCAGGACCATGTGGGCGGCGCGCATGGCACGCTGGTGACGGCGGTGTCGCGCAGCGCCTTCGCCCAGGCCATGGGCTATGCCCGCCGGGGCGGGACGATCGTGCTGAACGGCCTGCCGCCGGGGGAATTCCCGATCTCGATCTTCGACATGGTGATGGCGGGCACCACGGTGCGGGGGTCCATCGTCGGCACTCGCCTGGACATGATCGAAGCCCTGTCCTTCTTCGCCGACGGCAAGGTCCGCACCGTGGTGGCGCCGGAACGGCTGGAGAACATCAATCGCATCTTCGACGACCTGGAACACGGCACGGTGCAGGGCCGCATGGTGATCGACTTCCGGAACTGAAGCGGGGCGAAAGGGGAAGGCAAGGGCCTCGGCCCTTGCCGGGTTCGGGCGAAGCCCGACCTTCCCGTCCCACGGGGGGCCGCCATCCCGCCCGCCCATGGCGGTCCTCTTGTCATAACGCCTGGGGCACCCCATCTCGGATTTGATCCGGTGACGCCGCTGCCTCGAGAAGGGGCGATGTCGCCGGTTGTCAGGTCGCCTGAGTGAAAGGGACATGGGATCATGAATATCGAAAAATTCACCGAACGGTCGCGCGGCTTCCTCCAGGCCGCGCAGACCATCGCGGTGCGGGAGTACAATCAGCAGCTGACGCCGGAGCATCTGCTCAAGGCCCTGCTGGATGACGAGGAAGGGGCCGCGTCGGCGCTGATCCGCGCGGCGGGCGGCCAGACGCCGGCGATCGTGTCGGCGGTCGAGGCCGCGCTGGCGAAACTGCCCCGCGTGCAGGGTGGTGGCGCCGGGCAGCCGCAGGCCACGCCGGACCTGGTCCGGCTGCTGGATGCGGCGCAGCAATCGGCCCAGAAGGCCGGCGACGAATATGTGGCGCAGGACCGGCTGCTGGTCGCCATCGCGGCGTCCGAGACGCCGGCGGGCCGCGCCCTGCGCGACGGCGGCGCCACCCCGCAGGCGCTGGACAAGGCGGTGGCCGCCATCCGCAAGGGCCGCACCGTGACCAGCGAGAACGCCGAGGCCAGCTTCGACGCGCTGAAGAAATACGCCCGCGACGTGACCGAGGTCGCGCAGCAGGGCAAGCTCGACCCCGTCATCGGCCGGGACGAGGAAATCCGGCGCGCGATCCAGGTCCTGGCGCGGCGCAGCAAGAACAACCCCGTGCTGATCGGCGAACCCGGAGTGGGCAAGACCGCCATCGTCGAGGGGCTGGCGCTGCGGATCGTCAATGGCGACGTGCCCGAGGCGCTGAAGAACAAGAAGCTGCTGTCGCTCGATCTCGGCGCGCTGGTCGCCGGGGCGAAGTTCCGGGGCGAGTTCGAGGAACGGCTGAAAGCCGTCCTGAAGGAAATCGAAAGCGCCGAGGGGCAGGTCATCCTGTTCATCGACGAGATGCACACGCTGGTCGGCGCCGGCCGGTCCGATGGCGCGATGGATGCGTCCAACCTCATCAAGCCGGAGCTGGCCCGCGGCACGCTGCACTGCATCGGCGCGACGACGCTGGACGAATATCGCAAGTATATCGAGAAGGACGCCGCCCTGGCCCGCCGGTTCCAGCCGGTCTATGTCGGCGAACCGTCGGTGGCCGACACGATCTCGATCCTGCGCGGCATCAAGGAGAAGTACGAACTCCATCACGGCGTGCGGATCACCGATAATGCGCTGGTGGCGGCGGCGACGCTGTCCAACCGCTACATCACCGACCGCTTCCTGCCCGACAAGGCGATCGACCTGATGGACGAGGCCGCCAGCCGGCTCCGCATGCAGATCGACAGCAAGCCCGAGGAACTGGACGAACTCGACCGCCGCCTGATCCAGCTCAAGATCGAGCGCGAGGCCATCCGCAAGGAAGAGGATTCCGCCAGCCGCGAACGGCTGGTGAAGCTGGAGGCCGAACTGGCGGAGATCGAGGAAAAATCGAACGCCATGTCCGCCGCCTGGCACGCCGAGAAGGACCGGGTGAACGCGGTCCAGAAGCTGAAGGAACAGCTCGATCAGGCGCGTTCGGATGTCGAGGTGGCGCAGCGCCGCGGCGACCTGGGGCGGGCGTCGGAACTGATGTACGGCGTCATCCCCGGCCTGGAAGACCAGATCGCCCGCGCGCAGGAGGAGATCGAGGGGGCGGCCGAAGGGGCCGGCCTGGTCAGCGAGGCCGTGACCGACCAGGGCATCGCCGCGATCGTCTCGCGCTGGACCGGCGTGCCGGTGGACCGGATGCTGGAGGGCGAGCGCGCCAAGCTGCTGCGGATGGAGGACGAACTGCGCCGCAGTGTCGTGGGTCAGGAGCCGGCGCTGACGGCCGTGGCCCACGCCGTGCGCCGCGCCCGGGCGGGTCTGCAGGACCCGAACCGGCCCATCGGGTCGTTCCTGTTCCTCGGCCCGACCGGTGTCGGCAAGACCGAATTGTGCAAGGCCCTGGCCCGCTTCCTGTTCGATGACGAAAAGGCGCTGCTGCGTGTCGACATGAGCGAGTTCATGGAGAAACACGCAGTCTCCCGCCTGATCGGCGCCCCGCCGGGCTATGTCGGGTATGAGGAGGGCGGCGTGCTGACCGAGGCCGTGCGGCGTCGTCCCTACCAGGTGATTCTGTTCGACGAGGTCGAGAAGGCGCACGAGGACGTGTTCAACATCCTGCTGCAGGTGCTGGACGACGGACGCCTGACGGACGGGCAGGGCCGGACGGTCGATTTCCGCAACACCATCATCGTGCTGACCAGCAATCTGGGGTCCGACGTGCTGGCCCACCTGCCGGACAATGAATCGACCGACATGGTGCAGGCCGAGGTGATGAAGGTGGTGCGGGATCATTTCCGGCCGGAATTCCTCAACCGCCTGGACGAGATCATCCTGTTCTCGCGCCTGCAACGCGCCGACATGACCCGCATCGTCGATATCCAGATCGCCCGCCTGCGTAAGCTGCTGGACGACCGGCATATCGAACTGACGCTGGACGAGCCCGCCCACCTGTGGCTGGCCGAGGAAGGCTACGATCCGGTCTATGGCGCGCGTCCGCTCAAGCGGGTGATCCAGCGCGCCTTGCAGAACCCGCTGGCGGGCCTGCTGCTGGAAGGCACCATCCATGATGGGGAAACGGTGCGGGTGTCTGCCAACGAAGGCGGCCTGACCATCAACGGCAAGCCGATCGGGGCGGCCTGACGGCGACCGGGGAAGGCGGATTCCGCCTTCCCCGGTCATTTGCCGGTCGCTGACGAAAAAAATTCATCATTCTTTCGGCCCGCCTGCGGGGATAGGGGGCGGGAATGGCGGTTTTCCGGCGGAAACGGCGATTTTTGGCAGGCGAGACAGTGTGTTGACATCCCCCGCCAGTCCCCGTAAAAGCCGCTTCACCGAACGGCACTGCCCCTTCGGTCCTGGTCTTTGACAATAGAATATGTGATTTGGAAGGGATATGTTGGCGGCGTTCTGACGACCTGGAGAGATTTGGGTTGTTTTGGAGGATTGGGCATCTGGTTTGTTCTGGGTGTTTTGGTTTCTCTTGGGATGCTGTTTTTCGTATGTCTTTTGGATATGCGTTTTTAAGTGTTTCGAGTTTGATTGCTTGGGCCTTTGGTTTGAGTGGTTGGATGTGAGAGAGACTGGATTGACTTGGATCTGTTCGTT
>NZ_JABEQH010000009.1 GCF_014174305.1 Gluconacetobacter johannae | reverse complement strand
CTGGGCGAACTGGTCGAGGTCGACAGCGCGGACCGGATGTTCACCGCCCCGCGCGAACGCCGCACGCAGGATTACATCACCGGCCGCTTCGGCTGAACGAGGGAGTGGGAACCGTGGCAAACGAACACGCGCACACCGTCAGCAGCTACGAGCAGGAACTGACGCGGCTCCGCGCCCTGATGACGCGGATGGGCGGCATCGTGGAGCGCCAGACGGCGCTGGCGGTCCTGGCGATCGTGGACGGCGATGTGGCCGCCGCGCACGAGGCGCAGGTGCTGGACCCGCAGGTGGATGCGCTGGAGCGCGATGTCGAGGCGCTGGCCATCCGCCTGCTGGCGCTGCGCGCGCCGCTGGCCGGCGACCTGCGCGAGATCGTGGCCGCGCTGAAGATCACCGGCGACCTTGAACGCATCGGCGACTACGCGGCCAGCGTCGCCAAGCGTTCGCTGAAGGTCGAGGCGCCGAGCAGCGAGATCCCGCTGGGCGGCCTGCGCAGCATGGGCCGGCTGGTGCAGGAAAACCTGCATCGCACGATCGAGGCCCTGTCCAGCAAGGACGTCGCCCGCGCGGTGGAGGTCTGGCAGTCCGACACGGTGGTGGACGAACTGTATACCGCGATGTTCCGCGAACTGGTGACCTACATGATGGAGGACCCGCGCACGATCCGGTCCTGCACGCATCTGCTGTTCATCGCCAAGAACCTGGAGCGGATCGGCGACCACGCGACCAACATCGCCGAACGGGTCTATTACGCCGCCACCGGCGAGATGCTGCCGGCCGAACGGCCGCGCGGCGGAGGCGCTGCCCCCAAGGGATAGGGCCAATCGCTTACATTTCGTAGCATATTGGCCGGATTTCCTCACACGGGTCTGTGGTTACATTCCTCTTGTCACGCCGGGACGATGTCCCGGACAGGGAATGTGGAGAGATCCAGCGATGTTCAGAAAAACGATTCTTGCCGCGACGGTCCTGACGACCCTGGTGGGCGGCGCCGCCGCGGCCACGGCGCAGGACATGCCGCCGCCCCCGCCGCATGGGGGCGAGATGCATGGCGGCTTCCACGGGCACGGCATGCATGGCGGCATGATGTTCCTGGCGGGCCTGAAGCTGACGCCGGCGCAGCGCAAGCAGATCCATGCGGTCTTCGAAGGGGCGCATAAGGACCGCAAGGGCGACTGGCAGCAGGTGCGCGCCCTGCACCGGCAGATCGAGGATATCCTGATGGCGCCGGGGCCGGTCGACCGGGCGAAGCTGACGGCGCTGACCCAGCAGATCGACGCCCTGCGTCAGAAAGGCGAAGCCGAGCGCCTGGACGTCGCGGTGAAGATCCACGACATCCTGACCCCGGCCCAGCTGACGCAGGCCAAGGCCCGGCAGGACAAGATCCGCGCGTTGCGCGAGCAGATGCACCAGGTGATGAAGCCCGCCGAGGACGACGCGGGGAAATAACCGGTCGGTCCCGGCGACCCTCGGGCCGCCGGGACCGGATTCGCCGGCCGCCGACAGGGCGGAGAGGCAATATCATTGACACTCGGGGGGAGGGGGCGTAAAGCCTCCCCCGAAATCAGGAACGCCACTCCGCGAGTATTCGCGCAGTGGCTCGACTTCTTTTGGGGTGAATGTCCTTTGTTCGAGGCGCTTTCAGGCAAGCTCTCCGGTGTGTTCGACGGCCTCGCCAAGCGGGGGGCGCTGTCCGAGGCCGATGTGACCGAGGCGATGCGGGAAGTGCGTCTGGCGATGCTGGACGCCGACGTGGCGCTGCCGGTCGTCAAGGACTTCGTCACCCGCGTCCGCGAACGCGCCGTGGGGCACGAGGTGCTGGACAGCATCTCGCCCGGCCAGGCGGTCGCCAAGATCGTCAATGACGCGCTGATCGACGCGCTGGGCGGCGCGGGCGCCGTCCCGCTGAACCTGAACGCCGTGGCGCCGGTGCCGATCCTGATGGTCGGGTTGCAGGGCTCGGGCAAGACCACCACCTCGGGCAAGATCGCCCTGCGCCTGGCCACGCGCGAGCGCCGGAAGGTCCTGCTGGCCAGCCTGGACACCCAGCGCCCGGCCGCGCAGTTGCAGCTGGCGCAGCTGGCCGAGCGCGCGGGCGTGCCCTCGCTGCCGATCGTGCCGGGCCAGACCCCGGTCGAGATCGCGCGGCGCGCCATGGACACCGGGCGGCGCGAAGGCTTCGACGTCGTCATCCTCGACACCGCCGGCCGCCTGTCGATCGACGAGGCGCTGATGGACGAGGTGCGGGCCATCCGCGCCGAGACCCAGCCGGCCGAGACGCTGCTGGTCGTCGATGCGATGACCGGCCAGGACGCGGTGAACACCGCGAAGGCCTTCAACGAGGCCGTGGGCGTGACCGGCGTGGTCATGACCCGCATGGACGGCGACGCCCGTGGCGGCGCGGCGCTGTCGATGCGCGCCATCACCGGCGCGCCGATCAAGCTGACCGGCTCGGGCGAGAAGCTGGACGCGCTGGAGGAGTTCCACCCCGAGCGCGTGGCCGGCCGCATCCTGGGCCTGGGCGACATCGCGGGCCTGGTGGAGAAGGCCGCCGACACCCTGGATCATGAAGAGAGCGAGAAGATCGCCCTCAAGATGATGAAGGGGCAGTTCGACCTTGACGATTATGCCGCGCAGATCCGCCAGATCGCCAAGATGGGGTCGCTGTCGGGCATTCTCGACATGCTGCCCGGCATGGGCAAGGTCAAGCAGGCGCTGGGCGACAAGGACCTCGATACGTCGGTCCTCAAGCGTCACCAGGCCATCATTTCGTCGATGACCCGGGCGGAGCGCAAGACGCCCGCCATCATCAAGGCGTCGCGCAAGAAGCGCATCGCCGCCGGGTCGGGGACCAGTGTTCAGGACATCAACCGGCTGCTGAAGCAGTTCGACGACATGTCCACGATGATGAAGCGGATCAACAAGCTCGGCATGAAGGGTCTCATGCGCCAGGGGATGTCCGCTTTCATGCCGAAAGGAGCGAAACCGCCCGGTGGCCGTCCGTTCTGACGAACGTTCCGGCACTTCCGTTTCGCTTTTGTCCATACCCAGAGATCAACTTCGGAGAATTGTCTCAATGAGCCTCAAGATCCGCCTTGCCCGCGCCGGTGCGAAGAAGCGTCCGTACTACCACATCGTGATCGCCGACAGCCGTTCGCCGCGCGATGGCCGTTTCATCGAGAAGGTGGGCGCCTACAACCCGATGCTGCCGTCCGAGCACGCCGACCGCGTGCGCCTGGTGGCCGAGCGCATCACCCACTGGCTGTCGCAGGGCGCCCTGCCGACCGACCGCGTCGCCCGCTTCCTGGGCAATGCCGGCCTGACGCCGAAGCCCGCCTATAACGAGCAGCCCAAGAAGTCGGCGCCGAAGAAGCGCGCGCAGGAGCGTGCGGCTGCTGCCGCCGCCGCCGCCGCGGCCTGATTTCGCACGCAGCGGATAGGACGGCAGGCAGGCTGAACCGGTGGATCGCGATCGTATCCTGATGGGTGTGGTGGGACGTCCGCATGGCGTGCGGGGGCTGGTGCGCGTGCACAGCTACGCCGCCGTGGCGGAGGACCTGGCTGCCTACGGGGCGCTGACCGACGACCGGGGGCAGGTCTGGACCCTGCGCTGGCGCGGCGAGGGCATCGCCGAACTGCGCGACGCCTCCGGCCAGCCGCTGGCCGGGCGCGACGCCGCGCAGGCGCTGGTCAACCGGCAGCTCTATGTCGCGCGCGACCGCCTGCCGGAACCCGATCAGGACGAATTCTACTTCACCGACCTGATCGGCCTGTCGGTCGTGCAGCAGGGAAGTGATGCCCCCCTGGGGCGCGTGCTGGTCGTCCACGATTACGGCGCCGGGGTCAGCCTGGAGATCGGCGGCGAGGGGCGAACCCTGATCCTGCCGTTTACCCAAGCCTGCGTTCCCGTCGTCGATATCGCGGCGGGCCGGATCGTGGTGGTCCTGCCCGACGAGGTTGAGGTGCAGGGCGACCTGTCGCGCGACGCGACCGTCGAGGTGGTGTCGTCATGACGTGGCGGGCGACGGCGCTGACGCTGTTTCCGGATATGTTCCCCGGTCCGCTCGGCCAGTCGCTGGCCGGCCGGGCGCTGGAACAGGGGGTGTGGTCCGTCGAGGCCCGCAGCCTGCGGGACTATGGCATCGGCCGCCATCGCGTGGTGGACGACACGCCGTTCGGGGGCGGGGCCGGCATGGTCATGCGCCCGGATGTGGTGTCCGCCGCGATCCGCGATGTCGGGCGCGCGGGCCGGCCGCTGGTCTATCCCACGCCGCGCGGCCGCCCGCTGCGCCAGGACGATGTCCGCCGCTATGCCGCCGGGCCGGGCCTGGTGCTGCTGTGCGGGCGGTACGAGGGGATCGACGAACGGGTGCTGGAGGCCGAGCAGGTCGAACAGGTCTCGATCGGCGACTACATCCTGTCGGGCGGGGAGATGGCGGCGCTGGTGCTGCTGGATTCCTGCGTCCGGCTGATCCCCGGCGTCATGGGGTCCGAGGCCAGCGGCACGGAGGAGAGCTTTTCCGACGGGCTGCTGGAATATCCGCATTACACCAAGCCGGCGAGCTGGGAGGGGCGCGACGTGCCCGACATCCTGCTGTCCGGTCATCACGCCGCCATCGCCGGATGGCGGCAGACTGAATCCGAGACGGCGACACGGATGCGCCGGCCCGATCTGTGGGCCGCCCATCTTGCCCGTACCGGCCAAGACACCGGCGGCCCGGTCAGCCTTGCGGCTGATCCGGAGCGGCTGCACTGACAGACGTTTATCAAGCGAGGGACTCGATCATGAACATTATCCAGCAGTACGAGGCCGACGAGATTGCGCGCCTCACCGCCGCCCGCGCGGTGCCCGAATTCGGCCCCGGCGACACGGTCCGCGTGTCCGTCCGCGTAGTCGAGGGCGAGCGCCAGCGCGTCCAGGCCTATGAGGGCGTGGTGATTGCGCGGTCGAACAAGGGGCTGAACAGCAACTTCACGGTCCGCAAGATTTCGAACGGCGAGGGCGTGGAGCGCGTGTTCCCGCTCTATTCCCCCACGCTTGCCGAGATCAAGGTGGTGCGTCGCGGCGCCGTCCGTCGTGCGAAGCTGTATTACCTGCGTGGCCGTCGCGGCAAGTCGGCGCGTATCGCCGAGCGCGCGCGCGAAACGGTGACGACCGAAGCCCAGGCCTGACGCCTGGCGCCGCGCGCCCCGCGCCCCTTTCGGGCGCGGGTGCGCGGCCCCATTCTGATTATTCCGGGTCCGTTCGCCCCGCCATGCGCCCGACGGCGCGTGGCGGGGACCGGGGCCGTTATCCCGTTCCGGAGGAGGGAATTACCGATGGCCGCACGCACGCTGTTCGACAAGATATGGGACAGCCATGTCGTGGAGCGCCTTCCGGACGGGACTGCGATTCTCTATATCGACCGGCATCTGGTCCACGAGGTCACCAGCCCGCAGGCCTTCGAGGGGCTGCGGATGAGCGGTCGCCGGCTGCGCCGGCCCGACGCCACCATCGCGGTGGTGGATCATAACGTCCCGACGTCGGACCGCACCCTGCCGATCGAGGAACCCGAGAGCCGGAACCAGATCGAGACGCTGGAGCGCAACGTCCGCGAATTCGGCGTGCCGTATTTCCCGCTGCTGTCCGCGCGGCAGGGCATCGTGCATGTGGTGGGGCCCGAGCAGGGGATTTCCCTGCCCGGCATGACCATCGTCTGCGGCGACAGCCATACCTCGACCCATGGCGCGCTGGGGGCGCTGGCGTTCGGCATCGGCACCTCCGAGGTCGAGCACGTGATGGCCACCCAGACCCTGCTGCAAAAGCCCGCGCGGAACATGAAGGTGGCGGTCGAGGGGCCGCTGGGTCCGGGCGTGACCGCCAAGGACGTGATGCTGGCGATCATCGGCACGATCGGCACGGCGGGCGGCACCGGCCATGTGATCGAATTCACCGGATCGACGATCCGGGGGCTGGACATGGCCGGCCGGATGACGATCTGCAACATGTCGATCGAGGCGGGCGCGCGCGCGGGCCTGGTTGCGCCGGACGAGACGACGTTCGAGTACGTGCGCGGCCGTCCCTTCGCGCCGAAGGGCGAGGCCTTCGAACAGGCGGTGGCGTACTGGAAGACCCTGGCCGCCGATGAGGGCGCACAGTACGACAAGGTCGTCGAACTCCGCGCCGAGGACATCGCCCCGTCGCTGACCTGGGGCACCAGCCCCGAGGCCGTCATCCCCATCACCGGTACGGTTCCCGATCCGCAGGCGCAGGCGGACGAGGCCCGGCGCGCGCAGATGCAGCGCATGCTCGACTACATGGGGCTGGAAGCCGGGCAGAAGATCGCCGGCGTGCCCGTCGACGTGGTCTTCATCGGGTCGTGCACCAACAGCCGGATCGAGGATCTGCGCTCGGCCGCCTCCGTCATCGGCGGACGGCATGTGGCCGAGGGTGTGCGGGCGATGGTGGTGCCCGGCTCGGGCATCGTGAAGGCGCAGGCCGAGGAAGAAGGGCTGGACCGCATCTTCCGCGATGCCGGGTTCGAATGGCGCGAGGCCGGATGTTCCATGTGCCTGGGCATGAACCCGGACAGGCTGACGCCGGGGCAGCGGTGCGCCTCGACCTCCAACCGCAATTTCGAGGGGCGCCAGGGGCCGGGGGGACGCACCCACCTGCTGTCGCCCGCGATGGCGGCGGCGGCGGCGGTGACGGGACATCTGACGGACGTGCGGGAGCTGATCTGAACCATGGACAAATTCACCGTTCTGACCGCGATCGCGGCGCCGCTGCCCGAAGCCAACATCGACACGGACAAGATCATCCCGGCCCGTTTCCTCAAGACGACCAAGCGGTCGGGTCTGGGGGTGCATGCGTTCGACGGCATGCGCTACTATCCCGACGGATCGGAGAAGCCGGATTTCGTGCTGAACCGGGAGCCCTACCGCAAGGCCGGGATCCTGATTACCTACGATAACCTGGGCTGCGGGTCGTCGCGCGAGCATGCGCCGTGGGCGCTGCTGGATTTCGGCATCCGCTGCGTGATTGCGCCGTCGTTCGCCGATATCTTCTTCAACAACTGCTTCAAGAACGGGATCGTGCCGATCCGGCTGCCGCGCGAAATCTGCGACATGCTGATGGACGACGCGCGCCTGGGCGGGAACGGACGGCTGACGGTCGATCTGGAACGCCAGGTGGTAATCCGCCCCGACGGCGCCGAGATCGGGTTCGACATCGACCCGCTACGCAAGCACCTGCTGCTGGAAGGGCTGGACGATATCGGCCAGACCCTGCAGCACGAGGGCGCGATCGGCACGTTCGAAACCGCCCGGCAGCAGGCCCAGCCCTGGCAGACGCGGATCGTCATCGACTGAGCGTCCGCGCGCGCCTTATCAGGATGGAAAGAACAAGATGACCGTCACGAAGAAACTCCTGGTCCTGCCCGGCGACGGGATCGGCCCCGAAGTGATGAACGAGGTCGCGCGCGTCGTGGCGTGGATGAGCCGCGCGCGCGGGATTTCCTTCGATATTTCCGAGGATCTGGTCGGCGGGGCATCGCTTGCGGTGCACGGGGTGCCGATCCGTGACGAGGTGATCCAGGCGGCGAAGGCGGCCGACGCCGTTCTGTTCGGTTCGGTCGGCGATCCGAAATGGGCGTCGGTCGGCTTCGACCGCCGTCCCGAGGTCGCGATCCTGAAGCTGCGCCAGGAACTGGGGCTGTTCGCCAACCTGCGTCCCGCCAAGGTGTTCGACGCGCTTGTCGATGCCAGCACCCTGAAGCCCGACGTGGTGGCCGGCCTGGACATCATGATCGTGCGCGAAACCGTGGGCGGCATCTATTTCGGCGAGCCGCGCGGGATCGAGACCCTGCCAGACGGCACGAAGCGCGGCATCAATACCGAAGTCTACACCACGGCCGAGATCGAGCGCGTCGCCCGCGTCGCCTTCGATCTGGCGCGTCAGCGCGGCAATCGCGTGTGCTCGGTCGAAAAATGCAACGTCATGGAAAGTGGCCTGCTGTGGAAGGAGGTCGTGACCGACCTGCACGCGCGGGACTATCCGGACGTGGAGCTGAGCCACATGCTGGCGGATAATTGCGCCATGCAGCTGGTGCGTAACCCGCGCCAATTCGATGTGATCGTGACCGGCAACCTGTTCGGCGACCTGCTGTCCGACCTGGCTTCGATGCTGACGGGCAGCCTGGGGATGCTGCCGTCGGCGACCCTGGGCACGGTCGATGCCACCGGCAAGCGGCCGGCGTTGTACGAACCGATCCATGGCAGCGCGCCGGACATCGCGGGCAAGGGGCTGGCGAATCCGCTGGCGCAGATCCTCTCGTTCTCCATGCTGCTGCGGTATTCGTTCGGCATGGATGCCGAGGCTGAACTGATCGAGACCGCGGTGTCCAACGTGCTGGCCAGCGGTCTTCGCACCGCCGATATCATGAGCCCCGGCATGGCCCAGGTCGGCACCGCCGTGATGGGCGAGGCCGTGGTGCGCGAACTGGACAAGCTGAACGGCTGAACAGGTCGGCCCGCCTCAGGGCGCTGCCCTGAAACCTGCCAAAGGGCACTTCCCTTTGGAAACCCAGTCGTTTTCATCCATGATTGGGGTCCAGGGCCTCAGGCCCTGGTGGGTTCGGGCAACGCCCGTCATTTTTTTGCTTTTCCGGCTTCGGATCATCTGGAACAGTTTTCGGCATGAAAACGATCCGGACGATCCTTGCCTGTATTGCGATGCTGGCGTCGCCGCCGGCCCACGCCGCCGATGGGGTGCCGGCCTTTCTGTCGGACGTCACCGGCCCCGATGCCCTTGCCTGGGTCCGGCAGCAGAACCAGCATGCGTTCGCGACGCTGCAGGGCGATTCGCGCTATCGCGGGTTCTACGACGCCGTCCTGGGGGTGGAACAGGACCGGCACCGCATTCCCAAGCCGACCTTCCTGGCGGGGCGCATCTACAATCTGTGGCAGGATGACGGGCATCCGCGCGGGATCTGGCGCGAATCGGACGTGTCGTCGTTCATCGCGGCGGATCCGCGCTGGAGGACCCGCCTGGATGTCGACGCGCTGGCCCGGCAGGAACATCGCGACTGGGTGTTCCAGGGGGCGGAGTGCCTGACGCCCGATGACCGGCCGTGCCTCGTGCGCTTGTCCGAGGGCGGCGAGGATGCGGCGAGCCTGCGGGAATTCGACCTTGCGACGGGGCGCTTCGTGCCGGGCGGCTTTGTGCTGCCCCGTTCCAAGCAGGGCGCGGTCTGGCTGGACCGGGATACGCTGCTGGTCGCGCGCGACTGGGGCGGGGCCGCGAATGGCGACATGACCGAGTCGGGCTATCCGTTCATCGTGCGCCGCCTGCATCGCGGCCAGGGGCTGGACCACGCCGAGGAGGTCATGCGCGGCCGCCGTACCGACGTCGCGGTGGACCCGATGGTGCTGACGGACGGCGAGGGGCATCGACTGGTGCTGATTCGCCGCGCCGTCACGTTTTTCGAGGAGCAATACAGCCGTCTGACCCCTCAGGGCGTGCGGAGGATCGACCTGCCGACGCGCCTGGAGGTGCATGGTCTGCTGCACAGCCGCCTGATCCTGTCGGTCAACCAGGACTGGACCCCGGCCGGGGGGAAGCCGGTCCCGGCGGGTAGCCTGGTGTCCGTCGATCCGTCCGGCGCCGCGCCGCCGCAGGTCATCTTTACCCCGACCGCGCGGCAATCGGTCGATGAGGTCGCGGTGACGGGCGACGGGGTGGTGGTGACGCTGCTGGACACCGTGCGGGGCCAGGCGTGGGTGTTCCGTCCTTCCGTGGGCGGGGCGCAAGGCTGGACCGGGACCCGGCTGCCCCTGCCGGACATGATGTCGGTGCATGTGGTCGATGCCGACCAGCGGTCGGGGCGGGCCTTCCTGTCGGTGTCCGGTTTCGTGACGCCGCCGCAACTCTGGCTGGCCGACACGACGGCGGTCAGCGTGCGGAAGATCATGGAGTTGCCGCCGCAATTCGATGCTGCCGGCCTGGTGGTGGACCAGTCCTGGGCGATATCGACGGATGGAACCCGCATTCCCTATTTCGTCGTCCATCGGAAGGACATGCGCCTTGATGGGGCGAATCCGGCGATGCTGACGGCCTATGGCGGGTTCCAGCTATCCTCGGTGCCCGACTATAATCCGGAATTCGGCCGGCTGTGGATGGCGCGCGGCGGTGTCTACGTCGTCGCCAATATCCGTGGCGGGGGCGAATTCGGCCCGGCGTGGCACGAGGCCGGGCGAGGCGTCCATCGCCAGCGCGTCTTCGACGATTTTGCCGCCGTCGCCCGCGACCTGGAAAGGCGGGGCGTGACCTCGCCCGCCCGCCTGGGGATTCGCGGGCGGTCCAACGGCGGCCTGCTGATGGGCGTGGAATTTACCCAGCATCCGGAATTGTGGAACGCCGTCATCATCGGCGTGCCGCTGCTGGACATGGAACATTACGAGACGATGGCCGCCGGCGCGTCATGGGTCGGCGAATATGGCAGCATGGCCGTGCCGGACCAGCGCGCGTTCCTGCAACGCATCTCGCCGCTGCGGGCGCTGCGTGCGGGCACGGACTATCCCGAGCCGTTCATCTTCACCTCGACGCGGGACGACCGGGTGGGGCCGGTCCATGCCCGCCGCTTCGCGGCTCGCCTGCAGGCGCTGGGGGTGCCGTTCCTGTATTACGAGGATACCGAGGGCGGCCATTCCGGAACCGTCAACGCGCCTGAAATCGCGCATGAGCGCGCGCTGGAGGCCGTCTATCTGTCGCATCGCCTGATGGATGCGGCCCCGCCCGCCATCCGGTAGGGGCCAGCCGGGGCAGGGCACAATAAAAAAGGCCGGCATCCTGGGGATGCCGGCCTTTTTTTGGGAACTGACCCGAAGGTGCAGATTAGAACCCTTCGCGCTCCAGACGCTTGCGCTCCATCTTGCGCGCGCGGCGAACGGCTTCGGCAGCCTCGCGCGCCTTGCGCTCGGAGGGCTTTTCGTAATGGCGACGCAGCTTCATTTCGCGGAAGATGCCTTCACGCTGCATCTTCTTCTTGAGCGCCTTGAGAGCCTGGTCGACATTGTTGTCGCGAACGAGAACCTGCACTTGGTCGTCAACTCCTGCTTGTGGCTGTCCTGGCCGGCCACGAAAATGCGTTATGCGGGATGACCGCAGAGCCCAGCCCTGCATGCGATTCCCGAGTGGGGCGGACCTATAACATGGGCTTCGGCGAAAACACAAATCATTCCGCCCGTTTCCCGGGGGACTCGGGCAGACTATTTTGGCACTGCACGCCTGCGTCCGGCGCGGGGTCGTCCCGCAGCGAATCCCTGGGCGCCGGACCCGAATCGAAGACAGAGGATGGCCTGATACCGTGACCCTGCTCAAGATCGCCCGGATGGGGCACCCGGTGTTGCTGCGCCGCGCGGACGAGGTCGCCGACCCGCAGTCGGCCGACATCGCCCGCCTGATCGACGACATGATCGAGACGATGGAAGACGCGCGCGGGGCCGGGCTGGCGGCGCCGCAGGTGCACGTCTCGCGGCGTCTGTTCGTCTATCGCGTGCCCGCCGAGCGCAGCGCCGGCGCCGATGACCCGCCGTGCGGGACCAGCGTGCTGATAAATCCCGTCCTGCACCCGGTCGATGACGAGATCGTGTTGCGCCCCGAAGGCTGCCTGTCGATTCCCGGTCTGCGGGGCCTGGTGCCGCGTCATGCCCGCATTGCCTATTCGGGCCTGAACCGCGAGGGCGAGAGGGTGCAGGGCGTGGCGTCGGGGTTCCTGGCGAATGTCCTGCAGCATGAATATGACCATCTGGATGGTATTCTCTATCCGATGCGGATGACGGATCTGGGGCAGATGGGTTTCGACGAGGAAATCGGGCGATACGGAGTACGCGCATGATCGGAACGCGGATGGCCGGCTGCGCCGCCGCCTGCCTGGCGCCGGGCAGGCCGGAACGCAGCGCCGCGCGCGACGCGGCGCTGGAGTGCATCGCCCCCGTGGCGGGGCGGGCGGGGTGGAGCATCGCGATCCTGCGGGCTGTCGCGGGGCCGGATGCCGACCTGCTGTTTCCTGGCGGGGCCGTGGATCTGGTCGAAGCCTGGTTCGATCGGATCGACCGGGACATGATCGAGGTCGCGCGCGACCTGGACGAGCCGCGACTGAGCCGCCGGGTCCGGGCGGTCATGCTGCTGCGCCTGGAACGGATCGCCCCCGACCGGGCCGCCTTTCGCCGCGCGCTGGCCGTGCTGCTGGTGCCGGGGAGGGGCCACGTGCTGGCCCGTACGCTGGCCCGGAGCGTGGATGCGATCTGGGAGGCCGCCGGGGATCGGGCCGAGGGGACGGCCTGGTACACCAAGCGGGCCACGCTGGCCGCGATCTATGTGCAGGTCCTGCTGTTCTGGCTGGCCCGGGGCGACGATATGGCGGCGGTTGCGGCCTTCCTGGACCGCAGGCTGGCGCGGGTCGCGCGTTTCGGGCGCATGAAGCAGCGTCTTCTTTCGGGACGGACAGCCTGAACCGGCGGGATGGCAGCGTGAGCGACCAGGCGGGCGCGCCGCGACGGGCCGGTGCGGCAGGGGCCGGCAGCGGCCTGCTGTTCCTGCGCGAGGAGGAAATGCGCCAGGCCCAGGAACTGATGATCCTGGCCTGGCGCGATTTCGATTCGGTGGCCACCCCCCTGCTGGAGGCGCTGGGGCTGGGCCACGCGCATCATCGCATCCTGCAGATGGTCGGACGCCACCCCGGAATCGCGGTGGGCGAATTGCTGGAGCTGCTGGGCATCACCAAGCAGAGCCTTGGCCGCGCGCTGGGCGATCTGCAGGCGCGGGGCTATGTGCGCCAGGAGGTCGGGCGCCGGGACCGGCGGCAGCGGCTGCTGCACCTGACGCCCTCCGGCGCCGGGGTCGAGCGGCAATTGTTCGATGTGCAGCGCGAAAAGCTGATGGGCGTGTATCGCGATGTCGGCGCCGCAGCGATCGAGGGGTTCCGCCGGGTCATGCAGGGTCTTATGGACGACAGGACACGACGTGTGCTGGATGCCGTCGTCGCAACGGGCGAACGCTCACGCCGGGGCAGGGGATGATGGGGACGGACGAACGGGACGCCGTGGCGCGGGATGGGTCGATCGCAGGGGCGCACATTCTGGTGGTGGACGACGATCCGCGCCTGCGACGGTTGCTGCAACGCTATCTGACGGAGCAGGGGTTTCGCATCAGCGCCGCGTCCTCGGCCGCCGAAGCGCGGCAGGTGCTGGGCTTCATGCAGCCCGACGCCATGGTGCTGGACGTCACCATGCCCGGCGAGAACGGCCTGGACCTGACCCGGGCCCTGCGGCAGGAGGGGCAGGAACTGCCGATCCTGCTGCTGACGGCGCGCGGCGACCCCGAGGACCGGATCACCGGGCTGGAGGCCGGCGCCGACGATTACCTGGGCAAGCCGTTCGAGCCCCGGGAGCTGCTGTTGCGGCTGAAGGCGCATCTGCGCCGCTTCACCCCACCCGCGCCGTCGGACAATCTGCGCGTCGTCCGCCTGGGCGGGCTGGAATTCGACCCGGCGCGCGGCCTGTTGAACGGGCCGGAGGGCAGTGTGCACCTGACGGGCGGCGAGGTCGCCCTGCTGACGGTCCTGGCGCGCCGGCCGAACGAAACCCTGTCGCGCGACGAGATCGCCCGGATCCTGGACATGGAGGAAATCGGCGAACGCGCGGTGGACGTGCAGGTGACGCGCCTGCGCCGCCGAATCGAGCCCGATCCGCGCGAACCGCGATACCTCCAGACGGTGCGCGGCAAGGGCTATGTGCTGAAACCGGGGGTCTGACGCCCCACGGCACGACGGAAGGCGCGCACGATGGCTGTTTTCGATCCACGTTCCGCCGATTGCGGTGGGGCATCGCGCATGTCGCGCCTGCAGCGCCGCCTGGATCGTCCCGTCCGCCGGGTGCTGCCGCGGTCGCTGCTGGGCCGTACCCTGCTGATTATCCTGATCCCGCTGCTGGTGACGCAGGGGATTTCGCTGGAGCTGTTCTACGGCAATTATCTGAAGGTCGTCTCGCGCCGCCTGTCGGGCAGCGTGACGGCGGATATCGTCCTGACGCTGGATCTGCTGGACCGCTATCACGCCATGGGCGACCGGGAGTGGATCACGCGTCGGGTGCGCGAACGCACGCAACTGGACATGATCTGGCATCCCGGACAGCGTCTGCGGCGCACCGGGTCCACCCACGTGCTGGGCCCGATGGACGAGGACCTGGCGGACGCGCTCGGGGCGTCGATCGGCCGCCCGACCTATATCGACTGGATCGACGACCCACACACGGTCCATATCCGCATCCAGATGCCGGACGGGGTTCTGGATATCGGGGCGCCGCGCAAGCGGCTGGATGTCGCGCCGATCTGGCTGTTCGTGGCATGGGGCGTCGGCAGCACGCTGCTGCTGTTCCTGATCGCCAGCATCTTCATGCGTAATCAGGTCCGCGCGATCCGGCGGCTGGCCCGTGCGGCGGAACTGTTCGGGCTGGGGCGCGATATCGGACCTATTCATCCCGAAGGCGCGCAGGAGGTCCGCAAGGCCGCGATCGCCTTCAACCGCATGCAGGAACGGGTATTTCGTTTCGTGGCGCAGAGGACGGCCGTCCTGGCCGGGGTGTCGCATGATTTGCGTACGCCGCTGACGCGCCTGCGCCTGTCGCTGGCGATGATTCCCCAGCAGGGGACGATCGACGCCGGGGAGCTTCAGGCCGACGTGGCCGACATGGTCGGCGACGTCGCGGAAATGGAACGGATGATCGCAAGCTACCTGTCCTTCGCGCGGGGGGAGGGAGCGGAAAACCCGGTGCCGGTCGATGTCGGCCAGTTGCTGGACGAGGTCGCTTTCGCCTTCCGCCGCGCGGGCGGCGTGATCCTGTCGGTGTCCATTCCCAAACCGGTCGATGCGGTGCTGCGCCCCGATGCGTTCCGGCGCGTGCTGGACAATCTGCTGGAAAATGCCCGCCGGCATGGGGGCCGGGTGGCGTTGAGCGCCCGGCGCGACGAGCGCGGAGTCATCATCTGCGTCGACGACGACGGGCCGGGAATCGCCTCGGACAAGCAGGAGGCCGTCTTCCGCCCGTTCGAGAGCGGGCGCGACGGCGGTACCGGGCTGGGCCTGACGATCGCGCGCGACATCGTCCGCGCCCATGGCGGCGACATTACCCTGCAGGGCAGTCGCCTGGGGGGGCTTCAGGTCAGGATCGTCCTGCCCCTGTAACGGGTGCGCCGATCAGGGCAGCGTATTGCCCGAGCCCCCGTGGCCGGGGCCGTTGTTGCTGCCCATCGGGCCGGTGCTGCCGCCGAATGTGCTGTTCATGTTGCTCATCGGGTTGTAGCGGCCGACATTGCCCAGGATCTGCTGCAGGATGTTGATCTTGGTGCCCGGTGTCGGCGTCACGTCCGGCTCCATCCCGACATAGCGGGCGTCCGCCTTGCTCAGGGTCCGCATGTTCCGCAGCACGCCGCCATTGTCGAAATTCAGCACCAGGACCTGCTGCTTGCGGATGCCTGGAAAGCTGACCGGCGTCGGCATCGTCGTCATGGAAATATAGATCCATGTGTTGTCGTCGAATGTCGCGCGGGTGGTCGGCGACCCCAGAAGGTCCATGGTGTCGCCGCGCGTGCTGACGCCGGGCTTGAGCTGAGCGTAGTCGTCGGCCTCGATCAGCGAGCCGCGCGGAATGGGGCGCGACTGGAAGACCGCACAGCCGGACAGAAGAAGCCCGAGCCCGACGACCGCGCACGGCAGAAGACGCTGGATCGGGCGAAGGGTCGGCGTCACGTCCGGAGATGACCGCATGGCCTGTGGGGCATCCTGCTGCATGAAAGAAGTCTCCGTCGGGTGCCCGATTGGGGTGGCGAAGTCAATTCTTCATCGCCATCATAGACAAATATCATGCCCGGATGCGCGGCGCGGGGCGCCGGTCATGCGGCGCGCCGATCGAGGAGTTGAACAGGAATGGACGCGGAATTTTCCCGCAGGATCGCGGTTGGTCGAATCGCCATGTCGGGCAAGGACATGACGATCGAGGCGAACCAGGACGAATGCGCCGCCCTGGCCGCCCGGTTCGGCCTGCCGGCCATACGCGCCCTGTCCTGCCGGTACCGGCTGACGCCCGGTCGCCAGGGCGAGGTGCTGGCCGAAGGCTGGCTGGCCGCCTGCGTCGAACAGGTCTGCGTGATTACGACCGATCCGTTCGAGGATGCGATGACCGAAACGTTCGCCGCGCGCTTCGTTCCGGCCGAACGCTTCCGCGAAGACGAGGCCCTGGACCCCGAGGCCATGGACGAAATCCCCTACGAGCGCGACATGATCGACCTGGGCGAACTGGCGGCCGAGGAGCTGTCGCTGATCCTGGACCCCTATCCCCGCCGGCCCGGCAGCGTTCTGCCCGAGGGGGTGGGGCAGGTCGATCTTCCGCCCGCCGCGCCGGAGGAGGGGCTGCCGGAGGAGGAGGGCGATGGCGGGACACGACGTCCGTTCGCGGCCCTGGCCGCGTTGAAGAAGGCGGCGGACTGAGCCGGCGGATTGGCCGCGCGACTGACCTTGGGGGCGTCTATGCCCGACGGGGTGCAGGACATGCCTTGCGGAATGTCTTTCCGTCTGCTAGACGCCCCCCCTCAATTACCGATAACTGATCGGGGCTCGGCCTATGGCGGAACCCGGTTAAGATCTCAGAACGGAGGGGCCCAGGCCCATGGCTGTACCCAAGAGAAAAACCTCGCCGTCCCGTCGGGGCATGCGTCGCAGCCATGAGGCGCTGCGCGTCGAGGCCCATGCCGAATGCGCGAATTGCGGCGAACTGAAGCGTCCGCACCATGTCTGCAGCCATTGCGGGCACTATGACGGCCGTGAGGTCGTTGCGGCGGGCAAGACGCTCAAGACCGCCGTCCGGGCCTGACCGGACGACGCAGGACCGAAGGCGGGTGGCGTGACCGGATGCAAGCGGTCGCGCCGCCGGCTTTGACACGATATCCGTGACGGTCTTGCGTATTTGGTTCTCTCCCGGCAGAAGGCACGCATGAGCGAGACAGGTTCCTCTTTTTCCGAGGCCGAGCCCTTCACGCTGGCCATAGACGGCATGGGCGGGGACGGTGGCCCGGAAGTTGTGGTGGCTGGTCTGGCGATCGCGGCCGACAGGCACCCTTCGGCCCGGATCCTGCTGATCGGGGATGAGGACCGGCTGCGCGAGCAGCTGGCCCGTCACCCCAAGGCGGCGGCGATCTGCACGGTCCGTCCGGCGGCGGCAGCCGTTCCGATGGACATGAAGCCGACAGCGGCGCTGCGCCTGCGCGACTCCTCCATGCGGCTGGCCATGGACGCCGTGGCCCAGGGCGAGGCCCGGGGCGTGGTGTCGGCCGGCAACAGCGGCGCGATGCTGGCGCTGGCCAAGATCGTCATCAAGACGCTTCCCGGCATTTCCCGCCCGGCCATGGCCGCCATCAGCCCGACGACCAAGGGCGATGTGGTGATGCTGGACCTGGGCGCCAACATGGCGTGCGACTGGCGCAACCTGGTCGAATTCGCCGTGATGGGCGAAGCCTTCGCCAAGGCCGTGCTGGGCCTGACGGCGCCGACGATCGGGTTGCTGAATGTCGGCTCCGAGGAGCTGAAGGGCGACGAAAAACTGCGTCAGGCCGCCGAAATCCTGCGTAACAGCCCGCTCGCGCCCCAGTTCCATGGGTTTGTCGAAGGGCACGATATTACGGCCGGCACCACCGACGTGGTCGTCACCGACGGGTTCACCGGCAATGTCGCGCTGAAGACCGGCGAGGGCGCACTGAAGATGTCATTCGTCCTGCTGCGCCAGGTCTTCCGGTCCGGCCTGCTGGCCAAGCTGGGTTATCTGCTGGTGCGGCCGGGCCTGAACCGCATGCGCGAGTGGCTGGATCCGCGTCGTTATAACGGGGCGGTATTCGTCGGGCTCAATGGTGTCGTGGTCAAATCGCATGGCGGGACCGACGCCGAAGGCTTTGCATCGGCCGTCGATGTTGCCATGGATATGGTGACGCACCGGTTCAACGAAAGCATACGCGAACGACTGTCGCGGATGGGGGCGCTTACGGCCCTGCGGCCAGGCGCCGGGAAGGATCAGCCTGCGGTCGCGGTGGTCAGTTGACGTCGGAATGGGCCGACAGGGCATAGGCCGGACAGGCGCCCCGTGTGCGTCTCACGGCAGAGCTGGTGATGGCCCGGCGCCGGGTTTGGAATGATGGGAATGATGGCGAGACGTTCGCTTATGGTCGGGTTTGGTGGTTATCTGCCAGACCGGATCGTGACCAATGACGAGCTGGCGGCGCGCCTCGACACGTCGGACGAGTGGATTCGCGCCCGCACCGGGATCACCCAGCGGCATATTGCCGGGCCGAACGACAGTGCGGTCAGCATGGCGGCCGCGGCGGCGTCCCGCGCGCTGGAATATGCCGGGGTGTCGGCGGCGGATGTCGATGCGATCATCGTCGCCACCAGCACCCCCGACCAGGCCTTTCCCGCTACGGCCGTCAGGGTGCAGTCCGAACTGGGCCTGCGCGGCGGGTTCGGATTCGATATCGCGGCGGCCTGCTCGGGTTTCGTCTACGCCCTGTCCACGGCCGATGCCCTGGTCCGCAGTGGCCAGGTCGAGAAAATCCTGGTGATCGGCAGCGAGGTCTATTCGCGTATCATCGACTGGTCCGATCGGGGGACCTGCGTTCTGTTCGGCGATGGCGCCGGGGCGGTTCTGCTGACGGCGGCGGAGGGGCCGGGGCCTGAGGGCATCCTCTCGACCCACCTGCATTCGGACGGTACCACCGGCGATCTGCTCTATGTCGACGGCGCGGTGGGCCGGCGGGAAAGTAGCGGCTTCCTACGCATGCGCGGGCGCGACGTGTTTCGCCATGCCGTGGCCAAGCTGTCGGACTCGGTCGATGAAGTGCTGGCCGCCCATGGCCTGACCTACGCCGACGTGTCGTGGCTGGTGCCGCACCAGGCCAATCTGCGGATCATCGAGGGTGTCGCGCGCAAGCTGGAACTGCCGCCCGAACGGGTGGTCGTCACCGTGGACCGCCATGCGAACACGTCGGCGGCGTCGATCCCGCTGGCGATGAACGAGGCCGTCCGCGACGGGCGCATCCGCAAGGGCGACCTGGTGCTGATGGAGGCGCTGGGCGGCGGCCTGACATGGGGATCGGCGCTGGCGCGTTTCTGACGCCGAAAAAATGGCGGACGTCAACGCATTGAATTGACGCTCCATCGCTGCATGCATACCTTTGCGCGTATGAGCACAGTGACCCGCGCCAGTCTGGCAGAACACATCTATAGTCAGGTCGGGCTATCCCGGAACGAATCGGCCGATCTGCTCGAACATGTCCTCGAGCGGGTCGCGCAGGAACTCGAGTCGGGAAATACGGTCAAGATCAGCGGCTTTGGCACGTTTTCCGTACGGCAGAAGGGGCGACGGACAGGCCGTAACCCCAAGACCGGGGTCGAGGTCCCGATTCTGCCGCGATCCGTTCTGGTGTTCCGGCCCAGCCAGTTGCTGCGCTCGCGCGTCAACGGACAGCCCACCGATACGATCGAGGACGACGCCGAATGAGTGGCGCCGACGAAGGGCAGGAGGATTGGCCGGCGGCCGAAATGGCCGATGACGCGGCGGCCGGCCGGCTGAAGAAGGCGCCGCACGCCTTTCGCACGATCAGCGAGGTCGCGGACGAACTGCATGTGCCCCAGCATGTGCTGCGGTTCTGGGAAACGCGCTTTACCCAGGTTCGCCCGCTGAAGCGGGGCGGGGGGCGGCGCTATTACCGGCCCGACGATATCGAATTGCTGCGCCGGATTTCCGACCTGCTCTATGTGCAGGGTTATACGATCAAGGGCGTCCAGCGCATGCTGCGCGAGGGTACGGATGCCGGCCCGGCGACCGAGCCGGCGGCCGACGATTCGGCGAGCGGGTCCGACGTCCCGTTCCAGGATGCAGCCATTGCCCCGGCCGATGACGCGGCCGATGCGTCGGATTCGGCGTTCGACGGACCAGGGATCGAGGCGGTGATGATGGTGACACCCGACGCGCCGGCCGCGCCCCTGACGCCGCAGGCGGTGGAGTGGCCGGTTGCGGCCCCGTCCGGGGAAGGAACTGCCGAGTCTTTGGAAATCGAACGGATTCGCCAGGAAAACCTGATCCTGAAGGACAGCCTGCGCGGGATTCTGATCGAGTTGAAGGCCCTGCGGCGGCTGATCCCGGTCTGATCCGTCCCGTCGGCCGATTCGATGCCGAACACGGGTTGCGGTTCGTGGCGTGCGCTGCTACACGGCGTGTCGTCGCAGACGGACGGGCAGTAGCGCAGCCTGGTAGCGCATCAGTCTGGGGGACTGGGGGTCGTGGGTTCGAATCCCGCCTGCCCGACCACCGTCTGCGACCGTATCTCTCATGTATCATGCCCGCCCAAACGGTGCCTCAGGCACCGTCCTGATAGCGTTCGCGCGTCCAGTTGCGCCAGAGCATGTGCAGCACGGCCATGATGGCCGGCCCCAGGAACAGCCCCAGCAGGTTCCAGCTTTCCACCCCGCCCAGGATGCCGGTCAGGACCCACAGGAACGGCATCTCCGTCGAGCCGCCGATCAGCGCGGGCCGGACCAGATGGTCGGCGAGAAAGATGACCGCGAGGCCCAGCCCTAGGATCGCGATGGCGGCGATCATCGCCCCCTTGGCCAGCAGCAGCAGGGAGACCACGCCCACGGCGATCACCGCGCAGAACGGGATCATGGCGGCGACGGCGGTGAAGACCCCGAACAGGAACGGGTGCGGCGCCCCCGCGATAAAATAGGCGACCCCCATCAGCGCGCCCTCGCCGATGCCCACCAGCACCAGGCCCGCCACCGTTCCGTGGACAGAGGCGATGATCTGCTGGGCGATGCCTTCCCCCCGCTTGCCGAAGGCCCTGCGGGACACGACCAGGCACTGCCGGATTACGCTCTCGCCGTCCTTCAGCAGGAAGAACAGGGTCAGGATCGAAAAGACGAACAGCAGGCCGCGATGGAAGATCTGCGACCCCAGTTGCTGGGTTACCTGCACGCTGCGCCCGATATTGAGCGAGTGCAGCAGTTCCGACACATCGTCGGGATCTTGCAGGTGGCTTTCCCACCATGACGTCACGGCCGGCGCGCCGAACGGCAACTCGTGGATCCACCCGGGGACCGGCACGCCGGAATGCCGGGCCTCATTCATCCAGATCGCGATGCTCTGCGCTTCCCGCCCGGCTTCCAGGGCGAACAGGCCCATCGGGACCAGGAAGATCAGCGCGACGCCAACGGTGAAGATCAGCGGCAGGATGGTGCCTCCGGGCAGGGATTTCCACCGGTTGCGGCTGCCGACATACAGCGGCCAGGCGGCTATGGCGAAGATGCCGCCCCAGATCAGCGAGGGCAGGAACCCGCGAATCGTGTACAGCGCCAGGCCGGTGAAGAAGATGGCCAGCAATCCGCGGGCGATTCGCTGGACGCGCTGGGGCTCGCGCAGGCGGCGGGGCGGCGCAGTGTGGCGCGGCACGATGGCGGGGCTGGCGTGATCCGTCATGATGTTCCTTTTCTGGCGGCGACCTGATTCATGTCCTGGCCGTGTGGCGCTCGGCCCGTTCAGGGCCGGTCCGCCGTTTCGACGGCCCAGATCGCGAAGGCCTGGATCAGGGCGGCCTCCTTCAGGGCGTCGAAGCGCCCCGACGCCCCACCATGCCCGGCTTCCATATTGGTGCGGAGCATGACCGGGCGGCCTGCGGTCGTGTGTTCGCGGATCCGGGCGATCCATTTCGCCGGCTCCCAATAGGTGACGCGTGGGTCGGATAATCCGCCGATGGCCAGAATCGCCGGGTAGGGGCGGGGGCCGACCTGTTCGTAGGCGGCGTAGCTGGCGATCAGGTCGTAGGCGTCGGCGTCTTCCAGCGGATTGCCCCATTCGGGCCATTCCGGCGGCGTCAGCGGCAGCGAGATGTCGGACATGGTGTTGAGTTCGTCGACGAACGGCACCACGGCCACGATGCCGGCGAACAGGTCGGGCCGCATGTTGGCGATGGCCCCCATGACCATGCCCCCCGCCGACCGACCGTCCGTCACGATCCGGCCCGGCGCGCCGAATCCGGTCGCCGCCAGATGGTCGGCGCAGGCGATGAAATCGGTGAAGCTGTTGGTCTTGTTCCGCCCCCGGCCGCCCAGGAACCAGTTCCAGCCTTTTTCCGACCCGCCGCGCACATGGGCGATGGCGTAGAACCATCCCCGGTCCACCAGGCTGAACACGCCGGTGGAAAAGCTGGGTTCGATCGCATGGCCGTACGCGCCGTAGCCATACAGCAGCAGCGGCGCCGATCCATCGACCGGCGTGTCGTGCCGTCCCAGCACCGTGACCGGGATTTCGGCGCCGTCCCCGGCGATGGCGGTCAGGCGCCAGCAGCGATAGCGTAGCGGGTCATGGCCCGAGGGCACGTCCTGGGTCTTGAGCAGGTGCCGCGACCGGTCGTCCATGTCGTAGGCGTACCATTGGCGGGGTGTCGTCGGCGACTGGTAGACGTAGCGCAGTTCCCGCGTGTCGTATTCGTACGACCCCGAGAGCGAGAGGACATAGGCGTCCTCGTCCGACGACAGGACATGTTCCCCCCCGTCGCGGTGCCGGACGATCAGCGCCGTATTGGCGTCGCGCCGTTCGCGCCGGACCAGGTGCCCGGAAAACGCCACGCAGTCGGTGATGTAATGTCCAGGCTGGTGCGGAACCAGGTCGCGCCAGTGCGCCATGCCCGGCGTGGCGTCGGGGGCGACCATCAGCTTGAAATCGACCGCCCCGTCCGCATTGGTCAGGATGGCGAACCGGTCGCCCCAGTGGCTGAGCGTATAGAGCAGCCCGGCGCGGCGCGGTTCGACGCAGACCGGCGCGGCCTCGGGCCGGTCGCCGGGGATCAGCCACGATTCCGACGTGTCCTGGTTGCTGGCCGAGATGACGATCCACCGGCTCGACCGGCTGGCCTCGACCCCGATGAAGAAGCCAGGGTCCGCTTCCTCGTAGACCAGGGCGTCGCTGCCCGAGGCGATGTCGCGGCGGAAGATTTTCGTCGGCCGGCCGTGCTCGTCCCGCCAGGTCCAGAACAGGAAGCGCGCGTCGGGGGAAAAGGCGAAATTGCCGCTGCAGCTTTCGACCGGCGTGCCGACGGCGGCGGCGGTGGCGATGTCGCGGACGACGACGCGATAGACCTCGGACCCCTGGGCGTCCTCGGCATAGGCGAACAGGCGGTGGTCGGGGCTGTGGGTCGCCGTGGCGATGGCGTAGTACTCATGCCCCTGCGCCGCCGCGCTGACATCCAGCAGGATCTCCTCGTCCTGGGGGCGGCCTTCGGGGTGGCGGGCGTGGATCGGATGCTGCGCGCCGGTGGCGTAGCGCATGTAATAGCGCCAGGGGCCGTGCGGCAGGGCGGGATAGGTGTCGTCCTCGCGGATGCGCGCCTTCATCTCGGCCGCGATGGTGGCCTGCAGGGCCTCGGTCGGGGCAAGAATGGCGGCGGTATAGGCATTCTCGGCCCGCAGATGCTCGGCGATGTCGGCGCGCAGGACCGACGGGTCGCGCAGGACGGCCTGCCAGTTGTCGTCCTTCATCCAGCCGTAATCGTCGATCCGGACCCGGCCGAGCTGCGCGATGCGTCGCGGCTCCTTGCGGGCGACCGGCGCGCTGGGGAGGGGGGCGCTGGGTGTCGCGGCGCTGGTCATCGGGGCGTGTTACTCCATCGCTGTCCGCCCCGGGCCGGGGCAGCCGATACGGGAACGGCGAGCATACCCGACAGAGTCCTGCCGCGACAGGGGTGGGCGTCCCGCGATCAGAACGCCTGGCAGCCCGACCGGATTGTCAGCCCGACCGACTGCTGCTGGAAATCGCGCCGGTAGCGGGCGCGGATCGCTTCCACACGCGCCCGCAGGTCGGGTGTGTCGCCGGGGGCGGCGATCCAGACGATGCGCGACGGCTCGGCGACGATTCGGCCGTTTTCCCGGTCCCGCCATTGCCCGAGGGTGCGAAAGACGGTCAGCCCGTCGGGAAAGCGGGGCGTGATCTCCTGCTGCATGAACCCGTCCCATTGGGCGTCGGTGATCGGGGCGCCGTCCGGCCGGGTCAGGCCGAACAGCAGCGAGAGTTCGAGGCCGGGACGCGCGCCGAACCCGGCGCAGTCCGGCCGCGCCGGCGCGCAGCCCGACATGCCGCCGACGGCAAGGATGAGCAGGACGGCGGGCAGGATGGCGGGCAGGGTGCGCGCAACGGTGGCGCGCATCAGGCCAAGGCCGGGGCGCCGGCCAGTCCCGACCGCAGCGCCCGCCCGGCCCGGCTGTCCGGGTCGATCAGGCCGAGGCGCAGGAACAGGTCGATCAGCACCAGATTGACGTTGAACTTGAAATCGTCGGTGTCGCGGACGATGCGAAAGGCGTCCTCGACCGGGATCAGGGCGAAGGATTCGACCTCGCCATCCGCCGGGGCCGGGACGAAATCGGCCGGCAACTCCAGGTCGTAGCAGTGCAGGACGTCGCGGCGCAGGCCCTCGGGGCGGTCCATGGCATAGCGGATGCGGGCCACCGGCACGGCCCGGCGGGCGACGGACAGGGGAATGCTGGCTTCCTCGGCCGCCTCCTTGTGCAGGGCGTCCTGGGGGGTGTGGCCGGCCGGGATGCCGCCGGCCACCAGATGGTCCAGCTTGCCCGGATCGAGGCGCTTGCTGGTCGCGCGCCGCCCGATCCACAGATGCAGGCCGTCCGGACGGCGGACCAGCCCGTTCATATGCACGCCATGCGCGATCAGGCCGAACAGCGGCAGCGCGCCGCGATCGACGCGGGCGATCGCCGGGCCGTCGGCCGTGGCGGCGACGTCGAACAGTTCGTGATGCGACCCGTAGACCCCGCAGGCCGCCAGATCCTCGCCCAGCGGTTCCAGCCGGGTCGGATCGGCCAGCGTGATGGCCCCGTCCCGGCGTGGCAGGCCGCGTTGTTCCAGTTCGGGGACAAGAGGGGGGGCAATCCATCCGGCCGGCGCGTCGCCCAGGCGGAACGGCGTCCGCCCGCCGGGCAGCCGGGCCGTATTGCAGGATTCGAGATGCCGGAGAAAGGCGTCGGCGTCGGGGGCCATGCAGGTCTGCTCCTGATGCGTGTGCCTGCCATACCGGGCGGGCCGGCGCGTGACAATCCTGTCCGGCGAGGGCGCCCCCGATCATGTTCCGGATAGCGCGATGGTGTTTGCAAAACCGCCGGCACATGCCACATCCAGGCCATGACACCTCCCTTATCCCAGGACCAGCGTGGGCCGGAACAGCCGGTCCTGACGACCTTGCGCGATCTGCTTCCTTATCTGTGGCCCCGGAACGACCCCGGCACGCGGTGGCGCGTCGTGGGCGCGTGCGTGCTGCTGATCGCGGCCAAGGTCGCGACGATCTGCGTCCCGTACCTCTACAGCCGCGTGGTGGATGCGCTGCATGTGGGGGGCGCGGGGGCAGGGCTGGCGACCATCCCGATGCTGCTGATCCTGGGGTACGGGTTGCTGCGGCTGATGTCGGCGGGGCTGGGCGAATGGCGCGACGCCCTGTTCGCGCCGGTCCGCTTCCGCATCAGCTGCGTCGCCGCCATCCGCAGCTTCCGGCACATGCACGCGCTGTCGCTGCGGTTTCACCTCGACCGCCAGTCCGGCGGGGTGACCCGCGCCATCGCGCGCGGGACCGAGGCGATCGAGACCATCCTGCGAGTCGGCGTCTTCAACGTCGTGCCGACGATCATCGAGGCCCTGATGGTGATCGCCGTCATCTGGCGCCTGTTCGACTGGCGGTACGCCGTCATCATGCTGGTGGCGGTGGCGTCCTATGTCGGTTTCACCGTCATGTTCACCTCCTGGCGGATCGGCATCCGGCGCGAGATGAACGACATCAACAGCGAGGCGAGCTGGAAGGCGCTGGACAGCCTGCTGAACTACGAGACGGTCAAGTATTTCGGCAACGAGGAACATGAAAGCCGCCGGTACGAGGAGGCCCAGCGCCGGTACGAACGCGCGGCGGTCCGCACGCAGGTGTCGCTGAACGGGCTGAATTTCGGGCAGGCGGCCATCATCGCGGTGACCCTGGCGGCGGTCATGCTGCTGGCGGCGGACGATGTGGCCGGGGGGCGGCTGACGGTCGGGCGCTTCGTGCTGGTCAATACCTACCTGATGCAGTTGTACCTGCCGCTGAATTTCCTGGGCAGCATCTATTCCTCGTTGCGGACGTCGCTGGTGGATCTGGAGCAGATGTTCCGCCTGACCGAGGAGGCGCCCGATGTCACGGACCGCCCGGACGCCATCGGCCTGCCCGGCCGGCTGGACGAAGCCCCGGCGGCGGCGATCCGTTTCGAGCATGTGCGCTTTTCCTACCGTCCGGATCGCGAGATCCTGCACGATGTCAGCTTCAGCGTGCCCGCCGGCGGCCGCGTCGCCATCGTCGGGCCGACGGGGGCGGGCAAATCGACCATCAGCCGGCTGCTGTTCCGGTTCTACGACGTGACGTCGGGCCGCGTCGTGGTGGATGGGCACGATCTTCGCGAGTATGGGCAGGCGGCGCTGCGGGCGGCGATCGGCGTGGTGCCCCAGGATACGGTGCTGTTCAACGACACGATCGGCTACAACATCGCCTACGGCCGCCTGGGCGCCACCCAGGCCGAGATCGAGCATGCGGCGCGGCTGGCGCAGATCCACGATTTCATCGTCAGCCTGCCCGACGGCTACCGCACCAAGGTGGGCGAGCGCGGGCTGAAGCTGTCGGGCGGCGAGAAGCAGCGCGTGGCCATTGCCCGCACCATCCTGAAAAACCCGCGCATCCTGATCCTGGATGAGGCGACCAGCGCCCTGGACACCCATACCGAGCAGGAAATCCAGGCTGCCCTGGGGACGGTGTCGGCCGAACGGACGACCGTCATCATCGCCCACCGCCTGTCGACGGTCGTCGATGCGGATGAAATCCTCGTGATGGGCGATGGCGTCATCAAGGAGCGCGGAACCCATCGCAGCCTGCTGGCCCGCGGGGGACTCTATGCCGGGATGTGGGCGGCGCAGGCCGAGGAGCGGGCCGACGCGGTGGCCGAGGCCGCGCCGGGGGGTGGTTTTCCCGCGTGAACGGGGGCATTTTGCGCCGCGACGCGGCCGGATGGCCCGAACGGCCGCCCGAACGGGCCGACAACAGGGAGAAGACGACATGACGGACACGCCAGGCGAGGGCCCGACCCTGGGCGACGACGGATCGGTGCCCGAGGAACTGAGCCATTGCGGCGCGGTCGTGGACAAGGCGATCGAATACATGCTGGGCGAGAAGCTGCCGCCGATCGCCATCGCCTCCGCCCTGCTGGGCGGGTCGCTGGGCCTGCTGTCGCGGACGATGGACCAGGGGACGATGCTGGCCATGCTGGAAAACGCCATCCACAGCGTCCGCGCGGGCGACCTGCATCCGGACCGCGACCGGGCGTCCCAGCCCGAGTAACCCGCGGGCGCGGCCTGCCCATGGCGGGGATGCCGGAGGTCGATTCAGGCGAAAACGGCCCGAATCGTTCCTTTCGCCTTGACGGCGGCCGGTACCTTGGCCATAAGCCGCGCCTAATCTTGACGATCGTTGCCGGGCATCTTGCCTCGGCCCTTAGTTATCCGAGGATGATACCATGTCTCGCCGTTGCCAGATCACGGGCAAGGGCGTGCTGACGGGAAACAACGTCAGCCACGCCAACAACAAGAGCCGCCGCCGCTTCCTGCCGAACCTGCAGGAGACCTCTCTCCTGTCCGATATCCTGGGCAGCGCGGTGCGCCTGCGCCTGAGCACCAACGGCATCCGTACGGTCGAGCACAATGGCGGCCTGGACGCGTTCCTGCTGTCCACCCCGAACCGCAAGCTGCCGACCGAGGCCCAGGCTCTGAAGCGCCGCATCCTGCGCGCCAAGGAAAAGAAGGCCGAAGCCACGGCGTAATCGTCCGGCATGCGGGTCGGGTCCGATTTTTCAGGCGGACCGGGCTTGCATGTTCAGGGCGTCTGACGCATGTCAGGCCCATCTGTCTATTCTGCCGGCCTGCATCTTCCGGAACCCCGATCCTTGGGGTGGGGGGCAGCTTCCGGCCCCGGCAGGCGCGAGGGGAAGGGTTCCGTTCGCGCCTGAATTGTTTTGTGGAGGTTCCCCCGTGTCCGAAAAGTCCGGTCTTTCGCTGATTCGCAACATCGGCATCACGGCGCATATCGACGCCGGCAAGACGACGACCACCGAGCGTATCCTGTATTACACCGGTGTGTCTCACAAGATCGGTGAGGTCCACGAGGGCAACACCACGACCGACTACATGGACCAGGAGCGTGAGCGCGGCATCACGATCACCTCGGCCGCCGTCACCTGCGAATGGGCCGGTCACCGCATCAACATCATCGACACTCCGGGCCATATCGATTTCAACATCGAGGTGAACCGCAGCCTGCGCGTGCTTGACGGCGCGGTCTTCATCATCGAGGGCGTCGCCGGCGTGCAGCCGCAGTCCGAGACCAACTGGCGTCTGGCCGACCGCTACAACGTGCCGCGCATCATCTTCATCAACAAGCTGGACCGCACCGGCGCCGACTTCTACCGCGCGTTCGACACGCTGAAGGAGAAGCTGGACATCGTCGCGATCCCGCTGCAGCTGCCGATCGGCGCCGAGGAAAACTTCATCGGCGTCGTCGACCTGATCGAGATGAAGGCCATCGTCTGGGAAGGCGGCGAGCTGGGCGCGAAGTACCATGACGAGGAAATTCCGGCCGACCTTCTGGAGAAGGCCAAGGAAGCCCGCCAGGAGCTGCTGGACACCGCCCTGTCCGTGGACGAGGCGGCCATGGAAGAATATTTCGAGAAGGGTGACGTCGACGTCGCGACCCTGAAGCGCTGCATCAAGAAGGGCACGATTTCCGGCGAGTTCCGCCCGGTCCTGTGCGGCACGGCCTTCAAGAACAAGGGCGTGCAGCCGCTGCTGGATGCGGTCATCGACTTCCTGCCGGCGCCGGACGACGTCGAGGGCATCCGCATCGCGCCGCCCGAGGACGAAGAGGTCGACGAGAACAAGCTGCCGATCATCCCGGTCGATCCGGACGGCAAGTTCGCGGGCCTGGCGTTCAAGATCATCAACGACAAGTACGGCACGCTGACCTTCGTGCGCGTCTATCGCGGCATCCTGCGGTCGGGCGATTCGGTGCTGAACACGACCAAGGGCCACAAGGAGCGGATCGGCCGCATCTTCCAGATGCATGCCGACAAGCGCCAGGAAGTGAAGGAAGTCCACGCTGGCGACATCGCCGCCTTCGTGGGGCTGAAGGACACGCAGACCGGCGACACGCTGGCCGACCCTGCCGATCCGGTGGTGCTGGAGCGCATGACCTTCCCGATCCCGGTCATCGACATCTCGGTCGAGCCGAAGACCAAGGACGGGGTCGAGAAGATGACCCTGGCGCTGCAGAAGCTGGCGGGCGAGGACCCCTCGCTGCGTCTGAAGACGGACCAGGAAACCGGCCAGACCATCCTGTCGGGCATGGGCGAACTGCATCTGGACATCATCATCGACCGTCTGCGCCGCGAATACGGCGTCGATGCGAATATCGGTGCGCCGCAGGTGGCCTATCGCGAGACCATCACCCAGCCGCATGTGGAAACCTACACCCACAAGAAGCAGTCGGGTGGTTCGGGCCAGTTCGCCGAGGTGAAGATCGAGTTCGCGCCACTGGAGCGGAACCAGGAGATCCAGTTCGAGAACAAGGTCGTCGGCGGCACCGTGCCGAAGGAATACATCCCGGCGGTCGAAAAGGGCATCCGGATGCAGTCCTCGACGGGCGTGCTGGCCGGCTTCCCGACCGTGGACTTCAAGTTCACGCTGCTGGACGGCAAGTACCATGACGTCGACTCGTCGGCGCTGGCGTTCGAAATCGCCGCCAAGGCGTGCTTCCGTGAAGGCATGAAGCGGGCCGGCCCGGTCATCCTGGAGCCGATCATGGACGTCGAGGTGACGACGCCGAACGACCATGTCGGCGACGTGGTGGGCGATCTGAACCGTCGTCGCGGCATGATCCAGAACCAGGAGAGCTCGGGTTCGACCGTCATGGTGCGCGCGCTGGTGCCGCTGAAGGAAATGTTCGGCTACATTTCGCACCTGCGCTCGATCACCAAGGGCCGTGCGTCCTTCACGATGCAGTTCCATCATTACGACCCGGTGCCGCGCAATGTCGCCGAGGAGATCATGGCCAAGTCGGCCTGATTTCGACCGGATCGCAGGTAAGGAAACCGGCCCCATGTGGGCCGGTTTTTTTTGCGGTATGGGTTGCGCCCTTGTGCAGAATTGCGACAATCCCGACGGCGTCCGTCACGTCGTGGTGAGGGGGCGCCCAGGCCCGTTGAAGCGGCGGGGCCGGGCATGGCTGAACTGCATGACCGTGACCGGATGAGTCACGGAAACACCAGAAGAACAGCCGAGTGCGCGGGCCGGAAAAGTGGTCGGGCGGATAATCGGCGGGGGGAACTTACGACATGTCCATGAACGGGAAGGTCGCGCTGGTTACCGGCGCAGGGCAGGGAATCGGCCGGGGCATCGCGCTGCGGCTGGCGAAGGAGGGCGCGCGCCTCGCGCTGGTCGATATCAGGAATGATGCGCTGACCGCCGTCGCGCAGGAAATCGAGGCGCTGGGCGGCAAGGTCGCGACCTTTGTCGCGGATGTGGGCGACCGGGCTCAGGTGCAGGCGGCGGTGGACCATGCGGAACAGGAACTGGGCGGCTTCGACGTCATCGTGAATAACGCGGGGATCGCGCAGGTGCAGGCGATCGCCTCCGTGACGCCCGAGGAGGTCGAGCGCATCTTCCGCATCAATGTCCAGGGCGTGCTGTGGGGCATCCAGGCGGCCGCGGCCAAGTTCATCGCACGCGGGCACGGCGGCAAGATCATCAATGCATGCTCGATCGCCGGGCATGAGGGATTTGCCTTGCTGGGCGTCTATTCCGCCACGAAATTCGCGGTGCGGGCGCTGACCCAGGCGGCGGCGAAGGAATATGCCAGCCGCAAGATCACCGTGAACGCCTATTGTCCCGGCGTGGTGGGCACGGACATGTGGACCGAGATCGACCGGCGCTTTTCGGACATCACCGGGGCGAAGCTGGGCGAGACGTACCGGAAATATGTCGACGGGATCGCCTTGGGGCGAGCGGAGACGGCCGACGACGTGGCGGGGCTGGTGGCCTACCTGGCCGGGCCGGATTCCGACTACATGACCGGGCAGTCGATCCTGATCGATGGCGGCATGGTGTACCGTTAAGCCCGTCACCGTCGGCATGGGCACGCAGACGGCGACCGTGGGGCTTCTGGCCGGTCTGGCGACCGGGGCGTTGTGGGCGTTGACCTTCATCGCGCCCCTGGTCAGCGGCCCCTATTCGGCCTTCGATCTGACGGTGTGCCGATACGTCACCTTCGGCGTCGTCTCGCTCATGCTGGTCGCGCCGGAGGGGTTTGCGGCGCTGCGCCGCCTGTCGAAGGCGGACTACCAGATTCTGGTCCTGCTCGGTTTTACGGGCAATGTCGGATATTATCTGGCGCTCTCGCTTGCCGTTCCGCTTGCGGGGCCTCCGGTGGTGGCGTTGGTGATCGGGTGCCTTCCGGTGCTGATGTCCGTGCTGGGCCACCGGACGAGCGGCTTGCCGCTCAGGCGGCTGATGCCGGCGTTGATGGTCATCCTGTTCGGCCTGGCGTTGGTGAACGGCGTCGCCCTTTTGCAGGCCCGTGCGGATGGCGGGGGTCATGGGCCGTTGTGGGGCCTGCTGCTGGCGGTGGGCGCGCTGGTGCTGTGGTCGTGGTACGGCATGCGAAATGCCGCCGAACTGGCCGCGCGTCCGGGCCTCTCCCCGGTGACCTGGACGGCCCTGACGGGGATCGGCACGATGATCGCGCTGCTCCCGCTGCTGGTGGTCGGCTGGCTGGCGCACTGGTCGGCCGTGCCGGCGATCGGATTGGCCCATGGGGCCTGGCTGCGGCCGGTGAGTGCGGGGCTGGTGCTGGGGGTGCTGTCGTCATGGGTGGCGACCTGGACATGGTCCATCGCGGCCCGCGCGTTGCCGGTTTCGGTGGCCGGGCAACTCATCGTCTTCGAAACGATCTTCGCGCTGATCTACAGCGCGACATATGCACGCCAGCTTCCATCCTGGTCGGAAGTGGCCGGCGCCCTGATGCTGGTCGCCGGCGTCGGGATGGCTCTGAGGGTCTTCGCGGCCGCGCCTGACCGGGGGCCTACGGCGTAGCCGGATCGGCCTGGTTGTCGGTACGGCGGATGAAGTCCGCGATATTGTCGTGCAACTGGGTCAGGGACGGGATGTTGGCGTAGACCATGTGGCCGGACTGATATTGCTGAAATTCGATATTCCCTTGCAGGCGTGCTGGAATCGGCAGGTGCTGCATCTCGTAGATGCCTTCGTAGTACGGGGTCGCCAGGTCGAAATATCCGGCGTTCAGCATGATTTTCAGCGTCGGATTGGTCTTCATCGCCTGCGCCAGGTCGGGCATGACGTTTGCCTGTCCGTCGGACGGGGTGGAATCGGGTCCGTCGGGGGCGTGGTGGAAATCCCAGTGCGGAATGTCGATTTCGGCCCGGTAGGTCAGCCCGTCGCCGTAGCCCAGGGTCTTGCGCGTATAGTCGTTGAACAGCGACACGTAGGCCGAACTGATCGAGGTCGATTGGGGGTCGTATCCGGCCTCCTGGCTCAGCGGGTCGAGCGACGGGCCTGAGAAACGGGTATCGAGGCGCCCGGTGGTGACGTCGCTGTCCGCCTGCAGCGTTTTCGAGAACTCGCCGCCGTCGATCCGCAGGTTGGCCCGGCGGATATAATTGGCCGGCAGGCCGGTATAATCGTGCAGGCGGCCGACGATGCGCTCACGCTCCGCCGCCGGCAGGGCCGCCCCCTGCTGAAGGGCGACGAGGTAGTCGGTGCTGGCGAAATGCTCGACTTCGGCCAGGAACGGTTTCAGCTCGGCGGGCTGTTGCGGCAGCTTGTGATGGTACCAGGCCGTGGCGGCATAGGTCGGCAGCGCCAGCACGAACGGTTCGTCCATGCCGGGGTTCAGCGCGGGCTCATCGACGCTGTTGTCGTAGCTGAGGATCTGCGACAGCAGGATCACGCCGTTGAAATCGATGTTCTCCCGGTTTTGCAGGTCGTTGACGATAACGGCGGAGCGCAGGGTGCCGTAGCTTTCGCCGAACAGATATTTGGGCGAGTTGAAGCGGCCGTACTTCGCCAGGAAGCCGCTGATGAAACGGGTGAAGGCCTGTCCGTCGGCATCGACGCCCCAGAACAGCTTTTCCTTGTCCTTGCCGTTGATCCGGCCGAATCCGGTGCCCGGCGCGTCGATGAACACCAGGTCGGTGACGTCCAGCAGGCTCTGGGGATTGTCGATCAGGCGATAGGGGCCGGCGGGGGTGTGGGTGTCGTCGTTCGTCACCACCCGGCGCGGACCGAAGGCGCCCATATGCAGCCAGACGGTCGAGGAACCGGGGCCGCCGTTGTAGACGAAGGTGATCGGCCGGTTCTCGGGCCGGGCATCCTTGCGGAAATAGGCGACATAGAACATCGACGCCGTGGCGTCGGCATTGCCGTCGATGGCGTGGGCGTCGCTGCCGGGGGTTTCCTCATGGATCGTCTCCTCCGAATCGTCCCAGATTCGGGGGTGGATCAGCAATGTCCCGGCGACGGCCTGGTAGGCGATGGTCCTGCCGCCGATGGTCACCGTGCCGCTGCTGGTCCGTTCGATGGGTTGCGGCGCCGGCCGCGTGGCGGAATGGGCGGTGCGGGCGGCGTCGGCATGGTCGTCGGCCAGCGCCGGAGCGCCCACCCCCATGCTCAGGACAGAGGCGGACAGCAGCAACGGCAGGCGTTTCTTCAACATGGTCTCTCCGGGTGGGGGCAGGGCGTGAGGCGGGCCGGCTCAGGCGGCCGTTTTGCCGCGGATGGCGCGCCAGGTCTCATGATGGTGAACGACGCGGCCGTCGTCGCGCAATTTTTCCAGATGGGCGAGCAGGTTCAGCTTCGCCGCCCGATGCAGCGCGGGACGGATCGCGCGATAGACGCAGCGCATGATGTCATCCAGCGTGGCGGGTTCCTCCGGCAGGGCCGCCAGGATGCTGTCCTCGCGCGCCAGGCGATGGGCGATCAGGCCCCGGATGCAGGGGGCGGGGCTGGCGATGGGCGCGCCGTGCGCGGGCAGCAGCAGGCGCGCGTCGCGGTCCAGCACCTTGTTCAGGCTGTCCAGGAACAGGCGGACCGACCCGTGCGGAGCCGGCGGGACCATCGTCGTCGACCAGCCCATGATGTGGTCGCCGGTGAACAGGACTCCGTCCCCGGTGGCGAAGCACAGATGGTCGGCGGCGTGTCCCGGCGTGTGCAGTGCGGTCAGGGTCGCGACCGGGGCGCCATCATCCAGCGCGATGTCGGGGGTGAACGTCGCACAGGCGCTGTGACGATAGGCGCAGACCGGTGCGCCGGTCATGCCGGCCAGGGGGCGGGCGCCGTCCAGATGGTCGCGGTGGGTATGGGTCAGCAGGATGTGGGTGACCGGCCCGCGCGCCGCCGCCACGATGGCGCGCAGATGGGCGGCATCGTCCGGTCCGGGGTCGATGACCGCCGTGCCGGCGGCATGTTCGACCAGCCAGCTGTTGGTGCCGTGGCCGGTCATCGGGCCGGGATTGGGCGCGACGATCCGCCGGATGCCGGCCGCCGCCGCCAGCGGCGGGCCGACCGGCGGGGGCGGTTCGCTGACCCGCCAGTCGGGGCGGGGCCGCCCGCCCGTCAGCCGAACGCCCCGACATGGTGCATCACCGCCATGCCGGTTTCCCGCACCAGGTTGAACAGCCGCAGCATCGGATCGAAGATTTCGGTGTGTTCGCGCACGTAGGCGCTGTCGTTGCGCGGGCCGTGGGCTTCGTGGAAATCGAGGTCCAGCCCGCTGCCGGTGGCGTAGGGGAAGATATGTTCCAGTTCCCGCAGGGCGGCGGGAATTTCCAGGCACAGGACGCGGACCGTCAGCACGTCGCGGGTGAAGGCGTTGCGCGGCGCGAAATAGGGGATGCGGGTCGACAGCAGCCAGATCTGCTCGATCGTCGCGATCCGGATGGCATGCAGCAGCATTTCCTCGGGCTGCATGCCCGGCGCATGCTGCCACGCCTTGCGTAGCGCCAGGTGGTCCGACTGGATGCGGCGGAACATCGCCTGCGTGCTGGCCCAGAAATTCAGGCGCTCCAGCCCGTTCATCAGCGCCAGGAAGGCGTCGCGCCGCGCCGGATCGGCTTCGGCCGTCGCGCGGGCCAGCCACATGTCGGGGTCGAGCATGTAGATCACCGCGCGCAGGACCGTATCGTCGGAATGCGCCAGCGCATGGGACGCGAAATCGAGCGCGCGGCGGAAGCGCGGGCTTTTGGTCAGGAATTCCTCGAACGTTTCGGGGTGGCGCGCCGCGGCCGAGCCCAGGCCCTGGATGGTGTTCGCGCACCAGCCCAGCTGTTGCAGGATCGCGTTGTTGGGAATGGCGCGCAGCTGGCTGGGATGGCTGATCCGCGTGGTGGCCGCCGCCGCGTCGCTCTGGCGGGCCGAGGGGCGGGATCCGGTCTTGTCGATCAGCGACGGACCGAAGGCGCCCAGCAGGGCGGCATAGCCCGGGTCCTCGACCAGCCCCGCCATGCCGGCGCCGATGGTCGAGAAGAAATCGGCCGAGAAATCGGGTTCGTCATAGACCGGGTCGCGGTCCAGCGGCGTCGGCGCGAAGATATGCGACGCGATGATGCTGACGGTGGCGTCGGCCAGCGCCTGGGTGCCGAACAGCAGATAGCCGTCCCCACCCTGGAAGGCCGCTTCCTCGCGGATTCGCAGGCCGGCGCCGGCGAACACCGCGCGCGCATGCAGGGGCGACAGATAGTCGAACCGGTCGGCCAGGCGGAAGGGATGCGCGCCGCGCCCGATGCTTTCCCCGTGGGTGTCGAACAGGATGACTTCGATATCCGTCAGGTCCCAGCGGCGCAGCAGGTCGCAGATCTTCAGCCGCAGCCGCTCGATCAGGTAGGTCGCGGCCAGCTGCCCGACATAACGGCCGGAATCGGAATAGCCGAATTGCAGGCTCAGCTTGCCGGTCCGGCGCAGATAGTCGCGCCAATGGGGGGAATGCAGCGCCTCCTCGATGATATGCGCGCCGTTTTCCAGGGCCTCCTGCGTCTCGAACAGCGGCGAGATCTCGATCTGTTCGTCGATTCCGAAGGTCTTGGCCAGCCACAGGGCGGTCAGCAGGGTATAGCCGCTCTCGGTCTCGGCGATCAGGAAGCGGATGGGGCTTTCGCGGTCGATGTGCCGGACGATCTGCCGCACCGTCATCATCAGGCGCGCGGCCGTGGCCTGTTCGGCCAGCAGCGAACCAAAATCGACCTCGACCGGCTCGACCCGGTCCAGCGCCTCATTGATGCGGGTCAGCAGGCCGCGGCGCTGCGACGGCATTTCCGGACTGTCCTCGATGCCCAGCCGCTGCCGCGCGACATTGTGGATCTGCGTCGAATTGAGGCGGACATGGGTATGCGCGGCCGCCATGCCGTGCGCCATGAAGCCCGCGCGGGCGACGGCCAGGGCCATGCGGTGTTCGGGGGCGGCGGTGTCGATGGCTTCCTGGAACGACGACGCCAGGTCGCTGGCGCGGGAAATCGCCTCGTCCCGCCGGCCGATCAGCACGGCGGCGAAGGCGGCGACCGCTTCGGGGTCCGGCCCGGTCGGGCAGGCGTCGATCTGCGCGCTGACGGCGCCCAGCGCGCAGGCGATGCGTTCATGCAGCCCGTCGGCGATCGGGCGCAGCGGCGCGACCTGGTCCTGGAGTCGCGTCAGTTGCAGGTGCTTCATGCGTAGGCGCAGGCGGATGGTGTCCCACCAGCCGATATCCGTCCGCCCGTCGGTGTCGTAGCCGACCCAACTGGTCAGGATCACCGGGCGGGGGCTGAGCACCGACCATTCGCGCGGCCAGCGCGCCTGGGCCTCGTCCAGCAGGATGCGGGTCAGGCGGTCCAGCGCGTTGCGCCCGCGCAGGATTGCCGCCGTGGCCAGGGCAAATTCCTCGTCCAGGGTCGGCGGCGCGGCCCGGCGATGCGTCGCCAGGACCGGGAATGCGGCGTCCTGGCCCGTGTCGTTCGAGGCCATGGCGGCCAGCCGTTCGTAGACCGGGTTGGCCAGCGCGAAGGTCGGATGCGCGGTGAACACGGCGGCGAAGCGGCTGCGCTCCAGCGTCCTGCGGAAATGGCCGAAGCTGGCGGCCGTGCCGTCCGGGGCGGGATCGTCCGCGACGGTCCGCGCGACGGCGCGCATGCGTTCGGCGACGATGGCGTCGTCGGTGCCATCCACATAGGCATGCAGCCGGTGGGCGCGCGCGCGGAATGCCTCGTCGCGCAGGTGCCGGACGACATCTTCCAGGGTTTCGGTCGACAGGTCGCCGGACGTGATCCGCCGGCCGATCCGGCGGGCCAGCGTAATGACCGGATTGCCCGACGAGGAGTCATGCCCGTCCGCGACGGCCTGCCGTGCGAGGTCGAGCAGCATCTCCGCTGCGTCGTGGGAAGTGGTTTCGGTCATCGCGCAGTCCCAATCGTCCAATCCGTACCTGCGCGGCAAAGTTCCATGTTCGCGTTCACATCGCAATGTCTGCCATCCGACATCACAGTGAATTTGGGCCCATGCCCTTGTGGCGACGCGTCTGGATGCGCGGTGCGGCGGGGCGGTGGGCGGGCATGAAGCCTTGGGTCCCCGCGCGCGGGGTGGTATCGACGGGGGGATGAACACGATTCCCGAAGCGGACAGGGCCGCGTGGCTTGTATTGCGACGCTATCGCCGCGCGGCGACCGGCCTGCTGGCCGGGATGGGTGTCCTGACGATCGCAGGCTACGGCGCGCCGGCCGTGGGCCTGGTGGCGGATAGTCCGTGGCTGGACATCCTGCGGGCCGGCGCCAAGGCCGGGGTGGTGGGCGGCCTGGCGGACTGGTTCGCCGTCACGGCCCTGTTCCGCCGGCCGATGGGCCTGCCGATTCCCCATACCGCGATCCTGCCCGCGCAGAAGGCGCGGCTGGGCGAGGCCCTGGGCCGCTTCGTGGCGACCCATGTCTTTACCGAGGCCGACGTCAACGCGGCCCTGGACCGGATCGACCTGCCCGGCATGCTGGCCGGGGTGCTGGCCGACCCCGCGACGGCCGAGACCGTCAGCCGCGCGCTGGCCCAGGCCGCGCCGCCGGTCATGGACCGGCTGGAGGACGGGCGCGCCGGGTCGGCCATGGGCCGGATCCTGCCGGTGGTCCTGGGGGGCGAGGACGTGGCGCCGGTGGTCGCGCGGACCCTGCGCGCGCTGGTGGAGGGCGACCGCCACCAGGAGGTCCTGTCCTTCCTGCTGGCGCGCCTGAAGGACGGGCTGAAGGCCAAGGAGGCGGCCCTGCGCGCGATCATCGAGGACCGGGTGCGCGAACAGGGGGGGCGGATCCTGGGCTGGGCCATTGGCGGGTCGATCGCGACCAAGGTTCTGATTTCGGTGAATCACGAGCTGGACCGCGTCGATCCCCAGAATTCCGAGTTGCGCGAAGGCTTCACGACCTGGGTCCGCGCCGAGATCGACCGGATCGAGACGGATCCCGAGCGGCGGGCCGAGATCACCGGCGCGATCATGGGGGTGATGAGCCATGACAGCATCCGGGGCTGGAGCGGCGATGTCTGGCGGCGGATGCGCCTGATGATCGAGGCCGACATGGCCCAGCCCGACGGCTGGTCGGCGTCGATCGTGCGGGATGCGCTGCGGCACCTGGCCGAACAGATGCGCGAGGACCAGGCGCTGCGCCAGCGGGTGATGTCGAGCGTGCGTGGCATGATCGTGCGTGGCCTGCCCTTCGTCTGCGACCGGCTGTCGCGCTTCATCGCCTCGGTCGTCGCGGGGTGGGATGCCGACCAGTTGGCGTCGCGGCTGGAACTGCGGGTGGGCAAGGATCTGCAGTTCGTGCGGCTGAACGGCACGCTGGTCGGCTTCCTTGCCGGGGCGATGCTGTCGCTGGTGCTGCGGCTGATGTTCGGCGCCGGAGCCGGGTAAGGGGCTGGATGCGGCAGGCAGGATTGTGCCGATTGCACTTGACGGTGGCGGTGCATCGTCTCATCTGATGGTAAATCAGTACTGATTTGGTCCGCTATGGCCGCGAGGCCGGCCAGAGGGTGGGGGACGGATGCTGAAACTGTCGAAGCTGACCGATTACGCCGTCGTGGCCCTGATGCGCCTGGGGCAGCAGGACGACGTGATGACGTCGCCGTCCCTGTCGCAGGTTACGGGCATCCCCGAGCCCACCGTCGCCAAGGTGCTGAAGATCCTGGCGTCCCATGACCTGGTGGTATCGCTGCGCGGCGCGCGCGGGGGGTATCGGCTGGCCCGGCCATTGAACGATATTTCCGTGGCGCGGGTCATCACCGCCGTGGACGGCCCGATTTCGCTGACGGCCTGCGTCGATGGCGGCGGGTGCGACGCGCGCGTGCTGTGCGGCGTGTGCGGGCAGTGGGATGCGGTCAATGACGCCATCCGGGGGGCCTTGTCCGCGATCACGCTCGCGGACATGCAAAGCCATGGCCGGCAGCAGCCGGGGGCGGGGGAATGCCACGATCGTGATGTGGGGGCCGCCGATGCCAGGGGCCATGACACAAACGGGGGTCACGAAACGTCCGTCGCCGGTTCCGCCGCCGCGGTCTGAGGGAGCAGGAAGATATGCCAGCGATTACCGAAACCCGGGACGCGGTCGAAAGCCTCGGCCAATCCACCTACAAATGGGGTTTCGAGACCGATATCGAGATGGACCTCGCGCCCAAGGGGTTGAACGAGGACACGATTCGCCTGATTTCCCGGCGGAAGGAAGAGCCCGAATGGCTGCTGGACTGGCGGCTGAAGGCGTTCCAGGCCTGGCAGGCGATGACCGAGCCGGGCTGGGCGAAGGTCCGCCATCCGCCGATCGACTTCCAGGACGCGCATTATTATGCCGCGCCGAAGAAGAAGGCCGGGCCGAAATCGCTGGAGGAGGTCGATCCGGAACTGCTGCGTACCTATGAAAAGCTGGGCATCCCCCTGCACGAACAGGCGATGCTGGCCGGCGTCGAGGTGCCCGAGGGCGAGGAGGCGCGCCCCCCCGTCGCCGTCGATGCTGTGTTCGACAGCGTGTCGGTCGTCACCACCTTCCGCGAGACGCTGGCCAAGGCCGGGGTGATCTTCTGCCCGATTTCCGAGGCGGTGCGCGACCATCCCGACTTGGTGCGCCGCTATCTGGGCAGCGTGGTGCCGGTGTCCGACAATTTCTATGCCGCGCTGAATTCCGCCGTCTTCACCGATGGATCGTTCGTCTACGTGCCGCGCGGCGTGCGCTGCCCGATGGAGCTGTCGACCTATTTCCGCATCAATGCCCGCAACACCGGCCAGTTCGAGCGCACGCTGATCGTGGTCGAGGACGGGGCCTCGGTCTCGTATCTGGAAGGCTGCACGGCGCCGATGCGCGACGAGAACCAGCTGCACGCGGCGGTGGTGGAACTGGTGGCGATGGACGATGCGTCGATCAAATATTCGACGGTCCAGAACTGGTATCCGGGCGACGAGAACGGCCGGGGGGGCATCTATAATTTCGTGACCAAGCGCGGCGCCTGCCGTGGCGCGCGGTCCAAGATTTCGTGGACGCAGGTGGAAACCGGGTCGGCGATCACCTGGAAATACCCGTCGTGCATCCTGCAGGGCGACGGCGCGGTGGGCGAATTCTATTCCGTCGCGGTGACCAACAACCACCAGCAGGCCGATACCGGCACCAAGATGATCCATCTGGGGCGCAATACCCGCTCGACGATCATCGCCAAGACCATCAGCGCCGGCCAGTCGGACAGCACCTATCGCGGGCTGGTGCGGATGATGCCCAAGGCGTCGGGGGCGCGGAATTTCACCCAGTGCGACAGCCTGCTGATCGGCGATCGCTGCGGCGCGCACACGGTGCCCTATATCGAAAGCCGCAACATGACCGCGAAGGTGGAGCATGAGGCGACGACGTCCAAGATCTCGGAAGACCAGCTGTTCTATTGCCGCCAGCGCGGCCTGTCCGAAGAGGACGCGGTGGGGCTGATCGTCAACGGGTTCTGCAAGGACGTGCTGAAGGAACTGCCGATGGAATTCGCGGTCGAGGCCCAGAAACTGCTGCAGATCAGCCTTGAAGGCAGCGTCGGCTGAACGGAGAATGAGTGACGTGAGCAACGAGTTTGTAAAAATCTCCGGCCTCTGCGCCAAAATCTCGGATGGCGGGATCGACAAGGAGATCCTGCGCGGCGTCGATCTGGAGATCCCGGCGGGCGAGGTCCATGCGATCATGGGGCCGAACGGATCGGGCAAGTCCACCTTGTCCTACGTGCTGGCCGGGCGCGAGGATTACGAGGTGACGGGCGGCAGCGCGACCTTCAAGGGCCAGGACCTGCTGGCGCTGGAACCCGAGGAGCGCGCGGCGCTGGGCCTGTTCCTGGCGTTCCAGGCGCCGGTCGAACTGCCGGGCGTGAACAATGCGAACTTCCTGCGTACGGCGGTCAACGCGGTGCGCCGCGCGCGCGGGCAGGACGAGCTGGACGCGGTGGCGTTCCTCAAGGCCGTGCGGCAGGAGACGAAGCACCTGTCGATGTCCGACGACATGCTCAAGCGCAACGTCAATGTCGGGTTCTCGGGGGGCGAGAAGAAGCGCAACGAGGTGCTGCAGATGCGTATGCTGGCCCCGTCCTTCGCGATCCTGGACGAGACGGACAGCGGGCTGGACATCGACGCCCTGCGTATCGTGGCCGAGGGCGTGAATTCCCTGCGCTCGCCCGATTTCTCGGCGCTGGTCATCACCCACCATCAGCGCCTGCTGGATTATATCGTTCCCGACCGCATCCACGTCATGGCGCGCGGGCGGATCATCCATAGCGGCGGCCCGGAACTGGCCAGGCAACTGGAAGCGCAGGGATATGCCCGCTTCCTGGCGGAGGCCGCGTGAACGCGCTCGCCCCCGCCGGCGTCAGCGCCGCCGCGTTCCTGGACCGCTATGCCGCGCGGGCCGGAACCAATCCGTCGCGCGACCGGGCGGCGGACATGCTGCGCCGGACGGGGTTGCCGCGCAGCGGGGTCGAGGCGTGGAAATACACCTCGCTGCGCGCGCTGGGCGACGTTCCCTTCGCCACGGCGCCGGCGACGCCCGACGACGCGGCGGTCCGTGCGGTCCTGGCCGAGGCCGGGCAGGTCGTCGGGCTGGACCCGGACATGCGGCGGGCGGTGTTCGTCAACGGGCGGTTCGATCCGTCGCTGTCGTCCCTGCCGGACGGGGTGTCGGTGGGCCGTTTCCAGGCGAGCGATGCGGATGCGGATGGCGACGTGGCCAGCGCCCTGAACGCCATCCTGGCCGAGGACGGTCTGGTGCTGCGTGTCGCGCCGGGGGCCGATGCCGGGCGGCTGCTGCTGCTGTCGATCGGGGTGGCCGAGGGGACGCCGATCTCGTTTCATCCGCGCCACCGGATCGAACTGGGGCAGGGGGCCGCGCTGTCGGTCCTCGATCTGTCGGTCGGGCGGGGGGCGTACCTGAACAACCCGGTCTTCGACATCGCAGTCGGCGACGGCGCGCGCCTGGGGCATGCCAAGATGCAGGCCGAGGCCCCCGCCGCGCAGCATCTGGCGGTCGTCCATGCCGAAATCGGCGCGGGTGGCCTGTATGACAGCTTTACCCTGACCCTGGGCGCAGCCCTGGCGCGGCACGAGGTCCATGTCCGGCTGGCCGCGCCGGGGGCCGTCGTCCATGTGAACGGGGCGCAGCTTCTGGACGACCGGCAGCATGCCGACCTGACCAGCGTCATCACCCATGCCGCGCCGGACTGCAATTCGCGGCAGACGGTGAAGAACGTGCTGTCGGGCCATGCGCGCGGGGTGTTCCAGGGCAAGATCCTGGTCGAGCGCGTGGCGCAGAAGACCGACGGCTACCAGATGAACCAGGCGCTGCTGCTGTCCGACGCGGCCGAGATCGACGCCAAGCCGGAACTGGAGATCTATGCCGACGACGTGCGGTGCAGCCACGGCGCGACGGTGGGCGCGCTGGACCCGGACCAGCTGTTCTACCTGCGTAGCCGCGGCGTGGCCGAGCACGAGGCCAGGGCCATGCTGGTCAAGGCGTTTTTGCATGACGCCGTTGACCTGATCGGCGACGAGGTCCTGCGGGCGACGCTGGATCGCGCCGTCGAATCCTGGTGGAACCGGAAGGACGCATAAGATGGATCTGTCGCCCGCCGCCCTGGCCGACCCGATCGACGCGCTGCGCCATCTGCGCGCCGATTTCCCGATCCTGAACGAGGCCGTGCACGGCAAGCCGCTGGTCTTCCTGGACAGCGCCGCATCGGCGCAGAAGCCCGTCCAGGTGATCGACGCGATGTCGCGGACCATGCGGACCCAGTACGCCAACGTCCATCGCGGCCTGCACTGGATGAGCGAACGGACGACCGACGCGTGCGAGGCCGTGCGCGACCAGGTGGCGGGCCTGATCGGCGCCCCGGCGCGCGAGGAAATCATCTTCACCCGCAACAGCACCGAGGCGATCAATCTGGTCGCCCATTCCTTCGGCAGCCTGATCCGGCCGGGGCAGGCGGTGGTGATTTCCGAAATGGAGCACCACGCCAACCTGGTGCCCTGGCAGATGCTGCGCGACCGTGCGGGCGTCGAACTGCGTGTGGCGCCGATCACCGACGCGGGCGAACTGGAGCTGGACGCGCTGGGGCGGCTGCTGTCCGACGGCAAGGTCGCGCTGGTGGCGGTCACGCACATGTCCAACGTGCTGGGCACGGTGACGCCGGCGCGGCAGATCGCGGACATGGCCCATGCGGCCGGCGCGCGCGTGCTGTTCGACGGCAGCCAAATGGTGGTGCATCGCCGGGTGGACGTGCGCGAGATCGGGGCCGATTTCTACGTCTTTACCGGGCACAAGCTGTACGGCCCCACCGGCATCGGCGTGCTGTGGGGGCGGCGGGAGCTGCTGGAGGCCATGCCGCCGTTCCTGGGTGGCGGCGACATGATCTCCACCGTCCGGTTCGAGGGATCGACCTGGGCCAATCTGCCCCACAAATTCGAGGCCGGGACCCCCGCGATCATCGAGACGATCGGTCTGGGGGCTGCGATCTCCTATATCGAATCGATCGGCTTCGACGCCATCGCCGCGCATGAGGCCGCGCTGACCGACCATGCCCTGCGGCGTCTGGCCGAGGTGCCGGGCCTGCGGGTGATCGGCGCGCCCGCCGATCGGGGCGGCGTGATCTCGTTCACCATGGACGACGTGCATCCGCACGATATCGCGACCCTGCTGGATCGGAATGGCATCGCCATCCGCGCCGGGCATCATTGTGCGGAACCGCTGATGCGGCGCCTGGGTGTCAGCGCCACCGCGCGGGCCAGTTTCGGCCTGTACACCACGCGCGAGGAGGTCGACACCCTGGCCGCCACACTGGAGCAGATCCGCTCCTTGTTCGTGTGAGCGGGCGATGGAACAGGACACGCTGTATCAGAGGCAGGTCATCGACAGGGCGCGTGCGCCCGCGCATGCCGGGTCGCTGGACGGCGCGACCCATGTCGGCGAAGGAACCAACCCGATGTGCGGCGACCGGGTGCGGGTCGGCCTGTCGCTGACCGACGGGGGGACGGTTACCGCCGTTCGGCACGAGACGCGGGGATGCGCGATCTGCATCGCGTCGGCGGATATGATGGCCGGGCTGGCCGAGGGGCGGAGTGCTTTGGAACTCGGCACGCTGTCCCGCCGGTTTGGCGAGATGGTGCGGACGGGTGAAGGCGCGGAGCAGGTCGGGGAACTGGGGGTGTTCGCGCCGCTGCACCAGCATCGCTCCCGGATCAGATGCGCGACATTGCCGTGGACGGCGCTGATGGAGGCCCTGGATGGATCGAAGGACAGGTGAGGCGTTGATGCAAGCGCAACCCGAGGAGGCGGCCGACATGAATGGACCCGAGACCAGGCAGGGGGCCGAGGGCTTTTCGTTCGATCCCCCGGCTGCGGCCCAGGGCGGAACGGGTTCGACCAGCGGGGCTGTCGAAAGCTGGACGCCCGGCGACGAGCCGGCCGAGGCCACGCCGGCCGGGGCGGGCCATGCGGCGGACGAGGATGCGGTGATCGCGGCGATCGCCAGCGTCTACGACCCGGAAATCCCGGTGAATATCTACGAATTGGGCCTGATCTACGCGATCGACCTGCACCAGGACGGCGGTGTGCATATCGAGATGACGCTGACCGCCCCCAACTGCCCCAGCGCGCAGGAACTGCCGATGCAGGTGCAGGAGGCGGTGGGGAAGGTGGACGGCGTCACCCGCGCCGAGGTCGAGATCGTGTGGGATCCGCCCTGGGACATGTCGCGCATGAGCGACGATGCCCGCCTGACGCTGAACATGTTTTGAGCCAGGAGAACGCCATCATGACCCATTCCTCGACCGATGCCACGGCCCCCTCCCGCCCGGTGCGCGCCCTTCCGCCGCTGATGTCCCTGTCCGATCGCGCGGCCGACCGGCTGCGTACGCTGTATGAAACGGCGCATGCCGGGCAGTTGCTGCGCGTGGCGGTCTCGACCAAGGGATGCTCGGGCCATGGCTACGACATGAGCTTCGTCGATGCGGCTGGCCCGGGGGATGAGGTGGTGACCGACAAGGGGGTCACGCTGCTGGTGGATCGCAAGGCGACCCTGTTCCTGATCGGCACGACGATGGATTATGAGGTCCAGCAACTGGAATCGGGCTTCACCTTCGTCAACCCGAACGAAAAGGGCCGCTGCGGTTGCGGCGAGAGCTTCCATGTCTGACGTCTCGCCTGTCCCAGGGCCTGAGGCCCTGGACCCCGATCATGGATAAACGACTGGGTTTCCAAAGGGCTAGGCCCTTTGGCGGGTTTCAGGGCAGCGCCCTGAGACGTGCTGCACCCTTGCCTTTGCCTATCGCGGTCGCCGCCGCGGCGCGGGCGGGGCGGTGAACACGCAGACGGCCTCGACCTCGGTCGACCACAGGAACTGGTCGATGACGGTCACGTCGTCCAGCCGGTAGCCCGCCGCGCGCAGGGCGGTTGCATCCTGGCTTAGCGCCTGTGGATTGCAACTGACGTAGATGATCCGTTCCGGCCGGCCGGCGACGATCTGTTCCATCTGCGCGCCGGTGCCGGCATAGGGTGGGTCCAGGACCAGCACGCGGGCGTCGGCGATCTGGCGCGCCATGACCGGCTGCCGGTTCAGGTCGCGCTGTTCCGCCGTCACGCGGGTGCCGGTGGTGGCGCGTTTCAGGGTGGCGACCGCGTCGGGATGGCCTTCATACGCCAGGACCCGCGCGTGCCGGGCCAGGGCGAAGGACAGGGTGCCGCACCCCGCGTACAGTTCGACCACCACATCCTTGCGGTTCAGGCGGCCGGGCAGCCCGCCCAGGACGGCGGCGATGATCGCGGCCTCGCCGTCGCGGGACGGCTGGAGGAATGCGCCCGGTGGCGGGGCGACCGTCACCCCCGACAAATCATGCCGGATGGTGGCGGTCTGCGCCGCGGTTTCCGGCGTGTCGGTCGATCCGGTGCGGCGCCAGGCGATGCGCGGAATGGCGTGCTGCCGCGCGAAGGCCGCCAGCTTGGTGCGGTCGGCGGCATCCAGCGGCGCATCCGTCGCCAGCAGCAGGTCCGGCCCCGAATCCAGCAGGTTAATCAGCGCGTCACCCTCGCGCCGGAAGGCGGCCAGCGACAGCACCAGCGGGCGCAGGGCCGCGATCAGCGCGAACAGTGCCGGTTCCAGGACCGGGCAGTCCGACAGATCGACCACATCCCCGCGCCGGGCATGCAGGCCGATGCGGATGCCGTCATGGGTGCGGCGCAGGGCAAGGTCGATGCGCCGGCGGGCGCCGGGCGTGCTCTGGACGGCCTTGGGCTGGGGGATGGAATCGAATCCCGCCCGTTCCAGCGCGTGGACGACCAGCCCGGCCTTCCAGTCCAGCACGGCCGGCAGGGACAGGTGCTGGATGGCGCAGCCGCCGCAGACACCGAACAGCGGGCAGGGCGGGACGACGCGGTCCGGGCTGGCGCGGAGGATGTCCACCAGTCGCGCGGCGCGATTGTCCAGCGGTTCGGCCACGATCCGTTCCCCCGGCAGGGCGCCGGGAACGAACAGGCGCGCGCCGTCATCGGTGCGGGCAATGCCATCCCCGTCCCTGCCCAGGGAGCCGATATCGGATTCGAACTTCATGTCGTGCACACCCGGCCCGTCAGATTGCGCCGCGATGGGGTGATGTCACCCCATCGCAGGCCATCAGGACGATTCGCCGGGCTCGTCCTCGATGCTCGGCGCCACGGCGAACGTGCGCCGGGGCAGCAGCATGAAGGCCGGGACGTCGTCGCCGAAGCCGGTGACCGGCGCGCCGTTGTCCTCGGGGCCGCGATCGCGATGGCGGACGGGCCGGTCGTGGTCCTGACGCCGCCGATGCTCGGCCTTGGGCGCCGGGGGCGCGTCCGGCTGGGCGGCGGGGATCGGTGCTGGTTCCGCGGGCGGGGCGGGCGCTGCCGGCGCGGCGGCGATAGGCGTGTCCTTGCCGCGGGGAGCCGACGGCCGGGCGGGGCCGCGATGGTCGTTGCCCTTGCCTTTCCGGCCGCGTCCGCCGCGTGGGCGTTCGTCCTCGGACCAGGGCAACTGGGTGATGCCTTCGACCTCCAGCCGGGGTATGGGGTGCCCGGTCAGGGTTTCGATGGCTTCGGCCAGGTTGCGGTCGAACGGGGTGGCCAGGCTGTAGGCGTGGCCCGACCGGCCGGCACGACCCGTCCGGCCGATGCGGTGGACATAATCCTCGGCATGGAAGGGCAGGTCGAAATTGAAGACGTGCGACAGGCCGCCGATGTCGATCCCGCGCGCCGCCACGTCCGAGCAGACCAGGATCTTCAGTTCGCCGGCCTTGAATTTCTCGAGCGTGGAGAACCGGACCGATTGCGGCAGGTCGCCATGCAGGGCGCCGGCCGAAAATCCGTGCTTGACCAGCGATTTGTGCAGCACGTCGACATCGCGCTTGCGGTTGCAGAAGACGATGGCGTTCTGCACCGCATCGTCGCGCAGCAGCTTTCGCAGGGCGCGCCGCTTCTCGGCTTCCTCGACGATCACCAGGCCGGCCTCGATGGTCGTGGCGACCGAGGACGGGCGGCTGACGGTGATTTCCTTGGGGTTCTGGAGGAACATGTCGGCCAGGCGGCGGATTTCCGGCGCCATGGTGGCCGAGAAGAACAGGGTCTGCCGCAGGGGCGACAGCATGCTGACGATCTTCTCGATATCGGGGATGAACCCCATGTCGAGCATGCGGTCGGCCTCGTCGATCACCAGCAGCCTGGTCTGCGTCAGCAGCAGGCCGCCACGTTCGAACAGGTCGATCAGGCGGCCGGGGGTGGCGATCAGCACGTCCACGCCCCGGTTCAGCACCTCTTTCTGCTCCGCCATGCTTTCGCCGCCGATCAGCAGCGCATGGTTCAGCTTCAGATACTTGCCGTAATTGACGAAATTCTCGGCCACCTGCAGGGCCAGTTCCCGCGTCGGCTCCAGGATCAGCGAACGCGGCATGCGCGCCCGCGCCCGCGACCCCGACAGGATTTCCAGCATCGGCAGGGTGAAGGACGCCGTCTTGCCGGTGCCGGTCTGCGCCACGCCCAGCACGTCGCGGCCCATCAGCACATAGGGGATGGCCTGCGCCTGGATCGGGGTGGGGTGACGGTACCCCATGTCGTCGATCGCGCGCTGGATCGGCTCCGCCAGGCCCAGGTCGGAAAAGAGGGGCTCGGGCGCCGCGTCCAAGGGGGCCTCGGCCGGCGGAGTCATGTCCGCGATGGCCGGGTCCAGGGTGACCGGAACGGTGGCGACAGGATGGGATTCGGCGTCTTCGGCAGCCGAAGCGGCGGCATTCGTCTTGGCGCTCAAAATTCTCTCGAACGTGTCAGTGGTGTGGTCCCGTTCGTTCCGCCACGATGCGGTCCGTCAGGCATTTCTGCCTGTTTTCCTGCGACGAAGCAGGGCCTTGCGAAAATGAAGGCGAATCCCCCGGTTCCGCGTGTTCGTCCCTATCGAGAATTGGAACGAAAATCAAGCGTGGAGCGTTTATCTTGGGTGTTCGTCCCATGTCCGGGCGCCTGGACCGCTGGCGTCGTACCGTGTGGGGGTATCGTGGTCACTGTCGATCCGTTGAAGATTGAGGATTATGGGCTGATCGGCGATGGCCGAAGCTGCGCGTTGGTGGGGCGGAACGGGTCGATCGACTGGCTGTGCTGGCCGCGCTTCGACAGCCCCGCCTGTTTCGCCGCCCTGCTGGGCGATGGGGAAAACGGTCACTGGCTGCTGGCCCCGGATGAGGAGCGGGGCGGCGCGCCGCTGGTGGTCTCGCGGTCCTACCGGCAGAACGGGATGGTGCTGGAGACGGTGTTCGAGACCGCCAGCGGGGTGATCGCCATCCTGGATTTCATGGCGATGGGGACCGAGACCCCGACGCTGATCCGCATCGTGGAGGGGCGGCGCGGGGCGGTGCCGGTGCTCAACTGGCTGGTCATGCGCTTCGATTATGGCCTGTCGGTGCCGTGGGTCACCCGCCTGCCGGACAATATGGGCATCAACGCCATCGCCGGCCCGTCGCGCTGCATCCTGCGCTGCCCCGTCGCCCTGCATGGCGAGGACCGGCATACCGTGTCGCGCTTCATCGTGTCGGAAGGCGACACGGTGCCGTTCGTCATGATGCATCTGGATTCGCACGATCCGGTGCCCGATCCGATCGACGCGCTGCAGGCCCTGCGCCGGACCGAGCAGTTCTGGGCGGACTGGATCGCGCGCTGCACCTATCATGGCGACCATGCGCCGGCGGTGCGGCGGTCGCTGCTGACGCTGAAGGCGCTGATCTACCAGCCGACGGGCGGCATCGTCGCGGCGCCCACGACCTCGCTGCCCGAGGAGCTGGGGGGCAGCCGGAACTGGGATTATCGCTATTGCTGGCTGCGCGACGCGTCGCTGACGCTGATCGCGATCATGGCCGGCGGGTATTTCGAGGAAGCCGTGCAATGGCGCAACTGGCTTCAGGCGGCGGTGGCCGGCAGCCCCGACCAGGTGCAGATCATGTATGGAATCGGCGGCGAGCGGCTGCTGAATGAATGGGAGGCCGGCTGGCTGCCCGGCTATGCGGGATCGACGCCGGTGCGGATCGGCAACGCGGCGGCGGGCCAGTTGCAGCTCGACGTCTATGGCGAGGCGATCGCCGCCCTGCATCTGGCGCGCCAGACGCGGTTGTGCGCCATCACCGACGGCTGGCGGCTGGAGGTCGGGCTGCTGCAGCATCTGGCGACCATCTGGAAGGAACCCGACGAAGGCATGTGGGAGGTCCGGGGCGGCCGGCGTCAGTTTACCGTCTCCAAGATCTCATGCTGGGTCGCGTTCGATCGCGCGATCCGCGATGTCGAGAAATACGGGCTGGAGGCCCCGCTGGAGGAATGGAAGGCGCTCCGCACCGAAATCCACGACACGGTCTGCCGCGAGGGCTTCAACCGGGACAAGAACTGCTTCGTCCAGTATTTCGGCGCCACCGGCCTGGACGCCGGCCTGCTGCTGATCCCCATCGTCGGTTTCCTGCCGCCCGAGGACCCGCGCGTCATCGGCACCATCGCCGCGATCGAGCGCGAATTGCTGGACGAGAACGGCTTCGTCCGGCGCTACATCCCCGATCCGGAGGTCGAGGGCGTGCTGGGTGACGAGGGCGCGTTCATCGCCTGTTCGTTCTGGCTGGTGAACGCCTATGTCGCACAGGGCCGGATGGAGGAGGCGCACGCGCTGTTCAAGCGGCTGCTGGCCCTGCGTAGCGACCTGGGCCTGCTGGCCGAGGAATATGACGCGAAGGCGGGGCGGCAGGTCGGTAATTTCCCGCAGGCCTTTTCGCACCTGTCGCTGGTCAATACCGCCGCGATCCTGTCCGCCGGGCGGATCACGCCGACCGGGGCGCCACCGCTTCCGGTCCTGTAAACGAGTCTGCCTCAGGGCGCTGCCCTGAAACCCGCCAAAGGGCCTCGCCCTTTGGAAACCCAGTCGTTTTATCCATGATCGGGGTCCAGGGCCTCAGGCCCTGGTGGGGTCGGGCAAAGTCCGATCTTTAACTTTACAGCCCGCGCGCCATCGCGGCGGCCAGGATGGTCAGCACGCCCAGGGTGATATTGACCAGCACCAGCGAACGGATGGAATCGAACGTCGCGGGCTGGGGGCGGATGGCGCGGCGGGCCTTCTGGTAAGGGCCGAAATAGATCCGGGCGAACAGGCCGGCCATCGCCAGGCCCAGAAGCTGCATCGCGTTCACCTGCCATGACACCACGGCGAATCCGCCCTCATGCAGGATCATCAGCCACCCGGTGACCAGCACCATGGGCATGGTGTGCCAGACGATGCGAAAGAAGCGTCCCAGCGTCTGCAGATGCACCGACGCCCGCTGCGTCGCGTCCAGCAGGCTCAGGCTGGGGCGCAGGACGAAGACCGCATACACCATGCCGCCGACCCAGGCGGCCATGCCGGTCAGATGAATCGCGAGCACGAGGCTCCAGAGAATGGAGTGGGACATATCTGCTCCGCTGGGAATGGACAAGGCGGCCCGCGTGACGTGCCGTGCGCGCCGATGGTATGCTTGATCGCCAATTCCGGACCGGCACGCAAGGGATAGCGGGTTCGGGCAAAGTAGTAAGTACACGCTCGCACGAGCGGGAATGGCAAGCGGAGGCTGAATACCCATGGACCGGGCCGGCACGTCCCTTCTTCTGCCCGATCCGGCGCAGATGGCGCTGATCGACGCCGCCGCCAGCCGCGTGGTGCCGGTGCGCGACCTGATGGAGCATGCGGGCCGTGCCGTCGCGCGCGCCGTGCGGCGGCATGTCGCGCCGTGCCGGGTGCTGGTGCTGTGCGGGCCGGGCAACAACGGAGGGGACGGCTACGTGACCGCGCGTCGCCTGGCCGAGGCCGGGTGGCCCGTCGCGGTTGCCGCCCTGTCGTCCCCGCGTCCGGGCGGGGACGCCGCCCATGCCGCGTCGCTGTGGCGGGGGCCGGTCGTGCCCTTCGTCGCGGCGGAGGCCGCGCGGGCCGATCTGGTGATAGACGCCGTGTTCGGCGCGGGGCTGAGCCGCGATATCGACGACGCCCTGGCGCGGGTGCTGGCGGCGGCGCGGCGCATCGTCGCGGTGGACATGCCCAGCGGCATCGACGGCGCGACCGGCGCGGTGCGCGGCTATGCCCCCCGCGCCGAGATGACGGTGACGTTCGTCCGCGCCAAGCCCGGGCATCTGCTGCTGCCGGGGCGCGACATGCTGGGGCGCCTGGTGGTGGCCGATATCGGCATGCCGGACTCGGTGTGGGACGCGGTGACGGTGCGGACCTGGTGGAACGCGCCGGGCCTGTGGCAGGTGCCCGAGGATCGGGTCGACAGCCACAAATATACGCGCGGTGTCGTCAGCATCTGCGGGGGGGCGTCGATGCCGGGGGCCGCCCGGCTGGCGGCGGCCGGCGCCCGGGCGGCCGGGGCCGGGCTGGTGCGCCTGGCGGCGGGGGGCGCCGCCGATCTGTACCGGCTGGGCGACCCCGGCCTGGTGGTCGATGGCCAGGCGCTGGAGGATCTGCTGGCGGACCAGCGGCGCGCGGTCTGGGTCTGTGGCCCCGGCCTGACCCTGGACGAGGTCGGGCATGCGCTGCCGCTGCTGCTGGGGGCGGGGCGGGCGGTGCTGGCCGATGCCGGGGCGTTCCTGCTGGCGGCGGGCCGGCCAGACCTGCTGCGCGGGGCGGCGGTCATCACCCCGCATGCCGGCGAATTCGCCAGGGTCTTCGGCGCGCCCGGCGCCGACCGGCTGGCCGCCGCGCGGGCGGCCGCCGCGCGGATCGGCGGGGTGGTGGTGCTGAAGGGGGCGGACACGGTGATCGCCGCCCCGGACGGGCGGGCCGCGATCAACCGGCATGCCTCCACCGCCCTGGCCACTGCCGGATCGGGGGATACGCTGACGGGGGTGATCGCCACGATGCTGGCGGCGGGCATGGAGGCATGGCAGGCCGCCTGCGCCGGCGTCTGGCTGCATGGCGAGGCCGGGATGCGCGCGGGCCCCTGGCCGGTGGCCGAGCAGTTCGACCGGCATCTGGGGGCCGCGCGCGAGCGGGCGGCCCAGCTGGGACGGCAGGCAGCGCCGGGCGGGCCGTAAGGGGCAGCAATCGCGCCATTGTCGGCTTGCCGGATCGGGCGGTGTGCGCTAAAGCCGCGCGCTTGAGGCCCGGGCATCGTGCGGGCGTGGTGGAATTGGCAGACACGCCAGATTTAGGTTCTGGTGGCGCAAGTCGTGGGGGTTCAAGTCCCTCCGCCCGCACCAGCCCCGGCAATCGCCTTTGCGTGCCGACGTCGCCGGCCCGATGGGACGTGCGCGTTTTTTAGAAGAGTTCTGACCGAGAGGATGGCCTGGCAGATGCAGGTTACTGAAACGCTTTCCGATGGCCTGAAGCGCGGGTTCACCGTCACCGTGCCCTCCGGCGAACTGGAGGGCAAGCGGACGGCCCGCCTGAAGGAGCTGGGCCAGTCCATGAACCTGCCGGGCTTCCGTCCCGGCAAGGTGCCGATGAGCATCGTCAAGCAGCGTTACGGCGCCGCCGTGCAGGGCGAGGTGCTGGAGCAGGCGGTCAGCGACGCCACGCGCGCCCTGCTGGACGAGCGCGGGCTGCGTCCGGCGACCCAGCCGCGCATCGACCTGGTGTCGGATGCCGAGTCCGTCGCCGGCGATCTGGAATTCAAGGTCGAGATGGAACTGCTGCCCGAGATCGCGCAGCCGGACCTGTCCACCCTGAGCCTGACCCGCCTGAAGGCGACCCCGGACGCCGCGACGGTCGACAAGGCGCTGCAGGACATCGCCAGCCGCCAGCGCAGCTTCGAGGCCATCGAGGAAGTCCGCCCGGCCGCCCAGGGTGACGTGGTCGTGGTCGATTTCGTCGGCAAGGTCGACGGCGTGGCCTTCGACGGGGGCACCGCCCAGGACGTGAGTGTCGAGATCGGCGGCGCCGGCTTCATCCCCGGATTCGCCGAGCAGATCGAAGGCATGACCCCGGGCGAGGAAAAGGTCATCACCGTGACCTTCCCGGCCGATTATTCGGCTGAGAACCTGGCCGGCAAGGAGGCCACCTTCGACATCACGGCGAAGGCGCTGCAGCGTCCGGTCGATGTCGCGATCGACGACGACCTGGCGAAGAAGATCGGCTTCGAGGGGCTGGAGCAGGTCCGCGAGCTGATTACCAAGCAGGTCGAGCAGGAATACGAGCAGCTGTCGCGCCTGCGTATCAAGCGCGAACTGCTGGACGCGCTGGCCGAGAAGACCGATTTCGAAGCCCCGCAGGGCATGGTCGAGGCCGAATTCGCCCAGATCTGGCAGCGGGTCGAAGCCGACCGCAAGGCCGGCCAGATGGACGACGAGGACAAGGAGAAGGACGAGGAGACCCTGCGTTCCGACTACCGCAAGATCGCGGAACGTCGGGTGAAGCTGGGTCTGCTGCTGGCCGAGATCGGCCGCGTCAACGCCGTCAGCGTGACGCAGGACGAAATGCTGCAGGCCATCCGTGCCGAGGCGATGCGCTATCCCGGCCAGGAACAGGCGGTGTTCGAGTTCTTCCGCAAGAACCCGCAGGCCGCCGAGAGCCTGCGCGGCCCGATCTTCGAGAACAAGGTCGTCGATTACGTGATCGAACTCGCGACCGTGCAGGACAAGGACGTGACGCCCGAGGAACTGGCCGAGATTCCGCCCGCGGATCTGTGATCGCCTGAAACCCAGGTCCGGAAAAACCCGGCCCGAACCGGCCCCGGCCCGCGATTCGCGGGGCACCGGGGGGTGGGGATGGGCCGCGCGGTCCCGCAATTATCGCCGTGAAATGATGGCGGTGGGGTGGTATCCGCGCGGTTTATCTCTATCTTGTTCAGGGTAACCGGGGAACGACCCGGCCACCGCGCCCTGTCCGACGCCGTCGACTCGACGACGCGGATGCTACGGGGACGGTGTGTCGGGTCTTCGCGTTTCAGGAACGGGAATTGAGACTATGAGGGATCGGGATCCCGTGGAGATCTTCAGCAACGCCCTAGTGCCCATGGTGGTCGAGCAGACCTCCCGCGGGGAACGGGCCTTCGATATTTATTCCCGCCTGCTGCAGGAACGGATCATCTTCCTGACCGGGCCGGTGTACGATCAGGTCGCCTCCCTGGTGTCGGCGCAGCTTCTGTATCTCGAGAGCGTGAATCCCACCAAGGAGATCTCGTTCTACATCAACAGCCCCGGCGGTGTCGTGTCGGCCGGGCTCGCGATCTACGACACCATGCAGTACATCCGCAGCCCCGTCAGCACCGTGTGCATCGGGCAGGCGGCGTCGATGGGGTCGCTGCTGCTGGCGGGCGGCGAGAAGGGGCGTCGCTTCGCCCTGCCGAACGCGCGCGTGATGGTGCACCAGCCGTCGGGCGGCGCGCAGGGGCAGGCCAGCGACATCGAGATCCAGGCGCGCGAGATCCTGACGATCCGCCAGCGCCTGAACGAGATCTACGAGACCCATACCGGCCAGTCGCTCGAGGATATCGAACGCCGGCTGGAGCGCGACAGCTACATGTCGGCCGAGGAGGCGCAGGCCTTCGGCATCGTGGACGAGGTGGTTCGCAACCACGCGGCCCCGGCCCCGGCAAAGAGTTGAAGGAAGGCGGGCGCGCTTTTTATCTTGGCGGCGCCCGCCTGCTTGGGCAGGGTTGATGCGGACCCTGACCTGATGCAGGATTTTCGATCCCGGTCCGGGCATGATGCTTCCCGGAACGTTGGGGGTAGGAGCGGTTATGAATAACAAATCCAGCGATTCCAAGAACACATTGTATTGCTCGTTCTGCGGCAAGTCGCAGCATGAGGTCCGGAAGCTGATCGCTGGTCCGACTGTCTTCATCTGTGACGAATGCGTCGAACTCTGCATGGATATCATCCGTGAGGAGCACAAGACCCACCTGGTGAAGTCGCGCGACGGTGTCCCGACCCCCAAGGAGATCTGCAAGGTTCTGGACGATTACGTGATCGGGCAGTTCTACGCCAAGAAGGTGCTGTCGGTTGCGGTCCACAACCATTACAAGCGCCTGGCCCACAGCCAGAAGAACAACGACGTCGAGATCGCGAAGTCGAACATCCTGCTGGTCGGGCCGACCGGTTCGGGCAAGACGCTGCTGGCGCAGACGCTGGCGCGGATTCTCGACGTGCCCTTCACCATGGCCGACGCGACGACGCTGACCGAGGCCGGCTATGTGGGCGAGGATGTGGAAAACATCATCCTCAAGCTGTTGCAGGCGGCCGACTATAACGTCGAGCGGGCGCAGCGCGGCATCGTCTATATCGACGAAATCGACAAGATTTCCCGCAAGTCCGACAATCCCTCGATCACCCGCGACGTCAGTGGCGAGGGCGTGCAGCAGGCGCTGCTGAAGATCATGGAAGGCACGGTGGCGTCCGTGCCGCCGCAGGGTGGACGCAAGCATCCGCAGCAGGAATTCCTGCAGGTGGACACCACCAACATGCTGTTCATCTGCGGTGGCGCGTTTGCCGGGCTGGACAAGATCATCGGCGCGCGCGGCAAGGGGTCGGGCATCGGGTTCGGCGCCGACGTCCAGTCGCCTGACGAACGGCGGACCGGCGCGATCCTGCGGGACGTGGAGCCCGAGGATCTGCTGAAATTCGGGCTGATCCCCGAATTCATCGGACGCCTGCCCGTCGTCGCGACGCTGGAGGATCTGGACGAAGCGGCGCTGATCGAGATCCTGACCAAGCCCAAGAACGCCCTGGTGAAGCAGTATGCGCGCCTGTTCCAGATGGAAGGCGTGAAGCTGACCTTCACCGAGGATGCGCTGAAGCAGGTGGCGCAGCGTGCGATCGGCCGTCGGACCGGCGCGCGGGGCCTGCGCGCGATCATGGAGAGCATCCTGCTGTCCACCATGTTCGACCTGCCGGGTCTGGAGAACGTGGACGAGGTCGTCATCAACAAGGACGTCGCCGAAAGCAAGACCAATCCCGTCTATGTCTACGGCAAGGAAAAGCCGGCCGAACAGTCGGCCTGAGCCTTTCCTGACCGGCCCGAATCCGGTGGCGGTGTTCCGCCGTGGGGGCGGGCCGGTTCGTCCTGTCGTCTTCCCATGTCGGTCCGGGGCCTTGCCATGGCGGGTCCTCATGACGACATGGTGTCTTGAGTGGTCACATATGTGACACGCCGGGCGGTGCAGGCCTTTTGGGGATGCCGGCCCGGGATCGTCCTTACAGGAGGTCAAACTACATGTCCGATTCCAAACGGCTTGATCGCGGCCCTGCCGGCGCACAGGACGCGGAAGGCGCCGCCCCCCGTCCCGAATCCGTCGATGAGGCCCATGAGGTGTCGCTCTCCGGCACCGACACGATGGCGGTGCTGCCGCTGCGTGACATCGTCGTCTTTCCCCACATGATCGTTCCTCTGTTCGTGGGGCGCGAAAAATCGGTCCGCGCGCTGGAAGCCGTGACCAAGCATGACAAGCAGATCCTGCTGGTCGCGCAGAAGAACGCCTCGCAGGACGATCCGTCGGCCGAGGACATCTATCGCTACGGCACCGTCTCGACGATCCTGCAATTGCTGAAGCTGCCCGACGGCACGGTGAAGGTGCTGGTCGAGGGCGGACGCCGGGCGCGCATCACCGCGCTGCACGACATCGACGGCCATTTCGAGGCCGAGATCGAACCGGTCGAGGAAGACCCTGCCTCGGGCAGCGAGGGCGAGGCCCTGGGCCGCACCGTCGTGTCGCAGTTCGAGCAATATATCAAGCTGAACAAGAAGATCGCGCCCGAGGTCCTGGTTTCGCTGAACCAGATCGAGGACCTGTCGAAGCTTGCCGACACGATCGCCAGCCATCTGAACCTGAAGATCGCCGAGAAGCAGGAAATCCTGGAGATCCCCGGCGTCAATGCGCGGCTGGAGCGTGTGTTTGCCCATATGGAGGCCGAAATCGGCGTCCTGCAGGTGGAAAAGCGCATCCGCAACCGCGTCAAGCGGCAGATGGAGAAGACGCAGCGCGAGTACTACCTGAACGAGCAGCTGAAGGCGATCCAGAAGGAACTGGGCGAGGGCGAGGAAGGCAAGGACGAAGCCGCCGAGATGGAGGAGCGGATCGCCAAGACCCGCCTGCCCAAGGAAGCGCGCGACAAGGCCGTGGCCGAGCTGAAGAAGCTGCGGACCATGAGCCCGATGTCGGCCGAATCGACCGTGGTACGCAATTATCTGGACTGGATCGTCAGCATTCCGTGGAAGAAGCGCTCGAAGGTGCGGCGCGATCTGGTGGAAGCCGAGAAGGTGCTGGATACCGACCATTACGGGCTGGAGAAGGTCAAGGAGCGGATCCTGGAATATCTGGCGGTCCAGAGCCGGGCGCAGAAGATCAAGGGGCCGATTCTCTGCCTCGTCGGGCCGCCGGGCGTGGGCAAGACGTCCCTGGCGCGTTCGATCGCCAAGGCGACCGGACGGCAGTACGTTCGGATGTCCCTGGGCGGCGTGCGCGACGAGGCCGAGATCCGCGGCCATCGGCGCACCTATATCGGGTCGATGCCCGGCAAGATCATCCAGGGGATGAAGAAGGCCAAGACGTCCAACCCGCTGTTCCTGCTGGACGAGATCGACAAGCTGGGGGCCGACTGGCGCGGGGACCCGTCCTCGGCGCTGCTGGAGGTCCTGGACCCCGAGCAGAACGCGACGTTCGCCGACCATTATCTGGAGGTCGATTACGACCTGTCCGACGTCATGTTCGTCACCACGGCCAACAGCCTGAACATGCCGCAGCCCTTGCTGGACCGGATGGAGATCATCCGCCTGTCGGGCTACACCGAGGACGAGAAGGTCGAGATCGCCAAGCGCCACCTGCTGGGCAAGCAGACCGAGGCGCACAGCCTGCGCCCCGACGAATGGTCGGTCAGTGACGATGCGTTGCGCGAACTGGTCCGCAGCTACACCCGCGAGGCCGGCGTGCGGAGCCTGGAGCGCGAGATCGCGACCCTGGCCCGCAAGGCGGTGCGCGAGATCGTGGCCGGCAAGGCCAAGAAGGTCGCGATCACCCGCAAGAACCTGGAGAAATACGCCGGGGTGAAGCGGTTCCGCTATGGCGAGACCGAGGCCGAGGACATGGTCGGCGTCGTGACGGGCCTGGCCTGGACCGAGGTGGGCGGCGAGATCCTGACCATCGAAAGCGTGATGGTGCCGGGCAAGGGCGCCATCAAGCAGACGGGCAAGCTGGGCGACGTCATGCAGGAAAGCGTGGCGGCGGCGCTGTCCTATGTCCGCAGCCGTTCGGTGACGTTCGGCATCAAGCCGACCCTGTTCGAAAAGCGCGACCTGCACGTGCATGTGCCCGAGGGCGCGACGCCGAAGGACGGGCCGTCGGCGGGAATCGCGATGGCGACCTCGCTGGTCAGCGTGCTGACGGGGATTCCGGTCCGGCGCGACGTGGCCATGACGGGCGAGATCACGCTGCGCGGCCGGGTCCTGGCCATCGGGGGCCTGAAGGAGAAGCTGCTGGCCGCGCATCGCGCGGGCATCAAGACGGTCTTCATCCCCAAGGACAATGAAAAGGACCTGGTGGACATCCCCGATGCCGTGAAAAAGAACCTGACGATCGTGCCTGTCGCCCATGTGGACGAGGTGATCGGGCAGGCGCTGGTCACGCGCCCCGAGCCGATCGAATGGACCGAGGCCCCCGAGCCCGTTGCCGCGGCGGCATCCACTACGGGAATGGCTGCTTCATCCCTGCCGCATTGAATGTGTCAAAAACGCACCAACCCGCCCGATTTGTCGGAGTTAGCCGCCGGATCGGGGGGGGTGGTCGGTTGACGCGGCCCGAAACGACTGCATAGTGCGGCGCAAGGCGGCGCAGGCGATCATCTGGTTCCTGGCGCGCGCGAAGCTAAAGAAAGGCGTAAAATGGAGAAGCCACTTAACAAGCAGGAACTCGTCGCCGCTGTGGCCGACGACGCCGATCTGCCGAAGGCGAAGGCGGGCGAAGTGGTCGATGCCGTGTTCAGCGCGATCGAGAAGGCCCTGTCCAAGAAGCAGGAAGTCCGTCTGGTCGGCTTCGGAACGTTCGTCACCGCGACGCGCAAGGCTGCCAAGGGGCGCAACCCCCGCACGGGCGAGGAAATCGACATTCCGGCGTCCACCTCCGTCCGTTTCAAGCCGGGCAAGAACCTGAAGGAAGCCGTGAGCTGATCGCGCGCTGATTTCGGCAGGGGGCCAGGCCGGCCGCGCGCCGCGTCGTGGCCCCTTTTTGTTTTCTGGATGTTGTTGTACAGACCGCGTCTGCGGGCGATTAGCTCAGCGGTAGAGCGTCTCGTTTACACCGAGAGGGTCGGCGGTTCGATCCCGTCATCGCCCACCACGCCAAAAACTTCCGGTGCGTCGGTTGACGTGGTCGGGGGGGATGGCTAAAGACCGCCTCACGCCTTCGCGGGTGTAGCTCAGTTGGTTAGAGCGCCGGCCTGTCACGCCGGAGGTCGCGGGTTCGAGCCCCGTCACTCGCGCCACGGTCGTTCTTCACGACCGTAATACCGGAAATTCAGTTTCCGCATCAATAATCACATGAAAATCTTGGGCCGGTGAAAGTAATTCGCCGTTAACGCCCGTATCCATGTGGTGTTTCCCGTCATCACGGTAATGTTCCTGTCTTCATGGTGCATCGCACATAGTCGCACCGGAAGGTTGGGTCTAACCTTCCTGCATGTCGAAGCCCTGTTTCGTCATGACGCCGAATGGCGTGCCACCAGTCAGGGGAAGCATCATGCAGTCCGTCATTGCGGATTACTTTCCGATCCTTGTCTTCGCTGTGATCGCCGTTGTCATTGCCGGCGCGATGCTGGGCAGTTCCCTGTTGTTCGGGCACCAGAAGCCCTACGCCGAGAAGGTGTCCGCCTATGAATGCGGATTCGAGGCCTTCGACGACGCGCGGCGTCGTTTCGACGTGCGCTTCTACCTTGTGGCGATCCTGTTCATCATCTTCGACCTCGAGGTCGCCTTCCTGTTTCCCTGGGCGGTCAGCCTGTCGCGGATCGGCCTGTTCGGCTTCCTGTCCATGATGGGGTTCCTGGGCATTCTGACGGTCGGGTTCATCTACGAATGGTGCAAGGGCGCATTGGACTGGGATTGAGGACGTGCGGGAAGGAGAGACGCGTATGAGTGCCGCCACAGCGACAGGCGAGGGGCAGGACGCCATCGCCTGGAACCGGGAAATGCTGCCGCCGGGGCAGGAACAGGACGCCGTCATCAAGGGCATCACCGGCGAGATCACCGAAAAGGGCTTTGTCGTCGCCAATCTCGACAAGCTGGTGAACTGGGGACGGACCGGTAGCCTGTGGCCGATGTCCTTCGGCCTGGCCTGCTGCGCGGTGGAGATGATCCACGCCTACATGCCGCGCTACGACCTGGACCGGATGGGCATCATCCCGCGCGGGTCGCCACGCCAGTCGGACGTCATGATCGTCGCCGGCACGCTGACCAACAAGATGGCGCCGGCCCTGCGCCGGGTCTACGACCAGATGGCCGAGCCGCGCTGGGTCATCTCGATGGGGTCGTGCGCCAACGGTGGCGGCTATTACCATTATTCCTATTCCGTGGTGCGCGGATGCGACCGGATCGTTCCGGTGGATGTCTATGTCCCAGGCTGTCCGCCGACGGCCGAGGCCCTGATCTACGGCATCCTGCAATTGCAGAAGAAAATCCGCAGGACAGGGACGATTCTCCGTGGCTGATACCGGAAACGATCTGGTGTCCGGGGCGACCCGGGCACGCGGGGCCCTGGGGTCCCTGGCGTTCGCCCTGTCCACCGCCGTGCCGGGCATCCGGTCGGCGGCGATCGAGGGGGGGGAACTGGTCGTACGCACCACGCGCGATCGCCTGATCGGGCTGATGACCCTGCTGCGCGACGATCCGCGCTATGCGTGCGAGCAGATGATGGACCTGTGCGGGGTGGATTTCCCCGAACGGGCCGAGCGATTCGACATCGTCTACAATCTGCTGTCGGTGTCGCGTAACCACCGGATTCGGGTGATCGTCACGGCCGACGAGACGTCGCCGGTGCCGTCGGTCCATCTGCTGTGGGCCGCGGCCACGTGGTGGGAGCGCGAGTGCTACGACATGTTCGGCGTCCTGTTCTCGGGCCAGCCGGACCTGCGCCGCATCCTGACCGACTACGGATTCGAGGGGCATCCGCTGCGGAAGGATTTCCCGCTGACCGGCTATGTCGAGGTGCGGTACGACGAGGACCGCCGGCAGGTGGTCTACGAGCCGGTCAAGCTGACGCAGGATTTCCGCAATTTCGATTTCGAATCGCCCTGGGAAGGCATCCTGACCCTTCCGGGCGACGAGAAGGCGCATGAAACCCGTCAGGGACTGAAGTTGCCGCGATGATCGGGACACCCAAGCCGAAGGGAGCCGGACGATGAGCGACATTGTCCTTCACAAGGATATCCCGGAGACCCTGCTGCCGGCCGATGCGGCCGCCGGGGCCGAGACCCGCACGGTCGAGATCGATTCCCATGCCCTGAATTTCGGCCCGCAGCATCCGTCCGCCCACGGCGTGCTGCGCCTGGTGCTGGAAATGGAAGGCGAGGTCGTCGCCCGCGCCATTCCGCATATCGGCCTGCTGCATCGCGGCACGGAAAAGCTGATCGAGTACAAGACCTACCCGAAGGCGCTGCCCTATTTCGATCGTCTCGATTACGTCTCGCCCATGTGCGAGGAGCAGGCTTTCGCCCTGGCGACCGAGAAGCTGCTGGGGATCGACATCCCGGACCGTGCGAAATGGATTCGGGTGATGTTCGCGGAACTGACGCGAATCCTGAACCATATCCTCAACCTGACCTCGTTCGGGCTGGATTGCGGCGCCCTGACCCCGGCCCTGTGGGGATATGAGGAACGCGAGAAGCTGATCGAATTCTACGAGGCGGCGTCGGGCGCGCGCTTTCATGCCAATTATTTCCGCCCCGGCGGCGTCGCGCGCGACCTGCCGGCAGGGCTGGAGGAGCGGATCGGCGAATGGGCGCGGCAGTTCCCGAAATGGATCGACGATCTGGAAGGCCTGCTGACCAATAACCGGATCTGGAAACAGCGGACGGTCGGCATCGGCGTGTTCACGACGGAACAGGCGCTGTCGTGGGGTTTCAGCGGCCCGTGCCTGCGCGCCTCGGGCGTGCCGTGGGACCTGCGGCGGGCCCAGCCGTATGACAATTACGACAAGGTCGAATTCAATATCCCTGTCACGCGCCAGGGCGATTGTTATGACCGCTATCTGATCCGCGTCGCCGAAATGCGCGAGAGCGTGCGGATCGTCGAACAATGCCTGGCCCGGATGCGGCCCGGCCCGATCAAGATCCAGGATCACAAGATCACGCCGCCGCCCCGGCGCGAGATGAAGCGCTCGATGGAAGCGCTGATCCATCATTTCAAGCTGTTCACCGAGGGGTATCACGTCCCGCCCGGCGCCACCTACACGGCGGTCGAAAGCCCGAAGGGCGAGTTCGGCGTCTATCTGGTGGCCGACGGCAGCAACCGCCCCTACCGATGCAAGATCCGGCCGACCGGCTTTGCCCATCTGCAGGCGATCGACGAGATGTCGCGTCGCCACATGCTGGCGGACGCCGTCGCGATCATCGGCTCGCTCGACCTGGTGTTCGGCGAGATAGACAGGTGAAAGAGATGTCCGCTCATTCCCCCATAGACCAGATCGAGCAGCCCGCTTCCTTCGCCTTCGACGAGGAAAGCGAGGCGGAGATTGCGACCATCCTGGCCAAATACCCGGCCGAACGGAAGGCCAGCGGCACGCTGCCGCTGCTGTATGTCGCGCAGAAGCAGATGGGCCGCCTGACCGGCAGCGCCTGGGTGCCGCGCGTGGCGATGGACGAGATCGCCCGGCGGCTGGAGGTCGCGCCGATCCGGGTCTACGAGGTTGCGACCTTCTACCTGATGTTCAACACCCGGCCGATCGGCCGCTACCATCTGCAGGTCTGCACGACCACGTCGTGCTGGCTGCGCGGGTCCGACGATGTGGTCGCGGCCTGCAAGAAGGCGACCGGCATTGCGGCCTTCGGTCAATCGAGCGCGGACGGGCTGTTCACGCTGACCGAGGTCGAATGCCTCGGCGCGTGTTCCAATGCGCCTGTCCTGCAAGTTGATGATGATTTCTACGAAGATCTGGACGGGCCGCGCACGGTCGAACTGATCGAGGCGCTGCGCCGGGGCGAACGGCCGACGCCTGGCCCGACGATCGACCGCCTGGACTCTGCCCCGGCGGGTGGGCGCAAGACGCTGACAGACAGTCCGGCAGAGCCGGGCTGAGTGGGAGAGACGGGAATGCTTCAGGACAAGGACCGGATCTTCACCAACCTCTACGGCCAGCACGACTGGCGTCTTGCCGGCGCGCGCCAGCGGGGGGACTGGGCCGACACGGCGGCGATCCTGGCCCGTGGCCGGGATGCGATCGTCAATGAAATGAAGGCGTCGGGCCTGCGCGGGCGGGGCGGGGCGGGCTTTCCGACCGGTGTGAAATGGTCGTTCATGCCCAAGGCTTCGGACGGCCGCCCGCATTATCTGGTGATTAACGGCGACGAATCCGAACCGGGCACCTGCAAGGACCGCGAGATCCTGCGGCACGAGCCGCACAAGCTGATCGAAAGCGCGCTGATCGCCTCGTTCGCGATGGGCGCGCATACGGCCTATATCTATATTCGTGGCGAGTTCTTCAACGAGGCCCGGCATCTGCAGATTGCGATCGACGAGGCCTACGCGGCCGGCCTGATCGGCAGGAACGCAGCCGGATCGGGCTGGGATTTCGATTTCTACATTCATCGCGGCGCCGGCGCCTATATCTGCGGCGAGGAAACCGCGCTGCTGGAAAGCCTGGAAGGCAAGAAGGGCCAGCCCCGGATGAAGCCGCCTTTTCCGGCGGCGATGGGGCTGTATGGATGCCCGACCACGGTGAACAACGTGGAAAGCATCTCGGTCGCGTCCACCATCCTGCGGCGCGGCGCGACGTGGTTTTCCTCGCTGGGCCGTCCGAACAACGCGGGCACCAAGCTGATGGCCATCTCGGGCCACGTCAACACGCCCTGCGTGTTCGAGGAGGAACTGGGCGTTCCGCTGAAGGACATCATCGAAAAGCATGGCGGCGGCGTGCGTGGCGGCTGGGACAATCTGCTGGCCGTCATTCCCGGCGGCTGCTCGGTCCCCGTCCTGCCGAAAGCGGTCTGCGAGACGGTGCTGATGGATTTTGACAGCCTGCGCGCCGAACGGTCGGGCCTGGGCACGGCCTGCATGATCGTCATGGACAAATCCACCGACATCATTCGCGCCATCGCCCGCTTCTCGCAATTCTTCAAGCATGAAAGCTGCGGCCAGTGCACGCCCTGCCGCGAGGGGACGGGCTGGATGATGCGCGTCATGCAGCGGATGGTCGAGGGACGCGCGGAACTCGAGGAAATCGACATGCTCGAACAGGTCACGCGCCAGGTCGAGGGTCATACGATCTGCGCCCTGGGCGACGCGGCGGCATGGCCGATCCAGGGCCTGATCCGGCATTTCCGCCCGGTGATGGAAGATCGGATCCGGGCCTACAAGGCCGCCCATGGTGGCGGCCAGATCACGCAAGTGCCGCTCGGCATCCCCGTGGCGGCGGAGTAAGGGCGATGGTGAAGGTTACCGTCGACGGAATCCAGGTGGAGGTTCCCAACGGGTCCAGCGCGCTGCAGGCGTGCGAGGCCGCGGGCAAGGAAATCCCGCGTTTCTGTTTCCACGAACGGCTGTCGGTCGCGGGCAATTGCCGCATGTGCCTGGTGCAGGTGGTGCGTGCGCCCAAGCCCGTGGCGTCCTGCGGCTTTCCGGTGGCGGAAGGGATGGAAATCCTGACCGACACCGAAATCGTCCGCAAGGCGCGGCGCGCGGTGATGGAATTCCTGCTCATCAACCATCCGCTGGATTGTCCGATCTGCGACCAGGGCGGCGAGTGCGATCTGCAGGACCAGGCGTTCGGCTATGGCGCGGACCATTCGCGCTACCAGGAAGCCAAGCGGGCGGTGACGGACAAATATCTCGGCCCGCTGGTCAAGACGGTGATGACGCGCTGCATCCAGTGCACGCGCTGCGTCCGTTTCGCGACCGAGATCGCGGGCGTGCCCGAACTGGGCGCCGTGTCGCGCGGCGAAAACATGGAAATCACCAACTATGTCGAAAAGGCCCTGACCTCGGAACTGTCGGGGAATTTGATCGACATCTGCCCGGTCGGCGCGCTGACCTCCAAGCCCTATGCCTTCACCGCCCGCCCGTGGGAGCTGAAGAGGACCGATTCGATCGACGTGTTCGACGCCGTCGGCACCAATACCAGCCTGCACGTCCGTGGCAGCGCCGTGCTGCGTATCGTGCCCCGCGTCAATGACGAGGTGAACGAGGAGTGGCTGGCCGACAAGGGCCGCTTCGCGATGGACGGGCTGAAGCATCGGCGGCTGGACCGCCCGTGGGTGCGCGTCCACGGCAAGCTGCAACCCGTCTCGTGGCAGGATGCGTTCGTCGCGATCGGACGCCGGCTGGATGGCGTGGCGGGCGAGCGGATCGGCGCGATCGTCGGTGATCTGTGCGATGCCGAAAGCATGCTGGCGCTGAAGGACCTGATGACGGCGCTGGGGTCGTCCAACGTCGACTGCCGCCAGGACGGCGCACAGTACGACGTGTCCCGCCGGGAATTCTATACGTTCGGCAGCGGCATCGCCGGGATCGAGGAGGCGGACGCCCTGCTGATCGTGGGATCGGTCCCCCGGCAGGAGGCGCCGGTGCTCAATGCCCGGATCCGCAAGCGGTTCGTCGCCGCCGGGCGGGGCGGCTTCCCGATCGGGATGATCGGGGAGCCGACCGCCGATCCGACTTATCGTGCCGAGATCCTGGGTGACGGGCCTGGCATCCTGGCCGACCTGCGGAGCGGCAGCCATCCGTTCGCCGACGTGCTGAAGGCGGCGAAGCGGCCGATGATGATCGTCGGCCACGGTGCGCTGGTACGCGAGGACGCGCGGGCGATCCTGGCGGCCTGCTGGGCGCTGGCGGTGGAGGTCGGGGCAGTCGGGCCGGACTGGAACGGCTTCAACGTCCTGCACACCGCCGCCAGCCGCGTGGCGGGCCTGGACCTGGGCCTGCTGCCCGGTTCGGGCGGACGCAGCGCCGCGGGCATGATGAGCGGCGGCGTGGACGTGCTGTGGCTGCTGGGCGCCGATGAATTCCATACGGCGCAGATCGGCGCGCAGACCTTCGTCGTCTACCAGGGGCATCACGGCGACGCCGCCGCCGCGCGGGCCGACGTGATCCTGCCCGGCGCCAGCTTCGCCGAGAAATCGGGCACCTATGTGAATACCGAGGGGCGGGTCCAGCGATCGTTCCGCGCGGTCATGCCGCCGGGCGACGCGCGCGAGGACTGGCGGATCCTGCGGGCGTTTTCCGAGGTCGTCGGCAAGACGCTGCCCTACGACACGCTCGAGGCCCTGCGGGACCGCCTGGCGGCGGCCAACCCGGTCTTCCGCGTCATCGGCGGCCGTGACGTGGCCGGCGTGTCCGACCTGACGGGGCCGGCCGGCGACCCGGCCGCCGTGTCGCCGGCGCCGTTCCAGCCGGTGATCGACGATTATTATCAGACCAACCCCATCTGCCGGGCCAGCCCGACGATGGGCGAATGTTCGCGGATCTATGTCCATCCCCGGACGGTGGCGGCGGAGTAAGGCGACGTGGCGCATTTCTTTCTGCACACCCTGATCGGCCAGGTTATTCTGACGGTCCTCGAGGCCCTGGCGGTCCTGGTGCCCCTGCTGCTGGGGGTGGCGTACCTGACCCTGGCCGAGCGCAAGGTCATGGCTGCGATGCAGCTTCGCAAGGGGCCGAACGTGAACGGCCCGTTCGGGGTGCTCCAGGCCTTTGCCGACGCGATCAAGATGATAACCAAGGAAACGGTGATCCCGTCCGGGGCGAACCGGTTTCTGTTCCTGTTCGCGCCGTTCCTGACCTTCTCGCTGGCGATGGTCGCATGGGCGGTCATTCCCACCAACAACGGCTGGGCGGTGGCGAACATCAATGTGGGCATCCTGTACCTGTTGGCGATCTCGTCGCTGGGGGTCTACGGAATCCTGATCGCGGGGTGGGCGTCCAATTCGAAATACGCCTTCCTCGGCGGCCTGCGATCGGCGGCGCAGATGGTGTCGTACGAGGTCTCGATCGGCCTGGTCATCGTCTCGGTCCTGCTGGCGGTCGGCAGCCTGAACCTGAACGACATCGTGCTGGCGCAGCGCCATGTCTGGTTCTGCCTGCCGATGTTTCCGATGTTCATCGTCTTCTTCATTTCGGCGCTGGCGGAAACCAACCGCGCGCCGTTTGATCTGCCCGAAGGCGAGAGCGAGCTGGTGGCCGGCTTCTTCGTCGAATATTCGGCGCTGGCCTTCGGCCTGTTCTTCCTTGGCGAATACGCCAACATGTTCCTGATGTCGGGCATGGTCAGCATCCTGTTCCTGGGCGGCTGGCTGCCGCCGGTGGGGCTTGCGCCATTCACCTGGATTCCGGGGCCGCTGTGGCTGATCGCGAAAATCCTGTTCTGCCTGTTCGTCTTCATCTGGGTGCGCGCGACGTTCCCGCGCTACCGCTACGACCAGCTCATGCGGCTGGGATGGAAGGTGTTCCTTCCGTTCTCGCTGGTCTGGATGGTGCTGACGGCAGGCTTCCTGCTGGCCACCGGGCTGCTGCCCCAGGGAGGAGCAAGCTGATGGGACATCTCGACCGGACGGTCCGTTCCTTCCTTCTGGCCGAACTGGTGGCCGGGATGGGGGCGACGCTGCGGGCCTTCTTCAAGCCCAAGGCGACGATCAACTATCCTTACGAAAAGGGGCCGCTGTCGCCCCGCTTCCGGGGCGAGCACGCACTGCGCCGCTACCCCAATGGCGAGGAACGCTGCATCGCCTGCAAACTGTGCGAGGCGACGTGCCCGGCGGAAGCCATCACCATCGAATCCGAACCCCGTGACGACGGGTCGCGGCGCACCACGCGCTACGACATCGACATGACGAAATGCATCTATTGCGGCCTGTGCGAGGAAGCCTGCCCGGTGGATGCGATCGTCGAGGGGCCGAATTACGAGTTCGCGACCGAAACGCGGGAGGAGCTCATGTACAACAAGGACAAGCTGCTCGCCAACGGCGATCGCTGGGAGAGCGTCCTGGCGCGGCGGCTGGAACTCGATGCGCCTTATCGTTGAGAGATCCGGCCCCCGGCTGGAGGAGGAAAAATCCATGCGGCAGCAAGGTCAGCGACAATGACCCAAATCGTCTTCTATGTCTTCGCGACGGTGCTGGTCCTGTCGGCCGGAATGGTGGTCAGCGCCCGCAACCCGGTCCATTCCGTTCTGTTCCTGATCCTGGCCTTCTTCAACGCGGCAGGGTTGTTCCTGATCGCGGGGGCCGAGTTCCTGGCGATGATCCTGGTCATCGTCTATGTCGGCGCGGTCGCGGTGCTGTTCCTGTTCGTCGTGATGATGCTGGATGTGCGCTTCACCCGGATGCGCGAGGGATTGCAGCGCTACGCCCCCTTCGGGGCGGCGGTCGGCGGCGTGCTGTTCGCGGAACTGGCGCTGGCGTTCGGGCACTGGCGGATCGCGGCCAACATCGCCGACGTGCCCCATCTGGTGCCGGCGCCGGGCCGGACCAACACGGCGGCGCTGGGGGACGTGCTGTATACCCATTACGTCTTCCTGTTCGAAGCCTGCGGCGTCGTGCTGCTGGTGGCCATGATCGGCGCCATCGTGCTGACCCTGCGCGAGCGCCCGATGGGACGGCGGCAGAATATCGACCGCCAGCATGAACGCACGGCCGCGGAATCGGTCGAGATGATGGCCCTGCCGCTGGGGCGGGGCGTCGCGGAACTCGGCGGTTTCCGCCGACCGGACAAATCCTATTACGTCGCTTCGGTCCCCGGATCGTACGGGGTGACGGCCGAGGCCGTGCCCCAGGCCGCCCCGGCCGGCGACGACAGGAAGGGAGGGCTGGGCCAATGACCGGCGGACTGGGAAGCATCGGCATCGGCCCGTACCTGACGGTCAGCGCCATCCTGCTGGTGCTGGGCGTCTTCGGGATTTTCCTGAACCGCAAGAACGTCATCATCATCCTGATGTCGATCGAGCTGATCCTGCTGTCGGCCAATCTGAACTTCGTCGCGTTCTCGTCGGCGCTCGGCGATCTGTCGGGGCAGGTCTTCACCTTGTTCGTCCTGACCATCGCGGCCGCCGAATCCGCGATCGGGCTTGCGATCGTGACCGTCTATTTCCGCAATCGCGGGTCGATCGAGGTCGAAGACATTACGATGATGAAGGGTTGAGCGGATCATGGAAACGGCATCCTACCTTTTCGAGATCGCGGTTCTCGGCCCCCTGTTCGCCTCGGTCGTGGCGGGGCTGTTCGGTCGGCTGATCGGTGACGGGTTGGCCCAGATCCTGACGACGGGCCTGATGATCGTGGCTGCCCTGTGCGGGATCGGCGCGCTGGGGCTGGCGTTGCAGTCCGGGGCGACACCGGTGGTCGTGCTGTTGGCCGACTGGATCCGCGCGGGCAGCTTCCATGCCGCCTGGACGCTACGCCTGGACACGCTGTCGCTGTCGATGGTGGCGATGGTGACCGGCGTGTCGGCGCTCGTGCATCTCTACAGCACCGGCTACATGGGGCATGAGACGACGCCGACCTACCGGTTCTTCTCGTACCTTTCGCTCTTTACCTTCGCGATGCTGATGCTGGTCACGTCCAACGACCTGGTGCAGCTGTTCTTCGGGTGGGAAGGGGTCGGCCTGGCCAGCTACCTGCTGATCGGCTACTGGTACGACCGGCCCAGCGCGGTCAATGCGGCGATCAAGGCCTTCGTGGTCAACCGCGTCGCCGACCTTTTCTTCATGGTGGGGATCGCCCTGCTGTTCGTCGAATTCGGCTCGGTCACCTACGACAACATCTTTGCCCTGGTTCCCGCGCATGGGGACGACACCTACATGCTGTTCGGCACCCACCGGGTCTACGAGATCATCTGCATGCTGCTGTTCATCGGTGCGATGGGCAAGTCGGCGCAGCTGTTCCTGCACACCTGGCTGCCGGATGCGATGGAAGGGCCCACGCCGGTGTCCGCCCTGATCCATGCGGCGACCATGGTGACCGCCGGCGTGTTCCTGATGGCGCGCATGTCGCCGCTGATCGAATTCGCGCCCGCGACCAAGGCCTTCATCCTGTTCATCGGGGCGACGACCTGTTTCTTCGCCGCGACGGTCGGGCTGGTGCAGCCGGACATCAAGCGGACGATCGCCTATTCCACCTGTTCGCAGCTTGGCTACATGTTCGTCGCGGCCGGGGTGGGGGCGTACCAGGCCTCCATGTTCCACCTGACGACGCATGCGTTCTTCAAGGCGCTGCTGTTCCTGGGCGCGGGTTCGGTCATCCACGCCGTCCACGACGAACAGGACATGTTCCGCATGGGCGGCCTGTGGAAGAAGATCCCGCTGACCTATGGCGCGATGTGGGCGGGCAGCCTGGCGCTGGCGGGCATCTTTCCCTTCGCGGGCTACTGGTCGAAGGATGCGATCCTGGAAGCGGCCTGGATGGCGCACAGCGGCCTGGGGTTCTACGCCTGGACGCTGGGCTGCGTGACCGCCTTCCTGACGGCGCTGTATAGCTGGCGCCTGCTGTTCCTGGTCTTCCACGGCACGCCGCGCGACCCGCATCTGTATGAAGGCGCGCATGAAAGCCCGGTCTCGATGACGCTGCCGCTGGTGCTGCTGGGCATCGGCGCGGTGCTGGGCGGCATCCTTCTTGCGCCGTACTATGTCGGCTCCGGCCAGGCGGCCTTCTGGAACGGCGCCATCGTCAACGCCCCGGGCAACACGATCGTCGAGACGCTGGAGCAGACGCCCGAACTGATCGCGCTGATGCCGACGTTCGCGGGGGTGGCCGGCATCCTGGTCGCCTACGTGTGCTACATCGCCAGCCCCGCCATTCCAGCGACGCTGGCGGCCAGCCTGCGGCCGCTGTACCTGTTCCTGCTGAACAAATGGTATTTCGACGAACTCTATGACCTGATCTTCGTCCGTCCCTACCGCGCGCTGGCGCGCCTGTTGTGGAAGGGCGCGGACGAGGGCGTGATCGAAGGCATCCCGCAGGGACTGGCCCGCATGACGGTGGGTACCGCCGGCCAGGCGGTGCGGACCCAGACCGGGTCGATCGCGGTCTATGCCTTCACGATGCTGATCGGCCTGGTGGTGCTCGTCACCACCATGCTGATCTTCCACTGATCTCCGGGAAACGGGTGTGAATCGATGAACTGGACACTTGCCCTGCCGGAAATCGTGCTGACGGTCTGCGGCCTTGCCATCCTGGTCTACGGCGTGGTGCAGAAGGAGCAATCCTTCTTCTCCTGCTCCATGCTGACGATCGGCGCGTTCCTGGTGACCGGTTTCCTGGTCCTGACGTCCAGGGACGGGGTCGGGTACAACCATATCTTCGTCAATGACGATTTCTCGCGCTTCATGAAGATCCTCAGCCTGGCGGGCGGGGGGCTGGCGACCATGCTGACGGTCGGCTATGCCCGCGAGATGAAGGTCGAACGGTTCGAATTTCCCGTTCTGCTGCTGTTCTCGACGCTGGGCACCATGATGATGGCGTCGTCCGAGAATCTGATGACCCTGTTCATCGGCCTGGAACTGTCCTCGCTGGCCATCTACATCCTGTGCGCCTTCGCGCGGGACGAGGTGGCGGGGGCCGAGGCCGGACTGAAGTATTTCGTCCTGGGGTCGCTGGCGTCGGGCCTGCTGCTGTACGGCATCGCGCTGGTCTACGGCTTCGCGGGGACGCTTGAATATGGTGGCATCCAGACGGCGATGAGCACGACCTCGGCCGTGCCGATGGGCCTGATGTTCGGGATCGTCTTCATGCTGGCGGGGCTGGCCTTCAAGCTGTCGGCGGTGCCGTTCCATATGTGGACGCCCGACGTCTACCAGGGGGCGCCGAGTTCGGTGACGGCCTTCATGGCCGGCGCGCCCAAGATCGCGGCGTTCGCCCTGCTGCTGCGGGTGATGGCCGGGCCGTTCGGGCATGTCTCGCCGCAATGGCAGATCCTGGTCGAGGGGATTTCCATCGTCTCCATGCTGTTCGGGTCGCTGGCGGCGATCCCGCAGACCGACATCAAGCGGCTGATGGCCTATTCGTCGATCGGCCACATGGGCTACGCGCTGATGGGGCTGAGCGCCGGTACGGCCGAGGGCATGCGTGGCACGCTGGTCTATCTGACGACCTACCTGCTGATGAACGTGGGGGCGTTCGCGGTGATTATCGCCATGCGCCGCAAGGGGCGTGGCGTCACCGCCATCGCCGACCTGTCGGGCCTGGGCAGGACCGATCCGGGGCTGGCGATGGCGATGGCGATCTTCATGTTCAGCATGGCGGGCGCCCCGCCGCTGGCCGGATTTTTCGGCAAGCTGATGGTGTTCTACGCGGCGGTCAATGCCCATCTGTATGCCCTGGCGGCGATCGGCGTCGTCAGCAGCGTGATCGGGGCGTTCTATTACGTGCGTATCGTGAAGGTGATGTTCTTCGACGAGGCCGCGCCGGCCTTCGACCGGCGGCCGCTGTCGCTGTCGTTCGTGTCGCTGGGCATGGGGGTCGCGACAGTCGGCTTCCTGCTGGTGCTGGGCCCGGTCTCGACGGCGGCGCAGGCGGCGGCGGCGGCCTTGTTCAGGTGACGCCCTGGCGGCTGGACATCCACGACGAACTGGGATCGACCTCCGACTTATGCCTGGAGCGCGCCCAGGCGGGCGAGGCCGCCGGCCTGGCCGTCCTGGCCCGGCGGCAGCTTCGCGGCCGGGGCAGCCGGGGGCGGGACTGGCAGGACCCCGGGGGCAACCTGGCCTTTTCCGTGCTGCTGCGGCCCGAGGGGGAAGGGGCCTGGCCAGCGGGTCTGTGGCCCTTTATCGCCAGCCTGGCGTTTTACGACGCACTGGCGCCGTGGATCCCCGACCCGGACTGCATGCGACTGAAATGGCCGAACGATGTGCTGCTGGACGGGCGTAAGGCCGCCGGCATCCTGATCGAATCCGGGGGAGATCCCGGTGGGCGGTGGGTGGTCATCGGGTTCGGCGCCAATCTGCGCGTGGCTCCCCCCATTCCCGGCCGCGATCTGGCCTGTGTCGCGGAGCATGGTCCGCCGCCCGCGCCCGACGTCGTGGCGCAGGGGATCTGCGACGGGCTGGACCGCTGGATGGCGATCTGTGCGGGCGCGGGCTTCGCCCCGATCCGGCAGGCGTGGCTGGACCGCGCCCACCCCTTGGGGACAAGGCTTGTGGTGCGCGGGGAAAGCGGGCAGGTAGAAGGTTCGTTCGAAGGTCTCGACGCGCAGGGACTGCTCCTGCTGCGGTGTGCCGACGGGACGAGACGGATTTCAGCCGGCGAGATCCTGCTGCTGGACCGGGGGGCGACGGCGCCTCCGGCCGGCGGCGGAATCGCGGCGGCGACATAACGGCAGGTACGGTCCGGCGGTGGATCGGGGTGCTCGTCGAGAGGATGGCCAGGACGAACCCGAACCGGGTTCCGGCGATGGTTCTCCGGCTCCGATGCGCTTCGAATGCGCCCATGCAGGCCGATACCGAGGTGATTGACCCCCGAAGGGGTGTGGATTGTGGCGGGCGTACTCCATGCCCGCGATGAGTGAAGACAGGCAACGCCAGGACACCGGCAACGGCCATGGTACTGGCAGGATTCAAGGTACAGAAGGATTGGTTATGAACGATGTGAGTGATGGTCTGGCCTTTCTGCCTTTGGGCGGAACGGGCGAGATCGGCATGAATCTCAACCTCTACAGGCTGGGGTCCACGTGGCTGGCGGTGGATTGCGGTATCGGTTTCAGCGGCAACGACACGCCCGAGGCCGAGATCCTGATGCCCGACCCGGTCTTTATCGTCGAGCGCAAGAAGGACCTCGCGGGGCTGGTCATCACCCACGCGCATGAGGACCATCTGGGGGCGGTGGCCCATCTGTGGCCCCGCCTGGGCTGCCCGATCTATGCGACGCCCTTCGCCGCCGCCGTTCTGCGGCGCAAGCTGAGCGAGGCGCATCTGCAGCAGCAGGTGAAGATCCATGTGATCGCGCCGGGGGCGCGCTTCGACGTCGGGCCGTTCGATATCGGTTTCATCCCCGTCACCCATTCGGTGCCCGAGGCCCAGGCGCTGGTTCTGCGGACGCCGCACGGCGTCATTGTCCACACCGGCGACTGGAAGCTGGACCCCACCCCGATGGTCGGCCCGCCGACCGACACCGCCGCGTTCGAGGCGCTGGGGGATGAGGGCGTCCTGGCCATGGTGTGCGACAGCACCAACGTGATGACCGAAGGCCCGTCGGCGTCCGAGGCCGATGTGCGCCGCGGCATGACCGACCTGATCGGGTCGCTGACGGGACGGATCGCCGTGACCTGCTTCGCCAGCAACGTGGCGCGGGTGGAGACGATCGCCAAGGCCGCCCAGGCGGCGGGGCGGTCGGTCGCCATCGTCGGCCGGTCGCTGCGTAACCTCGACCTGGCGGCGCGCGAATGCGGCTATCTGTCCGACGTGCCGCCCTTCCTGTCCGAACAGGAGGTCAATTCGGTGGCGGATGATTCGATCGTGCTGATTATCACCGGCAGCCAGGGCGAACCCCGTTCCGCCCTGTCGCGCATCGCCAGTGATACCCATCCCAACATCTCGCTGGGCGAGGGCGATACCGTCATCTACAGCAGCCGGATGATCCCGGGGAACGAGCAGGCGGTCATGCAGGTGCAGGACAACCTGACCCGGCGCGGCGTGCGGGTGCTGACCGACCGGGACCATCTGGTCCATGTGTCGGGCCATGCGACCGGCGGCGACGTGCGCCGCCTGTTCGACCTGGTGCGGCCGCGCTATGCGGTGCCGGTGCATGGCGAATGGCGTCATCTGACCGCCAACGCGGCCATCGCGCGCGAAAAGGGCGTGACGCCGATCCTGCTGGAAGACGGCGATATCCTGAACCTGTCGCCGGGCGCGGTCGAGGTCGTGGACACCGCGCCGACCGGCCGCCTGGTGCTGGATGGCGGGCGCCTGCTGCCGATGAACGGCGGCGTGCTGGCCGCCCGCAGGCGCATGCTGTTCAACGGCATGGTCATCGGCAGCTTCGCGGTGGATGACGAAGGCTACCTGATCGGCGACCCCAAGGTCAGCGCGCCCGGCCTGCTGGACCCCGAGGACCCGGAAACCGCCCGCATGACCGAGGAATTCGGCGACGCGCTGGACGAGATCCCCGATGAACTGCGCCGGGACGACACCACGTTCCGCGAGGCCGCGAAGACCGCCCTGCGTCGTGCGCTGGGGCGCAAATTGCAGAAGCGCCCGCTGGTCGACGTTCACCTGCTGCGCGTCTGACGGGCCCACAGGATTACGGCAGAAAAGGCGCTTGCCCTTTCTGCCGTTCCCGGACGTTTTTTCCCTAAACCCGGCAGATCCTGACAACCGGATTGGACGGGTGGGACTGTAGGAGTCCCGACCGGGCCTGTCACCTGCTTCACGGACTTGTTGAACGTGCCAGGCCGGGGTTTGGGCTTCACAGTTCGTTGTGCATAACGGGACCCCCATGGCGATGCCGGCGTGGCGATCCTGCGGGTTCTGTCGTATTCGTCTTTTCCTGCTCTACGATTCGTCCGGCGACTGGCCGGTTTTTCGAGGTTGATAACGGCATGCGTCTGTCCCGTGGCTTCCTGCCTACTCTCAAGGAGAACCCTGCCGAGGCGCAGATCATCTCCCACCGCCTGATGTTGCGGGCCGGCCTGGTGCGCCAGACGTCGGCGGGGATCTATGCCTGGCTGCCGGCCGGATGGCGGGTGTTGCAGAACATCGCCCGGATCGTGCGCGAGGAACAGGACGCCATCGGGGCGCAGGAATTGCTGATGCCCACGATCCAGCCGGCGGAATTGTGGAAGCGCTCGGGCCGCTACGACGCCTACGGGCCCGAGATGCTGCGTATCCAGGACCGGCACGAGCGCGACCTGCTGTACGGACCGACCAACGAGGAGATGATTACCGACCTGTTCGGCCAGGTCGTCAAATCGTACCGCGAACTGCCGCAGGTGCTGTACCACATCCAGTGGAAGTTCCGTGATGAGGTCCGCCCCCGTTTCGGGGTGATGCGCGGGCGCGAATTCTACATGAAGGACGCCTACAGCTTCGACGTCGATTATGCCTCGGCGGTCGATACCTACCGGCGGATGATGCTGGCCTATCTGCGGACCTTCCAGCGTCTGGGCGTCAAGGCGATCCCGATGGTGGCCGATACCGGCCCGATCGGCGGTGAGCTGAGCCATGAATTCCTGATCCTGGCGCCCACGGGCGAAAGCGGCGTGTTCTTCGACGGCGCGTTCGAGGATCAGGACTGGCTGTCCGAACCGGTGGACATCGCCGACCGCGAGTCGCTGGATGCGTTCTTCACCCGCATGACCTCGTTCTATGCCGCGACGGACGAGAAGCATGACGAATCCGCCTGGACCAGCGTCCCGGCCGAACGCCGGCGCGAGGGCAGGGGCATCGAGGTCGGCCACATCTTCCATTTCGGCCGCAAATACACCGAATCGATGGACATCACCGTCAGCGGCCCCGACGGCGCGCCGCTCTATCCCGAGATGGGGTCGTACGGCATCGGCGTGTCGCGCCTGGTCGCCGCGATCATCGAGGCCAGCCATGACGAGAACGGGATCATCTGGCCCGACAGCGTGGCGCCGTTCCGCGCGGCCATCCTGAACCTGAAGACCGGCGACGTCGCCTGCGATGCGATCTGCGAGACGCTGTACGCGGCGGCGCCGGGTGCCTTCCTGTACGACGACCGGGCCGAGCGTGCGGGCGTGAAATTCGCCGACGCCGACCTGATGGGCCATCCGTGGCAGATCATCGTCGGCCCGCGCGGGGCCAAGGAAGGCAAGGTGGAACTGAAGCGCCGGCAGGACGGCGCGCGGTTCGAACTGACGGTGGACGAGGCGATTGTCCGCGTGACCGCGGCCTGACGATGTTCGGTCCGTTCGAACGGGCGGTGGCCGGCCGGTACCTGCGCGCGCGCAAGGGGGAACGGTTCGTCTCGGTGATCGCCATCTTCTCGCTGATCGGCATCGCGCTGGGGGTGGCGACGCTGATTATCGTCATGTCGGTGATGAACGGCTTCAAGGCCGACCTGATGGGCCGGATCCTGGGGCTGAACGGCGATCTGAGCGTCTTCGGGCTGACGCGGACCATCCAGAATTACGACGATCTGGCGGCCACGGTGCGCCAGGTCCCCGGCGTGGTGACCGCGACCCCGCTGATCGAGAGTCAGGTGCTGCTGAATTCCGGTTCGTACAATACCGGCGGCCTGGTCCGGGGCATGACGCAGCAGGGGTTGCGCGACCTGCATGAAATCAGCGGTTCGCTGGTCGCCGGGTCGCTGGACGGCTACCAGGGCAACGATGCGATCGTCATCGGCGTGACCCTGGCCGAACGGGCCGGCCTGTCGGTGGGCTCGAAGCTGACGCTGGTGTCGCCGAACGGGGCGGCGACCGCGTTCGGCACCGTGCCGCGCGTGCGGGCCTATCATGTGGTGGGGATCTTCGACGCCGGCATGAACGATTACAATGCCAGCTACGTCTTCCTGCCGCTGCCGGCCGCGCAGATCTATTTCGAGATGCCGGACCAGGTTACGCAGATCCAGGTCACGACCCGCGATGCGACCAATGTGCAGCCGATCCGCATGGAGATCGAGCGCGCGCTGGGGGATGCCCGCCTGCGGGTGCTGGACTGGACACAGAGCAACAACGCCTTCTTCGGCGCGGTGCAGGTGGAACAGAACGTGCTGTTCCTGATCCTGACCCTGATTATCCTGGTCGCGGCGTTCAACGTCATCTCGTCGCTGATTATGATGGTGAAGGACAAGACCGGGGACATCGCCGTGCTGCGTACCCTCGGCGCCAGCCGGGGGGCGATCATGCGGATCTTCCTGATGTGCGGGGCCTCGGTGGGCGTGACGGGCACGGCGGCGGGCACGGCGCTGGGCATCGCCTTCAGCCTGAATATCGAGCGCATCCGCCAGGTCCTGCAATCGCTGACCGGCACCAACCTGTTCAATCCCGAGATCTATTACCTTGAGCACCTGCCCGCGAAGCTGATCTGGTCGCAGGTGTTCGAGGTCATCGTGATGGCGCTGGTCCTGTCGCTTCTGGCCACGCTCTACCCGTCCTGGCGCGCGGCGCGGACCGACCCCGTGGAGGCCCTGCGTCATGAATAAGGCCGCAATCGACGTGGCCCCCCTGGTTCTGGACGGTGTGGAACGCACGTTCCGCAGCGGGGACGAGACGCTGAAGGTGCTGCGGGGCGTGGATCTGGAGCTTCGTGCGGGCGAGATCGTGGCGCTGGTCGCGCCGTCGGGCACCGGAAAATCCACCCTGCTGCATCTGGCCGGCCTGCTGGAAGCGCCGGATCGCGGCCGTGTCGTGGTGGGCGGCGAGGAAGCCGGGCGCCTGGGCGATGGCGAGCGGACGGCCATCCGTCGCCGGCAGATCGGGTTCGTCTATCAGTTCCATCACCTGCTGCCCGAATTCACGGCGCGGGAAAACGTGATGCTGCCGCAGATGATCGCGGGCGTGCGCCGTGCCGACGCGCGGGTGCGTGCCGATGCGCTGCTGGGTTCGTTCGGGCTGGCGCACCGGCTGGAGCATCTGCCCGGCCGCCTGTCGGGCGGCGAGAAGCAGCGCGTGGCCATCGCGCGCGCCCTGGCCAATCGTCCCGGCATCCTGCTGGCGGACGAACCGACCGGCAACCTGGACGTCCACACGTCCGACGCGGTGTTCGATGAGCTGCTGCGGATGGTGCGGGGTGAGGGGGTGGCGGCATTGATCGCCACCCACAATGCCGCGCTGGCCGCCCGCATGGACCGGGTGGTGACCCTGTGCGACGGACGGTTGGTGGAGATGTCGCCCGACTGACGATCGGGGTCCAGGGCCTCAGGCCCCGGATCTGGGTAATGGGTGGGTTCGGGCAACGCCCGACCTGTCCTGCCCGGCCAGGGCGGAGAATCGGCGCGGGACAGGACGGGTCGTGATACAATGACGGCATGTCCCATGCCGATTTCGTCCATCTTCGCATCCATTCCGCCTACTCCCTGAGCCAGGGGGCGATCCGGGTTGCCGATATCGCGGCGCTGGCGCAGCAGATGCGGATGCCGGCGGCCGCGATCACCGATACCGGCAATCTGTTCGGGGCGCTGGAATTTTCGCAATATTGCTCGGGCAAGGGGGTGCAGCCGATCATCGGCTGCCAGGTCGGCCTGCCGCCCCGCTGCGACAAGCCGGGGCAGCCGGCCGAGCCGGTGGTGCTGCTGGCGCAGGACGACGTCGGGCTGCTGAACCTGCAATTCCTGTCCTCGTCGGGCTTCCTGCAAGGGGACACGGCGGAACCGACCGTGCCGCTGGACCTGCTGTGCGAACGCGCCGAAGGGCTGATCCTGCTGACCGGCGGCACGCGCGGCCCGCTGTTCCGCCTGCTGGCCGAGGGGCAGGAGAACGAGGCCGCCCGGCTGCTGGACCGCCTGCACGAATCCTTCGGCGACCGGCTGGTGGTGGAACTGCATCGTCACGGGCTGCCGGTCGAGCGCGCGGTGGAGCCGGGGATGATCGCGCTGGCCGACCGGCGGGGCCTGCCGCTGGTCGCCACCAACGAATGCTTCTTCCCCCGGCCCGACATGTACGAGGCGCATGACGCCCTGCTGTGCATCGCGCAGGGCCGCACGATGGCCGAGCGCGACCGCTGGCGGGTGACGCCCGAACACTGGTTCAAGCCGCCCGAGGCGATGCGGGCGCTGTTCGCCGACCTGCCCGAGGCCTGCGACAATACGCTGGCCATCGCCCGGCGGTGCGCGGTGCGGGTGGAAACGCGCAAGCCCCTGCTGCCGGTCTGCCCCAAGGTGGCGCCGGGCGCGACCGAGGAGCAGACCCTGCGCGCCATGGCGATCGCGGGGCTGGACCAGCGGTTGCAGCGGCTGAACCCGGATGACGACACCCGGCGGCTCTATCAGGACCGCCTGACGTTCGAGCTGGATATCATCGCGAAGATGGGTTTCCCCGGCTATTTCATGATCGTTGCCGACTTCATCCAGTGGGCGAAGGCGCATGACATCCCGGTGGGGCCGGGACGCGGGTCGGGGGCAGGGTCGCTGGCGGCGTGGGCGCTGACGATCACCGATATCGACCCGATTCCCTTCAACCTGCTGTTCGAGCGGTTCCTGAACCCCGAACGCGTGTCGATGCCCGATTTCGATATCGACTTCTGCCAGGACCGTCGGGATGAGGTGATCCGCTATGTCCGGGGCGAATATGGCCCGGACCGGGTGGCGCAGATCATCACCTTCGGAAAATTGCAGGCCCGCGCCGCCGTGCGCGACGTGGGCCGCGTGCTGGGCCTGCCGTTCGGCATGGTCAACAAGGTCGCGGAACTGATTCCGAACAACCCGGCCAAGCCGGTGACGCTGAAGCAGGCGATCGACGGCGAACCGCGCCTGCAGGAAATGCGCGACACCGACGAGGCGCTGCGCCGGCTGATGGAAATCGGCCTGCAGCTGGAAGGTCTGTACCGCCACGCCAGCACCCACGCCGCCGGCGTGGTGATCGGCGACCGGAAGCTGGTGGAACTGGTCCCGCTCTATCGCGATCCCAAGAGCGACATGCTGGTCACCCAGTACAACATGAAGTTCGTCGAGCAGGCGGGGCTGGTGAAGTTCGACTTCCTGGGCCTGACGACGCTGACCATCCTGCAACGCGCCGTCCAGTTCCTGAAAGGGCTCGACGTGACGGTCGACCTGTCGATGCTGCCGCTGGACGACGCCCTGACGTACGAGATGCTGGCGCGGGGCGACACCGGCGGCGTGTTCCAGTTCGAAGGCGCGGGCATGCGCGACGTCCTGAAGCAGATGCGCCCGACGCGGCTGGAGGACCTGATCGCGGCGGTGGCGCTCTACCGCCCCGGCCCGATGGCCAACATTCCCGATTATTGCCGCCGCAAGCACGGCGAGGCCTGGGAGCCCCCGCACGAGGAAATCCGCGACATCCTGTCCGAGACCTACGGCATCATGGTCTATCAGGAACAGGTGATGCAGATCGCCCAGAAGATGGCGGGCTACAGCCTGGGTGGGGCCGACCTGCTGCGCCGCGCGATGGGCAAGAAGATCCGCGCGGAGATGGACACCCAGCGCGAGATCTTCACCGAGGGCGCGGTGGGGCGCGGCATCGACCGCGACAAGGCGGTCGAGGTGTTCGACCTGATGGCCAAGTTCGCCGACTACGGGTTCAACAAGTCGCACGCCGCCGCCTATGCGCTGGTGTCGTACCAGACGGCGTGGATGAAGGCGAACCACCCCGTGGCCTTCCTGGCGGCCTGCATGTCGCTGGCGCGTGAAAAGACCGACAAGCTGGCCGCCCTGCGGCAGGAGGCCGAGCGCCTGGGCATTTCCGTCCTGCCGCCGGACATCAATGCGTCGGGGCCGGATTTCACCGTCGAACGGCGGCCGGACGGCACGCTGGGCATTCGCTACGCGCTGGCGGCGGTCAAGAAGGTCGGGTTCTCGGCGATGGAGGCGCTGGTCGCGGCGCGGGGCGCGCGGCCCTTCACCGACCTGGCCGACCTGGCGGCGCGCGTGGACCCGCGCCAGTTGAACAAGATGCAGATCGAGAATCTGGCCAAGGCCGGGGCGTTCGACACCATGGTGCCCAATCGCGCGCTGGTCGCGGCGGCGGCCGAGACCGTGCTGCGGCGGGCGAACGCCCAGGCGCAGGAGGCCGCTAGCGGGCAGATCGGCCTGTTCGGCGGCGGCGGCGACACCCCGGCGGCCGAGCCGCTGCGCTTGCCCGTCCTTTCCGACTGGCCGGAATTCGAGCGCCTGGGCATGGAGGCCGAGGCCATCGGCTTCCATCTGACCGCCCACCCGCTGGATTCCTACGGCCCGCTGATGCGCCGCCTGGGCGCCGTGCGCGCCACCGGGTTGGAGGCCGCGGCCCAGGCGGGGCTGACGCGGGTGAAGATCGCGGGCTGCGTGGTGGACCGCAAGGAACGCCCGACCCGCACCGGCAGCAAGATGGCCTGGGTGCGGCTGTCGGACGCCAGCGGCGGATGCGAGGTCACGTTCTTCTCCGAGGTCCTGTCCCGCTCGCGCGAGGTGCTGACGGCCGGCAATGCCGTGCTGGTGACGGCGGACCTGCGCCTGGATGGCGAGGCGCTGCGAATCACCGCCAGCGACGTGGTGGGGCTGGAACAGGCGGCCGCCGACGCCGCCGCCGAACTGCGCGTCTGGTTCGACCGCGAGGACGCCATCGCCCCGATCCACGCCATCCTGGCCGAGGAGCGCGGCGGGCGGGGGCGGATCGTGCTGCTGCCGTCGGTCGCCGAGACGCGCGATGTCGAGGTGACGCTGAGCGGCGCCTACCGGGTGACGCCGCGCATCGCCCATATGATTCGCGCCGTCGAGGGCGTCGGCAGGGTGGAGCAGAGATAGCGCCCGCGCCCCGGCGCTTGCATTGCGCGGGAAAAATCGTCATATCCACGCCCGTCAGCCACTAGGCTGGCAATTCGCACGTGAAGCAGTGCCTCTGGTGTTCCGTACGGGACCGGCGCTTCACGGAGGACCAACCAGAAGACAAGGATTTGGCCGATCATGGCTATGCCCGATTTCACGATGCGCCAGCTGCTCGAGGCCGGCGTCCATTTCGGACACCACACCCGCCGCTGGAACCCGCGCATGGCGCCGTTCCTGTTCGGTGTCCGCAACCAGGTTCACATCATCGACCTGCAGCAGACGGTGCCGATGCTGGACCGCGCGCTGAAGGCGATTCGCGACACCGTCGCCGGTGGCGGGCGCGTGCTGTTCGTCGGCACCAAGCGCGCCGCCGCGGACCAGATCGCCGAGGCGGCGAAGCGGTCGGGCCAGTATTACGTCAACCACCGCTGGCTGGGCGGCATGCTGACCAACTGGAAGACCATCACGGGCTCGATCAAGCGTCTGCGCCAGATCGACGACATGCTGGGCGGCGACACCCACGGGCTGACCAAGAAGGAAGTCCTGGACATCACCCGCAACCGCGAGAAGCTGGAGCGTTCGCTGGGCGGCATCAAGGAGATGGGCGGCCTGCCGGACATCCTGTTCGTGATCGACACGAACAAGGAGAAGCTGGCGGTCGAGGAAGCCAACAAGCTGGGCATTCCGGTCGTGGCGGTCCTGGACAGCAACTCCGACCCGCGTGGCGTGACCTTCCCGATCCCGGGCAATGACGACGCGATCCGCGCCATCGCCCTGTATTGCGAACTGGTGTCGGGTGCGGTGCTGGACGGCATTTCGGCCGAACTGGGCGCGTCGGGCCAGGATTTCGGCGGCGCCGAGGAACTGCCGATCGACACGGTGGCCGAGGCCGCCGCGGCCGAGCCCGCCCCCGCGGTCTGAAAACAAGGGCCCTTGGCCGCCCGGCCTGTCCGGGTGGCGTGCGGGGCCCCACGGTGACAGATGCAAGGACGCGCCCTGCCGGCATGGCAGGGCGCGTGCCTGCCTTGAGGAGTGACTGATATGGCGGAGATTACCGCAGCCCTGGTGAAGGAACTTCGTGAGAAGACCGGCGCCGGCATGATGGATTGCAAGAAGGCCCTGAACGAGGCCGCCGGCGAGATCGAAGGCGCGATCGACTGGCTGCGTAAGAAGGGCCTGGCTGCCGCGGCGAAGAAGTCCGGCCGCGTGACGGCCGAGGGGTTGATCGGCGTGGCCTCCGGCCCGCAGGCGGCGGCCATGGTCGAGGTGAACGCCGAGACCGACTTCGTCGCCCGTAACGAAAGCTTCCAGAATTTCGTCGAAGCCGTGGCCCGCGCCGCCCTGGTGGCCGGCGAGGACCTCGAGCAGATCAAGACCGTGGTGCTGGACAGCGGCCGCACGGTCGCCGACGAGATCACGCACCTGATCGCCACCATCGGCGAGAACATGTCGATCCGCCGCGCCCGCGTGCTGCGCGTGCCGTCGGGCGTCGTCGCCAGCTACATCCATTCGGCGGTTCGTCCGGGCCTGGGCAAGATCGGCGTCCTGGCCGCCATCGAGGCCCCGACCGAGGACGAGGCGCTGCTGACGCTGGGCCGTCAGGTCGGCATGCATGTCGCCGCGACCCGTCCGGCGGCGCTGGACGTCGACAGCGTCGACCCCGCGCTGCTGGAGCGCGAGCGTGCCGTGCTGATCGAGCAGGCCCGCGCTTCCGGCAAGCCCGAGGCGATCATCGAGAAGATGGTCGAAGGCCGCGTCCGCAAGTTCTACGAGGAAGTCGTCCTCCTGGAGCAGGTCTGGGTGCATGACGGCGAAAGCCGCGTCCGCAAGGTCGTCGAGAAGGCCGGCGCCAAGCTGGCGGCGTTCGATCGCTTCCAGCTCGGCGAAGGCATCGAGAAGGAAGAAAACGACTTCGCGGCCGAGGTCGCCAAGGCCGCCGGCGTCTGATCGCTGTCGCCAGTCTGAACGGGGCGGGGCTTTCCTGATGGAATGGGAAGCACCCGCCCTTGTGCTTTCTGCCGCCCCGTACGGCGAAAGCAGTGCGATCATTCACCTGCTGACCGAGGAACACGGGGTGTTCCACGGGCTGGCGCGCGGCGGCACGGCCCGGGCGAACCGGGCGCTGTGGCAGCCGGGCAACTTGGTCAAGGCCGCCTGGCGGGGCCGCCTGGCGGACCAGTTGGGCGCGCTGTCGGCGGAACTGGTGCATGGATCGGCAGCGCGGCTGCTGTCCGCGCCGCTGGCGCTGGCGATGCTGGCCTCGGCCTGCGCGGTGGCCGACGGCAGCCTGCCCGAACGCGAGCCCTGTCCCCGGATCTTTCATCTGCTGACCCGATTCCTCAGCCTCCTCAGCCTCGAGCCCGAGATGGCGTCATGGGGCGGCATGGCGGCGTTGCTGCGGTGGGAGGCCAGCCTGCTGACCGACCTGGGGTACGGGATGGACCTGTCGGCCTGCGCGGTCACGGGACAGGCGGATGGCTTGGCCTGGGTGTCGCCGCGCACCGGCCGGGCGGTCTGCGACGCCGGGGCGGGGGCATGGAAGGCGCGGCTTCTGCGTCTGCCGCCGCTGTTTCTCGACCCGTCGGACCCCGGCACGGTGCGCGACTGGCGGGACGGGCTGCGCCTGACCGGGCATTTCCTGGCGCGCGACGCCTTCGGCCAGCACCATCGCGGCCTGCCGGCGGCGCGGCTGCGGCTGGTCGATCTGGTGGACGCCATGCCGGATGGGGACGCGGCCGGCGGCGGCTGACCCCCCGGTTGGACGATGGCGTTCTTTCCGTGTCCGACCGATGGACAAATCTGCTCTTTTCTCTATCTGTTCCCCTGACGGAGGACATGCATGTCAGTGGATACCAGAGGTCATATCGAGGAAACCAGGCTCGCCGACGCCTTGAGCGAACGGTATCTGGCCTATGCGATGTCCACCATCATGTCGCGGTCGCTGCCGGACGTGCGCGACGGGCTGAAGCCCGTGCACCGGCGGATGATCTACGCGATGCGGCAGTTGCGGCTGGACCCGTCGGCGGGGTTCAAGAAATGCGCCCGCGTGGTCGGCGACGTCATCGGTAAGTACCATCCGCATGGCGATGCCTCGGTGTACGAGGCGCTGGTGCGTCTGGCGCAGGATTTCGCCGTTCGCTATCCGCTGGTCGAGGGCCAGGGCAATTTCGGGTCGATCGACGGCGATAACGCGGCGGCGATGCGCTACACCGAGGCCAGGATGACCGCGGTCGCCCAGGCCCTGCTGGAGGGAATCGACGACGACTCGGTCGATTTCCGCCCCACCTACGATGGCGAGGAGCAGGAGCCGGTCGTCCTGCCGTCGGCCTTTCCGAACCTGCTGGCGAACGGGGCGGCAGGGATCGCCGTCGGCATGGCGACCAGCATCCCGCCCCACAATGTCGGTGAGATCTGTTCGGCCGCGATGCTGCTGATCCGCAAGCCGCAGGCGTCGGTGGCCGAGTTGATGGAGCTGATGCCCGGCCCCGATTTTCCGACCGGGGGGCTGATCGTCGAGGACCGCGCGACCCTGTTGCAGGCATATGAGACCGGGCGCGGCAGCCTGCGGATCCGTGCCCGGTGGGCGGTCGAGCCGGGGCGTTTCGGCACCTGGCAGATCGTGATTACGGAAATCCCGTATCAGGTCCAGAAATCGCGCCTGATCGAACAGATCGCCGATCTGATGGAACAGAAGAAGCTGCCGCTTCTGGGCGATATCCGCGATGAGAGCACCATCGATATCCGCCTGGTGCTGGAACCGAAATCGCGCGGGGTGGAACCCGAAGTGCTGATGGAGACGCTGTTCCGCGCCACCGCGCTGGAAAGCCGGTTCGGCCTGAACATGAACGTGCTGGGCGCGGACCGGGTGCCCGGCGTGCGGAGCCTGCGCGAGGTGCTGCAGGCGTGGCTGGATCACCGGCACGAGGTCCTGCAACGGCGCAGCCGCCATCGCCTGCACTCGGTCGATCGCCGGCTGGAGATCCTGGACGGGTTCCTGGCGGTCTATCTGAATCTGGACGAGGTCATCCGCATCGTCCGTGAGGAGGACGATGCGAAGGCCAGCCTGATGGCCACGTTTTCCCTGACCGAATTGCAGGCCGATTCGATCCTGAACATGCGCCTGCGTAGCCTTCGCCGGCTGGAGGAGCTGGAGATCCGCAAGGAGCACGCCGAACTGACGGCCGAGCGCGCGGACCTGACGGCCTTGCTGGACAGCGACGCGTTGCGCTGGAGCCGGATTTCCGACGAGATCAAGGCCATCCGCAAGGCGTTCGGCGCCGGCCCGCTGGGCAGGCGGCGCAGCGAACTGGCCGAACCGCCGCGCGCGGTCGACGTGTCGGTTGTCGAAGCCGTGGACCGCGAGCCCCTGACCCTGATCCTGTCGGCGCGGGGCTGGGTCAAGACCGTGCGCGGGCATGGCATCGACCCGGCGGCGCAGAAATTCAAGGAAGGCGACGGGTTCCGCCTGGCGGTGGAATGCCAGTCCACCGACCGGCTGTGCTTCTTCGCGACCGACGGCCGGGCGTTCACCTTGCGCGCCGCCGACCTGCCGCGCGGGCGCGGCGATGGGCAGCCGATCCGCCTGCTGGTCGAATTGTCCAATGACGAGGACATCGTGGCGGTCTTTCCGGTGCAGGAGGGCGCGCGCCATCTGCTGGTGTCCAGCGCCGGACGCGGCCTGCTGGTCCGGGATGAGGACATGGTGGCCGAAAAGCGGACGGGCAAGCAGGTCCTCAACCTCAAGGAGGCCGAGAGCGCGCGGATGTGCCTGCCGGCCGAAGGGGACCATGTCGTGGTCATCGGGCAGAACCGGCGGATGCTGGTCTTCCCCATCGACCAGTTGCCGGAAATGGCGCGCGGCCTGGGTGTGGCCCTGCAGAAATACAAGGAAGGCAGCCTGCAGGACGCCTGTGTCCTGTCGTCGGAAGGCGGTGTCGCCTGGCCCGATCCGGCGCGGGTGCGGCCGTTTGCCGATTTCCGGGATTATCTGGGCAAGCGCGCGGATGCCGGCCGGCCCGCGCCCGCCTGGGCGACCCGGAAGGTTCGGCCCAAAGGATAGGCCGAACCGTTCTTCGGGGCGGCTATTCGGGGAAGGAGATCGGAAAGCGGGTCATCCCGCTTCCGTCCTGCGGCGCCTCATGTCCGTCCAGCGGCACCCAGGCGCCGCGAAACAGGATCTCCGCCGGGCGGAACCGCGCCTTGTAGGCCATCTTGGCGCTGTCCCGGATCCAGTAGCCCAGATACAGGTACGGCAGGCCCATGCGGCGTGTATGCTCGATCAGGTACATGATCGCGTAGGAGCCCAGCGAACGGGCGTCGAGGGCCGGATCGAAGAAGCTGTAGACCGCCGACAGCCCGTCATCCAGCCGGTCGATCAGGCTGACGCAGACCAGTTGGTCCTCGGGCGTGCGGAATTCGATCATCAGCGTGTCGATGGGGGTATCCTCGATCATCGCGCGATAATCGTAGAAATTCATCGCCGCCATGTCGCCTTCCGCGTGGCGGGCGAACTGGTAGCGCTGGAACAGGGTGAATTGCTCGGTCGTGGCGTGGGCCGGGACCTCGAACCCCTCGATCATCATGTTGCGGCGCAGGGTGCGACGCTGCGTCCGGTCGGGCGCGAAGCGCGTCGCCGGCACGCGGATGGGAACGCAGGCGCTGCAGGACGGGCAGACCGGGGCATAGGCGATGGTGTGGCTGCGGCGGAAACCCGCCCGCGACAGGCGGTTATGCAGCCGTTCGGCGTCCGGCCCGCCGATGTCGGTGACGACCTTGCGCTCCATCCGGCCCACGACATAGGGACACGGCATCGGGGCAGTCGTGTAGAAAAGCTGCGGACGACGCGGCGATGTATAGGTCATACGCCTCCTCGACGGGATTCAGCGCCCCTGGGGCCGATGGCGATGCGGGCCGGTTGCGCCGGCCCCTCTGCCATCAATGGTAACGGTACCTCGGAAAGTTTGCATTACAATCCGCCGGCCAGGCGAGGATTTGTGACGTCCGCGTGAGGCCGTCAGCCGTCGCGCAGCAGGCGGGCGGCCTCGACGGCGAAATAGGTCAGCACGCCGCTGGCCCCGGCGCGGCGGAAGGCCAGCAGGCTTTCCATAATCGCGCGGTCGCGGTCCAGCCAGCCATTCTGCATCGCCGCCGCCAGCATCGCGTATTCGCCCGAGACCTGGTACGCGAAGGTGGGGACGGCGAAGCGTTCGTGGACGCGGCGGATGATGTCCAGATAGGGCATGCCGGGCTTGACCATGACCATGTCCGCCCCTTCGGCCAGATCCTGCGCGACCTCGCGCAGGGCTTCGTCGCTGTTGGCCGGGTCCATCTGGTAGGTCTTCTTGTCGCCCTTCAGCAGCCCGCCGGAGCCCAGGGCGTCGCGGAAGGGGCCATAGAATGCGCTGGCGTATTTCGCGGCATAGGACATGATCCGCGTGCCGGTCAGGCCCTGTTCGTCCAGGTCGTGGCGGATGGCGCCGATCCGGCCGTCCATCATGTCGGACGGGGCGATGATGTCGATGCCGGCGGCCGCCTGGTTGACCGCCTGGCGGGACAGGACCGCGACCGATTCGTCATTGACCACATAGCCGTCGCGGATCAGCCCGTCATGGCCATGGTCGGTATAGGGGTCCAGCGCCACGTCCCCGACCAGGCCCATGTCGGGAAATTCGCGCTTCAGCAGGCGCGCGGCGCGGCACATGAGGTTGTCGGGGTTCATCGCCTCGGTGCCCGCCGCGTCGCGCAGTTCGGTCGGGGTGATCGGAAACAGCGCAAGGGCGGGGATGCCCAGCGCGGCCGCGGGTTCGACATGGGCGGCGAGGCGGTCCAGCGTCACCCGGCGCACGCCGGGCATCGACGCGACCTCGGTCATGGCATCGGCGCCTTCCATGACGAAGATCGGCCAGATCAGATTGTCGACGCCCAGTGTCGTTTCCGCGACCAGGCGGCGGGTGAAATGGTCCTGGCGGTTGCGGCGCAGGCGGGTGGCGGGAAAGCGGCCGAGCGTCATGAAAGCGAACTCCGGAAATGACGCCCGGCAGTATGGACCCCCTTCGCCGGTCCCGCCAGATCGTGAAGGGGGGAGCGCCTACGCGTCCCGGGCCAGGAGGCTGTTGCGCTTGCTGTATCCGAAATAGATCGCCATGCCGACGATCAGCCAGACCACCAGCCGCACCCAGGTCAGCCGGTCCAGCGACCCCATGACCGTCAGGCAGGACAGGATTCCCAGCACGGGGATCACCGCGCCGCCGGGCACGCGGAAGCGGCGTTCCGTGTCCGGGGCGCTGCGGCGCAGGAACATCACGCCGGCGCAGACGATGACGAAGGCCAGCAATGTTCCGATCGAGGTCATGTGCGCCAGCTGGTCGATTGGCAGGAAGGCGGAAAGCGACCCGGTGACGACCATGAACAGCAGGTTGGAATACCACGGCGTCCGCCAGGTGGGGTGCACCTGCGAGAACATACGCGGCAGCAGCCCGTCGCGCGACATGGCGTAGAACACGCGGCTCTGCCCCATCAGCAGCACCAGCAGGACCGAGGTGAAGCCGCAGATGATGCCGATCTTCACTGCCAGCTTCAGCCAGCCGAACGGCGTCTGGTCGATGGCGGTGGCGACGGGGGCGGCGTCGCCCAGCATGTCCTTGTAGTTCACCAGCCCCGTCAGCACGAACGAGAACGAGACATAGGCCAGCGTGCAGATCAGCAGGCTGCCCAGGATGCCGATGGGCATGTCGCGGGACGGGTTGCGCGCTTCCTGCGCCGCGGTCGAGACGGCGTCGAAGCCGACATAGGCGAAGAAGATGGTGCCCGCCGCCCGCATGATGCCCGACAGGCCGAAATGGCCGAATTCACCGGTATTGGGCGGGATGAAGGGAACGTAGTTCGCCGTCTTGATATAGGGGATGCCGAACGCGATCACGGTGACGATGATCGCCAGCTTGACCATGACGATGACGCTGTTGACCTTCGCCGATTCCGAAATGCCGCGGATCAGCAGGATGGACACCGCGCAGATGATGAAGGCCGCCGGCAGGTTCATGATGCCCGCGACGTGGCTGCCGTCGGGCAGCGTCACCGTCTCGAACGGTGAGGCGAGAAGCCGGGGGGGCAGGGAAATGCCCCATCCGGCCAGCAGCGAGGTGACGTAGCGCGACCAACTGACCGATACCGCCGCGGCGCCCACCGCGTATTCCAGGACCAGGTCCCAGCCGATGGTCCAGGCCACGATCTCGCCCAGCGCGATATAGGCGTAGGTATAGGCGCTGCCGGCGACCGGGATCATGCTGGCCAGTTCGCTGTAGCACAGCCCGGCGAAGCCGCAGGCGATGACCGCCACGACATAGGACAGGACGACGGCGGGGCCGGCGTTCTCGGACGCGGCGATGCCGGTCAGCGAGAACAGGCCGGCCCCGATCGTGGCGCCGATTCCCAGGGCGATGAGGCTGCCCGGGCCGAGGACGCGCCGCAGCCCGTGCGAGTCGGTCGAGGTTTCGATTCGTTTACGGCGAAGCAGGGAGGGGGTGGGCGTGGTCATCGGCTGCTGCGCCATGCATAGCGTCTCCTGAAAGGGCAATTTTCGTGAACCGGGCGGGGGGCCAGGCATCGCTGTGTGGTCTCGCCGACCCGGAGACGCTAGAATGCGCGAAATCACAATGACGCATGTGCAAGGGCCATTGGAAATCTTCCGGTGATCTGGATGCGGCGTTGGACGAACTGGAGAATATAACGATGCCGGACCAGATGAGCCAGAGCGGGTTGCACGCCTTTTTCCGATCGACGCTTGCCGAGCGCGACCCCGATGTTGCGGCGATGATCGGCGGCGAGCTTGAACGTCAGCGCGACGGGATCGAGCTGATCGCCAGCGAGAACATGGTGTCGCAGGCGGTGCTCGAGGCGCAGGGCAGCGTGCTGACCAACAAATATGCCGAGGGCTATCCGGGGCGCCGCTATTACGGCGGCTGCGCCGAGGTGGACAAGGTGGAGACCCTTGCGATCGAGCGGGCCAAGGCGCTGTTCGGCGCGGGGTTTGCGAACGTGCAGCCGCATTCGGGGGCGAACGCCAACCAGGAAGCCTTCATGGCGCTGGTCAGCCCCGGCGACACCATCCTGGGCATGAGCCTGGCGGCGGGCGGGCACCTGACGCACGGGGCGGCGCCGAACTATTCGGGCAAATGGTTCCGCGCGGTGCAGTACGGGGTGCGGCGCGAGGACGGGCTGCTGGATTACGAGGAAATGGAACGCCTGGCGCGGGCCGAGAAGCCGAAGCTGATCGTGGCGGGGGGCTCGGCCTATCCGCGCGTCATCGACTTCGCGCGCTTCCGCGCCATCGCCGACGAGGTCGGGGCGTATCTGATGGTGGACATGGCCCATTTCGCCGGACTGGTGGCGGCGGGGCTGTATCCGTCGCCGCTGCCCTACGCCGACATCGTGACCAGCACCACGCACAAGACGCTGCGCGGGCCGCGCGGCGGGCTGATCCTGACCAATGACGCCGACCTGGCGAAGAAGATCAATTCGGCGGTGTTCCCCGGCCTGCAGGGCGGGCCGCTGATGCATGTGATTGCGGCCAAGGCGGTGGCGTTCGGCGAGGCCCTGCAGCCGGAATTCCGCGCCTATCAGGAAGCGGTGGCGGCGAATGCCCGCACCCTGGCGGAAACGCTGGTGTCGCGGGGCTTCGACATCGTGACCGGCGGCACCGACAGCCACCTGCTGCTGGTCGATCTGCGCCCCAAGAAGGTGACCGGCCGGGCGGCGGAGCGCAGCCTGGAGCGTGCGGGCATCACCGCGAACAAGAACGCGGTGCCCTTCGACCCGGAAAAGCCGGCGATCACCTCGGGCATCCGCCTGGGCAGCCCGGCGGCCACCGCGCGCGGCTTCGGCCCCGCCGAATTCCGCGAGACCGGGCTGATGATCGACGAGGTGCTGACCGCCCTGGCCGAACGCGGCGAGGACGGCTGCGCCGAAGTCGAGGCGGCCGTCCACCACAAGGTCAAGGCCCTGTGCGCCCGCTTCCCCATCTACCGCTGAGGTAGACTATGCCCCGTTCCGGATCGCAGGGTCCGGGGCGGAGGTGGCCAGCCGGACGGCGGTCTGGCCCCGTCCGGGGCGCAGGTTGGGCATCACCAGCATGCAGTCGTCATAGGGCGTGCGGATCTCGTCGGGGCCGTCCTGCGCCAGCAGGGTGCCCCGGCGTGGGACGACCTGACCGCCCCGGAACGGCTTGACGAAACGGAAACGCGGCGTATGCGCCGTTACAATGTCGGTCACCATCATGTGGCGCGGCGCCGCCGCCGGCGGCGAACGGTCCGGTGGCCGCAGGCCGCTGTGGCGCAGCAGGGCGTGGACGGCCTGTTGGGTCGCCGTGACGGTGCCGCTGTCCCAATGGGACCCGGCCTCCAGCAGGCAGGCGGCCGCCTGTCCGCCGGGGGCTGAAAACCGCTCGAAATCAATCAGGCGCGGGCCGGCCCGATGACCGTGATCGGACACGATCAGCGGTGGGTCGCCGACCATCGCCGACAGCCTGCGCCCGGATTCCGCCCCGCCGGCCAGGATCAGCGGCGCGCCGGGCCACAGCATCGAATGCAGGTCCATCAGGATGTCGGCGCTTTCGATCACCGGCAGCAGCACGCGGGCGCGGTCCAGCTCGGCCGACTGGCGCGGGCCGTTCAGCGTCCGCCGGCACCACAGGCGGTTCATGTCCTCGTCGATGAAGCGCGAGGCCACGGGATTGGCTGCGTCGAACCGCGCGAAGGCGTCCAGATTGGCGAAGATCAGCGACAGCCGCCCATGGGTGGGGCGCAGATCGTCGCGCAACAGCGTGTCGAGCACGGTCGCGCCGGCATATTCATTGCCGTGGATCAGCGCGGTCAGCACGACATGCGGGCCGGGGCGTGTGGCTTCCAGATGGATGACGCCGGGAATGCCGCAATTCCCGCCCCGCCAGCGCGACAGGTCGGGGGGCGGGATTTCGACCGAGAAGCGGGGCAGGGGCTGGGTCGGGGCGGGCAGGACGTCCTGGAAGGTGGGCCGCCCCCGCATGCGCGGCGACGGACCGGGTCGCGCGCCTGATCCGCAGCTCATCATGGCGTGTCCTGCCGGCCGGAAAGCCGACCCGGCAGGCGGGCGTCTTTTCCGATGCAATGGTGCGCGACGGGGTGGATCGGGCAGTCCATGAACAGGAGTTTATAGAGTCGCGGCGATGCCGCAATGCCATGGACGCACGCCCGCCCGCACGTCAGCGCAGTTCGGTCATGGCGATTCGATCACCGCGATGCGCGCGCGCGTCTGCTTTTCGATGTCGCGCAGCAGCAGCCGCTCGGACGGGTCGCACAGCGACAGCGCCGTGCCGCGCCGCCCGGCGCGCGCGGTGCGGCCGATCCGGTGGACATAGGTTTCGGGTTGCTCGGGGATGTCGAAATTGACGACCAGCGCGACGTCGTCGACATCGATGCCGCGCGCCATGACGTCGGTCGCGACCAGGGCGCGCAGCGTGCCCCGGCGAAACGCGCCCAGCGTCTGTTCGCGCCTGGCCTGGCCATGGTCGCCGTGCAGCGCGGTGGCGGTGACGCCCGCCTTGCCCAGCGCGCGCGCCAGCGTGTCCGCGCCCTGCCTGGTGCGGGTGAAGATGATCGTCCGGTCGTCCGGCGCGCGGCGCAGCAGGGCGACCAGGGTGGCGGCCTTGCGCGCAGTGGGCACGAAGATCACCTGCTGGCGGATGCGCGGCAGGGTCGCGGGGGCGTCGGGCGGGGCGATCCGCACCGGCTTGTGCAGCAACTGTCGGGCCAGGGCCGAAATGGCGGGCGACATGGTTGCCGAGAACATCAGCGTCTGGTGGCGCACCGGCAGTCGGGCGGCGATGGCGCGCACGTCCTCGACGAATCCCAGGTCGAGCATCTGGTCGGCTTCGTCCAGCACCAGGCAGGTGGTCTCGTCCAAGTTCAGCGTGCCGTCCGTCAGATGGTCCAGCAGGCGTCCCGGCGTCGCGACCAGGATATCGGTGCCGGTCGCAAGGGCGCGGGCCTGCCGGTCCTTGGGCACGCCGCCGATGGCGACCGTGACCGTCAGGCCGCAATGGCGGACGCAGGTGCGCGCGGTGCCGGCGGTCTGGTTGGCCAGTTCGCGGGTCGGCGACAGGATCAGGGCGCGGACCCTGCCCGGCCGCGCGTCCGGGCCGGGGGCCTGGGACAGCAGGCGGTGCATGACCGGCAGCACGAAGGCCGCCGTCTTGCCCGTTCCGGTCCGGGCCAGCGCCTCGACATCCCGGCCGTCGAGAATCGGGGGAATGGCGAGCGCCTGGATGGGCGAGGGCACGACATAGCCTGCCGGTCCCAGCGCCGCGAGAATACGGGGATCGAGGTTCAGATCGTCGAAGCGGAGGGAAGGGGCGTCATTCATCGTGTCCCGAGATACCGTGCCCGGCGGCGATGACGAAGCGATTCCGTCCAGGCGCCCGTCCCGCGCAGCTCCGGCCAGATTGACGCCATGACCTGCGTGCCGGCAGATGGCGGCATGACTCGCGCTTCGGACCAGCTTTCCCGCCCTCTTTTCCCACCCGGGGACGGTTCGGTGGCCGTCGTGGCGGAAGATCTGGCGGGCATGCGTTCGCAGGCGTTCGGCCTGGCGGCGCGGGCCGGATTGTCGCCGTTTTTCTGCCCGGTCCGGGCGCGTGGCCTGTGGGGGCGCCTGCCCGCCGCATGGTGGCCGGCCCCGCTGCGTGCGATCGACCCGCCGGTCGATCCCCGGACGGCCGGGCTGGTCTTCAGCGTCGGGGGCACCGGCGGGGCGGTCGGGGCGGCGCTGCGCCGGGCGGACCGGCGCGTCGTGCAGATCCAGAATCCCCGCATGCGCCTGGACCGATTCGACCTGGTGATCGCCAACCGGCATGACGAGATCGCGGGGCCGAACGTCCTGCTGTCGCGCACCGCGCTGCATGGCGTGTCGCCCACGCGGCTGGCGGCGGCGCGGGCCGAATGGCGGCCGCGCCTGGCCCATCTGCCGCGTCCGCTGGTCGCGGTGCTGCTGGGTGGTTCCAATGGCCGATTCCGCCTGGATGTGGCGGGGGCGGCGGCCCTGACCGGGCAACTGGCCGACATGATGCGCCGTGACGGGGGCGGCGTCGCGGTGACCCCGTCGCGGCGGACCGGGGGCGATGTGTGCGCCGTCGTGCGCGCGGGCCTGTCGCCGCTGGGGGGCTGGGTGTGGGACATGCAAGGGGACAACCCCTATCTGGGCCTGCTGGCCTGCGCGGACGCCATCGTGGTCACGAAGGATTCCGTCTCCATGGTGTCGGAAGCCGTGGCGAGCGACGCCCCGGTCATGATCGCGGAGCTGCCGGGACGGTCGCGGCGGATCGGCCTGTTCCTGCGCGACCTGGCCGACGCGGGCCGCATCCGGCCGTTCGCGGGGCGGATGGACATCTGGCCGGTCCACCCGCTGGACGATACCGGGGGGGTGGCCGAGGAAATGTGCCGCCGTCTGGGCCTGGGCGCGGCATCGGGGCGTGCCGGGGCCTGATTCGGGCGTCGCCCGACCGGCACGATTTCTGGTTGCGGCATTCTGCGGTATGAATGGCCCATGCTGGACATCCGTACCTACGACGCCCAGGCGGGCGGCAATGTTCTCTACAAGGCGCTGGCGCATCCGCTGGCGGCCGAGGCCCTGTCGTCGCTGGCGGCGGAGGCGCGCGCTCTGGGGCCAGTCGCGGTCTACGATCCGGAGGGGATGTTCGCCATGGTGCGGGCGCTCGGCCCCGATCTTGGCCCGGTCGAGGGGCTGTATGTCCATGATGTCGCCCTGGTGGGGCAGCCGACCCCGTTCGGCGCGGCGCGGGCGCTGATCGACCTTGCGCGCGCGCCGGTCGCCGTCGTGCTGGCTGCCACCTTCGACGGCGGGCGGATTCATGACCGTATCGCCCATCTGCTGCCGCCCGGCGCGCGGTTCCTGTCGCTGGCCTCGCTGCGCCTGCCCGACCGGATGCTGACGGTGGGCGGCCGGTATCTGGACCGGCTGAATTTCGCCACCAACCATGCGTTCTTCCGCGACCAGGACGGGCTGTCCACCCGGCTGGTCAGCGCGAATTACTGGTCGCGCTATGGCGCGCGGGCGGTGCGGCTGTGGCTGCGGCTGTTCGACGCGGACGGGCAGGTGCTGGCGACGTGGGAACAGGACGTGGCCGACGACGGCAGCATCGTCATCGACAGCCAGGCGGTGCGGGCACGATTCGGCCTGCCGGCCTTCACCGGGCAATTGTTCGTGCACGCCATCGGCGTTGCGGGGCATGACGTGGTGAAATATGCGCTGGACACCTACGGCACGGACGGCAACCAGAGCCTGTCGGTCACGCACGACGCCAATGCCTGGCCGTCCGACCGCTATGCCAACCTGCCGGCCCCCGACGCGGGGGAGGATGTCGTCCTGTGGGTGCAGAACAGCCACGCGGTGCCCATCCCGTCTGGCGCGATGAGCCTGAATCGCATGGGCGACGATCGCCCTGTCCCGATCATGCGCGAAGTCGGGCCGTACCAGACGGCGGCGATCCGGGTTGCCGACTGCCTGCCGGACCTGGCCTGGCCGGCGCAGATCGAACTCCGCTCCGGCCGTCATGTCGTCCGTCCCCGTTACGAAGTGATGTCGGCGGGCCGGACCCGTATCGCCCATTTGAATGTCGAACGCGCCGACCTGCGCCCCGACCCCGGAATTGCGAACCTGCCCGAGTCGCTGGGGCGCGGCTTTCTGCTGCCGTTCCCGATCCTGAACCCCGCGCGGTTCCACACGATCGTGCAGCCGGTGCCGATGGCCGAATCGCAGGCGACCCTGCCGCTGCGCCTCGATTGTTTCGACAGGGCAGGGAACCTCACGGGGCGGAAATTCCTGGGTTGCCTGCCGCGCGACCACGGTCTGGCCTTGGACCTGGCGCAATTGGGCGTGCCCGAGGGACATGCCGAACTGGTCTATGATTTCCGCGACGGCGGCGAGGCTGACGGGTGGCTGCACGCGCTGGTGCGATTCCAGGCTCGCGACGGCGGCCATGCGGCGGAGACCAGTTTCGGCGCGCACATCTTCAACACCGTCATGACCTATCGGGGCGAGCCGCAATCCTATTCCGGGCCGCCGCCGGGCCTGACCACGCGCCTGTTCCTCAAGGGCGGGAACGGATTGGGGCACGCCTTCTGCTGCCTGATCTATCCGGCGTCCGCCGCATGGCGGCCGCAGTCGCGCACCGTCCTGACCCTGCACGACCAGACGGGCCGGGCCATTGCCGAATCGCGGCTGGAGATCGCCTGTTCGGGATCCGCGATGGTGTGGCCGCATCTGCTGTTCGGGGCGACGGCGGTCGAGCAGGCCGGTGTGGGGGGCTATGTCATGATCCGGGACACGACGTGCCGCCTGTTCGGCTATCATGGCGTCATGCGCGACGACGGGGGGTTTTCCCTCGATCACATGTTCGGCTTCTGAGGGCGAAGAATGGATCATGAGGCCCCTTGCGAAGGGGGGGGAGATCCATTAAGAGGGCCGCAACGACATCGGATGGGTGCGTAGCTCAGCGGTAGAGCATCGCCTTCACACGGCGGGGGTCACAGGTTCAATCCCTGTCGCACCCACCATCCGGATCGTCGGGCGGCTGATCGTGCCGCCCGCTGAGAGCAGGGGGATTTTCCTGCCTCCCATCCCCTCAGATCCTCCCCACTGACCATTACGAATTTCCTGCGCGTCGCGTCGTTCGCCAGTCGGCGCCTATGGCGGTGATGACGGGACGGGGTACTATTTTCTTGACACTTAAATGTGATTGAGGCTCCTATCGGGGAGTTGCAGTGTTGCGATGTGCAGCTGCTTCTTGGACGTTTCCTCCCTAAACTTGGCGGTGCCTCGGCACCGCTTTTTTTTTGTCCTGATTCCCGGCGGGCTGCTCCATAATGGCCCTGTCACAGGGAATGCGACCAGGAAAGGCCAGGTGAACAATGCCCGGAATATTCGACGGACTGCTCAACAAGGTAACGGAACTGGCCGACAGCACCGGACTGACGGACAAGCTGCATCAGCACCTGGCCGAACTGACGTCGGCGCAGGGGATTTCCAGCCTGATGGCCCAGGCCGAACAGGCCGGTCTGGGGGACAAGGTCAGGTCGTGGATCGGGAGCGGCCAGAATTTGCCGATTTCGGCCGACGAATTGCGCTCGATCCTGTCCAGCCAGCAGGTGCAGGCGCTGGCGGACCGGACCGGGTTGCCGGCATCGACCATCCTGCCGGCGCTGGCGCAGTTCCTGCCCGCCGCCGTGGATCGGCAGACCCCGTCGGGCGAGCCGCCGAAGGCGGGCTGACCGCCACGTCGGAGCTTCTCAGGACGACAGGGTGGGGGCCCTGTCGCGGACCAGCTGTTCCGTTGCCGCCGCCAGGTCGCGCAGCAGGCCGGTCAGCACGGCCCGGATCACGGCGAATCCGTCGCCCTTTTCCAGCCGCGCCTCGTCCATGTACAGCGCGCGGCTGATCTCGACCTGCAAGGCGTGTACCCCTTCGCGGGGGCGGCCGTAATGGCGTGTGACGTAGCCCCCGGCGTAGGGGGTGTTGCGGCAGGCGCCAAACCCCCGTGCGCGCAGGGCGGTTTCGGCGGCGGCGGTGATAGCCGGCGCGCATGACGTGCCCCAGGCGTCGCCCAGGATGAAATCCGGCGCGTTGCGACCCGCCGGGCCGGGCATGGAATGGCAATCGACCAGCAGGCAGACGCCCTGGGCGGCGACTGCCGCGTCGATCAGCGCCGACAGGGCGGCGTGGTAGGGCGCCCAGCATGTGCGGATCCGTTCGCGTGCCTCGGCGAACGGGAGGCGCCCGCGATAGACCGGCGCGCCGGTGGCCGACAGGCGCGGGATGGTCCCCAGCCCCGCGCGGACCCGGGGGGTCGTGCTGTTGCACCCGTCGGGCAAGGGGTCGCTGAACATCGTGGGGTCCAGTTCCCATGCCTCGCGGTTGGGATCGCAATAGATGCGCGGAAAGATCGCGCAGATCAGGCTGGCCCCCAGGTCCGGCGCCCGGTCCAGCAACTCGTCGACATGGAAATCTTCGCTGCGGCGCAGAATGGCGCGGTCCAGGCGCGACATCGCAAGGAAGGCGTCCGGATAGGCGCGTCCGGAATGCGGCGAGGCGACCACCAGGGGCAGCGCCGCCGCGCGCGGCGGCGTCACCACAAATGGCGCGGGGTGGGCGTCATCCAGGGCAGAACTGGCAACCATTTCGGGAAGTTATCCCATGTTATCAGGCGCTTCGTCAAAACGGAGGGATGATTTCATTTTTTCCGCACGGACGGGTTGCACAACGCCGCCAGCCCGGCTAGAAGCCTGTTCACCGAACGGATGGGCGCATAGCTCAGCGGTAGAGCACTACCTTGACATGGTAGGGGTCACAGGTTCAATCCCTGTTGCGCCCACCATCCTTCGGCCTTCTTCCTGAAAAACAGATCCATGTCACCCTGCCGCGCCGGCGCGTGCGGCGGCGTCAGGATGCGGTCGCGTCCAGCGCGCCCTGCAGCATGTAGGACGCCGCCAGCTTGTCCACCAGTTCGGCGCGGCGCCGGCGGCTGACGTCGGCATCCTGCACCAGCATCCGGTTGACGGCGCTGGACGACAGGCGTTCGTCCCACATCGCGGCGGGCAGGCCGGTCTGCTCGGACAGGGATATCATCCAGTCGCGCGCCGCCTGGGCCGCCGGCCCGAAGCTGCCGTCCAGGGACAGCGGCAGGCCCGACACCAGGGCGCCCACATCCTCGCGCGCGGCGATGCGGCGGATTTCCACCGCCATGGCGGACAGCTTGCCGCGCCGCAGCGTGCCATAAGGCGATGCCAGTATCAGCGAGACGTCCGACAGGGCCAGGCCGATCGTCTTCTGGCCGGGGTCGAGGCCCAGCAGGCGCTGGTCGCGGCCCAGTTGGGCGCGGATCTGGTGCATGTTGAACAGGGGCATGTCTGGGTCTATGGTCCGCGCGTTGTCCTGCCCGGCAGGTTATTCCCCCCAAGTCATGATGGAAAGTTATGCTTCATGTCGCTTGATCCCGCGACCGTCCGTCGTATCGCCAGACTGGCACGGATAGGAATCGACGAATCCGACCTGCATGCCCTTCAGGGCGAACTCAACGGAATTCTCGGCTGGATCGAGCAGTTGAACGAGGTCGACATCGACGGTGTGGAACCGATGGTGGGCACCGGGCATGCGGCGTTACGCATGCGCGACGACGTGGTGACGGACGGGGACGCGCGCGACGCCGTCCTGTCCAACGCGCCGGATGCGGCGGGGCCGTTTTATACCGTGCCGAAGGTGGTGGAATGATGCTGACCGAACTGACGATCGCCGCGGCCCAGGCCGGGTTGAAACGGCGCGATTTCTCGGCGGTCGAACTGGTCGGCGCGCATGTTGCCGCCATCGAACGGCTGAACGGGCGGCTGAACGCCTTCATTACCGTGACGGCGGACCAGGCGATGGACGCCGCGCGTCGCGCGGACGCCGTGCTGGCCAAGGGCGAGGCCGCGCCGCTGACGGGCATTCCGCTGGGCATCAAGGACCTGTTCTGCACCGACGGGGTGCGGACGACGGCCGCCAGCCGGATGCTGGAAAATTTCGTGCCGCCGTATGAAAGCACGGTGACGGCGAACCTGCTGCGCGACGGCGCGGTGTTCGCGGGCAAGACCAACCTGGACGAATTCGCGATGGGTTCGGCCAACATCAATTCGGCTTTCGGCGCGGTGGAAAATCCGTGGAAGCGCGCGGGCGACGCGGACACCGTCCTGGTTCCCGGCGGTTCGTCCGGCGGGTCGGCGGCGGCGGTAGCGGCCAGCCTGGTGATGGGGGCCACGGGCACCGACACCGGCGGTTCGATCCGCCAGCCGGCGTCCTATTGCGGAATCGCGGGCATCAAGCCGACCTATGGGCGGTGCAGCCGCTGGGGCACCATCGCCTTCGCCAGTTCCCTGGACCAGGCGGGGCCGATGGCCCGCACGGTCGAGGATTGCGCCATCCTGCTGCAGTCGATGGCGGGGTTCGACCCCCGCGACAGCACCAGCGTCGATTGCCCGGTGCCCGATTACCGCGCCGCCTGCGGCCGCGACCTGAAGGGCATGAAGGTGGGCATTCCCGCCGAATACCGCGTGGCGGGCATGCCGGCGGAAATCGAGGCCGCGTGGGACAAGGGCATCGCCTGGCTGCGCGACGCGGGATGCGAGATCGTCGAGGTGTCGCTGCCCTACACCAAGTACGGCCTGGCGACCTATTATATCGTGGCGCCGGCCGAATGTTCGTCGAACCTGGCGCGCTATGACGGCGTGCGCTTCGGACGCCGGGTGCCGGCCCCGTCGCTGGACGAGCAGTACGAGGCGACCCGGCGCGCCGGATTCGGGGCGGAGGTCCGCCGGCGGATCATGATGGGAACCTACGTCCTGTCGGCCGGATATTACGATGCGTATTACCTGCGGGCGCAGAAGGTGCGGAACCTGATCCGGCGGGATTTCGAGCGTGCGTTCCAGCAGGTCGACGTGCTGCTGACGCCGACGGCGCCGTCCCCGGCCTTCGCGCAGGGGGAAAAGATGGACGATCCGGTGCAGATGTATCTGAACGACGTATTCACCGTCCCGGCCAGCATGGCCGGCGTGCCCGCGATGTCGGTCCCGGCGGGGCTGAGCGCCAGCGGGCTGCCGCTGGGCCTGCAGATCATCGGCCGGTCGTTCGACGAGGAATCGGTCCTGGCGGCCGCCAGCGCCATCGAACGGGCGGCGTCCTTCACGCACCGTCCGGCGGTCCGTGCGGAGGTGGTGTGATGAGCTATGTGATCGAAGGGCGGACCGGCCCCTGGGAACTGGTCGTCGGGCTGGAAGTCCATGCCCAGGTCATCAGCCAGTCCAAGCTGTTTTCCGGTGCCTCGGCCTCCTATGGCGGCGAGCCGAACACGCATGTCAGCCTGGTGGACGCGGGTTTTCCCGGCATGCTGCCGGTCATCAACCGCGAATGCGTGGCGCAGGCGGTCCGCACCGGGCTGGGGCTGAAGGCGCGCATCAACCTCGAGAGCCGATTCGACCGCAAGAACTATTTCTACGCCGATCTGCCGACGGGCTACCAGATCAGCCAGTTCACCCATCCGATCGTCGGCGAGGGCGCGGTGGAGATCGAACTGGCCGACGGGTCGATCCGGACCATCGGCATCACCCGCCTGCATCTGGAGCAGGATGCCGGCAAGTCGATGCATGACCAGGACCCCACGCGCTCCTTCATCGACCTGAATCGCGCGGGCGTCGCGCTGATGGAAATCGTCAGTGAACCCGATATCCGCATGCCCGAGGAAGCCGGGGCCTATCTACGCAAGCTGCGTATGATCCTGCGTTATCTGGGCACGTGCGACGGCAATATGGAGGAAGGCTCCATGCGCGCCGACGTGAACGTGTCCGTCCGCAAGGCCGGCGAGCCGTTCCGTACCCGCTGCGAGATCAAGAACGTGAACTCGATTCGCTACGTGATGCAGGCGATCGAAATCGAGGCCGCCCGCCAGGTGGAGATCTGGGAGAGCGGCGGATCGGTCGATCAGGAAACCCGCCTGTTCGATCCGGCGCGCGGCGAGACGCGGTCGCTACGCAGCAAGGAAGACGCGCACGACTATCGCTATTTCCCCGATCCGGACCTGTTGCCGCTGGTGGTCGAGGAAGCCTGGGTCGAATCGCTGGATGCCGCCCTGCCGGAACTGCCCGACGCCAAGCGCCAGAGGTTCCAGGACGAATATGGCATTCCGCGCTACGACGCCGGCGTGCTGGTGGCCGAACAGGCGACGGCCGATTTCTACGAGACGGTGGCCCGGGGCCGCGACCCGCGCCTGGCGGCCAATTGGGTGATCGGCGATTTCTTTGCCGCCCTGAACCGCACCGGCCGGACCATCCAGGACAGCCCCATCACCGCCGAGGGGCTGGGCGGCATGCTGGACCTGATTACCGACGGGACGATCAACGGCAAGATCGCCAAGGAGGTGTTCGAGGACATGCTGGAGAGCGGCGAATCGGCGGCCGCCGTGGTCGAGCGCCGGGGCCTGCGGCAGGTCACCGACACCGGCGCGATCGACGCCGCCGTGCAGGCGGTGCTGGATGCGAACCAGGACAAGCTGGCCGAATACCGGTCCGGCAAGGATAAATTGTTCGGATTCTTCGTCGGTCAGGTCATGAAAGCCATGGCCGGCAAGGGGAATCCGGCACTGGTGAACGCGGCCCTGAAGAAAGTTCTGTAACTGGCCGGTCGGGGCGGGTTTCGGGTTTGACGGCGCTGTGGTGACGGTCTACAAGCAGCGCTGCAAACGCCGTGTGAAAAACACGCTCTTCGGCGGAGGGGTGGCCGAGTGGCTGAAGGCGGCGGTTTGCTAAACCGTTGTACGGTGTCAAGCCGTACCGTGGGTTCGAATCCCATCCCCTCCGCCAGTTTCCTTTCCGAACATTCGAATATCGACGACAGAGGCTATCGGTCGGATCAGCGCCTGTACCGCCATGCGCTGCTTCCGAAGATCGGGCAATGTGCCCGGCCTTGTCATGTCGAAATCCTTCATTCTCTATAGTGAAGGCGGTTCATGCGAATGGTACCGATGATGGCGATCAGTAAACGTCCCATGATGTGCTCGCGTGATTATTATTACGATATGTAACGGCGTAGCCGGGGCCGGGTTCAACTGACGTTCATGTGTCCGAACAGAATGATGGTGATGCGGCAGACTGGGCGGAATCGCCAGCTTGTCTGGGTCGTGTCTGTGGAGTGATCGTGGAGAAGACGAAATTGCGGGGCAGGACGGTCGATCGGTTCATTGGCTGGCTGGCGCTCACGATGACCCTGACCCTGCCGTTCTTTCAGTTGCGTGGGCGTGCGATTTCCGACGGTATCATTTCGGGGGTCGGGATCCTGTTCCTGGCGCATTGCGCGATGACGCGGGATGGCGCCTGGTGGCGTCGGGGCTGGTTCCCCGTCGCGATGCTGTTCTGGGCGCTGGCTGTGCTGTCGTCGATCGTGAACGGATCCGCCCATTCTGTTTCGGAATCTCTTGTTATTGGCCGATTTTTTCTGTTCGCTGCCGCGCTGGAGCATTGGGTGCTGCGCGACGCGCGGTCGCGGCGCTGGCTGGGGCTGGTGGTCGGTGTGGCGGCGGTCTGGATCGTCGTTGAATGCTGGCAGCAATATCTGGTGGGCCGGAATATCTGGGGCTATCCGCGCTGGATGGATGGAGCGCTGACCGGGCCGTTCTACAAGCCCCGTGCCGGTGTCGCGTTGCAGATCGTGGTCTTTCCCGGCCTGATGATCTACGCCGTCCGTCGCCTGGAGGCCCGGGAATGGGGGCGGAAGCTGTCGGGCGCCGCCGGCATAGCATTCCTTGTCCTGACGATGATCCTGATCGGGCAAAGGATGCCCAGCCTGTTGTTTGGGCTGGGACTGGTGATTATGGCGTTGATCGTCCGCTGGACAAGATGGCCGGTCGTTGCGGCGGCCCTGGCGGGGGTGGTGGGGCTTTGCCTGCTGCCGGTCCTGTCGCCGCCGGCCTATGCGAAGCTGGTGGTGCATTTCCTGGCGCAAATGAAGGACTTTCCCAACACGCCCTATGGCCAGATCTATCTTCGGGCGGCGGTGATGATACGGCATCATCCATGGCTGGGCATGGGGTTCGACGGGTTTCGCGATTTCTGCGCCAATCCGGCCTATGTCCATGGTCTGGCCCCGTTCGGCTGGCCCCTGGCGGCGCGGGACATCGCAAGCGGGTGCAATATCCATCCGCATAACTTCTATCTGGAAGTCGCGACGACTGCGGGACTACTCGGGCTGGCCTGTTTCGTGGTGCTGGTCGCGATGTGGCTGGGGCGGATGATGCGGGCCCTGGCCCCTGCGGAAGCGCCGCAGCAGGCCATGCTGTTTGTCACCTGTTGCGTTCTGCTGTGGCCGGTCGCTTCCAATAGCGCATTGTTCACCGTGCGGACGGCGGGATGGGTGTTCCTGATGGTGGGGTGGGGACTGGCGGCCTCGCGCGACATCGACGGCGAACGCCGCATCCGCCGGCCGTTTCTGTTCTGATCCCCTGTCGCGCATCAGGTATGAGGAAAAGGACGAGGGCGAAGCCCCACAGGCACTAAGATCGTGTTTGTGTCAGCGATTATTCATTCATCAAGGATGAAATATATTTCCGGCTCGTTCCGAGAATGACTTCAGAACGCCTGGTTTTGGATTGGTCTTCCGTCGAGGGCCGGATAAGTTCCTTGTCCATACAGGAGCCTGTATTGCCTGCCGCGGGAATGTCCGGGATTCCATGTCAGCGGGGATGATTCCTTCCCGAAACCGTCCTCAACAGATCCCGAGAACTCAAGGCGTATGGTCTGCGATGCTGCTGGCCGGATAGACAGGAGAATATAATTGAGTCAACACAAGGTTGTCGGTCGGGAATTGTCCGGGAGAGACTTTGTGGTGTATAGGCGTGCTGTTGTCACGGGGTGTGATGATAATTATTTTGAATTGACCCGTGAATTAGTCTCATCTTTGCGAAATTGCGACATTGATTTTTCTATAATCGTACTTGATGCCGGGCTGTCCGCAGAGCATGTTGCCTGGTTCCATTCCATGGGGGTCAGCACGGTGACGCCCTTTGTGCCGGATTTCTTTTCCAAAGCCTCGCTGACACGCCGTCCGAACCTGGCGATCAATATCTCGAAGCTGTGGCTGGACCGGCTTCTGCCCGAATTCGATCTCCTATTATGGATTGATGCGGATGCCTGGGTACAGGATGTCGCGGCGATTGAACGTCTGTTTGGGGCCGCCGCGACGGGAACTATTGCGATCGTGCCGGAAATCGGGGCGAAGATGACCGATATTCTGGCTGTGCGATGGATCATGCCGGGGTGGATGCAGGTCAGGTCGTTTCTGTACAAGAGCGCGACCAGGGCTCGGCTCCCCTTTTCCATCCGTAAGCGTATAGGGGTGAAGGCACTTCTGAATACGGGCGTGTTCTGCTTGCGGCGGGATGCCCCACATTGGGATATGTTTCGAAAATGGCAGAAGACGATTATTGCGCGAGGGGGGGTCATCTTCACCCAGGACCAGCTTGCCGTTGCGTTGACGGTCTACATCGACGGGGCGGGGGTGACGTTTCTGGACAACGGGCATAACTATCTCGGCCCCTGGCTGCTGGATGAAAAATCAGATCGGCTGGTGAATCTGTTTTATCCGCACCCGCCTGTCGGCATCGTGCATCTGGCAAGTAAAGAATACATTCGGCATTCACTGAATAATACCATCGCCGTGCCGACAGTGGGGGGCGGCACGGCAATGCTGAATCTGCGCTACGGCGGGTTGGAGCGGAGGATGAGTGCTAGAATACGCGACCGTCTGAAGACTGAAACGGTTCCTGAAAAACGGGAGCGCAGGGAGGCCATGGTCCCGTTGAGCTGAGGCGGATCGGGGCGGAGAAGATGCCGCGATTACGCAAGATCGTCCGGACCGAACGCATCGGGCAGCAGTTCGGCCAAGGTGCGGACCAGAAGGACCTGTCCCGTCGCACCCACCATGCGGACCCTCAGGTCGGGGGCGCCGAATTCGCGGATTTTCTGGCGGCAGCCGCCGCAGGGCGCGCAGGCTTTTTCGCCGCCGCCGCTGATGACGATGTCCGTGATCCGGCGTTGTCCGGCCGCGATCATGGCCGAGATCGCCCCGCCTTCGGCGCAGATGCCTTCGGGGTAGGCCGCGTTCTCGGTATTGCAGCCGGCGAAGATGCGTCCATCGGCGCTGCGTAGCGCGGCCCCCACATGAAAGCGGGAATAGGGGGCGTAGGCATTGGCGCGAACCGCCACGGCGGCCTCGATCAGCGGGTCGTCGGTCATTGTCGTCTCTCCTGTGCTGTGCGCCAGATGTACCGGAGGGGCGGGTGGAATGACAGAGGCGGGTTTTTCAGAGCGCTTCGCTGGCAGAGGCCAGGACAATTTCCATGTTGCCGATCGAGGCTCGGTTATGGGAACCTGACGCGTTCAGGTCCGTCGCCGGGAGGCCCGGCGCGGATCAGTATTTTCTGATACGTGAAGACCGATCGCCGTTTTTTACAAGAATCCTTCAATATCACGACAAGTGAAAGAGATTCGTAGAACATGGACGCGGACATGTACACATCCATGGCTTCCATGGAAGAAAATCATTGGTGGTATGTTGGTCGTCGCAAGATTATTTCTTCTTTTCTGAAGAAGATAGGAGAAAAAAAGAAACTGAAAATTATAGAGCTTGGGTCGGGAACAGGCGGAAACCTGACGATGTTGTCCGCGTACGGCGACGTCGTAGGGATGGAGCCCAATAGTTTCGGCCGACAATTCGCCATCAGCCGTGGCTTCGACGTTTGCGACGGCATGCTGCCGGATCTCCCGTTCAGGCCGGGGGAGGCGGATCTGGTCGTCATGTTTGATGTGTTGGAGCATCTGGACGATGACGCAGGCTGTTTACGAGCGGTGGCGAACCTGCTGAAGCCCGATGGCCGTCTGTTCCTGACCGTTCCGGCCTATAGCTGGATGTGGTCCAATCATGACGTCAAAAACCATCATAAACGCAGATATAACAAGGCACAATTACTGGCTCTGGCAAGGAGGCTCGGCTTCAGGGTCGAGCGCTGTTCCTATTTCAACACGCTGCTTTTCCCGCTGGCCGCGGCCGTGCGTATCATCAAGAATATGACAGGTGACACAAGCGACGACAGCACGATGCCCGCGCCGACGACGAATAAAATTTTACTGAAAATTTTCTCGTTCGAAAAAAAAATCCTCCCACATGGCAACCTTCCCTTCGGTCTTTCGATTGCTGTTATTTTGAACAAATAATCAGATAGACTGAATTCATGAATAACGGACATGCCAGGTCAGACCTGTATCTCAGGCTCGGCGAGCTTGCCAGATTCCTGTTTGTAGGCGCAGGCAATACCCTGTTTGGTCTGCTCCTGATCTTTATGCTGATTTCCTATGCCGGGGCGGATTACCGCGTCGCCAATTTCCTTGGCTACATGGCCGGCTACGTCATCAGCTTCAGCCTCAATCGGTTATGGACCTTCCGCCATGCAGGATGCTGGAAGAAAGGCTTTCTGCGGTGGAGCCTCGTTGCCCTGATCGCCTATCTGGTCAATCTGAGCGTGGTCGTCTTCACCCATACTGAAATGGGGATCGGCATCTATACCGCCCAGATTACCGGTATTGCGGTATACACCATGACGTCCTTTCTGGGGGGGCGCTTTTTTGCCTTCGCGATGGAACCCTCGGTATGAACGGCTCGGTTATGCGGCTGGGAGTTGCGTCATCGTCGCCGGAAGCGGGCAGGACGACGCGAATCGCTCCGGCAGAATCGAATTATTCACTGATTCAAGACGTTCCCGGCCGGACACTAAGACCTTGGAAGCGGGGTCGCGAGCCGGTATCCTGACGGGATGGCTGACCTGACTTCTCCGCTCGCGGGGCCGGATCCGACTGTCGGAGACCTGCTGGCCGCCCGTCCGCACCTGTCGATGCACGCGCTCGACGGCCTGGTGCTCGAGGACGTTCCCCTCAACGCCATCGCGGATGCCGTTGGCACGCCGACCTGGGTGATGGGGGCGGCGACCCTGCGCGCGCGCTACCGTCGCCTGGCGGGCGCCATGCGCGACGCCGGCCTGACGCCCTCCATCTATTTCGCCGTGAAGGCGAACGACCATCTGGCGATCCTGCAGATCCTGGCGGCCGAAGGGGCCGGCGCCGACGTGGTCAGCGGTGGGGAACTGCGCCGTGCGCGCGCCGCCGGGGTTCCGGCGTCGCGCATCGTGTTCTCCGGCGTCGGCAAGACGGCGGACGAACTGCGCCTGGCCCTGGCCGAGGGCATCGCCCATGTCGCGGTCGAAAGCGCCGAGGAACTGGAGATCCTGTCCGCGCTGGCGGTGGCGGCGGGGCGGACCGCGCGAATCACTCTGCGCGTCAATCCCGATGTCGATGCCGGGACGCACGAAAAGATCACCACCGGCCTGTCGACCAACAAGTTCGGCATTCCCTACGCCCACGCGGCGGACCTGTATGCCCGGGCGGTGGACTTGCCCGGCCTGCTGCCGTTGGGCTTCTCGTTGCATATCGGTAGCCAGATCGTCGCCATGGCGCCTTATCGCGCCGCGTTCGCCCGGGTCGCCGGTCTGGTCCGCGCGGTGCGGGCGCGTGGCCTGCCGGTGGAGCTGGTGGATTGTGGCGGGGGCCTGGGGATCTGCCAGCGCGACGAGATCGAGGGGTCGCCGGCGGCCCTGGCCGGGGCGATCCGGGCGGAACTGGGCGAACTGGACGTGCGTCTGGCGATCGAGCCGGGGCGCTGGCTGGTCGGGCCGACCGGCGTCCTGCTGTCGCGCGTGATCCTGCGTAAGGCGGGGTTTGACGGTCGACCGCCGTTCCTCATCCTGGATGCGGCGATGAACGACCTGATGCGGCCCAGCCTGTACGATGCCTGGCACGGCATCCTGCCGCTGTCCGCCCGTGACGCCGTGCAGCCGGTCGAAAGCGTGAACGTCGTGGGGCCCGTCTGCGAAAGCGCGGATTCGTTCGGCCAGGGGCGTACCCTGCCACGCCTGGAGGATGGGGCCAGGGTGGCGCTGCTGGATACCGGGGCCTACGGCATGGTCATGAGTTCGACCTATAACGCGCGTCCCATGGCGGCGCAGGTTCTGGTGGACGGCGGCCGCTGGACCATTATCCGCGACCGGCAGCCGGTCGAGGCCCTGTGGGCGGCCGACCGGGTTCCGGACTGGGTCGGGCCGGCCCCGGCCGGCGATTGAGCGATTCATGGCGGGCGGGACCGCTCATCCGCAGGAGAGGCCGGCGCCGTCCGGGGCGGCGCTGACCGCTTTTCCGGTCAGGCTGGCGGCAGCGCGGCACCGTGCGCGCAACGTCCTGTGGATCGAAGGGGTGTGGCCGGTCGTCCTGCCCGTGCTCGGCCTGCTGGCCGCCTACATGATTGCCGGCCTGCTGGGGCTGCCGCAGGGTCTTCCCGACATCGTCCATGCCGTGCTGCTGGCCGTGCTGGCCGGCGGGGCCGTCGGCTGGGTCTGGTGGCGGGGTCGGCGGGTGCCGGCTCCGACGGCGGAGGGGGGCGACCGGCGCATCGAACAGGCGTCGGGCCTGGCGCACCGTCCGCTCCAGACCCTTGGGGACCGGCCGGCGGAAGACGGGGCGGGGCAGCGGGCCCTATGGCGCCTGCATGTCGAGCGTACCGGACAGGGGATCGGCGCCCTGCGGGCCGGCTGGCCGCGCCTGTCGCTGACGGCGCATGACCCCTTGCGGATCGGCTTCGTGCTGGTGCCGGCCCTGCTGCTGGCGCTGCTGTGGGCGGGCGGTGATGCGCCCGGGCGGCTGGCGTCCGCGTTCTGGCCCGGCCTGGATGCCCCCGGCGCGCCCCGGCCGCATATCCAGGCATGGATCACCATGCCGGCCTACGCGCCGGGCGCGCCGGTCTTTCTCGACGACCGGGCGGGGCAGGCGACGGTGCCGCAGGGCGCGGTCCTGAGCATCAGCGTCACCGACCTGCGTAGCCGGCCGGACCTGCGCGCCTCCGCCACCGGGGGCGGGCCGGCCGTCGGGCCGGACCGGTTTCGGCCGCTCGGTTCCGGAAGCTGGTCGGTGGATGTCCCCCTGCTGGGCAGCGCGTCGCTGACCCTGCGCGGGCGGGGACGGTCGCTCAGCCGGTGGAATGTCACGGTCCTGCCCGATGCCGCGCCGTCCGTGGCGTGGGGGGCGGGGGCCGGCGGCGGACGGGGGGAATGGCGCACGCGCCTGCCTTATGCCGCCCGCCAGGCCTATGGCATTGCCGCGCTGCGGGCGGAACTGCGCCTGGTCCATGGTGGTGACGGCGTTCCGGTCCGGGTCCTGAACGTCCCGATCCCGGTCGATGGCCACCCGAAGGAAGTCACCGGGACGGCGACGCCCGACCTGTCGGCCGACCCATGGGCGGGCGAGGAGGTCGTCGGGCGGCTGGTGGCGACCAGTACCAGCGGCCGCGTCGGCCAAAGCCCCGAAGCGCGGTTCCGCCTCGGGGCCAGGCTGTTCCGCAGCCCGGTGGCCAAGGCGGTCCTCGATGTCCGCAGGCGCGTCGCCATCGGGCGGGAGAGCCGGTTCGACGGGGCGGCCGACCTGACGGCGCTGGGCGAGACGCCGGGCCCGTTCCAGACGAATGCCGGCATGGTGCTGAACCTGGCCAGCGCCGCCGCGCAGATGGACAGTCACGACATGCCGGATCGGGACGCGGTGGACGGGGCGGTGGGGCAATTGTGGTACCTCGCCCTGGATATCGAGGATAACCGGCAGGGCGATCGCGCCGGCGCGCAGGCCTCGCTGGATGTGCGCGCGGCGCAGGAGGCCGTGGCCGCGCAGTTGAACCACATGCGGCAACTGGGCGACCAGGGACAGTCGGCCGGCGAGCAGGCCGAGTTGCAGCGGCGGATGGAGACGTTGCGCCAGGCCATCATGCGCCGGATGCAGGCGCTGGCGCAGCAGGCGTTGCAGGCCCATACCGCCATCCCCAACCTGCCGGGCCTGACCCAGGATGGCGACCGCGCCCTGTCGCGCATGATGCAGCAGATGCAGGACGATGCCCGGAACGGCCGTTCGGCCGACGCCATGCAGAAACTGCAGCAGATGGAGGACATGCTGGAGCGGATGCGTAACGCGACGCCGCAGGACATGGCCAATCTGGCGCGGCAGATGCAGGCGCGGCAGCAGGCAAAGGAACAGGGGGAGGCGCTGCAGGATCTGATCCGGCGGCAATCGGGCCTGCTCGATCGCAGCCAGGCACGCCTGGACCGTGCCCGCCGCCTGCGGGAACAGCAGGACGCGACGCGCCGGGCGGTGCGGGGCGAGGGGGCGGATGGCGATCTGTCCACGATGCCGACGGCGGAATTGTTGCGCCAGCTTGGCCTGAATCCGTCGCCCGAGATGCCGGACGGGTCGGCCGCCCCGGCCGGGCAGGGTACGCCGCCGGCTCAGGCCGGGCAGGCGGAGCAGCAGCCGCCGGGACCGGAAGAAACCGACGGCCAGCATGCCGACCGGGCGGTGCAGCACGCGCTGGGGCGCGCGCTCGGCGAACTGGGTCAGGAATTCAAGGGGCTGACGGGCAAGGCGCCCTCGGGCTTCGCCGACGCCGAAGGCGCGATGAAGGAGGCCCGCACCGCCCTGACGGACGGGCATGACGGCGTGGCCGCCGACGCCCAGCGCAAGGCGCTGGCCGACCTGCAGAAGACTGGCCAGCAGATGCGCCAGTCCATGAAAGGCTCGGGCGGCGGGGCCGGAAGCTTCTTCCCCGGTTTCGCGACCGGATCGGGATCGGGCGGGACGGGGACGCCGGAGGATGACGCGGAGTCCGAAGACGCCGCGAAAGGCGATCAGGACCCGCTGGGCCGCAAGACCGGCGAGGGCAAGGATGGTCTGGACGCCGACACCCATGTGCCGGACACGATCTCGCGCGAGCGGGCGCGCGAGATCGAGCAGGAACTGCGTCGCCGCGATTCCGACCGGACCCGTCCGCGCGAGGAACTGGACTATCTGGACCGGCTGCTGAAGCCGTTCTGATTGTGCGGGCCGTTCGGGTGGGCGAAGGCAAGGGCCGAGGCCCTTGCCGGGTTCGGGCAGCGCCCGACCTTCTCTTTCAGTCCGGCGCCGGATAGGTGCGGGGGAAGGTCATTTTCGAGGCCGGGCCGGGGGCCTCGGGCGGGCCCTTCTTGCCGCAGGCGGCAAGGCTGGTGGCCAGGGCCGCCAGCAGCAGCAGGGCGCCCAGTCCGGTCCTGGCGCGGATCGGGCTCATGCTGCGCCCTCCAGTTCCGCCAGCCAACGTGTTGCCTGTGCGCGGACGTTGCCGGCGGCGGTGCCGCCTTCGCTGGTGCGCGACGCGATCGAGGCCTCGACCGTCAGGACCGAGAAGATGTTCTGGGTGATGCCGGGTTCCTCGGCCTGCATGTCGGCAAGCGACAGTTGCGCCAGATCGACGCCCCGGCTCTCGGCCAGGCCGACCAGCCGCCCGGTCACATGATGGGCGGTGCGGAACGGCAGTTTCAGCACCCGGACCAGCCAGTCGGCCAGGTCGGTCGCGGTCGAATAGCCCGACCCGGCATAAGCGCGCATCCGATCGGTATTGGCCGCGAGGTCGCGGATCATGCCGTCACAGGCCGCCAGCGACAGGGCGGCGGCGTCGGTCGCGGCGAAGACCGGTTCCTTGTCTTCCTGCATGTCCTTGGCATAGGCCAGCGGCAGGCCCTTCATGACGGTCAGCAGCCCGACCAGCGCGCCGCTGACGCGGCCGATCTTGGCGCGGACCAGTTCGGCGGCGTCGGGGTTGCGCTTCTGCGGCATGATCGACGAGCCGGTCGTGAAGGCGTCGGACAGGCGGACGAAGGCGAACGGGGCCGAGCACCAGATCACGATTTCCTCGGACAGGCGCGACAGGTGCATGCCCATGATCGACAGGGCCGACAGATATTCCAGGGCGAAATCGCGATCGGACACCGCGTCCAGCGAATTGGCGGTCGGCCGGTCGAACCCCAGGGTGGCGGCGGTCATCCGCCGGTCGATCGGGAAGGACGTGCCGGCCAGCGCCGCCGACCCCAGGGGGCATTCGTTCAGGCGGCGGCGGGTGTCGGCCAGGCGCCCGCGATCGCGGGCCAGCATCTCGACATAGGCCATCAAATGATGGCCGAAGGTCACGGGCTGGGCGGTCTGCAGGTGGGTGAAGCCGGGCATGGGGTCGGCGGCATGCTCCTGCGCGCGGCGGCACAGGGCGCGCATCAGGGCCGCGACCTGCGCGTCCAGCCCGTCGATGGCGTCGCGGACCCACAGGCGGAAATCGGTCGCCACCTGGTCGTTGCGCGACCGGGCGGTATGCAGGCGCTTGCCGGCCTCGCCGATGCGCTCGGACAGGCGCGCCTCGATATTCATGTGGATGTCTTCCAGCGCGGTGCTGAAGACGAAACGCCCGGATTCGATTTCCTGCCCGATTTCGGTCAGGCCCTGGCGGATTTCGGCCTCGTCCTGCGTCGAGATGATGCCGGTCCGGGCCAGCATGGCGGCATGGGCCAGCGACCCCGCGATATCCTGCCGCCACAATGCCTTGTCGAACCCGATCGAGGCATTTATTTCCTGCATGATCGCCGACGGCCCGCCCGCGAACCGTCCGCCCCACTGGGCGTTGGCCTGCGCCGCGTCGCGGCCCGCGTTGTTTTCGCCGTTCCCTGCGCTGCTTTTTTCGTTCACAGACATTCCATGCCCCAGACCCTGTCGACACCCGTTGATCGCCGCGCCCTGCTCGCGAACGGCGGCACCCTACTGGCCGCATGGCTCGGGTGCAATTCCATCCTCGCACCGTCCGGCGCGCGGGCGGCGGACGAACTGGCGCCCGTCTCGCTGTCGGCCCTGCGCGGGCACGCGCCGGCCCCGCTTCCGGCCATCGACTTCACGGACGAAGGCGGTGCGGCGCGGCATCTGGCCGACTGGCGTGGACGGATCGTGATCCTGAACCTCTGGGCCACCTGGTGCCAGCCCTGCGTGGCCGAAATGCCGGCCCTGTCGCGTCTGGCCGCGCGATTGCCGGCGACGGGCGACATCGCGGTGCTGCCGGTGTCCGTCGACCGGGGCGGGGCGGCGACGGTGCGCCGGTTCTACAAGGCGCGGGCCATCGCGGGGCTTCCGGTGCTGTGCGACCCGCAGATGCAGATCCCCACCGCCCTGCGCGAGGAGGGGGTGCCGCTGAGCCTGCTGGTCGATCGCCAGGGGCGCGAGGTGCTGCGCGTCGTGGGGCCAGTCCTCTGGGACGAGGCCGGGGCCGAGGAACGGATTCGCCGCCTGGCCGGCGGCGCGTAGGCGCGCGGACAGCTTTCGCGCGGCAGGCGGGCACGCTAAAGCCAGTGGCAGGATGGAATGCACGTGAGGAATGAAGCGATGCGACAGGATGACCCGCCGCGTGACGGCGGCCTGCCGTCGGGGACGCTGCTGGGCCCCCGCGACCCGGCGCCGGTCGGCGTCCATGGGCGATCGGGCGCGTCGCCGTTCCTGCTGCTCAGCGACCATGCGGGCCGTGCGGTGCCGTCCGGCCTGGGCGACCTGGGCGTGCCGGGGCCGGACTGGGACCGGCACATCGCCTGGGACATCGGCATGGCGGGCATGGGGCGCCTGCTGGCCGAGCGGCTGGACACGATCCTGATCGAGCAGGTCTATTCGCGGCTGGTGATCGACTGCAACCGGGCGCCGGGCCATCCGACCTCTGTCGTGCGGACCAGTGACGGGACCGACGTGCCGGCCAACCTGGACCTGGATGCGGCCGACGTCGCCCGGCGCGTGGACGAGATCTTCCGTCCCTATCACGCGCGCATCGCCGACGAACTGGCGGCGCGGCACGGGCGGCCGACGGTGGTGGTGGCCCTGCACAGCTTCACGCCGGACATGGATGGCGTGCCCCGGCCCTGGCATGCCGGGGTCCTGCACAACCGCGCCCCGCGCTTCGGCCTGATCGTCAAGTCGTTGCTGGAGGAGGAAGGCGGCCTGCTGGTCGGCGACAATGAGCCTTATGCCTTGACCGACGGCAGCGACTACACGATTCCCGTCCATGCCGAGCGCAACGGCCTTGCCTATGTGGAACTGGAAATCCGGCAGGATCTGGTGGCGGACGCGCGCGGCCAGCGCGAATGGGCGGACCGCCTGGCCCGGGTGCTGCCCCAGGCCTGGGCCTGTCACACCGCATGAGCGCGCGCCCCACCCTGACCGGCCGCACGATGCTGGCCGGTGTCATCGGCTGGCCGGTCGCACATTCCCGTTCGCCCCTGCTGCATAATTTCTGGCTGGCGCGGCATGGCATCGACGGGGCGTACGTGCCCCTGCCGGTCCGGCCCGGACAGTTCGAGACTGCCGTCCGGGGCCTGCAGGCCGCCGGATTCCGGGGCGCCAACGTGACCATCCCGCACAAGGAGGCGGCGTTCGCGATCGCCGACACCCTGCACCGGTCGGCCCTGCGGTCGGGGTCGGTCAACACGCTGGTGTTCGCCGCCGACGGACGGATCGAGGCGCATTCGACGGATGGCGACGGGTTCGTCGCCAATCTGGAAGCGCACGGCATCGACGTGGCGCGGGGTCCCGTCCTGCTGCTGGGGGCCGGGGGGGCCGCGCGGGCCATTGCGGCCAGCCTGCTGGACCGGGGCGTGCCGGTCGCCGTCGCCAACCGGACCCGCGGCCGGGCCGAGGCGCTGGCCGGAATGCTGGACGGCATCACGGTCATGGACTGGGCGCGGTGGGAAGACAGCCTGCCGGCCTACGCGGCGCTGGTGAACACGACCTCGCTGGGCATGCATGGCGGGCCGGACGACCTGTTCGCGCCCAGCCTGGCGCGCGCGCCGGACGGCATGGCCGTCTGCGACATCGTCTATGTCCCGCGCATGACCCCGCTGCTGCGCGCGGCGCGGGCGCGTGGGCTGCCGACGGTGGACGGGCTGGGCATGCTGCTGCATCAGGCGCGGCTGGGCTTTCGGGAATGGTTCGGCGTCGATCCGGTGGTGGATGCCGAACTGCAGGCGCTGCTCGACGCCGACCTGGCGGGCTGACATGCGGGTGCTGGGCCTGACCGGCGGGATCGGGATGGGAAAATCGACCGTGGCGCGCCTGCTGCGGGGGGCGGGATTTCCGGTGTTCGACGCCGATGCCGTGGTCCATGCGGTGCAGGCGCCGGGCGGGCGGGCCCTGCCGGCCATTGCCCGCCTGGTGCCCAGCTCGGTCACGAATGGTGTGCTGGACCGCGCGGCCCTGCGCCGGGCGGTCATCGGCGACCCGGCCCTGTTGGCGGGGCTGGAGGGGATCATCCATCCGCTGGTGCGCCAGGAACGTGCGCGCTTCCTGGCCCGGGCGCGGCGGTCGGGCCATTGCTGGGCGGTGCTGGACGTGCCGTTGCTGTTTGAAACGGGCGGCGATCGGGCGTGCGACCGGGTGGTGGTCGTCTCGGCGCCCGTGGATGTGCAGGCCTATCGTGTCCGCCGCCGGCGCAACATGGCGCCGGAGCAGGTCAAGGCGGTCATCGCGCGGCAGATGCCGGACCGCGAGAAGCGTCGGCGCGCCGACGACGTGATCCTGACCGGCCTGTCGCGTGCCGACACCACGCGCCGGGTCAGGCGCCTGATCGCGCGGCTGCGCCGGGCGGACGACCCGCGAACATGCAGACGCAAGGGGGAATAGCGGATGAAACGGTCGATCCTGTTCGATACCGAGACCACCGGCCTGGACCCCGCCCGAGGCGACCGGGTGATCGAAATCGCGGCGCTGGAGCTGGTCGGCGACCTGCCGACCGGCCAGCATTACCATGTGCTGGTCCACCCCGAGCGCGATATCCCCGAGGAGGCGTCGCGGGTGCACGGCATCACGCTGGCGGATCTGGAGGGCAAGCCGAAATTCGCCGACATCGCCGACGGCTTCCTGGAGTTCATCGGGGAAGATGCGCTGATCGCCCATAATGCGCGGTTCGATTTCGGCTTCCTGAACGCCGAACTGAAGCGCGTGCAGCGGCCGCCGCTGTCGCTGGAGCGCATGGTCGATACGCTGGACATCGCGCGCGAACGCTATCCGGGCCTGCCGAACAGCCTCGATGCGCTGTGCCGGCGCTTTTCCATCGACCTGTCGGCCCGCACCACCCATAACGCCCTGCTGGATTGCCGCCTGCTGGCCGAGGTCTATCTGGAACTGATGGGTGGCCGCCAGCGCGGGCTGGGGCTGGCGGTGCAGGATGCGGGTACCGCCCAGGTGTCCTATACCTACGACCATGCCGCCCAGCGCACGCCGCGCCCGGTGATGCCGACAGCCGACGAACTGGCCGCGCATGCGCGCTTCCTGGAGAAGATCAAGGAGCCGATCTGGACGGGTTGAGCCGCTGCGCCAAAAGCCGGCCTGAGGGTGGCACCCCGGACGGGTGCGTCCTATGGTGGGGTGGTATCGCTACCAGACCGGGAAGATATCATTGGCCGCTGACGAGATTGTGGATCCCGCCGCCGCCCATTCGGATCGGGTCAGGCGCTTCCTGCTCCATGTCGGGGTGCCCGTCCTGGGCGTCGTCCTGGTCATCGCGGTCATCGCGGGAATCGGCCTTCATTCCTACCGCACGATTCGCAGCGGCGCGCTGGGCCTGACCCATGACCTGCTGACCAGCCAGCAGAACTATATCGCGCAGGAAGTGGGCGAGTACCTGGCCCCCGCGTCGTCCGGGGCGGTCATTGCGCGGGACATGCTGGAACATGGGCCGGAGGCCGCAGTCCGGAAGATCTTCAATGCCTATGGCGGCAGCATGTTGCGGCACGTGCCGCAGATCCATTCCTTCTATCTTGCGGATACCGACGGCCATTTCAGCCTGATCGAACGCGACCCCAACGGCAAGGGGCTGGAAACCACCGAACTGACCGGCGAAGGGGCCGGGGCACAGTTCACGCACCAGTTCTTCGACGCGCAGAGCAAGCCGCTGCGGACCGAGAGCAACACGGCGGCGAATTACGATCCGCGCACCCGTCCGTGGTATACGGGGGCGATGCAGTCGGGCCAGCTGTTCTGGAGCGCGCCCTACCTGATCGCGCAGACCGGGCAGATGATTATCACCGCCTCGATCGCCTATCAGGGGCTGAATGGTCGCAAATATGTCTTCGCGATCAACCTGTCGATGAACGAACTGACCAATTTCCTCGATTCGCTGAAGATCGGGCAGAACGGCCATGCCCTGATCGTGGACCAGGACGGGCACCTGCTGGCCGGACGCCGTATGACCGACATCGCGAAGGCGGCGGGGTGGGACCCGTCGAAGATGACGATCGACCCGAAGACCTATCCGGTCCTGGCCGGGGCCTTCGACGCCTATCGGGTCGAGGGCTATGGCCCGCACACGGTCCGCAGCCGCAAGCGCAATTTCGTCACCATCGCGGCGGCGCTGCCGGCGACGGCGCAGAAATGGGTGTTGCTGCTGGTCGCGCCCGAAAGCGATTTCGCCGGTTTCGCGATGGTGGATGGCCGGCAGAACCTTCTGTTCTCGTTGCTGATCGTGCTGCTGGCGACGCTGCTGGGCGCGCTGCTGTTCCGCCAGGGCCGCCGGACCGACCATGTGACGCGGGAGCTGGAGCGTTTCCAGGCCATTTCCGGATATGAAAGCCAGGTCCTCCAGCGGGTCGCGGCCTATCCCGACCTGTTCAACCCGACGGACGAAGCCCTGATCCTGACGCGCAGCCTAGCCGAGCTGGCGTCCGCGCGGCGGGCGGCGATCTGGCGGATCATGCATGACGGGGCGACCTTGCTGTGCGTGGACAGCTACGATTCGCGGCATGACGCCCATTCCGGCGGGTTCGAACTGTCGCGCAACGACCTTACCGCCTTTTTCGATGCGGTGGCGCATGGGGACGCCATCAGCGTGGATGATGCCGGAGCCGATCCGCGCACGGCCAATTTCTACCGCCTGTTTATGCGGACCTTCGGCAGCCGGGGGCTGTTCCTGGCCCCGGTCGTGGGGGCGTCGGGGCCGGTCGGCGTGATAACGCTGGAGGACGCGCCGCGCGTGGGGCTGGTGCCGCATTTCGTGACGATGATGGCGGGCGTGGTGGCGGCGCGCTTCGCGGCCCAGCATTATAGCGCGGTGGCGGCGGCGGCCGACGAACTGGCCAGCGAGCCCCGGCCCGAGGAGGCGGACCATGCGTTCGGGGATGGGTTCCTGGTCCCGCCGGGGTCGCTGGACGGGACGGCGGGCACGGTGCCCGAGGGGCTGTTTCCGGCGGTGGCCGTCATGGTCATCACGTTCTCGGACATGATTACGTCGTCGCACAGGGACCCGGCGAGCGTCCTGGCGCTGGTGGAGGGCCTGGCCACGCAGTTGCAGAGCGTGGCGCGTCAATACGGCCTGTATTCGATCAAGATGCTGGGCCACCGGCTGGTCTGCGTCGCGGGATGTTCCCGCACGCCCGACCCCGGCGCTGCCGAGCGCATGGCCAATGCCGCGCTGGCGATGCGCGAGGCGTCGCTGTCGATGCTGGCCAAGGCGGACATGGAGCCGGTCTTCCGCATGGGAATTGATGTGGGGCCGGTGTTCGGTGGGTTGCTGGGACAGGACCCGAAGGTCTTCAACCTGTGGGGCGATGCCATCGGCATGGCCGAGATGATGGCGCAGGGGGCGCCGGACGTCGGCACCATCCAGGTGACCGAGGAGGTCTACCTGATCCTGCGGCAGCGTTTCCTGTTCCGGGAACGGGGGCGGTTCTTCGTGCCGCAGGCGGGGATGACCCGCACCTATGTCCTGGCAGGGCGGCGGTGATGGCGGATGGGGCCGCCACGCAGCCGGGGCAGGATGCGCCGGACGGAGCGCCGGGCGGGTCGATCCGGCGCCGGATCGTGGCCTGGCGTGGCCGGGCCAGGCCCCCCCTGGCGTGGATCGGGCGCATCACGCGCCATCAGGTCCGTTTCGCGCTGGTCCTGGTCGGCGCCGGATGGGGTGTGCTGCGCGAAAGCGTGCGGCCCAATTCGTGGCGCCGGACCGTCCGCTACGAATTCCGGCTCAGCCTGCGCCAGGTGGTGGCCGGCGGGTTTCTCAGCACCGTGTTCACCGCCACGCTGGCCGGCCTGACGGTGGTGTCGCAGGCCGCGTACTGGCTGGGCTTCGCGGGCATGGCGCAGATGACGGGGTCGATCCTGGTGTCGGTGCTGGTGCGTGAAATCGCCCCCGTGCTGGTCGGCATCATCCTGCTGGGCCGCAGCGGCATGCTGTCGCTGACCGAAATCGGCCTGCTGACCCTGGGGGGGCAGATCCGCGCCATGCAGGCGCAGGGCATCGACCCGTTCCTGGTGCTGGTGATGCCCCGGACCTTCGCCTTCACGGTGGGCGGTTTCACGCTGGGGATCATCTTCGCCGTGATTTCCCTGCTGATGGGCTTCATCGTGACCCATGCGACCGGGGCGATGAACATGTCGGTCTGGACGTTCTTCTCCGATGTGCTGACGGCGATGTCGGCATGGGATTTTCTGGTCATTCCGCTGAAATTCATCCTGGTCGGGTTCTTCGTCGGGCTGGGGGCGTGCATGACCGGGCTGCTGGTCAGCCAGGATGACACCGTCGCCACGATCATGCCGCGCGGCTTCGCGCGCGGAATTATGATGGTGATGATCGTCAATATCCTGTTCAGCCTGGGGTTCTGAGCGATGGTGGCGAGCGGCCCGATGCTGGAGCTTCGCGCGGCCCTGCCGTCGTTCGACGAGAGCGGCCTGACGCCAGTGCCCTTCGACCTGCGGCTGATGCCCGGCGATTCCGCCGTCATCGAATGCCGCGACCCGCGCCGGGCAACGCTGTTTGCCGACCTGTGCTGCGGCATGGTGCCGCTGGCCGCCGGGTCGGTGCGTTTCATGGGGCTGGACTGGCAGGATCTGGGGGACCGGCAATTGAACGCCCTGCGGGGGCGCGTCGGGCGGATCGCCCGGCAGGGCGCGTGGGTGGATCTGTTCGGCACGCATCTCAACATCATGCTGCCGCAACTGCATCACACCACGCGGCCGACCGACGAGGTCATCGATGCCGCCATGGCGCTGGGCCAGGCCTTCGGCTTCCCCGGCCTGCCGGTCTCGCCACCGGGGCGCCTGTCCGCCGCCGACCTGGCGCGCGCCGCCTGCGTCCGCGCCTTTCTGGGCCGGCCGGACCTGCTGCTGCTGGAAGATGTGTCCGACACCCTGCCGCCGGATGCGATGCTGCCGTTCCTCGAGGCCGTGACGGCCGCGCGGGATCGGGGGGCGGCGGTGGTGTGGTTCGCGCGGAATGCCGCGGTCTGGCACGAATACCGCAAGGCGGTGAATGTCCATCTGCGCCTTCTCGACGAAGGCCTTTTCGTCATGCGGGGGGTATGATGGCCCAGGATCAGAAAACCGACCTGGCACGGCAACTCGTGCGGGTGCGCTATGCCGACGAATGGGTCGGGGTGCTCGTGCTGCTGTCGTTGCTGATCTGCCTTGCCGCGATCATCGAGGCGGGCGTCCTGCGGGACTGGCTGACGCCGGAGGGGCGGCTGCGGATCGTCCTGCCCGACGTCGGGGTCAGCGGCCTGTCCATCGGCGACGATATCGAGGTGCTGGGCATCCATGCCGGCAATATCCGCCGTATCCGGATCAACCCGTCGGGTGGCATGTACGCGGTGGCCGACATCGACCCCGAGATCGAAACCTATATCCGGCGCGACAGCACCGCCGTCATTCGCAAGCGCTTCGTCGTGGCCGGCGCGAACTATATCGATATCAGCCGTGGCACCGGGCAGGAGATGGACTGGCATTACGCCGTCGTTACCGCGCACAACGCGCCCAACCCGGCCGACATGGTCACGCAGACCTTCGCCGATATCCGCAGCCGGATCCTGCCCGTGCTGGACAGCGCGCAGCACATGATGGCGCAAATGGACGGCACCATCACCGACCTGCATGCCGGCAAGGGCACCGTGGGCCGCCTGATGACCAATGACGAGCTGATCCGCCAGGCGGAAAAGACGGTCGCGGCGCTGAACGACGCCATCGCCCAACTGGCGCCGGTGGAACGCCAGATGTCGGCGGTGATGGCCAAGGCCGACGCCAGCATGGCCAATGTCCGGGCCGCGACCGGCGACCTTCGCAAGGCCAGCCCGCGCCTGCCGGCAATCGCCCGCAACCTGCAGGAAACGTCGGCCGAACTGCCCGTGCTGCTGACGCAGGCGCAGGTGACGGCGGCCAGCCTGCAGAAGCTGGCCGACCAGCTTCGCGGCCTGTGGCTGCTGGGCGGCGGGGGTGGTTCGGCGCCCACGCCGCGACGCCTGCCGGCCGGAAGGATCCAGCCATGAGGGGGGCGCGCCTGACGATGGCGGCGCTGTCCGTGGTCCTTGCGGGGTGTGGCGGCGGGGGTGTGGCGGCCCCGCGGGACGAGACCCTGAACCAGTCGATGGATGCCGCCCGCCAGGCCGCCGAACTGGACCGGCTGTCGGTGGCCGAGGGCCAGTACCGGCAGGCCGGGACCCGCGCGCTGGCGCGCGACGATGCCGGGGCGATCGGGGATGCCGGATATAATCTGGCCGTGGTGCAACTGGCGCAGGACCGGCCGGCCGACGCGCTGTCCACCGTGGCGGCCACGCGCGCGGCGCTGGCGGTCCGGGGGCGGGACGGCGGCGATGCGGAACTGGACCTGGTGCAGGCGGCGGCGCTGCATCGCCTGTCGCGCGATGCCGAGGCCGCCCCCCTGGCGGCCGGCGCGATGGATGTCGCCGACCCCGGTGTGGCCGAGCAGGCCAGCCTGCTGACCGGCCTGATCGCCGATGCGCGGGGCGACCGCGCGACCCTGTCCGCCGCCGCCGGGCGTCTGGCGCACACGCGCCCGGTTCCGGACAAATGGCAGGCGGATGAGGATGAACTGCGCGCCCGCCTGCTGCTGACGGCTGATCCCGGGCAGGCGCGCCAACTGGCGCAGCACGCGGCCGACCTGCGACGGCGGATGGTGGATTATCGCGGCATGGCGCGGGCGCTGACGGTCGCGGCGCGGGCTGCCGGCCTGGCCGGGGATGCCAGCGGTGCGGCGGCGCTGTCGCTTCGGGCCACGCAGAGCGCGCGGGCATTGGGCAACCCCGCGACGGCCGGCGCCCTGCCGGCGGCGGGGCCGGATCCGTTCGCCGAAGGGCCGGATGTCCAGTCTACGTCACGTCTCAGGGCGCTGCCCTGAAACCCGCCAAAGGGCAGTCGCCCTTTGGAAACCCATTCGTTATCAAATGATTGGGGTGCAGGGCCTCAGGCCCCCCTATGACGGGGTCGCCGGGATTTCCAGCGCCGAATGGCGGTCGATCAGCGTGGCGCTGGCGGCGTTGAGGCCGATCAGTTCGACCGCGATCCCGTGCCGTTCGAGGCGGGCGACGACCTCTTCCAGCGCGCCGACGGCGGTGATGTCCCAGAAATGCGCCTGACGCAGGTCGATCTGCACATGGCGGGCGCTGTCGCGCGTGTCGAACTGGTCGGTGAACAGGTCGGACGAGGCGAAGAAGATCTGCCCCGCCACGCGGTAGGTGCGCCTATCGCGGGCCGCGTCGTACGTGCTGTCGACCGTCACCATACGCGACACCTTGAACGCGAAGAACAGGCCGCTGAGCAGCACGCCGACCAGCACCCCGGCCGCCAGATCGTGGGTCGCGACCACGACCGCCACCGTCGCCAGCATGACCAGGCTGGCGGTCGCGGGGTGGGTACGCAGGTCGCGTAGCGACGACCATGAGAATGTGCTGGCCGATACCATAATCATGATGGCCACCAGGGCCGCGACCGGCACCCGCGCCACCCACGGCCGCAACGCCACCATCAGCAGCAGCAGGAACGCCCCGGCGACGAAGGTCGACAGCCGTCCGCGCCCGCCATAGCGCAGGTTGCCGACCGTCTGGCCGATCATGCCGCACCCGGCGATGCCGCCGAACAGGCCGACGGCGATGTTGGCGACGCCCAGCCCCACGCATTCCGTGCGCTTGCTGCTGTGGGTTTCGGTCATGTCGTCGACGACGCTGGCGGTCATCATGGATTCCAGCAGGCCGACCATCGCCATGGCCGCCGCGTAGGGCAGGATGATGTCCAGGGTCGCAAGTGTGGGCGGCACCTGGGGCCAGACCAGGCGCGGCAGGCTGTCGGGCAGGCGGCCCAGGTCGGCGACGGTGTGCAGCGGCATTGGCCAGACCGACGCCACGACGGTCAGGACCACGATGCAGATCAGGGGCGAGGGAATGGCGCTGAACAGGCGCGGCACGCCGTAGATGATCGCAAGCCCCAGCGCGATCGCGGCATAGGTATGCCAGGTGACATGCATCATGTGCGGCAGTTGCGCCGAAAAGATGAGGATCGCCAGCGCATTGACGAACCCCGTCCGGACCGAGCGCGAGACGTAGCGCATCAGCAGATGCAGCCGCAGCGCCCCGGCCAGCATCTGCAAGGCGCCGGCCAGCAGGGTGGCGGCCAGCAGGTATTGCACGCCATGCGCCCGCACCAGGGCTGCCGCAACCAGCGCCACCGACCCCGCGGCCCCCGAGATCATGCCCGGGCGACCGCCGGCAAAGGCGATGACGACGCTGATGACGAACGAGGCATACAGCCCGACCTCGGGGTCCACGCCGGCGACGAAGGAAAAGGCGATGACCTCGGGGATCAGGGCGAAGGTGCCGACCATGCCGGCCAGGATGTCGCGGGTCACGTTGCCGAACCATTCGGTCCGGTAGCGGGCAAGGCCGGTCATGCGGGGTCCTTGTGTCGGGCGGGGTGTCGGGTGGGCGGGGCGGCGGCCCCGGTCAGGAATCCGAGATGCTGTCGTCCGCGCGCCGCCACCAGCAGCGCTCGGGCGGCCGGGGCGTGGGCAGCATGTCCAGCGGGTCGCCGGCATAGTGCACGGTGTTGGTCGGCGTTTCCTGCAACGTGATTTCGGCGCAGCGCAGCACGCCGCCGTCGGCATCCAGCAGCGCGTTCAGCTTGGCCATCATCAGGCAGGCCATCAGTTCGGTCGTGGGGTCGCCGGGGGTGACGACGATGCGGCGCGCGCGTTCGGGTTCGTGCGCGCGGAACCACGTTAGCAGGGGGTCGTCCTCGGACAGTTGCAGCGCATGGTCCAGGCGGTCATCGACGAAGCGGTGCCACCGGCCCTTCGCGCGCTGGAACGAGACGACCATGTTGCCCGCGCCGTCCAGCGGGCGCGGGGCGGTGGCGCGCAGCCGGACGGTGACGAATTCGTTATGGCCGTGGGGCAGGGCACAGCTTTCGCTCGCCCCGTGGATCAGCCGGTGGCCCATCGAGAACCGACGGGTGAAGGTCAGGTCAAGCATGCGCCGTCGCCCCGGCCGGGCGATCACGGACGTAGCGTTCCCAGCCCGCGCGGCGCAGGTCGCAGGCCGGGCACGTGCCGCAGCCATGGCCCCACGGATGCAGCGTGTCGCGCACGCCCAGGTAGCAGCTATGGCTTTCGCGGTTGATGAGTTCGACCAGCCCGGCGCCGCCCAGCCCTTCGGCCATGCGCCAGGTCTCGGCCTTGTCGATCCACATCAGGGGCGTATGCAGGACATAGCGGCTGGCCATGCCGAGATTCAGCGCGACCTGAAGCGCCTTGATCGTGTCGTCGCGGCAGTCGGGGTAGCCGGAATAATCGGTTTCGCACATGCCGCCGATGATGTGGCGTGCCCCCCGCCGGGCGGCCAGGGCGGCGGCGAAGGTCAGGAAGATCAGGTTGCGGCCGGGGACGAAGGTGCTGGGCAGGCCGTTTTCGTTCATGGTGATCGCGGCATCGCGCGTCAGCGCGGTGTCCGACACCGCGCCCAGCGCATCCAGCGCCAACGTGTGGTCCTCGCCCAGCCGTTCGGCCCACAGCGGGTTCAGCGCCGCCATGCCGTCGCGCAGCCTGGCCCGGCAGGTCAGTTCGACGGCGTGGCGCTGGCCGTACTCGAAGCCCAGCGTCTCCACCCGGCCGAAACGCGACAGCGCCCAGGCCAGGCAGGTGGCGGAATCCTGGCCGCCGGAAAACAGCACGATGGCCGTCTCGCGTAGCGGGTCGGCCGGGGCCAGGGATGCGGCCGGGGAGGTGGCCATGCCAGGCGACGCGGTCATGTCAGGGAATCCCGATCAGCTTGTGGGTCTGCAACGACAGGCGCCAGCGCGGGTGCGCGCGGCAATAGGCGACGGCGGCGGCCGTGTTGGCGACCCGGTCCGGGCCGTCCATCGGCTGCAGCCAGAATTGCGCGAAATCCAGCCCGGCCATGTCCTCGGGCGGCAGGTCGGGCTGAGGGTAGACCAGTTTCAGCTCATGGCCGCTGCGCTGCACCAGCTTTGCGCCGGCCTTGGGGCTGACGCAGATCCAGTCGATGCCGTCGGGCGCCGGCAGGGTGCCGTTGGTCTCGATCGCGATCTCGAACCCGTGGGCATGCACCGCCTCGACCAGGGCGGCGTCGAGTTGCAGCAGCGGCTCGCCGCCCGTGAAGACGACGAAGGCGCGCGACCGGTCGGCTGACGGCCAGGTGGCGGCGATGGCGTCGGCCAGCAGGGCGGCGCTGGCGAAGCGTCCACCGCCTTCGCCGTCGGTGCCGACGAAATCCGTATCGCAGAAGCGACAGACCGCGGCAGCGCGATCGGCCTCCCGCCCCGACCAGAGATTGCATCCGGCAAAGCGGCAGAACACGGCGGCACGGCCGGCATGCGCGCCCTCGCCCTGGAGGGTCGCGAACATCTCCTTGATCGCATACGACATGAAGGGTGATGTCGGGCAGAGCGCGGCCGGACGCAAGCCCTAAATGGTCGCGCCGGCCGGTCGGTGGCCCTGCCTAGTGCGGGTTGAGGCTTGTGTGCATGCCCAGTCGCGCCAGCAGGCGCGCGTCGCGGCTGGCCTCGGGGTTGGGGGTGGTCAGCAGCTTCTCGCCATAGAAGATCGAATTGGCGCCGGCCAGGAAGCACAGCGTCTGGGCTTCGTCCGTCATGTCCTCGCGCCCCGCCGCCAGGCGGACCCGGCTGGCGGGCATGGTGATGCGGGCGGCGGCGATGATGCGGACGAAGTCGATCGGATCGACCGGCTCGGCCTGGGCCAGCGGGGTGCCCGCGACGCGGACCAGCAGGTTGATCGGCACGCTTTCGGGATGTTTCGGCAGGCTGGCCAGGCTGGCGATCAGGCCGGCGCGGTCGCCGTCGTCCTCGCCCATGCCCACGATGCCGCCACAGCAGACGTTGATCCCGGCGTCGCGCACATGGGCCAGCGTGTCCAGCCGGTCCTGGTAGGTGCGGGTGGAGATGATGGCGCCGTAATGCTCGGGCGAGGTGTCGAGATTGTGGTTGTAGTAATCCAGCCCCGCGTCGCGCAGGCGGCCGGCCTGCCGGTCATCCAGCATGCCCAGCGTCACGCAGGTTTCCAGGCCCAGGCCCTTCACGCCCTCGATCATGGCGCAGACCGTGTCCAGGTCATGTTCCTTGGGCGAGCGCCAGGCGGCCCCCATGCAGAAGCGGGCGGCGCCGGCGTCGCGGGCGGCGCGCGCTTCCTTCAGCACGGCCTCGACCGCCATCAGGCGGCTGGCCTTCACGCCGCCATCCTCGTGCATCGCGCTCTGCGGGCAGTAGGCGCAATCCTCGGGGCAGCCGCCGGTCTTGATCGACAGCAGGGTGGAAATCTGGATTTCGGTCGGGTCGAAGCGGGCGCGGTGCACGCTTTGCGCCTGGAACATCAGTTCGGGGAAGGGCAGGGCAATCAGGGCCGCGACCTCGTCACGGGTCCAGTCGGTGCGCGGCTGGGGCAGCGACGCGGCCGTATGATACGGCGATGTGGCCGGGATGACACCATCGGGCATCGGGCAGGTTTCCTCGAACTCGGCGAATAGGGAAACACGGCTGTGCCACAGAACGGGGCCGGATGTCACCCGTTGTCGGGCCGCCCCCCTGGCCCCGACGGACGGGACACAGGGGGCGGCCGCGTGTCAGGCGCGGCCGGACAGCACGTCGGCCAGGGTGCGGCCCAGTGCCGCCGGGCTGGCCGAGACATGGATGCCCGCCGCGCGCAGGGCGTCGATCTTGGCCGCCGCCGTCTCGTGCCCGCCGGTGATGACGGCGCCCGCATGGCCCATGCGTCGGCCCGGCGGGGCGGTGGCGCCGGCGATGAAGCCTACCACGGGCTTGGTCGTCCCGCTGTCGCGGATCAGGGTGGCGGCCTCGATTTCCGACGTGCCGCCGATCTCGCCGATCATGATGATCGAATCGGTATCGGGATCGGCGATGAAGCGTTCCAGCACATCGGTGAAATCCAGCCCCTTGACCGGATCGCCGCCGATGCCGACGCAGGTGCTCTGCCCCAGGCCGACGGCGGTGGTCTGGGCCACGGCCTCGTAGGTCAGGGTGCCCGAGCGCGAGACGATGCCGACATGGCCGCGCCGGTGGATCGCGCCGGGCATTATGCCGATCTTGCATTCGTCGGGCGTGATGATGCCCGGGCAGTTCGGCCCGATCAGGAGGCTGTTCGACCGGGACAGCACCTGGTGCACGCGCACCATGTCCAGCACCGGGATTCCCTCGGTGATGCAGACGATCAGCGGGATGTCCGCCGCGATGGCCTCCAGGATGGCGTCGGCGGCGCCGGCGGGCGGCACGTAGATGACCGTCGCGTCGGCGCCCGTGGCCTCGCGCGCCTGCGCGACGGTGTCGAACACCGGCAGGCCCAGATGGACCTCGCCGCCCCGGCCGGGGGTGACGCCGCCGACCAGGCGGGTGCCGTAGGCCAGGGCCTGTTCGGAATGGAAGGTGCCCTGCGCCCCGGTGAAGCCCTGGGTGATGAGTTTCGTGGCGTGGTTGACCAGGATGGACATCAGGCGGCTCCTTCCTCGCGCACGGCGGCGACGATCTTGCGCGCCGCGTCGGCCAGGTCGTCGGCCGGGATGATACGCAGGCCCGATTTCGACAGGATGTCCTGCCCGAGTTCGACATTGGTGCCGGCCAGCCGGACGACCAGCGGCACATGCAGGCCGGTCTCGTGCGACGCGGCGATGATGGCCTCGGCGATGATGTCGCAGCGCATGATGCCGCCGAAGATATTGACCAGGATGCCCCGGACCTTGCGGTCGGACAGCACGATGCGGAAGGCGGCGGCCACGCGCTCCTGCGTCGCGCCGCCGCCGACATCGAGGAAATTGGCCGGTTCCTCGCCTTCCATCTTGATGATGTCCATGGTGGCCATGGCCAGGCCCGCGCCGTTGACCATGCAGCCGATCGTGCCGTCCAGCCCGACATAGGCCAGGCCGTGGCGCGCGGCCTCGCGCTCGCGGGGGTCTTCCTCGTTCTCGTCGCGCAGTTCTTCCAGTTCCGGGTGGCGGAACAGCGCGTTGTCGTCGAAGCTCATCTTGGCGTCCAGCGCCAGCAGGCCGCCCGCCGGCGTCACGACCAGCGGGTTGATCTCGACGACCGAGGCGTCCAGCGCGACGAAGGCGTCGTAGGCTGCGCGCAGCACGGCGGTGAAGGCGCGGATGGAGCGCCCGTGCAGGTCCAGCCGCGCCGCCAGGTTGCGGGCCTGGTAGTCGGCCAGCCCGACGGACGGGTCGATGGAGTCCTTCAGGATTCGCTCGGGCGTCGCCTCGGCCACGTCCTCGATCGCCATGCCGCCGTCCTGCGACGCCACGATGACGATCCGCCCCGTCGCGCGGTCCACCAGCAGGGACAGGTACAGCTCGCGCCCGATGTCGCAGCCGGCCTCGATATAGAGGCGGCGCACGACGCGGCCGGCCGGGCCGGTCTGGCGGGTGACCAGCGTGTGGTCCAGCATGGCCCCGGCGGCCTGCTCGACCTCGTCGGGCGTGCGGGCCAGGCGGACGCCGCCCTTGCCGGCGGGGTCGTGGGCGAAATGGCCGGCGCCCCGGCCGCCCGCGTGAATCTGCGCCTTCACGACGACCAGCGGGACGGCCATCGCGCGGGCGGCCGACACGGCCTCGTCCGGCGAGCGGACGACACGGCCCTCGGGGATGGGCATGCCGAACCTGCGTAACAGGGTTTTCGCCTGATATTCATGGATGTTCATACGGTTTGGTCCGCGTTCGTTATTGTCATGCCGTGGGGCGCCAGGGGGCGTGCGCGTCCGTCCGGGGTTTGCCTGCATGGCATAATGCGGCCGTTTATGCCATCTCGGATGCTGAAAAGGATTTGTGCAGGCCGTGCATATGCGGCCGTAATGCCCGATCCGGGCCGGGGATGGCAGGATGTCCGGCCGCCTGTGACCGCAACGGACGCAAGAGAACTGGGGACGATGAAGCACTGGCGCATTGAACAGATGGACTGGGACAGTTTCGACCCGTCGCGGGTGGACCCCGACATCATACCGGTGGTCAAGGCGGCTTCGGTCGTCGAGCGGAATGGCGTCGATTATGCCGTCTACCTGAACAATGTGTTCTCGGACGATCCGGCCTTCCGCGCGGCCGCCGACAACTGGGCGGTGGAGGAGGTGCAGCACGGCGACGCGCTGGGGCGCTGGGCGATGCTGGCGGACCCGTCCTGGAACTATCCCGAAGCGTTCGAACGCTATCGCGCGGCCTACAGGCTGGACCTGGAGGTCGACAGTTCGGTGCGCGGGTCGCGCACCGGCGAACTGATCGCGCGCTGCATGGTCGAGACCGGGACGTCGTCCTTCTATACGGCACTGGCCGATGCGACGGACGAGCCGCTGCTGAAGGCGATCTGCAAGCAGATCGCGGCCGATGAATACCGACATTTCAAGCTGTTCTACGACCATATGCACCGCTACCTGAAGCGGGAGCGCCTGGGGGTGTGGGAACGCACGCGCATCGCGCTGGGCCGTGTCACCGAAAGCGAGGACGACGAACTGGCGTCGGCGTACCATACGACCAACGAGCCGGTCGACATGCCCTACGACCATGGGCGCTGCATCGCCGCCTACATGTCGCGGGCGATGGGCGTCTACCAGCCGAAACACACCGCGCGGGTGACCGGCATGATCCTCAAGACGATCGGCATTGCGCCGCATGGCTGGGTCCATGCGCTGATCGGCAGGGTCGTCTATCTGCTGATCCGTCAGCGCCGAAAGAAGTTCGTGCGCCAGGCGGCCGTCGCCTGACGCCATCGCCATGAAATAGGAACAGGGAAGGACACCATGATGACCGATCGGATTTGGACGGCCATGGCCGGATTCGGGTTTCTTGCCGTTGCTGGCGCCGCCACGATCGCGCCGGCGCTGGCCGATCCTTATTCCCTGCCGATCGCGAGTTCCCCTGCCGGGACCGCCCCGCCCAACGCGGCGGCGATCGCGGCCCGGCAGGTGCTGGCGCAGGTCGGTGCGGCGACTTTCACCGCCCCGGACTTCCGTCCGGGCGTGGTCAGGCATGTGGTGCTGTTCCGGTTCCTGAAATCCGCGACCCCGTATCAGAGGGCGGAGGTCGTGCGGCGATTCCTGGAACTGGCGACCGATTCGCGCCGTCCGGACGGCCGGCCGCTGGTGGTGTCGATCGAAACCGGGGTGCAGAACGGTGGCGAGGGGCAGGACGAGGGCTATGAAATCGCCTTCCTCGTGACCTTCCGTTCGGAAGGGGATCGTAATTATTATGTCGGCCGTCCGGTGGTGAACCAGCCGGGCCTGTTCGATCCCGCGCACGATGCCTTCAAGGCCTTCGCGGCGCCTTATCTGGCGGGGGTGATGACGTTCGACTACCGGGTTGCCGCCGAGGTGTCGCCGGCGGCGGCCCATGCCCCGGCCGGCAAGGCCGGTCGCCGGAAATGAGCCGGAAGGTGCTGAGTGCGCCGGCCGAGCGAACGTAAAGAAGGGACCACGATGGCGGAATTCAATGCAAGCCCGCGCGGGAGACGGACCCGCGCGGCGTGGCTGTGCGGTGTGGCGATGCTGCTGTCCGGCGGGGCGGGCGCCGCCACGGCGCATGCGACCGATGACGCGCCGACCTATGGGGCATGGGGGTTCGATGTCGCCGGGCGGGACACGGCGATTCGCCCCGGCAATGATTTCTTCGGCTATGCCAATGGCCGTGCCGTCCACGATATTGTGATTCCGCCGGACATGACGTCCTACGGGCCGTTCAACGCCCTGAGCGAACTGTCGCGCAAGCGGGTGCAGACCATCCTGCAGGACCTGGCCGCGCACCCCACCGCCCGGCCCACGACGATCGAGCAGAAGCTGGGCACGTTCTACGCGACCTTCATGGATGAAGGCGGCATCGAGGCCCTGGGCCAGAAGCCGCTGGCCGCCGGCCTGGACGCCATACGCGCGGTGACCGATCGCACGGCGTTCGCAACCCTGCTGGGCCGGGCGCAGACGGGGTTCCAGTATTCGCTGTTCGGCTTCGGGATCCAGCCGGACGCCAAGGATCCGACGGCCTATGCCCTGACCCTGGACCAGGGCGGGATCGGCATGCCGGACCGCGATTACTACCTGAAGCCCGCCATGGCGGCGAAGAAGACCGCCTACCAGGCCTATGTGGCCAAAATCCTGGACATGATCCACTGGCCGGACGCGGCGCGCATGGCGCCGGCGATCGTGGCGTTCGAGACCCGGCTGGCCGGCGTCCACTGGGCGCGGGCGGACCTGCGCGACCCGGACAAGGTCTATAACCCCATCACCGTGCCGGACCTGCAGAAGCGCGCGCCGGGATTCGACTGGACGGCTTATCTGGCCGCCGCCGAACTGCCCGAGCCGGTCACGCGCACGGGCACGCTGATCGTCGGCGAGCCCGACGCCATCGCCGGTGAAGCGCGGATCGCGTCCGAGACCGATCTGGCGACCCTGCGCGCCTGGCTGGCCTTCCATCTGGTGGACAACGCCGCGCGCTACCTGCCCCATGCCGTCGTCGATGCGTCGTTCGATTTCAACGACCGGATCCTGGCCGGCCAGCCGCAGCTTCCCGTCCGGTGGAAGCGCGGGGCCTCGGCCACCGGCAGCGCGATGGGCATGGCGCTGGGCCGGGTCTATGTCGCGCGCTATTTCCCGCCGGCCTATCGCGACACGATGCGGACCCTGACCGATGAGTTGAAGGCCGCCTTCCGCGTGCGCCTGCAGCATAACGAATGGATGGGGCCGCAGACCCGTGACGCGGCGGTCCAGAAGCTGGACCATTTCGCCGTCCAGATCGGCTATCCCAACCGCTGGCGCGACTATTCGGGGCTGGAGATCCGCCAGGGCGACGCCTACGGCAACGCGGAACGGGCGGTGGCGTTCGAATGGCGCTACTGGCTGGGCCATCTGGGCCATCCGGTGGACCGCGACGAGTGGGACATGACGCCGCAGACGGTCAATGCCTACAACAACCCGCTGTTCAACGAAGTCGTGTTCCCCGCCGCGATCCTCCAGCCGCCGTTCTTCAACCCGAAGGCCGATCCGGCGATCAACTACGGCGCCATCGGCGGCGTGATCGGTCACGAGATGACCCATTCCTTCGACGACGAGGGGCGGAAATTCGATTATCTCGGCCGCCTGAAGGCGTGGTGGACCAAGGATGACGAGGCCGGGTTCCTGAAACGGGCGGCCCGTTTCGGCGCGCAGTACGACGCGTTCCAGGTGCTGCCGGGCGTCCATGTGAACGGCAAGCTGACGATGGGCGAGAATATCGCCGATCTGGGCGGCCTGACCCTGGCGCTGGATGCCTACCATGCCTCGCTGCACGGCAAGCCGTCGCCGGTGCTGGGTGGGCTGACCGGCGACCAGCGCGTGTTCCTGGGCTGGGCGCAGGTCTGGCGGCAGAAGCTGCGCGAGGACATCGCGCGCCAGCGTATCATGACCGACCCGCATTCGCCGCCCCAGGCGCGGGTGAACATGCCGATGCACAATATCGACGCCTGGTACCGGGCCTGGAATGTCCGTCCGGGCGACACGCTCTACCTGAAACCGGAAGATCGGGTGAAGATCTGGTAGGCCTGGTCCGGGAGCCTGCCGCCCGGTCTTTTTGCCCTGCCGGCCCTTGCGTAAACGGAGCCTAGCTGCTGGAACGCTCCCGAGAACGGGGGAGAGTGATATGACGACGGTGACGCTGGGCCATCCGGATTCCATCCAGCACGAAGCCGCGGCGGCGGCGGTGGTGCGTGTGCTGGAAGCCTACGAGCTGGAGGTCGAGTACGTCACCGGAAGCCGGGCGGAACTGTCCGCCCGGATGGCGGCCGGCGGCATCGACCTGTTCGTGTCGGCCTGGCTGCCGGACGTCGATGCCGACTGGGAGGCTTCGACCCTGGGGATGGAAACCTTCGGCCTGCTGTACAAGCCGTCCTTCGGCTGGGGGCTGCCGGTCGGGGCCGCCGGGCACATCGCGTCGATCGCCGACCTGCCGGGCGATGACGGCGCGGTCGGCCGCAACATCGTGGCCCCGGCCTCGGTGCTGGAACGGGTGCGGCACTGTGTGGCGACATATGGGCTGACCGAATGCGGCTTCACGATCGAGGCCCGTCCCGACGAGGAGGCGTTCCAGCACGCCGTCCGCGCGATCGAGGCCGACGAGGCTGTGATCCTGCCGCTGTGGCAGCCGCATTTCCTGCATCATGGCGGACGGCTGCGCCTGCTGGACGACCCCAGGGGCGGGCTGGGCAATGACCAGCAGGCCCGGATGCTGCTGCGGCCGGGGGCACGGGACGAACTGGATTCCGACCTGCTGGACGAGCTGGACGAACTGACCCTGGGCAACAAGGTGGTCAGCGCGCTGGATTACGCCATGCGGTGCGAGGGCATGAGCGCGGACGAGGCCGCCGAGGCCTGGCAGCGCGGCAAGCTGCTGCCGCGCTAGTGGCCGGCGGGGCGGGGATGGCATGACGGCCGGATACGATAGCCGCGACGCCGGGCTGGCGGCGCAGTACGAGCATTATCCCTATCCCGGGCGCGATCCGGCGGACGAGGCCCGGCGGCTGCTGATCGGCAGCCCCAGCCATCTGCGGGAAATCGACTACTGGGTGTTCGGCGCCACCCGCCCGCAGTCGCAGCCCCTGCGCGCGCTGGTGGCGGGGTGCGGCACCGGCGACGGCGCCATCATGCTGGCCACCCATCTGTCGCGTGCGGGCCGGCCCGGCGAAATCGTCTGCCTGGACCGTTCGGCCCGGGCGCTGGCCATCGTCAAGGCGCGAGCGGCGGTGCGCGGCCTGGACAACATGCGTTTCGTGCAGGGATCGCTGGACGAGCTGGGCCGCCTTGCCCCCGGACCGTTCGATTACGTCGATTGCTGCGGCGTGCTGCACCATCTGCCCGATCCCGACGCGGCGCTGGCCGGCCTGGTGGGGGTGCTGGCCCCCGGCGGGGGCATGGGCCTGATGGTCTATGCGCCGTACGGCCGCACCGGCGTCTACATGTTGCAGGAGGCGCTGGCCCGGCTGGCCCCGCATGACGAGCCGCCGCCCCAGCGGCTGGATGTGGCGCGGCGGGTGATGCGCCATCTGCCGCAGACGGCATGGCTGCGGCAGAACGGCAATTTCGGCGATCATCTGACGGGCGGCGACGCCGGGCTGTACGACCTGCTGCTGAACCCGCGCGACCGGGCCTATGACGTGCCGGGCCTGTTCGCGCTGCTGGACGGCGCCGGGTTGCGCGCGACCTGCCTGATGGAGCCGTTGCGCTACGACCCCGCGCTGCTGCTGCCCGACCCCAGGCTGCGGGCGCGTATCGCCCACCTGCCCGAGCGTGCGCGCGCGGCGGTGGCCGAGGCCCTGGCCGGCAACATGGCGACGCATGTGGCTTATGTGCGCCGGGCGAGTGATGACGTGTCGTTTGCCGATCCGATGGATCCGCGATCCGTCCCCATCATGCGGGAAATTCCGGGCGCCGAACTGGCGCGGCAGATCCTGCCTGACGACCGGTTGCCCTTCGCGTTCGGCACGCTGTCGGTCGCGGTGCCTGTCCCCCCGCAGGCGCGCGGCCTGCTGCCGCTGATCGACGGGGAACGGACGGTGGGCGACCTGGCGGCGATCCTGGAGACGCGTGGCGTGTCGGCCGGGCGGTTCGCCACGGTCTGGCGCACGATGTTCGACACGTTGTCCGGGCTGAACCGGGTGCTGCTGCGCGCGCCGGCCTGATGTCCGGCCTGCCGTCCGAGATCCGGCCGATCGTGATCTTCGGGGCGCGCGTCCGCCCCGACGGCACGCCGACCGCGACCCTGTGCCGGCGGGTCGAGGCCGCACTGGCCTATGCGCGGTCGTGGCCGTCGGCCGTGTTCGTGCCGACCGGCGGCAGTCCGGACGGGCGGCCCGCCGAGGCCGCGATCATGGCCCGCCTGCTGCGTGAGGCCGGCATTCCCGACACGGCCATCCTGGTCGAGGATACGGCGCTGGACACGCTGGAGTCGGTCCTGGCCTGTTCGGTCCTGCTGCGGGAGAGGGGGCATCGCGGTTGCGTCGCGGTGGCCAGCAGCGCCTATCATCTGCCGCGCTGCCTGATCCTGATGCGGCTGGCGGGGTGGCGGGTGGCAAGGGTGCCGCCGGCGCGTGTGCCCGCCGCGCGGCGCTGGGCGCGCCGCTGGTTCTGGCGCCTGCGCGAGATCCCGGCGGTGCCGTGGGATGCGCTGCTGCTGGCGCGGCGCCGGCTGCCGCATGGGCCGGGCGCCGCTGACGATTGACAGGGCCGGGCTCCTGCCGCCATGTCCCCGGACCAGACGAAAACATATCCGGATCACGAGGACGCCATGCCTGTTCACGCCTTCATATTCCCCGGCCAGGGAAGCCAGTCCGTCGGAATGGGGCGCGAACTCGCCGAAGCCTTCGCCCCCGCGCGCGAAGTCTTCGAGGAAGTCGACGACGCGCTGGGCCAGCGTCTGTCGACGCTGATGTTCGAGGGCCCGATGGACGAGCTGACGCGGACCGAGAACACGCAGCCGGCCCTGATGGCGGTCTCGCTGGCGGTGCTGCGGGTGCTGGAAAGGGAAGGCGGCCTCGAGCTGAAGCGGACGGCGGCGCTGGTCGCCGGGCATTCGCTGGGCGAATATTCGGCGCTGGCGGCGGCGGGGGCGATGGGTGTCGCCCAGACCGCGCGCCTGCTGCGCGTGCGGGGCGAGGCGATGCAGAAGGCGGTGCCCCCCGGCGTGGGCGGCATGGCCGCGCTGATCGGCGTGGATCTGGACCAGGCGCGCGAGATCTGCGCCGAGGCCGCGATCCTGCGGGTCGAGGGCCAGGCGGACGTGGCCGAGACGATCGAGGTCGCCAATGACAACGGTGGCGGCCAGGTCGTGATTTCCGGGCGGATCGCGGCGGTGGAACGCGCGATCGGCATCGCCAAGGGGCGGGGCGTGAAGCGCGCGGTGCTGCTGCCGGTGTCGGCGCCGTTTCACTGTTCGCTGATGGCGCCCGCCGCCGATGCGATGGCCGAGGCGCTGGACCGCGCCGAGGTCGCTGTGCCGGTGGTGCCGGTGGTGGCCAATGTGTCCGCCGCGAAGGTGACCGACCCGCAGGCGATTCGCGACCTGCTGGTGCGGCAGGTGACCGGTACCGTGCGCTGGCGCGAAAGCGTGGAAGCAATGGTGGCCATGGGGGTCGACAGCTTCGTCGAGCTGGGCGCCGGCAAGGTCCTGTCCGGGCTGGTCCGGCGGATCGATGGCGCTGTCGCGACGCGCTCGGTCGGCACGCCTGCCGATATCGAGGCGTTCCTGGCCGCGCTGTGACAGAGATGACGAACAAGGACGGGCTGATGTTCAGGTTGGATGGCAAGACCGCGCTGGTGACCGGCGCGTCGGGGGGAATCGGTGCCGCGATCGCGCGGACCCTGCACGGGCAGGGGGCGACCGTCGTTCTGTCCGGCACGCGCCAGGCGGTGCTGGACAGCGTGGCGGCGCGGATCGCGCCGGACGGGGCGCGGGTGCATGTCTGCCCGGCCGACCTGTCGGACCCGGCCGCCGCCGACGCGCTGGTCGCCGCGGCCGAGGCCGCCGCGGGCGCCCCGCTGGATATCCTGGTCAACAATGCCGGGCTGACGCGTGACGGGCTGGCGATCCGCATGAAGGACGAGGACTGGAACCGCGTGATCGAGGTCGATCTGGCGGCCCCCTTCCGCCTGTGCCGCGCCGCCCTGAAGGGCATGCTGCGCCGCCGCTCGGGCCGGATCGTCAGCATCGCGTCGATCGTGGGCGTTACCGGCAACGCCGGGCAGGCCAATTATTCGGCCGCCAAGGCCGGCATGATCGGCATGAGCAAGTCCCTGGCGCAGGAAGCGGGCTCGCGCGGCGTGACGGTCAATGTCGTGGCGCCGGGCTTCATCCAGACGGCCATGACCGACGTGCTGGGCGAGGCCCAGCGCGAAAAGCTGCTGGCCGGCATTCCGCTGGGCCGGATGGGCCAGCCCGATGACATCGCCGCTGCCGTGACCTATCTGGTGTCCGGCGAGGCGGGGTGGATCACCGGCACGACCCTGAACGTCAATGGCGGGATGGCGATGCCCTGAGGCGCCGAATCCTCTGGACGCCGGCCGGGATATGACGGAAAACGGTGCGATTTTTCCGGATTCGTTCTGGGCCGGGGCCAGGGATTATGCCGGGGATTATGCCAGAAATGCGATCCCTGCCTTGGCGATGACCTGAAAACCATGCTAATCGCCCGCTGCTTCGTCCGAAGCGGGCTGGACGTGTTCCGCCGGTTCCGGTTTGCGGGACGTCAGACAGGACGAATGAATTTCGAACCGCCCGTTTCTTTGGGGCAGACAGGAAGCGAAGACAGATGAGCGAAATCGCCGACAAGGTTAAGAAGATCGTGGTCGAACACCTCGGTGTCGAGGAAAGCAAGGTCACACCGGAAGCCTCCTTCATCGACGATCTCGGGGCGGACAGCCTGGACACGGTCGAGCTGGTGATGGCGTTCGAAGAGGCGTTCAGCGTCGAGATCCCGGAAGACGCGGCTGAGAAGATCGCCACCGTGAAGGACGCGATCGACTATATCGAGAAGCAGAAGGCCGCCTGAAGTCGGTTCTGCCGGAAAAACGGTTTTCGTTATCAGGGAGCGGTGCGGGTTGATACAATCTGCCGGAGTGGCGTCGGAACGTCGACGCGTTGTTGTCACCGGTATGGGCATTGTCAGCCCGCTCGGGCTTGGGCTCGAACATAATTGGTCGCGTCTCGTGGCCGGGGAAAACGGCTTCGGCCGGATTTCCTCGTTCGATCCATCTGACCTGCCCGCCCATGTCGCGGGCGAGGTTCCCGCCGGGCCGACAGGCACCGGCGGCCTGACGCTGTCCGACTGGGTGCCGGTCAAGGACCAGAAGAAGATGGATCGCTTCATCCATCTGGGCCTGGTGGCGGCGACCGAAGCGGTCGAGGATTCCGGATGGAAGCCGCAGACCGAGGAAGATCGTTGCCGGACCGGCGTCATGATCGGGTCGGGCATCGGCGGCCTGCAGACGATCTATGACGCGTCGATCACGGTGCATGAGGGGCGTGCGCGCCGCCTGTCGCCGTTCTTCATTCCGTCGGCGCTGATTAACCTGGTTTCGGGCCACGTCTCGATCAAATACGGATTCAAGGGGCCGAATCATTCGGTCGTGACCGCCTGCGCCACCGGCGTGCATGCGATCGGCGATGCCTCGCGCCTGATTATGCTGGGCGATGCCGACGTGATGGTCGCCGGCGGCGCCGAGGCCGCGGTCTGCCCGCTGGGCATCGCCGGCTTCAGTTCGGCGCGCGCGCTGTCCACCGCCTTCAACGCGACCCCGGAAAAGGCGTCCCGTCCCTGGGACCGCGACCGTGACGGCTTCGTCATGGGCGAGGGGGCCGGGATCGTCGTGCTCGAGGAATATGAGCACGCCAAGGCGCGCGGCGCCAAGATCTATGGCGAGGTCGTCGGCTACGGCATGTCCGGCGACGCCTATCACATCACCGCCCCCGCCGAGGGGCATGAGGGCGCCTACCGGGCGATGCAGGCGGCGGTTCGCAGCGCCGGCATCGACGTCGCCGACATCGGCTATGTCAATGCCCACGGGACCTCGACCATGGCGGACGACCTGGAACTGGAAGCCGTGGAGCGCCTGTTCGGCGACGCCGCCGGCAAGGTGGCCATGTCATCGACCAAATCCGCCATCGGGCATCTTCTGGGCGCGGCCGGCGCGGTGGAGGCGATCTTCTCGATTCTCGCCATTCGCGACAATGTCGCGCCGCCGACGCTGAACCTGGATAACCCGTCCCGCGAAAGCGCGATCGACCGCGTGGCGCACGAGGCCCAGCGCCGCAAGATCGACATCGCCCTGTCGAACAGCTTCGGCTTCGGCGGCACCAACGCCAGCGTCATCCTGCGGCGCGTCTGACCGGCCATCGGCCTTGCCTGGGCTGACGGTCCGCTAGATGGCCAGGATGCTGAAATGGCTCGCGGCCCTGCTGGTGCTGCCGGGTCTTGTCGCCGGCGGCCTGGCGGGATGGGGGTGGTGGCTGTATCGCGCCCCCGGCCCTCTGCCGGCGATTCGTGCGGTGGTCGTGCCGCGCGGGGGGCTGGGCAGCACCATTTCCACCCTTCAGCAGGCGCGGGTGCTGGAGGGCGGGGATGTCGTGGCCCTGGTTTTCCGCGTGGCGGTCCGCCTGACGCGCAAGGACGGGGTCCTGCATGCCGCCGAACTGGAATTCCCGGCCCATGCGTCGATCCGCGACGCGCTGTTCGTCCTGCGCCATGGCCGGCCGGTCCTGCACCGGATCACGGTGCCCGAGGGGCTGTCGGCGATGCAGGTCGCCGATATCATCGAGCATGCGCCGGTCCTGACCGGATCCATCGCCGTGCCGCCGGAAGGCGACATCCTGCCGCAGACCTACGATTACGAATGGGGCACGCCGCGTGCGGTGCTTCTGTCGCGGATGCAGGCCGCGATGGCGACGACGCTGGATACGGTCTGGCGCGGGCGCGACGCCGTGCCCGAGATTCCCGATCGGCGCGCGCTGCTGATCCTGGCGTCGATGGTGGAGCATGAAACCGCCATCCCATCCGAACGGCCGATGGTGGCGCGGGTCTTCATCAACCGGCTGCAACGCGGCATGCGCCTGCAATCCGATCCGACGGTGGTCTACGGGCTCAATCAGGGGGCGGGGCCGCTGGGTCATGCGCTGACGCGGACGGATCTGGAAACCCTCACGCCCTACAACACCTACACGCTGCCGGGCCTGCCCGCCGGTCCGATCTGCGCGCCAGGGCGGGCGGCGCTGGAGGCGGCGGCCCATCCTGCATCCGGCGACGCGCTGTATTTCGTCGCGAACGGCGCGGGCGGCCACATGTTCGCGTCCAGCCTGGCGGAGCACAATCGCAATGTCGGCGCCTATCGGGGGCACCGGACGCCGTGATGCGGCGCCCCCAGGCGTCGCCGTTCGCAGTTGACCCACGGCTGTGGGGTACCGAGCCTAGGTCACGGTCTGGGCCGGGCGCCGCGTCAGCCCTCTGATGAGGCGATCGAGATGCCCGCGCAGCGTCACGTCCAGATCATTCAGGACCCAGGCGATCACGAGCAGCCCGGCCAGAAGGATCATGCACGCCCAATGCGGCACCGCCCTTACCGGAACGTGCAGGACGTTGTGGACGACGGAACTGGTCAGTTGGAGCAATGGCTCGTGCACCGCGTAGAGGGCGTAGGATATGCTCCCCAGGCCATTGAACAGGGCTATGCCGCCTTCGGTGGGCTGCGTCGATGCGCCAAGCAGGATGACCGACGGAAAAAGCAGGAACACCTCCAGCAGGTCGATGACGGCGCGCGGAAGCAGGGTAGTGTCGATCATCAGGCCGATCGCCAGGATAATCAGCGGTATCGGCGCGCCGATCTTCGATGACCCCCGCCTGACGCGCCACAGCAGGATGCCCAGAAAGAACGAGAAGGTGACACGGGACAGGGCGACCGGCGCGCCCACCCACGACAACCCGCTGTTCAGAGACCCGGTGGCGAAGGCCGAGGCGACCAGGCCCAGCGCGGAGAGAGCCACCAGGACGATGAGCGCCCGATTGGTCAGCCTGCGCCAGCCGACCGCCATGACCATATTGACCGCCAGTTCATAGAAAAGTGACCAGGCGGGGAGGTTGAGCGGATAAAGTTCGCCCTTCGGCCCGCTCCACGGAATGTACAGCAATGCCAGGGGATAAGGTGTCAGGTCCGAGGGCGGGGAATAATGGATGATTACCCGTGACGCCGTCGTCGCGGCGCCGATCGTCAGGCCGAGCGCGTAAAGCGGCCACAGGCGCAGCACACGCTTTCGCATGAAGTCAGACACCGGCATCCCCGCGTCCAGCCGCGCCGAATAAGCCTCGGCCATCACGAAACCACTGAGGCCGAAAAACAGGTCCACCGCGAGATAGGCCCCGGCGGGGTACCAGACCAGCGGGAAGATCATTCCCATATGGATCAGGACGACCGCAATCGCGGCCAGGCCGCGTAGCCCATCCAGGGTATGGAACGCCTGTCGTGTCATCACATCGGATTCCCTTCACGGTTTCGGAATGAAAATTCACGCATGGCGGCGGCGTTGGCTGCACCGCATCGGAAGGCTGACGGGGCGCCGATGGCACCCAACATTGGCAGAGAGTGGCGTTCTGGACACCGGGCATGCGATCGGATCGATCCGTTCCGATCGTGCCCTGTTGCCAGACCAACGTGAGCCCGTCGCGCGAGTTTCATTGCAGACTCGCGCCGACCGATGATGGTGGGCCATTCCGGCCGGTGCCGGCCGGCCCGGCGGCGGTCACGCATCCTTACCGTAAGGGGGCGATAGCGGGACGGAACGAGGGAGCATCATCCACGCCAAAGCATGGCGCGTGACGACGCTCCCGTTCGGGATATGGATCGGGTACGGGCCCTAGCGCGGCGGGGCGAGCGGCTGGCTGCTGATGGCGCCCGAAGCGGGCGGCGGGGTGACCTGCGCGGGTTCGCCGTCCTGATAGGCGGGCTGCCCGTAGACCGGCGTGGCGGGCGCGCGGTTTGCGGGACCGGACGCCGTCGCCCGGGCCTGCACGTCGGTCAGGGCCGCGCGCAGGGGATCGGCGCCCGGATTGTTGACCCGCATCGAGATCACGATGTCTTCCGGCCCGACGATCTGGTTGTAATAGGACCGGTTGGCACCGCTGTTGACCGACAGTTTCGACCCGCCAAGCGCCGCGCCGGCGAACAGGCCCTTGGATTTCTGGAGGGCCATGATGTCGGTGTTGCGCTGGCCGGTCGTGCCGCTTTCGATGCCCGATCCCATGGTCGCGAATGATGCCGCCGCGTTGGCGCCGAGCTGGAACTGGTTGTCCAGCAGCGCCTGCAGGCCGCGATCGGTCATGACGAAGAACATCACCTGGGAATCCTGCATGCCCAGCTGGATGCCGACATTGGCGGAACTGAGATTGAAGAATGCCGGGTCGGACCAGGATCCGCGCGCGTCGCGCGACAGCAGGACGCATCCTCCGCCGGACCCGCCAAAGCCGATCGACATGCGGAAGATCGACGGGCAGACCATTACCGCGCGGGCCTGGGTCATGTACTGGGTGATCTTGCTGTCGGATCGCGCGCCGGAAAACATGTCGCGCACGGTCAGGGTGGCGCGGTCCACCAGCGCCTGCTGCTTTTCTCCGGCGGCAAGGGCCGGTGCCGCCGGCAGCAGCAGGGTTGCCGCCAGCAGGGCTGGCTTCAACCGGAATCGGCCGTCTCGCAAAAGCATGCTCCGTTTTCTCCTGGGACAGCGGCACGGATCGCACGGGCGACGGGCGGCTGTCTCTCGTATCCCGGTTCCAAGATCCATGCGTGGATTTCAGGGTGGGACTATTGATGAAATTTTGTGTCGTAACAATGGCCGGGGATCAGGCCAGAGGGACGTCGAGCGCCGCCGCCAGATCGTCCGCGATTCGCGGCGCGGCGGCAAGGATGGTGATGCCGCGTTCCAGCCCGCCGTCACGCACGAAGGGCGAGGTCCTGGCCCCGGCCTCGTCCAGGATGACCAGGGCTGCCGCGACGTCCCAGATATTGATGACCATTTCCAGATATCCGTCCAGACGACCGCAGGCCACGTCGGCCAGCGCCAGTGCGCCCGATCCGCCGGACCGGGGCATGGCGCCCAGCCGCAGCATGGTTGCGACCTTGTCTTCGAACACGCCGGCGGGGACGCGGTTGCTCCACCCCATCTCGATCATCGCCGAGCGCGTGTCGTCGACCGGCGAGGCGTGGATCGGCCGGCCGTTGAGGAACGCGCCCCGGCCGCGCACCGCCGTGTACGTCTCGTTCAGGGCCGGGGCCTGGATGATGCCGGCGACCGGCAGATCGTCTTCCAGAAGACCCAGCGACACGCACCACCGGTTGCGGCCGCGCGCGAAGTTCGACGTGCCGTCGATCGGGTCCACGACCCAGCGCAGGCGGCCTGTACGGGTGCGGCCTTCTTCCTCGCCCTGGAAGCCGTCCTGGGGGAACAGGGCGCCGATCCGGGTGGAAATCAGGGCCTCGACCGCGCCGTCGGCCTCGGTCAGCCAGTCCTGCGCGCTTTTCTGGGTGCCGGTTGGCCCGCCGGAGGCGGGACGCATGGACATGGCCAGGTCGGCGGCGTCCCGGACGATGGAACGGGCGGCTTCGAACCGGCACAGGATGGCGTCTGACATCGGGGGGCCTTTCTGGATGGCTGGCACTGTCGGGCGGTGATGGCGTACATCGCGCCCCGTGTCATGCGACCGGGCGCGGGTGGTCGTCGGCCGGCCTATTCGATACGCCGGGCGGCGCGCAGCGATGCGGTGATCGCCGGGTCGTCCAGTCGGCCCAGCCGTTCGGCGGCCTGCGTCGCGAACAGATGGGTCAGTTTTCGCCGCCGGGCGGAGGCCAGGGGAATTGTGGGCGCATCCCGCGTGATGGCCGATTCGGCGATGGTCGCATAGCCGGGGGGCCGCATATCCGTGGCGACGATCATGAGGCCCGCGCTGTCGGGCAGAAGGGCGAGCGGAAAAGCCCGGTCCACGGCGAAGAAGAACTGGTCGCACCAGTCGCGATAGCGGGGCCATTTGGAGTCGGTCAGGAAATCCCTGGGGCCGGACTTGATCTCGATGCAGACGAATCCGTTGTCCGGGCGCAGCGCCATGATGTCCGCCCGCCGTCCGTCCGGCAGCGGCAGTTCGTTCAGGGACGACCACCCCATCTGGCCGCACAGATGCAGGATGGCGCGCCGGATGACGATCTGGTTTTCCGCGAGGTCGGATGGCATGTCCCCATCGTGCCATGATCCGGCCGCCGCGTCATGGCGCGGTTCTCCCGTTCCTGCGAGTGGGCCGCAGGTCAGGCCGCGACCTGATGGCCGATGCGCTGCAGGATGGTCTGGCCGGCCGCGTCGAAGCGTGCCGGGGAGAAGCGTGTCAGCACGCGCGCGCGGGCGGCCTGTCCCAACTCGGAAAGCCGCTCCGGACGATGCAGGGCCGTCGCCAGGGCCTCTGCCAGGACCATCGGGTCTTCCGGCGGCACGACATGGCCGCAGACGCCCTCCTCGATCGTGTAGGGCATCTCGCCGACCGACGACGCCACGACGCCCAGGCCGGCCTGCATGGCCTCGTGCATGGCGATGCACAGGCCTTCGCGCCGCGACGGCTGCACGTACAGGTGCTGCCCCGCCAGGAATTCCGGCACCCGTTCGTTGAACCCGGGCAGCCGAAGGGTCGTCAGGTGATTGTCGCGGATCAGCGATTCCAGGTACGGGCGCGTCGCCCCTTCGCCCGAGACGGTGATCTCGAAGGGCGGGAGCGCGCCATGGGACTTCAGGATGGTCAGGGCGGCGCACAGGATGTCGTAGCCCTTGTCCCGGTGCAGGCGTCCCAGAGATCCGACCCGCACGATGTCGCCGGGCTGCCAGGGGCGGGCAACCGGCACGTCGGGGTTGGACCGGAAGATCGGCCAGGAGGCGACGCGATCCTCGGGGATTCCCAGCCGGCGCCGGGTGAAATCCAGCACGCAGCCCGAATCGGCGACCCATAGCCGCGTCAGCCCGCGCAGCAGCCGCAGAAGCCGGATATTGGCCTTGCTCAGCCCCGCATTATGCTGCCAGCTGACGACGGGAATCCGCCGTTTCAGCCCGACGAGCTTCCCCATTGCCGTGGCTCGGGTCAGCGATGTCCACAGCAGGTCGGGACGGTAGGCCCCGACCTGGCGGTCCAGCCAGCGCAGGGCGGCGACATTGTCCTTTTCGTTCCCGTCGCGGACATGGACCGTCAGACCTGTCCGTTCGATGGGCGGCAGGGCGCGACCGTCACGGCGGAGCAGCGCGAACAGTTCGACCTCATGCCCTTCCTGCCGCATGACGCGGGTAATGTCGGGCACCGGGAAGGCGGCGCCGCCCCCTTCCAGCGAATTGATGACATAGGCGATACGCATGGATCGGGTCCGGAGGTCAGGTGATGGGGCGGCAGGCCGGGGCGGCCGCGAGCAGCGATTGCACCAGGGCGAGATCGGCCGGCTTGTCCACGTCCACGGCCGCGCGTCCGTCGGGCAGGGGAACCAGCCGGGCGGAGGCGCCGGCCAGGCGTCCGATCCGCGCGCACAGGGCCTGGCGCGTCAGCCGTCCCATCAGGTAGCGCAGCAGGATTCCCGGCCCCAGCAGGCGGGCCATGCGGACGGGCCGCTTGCGCTCCTGTTCCAGGCGCTGCCACAGCCGGACGACGCCGATTGCCGCCGGGGTGCGGAACAGGAACAGGTTGCAGCCCGAAAATGCCCCGTCGGCCAGGCGGATCATCGTGCGCTTCGTGCCGGGTACGTCGCGGCGGATGTCCTGCTCCATCGCGATGCCGGCCGCGACGTCGCAGGTGTCGCCGGCGGCGGACAGGAACGCTTCGATCCATTCCGGGCGCAGCAGCGCATGGTCGGCCGTCGTGACCAGCAGCGGCGTGCCCAGCGTTTCGATCGCTTTCAGCACACTGCCGCTGGGGCCGCTTGCCGGCGGCAGGATCGTGACGGGATGATCCAGCAGGCCGGTCAGGATGTCCGGGGCCTCGATGCTGACGGCGATGCGGCCGATCCGGGGCACGGCCGACAGCGCGTCGACGACCCGCGCGATCATCGGGCGGCCGGCGACGGGCAGGATCGCCTTGTGCGACACGCCGGCGGCCAGGGCCATCGGGTCATGTGCCCCCGCGCGCGTGCCCGCCAGGATCAGGACGTTGAGCGTGCCGTCCGGTGTCATGCGGCGTCTCGGTGCGGCGGCGCGCCGGCCGGCCGGTCGCGCGGGGGCATGCCGGTGCGTTCCATCACCCAGGGATAACGGTTGGCCTCCGCCAGGTCGTAGCCCAGGTTGAAGACGCTGGGGCTGCGGGGGCGGGCGCGCGCATCGACGTAGTAGCTGCCGAAGATCCGGTCCACGACGAAGCTGGTGATGCCGTAATTGCCGTCCTCGTCATGGAAATGGTGCAGGACGTGGCGCTGCTTCATCTTCTGGATCCAGCGCATCCGGGGCTTGTAGTTCAGGTGCTGGATGCAATGGAAGAATTCATAGATGCAGGTGATCGCAAGCCCCGTTCCGAAGGCCGCCGCGGCCCCCCCCAGATGGCCGATCAGGTAGCCGATGGGAATGGTGATGATCGCGATGGTCGGGATCGTGTTCAACGGGGATCCGAACAGGACGTCCAGCAGGTGCGGGTCCTGGTGATGATCGAAATGGATGCGCTTCCACAGGCCGGCCGTCCATTTCATCCGGTACAGGAAACGCCCGTGCAGGATGAACCGGTGTATCGCGTACCATGCCAGGGGATAGACCGCGACGACCGCGCCTGCGGCCAGGAGCGTCGGCCCGATTCCGGGGAAATGCCGGGCCAGGAGGGTGAAGCTGCCGATGGCGAGGGCGATGTAGAGGAGGATGGTCGGGTAGGTCAGATAGGCGGTCCAGAGTTGCTGGAGGTTCATCTTCCCCAGGTCGAAGCTGCGTCCCGTCCGGAGATTCGCGTTGCGCAGGGTACCGCTCATGATTTTTCTTCTATCCTCAACATCAGGGCAGCGATTCCGAATGCGAAAATCGCGATGCCCGGAAGGGTCGCGGCCAGGGCCGGCAGGGTGCCGGCATTGCCCAGGGCCCGCATCAGCCCCTGGAATACGATAAACAGCAGGCCCCCACCCAGGCACCAGACCGGAATCCAGCTTCGCGAGCCGGTACGAGGCGGGATATAGACCACCGGCATTGCCATTAACAGCATGACGATGAATGTCAGCGGCAGCAGCGCGCGATCCAGCAATGCGGTACGAAAATAGCTGGGCGGCTGGCTGGAGGGCAGGCGGTCCAGCAGGATCGCGACCATCGTCGAGGCGGCGAGGGGGGGGCTGTCCATGGACAGCCGCACCAGGTCCGCCGGACGCAGCCTGGATGGCCATCCCGCGTCGGCGGGTGTGGCGGTGAAGGTGCCAGGATCCACCGTCGCCTGCGATACGGTGAGTTGTCGCCCGCCCCTGCCGGTCCATGCGTCCTTGACGAACTGCGCGTCCTCGAAATGGACGACGCGGTTCAGCCGCCCCGACGGGTCACGCTGATACAGGTCCAGCTTGCCGGTGGCCTGGCCGCCCCGGGTGATGTATCCAACGTCGATCAGCGTCGTTCCGGAGCGAAACCAGAACGTATGCCCGGTTTCCGGGTGCGGGTCGGTGGCGTTCCACCAGCGCGCCAGCGCCAGTTCGGCACGGGGGGTCACCTGGTCGTCGATGACGGCGCTGACCAGCGCCAGCCCCATGACGCCGGGCAGCAGAAGCCGGACCAGGGCGGGGGTGGACAGCCCGGCCGCGCGCAGGATCGCGATTTCGTTCGCCGTCGTCATTTGCACCAGCATGATGAGCGCCCCGATCAGGACCGACAGCGGAAAGACGCTGCCCAGCAGCAGGGGGATTCGCAGCGCCAGGAAATACAGGACGCCCCCGACGCCGAGGTGCCGGTCCAGGATGGGCGTCAACTGCTCCAGCAGCGCCAGGATCTCCATCATCGCGACCAGGATCAGGCTCGTCGCCGTCACGCGCGAGATCAGTTCGCGCGACAGGTAGCGCCGCAGCACCCCGCGCCCCGATCCGATCGGCAGGCCGGTCCTCTTCATCGGCCGGGGTCCGTCGCCGGACGGGCCGAGGCAGGGCCGCGCCGTACCAGTCGCCTCAGGTATCCTCCCGCGCCGGACATCCCGCTGCGTCGGGCCAGCAGTTCGACGCAGGCGGCGCAGAAGAAGACGAACGGCCCCCAGATCACCAGCCAGGGCGACATGGAGCGGCTTGCCGCCAGGCTGAGGCCCAGCTGGAGTGCATAGTCGAACCCCACAAGGCTGATCGCCGCGATGGGCAGGCCCAGATTCCGCCGTTGCCGCTTGGCCATCCCCGCCAGGGCGCAGGCCAGCACCGGAATGAACGGAACGGCCAGGGCCCGGGCCAGGCGGAAATGCAGTTCGGCCACCAGATGGGACTGGAGGATCGCGGGATCGCGATGGCGGATGGCCTGGCGCAGTTCCGGCATCGTCAGTTCGCGCTCGTCGTTTCCCCGATGGCGGAAGGCACCGCCCCGGCCATCGCTCTGGAGGATGCGGGTCGTCGTGTCGAACGTCGCCAGGGTGGGGCGGTCGTCATGGCGGTCCGTGACGATCACGCCGTGCGCCAGGTCCAGGCGCACGGACGACCGGTCGTCCGCGATCTGCAACGTCCCGCTTTCGGCGGTAATGTCGCGTTCCATGTCGGGGGTCCTGTCGCGGATGAAGACGTGGAACAGCCGTGTTCCCGCCCCCTCGACGCGGTCGGCCGTCAGCATCAGGTTGCCGGACGGTGTCGCGAACATCCGCCCCTGCAGATGCGGCGCCCAGCCTGCATGGCTGGCCAGGTACATGCCCTGGCGGAAATTGTAGCGGGCATAAGGCTGGATGAACCCATAAAGCAGGAAGCTGAGCAGGCCGAGGATGACCCCCATGGCGATGAACGGCCGCGCGATCCGCGCCAGGGACACGCCGCTGGCCATCAGGGCGTCGATTTCATTGTTCTGGCTCATCTTGCGGACGACCGAGAACACGCTGACGCAGATGGCCGCCGGAAGCGCCAGGCCAAGATAATGCGGCACCAGGTCCGCCAGCAGATTGAGGAAGGTTCGCAGCGTGCCGCCATCCGCCGCCAGCACGTTGAACAGGACCAGCAGCCGTTCCAGCAGCAGCGCCGTCATCACGACGCCGAGCGAAATGGCGAACGGGGGCAGGGTCTGCGCGATCAGATAATGGTCCAGCGTTCCCGCCGAAATGCTCCGGACGAACGACGGAAGGGAAGGTGCGCGCCTCATGTCGGCCCATACATACTCAAATTGGCGACGGGGTGCGATAGGAGGTGAAGATCATGGGCGCAAGCGCCAGCACCGGCCTGTCGGGGCGGAAGATCCGCCGCCGGACTTCGATATGGAAGCCGCGTTCCGTCGTCGAGATCCGGATCTGCTGCCATGCCGCCGCGCGCGCCGGACGCTCGGAGCGCATCGAGGCCGACGCCACCCCCAGGACCGGGACGGGCGCCAGGGGGCCGGGCAGGGATGACAGTCCGGATACATGGGAATGCCCGTGCAGCACCAGCTCCGCCCCCGCGCGGGCGATGGCGTCGGCGAACAGCGCACGGTCCAGCAGCGCCTTCCGGCGGGGCACGATGCCGGCGACCGGCGGGTGATGGATCAGGACGACCCGGCACAGGCCCTGCCGGCCGGTGTCGTGCAGGATGGCGGCCAGGCGATCGGCCTGGGGCAGCCCGACCCGTCCGGCCGCCGAAAACCATGGCATCGGCCGCGCCGAATTGACGCCGATCAGCGCCAGCGGTCCCACTCGGCGCACGAAGGGAAAATCATCCGGCGTCGGGGCCATCCATGGCGCCCAGAGCCCCAGCGAGTCCGGCCAGCGTTCCCGCACCAGCATGTCATGGTTGCCGGGAATTGCGACCGTCTGCGCGGGCATGGCGTGCCGCAACCAGTCGGCCGCCTGCCGGCATTCCACGGGCAGGCCCAGATTGGTCAGGTCGCCGGTCAGGGCCACGACGTCCGGGGCCGTCGCGCGCAGGTCCGCCACCACCCTGTCCAGCATCGCGCCGACATGCAGGAAGCGGCGCTTGCGGCGCCATGACAACTGGCTCAACGCCCGCTTGTTCAGCAGCGCCGCCGGCGGCAGATACAATTTGTCATGCGAAAGATGAGGGTCGGACAGATGGGCGAGTACGATCTCGGTCACGGGGGCCTCCGCTGTGGTGGCGGTCCGGGCGCACGGTGGGGCGTGGCCTGCAACGTTCCTGTCGCCAACGCCCGGACATGCCGCCTTCCATCGTCGCTGTCGAGAGGGAGCGGCCGGCTTTCTTGCCTTGCAATACCGGTCGGAACGCGGCTTATGGCCGGACGGATGGACGATGACCAGAAAAGGACCGGTACCGCGTGACCGAACGTTTTGCCTTGATTCACAATCCGCGCAGCCGGCGGAATGGCAAGGATGACGGGACGTTCCGCAACAGCGCGGCCCGGCTTCTTGGTCCGCTGTTCGTCGGCCCTTCCAGCCGCGAGCACGTGCTGGACGCCGTGGCGGAGCTGGCCCGGCGTGAGGTCCCGACGATTGCGATTGATGGCGGGGACGGCACCGTCAGCGAAGTGATGTCCGCCATATATCGTCATTATCCCGCCGACGCGCTGCCGGCCCTGGCGGTGCTGCCGTCGGGCAACACCAATCTGATCGCGAGCGATGTCGGGTTCGGGCTGCGGGGAATCGCGGCGCTCGACCGGCTGGCCGCCCTGGCCCGCGACGGCGGTCTGCGGCGGCGGGTCGTTCGGCGCGAGGCGCTGGCGGTCCGCTGGTCGGACCCGGATCGCCCGGTGACGCTGGGGATGTTCCATGGGGCGGCCGCCTTCACGCGGGGCGTCGCCATCGCGCATCGTCCCGCCATCGACCGGTTTTCCCATGACGTCGCGGTCGGGGTGGCCATCGCGTCGTCGATCGGGCGTCTGGCGTTGCGCTCCACGCGGCGGAAATGGCTGGGCGGCAACAGGATCACGTTGGCCGTCGGGGCTGAGGCCCCGCGGGAGCAGGACTGTTTCCTGTTCCTCGCGACCACCCTGCATCGCCTGCCGCACCGGATGTGGCCGTTCGCCCCCCGGACGGGGGCGGAGGGAATGTCCTATCTGAATGTCCGGGCCTATCCGCCCCATCTGGCGGCCGCGACGTGGAACCTGCTGCGTGGCCGCTCTCCGGAATGGCTGGACGCCTGTCCGGCCTACGAGCGCGGCCAGACCGACAGGCTGGCGCTGAGGATCGGCGAGGATTTCGTCCTGGATGGCGAGATCCTGAATTCCGGTCCCGACGGGCAGACAGTGCTGTCGGCCGGGCCGGCCTTCGATTTCATCCAGGGGGTGGCGTGAACGCCCCCGGCCCGTTCGACGGTTCGGCCGCCGGACGGGTGGCCCGCCTGCTGACCGGCGAACTGGTGCAGCCGGTCAGTCCGCCCGTTACCGCATTCGCAGCCCGTCTGGTGGGGCACGCGCCGGTCATGGGCGTGCTGTTCTACGGGTCCGCGTTGCGGCAGGCCGACCCTGAGGGCATCCTGGATTTCTATATCGTGGTGGAGCGCCAGTCCGACTGGCCCCGCGGCCGGACCGCACAGGTTGCGAACGCCCTACTGCCACCCAATGTCGAATATCACGAACTGGTCGTGAATGGGGCCACCCTCCGGGCGAAGGTCGCGATCGTGACCATCGCGCAGTTTCGCGCCATGACCGGGCGGCGCACCGTCGACACCACGCTGTGGGCCCGGTTCTGCCAGCCGCTCCGCCTGGTCTGGGTGCGTGACGCCGTGGCCGCCGATGACATCCTGCGCTGCCTGGTGCGGGCGGTCGCGGTGGCCGCCTGGTGGGCGGCGTGCCTGGGGCCGGCGGAAGGAACCGCGGAAAAATACTGGGAATCGCTGCTTGAACGGACCTACGGCGCGGAATTGCGGGTCGAATCCGCAGGACGTCCCCGCAGCCTGCTGGGCGGAAAGGGGGATCGCTACCGGGATCTGCTGATCGCGGCCTGGACGGCCTCGGGCCTGTCCTTCCGCCAGAAGGGGGCGGTCCTGCGTCCGGAGGTCAGTGACAGCGTCCGCGCCCGGGCGCTGCGGCGCTGGCGCCTGCGCGACACGCTGGGGCGCCCCCTGAACATCGCCCGCCTGGCCAAGGGGGCCTTCACCTTCACGGGCGGGGCGCGTTACGTGGCCTGGAAGATCAGGCGCCATACGGGGATCGAGCTTGCGCTGACGCCCTTTTCCGAGCGCCATCCCCTGATCTGCCTGCCGTGGCTGCTGTGGACCCTGCGGCGGGCCGGCCTGTTCAGGCGGACGCGGCCGCCGGGCGCATAAGGCCGAACTCGCGCGCCACGGTCGCGAAGATGTCCACCGCGCGGTCGATTTGTGCCGGTGTGTGTGTCGCCATGACCGAGGTCCGCAGCAGCGGATGCTGGTCCGGCGTCGCGGGCGGCAGGCTGAGATTGACGTAGACGCCCAGATCCAGCAGCCGGTTCCAGAACCGCACGGCCTGGTCCACCTCGTCCAGGATGACCGAGACCACCGGGCTGGCCTGCGGGCCGGTACGCAGGCCAGCCGCATTCAGGCCCGCATGCAGGCGGCGCGCGTTGTCCATCAGGGTGTGGCGCAGTTCGGGACGACGCCCCATCTCGTCCAGCGCCGCCATTGTCGCCGCGATGATTTCGGGCGGAAGCGAGGCCGTGAACATATAGGGACGCGAGCACAGTCGGATCAGATCCAGCCCGTCATGGTCCGAAACGCAATAGCCGCCCACGGTGCCCAGGCTCTTGGAGAAGGTGCCGACCACGAAATCGACATCGCCTTCGACACCGTCGGCCTCGGCCACGCCGCGTCCGTGCGCGCCCATCACGCCGAAGGAATGGGCCTCGTCGGCCAGCAGCCAGGCCCCGGCCTCACGCTTCACGGCCGCGAATTCCGCCATGGGGACGACGTCGCCCATCATCGAATAGATGCCTTCGACGACGATCAGCTTGGCCCCCGGGGTGCCGTCCAGGCGGCGCAGGCGCTTGCGTAGGTCCTCGGGGTCGTTATGGCGGAACCGGATGACCTGCGCGTGGCCCAGGCGGCTGCCGTCATAGATGCTGGCATGGCTGTCGGCATCCAGCAGCAGGTAATCGTCCTTGCCGGCCAGCGCCGAGATCATGCCCAGGTTGGCCTGGTATCCCGTGGAAAACACCATGCAGTGACGGCGCTGGAAATAGGCGGCGATCCGTTCTTCCAACTGGCGGTGCAGGCCCTGCGTGCCGTTGGCGATCCGCGATCCGGTGGTGCCGACGCCATGGGTCCGCGCGGCGGCGATCGCGGCCTCGATCGCGGCTTCGGACTGGCTGAGGCCCAGATAGTTGTTGGTGCCGAACAGCAGCGTTTCGCGCCCCTCGATCAGGCCGACGGTCGAGGACAGTGGGCGGTCGATGACGACGGCGAACGGATTGCGGCCGCCATCTGCCGTCACGGCTGCCAGAGACTGGGCCAGACCGTCATATTTGCTGAAGATCGACATGGATCAGGTGGCCTGCTTGAGGGATACGACGCAGGCGGCCAGATCGTCGATGGTCCGGATATCGGCAAGGCGGTCGAGGGGGACGGATACGTCGAGCGAATCCTCGATTTCCATGACGAAATTCATCACGGCGAGTGAATCGAAGGCCAGGTCCTCGACGATCTTGCTGCTGCCGTTGATGTCGCGGGGAACCTTGGGGTTCGCCAGCAGCGTCTGGACGATCAGGGCAGAGACGTCTGCAACCGTTTCACTCATGTATTTGCATCCTTCTGCGGGCCGTCCCCCCGGCAGGCAAGGCCTGGGGCGCCCGCATGTCACATCTGGCGGCCTCGTCCCGGCGCAGGCAGGATATCGCCACCCGTCCTGGGAAGAGGGACGCCCTTATGATCGAAATCCGGCCTCTTGACCAGTACGGATCGCCGGGCGGGGACGCCTGTCCGGGGGTCAGGCGACCGAGGCGGTCTCGGCCGGCGTATCGAACGCCCCCGACAGCAGCATCGCCTTGGCCCGCGCGCGCGTCAGCTTGCCGGACGATGTCTGCGGCAGCGTATGCGGCGGCACCAGGATGACCGAGACGTCCACCCCATGCTGCCGGCGGAACAGGTTCGCGGCCTCGTTGCGCAGCAATTCCCGCGCCTCGGGCGACGAGGCCCGGCACTGGATCAGCGCCACGACCTTCTCGCCCTTTTCCTGGTCGATCGAAAAGACGGCGACATCGCGGCTGCGCAGGGTGCCGATCTCGGTCTCGGCCGACCATTCCAGGTCCTGCGGCCAGATATTGCGGCCGTTGATGATAATCAGATCCTTGGCGCGCCCGGTGACGACCACCTGCCCGTCGAGCATGTAGCCCAGATCGCCGGTATTCAGCCATCCGTCCCGGTCCAGCACGCGCTGGGTGTCCTGCGGTTGGTTGAAATAGCCGCGCATCAGGCTGGGCCCGCGTACGAAGATCGTGCCGACCTTACGGTCGGGAAGGGGATTTCCCGACGGATCGCGGACCACCAGATCGTGCTCGGCAAGGACCTTCCCGCACCGGACGAATGTCCGCAAGGCATGGGACGGATCGTTCGACGGCCGCGCGACGCCCTGGGTTTCCAGGAAACGCAGATCGACCGTATCGGTCTGGATGCCGGAGCCCAGCGGGACGAAGCTGATGGCCAGCGTGGCCTCGGCCATGCCGTAGCTGGCGGTGAACGCATGGCTGTCGAAGCCCGAGGCGGCGAAGCGCTCGGCGAATTCCTCCAGGATATGGTGGCGGATCATGTCGCCGCCGATGCCCGCGATCCGCCAGCTGGACAGGTCGAGCGAGATGGAGGAGGCGCGCCGGGCGCACAATTCGTAGCCGAAGGACGGGCTGTAGGAAATCGTGCCGCGATTGCGGCTAATCAGGTCCAGCCAGACATGCGGACGCCGGGCGAATTCCCGGGTGGGGAGCATGTCCACGGTCAACTGGCAGGTCACCGGCGTCAGGAAGAAGCCCACCAGCCCCATGTCGTGATAGAGCGGCAGCCAGGACACGCAGCGATCGCCGGTCTCGCGGACCTTCAGCCCATCCCGGGCGATGGCGCGGGCGTTGGCCATGCCAGAGCGCTGGGTGACGGCGACCCCCATCGGGAAGCGGGTGCTGCCGGACGAGAACTGGAGATAGGACAGGTCGTCGGGCGACACGACGGGCAGGTCGGCATCGCCGATCGGCAGGCCCAGCAGGTCGGCCGGGCTGCCGGCGAAGCGCAGGTCGAATCCCGCGACGATCTCATCGGTCCAGGAGGCGATGATGTCGGGGATGACGACGGCCGTGGCGCCGGCGCTCTCGATCATGCCGCGCAGGGTGGCGACATATCCCTCGCGGCCGCCGAATGCGACGGGAAGCGGCAGCGGGGCCGGGACCAGACCGGCATACTGGCAGCCGAAGAACATGCGGGCGAAGTCGCCGTCGCTTTCCGCGACGATGGCGACCCGCTCGCCCGGCAGCATGCCGCGGGCCAGCAGGCGGCGCGCGACGTCGCGCGCCTGCGCGCGCAGCGTGCGGTAGGGCAGGGCCTCCAGAAGCTGGCCGCGTCCCGAATAGATGTTGAACCCGGCCTCCCCAAGGGCGGCATAGTCCAGCGCGTCCGGAAACGTTGCAAAATCGCCCAGGCGACGGGCCTGGCCGGAATCTGTCGGAGACGGATGACGTGTCATGTCCGGTAACGAATCTTCCACCTGGAGCGTGTCGAGTGCGGGAAAGGCGGTCACTGGCCGGCCTTCCGGAGAAATTCTACGATGGCATCCGCGCCGGCAGGCGCGGTAGGGCCAGCATCCGAGAGGCCGAAAGTGTCGCGTATATACGATTTTTGCCGTTCAAGGAAATCTGCCTGCATCGTGTATGCCCTGTCGATAGACTGCCCGAGTGAATCGGTTGATGTGACGACGTTGCCAAGCGTCCAGAATCGGTAGTTCGGATTGTCGCGCCAGTTCGCGGCGTGCGCGTCGAGGAACAGGCACGGCCGCGGGGTAATCAGGAATTCGGCGACCTGGCTGCTGACGTCACCCAGATAGAGGTCGGCCCCCATGGTGTAGGTCATGTCGATGCTCCGCGTGCTGCCGGGGTCGATCAGCATGTGGGATATGCCCGCATAGGCGCGGACAAGCGCGTCGGCCTCGGTGCGCCGTCCATCGAACAGCCTGTAATGTGGGGCGAAAACAAGATTGTACTGGTCCTGAGTTGCAAAATAATCCAACACCTTTAACCCGAACTTATGCCACGAGGACAGCTTCCGGCTGAAATGCGGATTATACAGGACTGTTGGCCGTTCATTCGGGAACAGGGGCGGGGCCTGTTGGTGCAGGCGGCGGACCATGTCGAACTTGGCGTAGATTCCGGTAACGTAATGGCCAGGACGCAGGCTGCCCTGGGCCAGAAAGCGGTTTTCCAATTTTCGGCCGGCCATCAGGATAAAATCGAAATCTCGCACGTCGCGCGCGAAGCCGATCGCCCTGTCCCCGGCGCCATGGCTGGTCCAGATCAGGCGCGGCGCACGCACGCCCATCGTGCGGAGATAGAGCGACGTGCGTTCCGGCACGACGATGGCCTGAAATCCGGAGAAATAATTCTTGTTATATAGCAGGGCGGCCATTTTGGTCAGGACGTCCTGACCCCGCCGGTCCATGCGACGGCGCAACAGGGCCGGCAGGTGCAGCCGGTCGAATGTCACCTGTGAATCCGGATAAAAGCCGGCGAGGTAACGGGCATAATCCTCATGCGCCTGGGACAGGCAGGCGACATGCACCGCGATGCCCGGATGGCGGCGGGCGATTTCCAGCGCGATCGGAAGCGAATGCAGGGTCTGATGGGGCTGGGCGATATAAGGAAAGACGATACGCATCGGTTCTCATGATTCGATAGGGATGGGCCGCGTCATGGCGGCATGGGCGCGAAACACCAGCCCCAGTTGCAGCAGGACCAGCAGCAGCATGCCCGCGACGGTCGCCGGCCCCACCCCATCGAGGCCATACAGGCGGATGAAAATCAGCAAGGTGGGCAGGAAAAAGATCATATCGACGCAGCGCGAAATCATCACCGCGCCGGCCCGCCGCGTCGTCATCAGCAGCGGCTCCAGCGGCAGGCCGCAGATTCCGATGACCTCGGAACCAAGCAACCACAGCGTGATCGTCGCCGCGGCCGGGTCGTGCGTGCCGATGACTAGGCTCAGAAGGGGGGCGCTCAGCCAGTAGGCCAGACCCATCAGCGCGCAGCCGATCCCGCCTGCCGCCAGGCTGGCGTGCAGGGCCAGGCGATACATCGACCCGAGCGCACGGTCGCGCCACAGGGTGGCCATCTCGGGATAGAGGGTCTGCTGCACCAATGTTCCGGGTTTGGCGATACCCGCCGCGAGTTGACTGGCGATCCGGTAATAGCCCGCGCTGGTAGGGCCCAGGCGACTGCCGACGATCAGGGTCGTGGCATGGCTGAATACCAGGGACAGGGTCGCATTGGCGTTGGTGACGAAGGCAAAGCGCCAGATGCCGGGGAAATCCTGCCCGATCCGCCGGCGCAGCAGGTCGGGCACGATGTCGGCCGTGGTATTCCACAAGTCGCGGGTCAGGCCTTTCCGGCGCAATTCGCGCCATGCCAGCCCGAACAGCAGGATGCAGGACGTGGCCTCGGCCAGCATCCAGGCGACCGCCAGATGAATGAAACTGGCGCCGACCAGCGGCAGGGCGAGCGTTCCGGCCAGCCGCACGATCGTCGCGACGGTGCCCTGCACCGCCAGAAGGTCGAACCGGTTCAGGATACGCAGAATGCCGGTGGGGGTGGCGGCCGCCATGAACAGGGTCGACACGCAATAGATCGAGCCGATGGGATGCAGGGCGGGTGGCCAGCCCAGCACCGGCCCCAAGGTCAGGCTGGCGGCCACGGCGATGACCACCCCGGCGATGCCGCCGATCAGGTCGAGGACAAGGCTGAAGCGGAGCACGCGGTGGAACTGACGCAGTTCGCCGTCGGCCAAAGGACGAAAGCCGTATTGCAGCAAGGTCTGCCAGGATTGGAAATCCACCAGGTCGCCGATCGTGCGTGCGAACGCATATAGCATGACCACCAGGCCGAAATCGTACCCGCCCAGCAGCCGGATGGCGAGCGAGGCATGAAGCAGGCTGAGCGGCGCATTGATCGCCCGCCCCCCCAGCAGGACGCCAACGTTACGAAAGATCCGCCGCAGCCCGCGCCCGCGCTCGGCAGCAACGTCCGGCTCTACAGGGGGAGGGAAGGGGGCGGAAGCAGACAATGACGGAAAACCTGTCCTGATGGCTCCAAGGGGATGCCACATCATATGGGGGCCAGGACCGAAAACATGAAAGACGACCCCATGTCCAGACTTGAGCGGTCCGCCGGGGGCGGGGGAGCCTCTTGTCGGGATGCCATGTCGACGATTGGCGAAATGGCGGTTTCCCTGGGGTTGGACGGGCGATGGTCGCTTTTTTTGGTTTTTATGCCTCACCGCTGTTGACGGTGATGTGGGTGGGGTGTAGATCGCTGTTCACCGCAGGGGCGGGGCCGAAAGGCACTTGCCTGGTGGGTCTGGGTTTGCTAAGGTCTTTGGCCCGGTT
>NZ_JABEQH010000008.1 GCF_014174305.1 Gluconacetobacter johannae | reverse complement strand
GTCGCCGCCAGGTCTTCCAGTCCACCTTTACCACCGCGGGGTGGAGCAGCCCGGTAGCTCGTCAGGCTCATAACCTGAAGGTCATAGGTTCAAATCCTATCCCCGCAACCACAGCTTCAAAAAACCCCAGTCCGGAAACGGGCTGGGGTTTTTCTTTGTTCGTGCATTCGGGTCTTCGACCTGTGGACGATCTGCTTTAATCTGAAATGGAAATTTTACATGGGCTTAGGGCTCCGGGGGGCCTCGTGACCACGCAGATCTATATCGCCATGCACAAGGAGACGGCCGAACTGCCTGGCCGCGCTTTCGTTCCCATTCAGGTCGGCCGGGCCGACAGCAGGCGGGCGATCTGCGAGATCGGCGACGATACCGGGGACAATATTTCCACCCGGAACGCCAGCTTCTGTGAACTGACAGCCTTGTACTGGATATGGCGGAATACGTCCGGGCAAGGGCATGTCGGGTTGTTCCATTACCGGCGTCACCTGAATTTCTCCGGCAGGACATACCGGGAAAACGAGTGGGGCGTCGTGGATTATCCTTGCCTGGATGAGTCCTATATTCGCGCCAATGCCCTGACGGACGAACATGTCGATACCCTGGTGTCGGCCTATGACATGATCCTGCCCAAGCGCTGGGACGTCCGGCAGGCCGGATCGCGCACCATGTGGGATCACTACCAGAAGGGAGGCGCGCACCGCGCTGCCGACTACGATGCGGCCATCAGGATCCTGACCAGGAAATATCCGGACTATGCGCGCTTCGTTGCCCCCGTGAACGCGGACCATAGCGGATATTTCACCAATATCTTCGTCATGCGCCGTGATATATTTGACGAATATTGCTCCTGGATTTTTGATATATTGTTCGATCTTGAAAAAGAGATTGATCTCGCAAGCTATTCCCTGCAGGAAACGCGGGTTTTCGGCTATATATCCGAATGGCTGTTCAATATATTCGTCATGAAGTACCGGTCGGATCATCCGGATATCAAGGTCAGGGAACTGGAGCGGACGCTGATCCTCGACCCTGCGCCGCGCGCGCGGATCGCGCCTGTCTTTTCCACCAATGCGGTGCCGGTGGTCCTGGCCTTCAACAATAATTTCGTCCCCTATGCCGGGGCGTGCATACAATCCATCCTGAATAGTTCGAAAGATCACTTCAATTACGACCTGATCGTCATGAATGACGATATTTCCGACTATAATAAATCCCTGATCGAGGGATTGGCGGCAGGCGCCCCGAACGTTTCGATCCGGTTCGTCAATCCCCGGGGATATTTCGCGGATTTCGACCTGAAGACTCATATGCATTTTTCGAAAGAAACGTACTACCGTCTTTCGATCCCCGAAGTTTTCGAAAATTATGGGAAAATCCTGTATATCGACGCGGACATGATCGTCCGGCGCGACCTGGCCGACCTGCTGCGGGTCGATCTGGGCGGGAAGGCGATCGGCGCTGTCCGGGATTGTGTCATGACCGGATTTCGGAAATTCGGCACGCCCGCCCTGGCGTCCTGCGGCGGGCAGGAGGCCGAGACCTATGTCGCGCACTATCTGGGGCTGGCTGACCCCGCCGGGTATTTCCAGGCCGGCATTCTCGTCTTCGATCTGCAGCGGATGCCCGTCGATATAAAGGGGCGAATCCGTGCGGCATTCCAGCGCCGGCCGACATATTGGTTCCTGGATCAGGATATTCTCAACATCGCGTTCCAGGGGCACGTTCATTATCTGGACATGCGGTGGAACGTCTTCCACGGAAACGGGAATGTCGGGAGTTTCTTCAAAAACCTTCCGCTATCGACATGGAAGGAATATGAAAGCGCGCGCAGGGACCCCTATGTGGTGCATTTCGCGGGTGAGCAGAAGCCGTGGCTGTGGCCCTCAACCGATTTCGCCGAATGCTTCTGGATGGTCCTGCGTCAGACCCCCTGGTATGAAACCACGCTGCTGGCCTGCATGGAGGGGTATCGCCAGCGCAGGAGGGCCGGGGCGGTCAGGGCGTCGTCCAAGATCGTCCTGAAAAAATTCGCCGACCGGACCGCGCCGGTCGGCACCAGAAGACGCGGGCTGCTGCGGCGTCTCTATCGCAGGGTCACGTCCCGATAGAAACGCCCGACGCGCGGGGCCTCTATGCGACCCGGTTGGCGGGCGCGCCGCCGGCGAAGGCGCGGATATTGTCCAGCGTGGTGTCCATGATGCGCTGGAACGCCTCGACCGTATTATAGGCATTATGGGGCGTAACCAGGACATTGGGATGGGACGTCAGGGTATGGTCCGCCACGACGTCCTTCAGCACGCTGGCCGTTTCGGTCGTTCCGGCCTTGAACAGGGCGTCCTCCCGCCGAAGCAGGGGTTCCTGGGGCAGGACATCCAGCCCGGCCCCTCCCAGTCGCCCGCTGGCGAGCGCCCGGATCAGGGCAGGCGTATCGACGACCTGCCCGCGGGCGGTATTAATCAGCATGGCCCCCGGCTTCATCTGGTCGAATTCCCGATCGCCGATCAACCCGATCGTTTCGGGCGTCGCGGGGACATGCAGGGTGACGATGTCGGCCGCCGACAGCAATTCGGGCAGGCTTGCATACCGAAAGGCGGGCGTTTCCTTCAGCTCGGCGGAGGGGAAGGCGTCGAAGGCGACCACTTTCATCCCGAAGCCATGGGCCATCTCGATCGCGCGGCGCCCGATGCGGCCGGTTCCCACGACGCCGAGCACCTTGTCGCGCAATTCGAAACCGCGGGCCGGCACATAGCCGAATTCGCCGCGCCGCGTCGCCTCGACGCATGCCACGAGATGCCGGCTGAGCGCCAGCAGCAGGGCGAACGCATGCTCGGCGACCGTCGCGTCCCCATAGGCGGGAACGGTGGACACCACGATCCCATGGGCCATGCAATAGTCCAGATCGACATTGTCGTACCCTGTCGCGCGGACCGCGATCAGGCGCAGCTTCGGGAACTGGACGAGCACCGCCTTGGACAGGGTGCAGCCGACAAAGGTACTGACGATTTCGCTGTCGGCGTAATTGCCGGCGATATGTGCATCCAGCGGCAATGCGGTAGAGCCGACCGTGAAGCCCGGACCGAGGGCCGCCGCCGCGGCGACGACCTCGGCCTCGTTCGCCGCGAAAAACGAAATCTTCATCATGGCCCCGCTTATTCCTGGCGTTGAACGTCCGTCGGTTGCAACCGTCCGACCGGAATGCCGTACACTGCTGCCTAACAGCATAGGCGCGATGTGATCCTTGATCGACATCAAGGCCCCGCCGCCGGAAGGGGGCGGTCGGTCCTTTCGGTCTCGGCAAGTGTCAGCGCAAGGACCGCAAGGCTGGCGAGCGCCGCCATGACACTGTGGGAAATGCCGAGATTTCCCGAGAGCAGCGGCAGGGGAAAGGCACAGAACAGGGCGAATTTCCGCCAGGGCAGGAAGCTTCGCTCGCATCCGTCGCGTACCAGCCAGGCGATGGCCAGGCCGGACAGGGTCAGGTCATAGAACATGGTCATCGGGGTGGCCACCGGCGTGGCCGCCGCGATCAGCGCGGCCCGGATGGGCAATCGGCAGGGGCGGGACCAGGCGCGATAGACGGCGCAGGCAAGAAGAAGGGTGGTCATGGCCTGGACCCCATAGGCCAGCCAGAGGGGGGCGTGGAACGTGAGCAACACCCCGAACGGCGACGTCAGGGACGGGACATGCACGGCGCCCGTTTCGTATGTGCCGTGAGCCTGCCGTGCGATATTGAAAAAGGCGGTCCATGTGTCCCGCCCGAAGATCGCGAGCGAGACCAGAACGAGGGTGGCCGAGGCGCCGATCGCCGAAAGGATCGCACGCCAGTTGCCCTGCGCGAGAAGGGCGACGGGAAAGAACAATCCGAGTTGCGGCTTGTAGCAGAGCATGCCGACGATCAGGCCGCCCAGGATGGGGCGTTTGTCGAGCAGGAGGGTCGCCGTGCCGAACAGCGTCACGGTCAGGAGGGCGTTCTGTCCGACCCCGATATTCCACAGCGTGGCAGGGAATGCGACGCCGACGACGACCGTCGTCCATGTCGGCGCGCCCAGGACCCTACGCAGGACCATCAGCGCGGCGATCAGGGAAAGGGCCTGGAAGGCGAGGAACGAGGCCAGATAGGGCAGTCGGGCGAATGGGGCGCAGATCAGGAGAAAGACCGGCGGATAAAAGAAATGAACGTAGGGAATTCCGCTTTTCCTGGCGAGTTGCTCGGCGGCATGGTGTGCGGCCGGATCATACACCTGCGCCGATGCGCCGGCATTCGCCTGCTGTCCCGCCGCGTAGAAACTGACATAATCCGTGCTTGTCGGGTGTTCGACCGACCCGATCATGCCGTGGGTGCCGAGGATGAGGAGCGCCACAAAAAGCAGTTCCACCAGCAGGAAGGTCGTTGCGTATCCGACCACCCGTTCGCGGTGCAGCCATGTGCCGTGACGTAGGGCGTAAATGACGGAGCCTGCCGTATATTTTCCGGAATCCATGGAAGTGGTCTATCGCCCTGAATTCATTATGGTCCGAACCGGCATGCAATCCGGATGGATGAAATCATCACGCTCGCGGATGATGGCGATGCCAAGGCGGAAGCGCCTTGTCCCCTGCTTGTCACGGCCATGCAAGCAAAAAGAAAATTGCGGGAGGGAACTTTTTTGAAACGTCCATATGGACAGGAATAAGGCTTCCAGCTATATGGTTAACGATCACTTAATTATCATCTCCTGGTAAATCTACCATTTTCAATGGGCAGTACAGTGTCCATATGCGTGATTAATCGGGAGAGGGAATGGCGATAATGATACAGTATATATCTGCAGCTCTTGCCCTGAAGTCCGACCGGCGCGGCGTGACGATGCTGGAGTACGGGCTGATTGCGGCCCTTGTTGCGGTCGTCGTGATTGGTGCGATCAGCACGCTTGGCACCGGGCTGAGCGGCATCTTCACCTCGGTTGGGAGCGATGTCTGAGGGCTGCCGGTAAGGCGTCTCGTTACATCGTGCTTCGCTCTGCGCGCTGGTCGATTGGAACAGGGAATCATGAGGATGTTTCAGCATCTGATGAATCTGACTGATCTGAAGCGCGATCGGCGTGGCGTGACGATGCTGGAGTACGGACTGATCGCGGCCCTTGTGGCGGTGGTTGCCGTTGCGGCGGTGCGGACGATGGGTGGGCAGTTGAGTTCCGCGTTTGTCACGGTTGGTGACGACATACCGGCCTCTGCGTCCGGATCCTAGCGGCGCGGGTGTTCATGCATGGCATGATGGAACGTTGAGTGTTGTTCCTGTCGGCGGCATCGGTTGTTTCATCTTGCGTGATCGGTGTCGCCGGCGTCCTGATTGTCGCCTCGGTGCATGACGTCGCGACCCGGACCGTTTCAAATCGGCTGGTCCTGGCGCTGGCGATCCTCAGCGGCGCGATTTCGGTCGCGAGCGGTCATATCCTTGCGGGACTGCTGTCCGGCCTGACGATTTTCGGTCTTGCGACCCTGTGCTGGCGGTGCGGCTGGATGGGGGGCGGGGATGTCAAGTTGCTGGGCGCCGTTGGTCTCGCCCTGCGGCCGGGACAGATTCTGCCGCTGCTGACAGGCGTGGCGTTGGCGGGGGGTGTCCTGGCCTGCATCTACCTTGTGGCGCGTGCCTGTGTGGCGGACCGTGTTCCATCGGTGCGTCCATGCGGTCTGGTCGGGCGGGTGCGGCGAATTGAACGCTGGCGTCTGCATCGAGGATGTCCGTTGCCCTATGTCTGCGCCATTACGGCGGGGAGCCTGTTCGTTCTCCTGTAGGGCGTGGTGTCATGATTTTTAGGCTTGTCTTCTTCGTTCTCATGGCAGTCGGCCTGGGGGGCTTCGGCGTGGTGGCATGGATCGCCACCCGTCCGCCGCCGACTCCGGCCCAAGGCGTGCCGGCGACGGTACAGGTGCTGGCCAGCGCGCGTCCTCTGGACGGGGGAAGCCTGCTGAAACCCGAAGACATCACCTCCCTTCGCGTGCCCCGCGGGAAGGAAGGCGAAGGGACGGCGCCCGATACCGCCGAGGAACGGCAGGCCCTGGTGGGCGCAATGCTGCTGCATAGCCTGGGGGGCGGCGCGGTTCTTCGTGCGTCGGACCTGCTGCATTCCGGGGATCGCGGCTTTCTGGCTGCGGCGCTGAAGCCGGGAATGCGGGCGGTGACCGTCGGGGTCGACGCCATTACCGGGACGGCCGGCCTGATCTGGCCCGGCGATCATGTCGACCTGATCCTGACCCAGACCTTTGCGAGCGGCGCATTGCCGCCGGACCGCCGTATCGCAGCGGAAACGGTATTGTCCAACGTCCGCGTCATCGCCATCGACCAGCGGCTGGTACAGGGGGCGACATCCGAGAAAGAGCAGCAGCAGGCCCGGACCGTGACGCTGGAGGTCTCGCCGATGCAGGCGGAACATGTTTCGGTCGCGACGCATCTGGGGCGCCTGTCGCTTGCGGTGCGCGCGGCGCAGCCTGCCACCTTGCCCGAAGCCGTGCCGCAGGCTGCCTGGGCGGGCGATGTGTCGGCGACACTGCGTGCCGGCGATGCGCCGGGCGCGCCCGGATCCGTGGTCATTTACCAGGGTAGCACGGACGGGAAGGAGTTTCATTTCTGATGCCTGGTTTTTCCCGTCCGGCCGTGCTGCGCCTGGCCCTGTTCCTTCCGGCATTGTACGCTCCGCTGGCTGTCGCCCCGGCTTCGCCGGCTCACGCGGCCGGGCGACGGGCGGTGACGTCCTATCACGTCGGTCTGGAGGTCGGGGGCGGCCATATGGAAAGCCTGCCGCGCCCGGCGACCAAGATATTCGTGGTCGACCCCAAGGTGGCCCAGGTCCGGCCGGCCAGCGCCACCAGCATGTTCGTCTACGGCATGGCGTCGGGCCGGACGTCGATCCTGGCAACCGACGCCGAAGGCCGGACCGTCGCCCAGTTTATCGTCGACGTCGCGCCGTCGAGCTACGGGGCCGCGCAGGCCGAAGCGCATATCGCGCGTCAGTTTCCCGACAGTCAGGTCAAGGTGCAGGCGGACCAGCATAGTCTGATCCTGACCGGCGTCGTGGACTCGCCCGAGGTGGCGGCGAAGGCCGAGGAAATCGCGCGGGGATACCTGGCCGACAACCAGGGCCTCAACAATCGCATCGCCATCCGGTCCGCCACCCAGGTGACGTTGAGCGTCCGCATCGCGGAAATGGACCGCAACGTGGTGCGCCAGTTGGGGGTTGACTGGCAGGCGGTCGGCAACATGGGCAAGTTCGGCAGTTTTCCGGCCCTGACGCTGAACGTGAATGCCAGCACGGCGACCTGCGTCGCGACCCGCAATCCGTTCTGCCTGGGCAGCAACGTCAACGGCGTGATCGACGCGATGGCGCAGGACAATCTGGTGCGCCTGCTGGCCGAGCCCAACCTGACCGTCATGAGCGGGCAGAGCGCCAGCTTCCAGGTCGGCGGCCAGTATCCGATTCCGATGGCGCAACAGGCGGGGGCGATCTCGGTGGCCTTCAAGAGCTACGGTGTCAGCCTGACATTCCTGCCGACCGTCTACAGCAACGGCCGCATCAACCTGCATGTCGCACCCGAAGTCAGTCAGCTCAGCAACCAGAACAGCGTATCGGTGACGACGTCGGGCTCGACCTCGGTCATTCCGGCGCTGACGGTGCGGCGGGCGGAAACCACGGTGGAACTGGGAAGCGGCGAGACCTTCGCGATCGCCGGCCTGCTGGAAGATTCCCTGACCGACACGACCAAGGGCATTCCCGAAGCGGTGGATATTCCGATCCTGGGATCGTTGTTCCGGAACACTTCCTTCAATCGCCAGGAAACGGAACTGGTCATTCTGGTCACGCCGTATCTGGTGCGGCCGGTCGCGCAGAAGGCCGACATGACCCTGCCGACCGACAGTTCGGGCGTGCCCAGCGAGATCGAGCGCCTGCTGCTGATGCGCCAGGTGCGCCCCCGGCAACTGGCGCAGCCCATGCATATTCCCGGCGATGCCGGTTTCTATGTCCAGTGAGGCGCCTGATGGAACGATATGTCCGCCGCTCCGTGCCCCGTTCCCTGCTGTGCCTTCTGGCCCTGGCGGGCTGTACCGAGATGGATCCGTATCACAAGCCCTATGCCTGGCATCCGACCGGAGCGAACGCCGCCAATCTCGCGGCGATGGTGGCCGATCCGCATGATCTGGAGCGCGGGCATGACAGCGAAATGGCCGATGCCCAGGCGCCGGTCCTGGCCGTGGAACGCCTGCGGGCGGACCGGCCCAAGGCCATGCCGTCCACCAGCGGCATTGCCTCGGGCGTCAGCGGTTCGGGGGGATCGGGCGGCTCGGGCGGGACGGGGTACTGAACGATGGCGGGTGATGGAGGAGGGAGCGCACGTCATGACAGGGCGCATATGCTCGGCTTCGTCGCCGATGCCGCGACCGAGGCGCTGGTCCGCGAGGGGCTGACGGAGTTCGCCGGACCCGATTTCGACCTCCGGCGCGGCAATGTGCGGACCGCGACGACGGCATTGCAGAAGCAGAGCACGCCGCGGGTCCTGCTGGTGGATATCGCGGGCGAGGATCATCCGATCAGCGCCCTGCGGGACCTGGCCCGCGTGGTGGAGCCGGATGTTTCGGTCCTGCTGATCGGGGCCCTGGACAGTGCGGATTTCTATCGGGAGGTGACGCGGGGCCTGGGGGTGGCGGAATATCTGCCCCGGCCCCTGACCCGTGAAAAGCTGGCGCGGCAATTCGGGCCGCTGATCCTGGGCCAGGCCCCCGAGGCGGACATGGGCGGCCGTTGCGTGACGGTGACCGGGGTCCGGGGCGGTGTCGGCGCCACGACGGTGGCGGTGAATCTGGCGTGGCTGTTCGGGGTGGTCATGCATCGGCATACCGTCCTGCTGGACCCCGACCTGCATCGCGGACTGGCGGCCTTCCTGCTGGACGCGCGGGTCGGGTCCGGGCTGCGGCAGGCGCTGGAATCGCCCGACCGGATCGATGTGCTGCTGGCCGAACGGGCGGCGAGCCCGGCTGCGGACCGGTTGCATGTCCTGTCGGACCAGATCGATTTCATGACCGAACTCGCCTATGCCCCAGGGGCGGTGGATGCCTTGCTGCGGGTGTTGCGGAACCGGTACAATTTCATCGTCGCGGACGTGCCGTTCGTGTCGAATGCCTTCAACCGGGACCTGCTGATGCAGGTGCATCAGCGGGTGTTCGTGCTGGAACCGACCCTGGCCTCGGTCCGCGAGGCGCTGCGTCTTCTGGACCTTCCGGTCGGCCCCGCGCAGAAGCAGCGGCCGGTTCTGGTCCTGAACCGGCTTGGGCGACCCGGCGCCCTGACCCGTCATCAGGTGGAGGATGCGCTGAAAACGCATGTGGACATGGTGATCCCGGATCTGCCGCGTCAGGTGGGCAACGCCGCCACGCTGGGCGAACCGGCCGCGGCGGCGCGCGGTGCGTTTCGCAATGCGATGATGGACCTGGCGCGCCAGGTCGATGCCGTCGGGTTGCTGGATGTCGCCTCGACCGACACGACGGTGGCGGCCGGCGCCACGAAACCGAAATGGTTTTCCTTCGGGCGGCAGTCATGACGGTCCGTGGGCGGATCTTCGGACGCCGGACAGGGGATATCGACATCCCCGACGTCGTCCAGGACGAGGTGATCCCGGCGGCGATGCCGATGCCCGCGCCGTCGATACCGGCGGCACCGCCCGCGGCCACCATCGTGGAGGGGACCGGCGCACCCAGCGTGCCTTCGTCCACGATCGCGGAATTGCGTTCGACCTGTCTGGACCGGCTGGACCCGGCGGCGGTGGCCGTGATGTCGGCCGATCGGCTGCGTGCCGACATGGAACGCCTGATTTCGGAGATCGCCACCGAACGGCGAATCCAGCTCAACAGTCGTGAGCAACGGGCCCTGGCCGAGGAACTGGTCTTCGACATGCTGGGGCTCGGGCCGCTGGAGCCTCTGCTGGAAAACGAGTCCATCAGCGAAATCATGGTGAACGGTCCCGACAAGGTGTTCGTCGAGAAGGGCGGCAGGCTGGTGCTGTCCGGGGTCCGGTTTCGGGACGTGTCCCACCTGGCCGGGGTCTGCCAGAGAATCGCCTCGGCGGTGGGCCGCCGCATCGATGAATCCAGCCCCATGGCCGATGCGCGACTGAAGGACGGATCGCGCGTCAATATCGTCTTCCCGCCGCTGGCGCTGGATGGACCGTACCTGTCGATTCGGAAATTTGGCAAGAAAGCCATAGATTTCGCCAGGCTGATCGAATTCGGCGCCTTGACGCCGCCTGTCGCCCGCCTGCTGGAAATCGCGGCGAAGGCCCGCCTGAACATCATCATTTCCGGCGGCACCGGGTCGGGCAAGACGACCTTGCTGAACGCCCTGTCGCGCCTGATCGATGCGGGCGAGCGCGTGATAACGGTCGAGGACGCGGCCGAACTCCAACTGCAGCAACCGCATGTCGTGCGGCTGGAAACGCGCCCCGCCAATCTGGAAGGGCGGGGCGAAATCGCCCAGCGCGACCTGATGCGTAACGCGCTGCGTATGCGTCCCGACAGGATCATCATCGGCGAATGTCGTGGCGGCGAGGCCTTCGACATGCTTCAGGCCATGAACACGGGCCATGACGGCAGCATGTCGACCGTCCATGCCAACACGACGCGCGACGCCCTGACGCGTATCGAGAACATGGTCCAGATGGGAAACATGGGCCTGCCGTCACGCGCCATCCGGACCCAGATCGTCGGTGCGATAGACCTGATTATCCAGGTGGAGCGGCAGCGCGACGGCGGGCGGCGGATCACCCAGGTGACCGAGGTCTGCGGCATGGAAGGGGAGGTCATCACCCTGAATGATATCTTCCGCTTCGAAATCCAGGGCGACGGGCCGGATGGACGCCTGGTCGGGCGGTACAAGGTGACCCGGGTGCCCCCGGCCAGCCAGTCGCGACTGTCCTATTTCGGATTGGAGCGCGACTGGCACGCGGCGCTTGAGCAGGCGACGATGCCATGAGGATGGGGCCATGAAGGTTGGGCCATGAAGGTGGGACCATGAGGACGGGGTCATGACGGTGGGCACGCCCATGTTGCTGGTGCTTCTGGCCCTGTCGTGCCTGTCCCTTGCCGGCATGGTGGTCAGCGGCGTGCTGGTGTCACGCATGCAGGACCAGCGGCGACGCCGTGACGCGCGCCTGAAGGCGGTTTCGGCGCCGTTCCGTCCGGTCGTGCAGGTGGAACTTTCGGCCTTCAAGCCGATGACGCGCGCGCGACGCCCCCTGATGGCGACGCTGGCCGACGTGTTCGGCATCGACGTCGTGCGGACCGATCAGTATCCGGCGCCGTGGTGGATGATCGTTGCGTGCACGTTCGTCGTGGTCGGGTTTCTGGGCACCCTGGTCTCGGGCCTCCTGGGGGTCCTGACCTTTCCTGCCCTCATCGGGGGCTGGATCATGGCATGCCGGGCGGTTTTCGGCTGGATGCTGGAAAAGCGCCGGGACAACCAGTTGCAGCAGTTTCCCGATGCGCTGGCGATGATCGTCCGGTCGGTCGGGGTCGGCATTCCCGTCATGGAGGCGATGCGATCCGTGGCGCGCGAGGCGTCGGACCCGACCGGGCCCGAATTCGCGCGCATGATCGAACAGGTGTCGATCGGCGTGCCGATGGAAGACAGCCTGCGCGAGATGGCGAGCCGATCGAACCTTGCGGAATATCGTTTTTTCGCCACCGCCCTGGCGTTGCAGGCACAGACCGGCGGTTCGCTCAGCGGGACGTTGATCGGGCTGGCGGACGTCATTCGCAAGCGCCTGGCGCTGAAGGCCCGGGGACATGCCCTGTCGTCCGAGGCAAGGGCCAGCGCCACGGTCCTGGGCGGGCTGCCGGTGGCGCTGGGCCTGCTGCTCTGGCTCATGAACCCCACCTATATCGACCTGCTGTTCGTCGATCCCATGGGTCACGCCATCCTGGGCGGGGCCTGCGCGTCGCTGTGCTGCGGGGTCCTGGCGATGCGGACCATCATCCGCAGGACGCTGTCATGAACCGGGTGCTTCTTGCCGGCGGGTTCGTGTCGCTGATCCTGGTCATGGCGACGGCGATGGCTGGGCTGCTCGCGCTGGAACGGCGGCGGCGCTTCCAGGAGAGGGTGCGCCTGCTGCACGACCCCGACGGCAGGGTCGCGCCGACGGCGGGGATAAAGGAGTTCCAGGCCACGTCCATCCGCGTCGTGGCGGGGATTGGGCAGTGGATCGTCAAGCGGGGTCTGCTGTCGACGGGAACGATGGAGGAGCTTCGGGAATCCCTCGCCTCGACCGGCGTGCAGGGAACGAACGCCGTCAGCCTGTTCATCGGCGCCAAGATCCTGCTGGCGACGATATCGCCCATACTGGCGATCGTGCTGCTGCCGCGGGTGTTTTCATCCATATCTCCGCTTGTCCTGCGTGTCCTGCCGGCCGGCGTCGCCATTGTCGGACTGCTGTTGCCCGATTACGTGCTGCGGGCACGGCGCAACGCCTACCTCAAGCAGCTCGAGGCCGGGCTGCCGGACGCGCTGGATGTGATGGTGATCTGCACGCAGGCCGGGGTCGGGCTGGGCCCCGCCATCGTGCAGGTGGGCGTGGAACTGGAACATGCCAATCCTGCCGTCGCCGGCGAGTTCACGCGCACGGCCAATGAGTTGGGCATCATTTCCGACACCCGCGTCGTGCTGGGAAACCTGGGGTCCCGTTCGGGCCTGGAGGGTTTCAAGCGCCTGGCGGCCACGCTGCTGCAGACGCAGCAATATGGCACGCCGATCACCGATGCGCTGCGTGGACTGTCGGTGGAACTGCGGCACGAGATGCTGACGCGATACGAAGCCGGGGCGGCGCGGCTGGGCGTGCTGCTGACGCTGCCGACCCTTCTGTTCATCATGCCATGCGTGTTCCTGATCGCCGGTGGTCCGGCGGCGATCCAGGTCATGCATGCCTTCGTACATCATCACTGATCGCCGGTTGAAGCGGCCGACGACAGAATCGGGAAATTCATGAAACCAACAATCCTGCTGATCCTGGGCCTGCTTCTGTCCGCCTGCGCCGCCGGAAAGGGGGGTGAGGCGGGCGGGAGCGTCGAGGTCGCCCAGGCCGCCCTGCGGGGCGGTGCGCCGCAGATCGCCCTGCGGGCGGCGGCCAGCCTGCTGGCCGACGACCCCAACAACGCGCAGGCCCTTCTGGTGCAGGGCGACGCGCTGACCGCGCTGGGGCGCCTGGGCCAGGCCGAATGGAGCTATCGCGCGGTGCTGAGCCGCACCCAGCGACCGGTGGGTGCATGGATCGGCCTGGGCCGCTGCCTGCTGGCCAGCAATCCGGCGGATGCCGAAATCCAGTTTCTGGAGGCCGTCAGGCGGGAGCCGCGCAATGCCGCGGCCCTGAACGACCTGGGGGTGGCGCGCGACCTGCTGCGGCGGCATGCCGAGGCGCAATCGGCCTATCGCCGCGCCCTTGCCGCGGATCCGGAAATGACCGGAGCCCAGGTCAATCTGGCGCTGTCGCTGGCCATGAGCGGACGCATGGCGGAGGCCGAGCACCTGATGCGGCCCTATGGCAGTGACAACAATGCATCGAGCAAGCTGCGCCACGATCTGGCGGCGGTGCTGGCTATGGGGGGAGACCGGGCCGAGGCCGCGCGGATCCTGTCGGCGGACCTCACCCCCCATCAGGTCTCGCAGGCCCTGGCGGCCTATATGGCCGCGCGGGACACGGGGGCTGTGGACACGCCCCCCGTAACCGGCCCGTAGCCCTCGTGAGGGCATCGCCCGACACGCGACGCGGCGCGGTGATGCTGCTGGCCGCGCTGGCGTTCCCGGTGCTGATCGGCATCCTGGGGCTGGGGATCGACGTCAGCTACTGGGCGATGACGCGCACTACGTTGCAGCGAATGGCCGATGTCGCGGCCCAGGCCGGCGTGGTCCGCTATGGCGCCACCAGCGCCGCGTCCGACGCCCTGAGCGTCGCGGCGACCGTGGCCGAACTGAACGGCCTGCCCGCCGGCACGCGGGGCGGGAATGGAACGACGACCCTGACCGACGATTACGGGCCGTATACGGCGACGGTGACGTTCGCCGCGCCGTCCACCGTCACGGTGTCGGTGACGCAGGCGGTGCCGCGCCTGTTCACGGGGTTCTTCCTGCCGACGGCGACCCAGCCCGTCTCGGCCACGGCGGTCGCCACGCTGGTGCAGCGTACGAATGGGGGGCAGGCCTGTGTATTGGCGCTGAACAGCAACGGATACACCACGATCGTCAACGGCAGCGCCTCGATCCAGATGCCGGGCTGCGACATACGCACGAATGGCTCGCTCCTCATCAACGGTCAACCGGACATTAACGTCGCGAATATCGTGGCGAGCGCGACCATCACCCAGAACGGCAACGGTACGTGTGGGTCGGTAACCTGCATACAGGGCACGGCACAGATGCCCGATCCCTACGCCGGCCTGTATGGCGGTCAATTGACGGTTCCCAGCCAGACGGTCTCGGTTGCAAACGGACAGACGACGTTGAATCCGCCCCCGGCCGGCAAGGCGTACTCGTCCTTTTCCCTCAGTGGCGGACCCTATGTTTTCAATCCGGGGGTGTATTACATCAGTGGGGATTTGAACGTAAATGGCAATGTGTCGGCATCCGGGACCGGTGTTACTTTCATTACCAGCGGCAATATAAATATCAATGGATCGGCGGACGTCAGCCTGAGCGCACCGGCATCCGGCCCGACGGCGGGATTGCTGTTCGGCGCGAAATCGTCGGCATACCAGTTGAATGGCGGATCATCGGTCCATCTGACGGGCGCGATCTACATGCCGAACGCAAACCTGATTGTTAATGGAGGTAACTCCGCGATCGGGACATGCCTGCTGATCGTGGCGGGCAACGTGACGTTCAACGGTGGAGGCAGTTTTTACGACACCAATTGCCAGGCGACGGGAATGCAGCCGATCTACGACCTGCCCGGCGTCGCGCGGCTGGTGCAATGAGGCATCGGGTCCGCGACAGGGGGCGGGATGGCGTGGCCGCCGTCGAATTTGCCCTGATGGCGCCTATGTTGCTGCTGATAACGGCGGGATTGAGCGATTTCCCTTTTGCGTTATGGGACCGGATCGTCATTGCGTCGGCGGTCGAAAGCGGCGCCAATTATGCCTTTGCCGTCGAACAGAATGAGACGGGCAACAATGCCTCGGTGTCCGTGGTGGATGTCGGGAATGCGGTGCGCGCCGCCAGCAGCCTGACGAACCTGACCGTTACGGTTTCGCCGCCCGCGACATATTGTGTATCGTCCGGAACGGGGCAGGCGTCGCATGCGACGGTCCTGACGTCGGGACCGTCGGGAAGCACCTGTGCGGACGGGCAAAAGCCGGGCCTTTATATGACGATTTCCGCCACCTACCAGTATGCGCCGCTTCTGCCGGTTTACGGTCTGCTGGCGCAGACGACGCTGGGCGACACCGTGACGGTCCGGCTGCAATGAGCATGCGCGGCCACCGCCGGTGCGGTCGTGGCGGAAGGGGGGCCGCGGCGCTGGAATTCGCCATTGTCGCGTCGGTGTTCATCGCCATGCTGCTGGGGATGGTCGAGTTGGGGCTGCTGTGGTGGACGCGCAATGCCCTGCAACTGACGGCGGACCTGACGGCGCGGTGCGCGGCGCTGGGATCCTGCGCCGATCCTTCGGGCTTCGCGACGGCGCAGGCCGGCCAATGGGGGTTGTCCGGGGCGGTGTCGCACATCTCGGTCACGACCCCCGGCCAATGTCACGGGATCACGACGACATCGGGCAAGTTCGTCATGGTCCAGATCGAATCGGGATATTGGGCCGGTCTTCCGCCCCCGCTTTCCGGTATGACGCTGCAGGTCTCGGCGTGCTATCCGGTCGTTTCATGACCAGATTCCTGGAGATCCGCCGCATGACGGCTGTCGTGCCCGTGCTGCGCCGTTTTCCCATGTTTTCGATTCTTGGCGCATATGCGCTGAGTATTGCCGGGCTGTGCATAATCGCCCGGCCTTTCGGCGGTGCGCCGCGCGCCCTGTGCCGCTGGGATTGTTTCTGGTACGAACGGATTGCCGCGCACGGCTACGATCTTCACCCCATCCTGGACGGGCCCCAGGCGGGGTTTGCCGACTGGGCGTTTTTTCCGGTGTATCCGCTCTTGCTGCGCCTGGTATCGGACATGACCGGCATGACGGGCCATGCATCGGGCATGCTCATCAGCATCGTGCTGTTACCGGTCCTGGCATTGCTCAGTCTCTGCTATGTCCGTCGAAAGGGATATGTCGCGGACCACACCGTGTACTGGACCATCCTGTTCATGGTCTTTCCGACGGCGATCTGGTACCGTTTTCCTTATACCGAAACGCTCTATGGCGTTCTGCTGGTTGGATGCGCCTATGCCACGCGTGCGGGGTACATCGGCCTGGCCTGCACGCTGGCGGCGGGTCTGTGCGCCACCCGGCCCACAGGCCTGGTCTGCGTCGTGGCGATCGGCCTGTTCCGCATGCTCTGTGCGTGGGGGCCGGGCATGGCGGGATCGGCACGCCAGGTGGGGGTGCGGGTTGTGGAAGGCGCGGCCATCATTGCGGTCGGGGCGACGGGGCTGGCGGCCTTCATTCTTTATCTTGATCGCCTGACGGGGGACGGGCTGGCGTTCTCGCATATTCAATATGCCTGGCGACACACCGCGCACCTGCCGACGACGTGGCTTTGGTTCGGCCTGACCCATAAAGGCCTCCGGGTCGCTACCGTTCTGGACTTGCTGGCATTTTCGGTCATTCCATATGGATTTTATGTCGGATGGTATCTTGAAAGCACGATTCTGCTTCTGACTTTCGGGCTTGCGACAAGCGTGGGCCTCTTTTCGGTCCATCGTTTTATTTTTGCCAATCCGTTCTGCCTTATGCTGATTTTGACTGTCATCGACAGATCGTCGCCAATCATCAGATATACCGTTCTGATACTTGGTGTGTGGGCCGACTATATTCTGCTGAGAAACTGGTTTTACGGTTATGATCTTCTCACATGATCGGGCCGGCGTGCGCGCTTTCATACTTGTCGCGGCCTGTCTGTGCACGGGAGGGGTCGATGCATGGGCGGTCTGGACCGCCTTCCGGCCGCATGTCGATGAGACCTATCGTCTGTTCCTGATCGAGCATCGGATAAGTTGCCGCCGTTACCTGGAGTTGTCCGGATACCGGTCGGTGTCGAGCCCGAGCGCGCCGTCCTGGCTGATGGATCCGAGCGGCATGCTGCCGCCGCCCTGTCCGTTCGAAACGGTCGCCGCCCGCAAGGCGAGAAAGCCCGACACCGGCACGACATTGGATGTGGAGAACGGCGCGGATGCGTTCTGATCGCCCGGTCGATTATCCCCGACGCCCCACCACCGCGAACGGGACGTCCTGAGGGTCCCGACCCTGGACGATCCAGCGGCCGTCCGGGACCTGCCGGGGGCCATGCAGGACCCGGCCGCCCGTGTTCCGGACGGTCTCGACCGCGACATCAATATCGCGGACGTTGAAATGATGCAGCCAGAAGGGCGGAACCGACGGATCGGCCCGGCGCACGATGCTGCCCGCCGCGATGCCGCCCATCGTGAAGAACTGGCCGGCCCCAGGCAGCCCCCCGACCGGGGTATCGCTCCTGGTCCAGCCGAACAGGCCGGCATAGAACGGGAACACCCCTTCCGGGTCGAGGGCGTGCAATTCATGCCATCCCGCCTGGCCCGGAAGGGGCGGGGACGGGCCCTGCAACAGCGCGAACACCGCCCCCTGGGGGTCGCCGACAATCGCGAAACGGCCGATATCGGGAATGTCGATGACCGGGCGATGGACCGTTCCGCCGCCGCCGTCGACCCGTGCGATCATCATGTCGATATCGTCGACGGCGATATAGCCGATCCATCCCGGTTCGGTCGCGATGTCGCAATCGCGTCCCTGCGGCAACTCCATCAGGCCGCCGACCATCGTGTCCCCGGCGGTCAGCAGCACGTAGCGCATGTCGGGCAGGCCGGCATCCCGCGTCCCCCAGCCGAGCACGGCTTCATAGAACCGGGTGGCCGCATGGGCATCCGTCGTCGTCAGTTCGTACCAGACGAAGGTTCCTTGCGACCGGGACCACGGTGTTTCGGGAAAAGGCGACGCGGACATGCGATGGCTCCCCGTGCCGCGGGCGAGCGTGCCGGCGGCAGGCCTCGACGGACATGTGGGCCGACGGGCCGGGGATCAAGTGGGGCGCCGCAAGGGCGGGGGCCGGGGAACGATCCGGCCCCCGGCCTCTCTACTGCGCGACGAACGTGCCGATCGTCCGGTTGATATCGGCCGCCCGTTCCATCTGCGGCATGTGTCCGACGCCGGGCAGGATGTCGATGGTCACGGCAGGCGGCAGGCCGCCGGATTGCCGCACGGGCAGGATCTCGTCGTCCTCGCCCCACAGGATCAGCGCCCTGATGCCCCCGCGTTCCAGGACCGGGCGCAGGTCGTCGGCCTGCCGTCCGTCGGGGAAGCAGGTGGCGGCGATCTGCATCAGGGCGGAAACCGCCCCGTCGAGGCGCTTGTAGCGCAGGATGTCGTCGGCCATCTTGCGTCCGATCAGCGATTTGTCATGGACCAGGTAGCCCAGCACCGGCTGGATCGTCTTCTGGCGATCGGCGGTGATGAACCCGTTGATGAAATCCATGTTGATCTCCGGCCCCAGGCCGGCCGGTGCGATCAGCGCCAGCGAGGCGACCCTGTCCGGCGCCTGCCAGGCCAGCGCCAGCGCAACCGCGCCACCCAGCGAGTGGGCCACCAGATGGGCCTTGCCGATCCCCAGATGGTCGAGCAGGTCGATGGCGACGCCAGCGAAGAAGGCGGGGCTGCCGTCGCCGACATCCTTGGCCGACCCGCCATGTCCGGGCAGGTCGAAGGCGACGACCCGGCGTCCGTCCGCCAGGGCCGCATGGTTGAACATCCAGTTCGTCAGGTCGCCGCCAAAGCCGTGGATCAGCAGGATCGGCGGGGCGTCCCCATGCCCGAGGTCGAGGACGCGCAGGGCGCGCCCCTTCACGTCGATCACCGTGGGTTCGGCGGGGGCGGCCTCCTGCCCGTCCGCCTCATCGGTTGCGAATTCGGCGGCGAAGCGGGCGATGAAGGCGTCGATGTCGGCGTCGGACACGTCGTCCTCGGCCAGAACGCCGATCAGGGCGCCCACCGGCAGGGTTTCGCCGTCCGACGCCACCTGGCGCAGGATGCCCGCCGCCGGACTTTCATAGGCGTTGGTGATCTTGCTGGTTTCGATGTCGGCCAGGTCGTCGCCGGCCTTGACCCGGCTGCCGGGGCGGACCATCCACCCGGCCAGCTTGCCCTCGGTCATGGCCAGCCCGAACTTGGGCATGGTGATGGGGGTTATGGATGCGTTCATGGCTCAGGCGATCTCCGGCACGCGATGACCCATGGCGGCCTTCACGGCCGCCTCGATCTTTTCGACGCTGGGCAGGTACAGGTTTTCCAGGACCGAGGCGAACGGCACCGGGGTGTGCGGCGGCATGACGCGGCGGATCGGCCCCTTCAGGGCGTCGAAGGCGTATTCCGCCACCAGGGCGGAGATATCGGCCGCCATGTTGCAGCGCGGGCTGGATTCATCGACGATCACCAGCCGTCCGGTATCGGCGACGCAATCGAGGATCGTGTCGGTGTCCAGCGGCGATGTCGTGCGCGGGTCGATGACGGTGCAGCTGATGCCCTGCCGCTCCAGGCGGTCGGCGGCCTCGTTCGCCAGTTTCACCATCCGGCCGAAGGCGACGATCGTCAGGTCATCGCCCTCGCGGGTCAGGTTGGCCTCGCCGAACGGGATGGTATAGGCCTCGTCGGGGACTTCCTCCTCGTCGTCATACATGACCTTGTGTTCCAGGAAGATGACCGGGTCGTCGTCGCGGATCGCCTCGATCAGCAGGCCCTTGGCCTCGTAGGGGGAGGAAGGCACCACGACCTTCAGCCCGGGGATATGGGTGAACAGGGGATAGAGCGCCTGGCTGTGCTGGGCGGCGGCGTTGAAGCCCGCGCCGAACATCGCCCGGATCACCAGGGGGGTGCGGGCCTTGCCGCCGAACATGTAGCGGAACTTCGCCGCCTGGTTCATGATCTGGTCCAGGCAGCAGCCGACGAAATCGACGAACATCAGTTCGGCGACCGGGCGCAGGCCGGTCGCGGCCGCGCCCGCCGCCGCGCCGATGTAGGATGCCTCGGTGATCGGGGTGTCCAGGACCCGGTCCTCGCCGAATTCGGTCAGCAGCCCCTTGGTGACGCCCAGGACGCCGCCCCAGGCATCGACGGTGCCGGAGGTGCCGCCATGTCCGCCCGCCACGTCCTCGCCCATCACGATCACGCGCGGGTCGCGGCGCATTTCCTGCCGCAGGGCCTCGTTGATGGCCTGCCGGAAGCTTTTCTTGCTCATTTTTCTTGATTCCTGCGTTCGGGGTCAGGCGCGATCAGTACCGGACATAGACGTCGGCCAGCAGATCGGCGGCTTCGGGCAGGGGGGCCTGCTTGGCGGCGATCACGGCACTTTCGATCTCGTCGCGGACGGCGCTGTCGATATCGTCCAGTTCCGTGCCGTCCAGCAGCCCGGCCTGGGTGACGCGCGTGCGGAAGATCGTCAGGCAGTCGTGGTCCGCGCGGGCCGCGGCGACCTCGCCGGCCGCGCGATAGGTCATGGCGTCGCCCTCGAAATGTCCATACCAGCGCGCCAGATGGACATGCAGCATCACCGGTCCGTTCCCCGCGCGGGCATGGGCGATGGCTTCGCCCGCCGCCTGGTGGACGGCGAAGAAATCCGTGCCGTCGCATTCCAGGTACGGCATGCCGAACCCCCCGGCGCGGGCCTTCTGCGACCCCGCACAGGCGTAGGATGCGCCGGTGGCCTCGCCATATCCGTTGTCTTCCAGCACGAAGACCGCCGGAAGGCGCCAGACGGAGGCGAGGTTGAGGCTTTCCAGCGTGGTGCCCTCGTTCGACGCGCCGTCGCCGTAGAACGCGACGGCGACCGCGCCATCCTTCAGCGTCTTGTGCGACAGTGCGGCCCCGCAGATCAGCGGTGGCCCCCCGCCGACGATGCCGTTGGCGCCCAGCATGCCCCGCGACAGGTCGGCGATGTGCATCGACCCGCCCTTGCCCTGGCAGACGCCCGTGCGGCGGCCGTAGATCTCGGCCATCATGCCGGCGACCTCGACCCCCTTGGCGATGCAGTGGCCATGTCCGCGGTGGGTGCTGGCGATGGTGTCCTGGTCGGTCAGATTGGCGCAGACCCCGACGCCCGAGGCTTCCTCGCCGCAATAAAGATGGACGAAGCCCGGGATCTCGCCCGTGGCGAATTCGACATGCAACCGTTCCTCGAAATCGCGGATCGTCCGCATGGCGCGGTACGAACGGAGCAGCGTTTCCCTTGCGATCTGCATTGGAAATCTTCCTTGTTCTTATTGTGGGGAATTCGGTCCGGCCCCGCCGTCGCGTCTCCCGTGGGTCGAAGGAAACGCCCGATAGGGGGACATGGAAAGAATGTCTGTTATTCATTTCACGCATATGTGACGCCGGTGGCAGGAAGTGTCGCGGGACTGCGACAGGCTGATCCGGCTAGGCTGGCGCCTGTCGGCATGACCGTCTGGACGAAGCGGATGACACATTTCCACAGCACGTTTGCCGGACCGGCTCCGGTTATCGGCGAAGGCGCCGGCGCCATCCTTGACGCCTCATGGCGGCGGTGCGGCGATTACGCGCTCGACCCGTCGCGCCCGGGCCTGACGGACCTGCTGACGGGCGTGGAACTGCGCCGCTCGTGCGAGGAGGCCGGACCGCTGCTGCGCTTTGCCGACCCCGAACTGGACCGGCTGCACGGGATTGTCGGCGGGCTGGAGTACGCGGTGCTGCTGGCCGACCCGAACGGGGTGGTCCTGACGCGCCGGACCGCCATGGCGACCGAACGGGGATGCCGGCGCTGGCATCTATGGCCCGGCGCGATCTGGAGCGAGCAGAACGAAGGCACCAACGGCATCGGCACCTGCCTGGCCGAAGGGCGGGCGGTGACGGTGCATATGAACCAGCACTGGCGCGTGGGCCTGCGCTACCTGGCTTGCACCGCCGTGCCGGTCCATGACGCGCTGGGACGCCTGGCCGGCGCGCTGGACGCCAGTTGCATCCGCCCCGATTCCGAGGGGCGGGAGTCCGCGCTGATCCGGATGGCCATCACCGACGCCGCCCGGCGGATCGAATCCCGGTGTTTCATGGATCTGTACCGGGGGCATACCATCGTCACGATGGGTGAGGGCGAGGGCAGTTCGGCCCCGATGCTGGCGCTGGACGACGACCGGCGGGTGGTCGGGGCGACGCATGCGGCGCGACTGCGCCTGGGGCTGCAGCCGGGGGATGCGTTGAGCCTCTGCCTGACGGATAGCGCGCAATCCGCCGGGACGCCGGGATTCCGGAACGCCGAGAAAGCGGTCATCCAGGCGGCGCTGGCGACCGCACGCGGCAATGTCACGGCAGCGGCGCACGGCCTGGGGATCAGCCGTTCGACCCTGCACCGCAAGATCCGTGCCCTGGCGCTGGCGGATGCGGACTCGTGAGGGCGAATCGGCGCCGATAGCGTGAGGTTCGCCGGGTTACATCTGCATGCCGCGCGGCACTTGTTTTCATGGTAAATTAATTATTTGCCGTGGCGCTATTCTTGCTTAATTCTTGCTTATGGGATGAAGTCAGGTCCTGTAAGGAGGGGCGATGCTTGAGTCGCGCGCGTGCCGGGTTATTCGCCCGGCCAAGTCCAGTTCTGGAGCGGTCTCTTTATGGAGCGCCAGCCTCCAATGCTGATGAGAAGCCTGGCCACTTATGTTCCCGCCTGCGCGCCCGACACGCGCGGCGAGGTTATTCTGGAACTGTTCCAGAACGCGCCGGACCTCACTCTGGTTCCCGTCGTCGATGATGCCGGTGGCGCCGTAGGGCTGATCGAACGGGAAATGTTCTTCGTGCGTATCGCCGGAAAATTCGGCCACGCGCTGTTCGCCGGCCGGCCGGTCTCGTTGCTCATGGACGCCAGGCCGATGGTTGTGGAAGCCTCGGTCGCCCTTGCCGATTTTATGTCGGATACGCTCTCGGTCCGCCCCTCGGAGGTCCAGAACGGCTTCATCGTCACCGAAAACGGGACATATAGCGGGGTCGGCTCGATCCTCGACCTGGTCCGTGCGGCACATGCGCTCGCCCAGGACAGTGCAGACACGCTGCGCCAGGTGACGGAGCAGCTCCAGGTCGCCAACGACAGGATTTCGCGGGACAAATTGTTCATCGACACGGTTGTCGAGAATATCCCCTCGGCCGTGATCGTCATGTCGGCGCAGGACCGGCAACTGGCGCTGGTCAACCGTGCCGCGGAAAAAATTCTTGGCCTGGCGCGCGCCGACATGCTGGGCAAGGAGGTGGACGAGATCTTTCCCGCCGAGGACGGGATGGCGCGCCTGGTGCGTGGCGATGGCGTGCACGATTCGGGACGGGAGAACGAGCAGACCATACGCGACAAGGACGGAAACGAGCGCCATTGCGTAACGCGGCAGACCGGGATTGCCGACGAGACCGGGGCCGCGCGCTGGTCTCTTTGCGTGATCGAAGACGTGACCGGCTACCGGCAGGCGCAGGCGCGCATCGAGCGGATGGCGCATTGCGACGCCCTGACGGGGCTGGCCAATCGCTCGCTGTTCGGGCTCGTCCTGGCCAGAATGTGCGCGCCCGGCGGCAGCGGGACCCTGCTGAGCATTGATCTGGATTATTTCAAGGCGGTCAACGACGTCTACGGCCACGCGATGGGGGACCACCTGCTGCGGCTGGTGGCCCAGCGGCTGCGCGGTGTCAGCCGCGACGGCGAACTGGTCGCGCGCCTTGGGGGGGACGAGTTCGCCATCATCTGGCCCTCGGCTGCGGCTCCGGACGAGTTGGCCCGACGCGCGAACGGCATCGTCGAAGCGCTCAGCCAGCCCTATGTCATCGACGGGCAGCATGTGGTCATCGGCGCCTGTGTCGGTTCGGCACGCTTCCCCGTCGATGCCGCCAGGGCCGACACCCTGTTGCAATATGCCGACATGGCGCTCTATCGCGCGAAAAATCGCGGGCGCAACAGATTCCAGGCGTTCACCCCCGAACTCTATGACGAGCTTCAGGGCCGCGTGAGGAAAGAGCGGGAATTGCGCGATGCGATCGCGACGGGGGGACTCCTGCTGCATTTCCAGCCCATGTACAGGGCGGCGGACAATGCGATTTGCGGATGCGAGGCCCTGGTCCGGTGGCGTCATCCCCAGCGGGGGCTCGTCGCGCCCGACGAATTCATAGGGCTCGCGGAGGAATGCGGCGCCATCCATGAACTGGGGGAATGGGTGCTGCGGGCGGCCTGCCGCGAGGCGGCGGCCTGGCCGCCGTATATGAACCTCGCGGTCAATGTGTCGCCGGTCCAGTTCCGCGATCCCAAGCTCGCCCTTCGCATCGCCTCCATCCTGGCCGAGACCGGCCTGCCGGCGCAGCGCCTGGAAATCGAGATCACCGAAAACGTTCTCATGAACAACGATTCGGCCAACAAGAAGATACTGGCGGCGCTCAGCGCCATGGGCTGCAGCGTCGTGCTCGATGATTTCGGGGTGGGCTATTCCTCGCTGGGTTATCTGGGGTCGTTCAATTTCCAGAAGATCAAGATAGATCGCAGTTTCATCAGCGATCTGTCGACGAAGAGGGCGCGCGGCATCATCCAGGCGATCGCGGGGCTGGCGCGCAGCATGGATATTCCCACGACCGCCGAAGGGGTCGAGACCGCCGAACAACTGTGCTGGCTCAGGGAGGTCGGGTGCGTCGAGGTCCAGGGTTTCTTCCTGGCGCGCCCCGGTCCGGTGGACATGGTCCACGCCCTGCTGAAGCAGTCCTGAAAGGTCGCAGGACGCCTCGCTTTTAGTGACGTCTGCCCGTGCGGCCCTGCACGCCGTCCCGGACGCCGCGATACAGATAGTGCAGGGCGGCCCTGCGCGCGGGCTGCCGGATGGCGGCCAAGGCGTAGCGCGCGATCCGCAGCAGGATCGACGGAACCGAGTAGGGCGGCGCCGCGCGGAACCGCCTGCGCGACAGGATCAGGTTGCGGACCAGATAATAGATCTTCCATGGCGGCATGGCCCCCGGCGTCGCCGGAACGTCGTGCGTGAAGACGATTTCGGGCGAATAGCGGATGCGGATGCCCTGCCGCGTCAGGTCGTAGGCGTAATACAGATCGTCGAAATACAGGAACAGGCTGTCGTCGATGGCGTCGTGGGTCCGGCGCAGGACGTCGTGGTCCAGGATCAGTCCCACGAACGAGAAACTGCCGACCGTCGCGGCGCGCGACGGGTCCAGACGGGGAAGCCGGCCGACGAACGGGGCCAGGATGTCGCCCAGCGTGCTTTGCGGCAATGTGACGTAGGGCAGGTTCATCCGGCACGGGACGCCGCGCGCGTCGACCACCTTGCAGCAGTAGGCCTGCCAGGGGGCGGCCTGGATGGCGGCGAAGCGCTCGATCAGGTCGATGGGCGGCGCGGCGTCGTCGTCATGGAAGACGACCCAGTCGATGTCGCGCTGTGCGGCAAGATGGTGCGCGCCCTGCCGGAAGCCGCCCGCGCCACCGATATTGGCGGGCAGGGTCAGGATCTGTAGCCGGGGATCGTCCAGCGTCGCCAGCCACGCCGCCGTTCCATCGTCCGAGGCATTGTCGACGATGACGATGCGCTTGAACCCCACCCGCGCCGAGGCGGCCCAGCAGGCCTTCAGCTTGTCCAGCCGATTGCAGGTCACGATCAGGGCGGCGATCGCCATGGATGTCATGGGGTGCCCGGGGGTGGTCTTGTCGATTTCCGTTCCGTCACGGGCTGAACACGATGGTCTTGTTTCCGTTCATGATGGCGCGCTGCTCGACATGGTATCGGACGGCGCGGGCCAGCACGCGACGTTCGATGTCGCGCCCCTTGCGGATCAGGTCGTCGGGGCTGTCGGCGTGGGAAATCCGCTCGACGTCCTGTTCGATGATCGGGCCTTCGTCGAGGTCGCTGGTCACGTAATGGGCGGTGGCGCCGATCAGCTTCACGCCGCGAGCGAAGGCCTGGTGATAGGGACGCGCGCCCTTGAACCCCGGCAGGAAGGAATGGTGGATGTTGATGCAGCGGCCGGAGAGGCTGGACGACAATGCGTTCGACAGGATCTGCATATAGCGGGCCAGCACCACCAGGTCGGCCCCGGTCGCGTCCACCAGCCGCAGGATCTCGGCTTCCTGCGCCGTCTTCGTCGCCGCCGTCACCGGCAGGTAGTGGAACGGGATCGCGCCGAAATCGAGGCCGGCGTAAACCTCGCGCGGGTGGTTCGCGATAATGCCCACCGGTTCGATCGCCAGTTCCCCGATCCGCCACCGGTACAGCAGGTCCACCAGGCAATGGTCGAATTTCGACACCATCAGCAGCACCTTCGTCTGCGTCCGGTTGTCCTTCAGCGTCCAGTCCATCCCGAAACGTTCGGCCAGGATCGCGAAATCATGCCGCAGCCGGGCCAGGTCCGCGCCGCCGGGCAGGATGTCGAACACCACGCGCATGAAGAAATGGCGGCTTTCGGTATCGTCGAACTGCTGCGCCTCGGTGATGTTGGCCCCGAGTTCGAACAAATTCTGGCAGATGGCGGCGACGATACCGGGACGGTTCGGGCAACTCAGCGTCACGGTGCAGGACATCATGCTGTCGCTCGCTGCGATGGGGGCGGAACGGGGAACCAGGACGGTCTCGGTCATTGGCGCGCCAGCGGGCCCAGCGCCGCCTCCACCCCGAATTCGCCCGGCAGCCCGCCGTGGGGGAACAGGACGTTGACATGCCCCATCTTGCGGCCCGGCCGGGCTTCCGCCTTGCCGTAATGATGCGGCAGCAGTCCGGGCGTCGCCACGATCGATGGCCATTGCGCCATGTCGTCCGGCCCGACCAGATTCTTCATCACCGCATCGGAATGGCGGATCGCCGGCGGCAGGGGCAGGCCGGTGATGGCGCGGACATGCATGGCGAACTGGTCCACCGGGCAGGCATCCATCGTCCAGTGGCCGGAATTGTGCGGCCGGGGCGCGATTTCGTTGACCAGGATGCCGCCGTCCCGGTCGATGAACATTTCCACCCCCAGCAGGCCGACCAGATCCAGCGCCATGGCCACGCGCACCGCGACGTCACGCGCCTGCGCCGCCACGTCCGGCGGAATGCGGGCGGGGGCCAGGCTGAGGTCGAGAATGCCGTTGCGGTGGCGGTTTTCCGTCACGTCGAAGGTCACCGTCGTGCCGTCGATGCCGCGCGCGACCATGACGCTGACCTCGCAGGCGAAGTCGATCATCTTTTCGGCGACCAGGGGATGGGGAGCCAGCGCGTCGAAGGCGCCCGCCAGGTCCCCGGCCGTGTGGACCCGCCGCTGGCCCTTGCCGTCATAGCCCAGGCGGGTCGTCTTCAGGATGAACGGCAGCCCCAGGGCCTGGGCGGCGTCGTCCAGGTCCTGCCGGCTCTCGACGGCATGCCAGGGCGCGACCGGCACGCCCGCGTCGTCCAGGAACCGCTTTTCGGCGAGGCGATCCTGGCTGACGCGCAGGATGCGGCCCGACGGGCGGACGGTGCGTAGCCCCGACAGAAGTTCCAGCCCGTCCGCGCTGACATTCTCGAACTCGAACGTCACGACATCGACCGCACTGGCGAAGCGGCGCAGCGCGTCGGGGTCGTCATAGGCGCCGAGGGTGATGCCGTGGGCGACCTGCGCCGCCGGGCCGTCGGGCTCGTTGGTCAGGATATGGGCGCGGAAGCCCAGGCGGGCGGCGGCCATGGCCGACATCCGGCCAAGCTGTCCGCCGCCGACGATGCCCAGGACGGAATTGGGGGGCAGGGCGGACGGGACGGGCGCGGTCATCGGGCGGGGACATCCGCGACGGCGGCCGTCTGCATCGCGCGCCATGTCTCCAGCCGCGCCGACAGGTCGAGATCGCCGAGTGCGAGGATGGACGCCGCCAGAAGGGCCGCGTTGGTCGCGCCCGCGCGGCCGATCGCAAGCGTGCCCACCGGCACCCCGCCGGGCATCTGCACGATGGACAGAAGGCTGTCCATGCCCTTCAGCGCATGGGATTCCACGGGCACCCCCAGCACGGGCAGGATGGTCCAGGCGGCGCACATGCCGGGCAGATGGGCCGCCCCGCCGGCCCCGGCGATGATGACCGACAGGCCCCGCCCGGCAGCGGTGCGGGCATAGTCGGCCAGGCGGTCGGGCGTGCGGTGGGCCGAGACGATCCGCACCTCGTGCGCGATGGCCAGGGCGTCCAGCACGGCGACGGCATGGCGCATGGTGTCCCAGTCGGACTGGCTGCCCATGATGATGCCGACCCGTATGGCGTCGGTGGCGACGGGAAGGGGGGCCTCGATCTCGGGAAGGGGGGGCGTATCGCTCACGCGGGAAGGCTTTCGATGGGAATGGCGGACATCAGGCGATGCTGTCGGGGATCAGGCGGCTTTCCAGCCATGCGATCTCGTCCTTCAGGAGCAGTTTGCGCTTCTTCAGGCGCTGGATCTGGAGCTGATCCAGCGGATGCGACGCCAGCCGGCTGATGACAGTGTCGAGGTCGCGGTGTTCGCTGCGGAGTTCGTGCAGCTTCCGAAGCAGGGTATCCCGGTCTGTCAGCATATGGCCCCGTCTATCATGTGGTCACGGGTCTATTCTATCCATTCCTGCCCGGATGGCGAGATGCATGACCCATGTGCGGAGTCCTGCAAATTTAGCATGCTCGGACGGCGCGGCCCTGACATAGGCTGATTGGGTCGAAACGCAGACCTTCTGGAGGTCCCATGTCCTACGAAGCCCGGATTCACAGTCTCAGACTGCGTCACGCCCGCCTCGACGACAGGATTTTCGATGAGGACCGGCGGCCCATGCCTGACATTGGCACGCTGCGGCGCCTCAAGATCGAAAAACTGCGGATCAAGGAAGAAATCGAACGCCTGTCGCATACCGGCTGACGCGGCGGGCCGGCCGGTTTGGGGCATGCGCCCCCGACCAGCCGGGGGCGGATCAGGCCACGTCCTCGTCGATCTGGATCGGGGCGGGGACGGCCTGGCCTTCGCGGGTCAGGCGTTCGTTGGCGGCCTGGACCATGGCGTTCAGGTCGGTCTGGCTGCACAGGCCCAGGATGACGGGATCGCGCGGCTTGATGTTCGCGCTGTTCCAATGCTGGCGGTCGCGCACCTTGGCGATGGTGTCCTTGGTGGTGCCCAGCAGCTTGACGACCTGCTGTTCCGATAATTGCGGGAAATTACGCAGGATGAAGGCGATGGCGTCCGGACGGTCGTTGCGCTTGGCCACCGGCGTATAGCGCGCACCCTTGGACCGGCGCTGGATCGGGTTCGACGTCGTCAGGATCTTCAGTCGCAGGTCGGGATTCGCCTCGCAGCGGGTGATGTCTTCCTGGCGGACCTGGTGGTTGGCGACCGGGTCGTACCCGACGATGCCCTGCGCGACCTCGCCATCGGCGATGGCCTGGACCTCCAGCGGATGCATGCCGCAGAATTCGGCGATCTGGGTGAAGGTCAGCGCGGTCTTTTCGATCAGCCACACGGCGGTGGCCTTCGGCATCAGGGGCAGTGCGTTCATGGCAACGGAGTCCTACTGCGTATGGGTGGCGCCCGCGCAGGCACCTTCCCAGTAGACGCCCCGTTGGCCGGGCCGTCCTGCGTGCCTGCTGGCGCGCGATGACGTGTCGAAGGATATGGGGCCGGGTGGGGGCGGTGGTCAAGGGCGTGATTGCGCCTGGGGGCGGGAAACAAAAAAGGGCCGGCCAATCTGGCCGGCCCTTTTGCCGCGATCGGGGACGACGCGGCCCGCCGGCGTCAGGCGGCGTGTTCGGTCTGGCCGGCAACGCCGGCGCCATCGTTCGCCGCCGGCCCGACCGGGGCCGCGACCTGCGCCGCATCGGCCGGGGCCGGAAGCGGGGCGCCGGACGTGACGGCAATCCGCCGGGGCTTCATGGCCTCGGGGATGAAGCGCTTGACCGTAATCTTCAGCAATCCGTTCGTCAGGTCTGCGCCTTCGACCAGAATATGGTCGGCCAGCACGAAGCGGCGTTCGAACGCGCGGGTGGCGATGCCCCGATGCAGGATCTCGCCCGCGGGCGGGATATGGCCGACCCGTCCGGCGACGATCAGCGTATTGTCCTGTACCGTCAGCTCGATATCGTCGGAACCGAAGCCGGCGACCGCCATGGTCAGGAGGTAGCTGTCATCCCCCAGCCGTTCGATATTATAGGGCGGATAGGACGGGCCCGATGCGGTCTGGGCCGCATTGTCGACCAGGCGCGCAAGCCGGTCGAAACCGATGGCCGTGCGGAACAGCGGCGCGAAATCGTAAGTCATGTCAACCTCCTCATCAGCAAGGTCTGTAGCAAGGTCTGTCACGTGACCCCTCGGCGAGCGGGCCTTGCGTGTGTGTCCGGAACCCGACTGGCGCTCCGGTAGTCCTTACGTGAGAAACCCCGCACCCTCTTTCAAGGGGCGGGGTTTCCGAGATCCATGATCCTGCGATCGTGGCGGCAGCGGCGATGCCGCCGGCCGTGGCTTACGCCTTGGCGCGGCGTCCCAGGCCACCGAACTTCTTGTTGAACTTCGCGACCTGGCCCCCGGTGTCGAGCATGCGCTGCACGCCGGTCCACGCCGGATGCGACTTCGGGTCGATGTCCAGGCGCAGGGTGGCGCCCGGCTGGCCGTAGCAGGACCGCGTCTTGTATTCGGTGCCGTCCGTCATGATGACGTTGATTTCGTGGTAGGCGGGATGGATGCCGGATTTCATCGTAAAACCTTCGTGCTGGGCCCGCCGATGCCGACCGGGGGCGTTTGCGTGGGCGTATAGACGACGGTCGTCGCGGGATCAACGTCTATCTCGGCCCCGCATCGGGGGTGCGGCGGCATGAAATCCGCCCTATTGCCACCTGCGGTGGTGTTTTCCTGTTCCTGCCGATGAACCGGGGTTGCTATCAACCGATTGTAAGGTGAAGGAAAAGGAGAAACCATGACGCTCAAGCCCTCGTCCATCCATGCCCCGGGTTGGGTTTCCGAATTTCGCACGTTCCTCATGCGCGGGAACGTCGTCGATCTGGCCGTCGGCGTCATCATCGGCGCCGCCTTCACCGGCATCGTGAACAGCCTGGTCAAGGACGTCTTCACCCCGCTGCTCGGTCTGCTGATCGGCGGCATCGACTTCACCAATTTCTTCATCACCCTCAAGGGGCCTCATCTGCCGACGCTGGCCGACGCGCAGAAGGCCGGGGCGGTGACGATCAATGTGGGGCTGTTCCTGAATGCGGTGATCCAGTTCGTCATCATCGGCTTCGTCATCTTCTGGGTCGTGAAGCTGGTCAACAAGCTGACGGTGAAGCCCGAGGCCGCACCGGCCGCGCCGCCCCCGCCGCCGCGTAGCGAGGTCCTGCTGCAGGATATCCGCGATATCCTGGCCGCCAAGGATCGCCCGGCCCCGACCGCCTGACCCCGCCCCGCCGGGGCGCGTGAGGCGCAGCCGCGTGACGGCGGTTGCGCCGGGCGTGGCCCGGCATGCTACAGTCATGGAACGATGAGGATGTTTCCCGTGCACCCCGATGCGGCTTTGCGACCGGGACCGATCGCCTTGCTGGCCCTTGCCGGCGGTCTTCTGCTGGGGGGATGCCAGTCGTCGCCATCGACGATGACGCGTCTGTCGCCGGCGGCGCAGGCGTATCTGACCGTCGACACCTATTTCATCGCCGAGGGCATGGTCGGCGGCCGCCTGTCGTCGGGGCACATCCTGCGCGACCAGGCGCGGGACATGCTGACCAGCACGCTCCACGCCCGGTACGCCACGGCGCAGAACGTGCTGCATCCCACGGCGGACGGCCAGCGCCGGGCGCGGCTGGCCATCGAGACGATGCTGGCCTGTGTCGGCCAGGCGGATGGCGGGACGAACGTCCCCTGCCTGCCGCCCGGGGATGTCAGCGCGCTGGACGCGCGTCGCGCCGCAGCCGCCGTTCCCCCAGAAGCAGCAGCAGCGGCGCCGCGATAAAGATCGAGGACGATGTCCCGACCACGATCCCGAACAGCATCACCCATGCGAAACCCGACAGGCTGGCCCCCCCGAACAGCGCCAGAGGCAGGGCGGCGAGGAAGACGGTGGACGAGGTGCCGAGCGTACGGCTCAGGGTCTCGTTGATCGACAGGTCGATCAGCTCGGCCAGGGGCATGGTACGGTACTTCCGCAGGTTTTCCCGCACCCGGTCGTACACCACCACCTTGTCGTTGGTGGAATAGCCCAGGATCGTCAGGATCGCCGCGACCATCACCAGGTCGAATTCGAAATGCGTCAGCACCAGGAAGCCGATCGTCTTGGTCAGGTCCAGCACCAGCGTGACGACGGCGCTGACCGCGAACTCCCATTCGAAGCGGAACCAGATATAGCCCAGGATCATCAGCAGGCTGATGCCCAGCGCCAGCATCCCGTTGCGGAACAGTTCGGCCGAGACCGAGGCGCCCACCGCATCCGCGCGCAGGACCTGCGCGCCGGGCAGGGTGGCGATGGCATGGCGCACCGAATCGACCATGGCCTGGGTCCGGGCCTCGCGGTCCGGGGCGTTGGCAGGGGGGGTGTCCATGCGGATCAGCACATCGTCCGGGGCGCCGAACGATTGCAGCCCGGCGGCCTCGACATGCTGGGTGGCCAGGGCCGCGCGGATTTTGGCGAAGTCGGCCGGCCCCTGGGTGCGGGCCTCGACGACGATTCCGCCGCGGAAATCCAGCCCCAGCGTCAGGCCGGGATGGAAGAACAGGACCAGCGATGCGACCGACAGCACCGCCGAGGTGACGAGGCCGAGGAAGCGGCCGCGCATGAAGTTGATCCGGGTGCCGTGCGGCACGAAGCGCAGAAGGGGACGTTCGAACATGACGGGGCGCCTCAGACCGGCAGGACAGTGGGACGGGTGCGGGCGTACCAGCGCACCATCAGCATCCGCGACAGCAGCAGGGTGGTGAACAGCGTCGTCACGATGCCGATCGTGATCGTCAGGGCGAAGCCGCGTACCGGGCCGGTGCCGAAGACGAACAGCATGACATGGGCCAGCAGCGCGGTGGCGTTGCTGTCGACGATGGTCGAGGTGGCGCGTTCGAACCCGGCCTGCATCGCCGCCAGCGCGGTGCGACCCCGGCCGACTTCCTCGCGGATGCGTTCGTTAATAAGGATGTTCGCATCGACCGCCATGCCCAGGGTCAGCAGCATGCCCGCCATGCCCGGCAGGGTCAGCGTGGCCTGGAACAGCGACAGCAGGGCCGCCATCAGGACGAGGTTCGCCAGCAGGGCGACATTCGCGTACCAGCCGAACCGGCCATAGAACAGGCCCATGAAGGCGATCACCAGCACGAAGCCGGCGCCCAGGCTCAGGGCCCCGGCGCGGATGGAATCAGCGCCCAGCGACGGGCCGATCGAACGCTGTTCGATCACCGAGAGCGGGGCGGGCAGGGCACCGGCCCGCAGCAGCAGCGCAAGATCGGTCGCCGACTGCGCGTCGAAGCCGCCGACGATCTGACCGTTGCCGCCGGTGATGGCGCCGCGGATGACGGGGGCCTGGACGACCTTGTTGTCCAGCACGATGGCGAAGCGGTGGCCGATATTCGCCCGCGTCGTCGCGGCGAAGGCGCGCGCGCCCACGGAATCGAAGCTGAAATTGACGGCCCATTCGCCGGTCTGCTGGTCGATGGCGGCCCCGGCATTGGTCAGGTCCGACCCGTCGACCTCGACATGATCCAGGATGGGCAGTTTCTGGTCCGGCGCGTTGAGCATCGGCAACAGCGTGACGCCGGGACCGGCGACGGTGCCCAGGGCGTTGTCCTGCACCATGTGGAAGGTCATCTTCGCCGTGGTGCCCAGCAGCCGCTTCACGTGCTCCGGATCGCTGATGCCCGGCAGTTCGACCACGATGCGGTCGTCGCCCTGGCGGGTGATCTCGGGGTCCACCGCGCCGGTGGCGTCGATGCGGCGGCGTACGATCTCGATCGACTGGGTGACGGCTTCACGCGCGCGTTCACGCATGGCGGTCGGAGACAGGGTGATGGCGATGCTGCCATCCTGACGCCGGTCGACCGAGAATTCGCCCGGCACCGTCGTGGGCATGGCGCGCAGGGCCTTCAGGTCGGCATCGGTCTCGGACGGGTCGCGGGGGGTGAAGGTCACCGTACCCGCCGGCGCATCGGTCGCGATGTTCCGATAGCCCAGCCCGGCGCCCAGCAGGGCCTGGCGGGTTCCGTCCGCCAGGGTCTGGAGACGGTCGGAGGTGATGCTGGGCATATCCACCTGCATCAGCAGGTAGGACCCGCCCCGCAGGTCCAGACCCAGATGGATCTGCCGCCATGGCAGCGCGGCCGAGGGCTGGCGCAGGGCGTTGGGAAGGCAGAGCACCACTCCCAGAAGGCATACGGCGACGACCGAGGCCATCTTGAGCCGGCTGTAGTACATCATGACAGAAGGGGGTGCTCCTCACGCCCGGCCCGAGCCGGCTCCCTGTTGTGCGTACGTCGCCATCGGGCGTGCCCCAGGCATGCCACAATGACGGCGGGAACATGCCGGGCCATGGCGCAGGATGCAACCGCCCGGAACCGCCCTTGCGCCGAATCCACCCATTTCGTCCCCGTTCCGGATGTTCTGGCCGATCCGGATGGTGCGACGGGCGGATCAGAACAGGGTCAACTGCCGGTCCTGGCGGGGCAGGGGCGGCGGCGCGAACCGTGTGCAGTCGAGCGGGAGGTCGCGCCCCTGGTTCAGCCCCAGCCTTCGGCAGGCGAGGGCGAACCGCTGGCGCAGCAGGTCGGCATAAACGCCCTGGCCGCGATAGCGCCGCCCGAAGGTCGAATCGTTCAGCGCGCCGTTCCGTGTCTCGCGGATGCGGGCCAGCACCCGCGCCGCCCGGTCGGGATAATGCCGGGCGATCCAGTCCTCGAACAGGGGCGCGACCTCCTGCGGCAGGCGCAGCAGCACATAGGCCGCGCCGCGTGCCCCGGCCTCGGCCGAGGCGGCCAGGATGGCCTCCATCTCGCTGTCGTTCAGCGCCGGGATCATCGGGGCGGCCATGACGGTCGTGGGCACGCCCGCCGCCGACAGGGCCCGGATGGCCTCCAGCCTGCGGGCGGGCGTGGCTGCGCGCGGTTCCATCCGGCGCGCCAGTTCGGGGTCCAGCGTCGTGACCGACAGGCTGACGCGCACCAGGTTGCGGGCGGCGAGGGCGATCAGGATATCCAGGTCGCGCAGCACCCCGGCCGATTTGGTGACGATGGTCACCGGGTGGGAAAACCGCTCCAGCACATCCAGGATCGCGCGCGTCAGGCCCTGTGTCCGTTCGACCGGCTGGTACGGGTCGGTATTGGTCCCCAGCGCGATGGGGCGCGGCTGATAGGACGGACGCCGCAATTCCTGTTCCAGCAGCTTCGCCGCATCGGGCTTGCAGGTCAGGCGGGTCTCGAAATCCAGGCCGGGCGACAGGCCGATCCACGCATGGGTGGGCCGGGCGTAGCAATAGATGCACCCGTGCTCGCACCCCCGATAGGCGTTGATCGAGCGGTCGAACCCGACATCGGGGCTGGTGTTGCGTGTGATGATGGTCCGCGCGGCCTCGAACGCCAGTTCGGTGCGCGTCTCCGCCGGGGCCTGCCCCAGCGTGCCCCACCCGTCGTCGAAGGGCGACGGTGCATGAGCGGCATGGCGGTCGGGCGGCGAGATCGTCGCCCCCCGCCCATGCACGATGCCGGCCACCGTCGTCGATCCGTCGCGCAGGGTTCGGGACGCGAGGCGCGTGGGCTGTCCCCGGCCGATCCGGATGGGGGGCTGGTCTGTCATGCTGTGGTCCGCGCTGGAAAGGGGACAATCGGCGGGATGGTCCCAGAACAGGGCCGGAAAAACAAGAACAAAATAGGAACAAATTTGCGGGCCGTGGTCCGGTCGCGTTTCGTCTCCGGCGGGGCCTCTGGTCGTTCCGTCGCGGGTGCTCTAACCCTGCGTCATCGCGAACGCGGAGAGAGGGCGATGGCAGGGCTTTTCGGTGGCGGAACAGGACGAGGGCCGGCGACGGGGCCGGATGAGGGGCGCCGCTTGCGCGTCGGCGTGATTGGCGCCGGTCATTTCGGTCGGTTTCACGCGCTGAAAATCGCCGGATCGCGGCGCGAAACCCTGGTCGGCATCCATGACCCGGACCACGAGCGGGCGGCGGTCGTCGGGGCCGAGGCCGGCGGTGCGCCGGCGCTGGGGCTGGACGACCTGCTGGCGCGCTGCGACGCCGTGGTGGTGGCGGCCCCGGCGGAACATCATTTCGCCTTGGCCGAACGCGCCCTGCTGGCCGGCCGCCATGTGCTGGTGGAAAAGCCCATCGCCTCGACCCTGGCGCAGGCCGATCGTCTGGCGGCGCTGGCGGTGGAAACCGGGCTGGTGCTGCAGGTGGGGCACCTGTTGCGCTATTCAGCCGAGCATCGCGCGATTACCGAGCGGATCAGCCGGCCGCTTTATATCGAGGCCACGCGCATCGCGCCGTTCAAGGCGCGGGGCACCGACGTGTCGGTCATCCTGGACCTGATGATCCACGATCTGGACCTGGTGCTGGCGATCGTCGATAGCGAGATCGAGGATGTCGATGCGCTGGGCGCCGCCGTCAGTTCGCAGCATGAGGACATCGCCAACGCCCGTGTCCGCTTCGCCAACGGCTGTGTCGCCACCATCACCGCCAGCCGGATCTCGTTGAAGACCGAGCGCCGGATGCGGCTGTTTTCCGAGGAGGGCTACCTGTCCGCCGATTTCGTCAAACGCGAACTGACCATGATCGGCCGCGACACGGGCCTGCCGTTGCCCGGCACCGGCGGGTTCCGGCGCGAGGCCGTGACCTGGAGCGACCACGACACCCTGATGGCCGAGCACGAGGCCTTCGCCGCCGCCTGCCTGGACGGCGCGCCGGTGCTGGTCGACGCCCAGGCCGGCCGCCGCGCGCTGGCGGCGGCGCTGGCGGTCACGGGCGGCATCGCGGCCGCCCGCGCGCGGATGGAACAGTCGGGCCTGGTTCACCGGCCCTGAGCCGTGCCGTGAGACCTTTGGAGACCAGTCATTTCAAATGAATCGGGGGCCAGGGCCTCAGGCCCTGGTGGGTTTGGGCGAAGCCCAAAAATAACGATCCCTTAGTGGGGTAATGTCTCGATCCGCGCCGCCATGATGAAATCGTTGCGGTGCAGCCCGCCGATGGCATGGGTTTGCAGCGCGAGGCGGACATAGCCCCAGCCGAACGAGATGTCGGGGTGGTGATCGGCGGCCTCGGCCAGGGCTGCGATGCGCTCGACCAGCGCATAGGCCGAGGCGAAATCGGGCAGCACGAAATCGCGCAGCAGCGTGGCGCCGTCGGGCGACAGCGTCCAGTTGGGCGCCTGGGGCAGCAGGCTTTCGGCTTCGGCCCGGCCCAGGGCCGGGGTCTTGCGCGGGCACGGGCCGATCACTTCCCGCGCCAGGTCGGAGGTAGGGCAGTGCGGCATCGTCTTTTCCCCTTTTCCCCTTTTCCGCCGCGCCCCCTGGCCCCGGCTTCGGCTAGGGGGCTTCCAGCGTCTCGCGCAGCATTTCCAGTTCCAGCCACCGTTCCTCGGCGGCCGTCAGTTCGGCCTCGGCACGTTCCAGCTTCCCGGTCGCCGCCGTGAAGGCCGCCGGATCGCGGGCATAGAGACCGCCATCCGACAGGATCGCGCGCAGGCGGCCGATTTCCGTCTCCAGCGCCGCGATTTCGCCGGGAAGGCGATCCAGCGCGTGCCGGTCCTTGTAGGACAGCTTCCGTGCCGGGCCTTTCTCCGGCCGTTTCTGCGCGGCCGGGGCATCCGTGCCGGCGCGCCGCGCCCGGCCGGCCGGGGCGTCGCCGCGCTGGGCCAGCATGTCGCTATACCCGCCCGCATATTCAACCCATCGCCCGCCGCCTTCGGCCGTCAGCACCGAGGTTGCGACCCGGTCCAGGAAGTCACGGTCGTGGCTGACCAGCAGGACGGTGCCGGAATAGGCGTCCAGCATCTCCTGCAACAGGTCCAGCGTTTCAAGGTCCAGATCGTTCGTCGGTTCGTCCAGGACCAGCAGGTTGGACGGGCGGGCCATCGCGCAGGCCAGCATCAGCCGTCCGCGCTCGCCGCCCGACAGGACGCCGACGGGGGTGCGCGCCTGTTCCGGGCGGAACAGGAAATCCTTCATGTAGCCGATGACGTGGCGCTTCTCGCCGCCGACCAGCACCATGTCGCCCCCGCCGCCGGTCAGGGTGTCGGCCAGGGTGCGGGAGGGGTCCAGCGCGCGGCGCTGCTGGTCCAGCGTGACGGTGGACAGGGCGCTGCCGATGCGGATGTCGCCGGAATCCGGGCGGTCCTGGCCGGTCAGCAGCCGCAGCAGGGTGCTCTTGCCCGCGCCGTTGGCGCCGACGATGCCCAGGCGGTCGCCGCGCAGCACGCGCAGGTCCAGCCGGTCGACGACGACATGCGCGCCGTAGGCCTTGCTGGCCTGCTCGGCGACCGCCACCAGCTTGCCGGACAGGTCGCCCTCGCTGGCTTCGATCTTCAGGCCGGTGGGGGTGCGTACGGCCTCGCGCCGGGCCTGGCGCATGGCGGCGAGCTCGCCCACGCGGCGCACGTTGCGCTTGCGCCGGGCGGTCACGCCATAGCGCATCCAGTCTTCCTCGCGCGCGATCTGGCGATCCAGCTTGTGGGCGTCGCGGACCTCCTGCTCCAGAACCTCCTCGCGCCAGGCCTCGAAGCGGGCGAAGCCCTGGTCCAGCCGGCGGGTGACGCCGCGATCCAGCCAGACGACGGCCCGTGACAGCGTTTCCAGCAGGCGGCGGTCATGGCTGATGATGACCATCGCCGAGGACAGCGACAGCAGCTCGCGCTCCAGCCATTCGATGGTGGGCATGTCCAGGTGGTTGGTCGGCTCGTCCAGCAGCAGCAGGTCGGGTTCCGGCGCCAGGGCCCGCGCCAGCGCACAGCGCCGGGCTTCGCCGCCCGACAGGGTGGCGGGGTCCTCGGCACCGGTCATGCCCAGTTCGCCCAGCAGCAGGGCGGCGCGATGTTCCGGGTCGCCCGGCCCCATGCCCGCGCGGACATAGTCCAGCGTGGTCGCGAAGCCCGACAGGTCGGGTTCCTGCGGCAGGTAGCGCACCGATGTCCCGGGTTGCAGGAAGCGGGTTCCGTCGTCGGGCAGCAGCTCCCCCGCCGCGATCCGCAGCAGCGTCGATTTGCCGCTGCCGTTGCGGCCGACCAGGCAGAGTCGTTCGCCGGCCGAGACGCCGAATCCGGCGCCGTCCAGCAGGGGCGAACCGCCCAGCGTCAGCGTGATGTCCTGAAGCAGAAGAAGAGGAGGCGACATGGTCCGGTTTCTCGCCCAGCCGCAGGCCCAGCGCAAGGAAGATCCGTCGCGCCGGGGAAACGGGCGGCCCGACCGGCCCTTCGATCGGCTATTCGATCCGGGGGCCGCCGGTGACCGCCTGATAGGTCGCGATGGCCAGGGTCATGGGCTCGAACGGTTTCGTGATGACGAAGGCGGGTTCGACCGTCTCGCCGGTCAGCAGCCGTTCGGGGTAGGCGGTGACGAAGATGACGGGTGTGTCGTGGTGACGCAGGATGCTGGCCACCGCCCGCATGCCGTCGCCGCCGGCGCCCAGATTGATGTCGGCCAGGATCAGTCCCGGGCGGGTCCGGGTGGCCAGGGCCACGGCATCGGCCTCGGTCGCCGCGACACCGGCGACCTGATGGCCGCAACGGCGGACCAGATCCTCGATATCCATGGCGATGATCGGTTCGTCCTCGATAATCAGGATGTTGGTCTCGGCCACCGTGCGTAGACCGGCATGGGCCCGGGACAGGATATCGGTGGCCTGCCGCAGGTCGATATCGAGGGCCCGGGCCGCGTCGGCGACCGGCACTTCCTCCAGCGACGTCAGCAGCAGCAATTTGCGTTCGGTGGCGCCCATGCCTTCGCGCTGGCCGGCCATCTCGGCCGTCGTGGCGATGGAGTCGAAATGGCGCGAAATCCATCGGTACAGGCTCAGTCGGGGTGGCAGGGTCCCGGTGTCCACCACCGCCAGTTCACGAAGACTTTCGGCGACCAGCAGGTCGCCACGGGATTGGCTGCCGGTCAGGGCGCGCGCATACCGTCTGGCGTAGGGAAGGGCACGGATCAGATCCTGCCGCCGCGAGAGAGGCATCGGGCGTTCATCTCCCAGAAGAATATGTTACGGTCCGGATCATGACAGTGTTGGAACTGTCCGCAAGGGTGGAGGGGATACAAGCTGACGTCTCCCATCGGTTCCGCAAAGCCCCTGACGGTATCGCAACTTCGGCACGAGATCATGTCTCTTTTGCCGGATCTGCGGGGTTTCGCCCGTTTTCTGACCCGTGACGCCTCGTCATCCGACGATCTGGTGCAGGATACCATCATGCGGGCGCTGGGTGCGCTGGACCAGTTCCAGGCCGACACGAACCTGAAAGCGTGGCTGTTCGCCATCGAACGCAATATTTTCTTCGAGCAGAAGCGGCGGCGGAAGCGCGAACACGAAATCATGACCGATTACGCCGCGCAATCGCACAGCCAGATCGAAAGCCGGCCCGCCAGTTCGGGCGATGACGTGCGCGATCTCGAAAGTGTGTTCTGGCTTCTGTCCCCGCTGCTGCGCGAAGCCCTGATCCTGGTCGGCGCGCAGGAGATGACGCACGAGGAAGCGGCCGTGATCTGCGGCGTGCCGGTAGGCACGATGAAGGCGCGGGTGTCGCGCGCGCGCGCGCGCCTGGCCGAGCTGGTCGCCCATGCACGAGGCGACGCGCCGACCGACGGGCGGTGACCGGCGCCACCTCACGCGCTCGTTATGTGAACTACGCAACCCTGTCATTCCACCATTCATTGGTTGGGTGTGATGAGGGAAACGAAAACCATGACAAGCAACTTCCATGACCAGGTTGTGACCATCCTTCCGCGCCTGCGGGTTCAGGCGCTGGCGCTGACGCGCAATCGGACGATGGCCGAGGATCTGGTGCAGGATGCCGTGTGCAACGCACTGGCCGCCCAGGAGAGTTTTATCCCCGGCACAAATTTTTCGGCCTGGATGCATCGCATCCTGCGGAACCGTTTCATTTCCGACCTTCGCAAGCGGCGGGAGACGACGGATATCGAGGACGTGCCGGCGGCGGCGCTGGCGACAGCGGCCTCGCACGAGGATCGGCTGGCGCTCAAGGACCTTGCCGAGGCGCTGGACCGTCTGCCCGAGGATCAGCGCGAGGCCCTGATTATGGTCGTCATCCACGGCATGAGCTATGAAGCGCTGGCCGAGGCGACGGGCTGCGCGGTCGGAACGGCCAAAAGCCGGGTATTCCGCGCGCGTCGTCAGCTGGAAGCCTGGATGACCGGCGACAGCCATGCCAGCGCCGCCCTGCAGGCCCGCGTCGCCCGCGTGAAGGGCATTCTGGCCGAACGCGGCATCGCCGCCGGTCAGGGGATGGCCGAACCGCGACCTCTGTGATCGCGTCAGCCCGGCCGAATATTTATTTACATATCGTTAAGATAATTGGAGGCGTCGTCTGGACGGGTCCGCGGGAGGGAATTACGATCACTATCTTAACGCGATGCAACCGGAGCTCAGGTCCGGGAGTTTTGGCAGGATAGTAGTGGACCTCAGGGATCAACGATGACGCCGCCTAAGGATTCTCGTTCCTCAAGGCTGTCGAAAAACAATAAAAAAAAACGACAAGATGACCCGTTCGAGTTGTGGCTCAAGCGAGGGCTGCATCAGCTTTTCGATGAAGTGGCGCGCGAGCCGGTTCCAGAGGAGCTTTTGCGCCTGATCGAGGACGACCGCAAGATCAGGGAATAAATGGACCGTCAAACAGGGCACGAGCGCCGTCGCGCGTTGCGCGCGGCCTTTTACGCCATGCGTATCTGGCGCATGTTCGATACGGTCAGTACCCGCATGATTGTCATCATCCTGCTGTCGGCCGGGCCGATGGCGATGATCGGCGGGTTGCAGGCCTGGTACAGCTATCGTCATACGCTTGCGGCGCCGGCTTTCCGCGCCGACATGGCCGTCGGCCGCATCGACCTGGAAATCCGGCATGACGTCGAGCATCTCAGCGCGCTGCTGAATGCGATCAATCTGATGTCGCTGGATGAGGAGGCCATCGGCCGGACCTTGCAGCTGGCGCAGTCATTGACCGGGCATTTCTATCGGCAGCTGGCGCTGCTGGACGACCGCGGCAACGTCGTGATCGCGGTTGACAACGGCCGCCCGCTGTCATCGGGCGGCAATGTGCCGGCCGAAGGCCTGCCCCGCTTCAGCGGCGATGTGCGTGTCGAACCGTTCGACCTGTCGGGCCAGGATCAGGACGGCCGGTCCTATGTCCGGATCTCGATCCAGACGACGATCGCCGATACGGGCGGCAATGCGGTGCGGCAGGGCGTCCTGACGGCGATCATGCCCCTGGTCTGGAGCCGCCATCATCTGCAGATCGGCGATCCACGCCTGGATTTCATGCAGAAAGACGGGGCGATCGACGCCTGGATCGTCGGCCATAACCACAATGTCGCCCCGCTCTGCGAGGATTGCTGGGGCATGCGCGTGCCGCCGCCGCGGATCCTGCAATGGATACGCACCCTGCCGCCGGACAGCACCGCCCACGCGACGCTGACCGTGGGCGACGCCTCCTTCGCCTACGGCCCGGTCGAAGGGGGCGTCGGCGCCCTGACCATGACCCGCCGCAACGTCGCGGAAACCCATGCGCTGGTCATGTTCATCATCTGGCTGTTCGTGATCGTCTCGCTGCTGGGTTGCGGACTGATCGGCGTGGTCAAGAGCGCGAACATCCTGCTCATCGCCCCGCTGCGGCGACTGACGACGTCGGTCGCCCTGTGGCAGACCGGCGGGGGGGGATTCGACGCGCACTCCAACTGGGCGATGCCGGCCGAGATCCGGCGGCTGGCCAATGCCTTCACCACGGCCACGCGGACCCTGGCGCGGCACGAGCAGCGACTGGCCCGTGCCTCGGTGCGCCAGGAACTGCTGATGAAGGAAATGCATCACAGGGTGAAGAACAACCTGCAGATCGTTGCCTCGCTGTTGAACCTTCAGGCCAACCGCATCCGCCAGCCCGAAGCACGCGAGGAATTTACCCAGGCCCGGGACAGGGTGCGGGCGCTGGCGACCCTGCATCGCTATCTCTACGCCGATGGCGAACTGTTCAGCCTGAACATGGAGCCTTTCGTGGGCGAGCTGTGCGGCCAGATCTTCCAGGCGGTGGGCGAGGGGCCCGGCGCCCGGATCGCGCTGGCGATCAATGTCGAACGGCTGGAGATGGTGCCCGACCAGGCCGTGCCCCTGGCCCTGATCCTGACCGAGGTCGTCAGCAACGCCATCAAGTACGCCTTCCCCGATGGACGCCACGGCACGATCTCGGTGGGTCTGGTCCATGAGGATGGGCGCATGGCGCGGCTGTGGATTGCCGATGACGGGATCGGCCTGGCGGCGGGGCGCCGGCGCGATGCGGAAGACCGCACCGGCATCGGCCTGCAACTGATCCGGGGATTCGCGCGCCAGTTGGGCGGGACGCTGGAGATCGTCGAGGATGGAGGGACCCGTTTCGAACTGGTCTTCCCTTTGCAGACGCGCGACGATCCCCACGAGGGCGGCGAGACCGCATGAGCATGCATGGCAGGGATTGCCGGCGGGGATGGGCATTCTGGCGGGAACGGGTGTCCCTTGCCTGACGCATCCATTATAGAACGCGGACATGAGCGGTGACAAAACAGTGATGAAGGCCTGGGCGCGGGCACAGTCGCGTCTTGGTCGTCGGCAGGCGATGCCGATCGTGGGCCTGGGCATGCTGTCGAGCCTGGTCGCGGTGGGGCAGGCCTGGTGCGTGGCGGCGATCCTGGCCCGCGTTCTGGTCGGGCGGGCCGGTCCCGGCCCGGGGGGGGCTGGGGCGACCGGATTGCTGGCCACCCTGGCGGTGCTGGCCCTGGCGCGCGGGCTGTGCCTGATGCTGGGCGACATTGCGGCGGCGCGGGCCGGCCGGGCGGCCCGGCTGCGGCTGCGCGACGGCGTGCTGTCGGCCATCCTGCGTGGCGGCCCGGCCCTGCTGCGCCGGCAGCACAGCGCGGAACTGACCGCGCTGGCGGTCGACCGGGTCGAGGCGCTGGACGGGTTTTTCGCGCGCTGGATTCCGGCGTCGATGCTCTGGATCGCGGCGCCGGGGCTGATCGCCGTGCTGGCCGCCTTCGTCCAGCCGGGGTCGGCCGCGATCATGGCGGCCTGCGGGCTGGCGGTTCCGGTCGGCCAGGCGCTGTTCGGCATCGGCGCGGCCGTCGCCTCACGCAACCAGTTCCTGGCGATGACGCGACTGCAGGCCCGGTTTCTGGACCGGGTGCGCGGCATTGCCACCATCGTCCTGGCCGGCCGGACCGAGGACGAGGCCCATCGCCTGGCCGATGCCGCCGACGAACTGCGCCGCCGCACGATGAAGATCCTGCGGGTTGCGTTCCTGTCGTCGGCGTCCATCGACTGCGCGATGGTCATGGCCCTGGTGCTGATCGCCCTGCGTAATGGCGGGGTGGTGCTGGGACTGCATCACGGCGACATGCCCCCCGCCGTGATTGCGGACGCGACGATGCGCGGGCTGTTCGTCCTGCTGCTGGTGCCGGAATTCTTCGTGCCCCTTCGCGGGCTTGCCCTGGCCTATCAGGATCGGGCGCATGCGGCAGGGGCCGCATCGGCGATGGCGGTCCTGCCCGACGGCGACGTGCGGGCGGCGGGCGGTGCGACGGTGCAGGCCGGCGCCCACGGCGTGTCCGTCGCCTTCGAGCATGTCACTTTCGCCTGGGATGCGGCGCGGGGGGCGGTTCTGGATGATCTCAGCTTCGCCGTGCCGGCGGGCCAGACCCTGATCCTGGTCGGCCCTTCGGGATCGGGGAAATCGACGATCATCGAAATGCTGCTGGGCTTTGTCATGCCCGGCGGGGGGCGCGTCACCATCGGGGGGGCGGACCTTGCGGCGCTGGCGCCGTCCACCCTGTCGGGGCTGGTCTCGTGGATCGGGCAGAAGCCGGTGCTGTTCGCCGGTACGTTGCGCGAGAATATCCTGTTCGCCCGGCCGGACGCCAGCGCCGAGGAGGTGGAGGATGCCCTGCGGGCCGCGGCAGTCGATACATTCCTCGCGGGCCTGCCCGAGGGGCTGGAGACGCGGATCGGCGAGGGCGGATTCGGCCTCTCGGGCGGGCAGGCGCAGCGGGTCGCCATCGCGCGGGCCTATCTGAAGAACGCGCCGCTGCTGCTGCTGGACGAGCCGACGGCGCATCTCGATCCCGCGACCGAGGCCGATATCCTCGCCAGCCTGCGCGGGCTGGCGCGGGGGCGGACGGTGATCCTGGCCAGCCATTCGGCATCGGTGCATGAATTTACGGGTCAGCGCCTCGATCTCGGCCTTCGCCATCCAGCACCCGCGCTTGGGGAGCACGAACATGTCGGATAAAGCCGAAGGCGGGCTGGCCCCCGTCCTGCGGATCCTGTCCCTGTGGCGGGCGCGTGCGCCCCTGCTGATCGTGGGCGGGGTGTTGTCGCTGCTGGCCGTGCTGGCAGGGCTGGTGCTGATGCGGGGCGCGGGCATGCGCCTGGCCGGCACGGCGTCCGGCGCGCTTGTCGTCGGCGTGCTGCTGCTGCGGGTGTCGGGCATCGGGCGCGTGGTCCTGCGCTATGTCGAACGCCTGGTGACGCACGACGCGATGTTCCGCGCCCTGGCGGATGTGCGGGTGTGGTTTTTCCGTCATCTGGCGGGCGGGGCGGCGGCCGGGCTGGGGTTTCGCCGCGCCGGCGACCTGCTGTCGCGCCTGGTGTCGGATGTCGAGGCGCTGGACGCGCTGTATCTGCGGATTCTGGTGCCCCTGGCCGGGGCGTGCCTGATCCTGCCGTTCCTGGTCCTGGCCGTGCTGCCTGTCGATCCCGTGCTGGCGGTGGTCGTGGGGGGATTGTTCGTGACGGGCGCGTTCGTCCTGCCGCTGGGCGCGGCCCTGCTGGGCCGTCGGCAGGCGGGGGCGCTGACGCACCGCCTGGCCGCGCTGCGGATCGGGGTGCTGGATCTGGTCAGCGGCCTGCGCGAAATCCGCGCCTTCGGGGCCGAGGGGCGGATCCTGTCCCATGTCCGCGAACGCGATGCCAGCCTGTTCGATGCCCAGGCGCGGCAGGCGCGCCTGCTGGCGGTGGTGGGCGGGGCGTCCTACCTGTGCGGGCAGGCGGCGGTGCTGGCGGTGCTGGCGGCGGCGCTGGGCGTGGGGTTCGGGCCGATCCCGGCGGTGCGGGCCGTCGGCCTGCTGTTCCTGGTCGTGGCCGGGTTCGAGGGCATCGGCGGGCTGACGCGGGCCGGCGCCCTGGCCGGGGGCGTCAGCCGGGCGGCGGCCCGCGTCATCTCGGTCGGCGGGCAGGACGGGCCGGCGGCGCCGGTGGGCACGCGGCCGGCGCCGGCCGACACCCATCTGCGCTTCGAGCAGGTCGGGTTCCGCTGGCGCGCCGACCGTGCGCCGGTGTTCGACGGGCTGACCCTCGATATTCCGGCCGGATCGCGCGTGGCAGTGCTGGGGCCGTCGGGAATCGGGAAATCGACGCTGGCCGCGCTGCTGCTGAAGGTCGCGGCGCCGACTTCGGGCAGGATCACGCTGGGCGGACAGGATCTGGCGGATCTCGACAGCGGGTCGGTGCGCTGCCGCGTGGCCTGGCTGTCGCAGGCGACGCATCTGTTTGCCGACACGATTCGCGCCAATCTGCTGCTGGGCCGGCCCGACGCGACCGAGGCCGAGCTGTGGACGGCGCTGGATCGCGCGCAGATCGGCGACCTGGTCCGCTCCATGCCCGACGGGCTGGACAGCTGGCTGGGGGAAGGGGGCGCCACGGTTTCCGGCGGGCAGGGCCGACGGATCGCCCTGGCCCGGACGCTGCTGTCGGATGCGCCGATCCTGATCCTGGACGAGCCGGCGACGGGACTCGACGCCGAGACCGAGCGGGACTTCCTGCTGACGCTCAACACCGTCACCACGGGCCGCACGGTCATCCTGATCGCGCATCGGCTGGTCGGGGTGGAAAGACTGGACCGGATCTGGCGCCTGTCGGACGGGCGGGCGAACGCCGTCGCGGCATAGGCGCGTCGCCCGGCGGACGGGCGGTCAAAGGTTGACGGGGGGCGGACCAGCAGGCACCAAGGCGATATCAACCTTGTTGCTGAATACTCAAGTCGCCGGCATATCCGCGGTATCGGCGGCCGATTCATCCATCAGCCGAATGTAAAAAGGGGTCTGCCGATGCGTCGCCTGTCACTGGTCCTGGGTCTTTGTCTGCTGGCAGGCTGCGCGACCGGGCCGTCCCGGAAATATATCGTCTTCTTCACCCGGGATTCGACGGCGCTTGACGACCCCGCGCGGCTGGTCGTGGCCCATGCGGCCGAGCAGGCGGCGCACTATCCGAATTCGGTCATCAACGTCGAAGGCTACGCCGCCGCCCATGGCGACCTGTCCGCCGATGCGCTGCTGGCGATCGACCGGGCCAAGCGTGTGTCGGCCCAGTTGGCGGCGGACGGGGTTGCCGGCGGCCGTATCCGCCAGAAGCCGCGCGCGCCCTCGAACGAGGATGGCGCCGTCGGCTCTCGCCGGGTCGAAATCGAGATCACCGCGGGCTGAGCGGCGGGCGGGCGATTTCCGGCCATGGCAGCGGCCTCCATCATGACGGATAACGGTCTCGACACGTCCCCACGGGCTGTCCTGTCCCGCGTTTTCGGCTTTCCCGATTTTCGCGGATTGCAGGAACAGGCGGTGGGCGAAGTCATGGCCGGGCGCGACTGCCTGGTGCTGATGCCCACCGGCGGGGGCAAGAGCATCTGCTATCAGGTTCCGGCGCTCAGCCGTCCCGGAACCGGGCTGGTGGTGTCGCCGCTGATCGCGCTGATGGACGACCAGGTGGCGGCGCTGCGCCAGGTCGGCGTCAATGCCGGCGCCCTGCATTCGGAACTGGAGCCGGAGGATGCCGCCCGGGTGCGGTCCGACCTGATGGCCGGGCGACTGGACGTGCTCTACGTCTCGCCCGAGCGCCTGTTGTCGCCCGGCATGCTCGACCGCCTGTCCCGGCTGCCGCTGTCGGTCATCGCGATCGACGAGGCCCATTGCATTTCCGCCTGGGGGCACGAATTCCGTCCGGAATATCGTGCCCTGGCCAGCCTGCCGGAGCATTTCCCCGGCGTGCCGCGCATCGCCCTGACGGCGACGGCCGACCCCCGGACCCAGGCGGATATCCTGGACGCCCTGGCCATGCCGGACGCGACCGTCCTGCGCGCCAGCTTCCATCGCCCCAACCTGGATATCGCCGTCCGGCCCAAGACGTCGGAAACGCGGCAGTTGCTGGATGTGCTGGGGCGGCATCCGGGCGAGGCCGCGATCGTCTATTGCGGCAGCCGCAACAAGACCGAGCGCGTCGCCCGCGCGCTGCGTGAACGTGACTGGCCGGCCCTGCCGTTCCATGCGGGCCTGCCGCCGATCGAGAAACGCGCGGCGCTGGCCCGGTTCCGCTCCGGCGAGCCGGTGGTGATCGTGGCGACCATCGCCTTCGGCATGGGGATCGATCGGCCGGACGTGCGTGCGGTCGTGCATCTGGACATGCCGTCCTCGCCCGAAGGCTATTATCAGCAGATCGGCCGCGCCGGCCGTGATGGCGAGAAGTCCGAGACCGTGCTGCTGTATGGCGGCGACGATATCGCGCGCGCGCGGCACTGGCTGGAACAATCCAGCGCGCCCGAGGCCCAGCAGCGGATCATGAGCGCGCGGCTGGAGGCCATGGTTACGCTGACCGAAACGACCGGCTGCCGCACCCAGGCGCTGCTGTCCTGTTTCGGCGAGACGCTGGCCGGGCCATGCGGGCATTGCGACAATTGCCGCAACCCCGTCGCCTCGTTCGACGGTACGGTCGAGGCCCAGAAGGTCCTGTCCGCGATCTATCGGATCGGCCAGAAATTCGGGGCGGTGCATGTCGCCTCGGTCCTGCGCGGCAAGGACAGCGAGATGGCCACCCGCCACGGCCATGACCGGCTGGGCGTCTTCGGCGTCGGCAAGGACCGGCCCGAACTGTTCTGGCGCGGGGTGATCCGGCAGTTGATCGCCCGGGGCGCCATCCGCGTCACCGGCGATTACAATGCGCTGGCCCTGAATCAGGAGGTCGCGCGCCCCATCCTGCGCGGCGAGCAGAAGCTGATGCTGCGCGAGGACGCAACCGACGAGCTGAAGGCCGGAAGGGGGCGCACCGCCCGAGCGCCCAGCGGGACGCGGGTGGCCGTGTCGCTGCCGCCCGAGGCCGAGGGCCCGTTCGCCGCCCTGCGCGCCTGGCGTCTGGGCGAGGCGCGGGAACAGGAAATCCCGCCTTATGTGATCTTCCACGACATCGTGCTGCATGACATCGCAATGGAACGTCCGGCGACGCTGGACGCGCTGGGGCGAATCAAGGGGGTCGGCGCGTCGAAGCTGGACCGCTACGGCGCCGCAGTCCTGCAGGTGCTGGCCGGCGCGGGCGGATAGAGCCCGCCCGGCGCGCGCTCAGGGGGCGGTGTCGGCGGTGTCCTGCGCGGGGCGGACGTCAAAGGCGACGGTCCGGGTCGTGCCTCCCAGGAAGTGAAAGACCACCGGGATGCTCCGCCCCGGCTGGACCGTTGCGTCATAGCCCCGGCAGACCAGATGATACCCGCCCGGCGGAAACACCAGCGTGGTCTGCGCGGGCAGGGCCATGTGGGTGAACAGCGTGGCGGTTTCGCTGGTGCTTTCCTGTTCGGTATGATGGGCGAACAGGTCCCGGCAGGCGGTGGCGGTCACGCCGGTCAGCAGATGGACGTCGACGCCCCGGTTCTCGATCGTGAAATAGCCGCCGGCGATCTGTCGTTCGGGACGGATGATCTGTATCCATGCATCGCGGATCTCGATGTCCCCGGCGGCATTGGCCTGTCCGGGAAGCGACGTCGATGCATCGGCCGCCCGGGCGGGCGGGATCGCGCACGGTCCGGCCAGCAGGGTCAAGGGCAGGACCAGGACGGGTACCAGGACGGGCACCTTGCCGAACAGTCGGGGAAACCGGCTGTATCGCGTCATGATGGGTCTCCTTGCCGGTCTGTTTTCGCCCAGGGTATCAGCAAGCCGCCGCCGGGCAAAACATGTGGTTCGCTCTGGCGCATCGCGGGGCCGGGCTTGCGTCCGGCCGATTTCATGCGCATCTCGGGGCAGGACGAACGCCGGTCAGGATTGCCGCACGCATGCGATGCCCTTTTTGTGGACACGAGGATACCCAGGTCAAGGACAGCCGCCCGCATGAGGACGGCGCCGCCATTCGCAGGCGGCGGATCTGCGCGTCGTGCAGCCAGCGTTTCACGACGATCGAGCGGGTGCAGCTTCGCGACCTGTTCGTCGTGAAGGTCGATGGTCGCCGCGTGCCGTTCGAGCGTGACAAGCTGGCACGGTCCGTCCGCGTGGCGCTGCGTAAGCGCCCGGTGGACGACGAGCGGATCGAACGGATCGTCAACGGGCTGGTCCGCCAGTTGGAGGCCTCGGGCGAGACCGACATTCCCTCCCGCGATATCGGCAAGCTGGTCATGGACACGCTGCGCGAGGTCGATGTGGTGGCCTATATCCGCTTTGCCAGCGTGCATTGGGATTTTCGTGAAACCAAGGATTTCGCTGCCATTCTGGAGTCGATTCCCGGCACCATGGCCCAGGGCGGCCCGGCCGCCGGCGACACGGACCTCCGCCCCGCTGTGGCCGGCGCCTATGGACCTGGCGACGTAAAGAGGCGATGAAGCCGCCATTGGCGGAATCGCGGCATGCAGGAGACACGCGTATGAACGGCGCACAGGACGAAGACACGACCCGGCAGAAGCCCCGGTCCCGCACCGCATCGCGCGTCGCGGTCGTGCAGGCGCTGTTCCAGATCGAACAGGGGGGCGACACCCCCGAGACCGTGATCGCGCAGTTCGTGCGGCATCGCCTGAGCGCCGCGTCCGGTACGGGGGAATATGAGGACGGGCAGGTGCCCGAGGCCGACGTGCAGTTGTTCGAGCAGGTCACCCGCGCGGCGGTGGCGCGGCGGGAACAGGTCGATGCCCTGATTGTCGATCTGCTGCCGCCCACATGGCCGGTCGCGCGGCTGGACCCGGTGCTGCGTGCCCTGCTGCGCGCCGCGGGCGCGGAACTGGCGGCGGTCGAGGGCGTGCCGACGCGGGTGGTCCTCAACGAATATCTCGACATCGCGCACGGGTTCTTCTCGGGCGACGAGCCGAAGATGGTCAATGGCGTGCTGGACGCCATGGCCCGCCGCCTGCGCGAGGCGCCGGCCGCGCCGGTCCCCGAGGCCGACGAGGCCTGATCCAGGGAGGCGGCCGATGCCTTCCGACCCTGCCGGGCCCCCGGACGCCCGGCTGCCACCCGAATTCGGGTTCATCCGGCGGCATTTCCAGGCGCTGGCCGGCGAAGGCGCGCTGGGCCTTGCCGATGACGCGGCGCTTGTGCGGCCGCCGGCCGGGCGGGATCTGGTGGTCGCCGTCGACACCATGGTGGAAGGGGTCCATTTCCTGCCGGACGATCCGGCGGATACGGTGGGGCGCAAGCTGCTGCGCTGCAACCTGTCCGACCTCGCGGCGATGGATGCGACCCCGCTGGGCTATCTGCTGTCGGTCTCGCGGCCGCCCGGACGGGACGATGACTGGTTCGCAGGCTTCGCCGCCGGCCTGCATGACGACCAGGCCCGCTACGGCGTGACCCTGCTGGGCGGGGATACGACCGGCACGTCCGGGCCGCTGGTCCTGTCCCTGACCATCCTGGGCCATGTGGCGCGGGGCCGTGCGTTGCGGCGCAACGGCGCGCGCGACGGCGATGGGGTCTGGGTGACCGGCACCATCGGCGACGGGGCGCTGGGGCTGCGGGCGCTGCGGGGCGAACTGGACGATCCGGCGGGCGTGCTGGCCCGCCGCTATCGCCTGCCCGAACCCCGGATGGGCCTTGGGCTGGGCGGCATCGCCTCGGCGGCCATGGATATCTCCGACGGGCTGGTGCAGGATCTGGGCCATCTGGCGCGGGAAAGCGGGGTCGGGGCGCGGATCGACGCATCGCTGGTGCCGCTGTCCCCTGCGGCCCGCCACGCCGGGGCGGCGTGGCTGCCGGTCTGCCTGGGGGGCGGCGACGATTATGAATTGCTGCTGGCGGTGCCCCCGTCGCACGAGGCCGCGCTGCTGCGCGCCGCAGCAGCGCGCGGTGTTGCGGTCACCCGGATCGGGCGGTTCGAGGCCGGCACGCAGGGTGTCGCGGTCCATGACGCGTCGGGCCGGCCGCTGGTCCTGGACCGGGCCGGATGGAGCCATTTCTGATGGCCTTCCATGCCCCGAAAAAGCCGACATCCTGACGTAACGGGAAGCATCGAGAGAAAGGGTCCCGATGGCCAGAGCGCGCCGGAACGGCGAAACACGATTCGATCCCACGACGGTGCTTGTCACCGGGGCGTCCAGCGGGATCGGCGCCGAACTGGCCCGCTTCTACGCGCGGTCGGGCCGGATGCTGGTCCTGTGGGGTCGGGACGCCCACCGTCTGGAGCAGGTCGCCCGCGACTGCCGCGCCCTTGGCGCAGGCGTGCGGACGCGGGTGCTGGACCTGCGCGATGGCGGGGGGGCGATCGCGGCCTTCAGGGCCGACGACGACCGTCATCCGGTCGATCTGCTGGTCCTGGCGGCCGGGCTGGGGGACATGCGCCAGAACGCGGCGCGGACCGAGGACGCCGAGACCGTGCTGGAACTCGGCCTGGTCAATTACGCGACGCCCTCGGCCCTGGCCACGGCGGGGGCCGAGCGCATGGTTGCGCGCGGGGTGGGGCATATCGCGATGCTGGGCTCGGTCGCCGCGTTTCATGCCCTGCCGTTCGCCCCGGCCTATTCGGGGTCCAAGGCCGGGCTGATGCGCTTTGCCGAGGCCCTGCGGAACGGTCTGTCGGAGTACGGGGTCGGGGTGACGCTGGTGTCGCCGGGCTTTGTCGATACGCCCATGAGCCGCCGGGTCAGCAGCGCCAAGCCCTTCCTGCAGACCGCGCCGGCGTCGGCCCGGCTGATCGCGCGCGCGATCGAGGAAAACCGGGCCCATCTGGTCTTTCCGCGCCTGTTTTCGGTGCTGCGTTTTCTCGATATCGTCATGCCGCGCCCGATCCGCGACGGTATTTTGCGACGGCTGAAGGCCGATCAGGCGCCGCGCCCGGCATCCTGACGCCCACGCATTCCGCCCGGCTGATGCGATTCCGGACTTGACGGCGCGGGGCGGGAATCGGACACGAGACGAATAACAATAATGTGCACCGGGCGGCAGCGGCGAAGGGCCGCGCGTCCGATAGAACGATGCCACGGAGCCTGTTGAAGACATGAAAGAGATCGTAGCGGTCGATATCGGCGGGACCCACGCGCGCTTCGCCATCGCCACGGTGGATTGCGGGCGCGTGGTCAGCCTGGGCGAGGCCACGACCCTGAGATGTGCCGAGCACGCCAGCCTGCAACTGGCCTGGGAGGCCTTCGCCCGCCAGATCGGCCAGAGCCTGCCGCGCGCGGCAGGAATCGCCGTCGCCTGCCCGGTGCAGGGTGACATCCTGAAGATGACCAACAATCCGTGGATCATCCAGCCCGCGCAACTGGGCGCGAAGCTGGGCGTGGACGAGCATGTGCTGGTCAACGATTTCGGCGCGGTCGGCCATGCCGTGGCCCAGGTGGATGCATCGCACCTGCGTCATCTCTGCGGCCCCGATCGCCCGTTGCCCGAATCGGGCGTGACCACGATCGTGGGGCCGGGCACGGGCCTTGGCTCGGCCTATGTCGTGCGGCGGGACGGGCGCTATCTGGTGTGCGAGACCGAGGGCGGGCATGTCGATCTCTCGCCCCTCGACCAGGTGGAGGACCAGATCCTGCAGCGCCTGCGGCGGCGCTATCGCCGGGTGTCCGCCGAACGCATCGTGTCCGGACCGGGGCTGGTCAATCTGTATGAGGCGATTGCCGAGATCGAGGACCAGTCGGTGCACACGCGCGACGACAAGGAATTGTGGACCCGCGCGCTGGACGGCCGCGACCACATGGCGTCCGCGGCGCTGGAACGATTCTGCCTGGCCCTGGGGGCCGTCGCGGGCGATTTGGCCCTGGCCCAGGGCGGCAACAGCGTCGTCATCGCCGGCGGGCTGGGCCTGCGGCTGGCGGATCATCTGCCCAATTCCGGATTCGCCGAGCGATTCGTGGCCAAGGGACGTTTCGAATCGATGATGGCGGACATGCCGGTGAAACTCATCACCCATCCGCAGCCCGGATTGTTCGGGGCGGCGGCAGCATTCGCCGAGCGCTTCGCCTGACGCGCGCCGCGTGCCCCCATGAAAGGGCGCGCGGCCAGCCGGGGGGTAAAAAATGTGGGAAAAGCCCGGAAGACCGGGCTTTCGTCACCCTATGCGATGATCTGGGAAGATCGCTTGGAGGTCCGGGCGGGAATCGAACCCACATTCGCGGATTTGCAGTCCGCTGCATCACCATTCTGCCACCGGACCTGACCGGGTGCGTTGGCTATATCCACTCTCTCTCCCGCGCGGTCAAGCCGTTGTGTGCGTACGGCCTGCTAGGCAGACGGGTCGCGCGGCCATAAAACTGTCTGCGCCGGGGAACCTTCGGCCAGGGACGTCGCGCGCGCATGCCGGCGCCGTCGGGACAGCAGTGAAGGGAGTGTCATGAACCAGTCCGCGCTTGAAGAATTCGCCCTCGATTACGACGCCGCGCGGCAGAGGATGGTGGATGCCCAGATCCGCCCGGTCCAGATCAACGATCCCCGGATCATCTCGGCCATGCGCGACCTGCCGCGCGAACGCTGCCTGCCGGCCCCGCTGCGTCCCTTCGCCTATGCCGACCAGAGCCTGGAGATCGGGGGCGGGCGCGTCCTGACGGAACCGCGGATCGTCGGCCGGATGGTGCAGATCGCGGCCCCGCAACCGGGCCAGCGCGCGCTGGTCGTCGGGGCGGGGACGGGGTACGTGCCGGCCCTGCTGGCGCGGCTCGGCCTTCATGTGGTGGCCCTCGAATCGGATTCGGCCCTCAGCACCATCGGCAAGGCCTTCTGCGCCACCGAGGCGCCGCAGGTGGTCTGGCGCGACGGCGACCTGGCGTCGGGCGATGCGGCCGGCGCGCCGTTCGACCTGATCGTGATCGACGGCGCGGTGCGCGCCATCCCCCAGGCCCTGCCGGCGCAACTGGCGGACAAGGGCCGCATCGTCTGCGTGGTCTGGCCCGAGGGCGGCGTCGCCTCGGCCAGCGTCGCCGAACGCACGGCGCAGGGCGTGGGCATCCGTCCGGTCTTCGACGTCGCACTGCCGTTGCTGCCGGAACTGGTGCCGGCCCCCGTCTTCGCCTTCTGATCGGCCGCAGCGCGCGACGGTCATGCAGATCCTTTCCCCGGGTATCGAATGTCGTCTACAACCTTGGGTAGCGTGATGGGTGATGGCGAGCGGGACACGGGGAGGGGACGGATGAAGCGAACCTGCGGGATCGGGGCCGGACTGGCCGCCCTGCTGTGCGGCGGCACGGCCCTGGCCCAGCGCTATGACGGCAGCGGGTCGCCGACCTTCGTGCCCCATACGTTGCAGGAAGCGCTGGCCGCCGCCTACCTGACCAACCCGACCTTGCAGCGGGAACGCGCGACGCTGCGCGCGACTGACGAGCAGGTGCCGAGCGCGCTGGCCGGCTGGCGGCCGACCGTCACCGGCAACATGAACCTGACCTATTTCAGCGGCACGAATTCGGTGGCGCGGCAGCAGGGCTATGCCGGATACGATCGCCGGTTCGACGTGCCCGGCTACACGGGCGGGGTCACGATTTCCCAGCCGCTCTATTCGGGCGGCCGCACCACGGCCAGCACCCACAAGGCGGTCAATCAGGTGATGGCCGAGCGGGCGAACCTGATCGCGACCGAGCAGCAGGTCTTCACCGACGTGGTCGACGCCTATGTCGGCGTGATCGAGGACGAACAGCTTCTGCAACTGAACATCAACAACGAGAAGGTGCTTCAGGCACAGCTTCGCGCCACCAGCGAGCGCTTTCGCGTCGGCGAGATCACGCGCACCGACGTGGCCCAGGCCGAGGCCGCGCTGGCCAGCGCCCGCGCCGCCCGGCAGGAAGCCGAGGGCACGTTGCAGACCGCGCAGGCGACCTACATGCAGGTGGTGGGCATGGCGCCACCGCCCAACCTGGTGCCGCCGCAACCCCTGGTCCTGCCGGTGAAATCGCAGAACGAGGCGATTGCCCAGGCGGTCCAGAACAACCCCAACGTGGTCAATGCCCTGTTTACCGAGGCCTCGCAGAAGGATGCGGTGTCCGTCGCCCTGGCCGCCATCCTGCCGCAGGTGACGGCCGAGGCCTCGTACATGCACGGCAGCAACCAGAGCAGCGGCCGGTCCCTCAATGACGAGAAATACGCGACGCTGAATTTCCAGGTTCCGATCTATCAGGGCGGATCGGAATATGCCGCCGTTCGCCAGGCACGCCAGCAGGCCACCGAGGCGCATCGCGCCGTCGATATCCAGCGGCGCGCGGCGTTGCAGCTTGCCTCGTCCAACTGGCAGAAGCTGGTGGCCTACAAGGCCTCGATCGACAGCAACCGCACCGCCATCGCCTCGAACATCGTTGCCCTGGACGGGGTGGAGCGCCAGGCCATCGTCGGCACCAGCACGACGCTGGAGGTCCTGCAGCAGCAGCAGACGCTGCTCCAGGCCCAGGTGGCGCTGGTGCAGAGCCTGAGCAACCTCGTCACCGCGTCGTACGGCGTGGCGGCGGCCATCGGGCGCCTGACGTCCGCCGACCTGAAACTGGACGTCCCACGCTATGACGAGACCGCCTATTACAAGGCGGTCAAGGACCGGCTGTGGGGCATCAGCGACCACGCGACGAGCCAGCCCGGACGCTGACGCGCCCGTCCGCCGCGACGGGGACCGGGGTGCTGCGATCGTTTCTTTCGGTCGGGTTTTCGGTATAAGCGGCGGACACGGGGCGTATCCCGCCGGCTATTCATCAAGTTAGGTCTGGCTTTCGCGATGCTGAACAAGTCTTTCTCGCCCGGCGAGATCGAACCGACATTATATGCGCTCTGGGAACGGAATGGCGCGTTCGCCGCCGATCCGGGCAGCGACGCCCAGCCCTACACGATCATGATCCCGCCGCCGAACGTGACCGGCACGCTTCATGTCGGCCACGCGCTGACCATGACGTTGCAGGATACGCTGATCCGCTGGCGGCGCATGCAGGGGCGCGACACCCTGTGGCAGCCGGGCACCGACCATGCCGGCATCGCGACGCAGATGGTGGTCGAACGCACCTTGCAGAAGGAAGGCACCTCGCGCCAGGCGATGGGCCGCGAGGCGTTCGAGCAGCGGGTGTGGCAATGGAAGGCGGAATCGGGCGGCGGCATCACGACGCAGCTGCGCCGGCTGGGGGCCTCGCTGGACTGGCCGCGCGAACGCTTCACCATGGATGACGGCCTGTCGCAGGCGGTGCGCGAGGTCTTCGTCACCCTGTATCGCCAGGGGCTGATCTACCGGGACCGGCGGCTGGTGAACTGGGACCCGGCCTTCCGGTCCGCGATTTCGGACCTGGAGGTCGAGAATCGCGAAATCCAGGGCAGCCTGTGGTACATCCGCTATCCCGTCGAGGGGGAACCGGGCCGCACCATCACCGTGGCGACCACCCGGCCCGAGACGATGCTGGGCGACATGGCGGTTGCCGTGCATCCCGAGGACGAACGCTATGCCGACCTGATCGGCCGGTCGGTGGTCCTGCCGCTGACGGGCCGGCGCATCCCCGTCGTCGCGGACACGCATTCGGACCCTGAAAAGGGCAGCGGCGCGGTCAAGATCACCCCCGCGCACGATTTCAACGATTTCGAGGTCGGACGCCGCCACAAGCTGGCGATGCCCAGCGTGCTGGACGCCGATGCCCGCATCACCCTGGCCGAGATCGAGGGCGATCTGCGTGCCGAGGACGGGCTGGCCGATCCGCAGTTCGTCCGGGGGCTGGACGGCCTGCCGCGCGACCAGGCCCGCAAGACCATGGTCGAGGAACTGGAGCGCCTGGGCTGGCTGGAGAAGATCGAGCCGCATCGCAACCAGGTGCCCCATGCCGAGCGGAGCGGCGCGGTCGTCGAACCCCGCCTGACCACGCAGTGGTATTGCGATGCCGCGACGCTGGCCGGACCGGCGATCGCGGCGGTGGAGACCGGCCGCGTCCAGTTCGTGCCGCAGCAGTGGGAAAACACGTTCTTCGCCTGGATGCGCGAGATCCAGCCCTGGTGCATCAGCCGGCAGCTGTGGTGGGGACACCGGATTCCGGCCTGGTACGGTCCGGACGGGCATGTGTTCGTGGCGCGGGACGAGGCCGACGCCCAGGCGCAGGCCCACGCGCACTATGGCCACGACGCGGCCCTGAGCCGGGACGAGGACGTGCTGGACACGTGGTTTTCCTCGGCCCTCTGGCCGTTTTCCACGCTGGGCTGGCCGGAGCGCACGCCGGACCTGGCGCGCTACTACCCGACCGACGTGCTGGTGACGGGATTCGACATCATCTTCTTCTGGGTGGCCCGGATGATGATGATGGGCCTGCATTTCATGGACGACGTGCCGTTCCGCACGGTCTTCATCCACGGGCTGGTCCGCGACGAGCGCGGACAGAAGATGTCCAAGAGCAAGGGCAACGGCATCGACCCGCTGGAGATGATCGACCAGTATGGCGCCGATGCCATGCGCTTTACGGTCTGCGCGCTGACCGGGCTGGGCCGCGACGTCAAGCTGGGGCAGAAGCGGATCGAGGAACATCGCTCGTTCGTCACCAAGATCTGGAATGCCGCGCGGTTCTGCGAGATGAACGGGGTGAAGCCGGTGGACGGCTTCCGCCCCCAGGATGCGACCTCGGCGCTCGGCCGCTGGATCCTGGACGAGGCCGCGCGCGCGAGCGTCGAGGCCAACGCGGCGCTGGAGGCCTTCCGCTTCGATGAATATGCGGCGACCTGCTACCGCTTCGTCTGGAACTGCTTCTGCGACTGGTTCCTGGAGTTCGCCAAGCCGGTCTTCAACGGAGAGGACGCGGCGCAGGCGGCGGAAATCCGCGCGGTCGCGGCCCATGTGCTGGGCGTGATCCTGCGGATATTGCAGCCGGTGATGCCGTTCGTCACCGACGACCTGTGGGCGCAGTTCGGGTTCGGCGCGCCCGGCAGCCTGATGACCACCGCATGGCCCGAAGCCGTCCGCCCGGACGGCGCCGAGGAGGCTGCCGCCGAACTGGACTGGGTCGTGCGGTTCATCTCGGCGATTCGTACCGTGCGCGCCGAAATGAACGTGCCGCCGTCGCGCCTGGCGCCCGTGCTGCTGCGTGACGCCGCGCCGGCGACGGTGGAGCGGGCCGGCCGCTGGGCCGAGGCGATCGGCCGCATGGCCCGGGTGTCCGAGGTCACGGTGCTGGCGGGCGAGATGCCGCAGGGCGCGGCGCAGCTGGTGGTGGACGAGGCGACGCTGGTTATCCCGCTGGCCGGAATTATTGATTTGTCGCAGGAGCGCCAGCGCCTGGAAAAGGAGCGCCGGAAGATCGACGACGAAATCGCCAAGGTCGAGCGCAAGCTGGGCAATGCGGATTTCATTGCGCGCGCCAAGCCCGAGGTCGTCGAGGAAAATCGCGATCGCCTGGCCCAGCAGCAGGGCGAGCGCGCCCGGCTGGACGCGGCCCTGGCCCGTATCGCCTGATCGGCGCCGGGTCGGCCCGGAGTCGCGCCGTCGTCACCATCACTTCTCTTTTAATCCGGCCCGCGCCGTCACATGTTGAGGGACGGGCCAGATGATCGGGACGGGGGATTCGGATGACGGACCATACGACGCATGGCGCGTCCCGCCGGGACGTCGCCTATCTGGGGGGCGGATGTTTCTGGTGCATCGAGGCGATGCTTCGGGAACTGGCGGGGGTGCTGGACCTGGCGCCGGGATATGCCGGCGGCATCCGGCCGGACCCGACGTACGAGGAGGTCTGTACCGGCCGGACGGGCCATGCCGAAATCGTCCGGGTGGGGTTCGATCCGGACATCCTGCCTTATGCGGACCTGCTGCGGATCTTCTTCACCCTGCATGACCCGACGACGCCGGACCGGCAGGGTGCGGATGTCGGCACCCAGTATCGTTCGGTGATCTTCTGCACGGATGCCGCGCAGGAACGCGCCGCCCGTGCCGTGCGGGACGAAATCGCGGCCTCCGGCCTGTGGCCCGACCCGATCGTCACCGAGATCCGTCCGCTGGAGCGGTTCTACGAGGCCGAGCCTTATCATCACGACTATTTCGCCAAACATCCCGAACGCGGCTATTGCGTCGCCGTGATCTCGCCGAAGGTCGCGAAGGTGCGCCGCCTGTTCCACGACCGGCTGGCGCTGGTGCGTCGCGTCTAGGAGGCTTCCTCGTCCAGGAACAACTGGTCGGCTTCCTCGTCGAAATCGAACAGTTCGGCGTAGCGGGCCCAGCCGATCAGCGTCTGCAGGGTCTGCTTGGCGTAATCGGGGGACATGCTGTCCTCCAGCTCGTCACGGAAGCGTTCGGCGCTGGCGCGATGGTTCGGCCGTTCGTCCAGGACCGCGCGGATGGTGCGGACCAGCGGAATATTGTGCAGCAGGCTGTGCCACAGGATGTGCTTGCGTTCGTCATGGGTGCTCTGGACGAAGCGGGCGCCTTCCTGCGTCAGGATGATGTCGCCGTCTTCCAGTTCGGCGAATTCCAGAAGCTGGAGCGATTCCCCCAGCGGGAACAGATCGTCCAGTTCCAGTTGCAGCCGCGACGCCAGCAGCGGCAGGTCGGCGCGCCCGTCCAGCGGATCGGCGGCCAGTGTTTCCATCATGCCCACCATGGTGTTGATCGGCAGGGAGGGCAGGGCGATCTGGACCGCCGGGGCCGGCTGGGGACCTTCCTCGCCGGGCAGTTCGGCTTCCGAGACAATGGGCGCGCGACGGGTCATCAGCGCGTAGATCCGGTCCACCACCTGCCGGAAGGCCGGGGCCTCGCGATTGCGAGGGTGGGCGAACGGCACCGTCAGCTCATGCGCCACCCGCCCCGGATTGGACGAAAAGACCAGGATGCGGTCGCACATCAGCACCGCTTCCTCGATATTGTGCGTCACCAGCAGCACCGACTTGATCGGCAGGCGGCGCTCGGCCCACAGTTCGATCAGGTCGGTGCGGAGGTTTTCCGCCGTCAGCACGTCCAGCGCCGAGAACGGCTCGTCCATCAGCAGCAGGTCGGGGTGCACGACCAGCGCGCGCGCCAGGCCGACGCGCTGGCGCATGCCGCCCGACAGTTCCTTGGGATAGGCGTTTTCGTACCCGCCCAGGCCGATCAGGTCGATGGCGTTTTCGGCCAGACGCTCGCGCTCGGCCGCCGGCACGCCCTTCGCCTCCAGCCCCAGTTCGACATTCTTCTGCACAGTCAGCCAGGGGAACAGCGCGAAGGACTGGAAGACCATCGCGATGCCCGGCGCGGGGCCCTGCAGTTCGTGCCCCTTCCACAGCACCTGGCCGGAGGTCGGCGGCAACAGGCCCGCGATGATCCGCAGCAGGGTGGATTTGCCGGACCCCGAACGCCCCAGCAATCCGACGATCTCGCCGGACCGCAGGGTCAGGTGCACGTCGTCCAGCACCACCAGGTCGGCGGCGCTTTCCTTGTGATAGGCCTGCCGGCAGCCGACGATGCGGATCAGTTCGTCATGGTCCGGCCCGGCGGGCGCCGAGGCGGGCATGGTCATCTCATGGGGCATCGCAGGGGGCATCACGTGGAGGGCCTCAGCTGAAGGTGAAATGACGGCGGGCATATTCGGCAAGCGGACGCCAGACCGCGCGGTTGAACAGAAGGACGAAGGCGGCCATGATCGTCATGCCCAGCCCGACATGCGCGGTATCGCCGCGCAGGGTGGCGTGGGCGATGTAGGCGCCCAGCCCGTGGGCCGCCAGATGGACGTCGCCCCAGTTGGCGACCTCGGCGGCGATGGCGGCGTTCCACGCGCCGCCCGATGCCGCGATCGCCCCGGTGATGTAGTAGGGGACGATGCCGGGCAGGATCACCCGCAGCCACCACAGGCGCCCGCCCACATGCAGGCTGCGTGCGACCTCCAGCAGGTCGGCGGGGTACGACGCGGCCCCGGCCACGACGTTGAACAGGATGTACCACTGCGTCCCCAGGATCATCAGCGGCGTCAGCCAGATGTCGCTGGCCAGGTGGAAATGAACGATGACCACCACGAAGATCGGGAAGAACAGGTTGGCGGGAAAGGCCGCCATGAACTGCGCGACGAACTGTGTGCGGCGGGCCCGCGTTGCGTCCAGCCCCAGCCACACCCCCGCCGGCACCCAGATCAGCGAGGCCAGCAGCACCATCGCAATCACCCGCATCAGGGTCAGCCCGCCCAGCCCGATGACATGCCAGATCTCGGCCAGCGGGAACGTGGCGTGGACGTACTGCCACACCTGCCAGGCCGCGACGGCGCAGAGGCCGGCCAGCAAGGTGGCCCACCCCGCGTCCTTCACGCGCTCGGGCACCCGCATCTTGTGGTGGCGCGCATCCGATGGGCGACGGCCCAGCGGCAGGCCGCCGATCGCCGTCAGCCCGTTGCCGATCCAATCCGTCACCCGACGCAGCAGGGCGGTGCGGCGCAGCAGCACCAGCATCCAGGGATCGTCGGCCGACCGCACGTCGATCGTCGAGGTGGCGAAGCGCGACGACCACGCGACCAGTGGACGGAAGACCAGCTGGTCGTAGCCCAGGATGACCACCAGCATCGTGATGATGGCGTACAGCACCGCCCACAGGTCGCGCTGGGCGATGGCGGTGCCGACATACGACCCGATGCCGGGCAGCAGGACATCGGTGTTCCCCACCGTGATCGTCTCGGAATACACCACCATGAACCATCCGCCGGACATCGAGATCATGGCGTTCCACACCAGCCCCGGCACCGCGAACGGGACCTCCAGCCGCCAGAATTTCTGCCAGGACGTCAGGCGGAACCCGCGCGCGACCTCCTCCAGGTCGGGCGGGATGCTGCGTAGGGACTGATACATGCTGAAGGCCATGTTCCAGGCCTGGCTGGTGAAGATCGTGAAGATCGCCGCCAGTTCGGCCCCCATGACCTGGCCGGGGAACAGCCCCATGAAGAACACGATCGTGAAGGTCAGGAACCCCAGGATCGGGACGGATTGCAGCACGTCCAGCACCGGGATCAGGATCAGGCCGGCCCGGCGGCTCTTGGCGGCCCACACGGCGTAGGTGAAGGTGAACAGCAGGGACGCCAGCAAAGCCGCGAACATCCGCAGCGTGGTCCGCACGGCATATCCGGGCAGCCAGGACGGGTCCAGATGGATGGTCGCCGCATTGGGCGCGGACAGCGGCGCCAGCATGTGGCGGCCGGCCGAGGCCAGCAGGACGGCCAGCCCCATGAGGCACAGCAGGGCCGCGAGGTCGAACAGGTTGGGACGGCCCTGGCGGGACGTCTGGGCGGGGAGCGTGCTCGCCGTCATGAACCTAACCTTCCTGTCCTGCTGACGGTGCGCCGGGCCTCAGGCTGCGGGGGCCGCCGTTCCCGTGCTGCCGAATCCGCCGCCCGCGCGCGCCGTTTCATCCAATGTCCCGACCTCGTGCCAGCCGGCGCGGACGACGGGCGCCAGCACGCCCTGGGCGACGCGCATGCCGCGCTCGATCGTTACCGCCTCGGTGCCGGTATTCAGCAGGATGATGCCGATTTCCCCGCGATAATCCTCGTCGATCGTGCCGGGCGAGTTGGGCAGGGTGATCCCGTGCTTCAGCGCCAGTCCCGACCGCGGGCGGACCTGTAGTTCATATCCCGCCGGCAGGGCGATGCACAGGCCGGTCGGAATCAGGACCCGGGCGCCCGGCGCGACGAGGACGGGTGCCTCGACCGCCGCCAGGAAATCCATGCCCGCGGCGCCCGCCGTCGCGTAGGTCGGCAGGGGCAGGCCCTCGGCATGGGGCAGGCGTCGGACGGCGACGGGGATGGTGGGGGCGGTCATGCGGGACTCCGGTCGGGGGAAAAATATTCGGCGATCCGCTGCGCCAGACGCTGCGCCACGGCCTCTTTCGTCAGCCTGGGCCAGCGTTCGGACCCGTCGGGGGAGATCAGGACGATCTCGTTTTCCGCGCCGCCCATGATGCCGGTTTCGGGCCGCACATCGTTCGCGACGATCCAGTCGCATCCCTTCGCCACGCGCTTCGCCGCCGCGTACCGCTCCACATCGTGCGTTTCGGCCGCGAAGCCGATGACCAGGGCCGGGCGCGCCGGCCCGGCGGCGGCGAGCTGCGCCAGGATGTCGGGGTTGGGCGCCAGGGTCAGGATCGGCGCGGCGGCTCCCGGGGCCTTCTTCATCTTGCGGTCGGTGGGGCTGGCGACGTGCCAGTCGGCGACGGCGGCGGTGCAGATGGCGATGTCGCAGGGCAGGGCGGCCTGGCACGCCGCCAGCATCTGGGCGGCGGTTTCGACCCGCCGCACCTCGATGCCCGGCGGCGGCGGCAGATCCACCGGGCCGCTGACCAGGGTGACGCGCGCGCCCCGCGCGGCCAGCGCGGCGGCGATGGCATAGCCCTGGCGGCCCGACGAGCGGTTGGCCAGGTAACGCACCGGGTCGATCGGCTCATGCGTCGGCCCGGCGGTGACAAGGGCATGTCGCCCGGCAAGCGACGGCAGGGCTTCGGCGCCGTGGTCCAGATGGCGGAAGATGGCATCGGCCAGCGTGGGCGGTTCGGCCAGCCGTCCGGGTCCGGTCTCGTTGCAGGCCATCAGGCCGACCTCCGGCCCCACGACCGCGACCCCGCGCGCGCGCAGGGTCGCCATGTTGGCCTGCGTGGCCGGGTGGTCCCACATCCGCACGTTCATCGCCGGCGCGACCATGACCGGCTTGTCGGTCGCCAGCAGCAGCGTGGTGGCCAGGTCGTCGGCCATGCCGGCCGCCATCCGCGCCAGGATATCGGCCGTCGCCGGGCACACCACCAGCAGGTCGCAGGCGCGCGACAGGACGATATGCCCCATCTCGCTCTCGTCGGTCAGGGAAAACAGGTCCGAAAAGACGCGCTCGCCCGTCAGGGCCTGGAGGCTGAGCGGGGTGACGAAGTGCGCGCCGGCCGCCGTCAGCACCACGCGCACGCGCACGCCCCGCGCGGTCAGCAGGCGGATCAGTTCCAGGCTCTTGTAGGCCGCGATGCCCCCGCAGACGATCAGCAGCACTGATCGCCCGTCGGGTGCGGGGGCGTGCGGCGTCATGCTCAGATCCGCCAGCCCGAATGGATGGCCGCGATCCCGCCCGACAGGTTGCGGTACGAGACATGTTCCAGCCCCGCATCGCGCATCATGCCGGCCAGAGTCTCCTGGTCGGGGAACATGCGGATGCTTTCGGCCAGGTACTGGTAGCTCTCGCGGTCGCCGGCGATCGCGGCCCCCATCCGGGGCAGCACCTGGAAGGACCATGCATCATAGACCGGCGACAGCGCCGCCACCTGCACGCGGGAGAATTCGAGGCAGAGAAACCGGCCACCCGGACGCAGGACGCGCCGCGCCTCGCGCAGGACGGCGTTCTTGTCGGTGCAGTTGCGAAGGCCGAACGCGATGGACACCCGGTCGACCGAGCGGTCGGGCAGGGGAATGGCCTCGGCGTCCATCACGGCGAAGCGCAGGCTGGAAATCAGGCCGCGTTCCAGCGACCGCTCACGGCCGACGGCCAGCATGTTGGCGTTGATGTCCGACAGGATGGCCTGGCCGCCGCCGGCCCGCAGCCAGCCGAAGGAGATGTCGCCCGTCCCGCCGGCCAGATCCAGCAGGGTCAGGTCCGGATGGGCGCCCAGTTCGGTGATGAAGATCTTCTTCCACGCCCGGTGGATGCCCAGCGACATGACGTCGTTCATGATGTCGTACCGCTTGGCCACGCTGTCGAAGACGGCGCGGACCATCGGCTTCTTTTCGGCGATCGGAACGTCGCGGAAGCCGAAATCGGTGGTGTCCGCGTGGGCGGGATGGGGCATTGCGGAGTCCGCAAACGGGGGCTGGAAGGTATTGTCGGTCATGGACCAGGGATATAACCTCAGATCCGGTCATGCCGGAACTCCCTGAAGTCGAAACAGTGATGCGCGGGATGCGATTGCATCTCGAAGGCCAGGTGATCGCGCGGGCGACGGTCCGGCGGGACGGGCTGCGCTTCCCGTTCCCCGAGCGGCTGGCCGCGCGTCTGACCGGGGCCAGGATCGTCGATTTCCGGCGGCGGGCCAAATATATCCTGATGCGGCTGGATCGCGGGGAAACCCTGCTGCTGCATCTGGGCATGTCCGGGCGGGTGCTGCTGTCGGGGCCGGGGGATGCGCCGCCGCCCGACCCCGCGCGGCACGAACATCTGGCCTTCGAGACGGAAAGCGGGGCGCGATTCGGCCTGATCGACCCCCGGCGCTTCGGCGCGGTCGATCTGATGCCCACCGCGGACGAGGACCGGCACCGCCTGCTGGCCCGCCTCGGCCCCGAGCCGCTGGGAAACCAGTTTTCGCAACGCTGGCTGCACAAGGCCCTGGCCGGGCGCCGGACGTCGATCAAGGCGGCGCTGCTGGACCAGGCCGTCGTGGCGGGCCTGGGCAATATCTATGTGTCGGAATCCCTGTTCCGCGCGTCGATCCACCCCGCGCGCCTGGCCTGCGCCCTGGACGAACGCGAGGAGGCCGCCCTGGTCCGGGCCGTCCGCGCCGTGCTGCGCGAGGCGATCGCGGCGGGGGGATCAAGCCTGCGCGACTATGTCCGGCCGGATGGGGAACTGGGTTATTTCCAGCATGCCTGGCGCGTCTACGGCCGCGCGGGACAGGGCTGCCCGGAGTGTCCGGGTGGGGCGGCCTGCGCGGGCGTGGTGCGGATCGTCCAGGTGGGGCGCGCGACGTTCTTCTGCCCCCGGACCCAGATCCCGGATGACGAAGAATGACTGTTCCGCGAAGACGTGTCTTGACGAGGGATGAAGCCTTGGACTAGATCGCCAGCCTGATCTGGATGTCCGCACATGTCAGGCGGCGGACTTCGTAACCTGATTTATGCTGAACTGAGAACGATGGCCAATACCGCATCCGCGCGCAAGCGCATCCGTCAGAACGAGCGCCGCAACGCGCGCAACACGGCACGCGTCTCGCGCATGCGTACCTTCATCAAGAAGGTCGAGACCGCGATCGCGACCGGCAACAAGGCGCAGGCGGCCGAGGCCCTGCGTGAGGCCCAGCCGGAAATGCAGCGGGCGTCGGGCAAGGGCGTCATTCACGCCAACACCGTTGCGCGCAAGATCTCCCGCCTGTCGGCCCGGATCAAGGCGATCGCCGCAGCGTGATCGGCTGACGACCCGGTATTATTTTCCTCGGGGAAAGTAACGGGTTTGTGGACGGTGAAAATTTAGTAAAAGTCGGGCCAGGCGTTTCGGCGCAGGGTCCGGCTTTTGCGTTATTGTGCAAGTTCCTGCTGGTCTGGCCGGTTGGTTTTGGGGTTTTGGCGTGGCTGGTTCGCCAGTTTTTCGTTGCCTCTGCCCGGCCTGTGACCTATTATTCGCGTCTTCCTGTCGTAATGATTGGTGAAGCGATGTGACCGCACCCGCCAGGGTGTCGGGCAGGTGGAAAACTGTGCCTGTCGAACGGGAATGCCTGCCGAAGGTGGGTGCGACGCGATGGGTGATGTCTTGGTGTCTGGAAACAACCGTGCGGAATTATCCGTGCAACCGGGCAGTCATGTCCTCGAACGGCCGGGAGTTGGGATGACGGGCGAATTGGGTGGATATGATGCCGTCGCGGAGGCTCGGTCGGCCCGGAATATCCTCGATATCCACTGGACCCGGATCTGCGCCCGGCTGCAGGCCGAGGTGGGCGAGGTCGAGTACCGGACCTGGCTGAAGCAGATCACGATCGGCCCCGTCGATGGGGACGAAATCACCCTGAACCTGCCCACCCGTTTCCTGCGCGACTGGGTACGCAGCCAGTATGGCGATCGCCTCAGCACGCTGTGGAACGCCGAAATCCCCGAGATCCGCCGGGTGGAATTGCAGGTCGCCCGCGCCGAGGGCGCGGCCGCCACGCCATCGGCCCCGATCGCCAGTGCCGCGCCGGGCGGCGACGATCGGGGCGTTGCAGCGGCGGCGCCGGCGGTGGCCGAGGACCGGGTTCCTGAAAATCGCAACGATCTGGCGGCGCCGCTGGACCCGCGCTTCACCTTCGATACCTTCGTCGTCGGCAAGCCGAACGAATTTGCCTATGCTTGCGCGCGCCGGGTGGCGGAACGGCCGTCCAGCCCGGGGTTCAATCCGCTGTTCCTGTATGGCGGCGTCGGGCTGGGCAAGACGCATCTGATGCATGCCATCGGGTCGGAACTGGTGCGGGGCGGGGCGGTGTCGGTCGCCTACATGTCGGCCGAAAAGTTCATGTACCGCTTCATCGCCGCCATCCGGTCGCAATCGACGATGGAATTCAAGGAGCAGCTTCGGTCGGTCGACGTGCTGATGATCGACGACCTGCAGTTCCTGATCGGCAAGGACAATACGCAGGAAGAATTCTTCCATACCTTCAATGCCCTGGTGGATGCGGGCCGGCAGATCGTGGTGTCGGCCGACAAGTCGCCGTCCGACCTGTCGGGGCTGGAGGATCGGCTGCGGACCCGGCTGGGCTGCGGCATGGTCGCCGACATCCATGCCACGACGTTCGAGTTGCGGATTTCCATCCTGGAATCCAAGGCCGCCGCGTCCGGCGTCGCCGTTCCGGGCAAGGTGCTGGAATTCCTGGCGCACAAGATCACGTCCAACGTCCGCGAACTGGAAGGCGCGTTGAACCGGCTGATCGCGCATGCCAACCTGTTCGGCCGGCCGGTGACGCTGGAAGCGACACAGGATGTGCTGCACGACATCCTGAAGGCCCACGACCGCCGGGTGACGATCGAGGAAATCCAGCGCAAGGTATCCGAGCACTGGAATATCCGCCTGACCGACATGTCGTCGGCCCGCCGGGCCCGCGCCGTCGCCCGTCCGCGGCAGGTGGCAATGTACCTGGCCAAGCAGTTGACCAGCCGTTCGCTGCCGGAAATCGGCCGGAAATTCGGCAATCGCGACCATACCACCGTCATGCACGCCGTCGCCCGCGTCACCGAGCTGATGGAACGCGACACCGCGTTCGCCGAGGATGTCGAGCTTCTGCGGCGCATGCTCGAAAGCTGATCGCGCGGCCGGGCGCGCGGGGCCTTTCCGCGGTCGCCCGGCGCTGCTAGAGCTATTGCCCCGTCGGGCTGGCCAGGGCGGGTTTATGCCGGGCAAGGAGATTCTGTACCGATGAAGCTGAAGGCTGACCGCGCGACACTGCTCAAGGCGCTCGCCCATATCCAGAGTGTCGCCGAGAAGCGGAACACCATTCCGATCCTGGCCAATGTCCTGATTAACGTCGCCGATGGCCGGCTGACGCTGACCGCGACGGACATGGAAATCGCGGTGGTGGAGGAAATCGGCGCCGAGACCAGCCGGAACGGCGCGGTGACGGCGCCCGCCGCCGTGCTGTACGAGATCGTCCGCAAGCTTCCGGACAGCGTCGCCATCGAACTGGACCACGCGGGCGGCGACGCGCCGCTGGCCCTGCGGGCCGGGCGCTACGCCACCAGCCTGAACGTGCTGGATGTCGATGATTTCCCGTCGATGATGGCCGGAACCCTGCCGCATCATTTCACCATGCCCGCCGCCGTGCTGCGGGGGCTGATCGACCGGACGCGATTCGCCATCTCGACCGAGGAAACCCGGTATTACCTCAACGGGATCTATCTGCATGTCGCCGACGTCGAGGGTGGCAGCATGCTGCGCGCGGTCGCGACCGACGGCCACCGCCTGGCGCGGGTCGAAACCGAGGTTCCGCCCGGGGCCGAGGGCATGCCCGGCGTCATCGTGCCGCGCAAGACGATCGCCGAGCTACGCAAGCTGCTGGACGAGGGGGCGGAGGATGTCACGGTCGCCCTGTCGGAAACGCGCATCCAGTTCACCGTCGGCACCGTCACGCTGACATCGAAGCTGATCGACGGCACCTTCCCGGAATATGATCGCGTGATCCCGCGCGGCAACGACAAGATCCTGCGGGTCGGCAAGCGCGATTTCTCGGACGCGGTGGCCCGCGTCGCCGCCATCAGCCAGGAGCGTTCGCGCCCGGTCAAGCTGTCGATCGGCCGCAACCTGCTGACCCTGTCGGCGGTCAGCCCGGACCAGGGGACGGCGAAGGAAGAACTGGACGACAATCACGTCAGCTACGAGTCCGATCCGCTGGAGATCGGGTTCCAGGCCCGCTACCTGAACGACATCACGGACCAGATCGAACGCGATGTCGAATTCGCGTTCTCGGACAGTTCGGCGCCGACCATCGTGCGCGACGTCGGCAGCCCGTCGGCGTTGTACGTGCTGATGCCGATGCGGGTCTGACCGGGAGTCGTCAGGGCCGCCATGGCGCGTCTCGAACGGCTGGCGCTGACTGATTTCAGGAATTACCGGCATCTGGTCTGGCGGCCGTCTTCGCCCGTAACCGTGGTGACGGGGGAAAACGGCAGCGGCAAGACCAATTTGCTGGAAGCCCTGTCGTTGCTGGTGCCGGGGCGTGGCCTGCGGGGCGCGCGCAACGCCGAGATCGTGCGTCATGGCGCATCGGCCTGGGGCGTCGCCGCCCGGTTCGCGGGCGGTGCGGGGCCGCCCGTCGAGATCGCGACCGGCAGCGACCCGACCCGGCCCGAGCGCCGTGTCTTCCGGATGGATGGCGAGACGCTACGCAGCCGGGCCGGCCTGTCCGATCATCTGTCCGCCGTCTGGCTGACCCCGCAGATGGATCGTCTGTTCCTGGACGGGTTGCCCGGCCGCCGTCGCTTCCTGGACCGGCTGGTGCTGGCGCTGGAACCGGGGCACGCGCGCGAATTGGCCGCCCACGACCAGGCGATGGCGCAGCGGAACAGGCTGCTGGCGACCGGCCGGGCCGATGCGGCCTGGCTGGCGGCGCTGGAGGATTCGATGGCGCGGCACGCGGTGGCGGCTTCGGCGGCGCGCCTGTCGCTGGTGGCGCATCTGAACGAGGCCGGCGGCAATGCGGTTCCCGACGGGTTTCCCGCCGCCCGGCTGGACATCGTCTGCGCCATTGCCGAGCGCCTGCGCGACCGTCCCGCCCTGTCGGTCGAGGACTGGCTGCGCGCGCGCCTGGCCGCCGATCGGCCGGCCGATGCCGCGCGCGGCGGCAGCGGCGCCGGGGCGCACCGCACCGACCTGGCCCTGTCGGACCGGGCGACCGGCCGCGCGGCGGGGCAGGCCAGCACCGGCCAGCAGAAGGCGTTGCTGCTGGGCGTGATCCTGGCGCACGCGGCCCTGATGGCGCGCAGCCGGGGCGACGCGCCGATGATCCTGCTGGATGAACCGCTGGTCCATCTGGACCGGACGCGGCGCGACGCCCTGTTCAGGACCATCGGCGGGTTCGACACCACCGTGCTGATGACCGGCACCGACGCCGAGCAGTTCCTGCCCCTGCGCGACCTTGCCGCGTTCGTGACGCCGCGCGACGATGAGCTGCGCCCCCTGTTCCCGTCCCCCGCCGGATTTCGGCCGGCGGATGCTGGTTCGCCGGGCGGGAAGGCTGTATGATCCCGCCTTTCGACCAAGATTCTTGCCTGGAGCATCCGTCCGGTATGTCCGATCAATCCAATCCCGTTCAGAAACCCGATGTGGAGATGAGCGGGATCTCGCCCGACGACTCGGACTACGACGCCGCCTCAATCTCCGTCCTGAAGGGGCTGGACGCCGTTCGCAAGCGGCCGGGCATGTATATCGGCGACACCGATGACGGGTCGGGCCTGCACCATATGTGCTTCGAGATCATCGACAACGCGGTGGACGAGGCCCAGGCCGGATTCGCCACGAGCTGCATCGTCACCCTGAACGGGGACGGCAGCGTGTCGGTGCGCGACAATGGTCGCGGCATTCCCACCGACATGCACGCCGAGGAAGGCATCAGCGCGGCCGAGGTCGTGCTGACCAAGCTGCATGCCGGCGGCAAGTTCAACCAGAATTCCTACAAGGTGTCCGGTGGCTTGCACGGGGTGGGCGCCGCCGTCGTCAACGCCCTGTCGGAATGGATGGAAGTCCGGATCTGGCGAAACGGCCAGGAGCACATGATCCGCTTCCGCCATGGCGAACGCGACGCCCCGCTGGTGGTGGTGGGCCCAAGCGCCGAGCCGCGCGGCACGCTGGTGACGTTCAAGCCCAGCGTCGCGACCTTCACGAACATCGAATTCGACTTCGCCATCCTCGAACGCCGCGTGCGCGAACTGGCCTTCCTCAATTCCGGCTTGCAGATCGTGCTGCGTGACGAGCGTCACGCCACGACGCGCGAGGATATCTTCCATTACGAAGGCGGGCTGGCGGCCTTCGTCGAATGGCTGGACCAGGGCAAGGCCGCGATCGTCGATCCGCCGATCACCGGCAGCCTGCAGAACGACGAGAACGGCATCAAGGTCGAATTCGCGCTGACCTGGAACGACAGCTTCCACGAGACGATGCTGTGCTTCACCAACAATATCCCCCAGCGCGACGGCGGGTCGCATCTGGCGGGGTTCCGGCAGGCGCTGACCCGCGTGGTCGGCCGCTATGCCGAGGGAAACAGCAGCAAGAAGGACAGCCACGCCCTGGTCGGCGAGGACATGCGCGAAGGCATGACGGCGGTGCTGTCGGTCAAGGTGCCCGACCCGAAATTCTCGTCCCAGACCAAGGACAAGCTGGTGTCGTCCGAGGTGCAGCCCGTCGTGCACGCGGCGGCGTCGGACATGATCGCGCACTGGTTCGAAACCCACCCCAAGGAGGCCCGGGCGATCGTCGCCAAGGTGATGGACGCCGCCGCCGCGCGCGAGGCCGCACGGCGCGCGCGCGAGCTGACGCGGCGCAAGGGGGTGCTCGACATCTCGTCGCTGCCGGGCAAGCTGGCGGATTGCCAGGAACGCGACCCCGCGCGCTCGGAACTGTTCATCGTCGAGGGGGATTCGGCCGGCGGCACCGCCAAGCAGGGGCGGGACCGGAAATTCCAGGCCATCCTGCCGCTGAAGGGCAAGATCCTGAACGTGGAGCGCGCGCGATTCGACCGCATGCTCGGTTCGGCCGAGGTCGGTACCCTCATCACCGCGCTGGGCACCGGCATCGGGCGGGGCGAGGTGGACCAGGGCGGGTTTTCCATCGACAAGCTGCGCTATCACCGCGTCGTCATCATGACGGACGCCGATGTCGACGGCTCGCATATCCGCACGCTGCTGTTGACGTTCTTCTTCCGCCAGATGCCCGAACTGATCGAACGGGGGCATCTCTATATCGCGCAGCCGCCGCTCTATCGCGCCAAGCGCGGCAATGACGAGCGGTATCTGAAGGACGATGCGGCGCTGGAAAAATACCTGCTGGACAAGGCGCTGGCCAATGCGTCGCTGCGCCTCGGCGACGGGCGCGTCGTGACGGGCGACGACCTGGCGACCGAAATCGGCTTTATCCGCGACGTGACGCGCGCCTTGCAGCGCCTGTCGGTCCGGGCGCCGATCTGGATTTTGGAACAGGCGGCGATTACCGGCGCCCTGAATGCCGACGTCGCCGCCGTCCAGGGCCGGGTCGCCAGCCTGCAGGCCCGCCTGGACGAGGTGTCGCTGCCCAACGAACGCGGCTGGAAAGTCGTCGCCAGCGCCGATGGTCTGGAACTGGCGCACAGCGTGCGCGGCGTAGGCGAGGTCTATCGCCTGGACCCCGCGACCCTGCGTAGCGCCGAGGTCCGCTGGCTGGCCGAGCGGGTGGACCGGCTGATGGCCGATTTCTCCGGGACGGTGGAACTGACCCTGGACAGCACGACCCGTCCGGTGACCGGACCCGCGTCGCTGTTCGACCGTGTCCTGGCGCAGGGGCGACGGGGCCTGTCGATCAACCGCTTCAAGGGCCTGGGCGAGATGAATGACGCCCAGTTGTGGGAGACCACGCTGGACCCGGCGATGCGGACGTTGTTGCAGGTCAAGGTGGGCGACGTGGAGAACGCGGCGCAGGTCTTCTCGACCCTGATGGGCGACGTGGTCGAGCCGCGCCGCGACTTCATCGTGGGCAACGCCCTGAAGGTGGCCAATCTCGACGTCTAGGACAGGATCGGCGATGATCCGGGCGATCGTTCGCGTCCTGGCCCTGGGCGCCGGCCTGGGGGTGGGACCCGTTTTGGCGGCGGATCTGCCGCCGGCGATCAACCAGAGCTATGCCGTGTACAGCCACGGTTTCCGGGTGCTGGCGATCTCGGCCCGCTACGGCGTGACGCCCATGGGATATGCCGTCCGCGCGACGATGCGGAGCGGCGGCCTGATGGGGCTGCTGTTTCATATGGACATCACCTCGCAGGCGACCGGCCGGTTCGTCGCCGATGGGGTCCGGCCGCTGACCTATGACAGCGCGGGCTTCTCGCGCGGGGCCGACCGGCATGTCGTCATGGCCTATGAAAACGGCCGTGCGCGCATCGCCCTGCAAACCCCGCCCGAGACCGGGCGCGACCCGATCCCGGCGGACGATCTGGCCCCGGCGGTGGATTCCCTCAGCGCCCTGATGCGGCTGCAGCAGGCGGTACGGACCCGCCATGCCTGCGACGGGTCGGCGGTCGTCTTCGACGGCGCGCGCCTGCTGCGTATGGAGGCCCGGACCGTCGGCACCGGGCAGATGCCCGACGATTCGCGCCAGCCCTATCGCGGCGCGGCGCTGCGGTGCGATTTCAGCGACGTGCAGATCGCCGGTTTCCGCGGGTCGGAGGGGCCGGATTCCCCGGCCCGCCGTCCCATCCTGGGCAGCGTGTGGTTCCAGGACGTCTCGGGGCGAGGCGAGACCGCCGTGCGGATCGTGTTCGACCATCCGAAGCTGGGCCGGTTGACGGTGCTGCTCCGCCCGGGGGCCTGAGGTCCCTCAGGTTTCATGCCGGGACCAGTTGCGCCGCGATATGCGGAATTTCGACCATGGTGTCGGCCCCGACGGTGGCCCCGGCCTCCATCTCCGGCCGGCCATAGCCCCAGCGGGCGAACACCGAACCGACATGCGCGCCTGTCGCCGCCAGGATGTCGTTATGATGGTCGCCCACCATGATCGCGCGGGCCGGCGTGCCATGCGCCAGCCCGATGGTGCCCAGCAGATGCGCGGGGTCGGGTTTGCGGACGGGGAAGCTGTCGCCGCCGCCGATCGCGTCGAACCACCCATCCAGCCCCAATGCCGATACGATCCGCCGTGCGGCCTCGACCGGCTTGTTGGTGCAGATCGCCAGCATCCAGCCGTCGGCCTTCAGCGTTTCCAGCGCGTAGGTGGTGCCGGGGAAGGGACGCGACAGTTCGGTGGACCGGGGCGTGTAGTCGGCCATGTAGCGTGCCGCCGCCTGCTGCGGGTCGATCGACGCGGCGGCGTCCCCCGCATGGGCCAGCAGGCGCCGGACCAGGGCCGCGACGCCGTCGCCCACCATCGGGCGCACCACATCCGGGGTGACGCCGGGCAGGCCGTAGGAGGTCAGCAGGCGGTCCGCGCAGGCCGCAAGGTCGGGGAGGCTGTCCAGAAGGGTGCCGTCCATGTCGAATACGGCAAGGCGGGGGGCTGTGGAACGGGGGGACTGTAGCGTCATGACGGAAACTCCTGCGGGCCGGTCGATGCAGTATTCCGTAAATCTAAGTGATGGTCATGGGGGCCGTCATGGATTTGACGCGACGTCGCCCGCCCGCTACCCGCAAAACATGAACGCCGCAGCAGAGTCCGCCCCCCTGGGGGGCACGACCGCCCACCGTCCCGCCACAGCCGTCATCCTGGCGGCCGGGCTGGGCACCCGCATGAAATCCGACCGGCCCAAGGTCATGCATCCGCTGGCCGGGCGTCCGATGCTGCGCTACCTGCTGGACAATGCGGCGTCGGTCTTCGACCGGATCGTGGTGGTGGTCGGGCCGGGCATGGAGCAGGTCGCGTCCCTGGCCGCCCCGCACGCGGTGGTGGTCCAGCAGGACCGTCTGGGCACCGCCCATGCCGCCTTGCAGGCGGCCGGCCTGTTCGGCGATGGCGACGTGGCGGTCCTGTATGGCGACAACCCGCTGATTACCGCCGACACCATGCGCCGCCTGCTGGCCTGCCGGGCCGAGGACGGGGTGGGTCTGGCGCTGCTGGCAATGCGGCCGCGCGATCCGGGCCGCTATGGCCGTGTCGTAACCGAAGGCGGGCTGGTCCGGCGCATCGTCGAATGGGCCGACGCGACTCCGCAGGAACGGGCGATCGACCTGTGCAATGCCGGGGTGCTGTGCGCCGGGGCCGACGCCTTCGGCGCCTGGCTGCGCGCGGTCGGCAACGACAATGCCAAGGGCGAGTATTACCTGGGGGACGTCGTGGCCCAGGCGGTGGCGGACGGACGGCAGGTCCGCGCCGTAGAGGCGGCCGAGGACGAACTGCGCGGCATCAACTCCCGCGCCGAACTGGCCGAGGCCGAGGCCTGCGTCCAGGGCCGGCTGCGGGCTGCGGTGCTGGACGCCGGGGCGACGCTGGTCGCCCCCGAGACGGTGTTCCTGTCGGCCGACACGGTGCTGGAACCCGACGTCACGGTGCAGCCGCATGTCGTGTTCGGCCCCGGCGTGACGGTGCGGCGCGGGGCGGAAATCCGGGCGTTCAGCCATCTGGAAGGCTGCGTCGTCGGGCCGGGGGCGCAGATCGGCCCCTATGCCCGCCTGCGGCCGGGCAGCGATGTCGGGCCGGACGCGCATGTCGGCAATTTCGTGGAGCTGAAGGCCGTGACGATGGGGGCGGGGGCGAAGGCCAATCACCTGACCTATCTGGGTGACGCGACCATCGGCGCTGGAACGAACATCGGGGCCGGGACGATAAGCTGTAACTACGACGGGGTGTTCAAGCACCGGACGACGATCGGGGAGGGGTGCTTCATCGGATCGGATGCGATCCTGGTGGCGCCGGTCACCATCGGCGACGGGGCGCTGGTCGCCGCCGGCAGCGTGATTACCGAGGATGTGCCGCCCGAGGCCCTGGCGCTGGGCCGGGCGCGGCAGACCAACAAGGACGGGCGCGGCGCGGCGATGCGCGCGGCCCTGCGTAAGAAGAAGGAGCAGGGCTGATGTGCGGCATTGTGGGTGTCGTCGGCAGCAACCAGGCCGCCCCGGTGATCTTCGGCGCGCTGCGTCGGCTGGAATATCGCGGATACGATTCCGCCGGGATCGCCACCCTGGTGGACGGGCGGATCGAACGGCGGCGCGCCGCGGGCAAGCTGGATCATCTGGCGGCGCTGCTGGAGCGCATGCCGCTGGCGGGCGTCACCGGTATCGGCCACACCCGCTGGGCGACGCATGGCGCGCCGACCGAAAACAACGCCCACCCCCACGGCACCGCGCGCGTGTCGGTGGTCCATAACGGGATCATCGAGAATTTCGAGGAATTGCGGCGGGAACTGGAAGCCGCCGGCCAGGTCTTCACCACCGAAACCGATAGCGAGACCATCGCCCAGATGGTCGATTTCCATCTGGCCCGTGGCCTGTCGCCGCGCGACGCGGCCTTCGCCACCCTGCGGCGGCTGGAAGGCGCCTATGCGCTGGCGATGATCTTCGCCGGTCACGACGGCCTGGTCATCGGCGCGCGGCACGGCGCGCCGCTGGTCGTGGGATACGGCGAGAAGGAGATGTTCCTTGGCTCCGACAGCCTGGCGCTGGCGCCGCTGACGCGCCGGATCGCCTATATGGATGATGGGGACTGGGTGGTCGTGACCCCGGAGGGCGCCGAATTCTTCGATGCGTCGGGCGAGCGGGTGGCGCGCGACATTCGCGTCACCGCCCTGATCGCCGGCGCGATCGGCAAGGATGGCTACCGCCATTACATGGAAAAGGAACTGCACGAGCACCCGGTGGTGATCGGCCAGACGTTGCAGCGCCTGATCGACCCGGCGACCCGGCGGGTGGTCCTGCCCGACCTGCCCTTCGATCTGGCGTCGGTTCCCCGTGCGGTCATCACGGCGTGCGGTTCGGCGTTCTATGCCGGCATGATCGGGCGCTACTGGCTGGAAAGCGTGGCGCGGATTCCGGTCGATATCGATGTGGCCAGCGAAATGCGCTACCGCGACCCGCCGCTGACGCCGGGGGGGATGGGCCTGCTGATCTCGCAGTCCGGCGAGACCGCCGACACGCTGGCCGCCCTGCGCGGCATGCGCGCGCACCGCCAGCACATCGTGTCGGTCCTGAATGTCGAGCAGAGCACCATTGCCCGCGAAAGCGACGTGGTGCTGGGGACAGCGGCGGGGCCGGAAATCTCGGTCGCCAGCACCAAGGCGTTCACCGCGCAATTGTCCGTGCTGGCGTGCCTGGCCATCGCCGCCGGGCGTCGGCGCGGGGTCGTGTCGCCCGACCAGGAACAGGCGCTGGTCGCCTCCCTGCTGGACCTGCCCAGCCGTGCCGGCGAGGTGTTCGACCAGGCCGACGCCATCCGCCGGATGGCGGCCGTCATCGCCGGGGCGCGGGACGTGCTCTACCTTGGGCGCGGGTCGTCCTTCCCGGTGGCCCTGGAAGGGGCGCTGAAGCTCAAGGAAGTGTCGTACATCCACGCCGAGGCCTATGCGGCGGGCGAGATGAAGCACGGGCCGATCTCGCTGATCGACCAGACCGTGCCGATCGTGGCGACGGCGCCCTCGGGACGCCTGTTCGAGAAGACGCTGTCGAATCTTCAGGAGGCCCGCGCGCGCGGCGGCCGCCTGCTGGTCTTTACCGACACGCAGGGGGCCGAGCGCCTGCGGGGCATCGCGGAAATCGTGGTCGCGATCCCGACCGTCGACGAATTTACCGCGCCGGTCCTGCAGACGATTCCGGTCCAGATGCTGGCGTACGAGGTCGCGTTGCTGAAGGGCACCGACGTCGATCAGCCCCGCAACCTCGCCAAATCCGTGACGGTCGAATAAGCGCCCGCGCCGGGCAGCGTCGGCCCGTCCATGCCCGCCGGGCGGGTCGGGCATCGCCCCCGGGCGTTGTCATGGACGGCGAGAGGATGTTTCCTCCCCCGGGGTTTCCGCCGGACGTGACTCGGAAGCCGGTGAGAGGGAGCGACGATCATGGAACACAGCGGATCAGAACAGGCCGGCAGGCCGTCCGGCGCGCGGCCACGGGTCCTGGTCCGGGGGGCGGGGGTGGCCGGCCTGGTCACCGCCGTGACGCTGGCCGAGCGCGGCGCCGACGTGACCCTGGTCGAAATCGGGCCGAGGGTCGGGTCGGGGGCGTCGTGGATGGCCGGCGGCATGCTCGCGCCGTGGTGCGAGGCCGAGGCCGCGCCGCCCGAGGTCACGCGGGAATCGGTCGATTCGCTCGATTGGTGGGACGCGCATGTGCCCGGCGTCATACGCAATGGCAGCCTTGTCCTGGCCCCGCCGCGCGACGTCGGCGAGATCGCCCGGTTCGCCCGGCGCACCAGTCACTTCGAGATGGTCGACGGGGACGCGATCGCAGGGCTGGAACCCGACCTGGGCGGCCGGTTCGGCAAGGGGCTGTTTTTTCCGGGTGAAGGGCACGTCGATCCGCGCGCGGCATTGTGCGCCCTGAGCGACCGGCTGGTGGATCTGGGGGGGCATGTCCGGTGCGACGCGCCGCCGGACGAGCCGGATACCGGGTATGACCGTGTGGTCGATTGCACGGGTATCGCCGCGCGGTCGCGGCTTTCGGGCCTGCGCGGGGTCCGGGGGGAGATGCTGCTGCTGCGCTGCCCCGACGTGACCCTGCGCCGCTCGGTACGCATGCTGCATCCGCGCATCCCGGTTTACATCGTTCCGCGCGCCGACCATCTGTTCATGGTGGGGGCGACGATGGTGGAAAGCGAGAACGCGGGCGGCATGACATTGCGGTCCATGGTGGAACTGCTGACGGCCGCCTATGTGCTGCATCCCGCCTTCGGCGAGGCTGAAATCGTCGAAAGCGGCATCGGCCTGCGTCCGGCCTATCCGGACAACATGCCGGCCGTGACCCGGGAGGGCCGGACGGTTTATGTGAACGGGATGTACCGGCACGGCTTTCTGCTGTCGCCGGCCCGCGCGCGGCAGGCCGCCGATATCGTGTTCGGCGCCGTCTGAGCGCTTCGACCCGGAGGGTGAAGGAGGGGCAGATGAAAATTCTGGTGAACGAGGAAGCGCGCGAGGTCTCGACCACCACCCTTGCCGGCCTGCTGGACGAGCTGGGTTATGGCGACGCACGGGTGGCCACCGCGGTTGACGGCGATTTCGTGCCGGCGTCCCGCCGGGGGGCGCATATGCTGGCCGAAGGGGCGCGGATCGAGATCCTGGCCCCCATGCAGGGAGGCTGAGCCATGTTGTTCTACGGCACAGAATTGTCGTCCCGCCTGATGCTGGGCACGGCGCAATATCCGTCGCCCGAGATCCTGGCCGACGCGGTACGGGCGGCCCGGGCCGGGGTCGTCACCGTCTCGCTGCGGCGGGAATCGGCGGGGCTGCGGGCCGGGCAGGCTTTCTGGTCGATGATCCGCGACCTGGGCGTGCCCGTCCTGCCCAACACCGCCGGCTGCCACACGGTGAAGGATGCGGTCACCACCGCCCACATGGCGCGCGAGGTGTTCGAGACCGACTGGATCAAGCTGGAGGTCATCGGCGAGTCGGATACGCTGCAACCCGACATGTTCGCCCTGGTCGAGGCCGCGCGGATCCTGAGCGAGGAGGGGTTCAAGGTCTTTCCCTACATGACCGAGGATCTGGTCGGCGCCGAACGGCTGTTGCAGGCGGGTTGCGAGGTCCTGATGCCGTGGGGCGCGCCGATCGGGTCGGGCAAGGGACTGAACAACCTGTTCGGCCTGCGGGCGCTGCGGGCGCATTTTCCGGATGTGCCCCTGGTCGTCGATGCCGGGATCGGCCTGCCGTCGCATGCCGCGCAGGCGATGGAGCTGGGATATGACGCGGTGCTGATTAACACCGCCGTGGCGCGGGCCGGCGACCCGGCGGCGATGGCGGCGGCCTTCCGCCTGGCGGTCGAGGCCGGCCAGATCGCCCGCCGGGCCGACCCGATGGAGGAGCGCGACATGGCGGTGCCGTCCACCCCGGTCCTGGGCCGGGCGGTGCTGGCATGATCCTGCCGTCGCGGATCTATCCCGTCGTCGATCGCGCCGTGTGGGTGGACAGGCTGGGCGGCGCCGGGGCACGGCTGATCCAGCTGCGCGTCAAGGACCTGCCGGCGGACGACCTGCGGGCCGAAGTCCGGATGGCGCGGGCGTGGGCGTCACGGCATGGTGTCTGCCTGGTCCTGAACGATTACTGGCAACTGGCGCTGGATGGGGGGATCGATTTCATTCATCTGGGCCAGGAGGACCTCGACACCGCCGACCTGGCCGCTATCCGGCGGGGTGGGATCAGGCTGGGGGTCAGCACCCACGCGCCGGACGAACTGGACCGGGCGCTGTCGGTCGGCCCCGATTACGTGGCGCTGGGCCCGGTCTGGCCGACGAAGCTGAAGCAGATGCCCTGGGCCCCGCAGGGGGTGGAGCGGCTGGGTGAGTGGAAGCGCCTGGTGGGGCCGGTGCCGCTGGTCGCCATCGGCGGCATCACGCTGGCCCGGGCCGGGGCCTGCATCGCGGCCGGGGCGGATTGCGTATCGGCCGTGTCCGATTTTATCGGCGCGCCCGATCCCGAAGGGCAGGTGCGGGGCTGGCTGGCGGCCACCGCCGATGTGCCCCCTTCGCCCCACGCCCAATAAATCGTCCGGTGACGCGGTAATGTATCGGACGTGCAGCAATACGTGACTGTCCATGCGTTGCCCGATTCCGGCTTGTATGCTTTTTCGGACATGTCTGGATGGCGGAAATGTTAATCTACATTCGCATCCGGCCAGGATGGAACCAATGACGGTGCCGGATGTCCTGAAACGGCCATCATAAGTTCATACTTGCCTGCCATAGTGAAATAGCATGCACCATGCGACGAGGAGAGGTTAGCGGATGGCGGTGACGGGACTTGCTGCGGTTCTTCTGGCGATCGCCGTGCTGCTGGTGGTCGTCAGCGCGGTGCAGCCGATCGCCCGCCGCCTTGAAGTGTCCGAGACCGTCCTGCTGGCCGTCGTGGGGATCGTGCTGGGCGGTTCGGCGGACCTGGTGCTGCGTAGTTCCTACACTGACCTGCTCAACGGCGCGGCCGAGACGCTTCTGGATTTTCCGCTGAACAGCGAGGCGTTCCTGCTGATCTTCCTTCCGGCGCTGGTCTTCCAGGGGGCGCTGGCGATCGATGTCCGGCGCCTGGCGCATGAAACCGCGACGGTGCTGCTGCTGGCGGTGGTCGCGGTGATCGTGTCGACGGCGACCATCGGGCTGGCCCTGTTTCCGTTCGCGGGCCTGCCGCTGTCGGTCTGCCTGCTGCTGGGGTCCATCGTCGCGACGACCGACCCGTCGGCGGTGGCCGGAATCTTCCGCGATATCGGTGCGACCAGCCGCCTGACCCGGCTGGTCGAAGGCGAGGCCCTGCTGAACGACGCCGCCGCCATTGCCATCTTTTCCATCCTGCTGGCCGCCGTGACGTCGCATCACCGGATCGAACCCGGCGGCGCGGTGCTGGAATTCCTGGTGTCGTTCGTCGGCGCCATCGTCATGGGCGTGCTGTTCGGGCGGCTGACCCTGCTGCTGATTACGACGATCGGCGCCGCGCCGGCCGCCGAAATCACGCTGACGGTCGCGCTGCCCTATATCGTCTATATCGTCTGCGACGAATTCCTGGGCTTTTCGGGCGTGGTGGCGACCGCCGCCGCCGGGCTGACGCTGTCGGTCTACGGGCCATCGACCTTCCGCCCGCAGACCTGGCGCTTCCTGGAGGAGCTCTGGCAGCAACTGGTGTTCTGGGCGGGGTCGCTGGTCTTTGTCCTGGCGTCGATGCTGGTGCCGCGCCTTCTGGTGGGCATGACGCGGTGGGACTGCGTGCTGATCCTGATCGCCACGGGCGCCGGGCTGCTGGCCCGGGGTGCCGTGGTGTTCGGCCTGCTGCCGGTGCTGGCGGCCACGCGCCTGTCCCCGCCGGTGCCGACCCCCTTCAAGGTCACGATGGTCTGGGGCGGGCTGCGCGGCGCGATCACGCTGGCGCTGGCCCTGGCGGTGACCGAGAACGAGCACGTCTCGACCCCGGTCGCGCATTTCATCGGCATCATCGCCACCGGATTCGTGCTGATTACGCTGTTCGTCAACGGCACGACCCTGCGCTACCTGGTGCTGTTCCTGAAGCTGGACCAGCTCTCGCCGATCGACCAGGCGCTGCGGCATCAGGTGCTGGGCATCGGCCTGGGCGAGGTGCGGGACCGCACCCGCGACATGGCCGACGAACTGGGATTCTCGCGCAATGTGGCCGGCGGCGTCATCGGCATGCTGGACGAGCGCGTGGCCGAGGAAGAACAGGCCAATACCTTCGACACCGCGCTGGGCGACCGGCAGCGGGTGACGCTGGCGCTGATCGTCGTGGCCAACAAGGAACGCTCGATCCTGCTGGATCTGTTCCGCATCCAGGGCCTGTCGCGCCCGGTGATGGAGACGCTGCTGCGTTCGGCCGAGGCGATGGTTGACGGCGCGCGGCTGGAAGGGCGGTTCGGCTATGTCCGCGCCCTGCGCCGGCGGTTGCGTCCGTCGCTGCGTTTCCGCATCGCCCAGGCGATCCATCACCGGTTTCATTTCGACCAGCCGCTGACGTACTGCATGACCGAGCGGTTCGAGATGCTGATGATCAGCTATTTCGTGTCGCTGTCGCTGATCCGGTTCATGCGCACGCGGATGGAACCGACCCTGGGCAGCCGCATCGGCGAGATCGTGGGCGAGGTGCTGGAACGTCAGCGCAAATTGCTGAACGAGGCCCTCCAGACCCTGCGGCTGCATTATCACGGCTATTCCGAAGCCCTGGAGAGCCGGCTGCTGCAGCAGGTCGCCCTGCGGCTGGAGGGCGAGGAATATGACGCGCTGATGTCCGAATCCCTCATCAGCGAGGAACTGCACCGGGAACTGCACCGGGATGTCGAGCGTCGGCGCGCGCAGTTGGATTTCCGGCTCAAATTCGACATCAAGACGGGGATCGAAGCCCGGATGCGCGGCCTGCCGGCCTTTCGTGGCCTACCGGACGGGGTTCTGCATGATTTGTCGAAGCAGATGTCCATCCATTTCACCTCGCCGGGCGAGCGGCTGTATCGCCGGGGCCGGAAGGTCAGGACGGTCTATTTCATCAGTGCGGGCCTGGCCGAAACCCATTACGCCGAGCACGATGTCCGCTACGGCGCCGGCGACGTCGTCGGGGCGGAGGAAGCCCTGTCGGGCGAGCCGGTCCGCGCCATCAGCCGTTCGCTGCAGTTCGGGCATTTCCTGACCATGAGTGCCCGCCGCTTCCGCCGGCTGGTCGCGGAACATCCGGTCATCCTCGAAAACCTGGACGCGCTGGGTCGGGCGCGCGAGACCTCGGACAGGTCGGAGGCCCTTCTGCTGCCCGCCGGCAAGGGCCAGGCGCTGGCCCCGTCCGATGAGGCGATCGCTCTGGCGACGGCGTCGCTGTCCGACGCGCTGCCCGCCTCGATCGACGGCGCCGACGGCCGGCAGCCATAGGCCGGGTTCCCCTTTCCAACAATATTTTGTTACAAGACGGGATCGTGTCGGCGCCATCGGCGCCGGCCGCTGGTTCTGTCCGGAGGATGCATGCTGACATTGCAGGTTAACGGCGTCGCGCATCAGGTCGATGTCCCCGACGACATGCCCCTGCTGTGGGTCCTGCGGGACGTGCTGGGCATGCCGGGCACGAAGTTCGGATGCGGCATCGCCGAATGCGGCGCCTGCACCGTTCATGTCGACGGCAAGCCGGTCCGGTCCTGTTCGCTGCCGGCGTCGCTGGTGGCCGGGCGGCCGGTGACGACGATCGAGGGGCTGGCCGGCGACCTGGTGGGCGAAAGCGTGCAGCAGGCGTGGATGGATATCGACGTGGTGCAGTGCGGCTATTGCCAGACCGGGCAGATCATGTCGGCGGTAGCGCTGCTGAAGGCCAATCCGCATCCCACGGACGAGGACATCGATCAGGCGATGTCGGGCAATATCTGTCGCTGCGGCACCTATCGGCGGATCCGCGCCGCCATCCGTAACGCCGCCGGGGTGGCATGATGGCCGTGACCATGCTGTCGCGCCGCGGCGTCCTGACCGGCGCCGGCGGCCTGTTGCTGGCGGCGGCGTTGCCTCGCCGTGCCGCCCGGGGGGCGACGCGGATCGTCGAGGACGAGACCGGGCCTTTCGCCCCCAACGCCTTCGTGCGTGTCGCGACCGACGGCACGATCACGCTGATCCTGCCCAATGTGGAAATGGGGCAGGGGATCTATACCGGCGAGGCGATGCTGATCGCCGAGGAATTGGCCGTGGGGCTGGACCAGATCCAGATCGAAGCCGCGCCGCCGGGCGACGCGTACATCACCAAGGAACTGGGAACCCAGGCGACCGGCGGATCGACATCGACCATCGCTACCTGGGCGGGGCTGCGGCAGGCAGGCGCCGCGGCGCGGACCCTGCTGGTCCAGGCCGCCGCCGCGCACTGGTCGGTCGTCCCCGACACCTGCCAGGCCGAGGCCGGCGTGGTCCGTCACCTGGCCAGCGGGCGCAGCCTGACCTATGGCGAGGTCGCGGCCGACGCCGCGCTGCTGCCCGCGCCGACGGCCCCGGTGCCGTTGCGCGACCCCGCCACTTTCCGGCTGATCGGCAAATCGCAGCACCGGCTGGATTCTCCCGCCAAGGTGGCCGGCACCGCGACCTTCGGCATCGACGTGCAGGTCCCCGGCATGCTGGTCGGCACCGTTGCGGCCTGTCCGGTCATGGGCGGCATCCTGACGCATGTCGATGCCGACGCGGCGCGCAAGGTGCCGGGCGTGCGCGACGTGCTGACGATCGGCAATGCGGTCTGCGTGGTCGGCGATCATTTCTGGGCGGCCCGCAAGGGGCTGGAGGCGCTGTCGATCACCTGGGACGAAGGGGTGAACGCCGCCGTCACCACCGCGACGATCTATCGCCAGCTTCACGATGCGCTGGACGGGCCGGCCATCGTCGCCCACAGCAAGGGCGACGCCAGGGCCGCCGTCGCGGGGGCCGCGACGCGGGTCGAGGCGACATACCAGCAGCCGCTGCTGGCCCATGCGCCGATGGAGCCGATCAACTGCACCGTGCAGGTCACGCCCGAGCGCTGCGACATCTGGGTGGGGTCCCAGGTGCCCCTGCGGGCACGCGATGCGGCGGCCGGGATCACGGGCCTGGCCAAGGATAAGGTCCATGTCCACAACCAGTATATCGGCGGCGGATTCGGCCGCCGGCTGGAACATGAGTATGTGATCCAGGCGGTCCAGTTCGCGCGGCAGGTGTCCTATCCGCTGAAGATCGTCTGGACGCGCGAGGAAGATCTGACGCTCGACCGCTTCCGGCCGGCCTATGTCGACCGGCTGGTCGGCGGGCTGGATCGGCACGGCAACCTGGTGGGCATCGAACACCGCATCGTCGGGCCGGCAGTGGTCGCCCGCTGGGCGCCCGAGGCCCTGCTGCCGAACGGGATGGATGACGATCTGCTGGTCGCCACGGCGGAGACGCCCTACGCGATTCCCGCGACGCGCCTGGAATATGCGCGGCGCGAGGCGCCGGGCGTGGTGACGGCCTGGTGGCGGGGCGTCGGCGGCACGCGCGGCGTGTTCGTGGTGGAAAGCTTCATCGACGAGCTGGCGGCCCAGGCCGGGGCCGACCCGGTGGCGTTCCGGCGGAAGATGACGGCCGACAACCCGCGCGCGCGCGCCGTGCTGGACCTGGCGGCCGAGAAAGCGAACTGGGGCACGCCGCTGCCGCCGCATGTCGGCCGGGGCGTGGCGTTGCAGTACGTCTTCGGGTCGTACCTGGCCACGGTGATGGAAGTCGAGATGTCCGATACCGGGGCCGTGCGGGTCCGGCGGGTCATCGTTGCCGTGGATTGCGGACGGGTGGTGAACCCCGATCAGGTCGTGTCCCAGATCGAAGGGGGCCTGATCTTCGGGCTCAGTGCCGCCCTGTATAACGAGGTCACGCTCAGCGGTGGCCGGGTGCAGGAGGACAATTTCCATTCCTACCGGATCCTCCGCATGAACGAATCGCCCATGATCGACGTCCATCTGATCGACAGCACCGAGGATCCGGGGGGCATAGGGGAAACCGGCACGGCGGCGGCGGCGGCGGCGTTGGCCAACGCGATGGCGGCCGCCAGCGGACGGCGGTACCGGACCCTGCCGCTGACGGGGCGGCAGGCATGAGCGCGCCGGCCGAATCGCGTCGCCGCGTCCTGCGACGGACCGTCTGTCTGTCTCTTGCCGTTGCGGCGCTGGGGACTGGCACGCGGGGCGCGCGGGCGGCGGATGCGGACCTGGTCGCCCGGGGCGCGTATCTGGAACGCGCGGCGGATTGTGAGGTCTGTCACACCCGGCCGGGCGGCGCCCCGTTTGCTGGCGGCCGGGCCTTCGTCCTGCCGGGAATCGGGACGATCTATTCCCCCAACATCACGCCGGACCGGGAAACCGGCATCGGCACCTATAGCGACGCGCAGTTCGTGTCCGCCGTGCGGGCGGGCGTGGCGCCGGGGTGGAAGCATCTGTACCCCGTCATGCCTTACGCGTCGTACGCGCGGATGACGGTCGATGACGTGCGGGCCATTCGCGCCTATCTGGATACGCTGCACCCGGTCCATGCCCCGGCGCCGGCCAACGCGGTGCGGTTTCCCTACAGTTTCCGGCCGGTGATGATCGCCTGGAACCTGATGAACCTGCCATCGGCGGCCCTTGCCGACGATCCGGGCCAATCGGCCGACTGGAATCGGGGGCGGTATCTGGTCGAGGCCGCCGGGCATTGCGCCGAATGCCATTCGCCGCGCAACATCATGCAGGCGACGTCCAGCGCGCATTCCTATGCCGGCGCGGTGACCGACGGGTGGCGCGCCTATAACATCTCCCCCGATCCCGACAGTGGCATCGGGGCGTGGAGCGACACGCAACTGGCCGCCTATCTGTCCCGCGGGCATGCCGGGGGCCATGGAACGGCGGCCGGGCCGATGGCCGATGTCGTCAGCCACAGCCTGCGGTACCTGACGGCGCGGGACATCTCGGCCATGGTGACCTATCTGCGTACCCTGCCGGCGCGGCGATCGGACGAGACGGTGGCGAATATCACCCCGGACGCGCTGGCCACCGGCCCCAACGACAGCAACGGCGGCAGGCTGTTCGCCGCGGCCTGCGCCGGCTGCCATCTGACGACCGGGCAGGGGCGACAGGTGGAGGTTGCCGACCTGTGGGGCGCGCGCTCGCTCGGCGAGACGCAGGGACGCAACCTGATGAAGCTCATGGTCGAGGGATCGCGGCTCGATACCGCCCAGGGGGCGATGACCATGCCGGCCTTCGGGCCGGAATATCGCGATCAGGATCTGGCGGACATCGCGAATTACGCCATCGGCCATTTCAGCCATCGGATCGGCCATGTCACGGCGCGGGACGCCGCGAGCGCGCGGGGGGGCGAACCGCCGTCGTGAGGCGGCACCGCGCAGGGCAGGCCCGGAGTGGATCCGGGCATGTCGCGCGAACGGATTTTCGTACGGGGATATGAAGGGGAAAGACCCGACGGATGGTAGCGGCGGACGGATTTGAACCGCCGACCAAGGGATTATGATTCCCCTGCTCTACCGCTGAGCTACGCCGCCATCGCGTCGGGTGGTTGGGAGATATCGCCCCGGTCGGCCAAAGTCAACCCGTTCGGCGCATGGGATGTAAACCTTGTCACGACGGTTAAAGAAAACTCCCGTTTCCATTGATATGGCTTTATTCATGCCCGCCCTATCCCCCGCCTTCGAGACGAGAGACCGGAATCCATGCCGTGATGAAAACCGAGTTTATTTCCCTGCTGACCGATATCCGCAAGCTGCTCGGCTGGCTGCCGGCGCCGGTGGCGTCGGTCCTGATGCTGTGCGCGGCCGGACTGATGGCGGAAATCCTCAGCCGCATCATCACCAAGCTGGTTCTGCGGATTCCCGGACAGAAGCGCGGGGCGTTCGTGCGGTCCTTTACCCTGGCCATGCAGCGCCCGGCGCGCATCATGCTGGTCATCATCTTCGTGGGCACGGCGCTTCCGGCCTCGGGCTTTTCGTACGCGACGCGGCAGGCGACGGGGCATGGGCTGCTGGTCCTGTTCGTGCTCATGTTGGGCTACGCGGCGATCGTGGCGATGCGTATCCTGTCGGACGCCTATCTGACGCGCATCAACGGCAAGGACGACCGGGACGACATCCTGTCGCGCACGCACATGACCCAGGTGCGCGTGCTGCGGCGGATGGCCGACATCCTGGTGGGGCTGCTGACGGTGGGATCGGCCCTGATGACGTTCGAATCGGTGCGCGAATACGGGCTGAGCCTCTTTGCCTCGGCCGGGGCCGCGTCCGTCGTGGTCGGCCTGGCCGCGCGGCCGCTGCTGACGAACCTGATCGCGGGCATGCAGATCGCCATGACGCAGCCGATCCGCATGGAAGATCTGATTATCATCAACGGCGACTGGGCCTGGGTGGAGGAAATCAACGCGACCTATGTCGTGCTGCGGGTCTGGGACTGGCGCCGTCATATCGTGCCGATTTCCTACTTTCTGGAAAATCCGTTCCAGAACTGGACGCATAATTCGGCGGCGCTGATCGGGGTGGTGTTCCTGCATGTGGATTTCCACGCGCCGATGGATCGCATCCGGGCGCGGCTGAACGACATCGTCCGGTCAACGGCCCTGTGGGATGGAAAAGTCTTCGACGTTCAGGTTTCGGATTGCAGCGCGCAGGTCATGACCATCCGGATCATCGCCAGCGCCCGCACGGCATTGCAGAGCTGGGACCTGCGGTGCGAAATCCGCGAGAAGATCATCGTCTTCCTGCGCGACGAATGCCCCGAGGCGCTGCCGCGGGAACGGATGGCCCATGTTACGTCACTTGCCGGCCAGGATGTCCTGACCACCACAGGTATCGTCTCGCCGCTGGTCGATCGGCCGCCGCCGGGGTCCTACACCGGGCCGGGCAGCGCGCCGCCGCCGTCCGTCTCCTGAGGGGGCTGGCTCGGGCGTGCCCGAACCCGGTCAGGACAGGGACCTGACGGCCGCGTTCTCGCGGCCCAGGAGCGAATGCGACCGGCCGTAGAAGACGTAGCCCAGCACGCCCAGGACGACATAGCTTCCCAGGAGGATGGCCGGCAGGGGGTTGCCGTTCCACAGGGCGCGGATCATGTCCACGAACAGCGGGACCATCATGATGACGCAGAACAGGATGCCCAGCGCCGGCGAGACGCCGATCCACACCCCGCCGATCCGCACCCCGCCCAGGGGCACGCTGAACGGGCGGGGCAGGTCGGGCCGGGTGTTGCGCTGCCAGATCACGGTGAAGCAGACGATGCCGAACGCCGTTGCCGTGCCCAGGCTGACCAGGTCGCTGATGATGTCGATCGGCAGCGTCGCGGTCGCCACCGCCACGACCAGGCCCAGGACGATGGTGCCGATCCAGGGCGTGCAGAATTTCGGATGCAGCCGGCAGAACATCGGCGGCAGCAGCCCGTCGCGGGCGATGGTGAAGAAGATGCGCGTCTGGCCGTAGAGCAGGCCCATAATCACCGAGCACAGGCCGGTCACCGCGCCGATCTTGATGAGAATCGCCAGCCAGGGCTGACCGATCGTATCGACCGCGATAGCCAGGGGATCGGCCACGCCGAGCTTGCGGTACGGGACGATGCCGATCAGCACCGCGGCCACGCAGATATAGACCAGCGTACAGACCAGCAGGGACCCGATGATGCCCAGCGGCACGTCGCGCCGTGGGTTTCGGGCTTCGGCCGATGCGGTCGATACGGTCTCGAACCCCACATAGGCGAAGAAGATGACCGAGGCCGCGCGGAAGATGCCCGGCACCCCGTAATGGAACCCGCCTTCGCGCGGCGGGATGAACGGCACCAGGTACGACGGGTGGACGTAATGAATGCCCACCGCCAGGAACAGCATCAGCACACCGACCTTGATAAACACGATGAACGTATTGATCCGGGCCGATTCCTCGACGCCCAGGACCAGGAAGAACGTGACCAGCAGAACGGATGACGCCCCCACGAGGTCGATCCGGGGCGCCACCAGCAGGCTGGCCCCATGGGCGGTCGGCAGCGTCTGCACCAGGGACGCGTGAAGGAAGGAGGGGACCGTGACGCCCAGATCCTGCAGCAGGCTGGTGGCATAGCCGGAAAACCCGGCGGCCACGCCCGCGCAGGACACCCCATATTCCAGCAGCAGCAGCCATCCCACCGCCCAGGCGGCGCGTTCGCCCATCGACACATAGGCGTAGCTGTACGCCGAGCCCGACACCGGCATCGTCGAGGCCAGTTCCCCGTAGGAAAACGCCGTGAACAGGCAGGCCAGGCCAGCCACCAGGAAGGACAGCAGGATGGCCGGCCCGGCATAGTTCGCGGCGGCGGTGCCGGTCATGACATAGATCCCGGCGCCGATCGTCGAGCCGATTCCCAGCATCATGAGCTGGACCGGACCGAGGGTGCGGCGCAACCCGTGCGTCAGGCTTTCGGACTCGATCTGCTGGATGGATTTGCGAAGCGCCAGGCGCCGGGGCGAGGAGGGAACAGTCGGCATGAAACGAAGCCTAACATGCCGCGCAAAAACTGTATCGCAATGAAAAGGAGTTGCCGCCCTGTTCGATCCTGCGGGTGGTCAATGGCGACGATCCGCCAGGGCGTCGGCGACGGCGGGTTCGATCATGCGGGCGATCGCCTCCTGCGTCGTGGCGGTCGGGTGCAGGGGCGGATCGGGGGGCGTCAGATGCGGGTCGAGGAAGCGCGACGGATCGGGCGCGCCGTCACGTTCCACCGCCGTCCCGACATCCGCATAGTGCAGCCAGGGGCGGCCCCGGCGGATATCGTCCTGCAACGCACGGTTGAGCTGGCGGGTGTTCGCCGTGATCCAGGCCGAGCGGATGGACGGCAGGACGCCCAGAAGCAGGACGCGGCTGGACGGGAATCGGGCATGGATCGTGTCGACGATCCGGACGACGCCCGGATAGGTCTGCCCCGCGTCCGTATGGACATGGCCGAAATTATTGGCCCCGATCAGAACGACGAACAGGCGGGGTGGGGTACGGAAATCCAGCTCGCCATGGGCCAGGCGCCACAGCACGTGGCAGGTGCTGTCCCCCTTGAACCCCAGGTTGAGGGCGTGCCGGTCGCCGTAATACCGCTGCCACACCGGGGCGAAATCGCGCCAGGCTTCCGGCCCGTTCCGTTCCCAGTTCTGGGTGATCGAATCGCCCAGCCAGACGACATCGAATCGGCCATGGGCGATTTCGGCCTGCTTTTCGGCGAATCGCTGGCGCCACCAGGGCGTGTCCATGCGCGATACGGGCTGGATCGCGATGTTGGCGCGGACGGCGTTGGCAGGGGCGGCGCCCAGCCCCAGCAGGGCCAGGAGGGGTAGGGCGGATAAAAAGGGGCGCATAAGGTCGGGTTCCGCAGCAGGTCAGTGGCCGAGAAGGACAAAGGCCACCGCGCCGATTCCCAGGCAGTAATAGCCGAACGGCCGCAGCGCCCATTGTTCGTGGCTGTGGAAATAGCGCATCAGGAACGCGGTGCTGGCCAGGGCGGTGATGGCGGCGATCACCGCGCCGATCGTCGCGGTCTGCATCGTGCCGGGCGGGATGTCGACATGGCGCAGGTGGAAGGCCTCGCGCACCGTCGCGGCGATGATGACCGGCTGGGCCATCAGGAACGAGAAGCGCGCGGCCCCTTCGTGATTGAGGTTACGCAGCAGGCCGCCGATGATGGTTGCCCCCGACCGCGAAATGCCCGGCAGAAAGGCAAGGCATTGCCACAGGCCGATCACGGCGGCGTCGGCGTAGGTCAGCGCGGCGATGGCCCGGTCGGGGTGGACGCGCTCGCGGCTCTTGATCCGTTCGGTCACCAGCAGGAGGGCGCCGTTCAGGATCAGGAAGATCGCGGCGAATCGCGCGGTGCCGAACAGGGCGCGCAGCCAATGCTCCAGGGCCCCTCCGATGATGACTGCCGGGATGGTGGCGACCACCAGCAGCGCGATGATATGGATGCTTTCGGCCTGTCGCTGGGTGCCGTCCCGGCCGGTCAGGCCCTGGACGATCGCAGACCAGTCCTTCCAGAAGAAGACCAGCAGCGCCACCGCCGTTCCCAGGTGCAGCATCACCAGGAAGGGCAGGAAGGTGTCGCCATGGGGATCGAGCGACCAGTGCAACAGGGCGGGCACGATCACGGCGTGCCCCAGGCTGCTCACGGGAAACAATTCCGTGGCGCCTTGCAGGATGGCAATCAAGATAGCTTGGATGAGTGTCATTGTCCGGCTGTCCATGGCGAATTACAATGTTGTCGTGCCCCAGTTTTCGGGGATGCCGCAAGCGGATACCGCTTCGGGATTTAGGAGGAACGTTTGGCGCGAGAAAATGGCAGCGCGATAATTTTCAGCGGGTTGGTCCTGCTGGTCGCCGGGGCGTTCTATGCCTATGCGCGGGCGACGCAGGTCGATCTGAGCCATGATCGCTATGCGCTGGACGCGCGTTTCCTGTCGGCGAACGGCCTGCATGTGGGGGCCGAGGTGCAACTGGCCGGCGTGCCCGTCGGCCGCGTCGCCGCCATCACCCTGGACCCGGCCAGCTATATGGCCGATGTCCGCTTCACCGTGGACCGGAACCTGTCGCTGCCCGCCGATTCGGGTGTCATGATCGGCAGCGCCACGATGACTGCGGACGATGCGCTGATGATCGTGCCCGGCAAGGCGGCGGCGCGCCTGGCGCCCGGGGCCGTCATCACCAACGCCCAGGAAGCCGTCAGCCTGGAGCAGCAGGTCAGCAACTACATCTTCGGCAATGGCGGCCTGCCGTCCGATTCGACGCAATAGGGCGGCGCGTCGGGGGCGGTCGGAATGACAGAAATAATCGGTCGGGGCGGAGCATGAAATATATCTATATAAATAGAGACAAGGACGTCAAAAGGAGGGAAATTTTTTTAGAAAAAAATTTTCATGTAGAAAACATTGAGAGATTTAGTGCTGTAGATAAACAAAATATAAATAAAAATGACCTCATAGGCAGAGGGATATTGAATGAAGATTGCATTTATGGAAATGCCGCAATAGCAAACGCGCTTTCCCATATATATCTGTGGAGCGGTGTTATCGAGAGCGGAAAATCTGCATGTATATTTGAAGATGATGCAATAATTTGTAAAAACTTCACATCGGAATGTAAAAAGGTAATAGATTCTCTGGGTGAGGATTGGGATATTGTTTTATTTGGAAATAATTTTGATGCAAGTTTATATTTGTGTATAGTTCCTGGAGTTTTGGACGGAGTTGTTTCTTTCAATAGTAAAAAATTCGCAGAAAATGCGGATAATTTTTCAGATATTACCATTGATGCGAAGGCCGTGAAATTATTGGAGGCATTTGGCCTTTGTGGGTACGCTATATCTCCCAGAGGGGCTGGTAAATTGATGAATTCCATAATTCCAATAAGAGATATGACATTTAATATTGATATTGTTGGCGGTTTATATAAAAATGGAAGCTTGGATAATTTTTTATGTGCAGCATATAAGCAAATGAATGCTTATTGCTGTGTGCCTCCACTGTGCGTTTCAAAAAATGATAAATCCATTTCTACCATGTGGAATGGAGAAGATTTTTATCATTAGTGCTCGGAAACATATTTGATCTGATGCCGGTCTTGCCCGGCAGCGTTTCCGGAAACCGCCCTGCGGAAGCCGCCACGCGCTGGCTAGGTCGGGTCGTCTTCCGACCCGCCATCCGTTTCCGGCCAGCGGGCGGGGCCGAGATAGCGCCACGCCGCCATGGCCGGTCCCGCGTGTTTCTGCCGCCAGCGGGACAGGACCCACAGGCGCCGGTGCGCCTCCCACCATCCCCAGATTTTCTCGCCCTGTGGGTCGAGCAGCGCGTGGGGGCCGGTGGTCTCCGGGTCGCGCGGAATACCAATATGTTCGGGATCGGGCCAGGCGGGATCATGCGTCATGTCCGCCAGCCTAGCCGCGTGGCCCGAGACCCCATAATCGGTGACCGCATGAGCGTTATGCGGGAACCGACCCCTTCCTTCATCCTTTGAAATCCGTCCGCGACGCTGTCACGCCGCCGGGCGGATGTTCTGGTTGACGTGAAACAGGTTGGTGGGGTCGAATTTCGCCTTGAGGGCGGCGAGGCGCGGGTAGTTGGCGCCGTAGCTCGCCTTGATCCGGCCTTCGCCTTCGTCATCCATCATGAAATTGGGATAGGCGCCTTCCAGGTCGAAGGGGTGCACCGCCGCCCAATACGCCCGTGCCCAGTCCCGCAGCGCATCGGCCCTGGCCGGATCGGGATCGACGCCGGCGATGACCATGGACCATGTCGCGTCGCGGACGGCCCATGCGGTATCGCCCCGGGCCTTCGCGTGCACCGCGCCGTCGATCGGGTAGAGATGCATGAGCGACAGCGCGCTGGGGGCCTGGGCGGCATGCGCGATATGGGCCGCGATCGCCGCGTCCGGCAGCGATTTGACGAAATCGCCCTTCCAGTACCATTGCAGCCCCGGCGGGCAGAGCGCGTCGAACAGGGTCTGCAGCATCGGATAGGCAATCGGCCCCGCCCAGTCGATGAGCGGCGTCGGCAGGGCGGGGCGGACGGCGTTGACGGCGGCCTCGGCCCCGTCGCCGTTATGCGAGACGAGCAGCACGCACATCCGTTTCCCCCAATGTTCGGGCGGGAAGGGCGCACTGGGCGGCACCGTCTGCAGGCCGAGAAAGATGTAGAACGCGTCCGATGCGTTCTGCAGGAAATCCCGATACCATCGCATCACCGTTTCCGCGTCCGACAGGTCGAAGATGATCGGTCCGCCATAGAGCCTGTCCGCCGGATGGGTACGGAACAGGAAACTGGTCACTACGCCGAAATTGCCGCCGCCCCCGCGCAGCGCCCAGAGAAGATCGGCATTGTCGTCTTCGCCGGCGACGACGAAGCGACCATCGGCCAGCACCACGTCGGCCTCGATCAGGCTGTCGATGGCGAGGCCGTATTGCCGCGCCAGATAGCCATGGCCGCCGCTCAGCGTCAGGCCGGCGACGCCGGTGGTGGAGATGATCCCGAAGGGCACAGCCTGGCCGAACGCGTGGGTGGCATGGTCGACCTCCCCGGTCGTGCAGCCGGGACCCACCCTGACCGTACGGTTGCGGGGATCGACGCGGATGCCCTTCATGGCCGACAGGTCGATGACCAGCCCGTCATCGACGCTGCCCAAACCGGGTCCGTTATGGCCGCCGCCGCGTATGGCGATGGGCAGGGCCTTGTCGCGGCCGAACGCCACGGCGGCCATGACGTCGGCGGCGTCGGCGCAACGGGCGATCAGGCGCGGCCGCCTGTCGATCATGGCGTTATAGAGCCTGCGGGCGTCGTCATACTCCGCGTCACCCGCCTGAATGACGGGCCCGCGCAGGGTTGCCGCGAAGCGGCTGATGTCTTCGTCGTCCATGAGGTCTGCTCCCGGACCGAACCGGCGCCGGCTTCGGACGGGTGGCCCAGGGGGCGCGTCTGGCCGGGGGCGCCGGATCTGTGGATAAACAGGGAGGTGATGCCGCGCGCGGCCTGTGTCGAGGGGCGGCGCGCCCAGGCGGTCGCATTTTTCCGCGCCGGAGAAGGCGCGTCAGGTCAAAAATGCAACTGGAGTGCTAATCGTTCAGAGGATAGGAGGCCAGCAGCCGTCTCTGCAACCGCCAGTAGCGCAGCATCGTGAAGGCGCCGCTGGTGCGCCAGCCCGCCTTCTTCTTCTTGGCGCCGATCCGGAACGTCTCGCGGTAATGCAGGAACTGCGTGGCGTAGGCTTCGCGCAGGGTGGTGCGAGAATCCCAGATATGGGTGGCCTCGGAGCCGACTCCGTTGATCTCGATGATCTCGAACCCCACGCCCAGGCGCAGGGCGGCGATCGATTCGAATTTCAGGTCGATCCGGCCGAAATGGAAATCGGGCACGTCCTGCATGATCCGGTCGATCTGTTCGACCAGCGCCGGGGTGATGTCGTCGGCGCCGTTGCGGAAGATCGACCCCTTGCAATGATTCCCCGCGAAGACCAGCCGCAGGGGTTCGCCCGTCGGCAGGATGTCGTGCACCCGTTCGCCCAGTCGGGGCAGGTAGAGATGCGGGACCAGGCGCGTCCGCGCGTCGGCGTCGATCAACTGCCGCACCGTGGAGCGTCCGTCGCCGACCAGCACCGGCGCTTCCTTGTAGGTCAGTGACGTGATGCGCCCCTGCGCCTCGTCGGGATGGCGGATGTAGAAGACGCCGGCCTCGTGCTCGAAGGGGATCAGCCGTTGCAGGACCAGGCGGATGCCACGCGGATACTGGTCCAGCGTCAGGGCCAGGTCGTCCTGGCTTTCGATCAGCTTCACCCCGGTGCCGTTGCAGCCGATATCGGGCTTCAGGACGACGGGCAGGGACAGGCCGGCCTGTTCCAGCGCCATGCGCGCCGCCCGGCCATCGTCGGTCGATCCGGTGACGATGGTGGTGTAGGGGGCGATCCAGCGCCGGGCCTCGTCCCCGGCCATGTCCAGGATCGAGGTCTTGCTTTCCCCGCACAGGCCGCCGGTCTCGATCCGCGGATTCGCCGCTGTCGGCAGGCTGAAATCCCGGTGCCGAAGGCCCATCAGGATCCAGTAGAGCACGACCGGGGTATAGAATACCCAGCCCGGCCAGAATTCGAACAGCGACAGCGGTGAGGGCTGGCGTGTCTTGCCGGCGGCCGGCGTCGCGGCGGTCGAGGCCTGGTTCATCGGGACGGACTCCGCACGGTGGCCACGATCCGGCCGACAAGAATGATGGTCAGGACGAATCCCGCCATGCCCAGCCATTTCCACGCGCCCAGATGGTCGATCAGGAACTGGCCGATGCGTAGCGAAACAGCGAACAGCAGCGATGTCCAGATCAGCGTCGCCACGACTGCCGCGCCGGCGAAACGACCGATGCTGGCCCGGAAGAATCCGCAGGCGGTATAAAGCGGCAGGCGCGCGCCGGGGATGAAGCGGCTGATGAAGACGATGCGAAAGACGTTCCGGCCGAACCAGCCCTGGCTGTCGGGGCCCTGCTGGCCCGTGCCCGGAACGGCGACCCAGCGCCGAGCCGGCGGCCACAGGGCGGCCAGGCGCCCCAGGCCGTAGAGGCCGAGGTCGCCCACCACGATGCCGATATAGAGGGACACGAGCGCGACCCCCAGCGAGACCTGGCCGGTCTGGACCTCCATCGCGGTCACGATCGTCGCCGCGTCTTCCAGGATGAAGGTCCCGATGATGATCGCCAGCGCCTGGACGAACGGCGACGTGCCGGCGCTGGCGAGCAGGGCGGAAAGGGACGGGAACATGACGGGGACGCGCCGGCGTTCAGCGTCGCAGCGGCGGGAGCGGTAGGGTCACATGCGTCACTTCATCAAGCCTCTTGCCGTTGGACGATGCGACCCGATTCATGCGGTCGCGTCGCCCAACTCTGATATTTTGACCCGGATCGTCATGTGTCCGGGCTTCGGCCCCGGCGCGATCCGCCTCGGGTCCGGAGAGGCGGTCCTTGTGGCATGCTTCGTCCCGGCCGACAAATCGCCCAGGCGGGGCGGCGAGGATTGAAAGGCCCCGGCCAGATGTGGCACAGCTATGCGTCATGATCGGACGTCGCGCCTTCCTTTTTTCCGCCTCGGCAGCCTGTGCGAGCGGGGGCGTCGCCCTGGTCGGCACGCCGGCCCGCGCCGCGCCGGCGACGTCGTATGCCGCCTTCCTGGCCGGCGTCCGGGCCGAGGCGCTGCGCGACGGCCTGTCGGCGTCGGTGGTGGGGCGGGCGCTGGCGCTGCAGGCGCCGAACGACAAGGTGCTGCAACTCGACCGTCACCAGCCGGAATTCACGCTGACCTGGGCCCAGTACCGCCAGCGGGTGCTCACCGACAAGAAGATCGCCGATGGACGCAGCGCCGCGCAGGCGCGTCGCGCGCTGCTGACGGCGGTGGGGCAGCGCTATGGCGTGGATGTGCAGCCGTTGATGGGGATCTGGGGGCTGGAATCCGCATACGGGACCCGGATCGGCACGTTCCGCATCACTGATGCGCTGGCGACGCTGGCCTATGACGGACGGCGGGCGTCGTTCTTCCGGTCCGAACTGATGAACGCGCTGCGGATCCTCGACCATGGCGACGTCGAGCCCGAGCGGATGATCGGCAGCTATGCCGGCGCGATGGGGCAGCCGCAATTCATGCCCAGCGCCTATCTGCGCTACGCCGTCGATTATACCGGGACCGGACGGCGGGACATCTGGACCAGCGAACCCGACGTCTTTGCGTCCATCGCCAACTACCTGGGCAAGTGCGGCTGGGTGGCGGGCGAGCCGTGGGGGCAGGCGGTGTCCGTTCCGGCCGCCCTGGGCCAGGACCGGCTGGGGCGCGACCGGCGCATGACCCTGACCGACTGGATGGGGCTGGGGGTCCGTCGCCCGGATGGCAGCGCGTTCTCGCGCGGGGACGTCACCGGCGCGGTGATCCGGCCGGACGGGCCGGGGGGCGAGGCCTTCATGGTCTATCGCAATTTTTCGGTCATCCGCCGCTATAACCCGTCCGATTTCTACGCGCTGGCGGTCGGGTTGCTGGGTCGTGACGTGACGTGAGGCGTGTCTGCGCCGTGCTGATGGCGGCGGCGCTGGCCGGCTGCCATCGGCCCGAGGAACCCCCGTTGCCGCCGGCCTCGCCCCATTATGTCATTGGCGCGCCCTATCGCATGGGCGGCGTCTGGCGCTATCCGCAGGAAGATTTTTCCTATCGGGCGACGGGGCTGGCCGTCGCCGACCCGGACCAGACGCCCTATGTGACGGCGGACGGCGAGCATTACGACGGCAATGCCATGACCGGCAGCCACGCCACCCTGCAACTGCCGGCGATCGTCACGGTCCGTAACCTGGAAAACGGGCGCGAGATCACCGTTCGCCTGAACGATCGCGGTCCGGTCTCGGCGGGGCGGCTGGTGTCGCTGACGCCGCGGGCCGCCGCCCTGCTGGGGATCGGCGCCAATCCGGTCCGGGTGGCCGTCACCGGGATCGAGGGGCTGAACGAGCAACTGGCCGAGACCCTGCCGGGGGGGCAGCATCTGGATGTCAGCGCGGCCCCCGCCGGCCAGGTCCGCGCGGAATCGCTCGATCATCCGGGCGCCGGCGGCACGATCGTCGCCGCGCCCTCGGGCGGCGGCGATGCGGCGGATGCGGTGGCGGTGATGCGCGACCTGCCCGCATCGGTGCGTCAGGGCTATGTCGAGGGGGGTCTGCTGTGGGTGGATGCCGGCACATTCTCGACACTTCGCTATGCTGAAATTGCCGCCGCCAGGACCGGTGGCCGTGTTGTTCCGGTGCGCGATCGCGGCAAGGCGGCCTGGCGGGTACATGTCGGGCCGTTCACGACCGCCGCCGACGCGGACCGGGGACTGGACCAGGCCATGGGTGCCGGAGTAACCGGTGCCCGGATCGTCGTCGAATAGGGATGAACGTGCAGACCCGAAGGTTCCTTCTTGCCGGATCGGCCTCGCTGGCCGCTTCCGGCTCTCTTGCGTTCGCGGCGCCGCATCGGCACCGCGCCGCGTCGTCCCATGCCCACGCCCCGGCCGCCGCGTCGGACGATGCGGGGGATGACGGCGACGCCCCGGCCGCGCCGGTCGGGCCGCCCGCGGCCACCCCGATCGGCCCGCTGGACACGACGGCGCGCTGGGCGTGCATCGTCGATTACACGACCGGCGCCGTCCTGCTGGAAAAGGCGGCGGACGAGCGGATGCCGCCGTCCTCGCTGACCAAGATGATGACGGCCTACATCGTGTTCGGCATGCTGAAATCCGGCCGGTTGAAGCTGGACCAGCCCCTGCCGGTCAGCGAGAAGGCCTGGCGGATGCAGGGCTCGAAGATGTTCGTGCCGCTGGGCGAGAGCATCCCGGTGCAGGATCTGATCCAGGGCATGGTCATCCAGTCGGGCAACGACGCCTGCATCGTGCTGGCCGAAGGCGTGTCCGGGTCCGAGGAGCAGTTCGTCGCCCTGATGAACGACCAGGCGGGGCGGCTGGGCCTGACGAATTCCCATTTCGTGAACGTCACCGGCTGGCCCGCCGACAACCACTACATGTCGGCGCGCGACGTGGCGACGCTGGCGGTGCGCCTGATCCGCGACTTCCCCGAATATTACCACTTCTTTTCCGAGAAGGATTATCGCTTCAACAAGATCGCCCAGGGCAATCGCAACGTCCTGGTGGACAAGGGGCTGGCCGACGGGCTGAAGACCGGGCACACTGACGCCGGTGGGTTCGGCCTGTGCGCCAGCGCCGATCGGGGCGGAAACCGCATCGTCCTGGCGCTGAACGGGATGCCCTCCAGCAATGTCCGCGCGCATGAGGGCGAGCGCCTGCTGGAGTGGTCCTTCGCGAATTTCGAGAACGCGGTCCTGTTCCGCCGGGGCGACGTCGTGGAGCATGCCGCGGTCTGGCTGGGCACCGCGCCCACGGTGCCGCTGGTCGCCACGCGGGATATCGTGATGACCCTGCCGCATGGCTGGCGGTCCCGCACCCATGTTGGCGTCGATTACCAGGCGCCGGTGCAGGCCCCGGTCGCGGCCGGGCAGGTGCTGGGCGAACTGGTGATCGCCAACCCCGGCCTGGCCGACATCCGCATGAGTCTGGCCGCCGGCCAGGACGTGGCGCGGCTGGGCCTGTTCGCCCGGGCGTCGACGGTGCTGGGCCAGAAACTGGGCCGGCACTGAAGGCGGTGCCTGGACTGTTCATCACCTTCGAGGGCGGCGAGGGGGCCGGCAAGTCGACGCAGGCGCGGCTTCTGGAGGCGCACCTGCGCGCGGCCGGGCACGATGTCGCGCGCACCCGCGAACCCGGCGGCACGCCGGGGGCCGAGGCGCTGCGCGATTTCCTGCTGTTCGGCGGGCATGACCTGTCCCTGCGGGCCGAAATCATGGTCCATTTCGCCGCGCGGTGCGACCATGTGGACCGCCTGATCCGGCCGGCGCTGGACCGGGGGCAGGTCGTGATCTGCGACCGGTTCGTCGATTCCACCCTGGCTTATCAGGGGTATGGGCTTGGCCAGGGGGACCCGCAGATCCTGGACCTGATCCAGGCGCTGGGGGCGCGAATGGGGGTGGTGCCGGACATGACCTTCGTGCTGGGCCTGCCGCGCACCCGGGCGCTGGCGCGCCTGACCGCGCGGGGCCAGCGTTCCGACCGGTACGAGGCCGCGGACGAGGCCTTCCATGCCCGCGTGGCCGACGGGTTCGACGCCATCGCGCGCGCGGCGCCGGGGCGGTGCCTGCCCATTCCCGCCGACCGGCCGGCGGATGCGGTTGCCCGTGACATCGCGGCGCGTGTCGATGCCTGCCTCGCCTCCCGTTCCGGGCCGGCGTGATCGTGGCGCCCGCGCCGCGCGAAAATGACCGCCTTGTCGGGCACAGGGCGGCACAGGCCGCCTTTCTGGACGCCGTGCGGGCCGGGCGGCTGCATCATGCCTGGCTGGTCACCGGGCCGGAGGGGATCGGCAAGGCGACGTTCGCCTTCTGGATGGCGCGGGTACTGCTGAACGGGGAGGACCCCGGCTCGGCCACCGCGCGGCGCATCGCCGCCGGCAGCCATGCCGACCTGCTGACCATCGCGCGGGGGGTGGACGAAAAGCGGCAGAAGATGCGGGCCGAGATCGTGGCCGACGATGTGCGCCCGATCGGTCAGTTCATGCACCGCACGGCGGCCGAGGACGGCTGGCGCGTGGTGGTGGTGGACGGCGCGGAATACATGAACCGCAGCGCCGCCAACGCCATCCTGAAGATCCTGGAGGAACCGCCGCCGCGCGCGATCCTGATCCTGACGTGCGCGGCGCCGGGGCGGCTGCTGCCGACCATCCGCAGCCGCTGCCGCACCCTGCCGCTGGCCCCGCTGGCGGCGCGGGACATGCACGAGGCCATGGGGTATCTTGCCGGCGACATGCCCGATGCGGACATCGCGCGGATCGTGCCGCTGGCCCAGGGCGCGCCCGGCCGCGCCCTGGCGCTGCTGGCGGGGGACGGCGCGGAACTCGGCGTGCTGGTGGACCGTATCCTGCGCGAACCGGTCGGGGCGGGGGCGATGTACGACATCGCGGAGGCCGTTCTGAAGCGGGAGAATGGTTTTTCGGTCTTCTTCAATCTCCTGTGCGATGCCATATCGGTTCGGACGCGGGATGCGGTGCGCGGACGGACGCCGGCCGGCGCGCCGGCCGACCGCATGGTCGATCTGTGGCGTCGGCTGGTCCATCTGCGGGCCGAGACGGAACGCTTCAATCTGGATAAACATCAGGCCATCCTGACCGGCCTGACACTGGTGAGTGGAATATGACAGGGCGCTATTACGTCACGACACCGATCTATTATGTGAACGGGGCGCCCCATATCGGCCACGCCTATACGTCCGTCGCCGCCGACGTGGTCGCGCGCTTCAAGCGGCTGGCGGGATATGACGTCTTCTTCCTGACCGGCACCGACGAACACGGCCAGAAGGTGGAGCAGGCGGCCCAGGCGGCGGGGCTGGAGCCGATCGCCTTCGCCGACCGCGTCTCGTCCGACTTCCGGGCGATGTACGACGCGATGAACGTCTCGTACGACGATTTCATCCGCACGACCGAACCGCGCCATATCGCCGGCGCCTCGGCCCTGTGGGAAAGGATCGCCGCGAACGGCCATATCTATCTGGGCGCCTACGAAGGCTGGTACGCCCTGCGCGACGAAAGCTTCTATAACGAGGACGAACTGGTCACGCAGCCCGACGGCACCCGCGTCGCGCCGACCGGCGCGCCGGTGGAATGGGTCCGCGAGCCCTCCTATTTCTTCCGCCTGTCGGCCTTCGCCGACAGGCTGCTGGACTTGTATGAAACCCGGCCGGGCTTCATCGAGCCGTCATCGCGCCGCAACGAGGTCGCCAGTTTCGTCCGGCAGGGCCTGCGCGACCTGTCCATCAGCCGCACCAGCTTCCGCTGGGGCATTCCCGTGCCGGGCGACGCCGAGCATGTGATGTATGTCTGGGTCGATGCGCTGGCCAATTACCTGTCGGCCGTGGGCTTCCCCGACACCGCCAGCCCGCGCTGGGGGTACTGGCCGGCGAACCTGCATCTGGTCGGCAAGGATATCGTCCGTTTCCATGCGATCTACTGGCCGGCGCTGCTGATGGCGGCGGGGCTGGAATTGCCCGACTGCGTCTTCTCCCACGGGTGGTGGACCATCGAGGGCGAGAAGATGAGCAAGTCGCTGGGCAATGTCGTCGATCCGCGCGACCTGGTCGGCGAATTCGGCCTGGACCCCGTGCGGTTCTTCCTGATGCGCGAAATGCCCTTCGGCGGCGACAGCGACCTGAACCGCAAGGCCATCATCACCCGGATGAATGTCGAACTGGCCAACGACCTGGGCAATCTGGCGCAGCGCACGCTGTCGCAGGTCGCGCGGAACTGCGGCGGGGTCCTGCCCGAACAGGGCGCGCGGACCGAGGACGACCTGGCCCTGCTGGCGCAGGCCGCCCTGCTGCCGACGGTGATGCATGGGCAGATCGACCGTCGCGCCCTGACCGACGGGCTGGAGGAGGTCTGGCGCGTGGTCCGGGCCTGCAACGCCTATATCGACCGCCAGGCGCCCTGGGCGCTGAAGAAGACCGACCCCGAGCGCATGGCGGTGGTGCTGCGCGTGCTGGTCGATGCGCTGCGGGCCGTCGGCACGATGCTGCAGCCCTACATGCCCGCCAGCATGGACGCGCTGCTGACCCAGGTCGGCGCCGGCGCGGACGAGCGGAGCTTCGCGGCGCTGGAGACGCCCCTGCCGGCCGGGCGCGCGCTGCCTGCGCCCAAGGGCATCTTCCCCCGCTATGTGGAGCCCGAGGCGTGATGACGGGGCTGATCGATTCACACTGCCATCTGGATCATTTCTCCGACGAGGAGATTCCCGACCTGCTGGACCGGGCGAAGCAGGCCGGGGTCGACGGCATGGTGACGATCGGCACCCGCCTGTCGCGGGCGGCCCGGCAGAAGGAGCTGACCCGCTTCGACCGGCCGGACCTGCGGGTGTGGTGCACCGTGGGCACGCACCCCGATCATGTCGAGGAATGCACGATTTCGGACCCCGCCGACATCGTGGCGCTGGCCGACGATCCGCGCGTCGTGGGCATCGGGGAAAGCGGGCTGGACTACTTCCATGGCGCGCCCGAGGTGCGGCCGCTGCAACAGGTGCGTTTTCGCGCCCATATCGCGGCGGCGCGGCGGATGGATCTGCCGCTGGTCATCCATGCCCGCGACGCCGATGCGGACGTCGCCGAAATCCTGCGTGACGAGATCGCGGCCCATGGCCCGTTCCGCTTCCTGCTGCATTGCTTCGCCTCGGGACCCGACCTGGCCCGGACGGGGCTGGACCTGGGCGGATATGTCAGCTTTTCCGGCATCCTGACCTTTCCCCGGTCGGACGCCCTGCGCGATATCGCCTTGTCCATCCCCGAGGATCGCCTGCTGGTCGAGACCGATTCGCCCTATCTTGCCCCGGTGCCGCAGCGGGGAAAGAAGAATGAGCCCGCATTCGTCGCCCATACCGCGCGCAGGCTTGCCGAACTGCGGGGCACGCCGCCCGAGCGGCTGGCGGAGGTGACGACCGCCAATTTCCATCGCCTGTTCAGCCGGGCGTCATAGGCCATGGAACTGATCGTCCTGGGGTGCGGCGGATCCACCGGCGTGCCGGCGATCGGCGGCCCGGGCGGACGCGGCGACTGGGGCGTGTGCGATCCGGCGGAACCGCGCAATCGCCGCACCCGTGCGTCGGTGCTGCTGCGCGGCGATGACGGACGGGGGGTGCTGATCGACACCGGCCCGGACCTGCGCGACCAGTTGCTGGCGCAGGAAATCGACCGGTTCGACGCCATCCTGTACACCCACGCCCATGCCGACCATATCGCGGGCCTCGATGAGGTCCGGGCCGTCAATCGCGTCATCGACCGGCCCCTGCCGGTCTATGGCACGCCGCCCGTCCTGTCGGACCTGGAAACCCGCTTCAACTACGCCTTCCGCCCCTGGTCGCCGCCCGGCTTCTATCGTCCGGTCGTGGTGCCGGAAATCGTCCATGCCGGCCAGACCTGCGAGATTGCCGGTCTGACCCTGTCCTTGTTCGAGCAGATTCACGGCCGAACGCTCTCGCTGGGGGTGCGTTGCGGGTCCCTGGCCTATTCCACGGACGTGGTGGAACTGCCCGAGGAGGCGTTCGCGGCCCTTGAGGGGGTCGAGACCTGGCTGGTGGACTGCTTTCAGCGCGCGGCCGCCCACAGCGCGCATGCCTGGCTGGAGCGAGTGTTGCACTGGCGCGCGCGGCTGCGCCCCCGGCGGGTGATTCTGACCCATATGGGCGGCGACATGGACTGGGCCTGGATGCAGGCCAACCTGCCCGAGGGGGTCGAACCCGCCTTCGATGGCATGCGCGTGACATTCCGGTAATCCGGGCCTGGGCCGGCGAGGCGGGTTTGAAAAAATCCGTTGAAGCTGGGGAAGTGTTTGCGGCCGGTGCGCGATTTAGGTTGAATCGCGACAGTCTGCGGCGATACCCTTTGGACAAGACGACCCTGAAGGTCCGGTGCCCCGCCGCTTCACGATACAGCGATGCCGTTGAAGCGCCTGGGCCATGGACCGCGGCGTGCCCGCCCATCTGAAAGGGCCATCTGAAAAAGGGGACGAGCATTGGATGGTAGAAATACGCGAACGCTAGCCTGACGTTTCTCCCCGGACGGGGAACGGTCTCCGCCCGGGAAATCTTGTCCATGATGCATGGTCGCCCAGGGTTCATGACGGATCCCGGCGACGGATCGGAGACATCTGTCGATGGCTTCTTCTGATATCAACGTGTTTTCCCTGGCTACCGCGATGCGGGACGGGCGTCGCGAAGTTGAGATGAGCCTGTCCGACTATCTCGAATCCTGCCGGACGGACCCGTCGTGCTACGCGACGGCGGCAGAACGCATGCTCAAGGCGATCGGCGAGCCGCGCAACGTCGATACCTCCCGCGATCCCCGCCTGTCGCGCATCTTCATGAACCGCACGCTGCGGATCTATCCGGCGTTCTCGGACTTCTACGGCATGGAGGAAACGATCGAGCAGATCGTCGGCTTCTTCCGTCATGCCGCCCAGGGGCTGGAGGAGCGCAAGCAGATCCTCTACCTGCTCGGCCCTGTCGGCGGCGGCAAATCGTCGCTGGGCGAACGGCTGAAGGCCCTGATGGAAAAGGAGCCGATCTATGTCCTGAAGGCCGGGCGGCATGTCAGTCCGGTGTTCGAAAGCCCGCTGGGGCTGTTCGACCCGGATCGCATGGCCGACGCGCTGGAAGGGCGCTACGGCATTCCCCGTCGCCTGCTGACCGGCATCGCAAGCCCCTGGGCGCTGAAACGGCTGGAGGAATTCGACGGCGACCTGTCGCGCTTCACGGTGGTCAAGATCCATCCCTCACGCCTGCGGCAGATCGCGATCGCCAAGACCGAACCGGGCGACGACAACAACCAGGATGTCTCGGCGCTGGTCGGCAAGGTCGATATCCGGCAACTGGAACATTACAGCCAGAACGATTCCGATGCCTACAGCTTCTCAGGCGGGCTGAACCGCGCGAACCAGGGGCTTCTGGAATTCGTCGAGATGTTCAAGGCGCCGATCAAGATGCTGCATCCGCTGCTGACGGCGACGCAGGAAGGCAATTACGTGGGCACCGAGAATATCGGCGCCATTCCGTTTACCGGCGTCATCCTGGCCCATTCCAACGAGGCCGAGTGGCAGACCTTCCGCAACAACCGCACCAACGAGGCCTTCCTTGACCGCGTGTGCGTCATCAAGGTGCCGTACTGCCTCCGCGTGACCGAGGAGACCAAGATCTACGAGAAGCTGGTCCAGTCCTCCAGCCTGGCGGCGGCGCCCTGCGCGCCCAACACGCTGGAAATGCTGGCGCGCTTCGCGGTCCTGTCGCGGCTGAAGCCGCATCCGAACTCGACGCAGTTCGCCAAGATGCGGGTCTATGACGGCGAAAACATCCGCGAGACCGACCCCAAGGCGCGGACCATGCAGGAATATCGCGACGCCGCCGGTGTGGACGAGGGGATGGAAGGCATTTCCACCCGCTTTGCCTACAAGGTGCTGTCCGCGACCTTCAATCACGATTCGAACGAGATTTCGGCCGATCCCGTGCATCTGATGTATGTGCTGGAACATGCGATCCGGCGCGAGCAGTTCCCGCCCGAGGTCGAGGCCACCTATCTCGCGACCCTGAAATCCGAGCTCGCGGGGCGCTATGCCGAATATCTGGGGCACGAGATCCAGAAGGCCTATCTGGAGAGCTACAACGACTACGGCCAGAACCTGTTCGATCGTTATCTGGACTACGCCGACGCCTGGATCGAGGACCAGGATTTCAAGGACCCCGACACCGGCCAGATGCTGAACCGGGAGCTGCTGAATGCCGAACTGACCAAGATCGAGAAACCGGCCGGGATCGCCAATCCCAAGGATTTCCGCAACGAGGTCGTGAAGTTCTCGCTGCGCGCCCGAGCCAGCAATGGCGGGCGAAATCCGTCCTGGACGTCGTACGAGAAGATCCGCGACGTCATCGAGAAGCGGATGTTCAGCCAGGTGGAGGACCTGCTGCCGGTCATCAGCTTCGGGTCGAAGAAGGATGGCGAAACCGAACGCAAGCACGACGAGTTCGTCGAGCGGATGGCATCGCGCGGATACACGGAACGACAGGTCCGCAGGCTCGTTGAATGGTACATGCGGGTGAAGCAGTCCGCCTGAAACGGGAATGGTGTCGCCCAGTGGATATTATCGACAGACGTCCCAATCCCCATGGGAAGAATATCGAGAACCGGCGCCGCGTGCTCGAAAGGGCGCGTGGCGCGGTGCAGAAGGCGGTTCGCGATTCGGTCGCGCGGGGCAAGATCAGGGAAATCGGGCAGGGCAATGCCGTTTCCGTGCCGTCCGACGCGCTGCATGAACCCACATTCCATCGCGTCTTCACCGAGGGCACGCGCGAGATCGTCCTGACCGGCAATCGCGAATTCTCGCGCGGCGACCGGTTGCAGCGTCCGCCCGCGGCGGGCGGGCCGGGCAATGGTGGCGGGCCGGGGCAGGGGGGCGAGAAAGGGGGCGCCGAGGATTCGTTCCGCTTCGTGCTCAGCCGGGACGAATTCCTGGACCTGTTCTTCGACGACCTGGAACTGCCGGACCTGATTAAGCGCGAGATCTCGACGACCGAGAACAGCGTGCCCAGCCGCAGCGGCCTGAGCAACGAGGGGGCGCCGTCGCATCTCGACCTGGGCCGGACGATGCGCCGGTCGATCGCGCGGCGGATCGGGCTGGGCCGCCCGAAACCCGACGACCTGCGTGAAATCGACGAGCGGATCGCCGAACTCGAGGCCCGGCGGCCCCTCGATGCCGAGGAGATCGAGGAACTGGAACGCCAGCGCGAGCGGCGGTCGATGATCCGCCAGCGCATGGCGCGCATCCCGTGGGTCGATCCGGTCGATCTGCGCTTCCGCCGCTATACGATGACGCCCCAGCCATCGACCCGCGCCGTCATGTTCTGCATCATGGATGTCTCGGGCTCGATGACCGAGCGGATGAAGGATCTGGCGAAGCAGTTCTTCCTGCTGCTGCACGTCTTTCTGGAACGGCGCTACAAGAAGGTCGACATCGTCTTCATCCGTCACGCCGAAAGCGCCGAGGAGGTGGACGAGGAGACGTTCTTCCACGATCCGCGCACCGGCGGCACCATCGTGTCGTCCGCGCTGGAGCTGATGCGCGGCATCCAGCGCGAACGCTATCCGTCGGGGGGCTGGAACATCTATGTCGCGCAGGCGTCGGACGGCGACAACGCATCGTCGGACACCCAGCGGACGGCGTCGCTGCTGCAGGACGACATCCTGCCGGTGGTCCAGTACTACGCCTATATCGAGGTCTCGGGATCCGGCGCGGTCATTCGCGGGGAAACCGACCTGTGGCGCAGCTATCGGACGATTGCCGAGCAGAACGGCCATCTTGCGATCCGCCAGGTCGGCGACCGCAAGGAGATCTTCCCCGTGTTCCGCGATCTGTTTTCCCGCCAGCATGACCATGCGGAGGCCTGATGGACCAGATTGTTCCGGGTGGGGCGTCCGCGACGCCGGGCGGCCTGCTCTATTCCGGCAATGACTGGAATTTCCAGATCATCCGGAACTGCTACGACGCGATCCAGGAGATCGCGGACAAGGAACTCGGCCTGGAGATCTATGCCAACCGGATCGAGATCATCACGTCCGAGCAGATGCTCGACGTCTACACCTCGCACGGCATGCCGCTGGGCTACAAGCACTGGTCGTTCGGCAAGCGCTTCATCGGGCATGAAAGCGCCTATCGGCGTGGACTGATGGGGCTGGCGTACGAGGTCGTCATCAATTCCGACCCCTGCATCAGCTATCTGATGGAGGAAAATTCCGCGACGATGCAGGCGCTGGTCATCGCGCACGCGGCGTTCGGCCATAACCATTTTTTCCGCAACAACCGGCTGTTCCGGGAATGGACCGACCCGTCGCAGATCCTGGACTATCTGGAATTCGCCCGGGGCTTCATCGCGCGGTGCGAGGAGCGGCATGGGCAGCGGGCGGTGGAACGCATCCTCGATGCCGCACATGCCCTGCAGAACCAGGGGGTCCATCGTCATTCCGGCGCACGCAAGCTGGACCTCAAGGCCGAGCAGCAGCGCGCGCGCGAGCGCCGCGAATATGAAGACAGCATGTTCAACGACCTGTGGCGGACCCTGCCGTCGGACCTGCCGGGCGAGAAGGACGGCCCGCAGGATTCCGCGACCCGGCGGCGGCTGGGGCTGCCCGAGGAAAACCTGCTCTATTTCCTGGAAAAGAATGCCCCGCGCCTGGCGCCGTGGGAGCGGGAGATCATTCGCATCGTCCGGATGGTCGCGCAGTATTTCTACCCGCAACCCCAGGTCAAGATGATGAACGAGGGCTGCGCCACATGGGTTCATGCCTACATCATGCGCCGCCTGCACGAACTTGGACGGATCGACGACGCCGCGTATCTGGAAGTCATCCATTCCACGTCGAACGTCATCAACCAGCCCGGATTCGAGGCGGGCGGCGGGCCGTCCTTCAACCCCTACGCACTGGGCTACGCGATGATGACCGACATCGCCCGGATCTGCGTGGATCCTTCGGATGAGGACCGGCGCTGGTTTCCCGACATTGCCGGCAATGGCGATCCGGTCGGCACCCTGCGGCACGCCTGGGCCGAGTATCGGGACGAGAGCTTCATCCAGCAGTTCCTGTCGCCCAAGGTGATCCGGGACTTTCGCATGTTCCGGCTGCGTGACGACACCACCCAGCCCTATCTGCTGGTCGACGCCATCCATGACGAGGCCGGCTATCGCGATATCCGTCGCAGCGTGGCCCTGACCTATGATCCGGGGACATTCTATACCGAGATCGAGATCGTCGATGTCGATCTGCTGGGCGACCGGACCCTGGTTCTGGAACATCGCAGCCGAAAAGGGCAGACGCTGCAACCGGGCGATGCCCGACAGACATTGGATTATCTCGTAACATTATGGGGTTATGGGGTTGTCTTGAAGGAAATTGACAGCCAGACCGGCGAGGTCATCACCACGCACGCGGTCAACCCACCCGGCTAGGGCAGATTGCGTGCAGGCTGCATCCGGCGATGATATCGCTGAATGAAGATAATTTTATAATCAGCGCTCAAAGGCCCTTTTCCGATATCGGAGAACTGGGAATTCCCCCTCTGGTCCCATGGGACCGAGGGGTGGCGTGGGCTGGTCATGTCCCGGAAAAATTTGTATCGAAAGATTATTGAATCCGGCCAATGCGGGGCGGGTCGACGTCCCGCGTGTGACGCTGCCACGCCGGACGATTGATGGTTGCTGGAGCGAAAGATAAGGTAACAGGATGAATATATTATCCTATCCTGGGGTCGGGCGGGCTTATGGCGGTTGAACGACGTCGTAGCATGACCCGTAATCTGGCCGCTCCGCTGACGCTTCTGGGCGCCCTGTCTGTCCTTGTCGCCGGCCCGGCCGGTGCGGCGGATCCTATCCTGCAGACCGAGGAAAGCGACATCGTGAAGCTTCCGCCTGCTGGTCCGCATCGGATCCTGGTGGAAGACGCCGTGTACCGTCACAACAAGGACGGGCGCGTCTATGTGGTCGATACCGACAGCGGTAAGCTGCTGGGTATGGTCCAGGCCTCGTACAACGCCAATGTCGCCGCCGATCCGGCCGGCCGGGCGTTCTATGTCGCCGAGACGACGTGGGAACGTGGAAATCGCGGCAAGCGGCATGACATGCTGGCGGCCTACGATCCCCAGACGCTCGAACCGACGATGGACATCGACCTGCCGAGTCGTGCCCTGGTGACGCCCAAGAAGCCCGACCTGGCGGTCGGCGCCGACGGGCATTACGTCTATGTCTACGACACCAGCCCGACCAATTCGGTCCATGTCGTGGACACGGCGAAGAAGGCGGTGGTGCAGACCGTCGATGTTCCGGGCTGCGCGCTGGTCTATCCGTGGGGGGTGTCGGGTTTTTCGTCGATCTGCGGCGATGGTTCGCTGGCCAATGTCAGCCTCGACGCGTCGGCCAAGCCCACCGTCACCCATTCCGCGCCGTTCTTCGTGCCTGATCGGGACCCCGTCTTCGAGCACAGCCCGGACGTCGCGGCCAGTGGACATGTCTGGTTCGTGTCCTTCAGCGGCCTTGTCTACGACACGGTCCTGGGTTCGGACGCCCGGATCGGCAAGCCCTGGTCCCTTCAGGAAGCCGCGGGCCTTAAGCCCGCGTCCGACGCCCGTGCGCCGTTCGACGTCACCTGGCGTCCGGGCGGCTGGCAACTGGCGGCCGTGCGGGCACGGGATTCGCACCTGTTCATCCTGATGCATAACGGCACGTTCTGGACGCACAAGGATCCGGGGACCGAGTTGTGGGAGGTCGACCTGACGACCCGCAAGCTGGTGCGCCGCATTCATCTGGCCGCCCCCAGCACCATGGTCGGCGTCACCCAGGACGCGGCGTCGCGTATTTTCGTGACCGACGAGGCCGGTGATCTGAACGTCCTGGACGGCGCCACCGGCAAGATGGTGCGGCCGATCAGGAAACTGGGCGAATCGCTTATCTTCACGGTCGCGGCGGGGGAATGATGGCGATGACACGAAACATGACCGGCCGCCCGTCCCATGCGACGGGCGCCGAAGCCACGCCTGAGCCCGGACGTGGTACGACCGGCGGACACGATGGTCTCGACCGCATGGCCGAGCGGCTGACCCGCCGTCTGGCCGGACGGTCGTCGCGCCGCAGCGCGCTGGCGCGGCTGGGGGCGTGGGCGGCCGCGATCCCGGCTTTCCCGGTGCTGCCGGTCTGGCGCGGCGATGCCCGCGCGGCCACCCCCACGACCCGCGCCCCGTCGCCCTTTTCCGCCAAGGCCCAGGTGAAGGACGACACCAAGTGCGATTACTGGCGGTATTGCGCGATTGACGGCAATCTGTGCACCACGTGCGGCGGCGGGGTTCATAGCTGCCCGCCGGGTACCCGGCCGTCGCCGACATCGTGGATCGGCACATGCTTCAACCCGCAGGACCGCCGCGCGTACCTGATCGCCTATCGCGACTGCTGTGGACAGGATGCCTGCAACGAGCAGACCTGCCTGGGCATGGATGGGGATCTGCCGACCTACCGTCCGCAGGCCAATAACGACATCATCTGGTGTTTCGGAACGGGCTCGCTTCTCTATAATTGTTCGACAGCCGTAATCGTAGGAACCGCCGAATGAAGAAGATCCTGACCCTGGCCCTGTGTCTGGCCGGGGCGACGCCCGCCTTTGCCGCCCCTGACGGAATGGCCCTCTATGGCGCCAATTGCGGCATCTGCCACCAGGGCGGCGGCGTGGGCGCGCCGGGGCAATTCCCGCCGCTGGCCAACCGCATCGACAAGATCGCGTCGACCCCGGAAGGCAAGAAATATGCGACCCAGGTGCTGATTAACGGCCTGGCCGGGTCGATCCAGGCTGCCGGCGCGACCTATGTCGGCTTCATGCCCAGCTTCAAGAGCCTGCCCGACGATCAGATCGCGGCGATCCTGACCTATCTGTCGTCGCTGGGTTCGACCAAGCCGGCTCCGACCTTCACGGCGGCCGACCTGGCGGCGTCCCGTGCGGCGCCGATGCCATCGTCGGCCGTGGCCGCCGCCAGGAAGGCGCTGAATGCGGCACATCCGCTTCCCTAAGGTCGCGTGGGTCGCGGGGCCGGCCGTCGTTCTTCTGGCGCTGGCCGGCCTCCTTGCACCGCCGCGGCAGGCGCGCGCCCTGGACGGAACGCGCACGACCTATCTGGTCAAATGCGGCGGATGCCACGGGATCGAGGGTCTGTCCGGGCAGACCTACATCCCGGTGCTGCGCGACCGCGTCGGCAGCCTGACCTGCACGCCGGAAGGCCGGTCCTATCTGGTCCAGGTGCCGGGCGTGTCGATGTCGCTGATCCGCGACGACGCGGAAATGGCGCGGGTGCTGAACTTCGTCGTGTTCGACCTCGGCGGGTCAAGCACGCCGAAGGGCACCCGTCCGTACACGGCCGAGGAAGTTCACGCCCTGCGCGGCCATCCGTTGCGGGCGACCGACCTGCCGGAATTGCGGGCGGGTGTCTGGGGCCGGGCGGTTACGGCCTGCGCCGCGCAGGCGGGTCACACGGCCGGCGCCTACTGAACGGGGGCGCGGTCGTAAGGGAAGGGCGGGCTCCGCCCGAACCCGGCAAGGGCCTCGGCCCTTGCATCCCATTCGTTTAGTCCTGATCGGGGGCGGGGTCTCAGGCTCTGACCCGCAGGCGCGACGCCAGGTCGGTGATCGCCAGGCGGAATGCCTCGTAGAAATCGTCATGCACGGCGATGCCGCCGCCCGACAGGCGGATGAAGCCTTCGACCATGCCATTTTGCAGCATGCCGTCGGAATGGGCCAGGATACCGTCGCAATCCTCGACCGCGCCCGACCCGACCGGCGCGTCGTGCGTGGTGCGCGGGCGCAGATCGTCCCCCCATGCCGCGCGGCAATAGGCCCGGACCTTTTCGGGATACAGCCGTCCGTCCGTCGTGTAGCCGGCCAGGGGCTTGCCCTGCGCCATCATGTATCCGATTTCCACCGCCGTGCCGGGGTCCATGTCGGCGGACCGCCGGAACGGGTCGATGCAGAAGATTCCGCCGTCACAGCGATCCATCAGATCGCGGTCGGCCCTGACGATCTTCAGCGTGGTCTCCAGCCCCTGGGGCAGGGCCTCGATCCCGGCCTGGCCGTCGAACGGGGCCAGGCCCGTGACGCCGGCCGCATCGCACAGGGCGCGCAGGTGATCGAAGATCGCGATCGCGCCGGGCCGAAACACCAGGTCGCCCGCCAGATAGACCGTTCCGCGCGTCGTCATGTTCACTCACCCTCTGTCGCAGGAAGGGACCGGATAGGCCATCGACGGCCCCGGACCCAGGTTTTTCAGTGGCGCGCGTCTTTTTCTTGCCACGGTCCGATTCGCATCTTATGTGGAAGCGCCAACGGTCGGGTACCCGAGGCACAGGGACCCCTGCAATGGTTGAAGAGGGTCCAGTAGCATGTCTTCATTCAATAATCCGGCGTCCACCGCGCGCGTTGACGATCGCATCCGCGAGGCCCTGGCCTTCGACGACGTTCTGGTCGTTCCGGCCCAGTCCAGCGTCCTGCCCGGCCAGACCTCGACCAGGACGCGCCTGACCCGCCGGATCGAACTGAATATCCCGCTGATTTCCTCGGCCATGGACACGGTGACCGAAGACCAGATGGCCATCGCCATGGCGCAGCAGGGCGGCATGGGCGTGATCCACAAGAATCTGACCGTCGAGGAGCAGGCCGAGCACGTGCGACGCGTGAAGCGCTTCGAATCCGGCATGGTCGTCAATCCGGTCACGGTTTCGCCCGACCAGACGCTGGCCGAGGTCAACGCCATCATGTCCCGCCACGGCATCAGCGGCCTGCCGGTCATCGAACGCGAAACCAAGCGGCTGGTGGGCATGCTGACCAACCGCGACGTGCGTTTCGCCACCGACCCCGAGCAGCGCGTCTACGAACTGATGACCCGCGAAAACCTGGTCACCGTGCGTCACGACGTCGGGCGGGACGAGGCCCGGCAACTGCTGCATCGTCACCGGATCGAGAAGCTGCTGGTGGTGGACGACGAGGATCGCTGCATCGGCCTGATTACCGTGAAGGACATGGAAAAGGCGGTCCTGCATCCGCTGGCCAACAAGGACGAGATGGGCCGCCTGCGCTGCGCCGCCGCCACCGGCGTGGGCGAGGACGGGTACCGCCGCGCCCTGGCGCTGATCGAGGCCGGGGTGGATGTCGTGGTCGTCGATACCGCCCACGGCCATTCGTCCGGCGTCCTCGACACTGTCGCCCGGGTCAAGGCGGCGGACGACCGCATCCAGGTGGTCGCCGGCAACGTCGCGACGCCCGAGGCCGCGATCGCCCTGATCGAGGCCGGGGCCGATTGCGTGAAGATCGGCATCGGTCCGGGGTCGATCTGCACCACGCGCGTCGTCGCGGGGGTGGGCGTGCCGCAGTTTTCGGCTGTTCTGGAAACCTCGGCTGCCTGTCATGAACGCGATATTCCCGCCATCGCCGATGGCGGGATCCGGACGTCCGGCGACATCGTCAAGGCGATCGGGGCCGGCGCGGATGTCGTCATGATCGGCTCGCTGCTGGCCGGCACCGAGGAAGCACCGGGCGAGGTGTTCCTGTACGAAGGGCGGTCCTACAAGTCCTATCGCGGCATGGGCAGCCTGGGCGCCATGGCCCGGGGGTCGGCCGACCGGTATTTCCAGCAGGAAATCAAGGAAACCCACAAGATGGTCCCGGAAGGGATCGAGGGGCGCGTGGCCTACAAGGGCGGAATGGACGCCGTGGTGCATCAGTTGGTCGGCGGCCTGCGGGCGGGCATGGGCTATACCGGCTCGGCGACGGTGGCGGACCTGCAGACGCGCGCGCGTTTCCGGCGCATCACCGGTGCGGGCCTGCGCGAAAGCCATGTCCATGACGTGGCGATCACCCGCGAGGCGCCGAATTACCGCCGCGACTGAGCGGGATTGCCGCCGACCCGCCGATATAAGGTCCCGGTTCCGGGACGCTGGACGACAGACAGGACGATCATGACCCCCAGTGCGCGGCTTGCCGCCGCCATCGATCTGCTGACGGCGATGGAGGCCACGCCCCGTCGCCCGGCGGATGCCGTTGCCAATGCCTTCTTCCGCGAACGCCGCTATATCGGCGGGGGCGACCGGCGGGCTGTCTCGACACGGGTGTGGTCCGTGCTGCGCCAGTGGCGACATATCGAATGGTGGCTGGACCGCGCCGGCGTCCCCGCCACGCCGCGCAGCCGCATTATCGCGATGCTGGCCCTGTCCCCCCGACCGGGCGAGGCCCCGCAGGATCTGTTTGCCGGCGACCGCTACGCGGCGGCCCCCCTGTCGGCGGCCGAGCGCGACCTGGCCGCGCGGTTGCGGGGGCAGGACCTGACCCACCCCGACATGCCGCGCGCGGTCGCCCTGGAAGTTCCCGACTGGCTGCTGCCGCGGCTGGAGGCGGTGTTCGGCGACGATCTGGCGCGGGAAATCGAGGCTTTGTCGGGCGAGGCGACGCTGGATCTGCGCGTCAACCTGCTGAAGACCACGCGGGCCGAGGCGCGGCGATCGCTGGCGGCCGACGGCATCATGGCCGAAGACACCGCGCTGTCCCCCTGGGGGCTGCGCGTTCCGGGGCGGCAGCCCGTCACGGCGACGGCGGCGTTCAAGGCCGGGCTGGTGGAAATCCAGGACGAAGGCAGCCAGGTGGTGGTGGCGGCGGCCGATGCCCGGCCGGGCATGCGGGTGCTGGATTACTGCGCGGGCGCCGCGGGCAAGACGCTGGGCATGGCCATGACCATGCAGAACCGGGGTCATATCGTGGCCTGCGACGTCTCCGAGGCCCGGCTGGACGGCGCGGTCCGCAGGCTGCGGCGGGCGGGCGTGCACAATGCCGAACGCCACCTTCTGGTGCCGGGCGACCGCTGGGCCAAGCGGCGTGCAGGCAGTTTCGACCGGGTGCTGGTCGATGCGCCATGCACCGGGACGGGCACGTGGCGCCGAAACCCGGACGCGCGCCTGCGGCTGACGGAACAGGATCTGGCCGAACTGACGGTCAAGCAGGCCGAAATCCTCGATACGGCGGCGACGCTGGTCCGGCCGGGGGGGCGGCTGGTGTATGCGACCTGTTCGATCCTGCGCGAGGAAAATCAGGACCGCATCGAAACCTTCCTGCGGGCGTCGCCGCATTTTCGCCGTGCTGAACCCGACGCGCAGTGCGGCCTGCCGGCGGGACTGGCGCAACAGGGCATGATCGCGCTGTCGCCCTTGCGCGACAGGACCGACGGGTTCTTCGCCGCGATCCTGGAACGGGCGGCCTGACGGTCGCTTTCCCCGGCGTTTTTTCTGGTTAACGGACTGGTTTCGCCCGATTATCGGTTTTGCCATCGTCATAGTATGATGGGGTTGCCCGATCTGTCGGGCCAACAGTCCGGGAAACGGGGAATGCAGGAAAATCTGGCCATCGGGATCTTGTGCGTGCTGGGGGGCGGCATCGGCGCCCAATGGGTGGCCTGGCGTTTCCGGCTACCGGCCATCGTCCTGCTGTTCGGGTTGGGCCTGATCTACGGTCCGGGTCTCGGCCTTCTGCATCCGTCGGCGGCGATCGGCCGCTATTTCCATCCCATCGTCTCGCTCGCCGTTGCGTTCATCGTGTTCGAGGGCGGGCTGGCGCTGGATTTCCGGCAATGGCGCGCGTCGGGCGAGGGCGTGCTGCGCCTGACGGCGGTGGCCCTGCCGATCAACTGGGTCCTGGGCGCGCTGGCCGCGCATTTCGTCGGCCATATGCATTGGGGGGCGTCGTGGCTGTTCGGCGCGATCATCGTCGTGACCGGCCCCACGGTCGTGCTGCCCCTGCTGCGCCATACCAAGCTGCGGCCGCGCGTGGCGGCGTTCCTGCGCTGGGAAGCCATCCTGAATGATCCCGTGGGGGCCATCCTCGCCACCCTGGTGCTGGAAATCCTGGTGATCCAGGGTAACCGCCATTCCGGCATGTTCATGGTCGAGATCGTGCCGCACCTGCTGTTCAGTACGATGATGGCCATGGGGTTCGGGGTCTTTCCCGCCCTTCTGGTCCGCTTCCTGTCCGCCCGCGATCTGGTGCCGGAAATTCTGCGCATTCCCATCATCCTGACCCTGGCGATGAGCGTCTTTTCGGTCTGCAACTTCATCATGGAAGGTGCGGGGCTGATGGCGGCCACCGTCTTCGGCATGGCGCTGACGAACATGCATGTGACCGGCATGTCCGAATTGCGCCGGATCAAGGAGTCGCTGGGCGTCCTTGTCGTGTCCTGCCTGTTCGTCATGCTGACCGCCGACCTGCATCGCGAGGTGCTGGAACGCCTGTCCCTGCCGATCGTCGCGATGACGCTGACGGTGCTGTTCGTGGTGCGGCCAGTGGGCATCCTGCTTTCGACCATCCGGTCGGACCTGTCATGGCAGGAACGCCTTTTCGTCGGCTGGATCGCGCCGCGCGGCATCGTCGCCGCCGCCGTCGCCGGCGTGGCCGGCCTGCAGTTGCAGGACGCAGGCTATCCCAGCGCCGACCTGGTGACGCCGGGTGTGTTCGCCCTTATCGCCACCACCATGATCCTGCATGGATTTTCGCTTCGTCCCGTGGCGCGGGTCCTGCGCCTGACCCTGTCGGACGAACCCGCCCTGGCGATCGTGGGCGCCAGCGGATGGTCGACCGACCTGGCCGGCGTCGTGCATCGCCTGGGCTGCCCGGTCGTGCTAGTCGATACCTATGCAGGCGCGCTGGCGCCGGCGGCCCGGGCCGGCATCCCGACGCTGAAGGCCGAACTGCTGTCCGACGAAGGTCTGGAAAGCCTGGAGGAACGGCCGGCGGACTATCTGATCGCCGCGACGCCGGATGCGATCTACAACGGGCTGGTCTGCGCGCGCATGGCGCCCGATTTCGGACGGCAGCGCGTGTTCCAGGTCAGTCCGGGGGTGGCGCGCCTGGACCTCTATCGGGGGCTCAGCCGCGATTCGCGCGGCAAGGTGCTGGGCGACCCCGCCTGGAACTTTACCCTGATCGACACGCTGTTCGAGCGTGGATGGCGGTTCAGGAGCCTGCCGTTCGGCAGCGACATGCACGACGATGCGGCGGCCCGGGACGGAAACCGCCTGAACATCATGACAATTCGCAGGGGAACGGCGATATGGATCCGCTCGGTCGAGGACGAAGCCCCGATCGAGCCGATCTCGGGCGATACCATCGTCGCGATGTTGCCGCCCGAGGCCGCGCGTGCATCGTGATCCGGCGATCCGGCCCGTCAGGCCGGCGGCAGGATTTCGATTTCCGTCAGTCCGGCGGCCAGCAGGCGGCGCAGGTCGGTTTCGCGCAGGGCGACGCATCCCTCCGTCGGGCGGCCGTCGGGCGATTGCAGATGCAGGAAAATGGCCGATCCGCGCCCTGGAATCGGCGGGGCGTCGTTATATCCAAGCTCTATCACGATATTGTAAACGTCATCGTCGCGCCACAGCTTCTCATGCCGGGCGGGATGGGGGAGGGTGACGCGCCGGTTGTAATCGGCATGAGAGGGGTCGTCGCACCATCCGTCGTTGGGCGCCAGGGGTTCCACCGGCAGGGCGCAGGCCGGGGCCGCGACACGGTCGGCGCGGTACATGACCCGTCGTAACGGCAGAATTCCGGTCGGCGTGGCGTGATCGCCTTCCTCCTTGATGCGCCGGATGCCCGCGGCCCCGATGATCGCCGGGATTTTCTGATCCATGCAATGCAGTTGTGCATCCGGGCCGGTATTCGATCTCAAAACTGCGCGTATCATGGAGGCCTCCAAACGGGTCGCCTTTTGCTGGGATTCGGGCCTAGACTGGACGGCACCAGTACGGCCATGGGAAGAGGTCGCGTGCGGACGGGTCCGGACGCTGCCGTTTCCGCTTCGGGAATGATATAGGATACCCGGCCCTGCAAACGGGGTTGAGGTCAAAAATAAAGAGGGTTCGATGGCAGGTGCGCGTCCCATTCTGATAGTGGATGACGATCAGACATTACGTCATATGCTCGTCGAACAATTGCAGCTGGAAGGAGAGTTCCTGGCCACCGAGGCGGAATCGGTCGCCGATGCCTGGGACAAGCTGAATGCGCCGGGCGCGCGCTTCGACGCCATCATCCTCGACGTGACGCTGCCCGACGGCGACGGTCGCGATTTCTGTGCCGACCTGCGCCGCCAGGGCAAGCGCATCCCCATCATCATCCTGACGGGTTCGGATGACGAAACCGACGTGGTGCGCGGCCTGGATGCCGGGGCGAACGATTATGTCGCCAAGCCCTTTCGCATTGCCGAACTGCTGGCCCGCCTGCGCGCGCAGATGCGGATCTTCGAGAACAGCGAGGACGCGGTTTTCTCCATCGGGCCGTACGTCTTCCGGCCGTCGGCGAAGCTGCTGCAGGAGCCCACGCGCAACCGCCGGATCCGGCTGACGGAAAAAGAGGCCGCGATCCTGAAATTCCTGTATCGGGCCGGCACCCGGCCTGTGCCGCGCCAGGTCCTGCTGAACGAGGTCTGGGGCTACAATGCCGCCGTGACCACCCATACGCTGGAAACCCACATCTATCGCCTGCGGCAGAAGATCGAGCCCGATCCGACCAATGCGTCGCTGCTGGTGACCGAGGGCGGGGGCTATCGCCTGGACCCGGAAGGCGGATTGCGCGCCGGCTGACGCAGGCTGGGCTCGGGCCGCAGGCCCGGGCGCCATTATTCCCTGGTTGCGGTCAGGGGGCGAAATCGACCACCACGGGCACGTGATCCGATGTGGTCGGCCAATCCCGTGTTTCTCGCAGGACCATCATGTCCTTGAGGGACGGCGTGAGGTCGGGCGTCACCCAGACATGGTCCAGCCGGCGCCCGCGCGTCCATCGGTCGGGATTGCTCTCGGTCCAGTTGCGATTGCGATAGGACCACCACGTATACAATTTCTCGTCCGCGGGCACGAAATGGCGCATGGCGTCGACGAAGCCACAGGCCTGCCAGGCCAGCAGGCGGGTCGTCTCCGCTGGGGTATGGCTGACGATTTTCAGCAGCTGCCTGTGGTTCCAGACATCCTGTTCCAGCGGGGCGATGTTCAGGTCGCCGACCAGGATCGCGCGGCGATTGTCCCGGCCCGTGAACCAGGCATGGGCCTCATCGACGAACGCCAGCTTGTGCGCGAATTTCGGATTGGCCTCCGGGTCGGGGATGTCTCCGCCGGCGGGGACATAGAAATTGTGCAGTTCGATCGGCTGGCCGCCCATGTCGAACGACGCCGCGATGTGGCGGCAGTCGCTGCGGGTGCACCAGTCCGGCGTATCGTCCAGCGGGACCAGCCCGACCCGGGACAGGATCGCGACGCCATTGTAGGATTTCATTCCCCGGTGCTGGATGTGGGCGAAGCCCAGCTTGCGTACCGCATCGGCCGGAAACAGATCGTCGGGCACCTTGGTTTCCTGCAGGCAGACGATATCGGGCTGCAGTTCCGCGCACAGCCGCGCCAGAAGCGGCAACCGCAGGCGGAGCGAATTGATATTCCATGTGACGATACGCATATCGGTGGCATTACCCATCGGGCGAATCCTGGCAAGGGGGATTCGGCGGCGCAGCGCCGGGATTGGAAACCAATCGGTATCGCAATGACGAACAAAACAGGATCGAGTCGCGGGGAAGGGAAAAGGCGATTCGGGCGAATTTTGTCCACCTTTGGGATTGACTTCCTTATTTTCCAAAGGATTGCTCGAATTTCACATGTGACTCCCCGGACGTCTGCAATATAATTATTTAATATCAGTAGGTTATTTGTTGTGCTTCTTTTTTGGGCAATTCAAGCGGGGCGCAGGGAAACCGCCACCCGCACGATTCTGTCAGCGGCTGTTCCACAGACTTATCCACATGATCGGTGGATGAACGGACGGGGCCGCTGATGGACGGCGACATGCCGGTCGTGGCGATGGTCAAGGGGGTCGCGGCCATCCACCAGGCCTTGCAGACGATGCCGCTTTCCCCCGGCGTCTACCGGATGCTCGGCGAGAAGGGAGAGGTCCTGTACGTCGGCAAGGCCCGCATCCTGAAGCGGCGCGTGACATCGTACACCCAGCTTGGAAAATTGCCGGAACGGCTGCGGCGCATGGTGTCGGAAACGGTCACGATGGAAATCGTGACGACCCACACCGAGGCCGAGGCCCTGCTGCTGGAGGCCAACTATATCAAGCGGATGAAGCCCCGCTTCAACATCCTGCTGCGGGACGACAAAAGCTATCCGTGGATCATGATGACGGATGCCGACCTGTTTCCCCAGGTCACGAAACATCGTGGCCGGCCGGCGAAGGGGGCGTCCTACTGGGGGCCGTTCGCCTCGGCGTGGGCGGTGAACCAGACCCTGAACCTGATCCAGAGGGTGTTCCTGCTGCGATCGTGCTCCGATTCCGTCTTTGCCTCGCGCACGCGTCCCTGCCTGCTGTTCCAGATCAAGCGGTGCTCGGCCCCCTGCGTCGAGCGTATCGGCCGGGAGGATTACGCGCATCTGGTCGAACAGGCGCGCGCCTTCCTGTCGGGCCAGCGCACCGGCATTCGCGACGAACTGGTGCGGGAAATGGAAGCGGCGGCCCAGTCCCTGGAATTCGAACGCGCGGCGACCATCCGCGATCGCATCCGTGGCTTTGCGGCCATGCAGGATTCGTCGGTCATCAATCCGGCCTCGCTCGACGACGCGGATGTGGTCGCGATCCGGCAGGCCGCCGGCCATTGCTGCATCCAGGTCTTCTTCATCCGCGGGGGCGGGAACAACGGCAACCGCGCCTTTTTCCCGGCCCACGCCAAGGATGAGGACGCCGCCGACATCCTGACGGCCTTCCTGGCGCAGTTCTACGACGACAAGCCACCGCCGCCGCAGATCCTGCTGAACCACGAGATCGCCGAGAGCGACCTGGTGGCCGACGCGCTGAGCATCCGCCGGGGCCGGAAAGTCGAGATCCTGGTCCCCCGCCGCGGCGAGAAGAAGGCGGTCGTCGACCACGCCGAAACCAACGCGCGCGAGGCATTGGAACGCAAGCTGGCCGAAAGCACGGCGCAGGCGCGCCTTCTGGACGGCATGGCCGAGCTGTTCGGCCTCGATGCCCCGCCGAAGCGGATCGAAATCTACGACAACAGCCATATCATGGGCAGCAATGCCTATGGCGTCATGGTCGTGGCCGGCCCGGATGGGTTCGAGAAGCGCGCCTATCGCAAATTCTCGATCCGGGGCCCTGTTACGCCGGGCGACGATTTCGCGATGATGCGCGAAGTCCTGGAGCGGCGATTCAGCCGTGGCCTGCGCGATCGCCAGGAACAGGCGACCCCCGGGGACTGGCCGGATGTCGTCCTGATCGACGGTGGCGCGGGCCAGTATTCGGCGGTCCGCGCGGTGCTGGACGACCTGGGCGTGACGGACGTGACGCTGGTGGCCATCGCCAAGGGGCCGGACCGCGATGCCGGGCGGGAATGGTTTCATGTCGCGGACCGGCCGCCGTTCCAGCTGCCGCCGCGCGATCCGGTGCTGTACTATCTGCAGCGGTTGCGCGACGAGGCCCACCGCTTCGCCATCACCACCCATCGCGCCGGCCGGTCGAAGGCGCTGGTCAAGTCGGAACTGGACGAGATCCCCGGTGTGGGCGCCGCGCGGAAGCGCGCGCTGCTGAACCAGTTCGGCTCGGCGCGCGGCGTGAAGCAGGCGGGGCTGGCCGAACTGGAGGCCACGTCGGGGATCAACCGGGAAACGGCGCGGATCGTCTATGGTCATTTCCATCCCGGCTGGTCCGGGGAGTGAGCCCTGAGCAATTTCGTCATCAGACCGTCGTGATGAGGCGTTCCTGTTCCTTCTATCTTGTTGTATTCTGTGTGCGATGCTGACCGACCTGCCCAATATCCTGACCTTGTCGCGGATTGTGGCGATTCCCGTTCTGGTGGCGCTCGTGGCGATAGGGGCGCCGGTGACGGATTGCGCGGCCTGTCTGCTGTTCATCGCCGCGGCCATCACCGATTATCTGGACGGCAAGCTGGCCCGCGCATGGCATCAATATTCCGACCTGGGGCGGATGCTGGATCCGATTGCCGACAAGCTGCTGGTCGGCGCATCGCTGATGGTCCTGGCGGGGTCGGCTCGCCTGCCGTTCGGGGCGCTGTATCCGGCCATCATCATCCTTGCCCGGGAAATCCTGGTCAGCGGCCTGCGCGAATTCCTGGCCTCCACCCGGATCAGCCTTCCGGTGACGCGCCTGGCGAAATGGAAGACCGGGTTCCAGATGACGGCCATCGGCTTCCTGCTGGCCGGCGACAGTACGGGAAAGCTGCTGCATCTCGACGGACTGCCGGTCAGCATGCTGGGGGCGATCATGCTCTGGGTTGCCGCCCTGCTGACGATCGTCACGGGGTGGGACTATCTTGCGACAGGCCTGCGTCATGTCGGTCGCAACGGCGGGACGGCATCAAAAATCGCGTCCTGATTGTGTCAGAACGTTTCGCGCTACTTGAGATTGCGCTTTCGGGCAGGCACACTCCGTTTCGGTGGCGAACGGGGTGGCTGGCCAGGAGAGGCATGATGCGAAACGCGGCGCTGTTGTCGTCACTGGTCCTGCTCGGCGGGTGCGCGGGGTTCGGCAAGCTGGCGGGCGACGGCATGAGTTTTCCGGGGAGCAATCCCAACGCGCCGGGCGGCGAGGCTGAAAACCTGCGCCGCGCGCGGGGGGAGGCGGCGGTGGAGCTGCCGATTCTTCCAGCAGCTGGAAATCTATGGCCCGGCCCCCCCGCGCCATTGCCGACCCTGGGTGATGTATCGAAGGACCGCGGCCGGTTGGGCGACGGGCTGCCTGCCGATGCGGGCGGGGCGGAGTTGCCCGAGGGCGGCAGCATGAGTGCCGGCGAGCAGGCCGAGATCCGCGGCGGGGTCCAGGATTTTTCCAGTGGCGGGCTGCCGTCCGCGGTACGGGATGATGCCGCGCATTATGGTGCGGGCCAGCGGGCCGCGACCATCGTCATTCCCAACGGGGATGGCACCAGCACCATCATCGCACCTGATGGGACGGTCAGGACGGTTAAAGATTCGCCGACCACCCCCAGATAGGGGTAAGAGCAATCCGCGTTATGACTGACTCGTCGGCGGCGTGCCTCAGGGCAGGGCCCGACCTGGCCTGCCGTGTGGATGGAAGGCGTGCCTGTGATTACGATCCTGTATTTTGCCTGGCTGCGCGACCGGCTGGGGCGGTCGAGCGAATCGATGCCGTTGCCCGAGGGTGTGCGGTTCGTTGGCGACGTGATCCGCAGCTTGGCGGAACGGGACGGCGAGTACCGGGCGGTCTTCGGGCTGCAGGGGGGCGCCATCCGTTGCGCGGTCAACCAGGAATTCGCGGGCCCGGATGACGGGGTGCGGGACGGGGACGAGGTCGCGTTCTTTCCCCCCGTCACCGGGGGATAGGCCGTCATGGCGATTCGCGTCAGCGTACAGACCGCCGCGTTTTCGATGGACGCGGAACACGCCCGCCTGATGCAGGGCGGGCACGCGGCCGGCGGTGTCGGCGCCTTCCTGGGTGTCGTACGGGGCGGGGCGGGGCTGCGTGCCCTGACGCTGGAGCATTATCCCGGCATGACCGAATCCATGATCGGTCGAATCGCCGCCGATGCCCAGGCGCGATTCGGCCTGTTGGGCTGCACAGTCATCCATCGCGTCGGACGCCTTGTGGTTGGCGAACCGATCGTGCTGGTCCTGTGCCTGGCCGCGCATCGCGCGGCGGCGCTGGACGCCACCGCGTTCGTCATGGACTGGCTCAAGACCCGGGCGCCGTTCTGGAAGCGCGAGGAATTCGAGGACGGGCGGACCGCCTGGGTCGACGCGCGCGAGGCGGACGATGTCGCCGCGGCCCGCTGGGCACGGGACGGCCGACCCGGCTGATCGGTGCGAGTCGGGCGAGGGGGGATTCGGCGGCCGGGTCCCCTCGGGTGAGAAAAAAGATTTTCCTTGATTTCCGAAAGCCGTGGAAACTCCTTCCCCGTCAACGGGATCGCGCTCTTGCCGTCTGCGGTGGTTCATATATCTAGTGCGTCTTCGATTGCCCGGGCGCGATATGTAGGGGCATAATCAGAACGTCGGGACAGCGAGCGCAGCCCTGTCCCAGCGATTTTCACGGAGATGATGGATGAGCCTGGACGACGTATCCGGAACTGTGTCTGATCGTCCGGCCGACGACCGGGGTCCTGTCCAGGATCGCGGCGTTGACCAGACCCCCGACATGTTCGACGACGTCGTTCAGCTTCCTGGCCATCATCCGGTCCGGGTGAACCGGTCGCGCGACGCGCTGCTGACGCCGTTCGGCAAGGCGACGCTGGATAACCGCTATCTGCTGGACGGCGAGAGCTACCAGGACCTGTTCGGCCGGGTGGCGTCCTATTACGGCGCCGATGCCGGGCATGCCCAGCGCCTGTATGACTATATTTCCCGCCACTGGTTCATGCCGGCGACGCCGGTCCTGTCGAATGGCGGAACGACGCGCGGCCTGCCGATCTCGTGCTTCCTGAACGAAGCGAACGACAGCCTGCGCGGCATCGTCGATCTCTGGAACGAGAATGTCTGGCTGGCGTCCAAGGGGGGCGGCATCGGCTCGTACTGGGGCAATCTGCGCTCGATCGGCGAGGATGTGGGGCGCAACGGCAAGACGTCGGGCGTCATCCCCTTCATCCGCGTCATGGACAGCCTGACCCTGGCCATCAGCCAGGGCTCGCTGCGTCGCGGGTCCGCCGCCGTCTACCTGCCGGTCTGGCATCCGGAAATCGAGGAATTCATCGAGATCCGACGCCCCACGGGCGGCGATCCGAACCGCAAGGCGCTGAACCTGCATCATGGCGTGCTGGTGTCCGACGCCTTCATGCGCGCGGTCGCCGCCGACGCCGAATGGGCGCTGCTGTCGCCCAAGGACGGCGCGCATATCCGCAAGATTTCGGCCCGGTCGCTGTGGATCCGCATCCTGACGGCCCGGATGGAGCAGGGCGAGCCCTACATCATCTATTCGGACCATGTGAACAACGCGCGGCCCGAGCATCACAAGATGGCGGGGCTGGAGGTCAAGACCTCGAACCTGTGCGCCGAGATCACCCTGCCGACCGGCATGGATCATCATGGCAAGGAGCGTACGGCGGTCTGCTGCCTGTCGTCCCTGAATCTCGAGACCTGGGACGAGTGGAAGGACGATCCGCTTTTCATCGAGGACGTGATGCTGTTCCTCGACAACGTGCTGCAGGACTTCATCGACCGCGCCCCCGACGACATGGAGCGGGCGAAATACGCCGCCGCTCGCGAACGGTCGGTGGGACTGGGGGTCATGGGCTTCCATTCCTTCCTGCAGGCGAAGGAGATTCCCTTCGAAAGCGTGATCGCGAAGGTCTGGAACAAGCGGATTTTCAAGCATATTCGCGAACAGGCCGATGCGGCGTCGCGTAAGCTGGCGGAACTGCGCGGAGCCTGCCCGGATGCCGCGGAATACGGCATCATGGAACGCTTTTCCAACAAGCTGGCCATCGCGCCCACGGCGTCGATCTCGATCATCGCGGGCAATGCCAGCCCGGGGATCGAGCCGATCGCGGCCAATGTCTTCCTGCAGAAGACCCTGTCCGGGTCCTTTACCGTCCGCAACCGGCATCTACTGAAGCTGCTGATCGACAAGGGACAGAACACGGACGAGGTCTGGTCGTCGATCACCCTGACCAAGGGCAGCGTCCAGCATCTCGACTTCCTGACGCAGCAGGAAAAGGACGTGTTCAAGACCGCCTTCGAACTGGATCAGCGCTGGGTGGTCGAACATGCGGCCGATCGCGCCCCGTTCATCTGCCAGGCCCAGTCGATCAACCTGTTCCTGCCGGCGGACGTGCATAAGCGCGACCTGCACCAGATCCATTACCTGGCGTGGAAGCGGGGGGTGAAATCCCTGTATTATTGCCGCTCGCTCTCGATCCAGCGGGCGGACACGGTCAGCAATATCCTGGGCAAGAGCGACGTCATGGAACAGGAAGGTACGCCCGCCGCGCCGGCCGGCGTACCGGCGACGTCGTCCTCGACCGATTACGACGAATGCCTGGCCTGCCAGTAACGGCCCCCAGTAAAAGCACATGAGGTCCGGCGCCGTTCCGTCCTGAACGGAGATGCGTCCGGACCAGGCCCATCCGGCCCGCATCGGCGCCTTCCGCCTCCCGGAGAATACGACATGAGCGATACGTCACAGCAGCCCCAATCCGGGGCCGAACCGCATTTCGACCTGCTGACCGCCAATCCGGTCTACAAGCCGTTCCGCTATCCGTGGGCCTATGATGCGTGGCTGACCCAGCAGCGTGTTCACTGGCTGCCCGAGGAAGTGCCCCTGGCCGACGACGTGAAGGACTGGCACCGCACGCTGACCGAAAGCGAGCGCCACCTGGTCACGCAGATCTTTCGCTTCTTCACGCAGTCCGACGTGGAAGTGAACAATTGTTACATGAAGCACTACAGCCGGATCTTCAAACCGACCGAAGTGCTGATGATGCTGTCGGCCTTCTCGAACATCGAGACGATTCATATCGCCGCCTACAGTCATCTGCTCGATACCATCGGCATGCCCGAGAGCGAATATTCGGCTTTCCTTAAATATAAGGAAATGAAGGATAAATATGACTATATGCAGAGCTTCTCGGTCGACAGCAAATATGAGATCGCCCGGACCCTGGCGGCGTTCGGCGCCTTTACCGAAGGGCTGCAGCTGTTTGCATCCTTCGCGATCCTGCTGAACTTCCCGCGTTTCAACAAGCTGAAGGGCATGGGGCAGATCGTCTCGTGGTCGGTGCGGGACGAGACCCTGCATTGCCTGTCGATGGCGCGCCTGTTCCGCGTGTTCATCCAGGAGAACCCGGAGATCTGGACCGAGGCCCTGCAGGAGGACATCCGCCAGATCTGCCGCGACATCCTCGAACACGAGGACGCCTTCATCGATCTGGCGTTCGAGATGGGGCCTGTCGAGGGGCTGGATGCGGCCACGGTCAAGACCTACATCCGCTTCGTCGCCGACCGGCGTCTGAATCAGTTGGGGCTGGACGCACTGTATAATGTGCCCAGCAATCCGCTGCCGTGGCTGGACGACATGCTCAACGCCGTCGAGCACACCAATTTCTTCGAAAACCGCTCGACCGAATACAGCCGGGCGTCCACGTCCGGTTCGTGGGAAGAAGCGTTCGAGGAAAGCGTTTTCCAGTAAGCGCCCGTCCGGCAAGGGAGGGCGGGGCGCCCTCTAGGCAAGGGCGCTCCCGTCGCGCAGCACCGATGTCGCACGAGGGGTAAAACGGCCGTCCTCCTCGTGCAGGACCAGGCCGGGCAGGATGGCGGCGTCGCCTTTCGATCCGATTCGTCCTTGCACCAGTACGATCCGGGCTGCCCGCCCGGCCTTGGGCCAGAACGGGAAGATGGAGATCGCGCCGATCCCGTGTTCACGCATGGAGGCAACCGCTACGTCATGAAGGGCGGCCGGCAGGGCGAGCGTCAGCGTGCCGCGACGGCGGACCTGCCGCCCCAGGCTGCCGACCCAGGCGGCGATGGTCTCGGCGGACGCGAGGCGGCGCGCCAGGTCCCGCCGCGCGTCGGGCGAGGCGGTGGCGTCGTGGCGATGCCAGGGCGGATTGGCGAAGGCGTGGTCGAACCATCCCCCCTCGGGCGGGAACATGGCAAGGGTGGACAGGGTCGTCGGCAGGGCGGGCAGGGTGGTCCGCGCGACATGCAGGCGGTCGAACCCGTTATCGGCGAAATTGGCCTGCGCCAGTCCGGCGGTCGGGAGGTCGTGTTCAAGTCCCACCCCCGTCACCTCGGCGACCCGATGGGCAAGGCACATCAGGCCCGCGCCGGCGCCGCACCCGCCTTCCAGAACCCGGTCCCCGGGGCGCGCGGGGACATGCGCCGCCATCAGGACAGGTTCCAGGCCCGTGCGGTATCCCTGCCGGAACTGCCGGTAGCGAATACGGCCGTCCAGCAGGCTTCCCGCCGTGGTCGCCTCGCACCCCGGCTTGTCCGCCGGGCATGCCTGATCCGGCGGGATCTCATCTATCGTGTCCTTCGGCTTGACCGTCATTCCTGCGCCGCTCATATGTTCAGCAGACCAATCCTACGGAGCCGGGGAGTTTAACCTTTTGGGCGTTGCAGTCACCCTGCCGGAATCCGAACGAACCGCAAGCGCGAAAGACAAAGGGGCGACCAATCCGATGGCGGACGGAACGGAAGCGGCGCTGCGGGAATTGTCGGACTATCTTGGCGACGATATGGCGGCATGCAACCGCGCGATCGTCGAACGGATGGACAGCCCGGTTGCCCTGATCCCGCAGCTTGCCGCCCATCTGGTCGCGGCGGGCGGCAAGCGCCTGCGTCCGCTGCTGACCCTGGCATCGGCGCGCCTGTGCGGATACGAGCCCGGACCGACTCGCCAGCGCCATGTCTCCCTCGCCGCCTGCGTCGAATTCATTCATACGGCGACCCTGCTGCACGACGACGTGGTCGACGACAGCCTGCTGCGGCGCGGCCTGGCCAGCGCCAATGCGGTGTTCGGCAACAAGGCGTCGGTCCTGGTGGGCGATTTCCTGTTTGCCCGCTCGTTCCAGCTGATGACCGACGACGGGTCGCTGAAAGTCATGGCCATCCTGTCCTCGGCGTCCGCGACGATCGCCGAGGGCGAAGTCCTGCAGATGTCGACCCAGAATGACCTGTCGACGTCGATCGAACAGTATCTGGAGGTCATTCACGGCAAGACCGCGGCCCTGTTCGCCGCTGCGTGTCGTGTCGGCGCGGTCGTCGCGGGTCGGCCCGAGGCCGAGGAACTGGCGCTTGAATCCTACGGCACCAACCTGGGCATGGCTTTCCAGCTGGTCGATGACGCGCTGGATTATGCCGCCGACCAGGCGATCCTGGGCAAGACGGTCGGGGACGATTTCCGCGAAGGCAAGATCACCCTGCCCATCCTGGCGGCCTACGCCGCCGGCAGCGACGAGGACCGGATCTTCTGGCGCCGCGTCATCGAGGACAGCGAGCAGAGCCCGGAAGACCTGGATCGGGCCCTGTCGCTGATCGAGGCCACCAATGCGATCGAGACCACGCTGAGTCGTGCCGCCGTCTACGCGCAGGCGGCACGCGACGCGCTGGAGATCTTCCCCGAAAGCCGTCTGCGCCGCCTGTTGCAGGATACGGCCGGCTACACCGTCAGCCGTGCCCGCTAGGGCACGCCGCGATCGTCGGAACACGTTTCTTCAAACGGACCCGCGACCCGCGCATGGCTGACCGTCGTCCCATCCTCTTTTTCGATTCGGGCGTCGGCGGGCTGTCGGTCCTTGCCCCCACGCGTGCCCTGCTGCCGCGCGCCCCTATCGTCTATGTGGCCGACAATGCCTTCTTTCCCTACGGCCTGAAATCCGAGGCCGAGATCGCCGGCCGCGTTCCCGCCCTGCTGGGCCGGCTGGCGGCGCATTATCGTCCCCGTCTGGTCGTCAATGCCTGCAACACCGCCTGCACCATCGCGCTGGGGACGATGCGGGCGGTGCTGGACCTGCCCGTGGTCGGGACCGTGCCCGCGATCCGTCCCGCGGCGCTGGCCTCCCGCACCCGTGTGATCGGGGTGCTGGGCACCGAGGCCACGGTGCGCCAGCCCTATGTGGACCGGCTGAGTGCCGATTATGCCGCCGATTGCGTGGTCCTGCGCCATGGCTCGGCGCGGCTGGTCGAACTGGCCGAGGCCCATCTTCGCGGCGAGGAGACGCCCGACGATGCCTATCGCGAGGTCCTGGCCGGCCTGCTTGGCCAGCCGGATGGCGCGTCCATCGACACGATCGTCCTGGCCTGCACCCATTTTCCGCTGGTCGCCGATCGCCTGATCGCCGTCGCTCCGCGCCCGCTGGCCTTCGTCGATGGGGGCGCCGGCATCGCGCGTCGCGTGGCCTACCTGACCCAGGGGCAGTCCTGGCCTGATGATCCCCCGCCGGGGGTTGCCGTTTTCACCGGCCCCTTCGCGCCGACTGCCGCCTTTCGGGGCAGTCTGGCGCGTTTTGGGCTGACTGTGTTCGAGCGGTTCTGAAAGCCCAGGCGGATCACCCCTGGGCTTGTGCGCCTTTGAACGCGAGGGCCTCTTCGGCGCTGCCGACGCCCCCGTGGCGCGCGGACCACCCGCAGGGGTCTTCCAGGAAGCGCCGGACTTCGGCCGCGGCTTTTTCCGAGAAATAGGGCCGCCCCGCACAGGCTTCCAGCACGTCCCACCAGGTGCACAGGGCATGCAACGAGATGTTCATGTCCGCCAGGGTGCGATGCGCGCCGGGAAACACGCCGTAGAAGAAGACCACGAACGTATGATCCACGATCGCCCCGGCGTCGCGCAGCGCCTTGGCGAACCGGACCTTGGACGACCCGTCCGTCGTCAGGTCCTCGACCAGCAGGGTACGCATGCCTTCGGGCACGTCGCCCTCGATCTGGGCGTTGCGGCCGAAACCCTTGGGCTTCTTGCGGACATAGGCCATGGGCGCCATCATCCGGTCGGCGATCCAGGCGGCAAAGGGAATGCCGGCGGTTTCGCCGCCGACCACGGCGTCGATGCTTTCATAGCCCACATGACGCCCGATCTTCTCGACGCCCAGTTCGACGATCTTGGCGCGGGCGCGCGGGAAGAAAATGATGCGCCGGCAATCGATATAGACCGGCGATTTCCACCCCGACGTCAGGGTGTACGGCTCCTCGGGTCGGAAATTGACGGCCTTGATTTCGAGCAGCAACTTGGCCGTCGTCAGGGCGGCGTCCCGGTCCCAGGCTGTGGAGCCCGTCGAGAGGCCCGCCCCGTTTCCTGTCATGTCGCTCATGCCGCCTGTATCTCCGGATTATTACGTGACTGGTGGATGAGGCTTAGCGGGAACAGGCTGGAAAATCCATGCTCCGGGAAAGGTCGGGCAGGGGATGCTGCTGCTTCTCGGGCGGAAATGGGAAGCGTGGTCCTGCGGCAGGGGTTTTCCTTGCCTGCATAGGGTGAAGACGCTATCATTACGTAATTGCAAATCGTTCGCAAATGAGGGTGAGAGCAGTGGATGTCGAGACCGGCAGGATTGTGCGGAATTGCGAGCGTGCGGTGGTGACCGCCTATCAGGAGCTGCGCGACGTTGGGACCGGCGACATGTCGGCATTCCATGCGTGTACGACCCTGTACCGGATCCACCATCCCGAATCCTCGTTGAACGAGGCGCGGCGTCTGGTGTCCGAATGGATCGACCATCATGTCATCCGCCGCGACCAGGGGCCGACGGCGGGATGCCTGTGCGATTGATTGGGGCGGCGCGCTTTACCGCCTGAACGCGACCTGCTCTACAAACCACGCCAACGCCACTCACCGTCTGTTTTGGCGTAAACCAACGCCACAAAGCCTGCCAGCAGGACGCCATCGGCGATCCATCGCCCCACGCCGCGAAGACTGAGCGTCGCGGCGAGGAAGACGACGACGAAAATCGCCGTTGCAAGCCATCCCTGCCATGAGGCAGGCGATGCGCCGTAGCCGAATGTCTTGGGTTTGAACCAGGCCCGGTTCGGAATTTTTTCCATGTTCAGTCCCTATCCGGATCGTTGGCGTCGATAGCCGATATTCTGCCGCTTGCCCTCATCTATTGGACAGACAAAAAAGCCGGCCCCCAAAGGGGGCCGGCTTTTCCGCCGAAGGGGTGGCGTTGCCGCCAGCCCCATGGTGGAATGTGCGCTCAGCCGCGCTGGTCGTAGGACGGGAAGTCGCGCTGGGGGGAGCCGGTGTAAAGCTGGCGCGGACGGCCGATGCGCTGGCCGGGTTCCTCGATCATTTCCTTCCACTGGCTGATCCAGCCGACGGTGCGGGCGACGGCGAACAGGACGGTGAACATGCTGGTGGGAATGCCCATCGCCTTCAGGATGATCCCCGAATAGAAATCGACGTTCGGATACAGGCTGCGCTTGACGAAATATTCGTCGTGGATGGCGATCTTTTCCAGTTCGATCGCCAGGTCCAGCAAGGGGTCGTCCTTGATGCCGAGTTCACTCAGGACCTCGTGGCAGGTCGCCTGCATGATCTTCGCCCGGGGGTCGAAGTTCTTGTAGACGCGGTGACCGAATCCCATCAGCCGCACGCCGCTGTTCTTGTCCTTCACCTTGGAGATGAAGTCGGGAATATTGTCCTTGCTGCCGATCTCGGCCAGCATCTTCAGCACGGCCTCGTTGGCGCCGCCGTGGGCGGGCCCCCACAGGGCGGCGATGCCGGCGGCGATACAGGCGAACGGATTGGCGCCCGTCGAACCCGCCAGACGCACCGTCGAGGTCGAGGCATTCTGTTCGTGGTCGGCATGCAGGATCAGGATCCGGTCCATCGCGCGCGCCAGGACGGGGTTGACCACGTACGGCTCGGACGGATGCGCGAACATCATCGACAGGAAGTTTTCGGCATAGTTCAGGTCGTTGCGCGGATATACGAACGCTTCGCCCTGCGTGTATTTATAGGCCCAGGCCGCGATCGTCGGCAGCTTGGCGATCAGGCGCATCGCCGACAGTTCGCGGCTGGCGGCGTTCGAGATGTCGGTGCCTTCGTGATAGAAGGCCGACAGGGCGCCGACGGTGCCGCACAGGATCGCCATCGGATGGGCGTCGCGGCGGAAGCCATTGAAGAAATTCCGGATCTGCTCGTGCAGCAGCGTATGCGACTTGATGGTGGAGACGAACGCATCGTTCTGTGCCCGGGTCGGCAGTTCGCCGTTCAGCAGCAGGTGCGCGACCTCCATGAACGTCGCCTGTTCGGCAAGCTGCGAGATCGGATACCCGCGATGCAGCAGCACGCCCTTGCCGCCGTCGATGAACGTGATCTTGCTCTCGCACGACGCCGTTTCGCCATAACCCGGATCGAACGTGAAGACGCCGAGGTCGGCGGCGATCTTGCGGATATCCAGGACGTCCGGTCCCAGCACCCCGGACAGGACCGGCAGACTGGCGGTTTTGCCTTCCAGCGAGACGGTGGCCACTTTTCCTGACTCGGTCATCAAACTCTCCTCTTGGTCGTTCGCCGCCTTCTGGTGCGACAGATCTCATCCCAAACCTGCGGGCACCCTGTCCTCTGCGTGACAGTTCGTCGCGTGGCCCACTGATGCGCCCCCGTTCGGGGACGGCAGGCATGCGCCCGAGATAAGGACGAAACGACAAATGTGGCAACTCCGCCGACGCGGGGTCCGTCATGCCGTCAGGCGCATAGCACCAGGGAAAGAACGGCCCGTTTTGCAGCCAGTTCGTGCCAGGGACCGTGGATCCGGAAACAGGCGACGGACGCGGTGGGAAAACCCCGGCTCAGGATGGATTTGTCCGGGTCATCGATGGCTCGTCCCGCCAGGTCCAGGACCAGATGATACAGGTCCGGATTGTGGCCTATTACCATGATATTATTAAACATATCTGGGATCAGCCGAATGATGTCGAGGATGGTGTCCGGACCCGATTCATAAAGGCCGGCCTCTTGCGCGACGGTGGGGGCCGGGGCGGCGGGGAAGGGGCCCAGGGCGGTATAGGTCTCGCTGGAGCGGATGGCCGGGCTGACCAGGACCAGGTCGGGATGGAAGCCGATCTCGCGCAGTTGTGTTCCCCGTTGCCCCGCCTTGCGGCGTCCCGACGGCGTCAGGGGACGGGACAGGTCGCTGGCCCGGCCCAGATCGCCATGCGGGGCGTGGAAGGCCTCGGCATGGCGCATCAGGACCAGCATGCGCGCGCCCGGGGCGGTGTCACCGCGTTTGGACAGGTCCTGCATCAGGGGGCGCCGTTTCCGTTGGTCTTACGCGCGATCGCCTCGTGATGGCGGATGACTTCCTTGATGATGAAGGCCAGGAACTTCTCGGCGAAATCGGGGTCGAGCTGCGCCGCCGCCGCGAGGTCGCGCAGCCGTCGGACCTGTCGCGCCTCACGCTCGGTATCGGCGGCCGGCATGGCGTGGCGGGCCTTCAGCTCGCCCACGGCCTGGGTGTGGCGGAATCGTTCGGCCAGCATGTAGATCAGCGCGGCGTCGATATTGTCGATGCTCCGGCGCAGCGCCAGCAGGGTTTCCCGCGCGCCTTCCTGTATGCCGCCCTGGGGGGGCGCGACTGTCGTATCGATGGCCGTGCTGTCGCTCACGTGAACATGCTCCTGAATGTTGATCGGCAACATCATATCATCATACAGGTTTTCAGGCGTCGTCGGGCAGGTCGATCCATGCCAGATGCCCGCCCTTGCCGGCGCCGGTATCGGTAAAGACCGAATTGCCCCCCGCGCGACCCGCGCGAACCCACGGGCGCCCGTCCGTCGAGCGCCGGTCGTGCCCGCAATAGACAGTGTAACCCGCCGGGATATGGTCGACCCAGTTCAGGCGGCGTTCGGGGTAGCCGTCTTTCTGCATGCGTCCCGTCGTTTCGCCGAACAGCGCCCGCGACAGGACGGGGGTGACCGCGCCCAGCCCGGACGGCGGCGCTTCCGTCAGCATCCGGGAATGAAAGCCGCCATGCACGAAGATCCGTCGCCCGAGCACCAGCCACGGCGGGGCCTGGGCGATGTCGCGCCACGCCCTGCGCCGCACGTCCTCGTTCTCCGGTGTCTCGAACTGCCGCAGCGTTTCCGTCAACGGCGCGTCGCGGCGCAGCTTGTGGCCCGCCAGCGCACGGGCCAGCTTGCGGTCGTGGTTGCCCAGGATGAACAGCCCGCGTCCCTCGTCCAGCAGGCGCTGCATCAGGCGGAACGTGCCCACGCTGTCAGGCCCATGGTCCACAAGGTCGCCCAGCTGGATCACGAAACGGTCGGTGGCCACCGCGTGGCGAAAGGCCCGCAGGTCGCCATGGACGTCGCCCACCACCCGAATCGGGCGCCCCGCGATCAGCCGTTCGACGACGGCGCTGTCATAGGTGGCGAGCACCGGATCAGGCGGCGCGGAGGGCGGCAGGCCGGGCGATGGCAGATCGTCGGCGGGGAAGGGCGGTGCGGGTCCGGAAGGCTGGCTGCGGTCCAATCGAATGTCCGTTTCTGGCGACAGAGGGGCGACGGCATGTTCCATCCCGTGACATTGGTATGGACATCCCCCTTTGCCATGTCCGCGCCGGCAAATGGTGGGCGACGCGGAAAGGGCGTGGTCCGGGATGATTGGAACAGACTGCCGCGTCAGGTCATGGGTGGACAGGAAAATAGGAACGAATTTTGCATGCCTGCCATTCATTTTTGGTCGGGTAGGCCCATCCAGCCGGGATGGTTCTGTTCGATATAGGCCAGGCAGCGGTCCACGCCGCGACGCAGGACGGCGATGTCCTCGGACAGCAGCAGCATGCCCAGCGGCAGCATCCAGAGCCCCAGAAACGGAAGGATGAACAGGAAACCGCCTAGAATCAGAAGCCCGCCCGACAGCAGGCGCCAGTGCCGGCGTGATGGCACCCGCAGCCACGTCACCGCCCCGCGCAGGCGGTGCGGCGCACGCGCCAGCAGCAGGCCGATCCGGCGCTCGCGTTCGGTCGGTGCGGTCAAGACGACGGAACAGGTCATCGCTGTAACACTCTTTTGTTGTGACGCGCTGCGCGGGAAAGAGAAGAGATTGTGCGTCATATAGGAACGAGCGGGTTGGGGCCGCCAGTCAGACCAGCCGGTTGGATGCGGACCGGGACAGGCGTCGCCGCCGAACGTGGGACAGGGATTCTGCACTCTACCCACGACATAAAATGAAAAGATACGAGGAAAGGTTCCATGATCGATCACAGCCGAATCCGGAATGCGGCCTTCCGGGCAAAAGTAACGACTGCCGAGGAGGCTGCTTCCCACATTCGCCCCGGCGCCATGGTCGGCATGAGCGGCTTTACGGGGTCGGGCTACCCCAAGGCCGTCCCCCAGGCGCTGGCGGCGATCATGGGCGTCGAGCACGACAAGGGAAATCCGTTTCGCATCCGCCTGTTCACTGGCGCCTCGACAGGGCCGGAACTGGATGGGGCGCTGGCGAAGGTCAATGGCATCTCGTTCCGCATGCCCTACAATTCGGACGCCACGCTGCGCGGCCTGATTAACAAGGGCGAGGCCGAATATCTCGACATGCATCTCAGCCATGTCGCCCCGATCGTCTGGCAGGGCTTCTGCGGCGAAATGGACGTCGCGGTCATCGAGGCCGTCGCCATCCGCGAGGACGGCACCATCGTCCCGTCCTCGTCGGTCGGCAACAACAAGACGTGGATCGAATCCGCGCGCCAGGTGATTATCGAGGTCAACAGCTGGCAGGATGCGGCGCTGGAGGGCATGCACGACATCTGGTACGGCACCGCCCTGCCGCCCGAGCGCCAGCCGATTCCGTTGCTGCGGCCGGATGACCGGATCGGCCAGACGACGCTACGGGTCGATCCGTCCAAGGTCGTCGCGGTTGTCGAGACCTTTGCCCCGGACCGTAACGCCCCGTTCTCGCCCCCCGATGCGGCGGCCAAGGCGATTGCCGGCCATCTGATGGAATTCTTCCGCCATGAGGTCGCGCGCGGGCGGCTGCCGCAGTCGCTGCTGCCGCTGCAATCCGGCGTGGGCAACGTCGCCAATGCGGTGATGGGTGGCCTGGAGGAAGGCCCGTTCGAGGATCTGACGGCCTTCACCGAGGTCATTCAGGACGGCATGCTGGGCATGCTGGAGTCCGGCAAGATGCGCGTCGCATCGGCCACGGCATTCTCCCTCAGCCCCGAGGCCGCCGAATCGCTGAATGCGCGCATGGCCGAATTCCGGTCCAAGATCATCCTGCGGCCGCAGGACATCAGCAATCATCCCGAACTGATCCGCCGCCTGGGATGCATCGCGATGAACGGGCTGATCGAATCGGACATCTACGGCCACGTCAATTCGACCCAGATCATGGGGTCGCGCGTGCAGAACGGCATCGGCGGTTCGGGCGACTTTGCGCGCAACGCCTACATCTCGGTCTTCATGACGCCGTCCACCGCCAAGGGGGGCAAGATCTCGGCGATCGTGCCGATGGCGTCGCATGTCGATCATATCACGCAGGATTCTCAGGTCCTGGTGACCGAGCAGGGCCTGGCCGACCTGCGCGGCCTGTCGCCCAAGCAGCGCGCGGAAACCATCATCAGGAACTGCGCGCATCCCGATTACCGGCCGATGCTGCAGGATTACTTCAAGCGCGCGAAGGAAGGTTCCTACGGCCTGCAATCGCCGCACCTGCTGAAGGAATCGCTGTCGTGGCACCAGCGGTTCATCGAAACCGGCTCGATGCTGCCGACCTGACGGACAGCGCCCCCCGACCCCATGCGGGTCGGGGGATGCCATCCACGATCGGGGTCCGGGCCCTCAGGCCGTGGCGTTCGCCCGGGCCTGTCCGGCCATGGTCGAGGCGTGTTCCAGGTCGACGGACAGGACACGGCTGACCCCGCGTTCCTGCATCGTCACGCCATAAAGCCGGTCCATATGCGCCATCGTCAGTTGATGGTGCGTGACGACCAGGAAGCGCGTGCCGGCCTCGGCCACCATGTCGCCCAGCAGGGCGCAGAACCGGCCTACGTTGGCATCGTCCAGCGGCGCATCCACTTCGTCGAGGACGCAGATCGGTGCGGGGTTGCAGCGGAACACCGCGAAGATCAGCGACAGGGCGGTCAATGCCTGCTCGCCGCCCGACAGCAGCGACAGGGTCGCCAGCTTCTTGCCCGGCGGCTGGGCGTAGATTTCCAAGCCAGCCTGCAACGGATCGTCATTGCCCACCATGCCCAGATGCGCCCGGCCGCCATTGAACATGCGGGCGAACAGGGCCTGGAAATGCTGGTCCACCTCGGTGAACACCGCCAGCAGCCGCTCGCGCCCCTCGCGGTTCAGGGCGCCGATCGACCCGCGCAGGCGGGCGATGGCGGTTTCCAGCTCGTCCTTTTCGGTCTGGATGACGGCGATGCGGGTCTCGGCCTCGTCGGCTTCCAGTTCGGCGCGCAGATTGACCGGCCCCATGTCCTCGCGTTCGCGTGCCAGGCGGGCGATCTTGCGGCGCAGGCTGCTTTCGGCCGCTTCCGTCAGGTCGGGTGGCACGACGCCGGGCGGTTCGGGCGTTTCGGTCAGAAGCTGGGTCAGGATGGCTTCGGCCTGTTCGTGCCGCCCTTCGGCGCGCAGCAGACCCTCGCGGGCGGTCGCCAGCGCCGCGTCGGCGTCCCGCCGGCCGGCCTGGGCCTGGGACAGGGCGGCTTCGGCCGCCGCAAGCGCGCCGGTGGCCGCCTCATGCGCGGCCTCGGCCCGCAGCAGGGCCTCGCGCGTCGTCTCGCGCGTGCGGACGACTTCGTCGGGCAGGGCGGACAGGCGCGCATGTTCGGCACGGGTGGCGTCCAGCCGTGCAGCGGTTTGCCCGGCCTCGGCGGCGGCGGCGTCGTGCCGGGCGGACCAGTCGGCGATGGCGTCCCGCAGGCCCGCGAGGCGCGCCTGCGCCGTCTGGTCCTCGCCGGCCAGGGCGGCGCGGCGTTCGCGGGCGGTGTCCTCGGCCTGGCGGGCCGTCGCCAGCCCCTGGCGCAGGGTCCGGATCTGTTCGGCGATCGCATCCGGGTCGGGCAGGGTCGCCTGTTCCGTGACGATCCGCGCCAGGGTCTGGGCTGCGTCGTCCCGTTCCTCGGCCAGTGTCGCCAGCCTCGGCGCCTGGGCCTCGATCGCGCTGCGGGTTTCGATCAGGGTGGTCTGAAGGGCGGACTGGGCGGATTGCGCCTGTTCCAGCGCCTGCTCGGCGTCCAGCCGGTACTGGCGCGCGGCGTCCAGCGCCTGCGTCGTCTGCGCCACCTGCGACTGGGCGGCGGCCAGGGCGGTTTCGGCGTCCTGGACCGGGGGCAGGCCGGACAGCGCCTGTTCGGCCGCCTGCCGGGCGGCTTCGGCCTGCTCGGCCTCGCGGACGATGCGCTCCAGTTCGGGGACGATCGTGGCCAGGCGGGTTTCGGCCTCGTCATGGCGGGCCGTGGCGTCTCCGGCGTCGCGCCGGGCGGCCTCGAGCGTCGTTTCGGCCTGGCGACGGGCCTCGCGGGCCGCGCTTTCCGCCGCCTGCGCGGCCTGTTCCCGCTGGCGGGTGGCGTCATGGTCGTGCCGCAACCGGGCCTCGTCCGGAAGGTCGGACAGGGCCTGTCGCGCGGCGGCCAGCGCGGCCTCGGATTCGGTCCTGGCCTGGACGGCCTGTTCGTGTTGCGGCAGCACGGTGTCCAGCCGCGCGCGGACGGTGGCGTCCAGCCGGCTGATCTCGGCTTCGTCCGCGCGGGTCTGGCGCAGGATGGCCTCGATCCGCGTGCGCTCTGCCCGGGCCTGGGTTACGGCCTCGGCGGCCTGGGCGCGGGCGGATTCGGTCGCGGCCTGATCGGCCTGCGCGGCCGGCAGATCCGCGCGGCGGGCCGCCAGCGCCGCCGTGGTTTCGCGCAGGCGGTTGCGCTGTTGCAGCAGCAGCGCCGCGCGGCTGGGCAGGCCCGGCGCCAGCCGATAGCCGTCCCAGCGCCAGAAGGCGCCATCGCGGCGCACCAGGCTCTGGCCGGGATGCAACTGCACCTGCAACGGCGCGCCATCCTCGCCGTCGGCCAGCAATCCGATGGCGCCCAGCGCCCGGGCCAGGGCCGGCGGGGCCGTGACCAGCGTGGAGAGCGGCACGGTGCCGTGGCCCGGAAGCCCCTGTGTTGCGATTTCCGGCAGGCGATGCCACAGGCGCGGGGTGTCCGGCTGGATCGACGCATCCAGCCCGTCGGCCAGGGCGGCGGCCAGGGCGGCTTCCAGCCCGTCCGGCACCGTGATGTCGTCCACGACCCCCCGGATACCGGCATCGCCTTCATCGGCTGCCAGCGCCTGTGTCAGCCCGTCGGCCTGGGCCTCGAGCCGCGAGAGGTCGGCCTTGACGTCCGACAGATGCTGCGCCGCCGTGTCGCGTGCGGCCGTGCGGGCGGCCAGATCGGCCTCGGCGGTGTCCAGCGCCTGCCCGGAGCGGGCGACGTCCTGTTCGGCCTGCTCGCGGGCGACGCGTGCGGCGATCAGCCTGTCGGGGTCCACCGCCCCGGCACGGGCCTGCGCCAGGTCGCGGTCCAGCGCCTGGAACCGCGCCACCGCGCGGGTGTGCGCCGATTCGGCGTTTTGCAGGGCGGAGGCCAGACCGGCGCGCCGGGTTCCGGCCTCCTGCACCCGGGCGCGGGCGTCGATCTGCGCGGCCGACGCGGCCTGCCGGTCCAGTTCCGCCTGCTCGAGGGCGGCGCGGGCCGTCGCCAGGGCCGATTCGGCCGCCGTCAGCCTGTCGCGCAGGGCGTCGCGCCGATCCTGCGCGACCTGCTGCGACAGCGCGTCGGCCTGGCGGCGTTGCAGGGCCTCCTGTTGCCTGTGCAGGGCGGTCGCACGTTCCGCTGTCTGGGTCAGGCTCTGTCGCGCGTCGCCGTGCAGGCGTCGGGCCTCGGCGGCCGCGTTGCGGGCCAGGTCGGCCGCCAGTACGGCGTCGGCCTGCGCCTGTGTGGCCTGTTCCAGCCCGGTCCGCGCCTGCGCCAGCGTTTCGGACGCCACGGCCAGGGCGGCGGCGTGGGCGTCCAGCGTGTCCTGGTCGGGAAGGGACTGGCGTAGCGTGTCCAGTTGCGCCGCCAACTGTCCGTATTGCGTCTCCAGGCGCTGATGGCGGGCCAGGGCGTCCCGGTGGGCCTCGGCGGTCTGGCGGATGCGGCTGTGCGTGGTGCCGGCGTCGGCGGTGGCGCGTTCCAGCGTGTCTTCGGCGGCGCGGACGCCGGCCGTCGCTGCCTGCAATGCCGCATCGGCGTCGGCGATATCGGCCGGCAGGGTGGCCAGCCGTGTCTCGATGGCGTGACGTTCCGCCTGAAGGCGCGACACATTGTCCTGCGCGTCGGTCTGCCGGGCCTGGGCGGCCTGATGGTCGCTTTCGCCCTGGCGGAGGCGTTCGGTGGCCGCCGAGGCCGCCTCGGCGGCGCGGTGTTCTTCCTGCGCGATGCCTTCGGCGATCAGTTTCTGGCGTTCCAGCACCGTACGGCTTTCGTCCGTCCGGGTCCGCAGGGCGGGAATGTCGCGATTGGCCTCGAATTCCGCGATGACGGCGCTTTCGGCCGATTCCTCAGCCTGGGTCAGGGCCTGGCGGGCCTGGCGGGCGGTGGCCCCCGCACGTTCGACCGCCAGCCGGGCGCGGGCATGCAGCAGGGCCAGCAGCGTGGTTTCGGCCTCGCGCAGGCCGGAGGATATCTCGCGGTAGCGGCGGGCCTGCTGCGACTGGTCGCGCAGATTGTCCAGATGGCCTTCCAACTGCACGCGCAGGTCGTCGGCGCGCGACAGATTGGTTTCGGTGGCGCGCAGCTTCAGTTCCGCCTCGTGCCGGCGGGCGTGCAGGCCGGTGATCCCGGCGGCTTCCTCGAGGATCGAACGCCGTTCCTCGGGCCGGGCGTTGACCAGGGCCGAAACACGTCCCTGGCTGACCATGGCAGAGGACCGCGCGCCGGACGCCAGGTCGGCGAACAGGGTCTGCACGTCGCGCGCGCGAATGGGCTTGCTGTTGACGCGGTAGTCGCTGCCGGCCCCGCGTTCGGCGCGCCGGCTGATCTGCAATTCGTCCTGGTCGTGCAGCGGCGGCGGGGCAATGCCGGTCGTGCCTTCCAGCGTCAGCGTGACCTCGGCCAGGTTGCGCGCCGCGCGGGCGGCTGTCCCGGCGAAGATCAGGTCGTCCATTTCCCCGCCGCGCAGCGACCGGGCGGAGGATTCGCCCATCGCCCAGCGCAGGGCCTCGACGACGTTGGACTTGCCGCACCCGTTCGGGCCGACGATGCCCGTCAGCCCCGGCAGGATTTCGACCGAAACGGGGTCGGCGAAGCTCTTGAACCCGACGATACGCAGCCGGACGAAACGGGCGGTCATGGAACCGGAAGCCGGATCAGGCGGCCGAGGCGACCTGCTGGGCGAAGGCGTCGTAGGTCATTTCCTGCCCGATCTGGACCTTGTCGTTGAAGCGGAAGGTCGGCGTGCCCTCGATCTTGTAGAGCGCCTGCGCGCGGTTTTCCTCGTCCATGATGGCCTGGCGCAGCGTGTCGTCGGCGACCGTCTTCTGGAACAGGTCGGCCGGCATGCCGGCCAGCGCGGCCATCTTCTGCAACTCGTCCTGCGGATTGACGTCGCGCGCGAAGGCCCAGCGGTCCTGGCTGGACAGCAGTGACAGCACGAAGGGCTCGTACCGTTCCGGCGGCAGGGTGCGGGCGACCATGGCGGCCATCAGGGCGATCTGGTCGAGGGGGAAATCGCGGAAGATGTAATAGACCTTCCCGGTGTCGATCAGCTTGGTCCGGACCTCGGGGAAGACTTCGGACGCGAAGCGCGCGCAATGGGTGCAGGTGAGGGAAAACCATTCCTCGACATGAACGCGGGCGGCGGGGTTGCCCGCCGCGCGGACGGACATGCGCGGATCGGTGGCCGCCCGGGCCGTGCCGGCGACCAGCTGCGGCCCGAACAGCAGGGCGGGGGTCGCGGTTGCAAGCAGGGTGCGGCGCGTAACGGACATGGCTGAACGGTCTCCGGCAGGCTGGGACGAAGGGGTCGCGTGAAAGGGGACAGAGCCCACAAAGCGCGTGAACGTCAAGGTGCGCGCGTAACGGCGGCCAGCGACGGCGTGGTCGCCCCGGTCGGCCGCCCGGCCCACCATGCCGACAGGGCCGAGCCCGAGATATTGTGCCATACTGAAAAGATCGCCCCCGGCAACGCGGCCAGCGGGCCGAAATACAGGCGCCCCAGCGTGGCGGCCAGGCCGGAATTCTGCATGCCGACCTCGATCGCCAACGTCCGGCAGGTGCTTTCGTCCAGGCGCAGCAGGCGGCCGCCCCAATAGCCGCCCAGCAGGCCGATGCCGTTGTGCAGCACCACGGCCAGCAGGATCACCGGTCCGGCAAAACCCAGCGCCGGGCGCGTCGCCGCGACGATGGAGCCGATGATCGCCATGATCGCCACCATGGCGACCAGCGGCAAGGCGGGCTCGACGCGCCGGACCAGGCGGCCGGCGAAGGCATTGACCGCGACGCCGCCGATGACGGGCAGGGCGACCAGTTCGACGATGCTACGCAGCAGGCCCCAGACATTCACCGCGACGTCGGTCGAGACATACAGGCGGGTCAGGAACGGGGTGGCGACGATGCCCACCAGGGTCGAGAGCGTGCTGATGCTGACGGATAGCGCGACATCCCCCCGGGCAAGATAGATCATGACGTTCGACGCGGTTCCGCTGGAGACGCTGCCGACCAGGATCATGCCGACCCTGAGGGCGGGGGGCATGTCCAGCAGCCACGACACCAGCCACGCCGCCAGCGGCATGACGGTGTAATGCAGCCCGATCCCGGCCAGGACCGGCGCGGGACGCACGGCGATGCGCCGGAAATCCGCCGCCGTCAGCGTGACCCCCATCGTGAACATGACGAAGGCCAGCAGCGGCGTGATCGCGGGCGACAGGGCCAGAAACGGCCCCGGCGCGCCGATCGCGGCGGCCGAGACCAGGATCGCCCACAGGGGAAACAGGCGGGTGAGGATCTGCAAGAATGAGGGTCCGCGTGTGGGGGCCGGACGAGCGCGCGCCCGGCCGGCCATAGGGATCAGGGGGGCGGGACCGGCGGCGTGGGCAGCCGGACGCGCACCTTGCGGATATGCAGCGAATCGGCGTCCAGCACCCGGAAGACCAGGCCGCTGCCGTGGGTCAGGACCTCGCCGCGCGTCGGCACGTGCCCTGCGAGGAAGAAGACCAGTCCGCCGACCGTCTCGATTTCCGCCTCGCGCTCGGCTTCGGTCAGGATCGGGCCCATGCGGGCCTCGAACTGCGCCACCGGCATCCGGGCATCGACGTCGAACGTGCCGTCCGGACGTTCCTGGATCAGCACGGCGGTCGGTTCGTCATGTTCGTCGGAAATGTCGCCGACGATGGTCTCCACCAGATCCTCGATCGTCACCAGGCCATCGACGCCGCCGTATTCGTCGATGACCAGCGCCAGATGGACGCGCCGCTGGCGCATCTGCAACAGCAGGTCCAGCACCGGGATCTGCGGCGCCACCATCAGGGGCTGGCGCAACAGGGACTCGACATTGAAGGCTTCGCTGGTGCCGGCGTAGGCGATCAGATCCTTCACGTGGATCATGCCGACGATGTCGTCCAACTGTTCGCGGTAGACGGGCATGCGGGAATGGTTTTCCCGCCGCATCAGCGCCAGCGCGTCGTCCAGGCTCAGGGCCACCGGCATCGCCACGATGTCGGCGCGGGGGATCATCACGTCGTCGGCGGTGATCCCGCGCAGGCGCAGCACATTGGCGATCAGCGCGCGTTCCTGACGGTCCAGTTCCGAGGCCTCGCCGTTGCCGTCGCCTTCGGCCTCGTCGGCTTCCTGAACCAGGGCGGCGATCGAATGGCGCAGCCCCTGTTCGACCCGCCGTCGCCCGAACAGCGCGCGCAGGCCGCGGCTGCGCGGTCTGGCGGCCGGCGCGGCGTCGTCGGCCCGGGCCGACCCGTTCTCGGGCGGGGCCGGGTCGGGCGGAGGGCGGTTCATTGGTCGCCCCCCGCCATGCCGGCCCGGTTTTTCCACGGGTTCGGGACGGCGAGACGTCCGAGAATCCGGGATTCCTCCATTTCCATCTGTCGCGCCTCGCCGGCCTGGTGATGGTCATGGCCGCGCAGATGCAGGATCCCGTGGACCACCAGGTGCATCAGATGATGGCGGATCGGGCGGCCGGCGGCCCTGGCCTCGCGCCGGACGGTGTCCAGCGCGATCATGACGTCGCCCCCCGGCTGCCCGGCCGGGTATTCGAACGTCAGCACATTGGTCGGCTTGTTCTTGTTCCGGTGCCGGGCGTTCAGCCGCCGGATGGCGCGATCGCTGTCCAGCACGATGGTGATGGGCGCCGGTCCGCCGGCCTCCCACGCCGCCCGGACGGCACGCTGGACAAGCGCCCCCACCCGGGGGACGGCGCCATGCCAGCGCGGATCGGCCACGATCACGTCGACTTCCGCCTCGTCACGAGGCAAAGGGGGGGAAAAGCCGACGGCCGGACCGGCCATCGGCGATATTTCCGGGACTCCGTCAGGACTGGCGGAGTTCTGGCTACTTCGAGGTTCCATTGTTCTCCCGGCGCGCCCTGCTGCGGGACATATCCCTTTCGGCCGCCGCCCGCTGATCATAGGCGTCCACGATGCGCGCGACCAGCGGGTGACGCACGACGTCGCGGGATTCGAAGCGCGTGATGCCGATTCCGGGCAGGCCCTCCAGCGTATCCACCGCGTCGCGCAGGCCCGACGGCACGCCATGGGGCAGGTCCACCTGGCTGAGGTCGCCGGTCACCACCATGTGCGTGCCCGTGCCCATGCGGGTCAGGAACATCTTCATCTGCGCCGAGGTGGTGTTCTGCGCCTCGTCGAGGATGACGAAGGAATGCGCCAGGGTGCGCCCGCGCATGAAGGCCAGCGGCGCCACCTCGATTTCGCCGGTGCCCATGCGGCGCACCACCTGATCGCCCGGCATCATGTCGTGCAGGGCGTCGTACAGCGGGCGCAGATACGGGTCGATCTTGTCCTTCATGTCGCCGGGCAGGAAGCCCAGCCGTTCGCCGGCCTCGACGGCGGGGCGGGACAGCACGATCCGGTCGACCTGACCGGCCTGGAGCATCGCCACCGCCTGTGCGACGGCCAGATAGGTCTTGCCGGTGCCGGCCGGCCCGACGCCGAACACCATTTCGGTCTGGGCCAGCATTTCCATGTAGGCGGCCTGGCCCGCCGAGCGTGGGGCGATGGCGCCCCGCCGCGTGCGGATCGCGGGAAGGTTGGAGAGGGACAGCAGGCTCGTGCCTTCGGGGGACATGCTCGACCTTCCTTCCGTCGCCGGATGGGACATGGGGGAACGGGCGGGAGCGGCCATGCGGATTGCCGCCTCGATTTCGGCGGTATCCAGCCGGGTTCCGGATTCCAGCTTGCGGTAGAGGCCGGTCAGGGCGAGGCGGGTGCTCTCGACACGTCCGGCCTCGCCGTTGATGGCGATGCGGTTGCCGCGGCAGGACAGCCGCACGCCGAATCCGCGTTCGAGAAGAAGAAGATGACGGTCATGATCCCCGACGAGCATCGCCAGCAGGGCATTGTCGTCGAACTGAAGGGTAACCGTCCGCATGGTGTCGGAACCATGCCGCGACGGATCCTGGGGGAGGGGGGCGCCTGTCGGGCGCTGGCCGGACAGGACCGGTGATACCGTCTGTTCTCTCAAGCGAAGGCTCTCTCCTGCACGAGGGTTCCACTCAGTGAATTGGTCAATCTTTCAGCGATCTCCACGTCTGTGATCTGGCCGATCAGGGTGTCCGGTCCGTCGACGTGAACGGCCTGCAGATAAGGCGACCGGCCGGACATCTGACCCGGCTTGCGCCCGCGCCCCGTAAACAGGACCGGAAGGGTGCGTCCCACCGTCGTGTCGTTGAAGGCGTCCTGCTGCGTGCGCAGCAGGGCCTGCAGGGCCTGCAGGCGCGCGTCCTTCACCGGCTCGGGCACCTGCAGGGCGGCGCCGGCGGCCGGCGTGCCGGGACGGGGGGAATATGTGAACGAGAACGCCTGCGCGAACCCGACATCGCGGATCAACTGCATGGTGGCCTCGAAATCGGCGTCGGTCTCGCCGGGATGGCCGACGATGAAGTCGGACGACAGGGCGATATCCGGCCGGGCCTCGCGCAGGCGGTGCACCAGTTCCAGATACTGCGCGGCGGTATGGCCCCGGTTCATCGCGTCCAGGATCCGGTCCGACCCCGACTGCACCGGCAGGTGCAGGAACGGCATCAGCGCCGGCAGGTCGCGATGGGCCGCGATCAGCGCGTCGTCCATGTCGCGCGGGTGCGAGGTGGTGTAGCGGATGCGCGCCAGCCCCGGGATGGCCGACAGGGCCTCGGCCAGGCGGGCCAGGCCCCAGATGCGCCCGTCCGGCGCCGCGCCGTGATAGGCGTTGACGTTCTGGCCCAGCAGCGTGATTTCCCGCGCCCCGGCATCGACCATGCGCCGCGCCTCGGCCAGCACCGACGCCACGGGGCGGCTGGCCTCGGCCCCGCGCGTGTACGGCACGACACAGAACGAGCAGAATTTGTCGCACCCTTCCTGGATCGTCAGGAAGGAGGTGACGCCGCCGGGCGTCTGCGGGGCCTGGGCGTCGGGCAGGAAGTCGAATTTCTGTTCGGCCGGGAAGTCGGTGTCGATCACCGCCCCTGCCGCCCGCGACGCCCGCGCCACCATTTCCGGCAGGCGGTGATAGGTCTGCGGCCCCAGGACGATGTCCACAAACGGGGCTCGCGCCAGGATTTCCCGGCCTTCGGCCTGCGCCACGCATCCGGCGACGGCCAGGACGGTCTTGTGTCCCTCGGTCGCGCGCGCGTCCTTGACCACGCGCAGCCGGCCGAGTTCGGAAAACACCTTTTCCGCCGCGCGGTCGCGGATGTGGCAGGTATTGAGGATGACCATGTCCGCCGCATCGGGCGTGTCCACCGGCCGGTAGCCCAGCGGCCGCAGGACATCGGTCATGCGCGCGCTGTCATAGACATTCATCTGGCAGCCCCACGTAATGACATGGAGGCCCTTGCGCCTGTCCTCGGGGGCGGCATCCATGGCGGGGGGGCAGTCAGAACGATCGGTCACGGCTGAAACTTTCTCGGCGCACCGCCGGACCATCCCGCGCGGTCGCGGGAACACATCATATGCGCGGAGGTCCGGGTCAAGGCCCGGCACCTGCAAGGCCGGAAGCCGCCAGACCGGGATATGGCAGGATCATCGCGTGGCGGACCTCCATCAGGCGATGCCGGTGGCCGCGGCATCCCTGTTCATGATCTGGCAAAAGAAGCCCCGCCCTTGTCAAGGCAACTCTCCGAGTCTCGCATCAAAAAAACATCCGGCCGGCCTGCCGGGCAACAATTTTTTATCGTCTTGTCAAATGGCTGCCGTATAAACAAGGCAGGAAGGCCGTCGCGGGACGCGACCGTCGGAAAGCACAGAGGCAGGGCTCGGACACATTGACAGCGTCACGGCACCCCAAGGCGATTTCACGGGAAAACGCGGCAGGGGCTGGGGGCGGCGATCAGGGGCGGGGGGGGCGGCGGCGCACGGGCCTGCTGGCCACCGGGATCGCGGTGTCGGCACTGTCGGCCTGGATGACCGTCACCGCGCGCGGGGCCGACCCGCAAGCCTACGTCACTACGATTCGCGCCACGGGCGACGGCGACCTGGACGCCGCGATCAGTTCATCCTCCGATCTTCTGGCCCTTCAGAAGACCCAGGCCGTCAGCCCGTTCGCGCTGGCGGGGCGCATCCGCAACGAGTACGACCGCATTCGCACCGCCCTGGAAAGTTTTGGCTATTATGCGCCGATCGTCCGGATCGAGGTGGGAATGCGGCCCGGCAAGGGGGCGCCGGCCGGCCCCATGCTCGATGGCCGCGATCCGCGCCTGCCGGAATGGCTGCTGTCGGTCCCGAAAGGGCAGAACGTGCAGATCACCGTCACACCCACGCGCGGCGAACTGTTTCGGCTGGGGCGCCTGACCCTGCAACGTGCCCCGCAGGATGGGCCGGGGGATGTGGTCCTGAATGGTCCGGAAGCCAAGGCGCTGGGGCTGCGCGTCGGCCAGCCGGCCGTTGCATCGGACGTGCTGGCGGCCGCCACGCATCTGCAGGCGGAACTGAAGGAGGAAGGCTATGCCCTGGCGGCGGTTGCGCCGCCCAAGGCGTGGCTGCGTCCCGAGACGCGCACGCTCGACCTGGTGTTCACCGTGCGGCGCGGACCGGTCGTCGATATCGGCGCCATCACGCTGACCGGGCTCACGCGGGTACACCCGTCGTATATCGCGCGCAGGCTGACGATTCGCCCCGGCATGCTCTACCAGCCCTCGCGCATCGAGGCGGCGCGGCAGGACCTGGCGTCGCTGGGGGTGTTTTCCGACGTGCAGGTGCGTGACGTGCCGCCGCTGACGGCGGGCGAGCGCATGCCACTCGATTTCGGGTTCACCGAGGGCAAGCGGCGGATGGTGGAACTGCAAGGCGGCTATTCGACCGACCTGGGCGGCCGGGGGGGCGTGAGCTGGACGCACAACAATATCTTCGGCAATGCCGAGAAACTGCGGCTGACGGCGCTGGTCACCGGTCTGGGCGGATCCGCGCAGCAGGGGTTGGGCTACGATGTCTATGCCGATCTGATGAAGCCGGATTTCGGCTCCCGCAACCAGAACCTCAGCGTGCGCGTCGAAGGCATCCGGCAGTTGCTCTATTCCTATCGCCAGACCGCGCTGCTGGTCCGTGCCGGGCTGGTCCGGCGGCTGGGACGGCGCTGGAGCGTGTCGTACGGGGGCCAGGCGGAACAGGAACAGATCGACCAGATGGGCCGGACGAACGATTACACGATCGTCTCGCTGCCCCTGTCGGCGACCTATGACGGCACGGGGGTCAGCAACCCCATCGACCCCGCGACCCATGGCGTGCGCCTGGCGCTGAGCGCCACGCCGTCGGCCTCGCTGGTCAACGGGACGTCCTTCTTCACCATCCTGCAGGCCAACGCCTCGACCTATTTCGACCTGACGCACCTGGGGCTGTCGCGCCCCGGACGCAGCGTCCTGGCGTTTCGCGGCATCATCGGCAATGTGCAGGGGGCCTCGACCTTCGATATTCCGCCGGATCAGCGCCTCTATGCCGGTGGCAGCGCCACTGTGCGGGGATTCCGCTACCAGGGTGTGGGTCCGCAATTCCCCAACAGCAAATATGCGATCGGCGGAACGTCGATGGATGCCGGATCGTTCGAATTCCGCCAGCGCCTGTTCCGCAGTTTCGGCGCGGCGCTGTTCGCCGACGCAGGGCAGGTGGGCACCAGCAGCCGCCCGTTCGAGGGCACGCTGCGGGTCGGCGCGGGGGCCGGCGTGCGGTACTATACCCCGATCGGCCCGGTCCGGGTGGACGTGGCCGTGCCGCTCAACCGCCCGGCGCAGGGCGACACGTGGGAGCTTTATATCGGCCTGGGGGAGACGTTCTGATGGCGCCGGACCCACGCACCCCCGACCCGCGCAATTCCCACCCCCCGGCACCAGCCGGGCGGCGGTGGCCCAGGATCGCGCTATGGGCGGCCGGCCTGATGGTGGGCGTGCCGGCGGGGCTGGTCCTGCTGGCCCTCGCCGGCATCCTGATCGCCGCCAATACCGGGCCGGGCCGTCACTTCATCGAACGGCAGACGGCCGCCCTGACCGACGGCACCGTCCAGGTGCAGGGCATTTCGGGCCGCTTTCCCGATGCGCTGCGGATTCGCCATATCGCCCTGGCCGACAGCAAGGGCACGTGGCTTTCGATCGACGGCCTGTCGCTGGACTGGCGCCCCACGCACCTGCTGTTCCGGACCGCGCGGGTCGACAGCATCGCGATGGACCGCCTCGCCATCCCGCGCCTGCCGGCCGGCCAGACGGACAATTCGGGCAAGTCGTCGTCCCAGGGGGGAGGGCTGGATCTCGGCGTCGATATCCGGACCATCCATGTCGGGCGGATTGATGTCGGGCCTGACATCGCCGGCGCCGCGGCGTCCTTCGCCCTCGACGGGCAGGCGCGGCTGGCCCATATCGCGCCGGTGCTGAAGGGGGTGAGCGTCGCCACCCTGCCCGACGCGGCCATTACCCTGAGCCTGAAACGCCTGGATCGCGAAGGCGCCCTGGCCCTGCATACGATGGTGTCGCCGGGACGGCTGGCCCTGCATCTGACCGCCGACGAAAAGGCGGGCGGGTTTGCGACGGTCGCCGGCATGGCGGCGCTGGACCCGCTTCACCTGACTCTCGACCTTGAGGGGCCACGCGATGCGAACCGTCTGGATTTTGCACTGAAGGCAGGGGAAATTTCCTCCAATATAAATGGTGTCGTCAATTTTCTTGATGGAAAGACGCAACTGGCCCTGACGGCGCATGCACCCGGAATGGTGGTGCGTGACGGCATCGGCTGGCACGAGGTCGCGCTCGACGCCCATGTCTCGGGCGATCTGCATCACCCGGTAGGAAGCGGGCAACTGGTTCTCGACCGGCTGTCGGCGGCCGGCACCAGCGCCAGCCGGATCGCGGTGAATTTCGACGGGCATGAAGGGGTGGCGGGTCAGCCGGCCCTGGCGCACCTGCGCGCCACGCTCGATGGGCTGACGATACCGGGGCCGCGTCCGGCGGTGTTCGCTGCGGCGCCGATCACGCTGGACCTGCTCCTGCACCCCGACGACGCGCAAGCGCCGCTGGACATCGACCTCTCCCATGCCCTGCTCCATCTGGTCGGCCGGGTCGCGACCGCCACCCCGGCGCATGGCACGTTCGACCTGACGGTGCCCCAACTGGCACCCCTGGCGGCCATCGGATCGGTCGCGCTGACGGGGCAGGCCGGTCTGCACGGTGCGTTTGCCCTGCCGGCCCATCCCGGTGGCGACACGACGCTGGCGCTTGACGGCACCGTCGGGCTGACCGGGGGCCAGCCCCAGGCGGTCGGCCTGGTCGGGCCGGACGGACGTCTGGCGCTGCGGGGCAGGCTGGGGCCGGCGCAAGGGACCGCAGGGGGGCGGGCGATCCGGATCGACAGCCTGACATTTGACGGGCAGGCGATGCATCTGGCCCTGTCCGGCAGCCAGACCGGCGGGGCAGGCGCGAAAATACTGGATGCTCGCCTGAAGCTGGCCCTGGACGATCTGAATCGGGTCCTGCCTGCCTTGCGCGGCCGCAGCGACCTGGGGCTGGCCGTGACCGGTCCGATGGACGACCTGTCGGCGACGGCGCATCTGGACGGACAATTGGGGACCAGCGGCATGCCGGCCGGTCCGGTCATGCTGGACGCGGTTTTTCACCACCTGCCCACGACTCCCCAGGGCACGGTGATGGCGCAGGGCACCGTGGACGGCGCGCCGCTGTCCATCGCGGCGGACCTGGAGCAGGATGCCCAGGGCACGCGGACGCTGGATCTGGACCATCTCGACTGGAAAAGCGCGTCCGGCAAGGGCCACCTGACCCTGGCCGCCGGCAAGGCGATTCCGCTGGGGACCCTCGATTTCCAGATGACGCGCCTGGCCGACCTGTCCTCTCTGCTGGGCCAGGCGATCTCGGGCGCGGTCGTGGCGTCGGTGCGGACATCGGATACCGCGAATGCCGCCGTTCCCCCCACGGTGACGCTGCATCTGGATGGCAACGTCTCCAGCAGCGCGGCCAGCGTCCGCCATGTCGTCCTGGCCGGCAGCGTCGCCGATCCGGCGGGGGCGGCGCGATCGGACCTGACGCTGGCGATCGACGGGGTGGCCGCGCGCGGGGTGACCGGCAATGCCCGCATCACGGCCCGCGGCCCACGGAATGCGCTGGCCGTCACGGCGACGTCGGCGTTGCAGAACCTGGCCGGCGCACCGGCCGGGCTGTCGACGGATTTCGTCCTCGACCTGCCCGGCCGGGCCGTGGCCCTGCGTACGCTGCAGGCGAACGCGAAGGGCGAGACGTTGCGCCTGCTGGCGCCGGCCCGAATCGGCTTCGGCGCCACAATCGCCGTCGATCGGCTGCGGGCGACAGTGGCGCCGCCGGGTGTCAGCCCGGCGCAGATCGACATTGCCGGAAGCGTCAGGCCCGCCTTGTCCCTGAACGTCGCGATCGACGGGCTGACGCCGGCCATCGCCCGGCCGTTCATGCCGTCCCTGGACGCCAGCGGCGTGATCTCGGCGCGGGCGAAACTTTCGGGGACGCTGGCCAGGCCGCAGGGCACGGTGACGCTGACCGCCCGCGACATGAAATATCATTCCGACGTCAGCGGGGCGCTGCCCGCGGCCAGCCTGGACGCCAAAGCGCAACTGGCGGGCACGCAGGCACGGCTGGACGCCACGGCCCATGCCGGGTCGATGCTGGACCTGACGGTGCGGGGAACTGTGCCGACCGGGGCTGCCGGCGGCATGGCCCTGCAGGCCGACGGGAAGATCGACCTGTCTGCGGCCAACGCCTATCTGGGCGCGCAGGGACGCCAGGCGGAAGGCGTGGCACGGTTCGCCCTGGCGCTGACGGGGCCGTTCTCGGCCCCGCGCGCCAACGGCACCGTGACCCTGGCCAACGGGCAGGTCCATGATTTCGCCCAGGGAATCCAGCTTTCCAGCATAAACGGTTCGATCGTGGCCCATGACGACCGGTTGACGATCGACCGCCTGACCGCCGCCGCGGGATCGGGCCAGATTACGGTCAGCGGGACGGTCGGCGCGTTCCAGCCCGGCCTGCCGATCGACCTGCGGATTATGGCGGCCAAGGCGCGGCCGCTGGCCAGCGACCTGGTCACGGCGACGATCGACAGCGACCTGACCGTCCGGGGGCTTCTGGCCTCGCGTATCGACGTCGCGGGGTCGGTCGCGATTCCGCATGCCGAAATCAATATTCCCAGTTCCCTGCCGACCTCCGTCGCGCGGCTGGACGTCATTCGTCCGGGCGATGACGCCAAGGCCGCGCAGGATGGGGGCGGCGGCATGGTCGTGGGGCTGGATATCACGGCCTCCTCGCCGGGGCAGATGTTCATTCGCGGGCATGGCCTGGACGCCGAGATGCGCGGGCGCCTGCACGTGGGCGGCACGGCGGATGCGCCGCTGGTCACCGGCGGATTCACCATGCGGCGCGGCAACTTCAACCTGGCGGGGATCTCGCTCGATTTCACAAAGGGGCGCGTGGCGTTCAACGGCACCGGCGTCACGCAGGCGATCGACCCGACCCTGGATTTCGAGGCCGAGCGCGGCACCAACGCCGGGACGGCGCGCCTGACGGTCAGCGGATATGCCAGCGCCCCCAAGATCAGCTTTTCGTCCTCGCCGCCCCTGTCGCAGGACCAGATCATGGCGATGCTGCTGTTCGGCACCGACGCGCAATCGCTGTCGCCGACCCAGATGGCCGAGATCGCGGCGGCCGTCGCGACGCTGACCGGGGGGAGCGGGTTCGATCCCATCGGCACGATCCGCAACAGACTGGGCCTGGACCGGCTGCAAGTGGCGGGCGGCTCCGGGGTCGGCAATGGCGGCGGCACCAGTGTCGAGGCCGGGAAATATGTCATGCGCGGCGTCTATGTCGGGGCCAAGCAGGCGACGTCGGGTTCCGGCACGCAGGCCCAGGTCCAGGTGGATCTGACGCGGCGGCTGAAGCTGAACACGACGGTCGGCACCGGGGGCAACGTCACCGGCTTCACCACGCCGGAAAACGATCCGGGCAGCAGCGTCGGCCTGTCCTACCAGTACCAGTACTGAGGCCGTCCGTCTCTCAGGCCTGTCCGAGGATGGACCGGACCCGCTCCAGGACCGCCGAAAGCTCGTACGGTTTGGCGATATGGCTATCGCGCGTTCCATCCGGGGCCGGGCCGTCGGGCGCCGTTGCATGGCCGCTGATATAGACCACCGGCAGGTCGGGCCATTTCCGCCGCGCCAGTGCCGCGATTTCCGAACCATCCAGGCCGCCGGGGATCCGGATATCGGTCAGCAGAATCGCGATGTCGTTCTGGGTGTCCATGGCGGCCAGGGCCTCCGGGGCGGTCTCGGCCTCGATGACCGTGAAGCCACCGCGCAGGCGCAGATAGCCCGCCAGCGCCGTGCGGATCAGGAATTCGTCCTCGACCAGGACAATGGGCGCTATAGTCATGGAACAGGAATCGGGCGCGTGCGAGGGCGCGGGCAGGGAAATTTTCGCATGCCCTGTCCAACGCGGGGCGCGGCCAGGGGTTCACGTATCGGCTATGCCGGGGACAGGCTGATGCCGTCCGTCATGATACGATAGGATCGGGCGTCGCACCCGCACGACCCACGACAGGAAGGCCGGAATGATCGACCCGTTTACATGGCTTGCCGGATGGATCCAGGAAAACTGGCTGATTCCGGTCCTCTACCGCTTCGGATGGATGGAGTGGGAGGACACATCGTTCCTGTGGGCGATGTTCGCGATCTATGGCGTGTTGCAGGTGGTGCTGAACCTGGCGATCTGCGTTCCGCTGGAACGGTTCCGGCCGCTGCAGAAATGGGAAAACCGCGACAATGTGACGATGGATGTTCTCTATACCCTCGTCGCGCGGGTCGGGCTGTTCCCGTTGGTGACGTTTTTCGGATTCTATGAAATCCAGACCTGGATGAATGGCTTCCTGACCGATCGGGGCTATATCCCGCCGACGCTCGAAAGCCTGTTCCCGACGCTGATGGACTGGCCGGTCCTGACCTTCTTCATCTATGCCGTGATTCTGGATTTCGCCGATTACTGGCGGCATCGGCTGTCCCATGTCTTTGCGTGGTGGTACGGCCTTCATGCCCTGCATCATGCCCAGACCCAGATGACGTTCTGGTCGGACGACCGCAATCATCTGCTCGACGATGTCATGTCCTATGTCTGGGCCATCGCCGTCGGCCTGCTGATCGGGGTGCCGCCGTTGCAGTTTCCGCTGCTGATCCTGCTGCTGCGCCTGGTCGAAAGCCTGTCGCATGCCAATACCACTGTCGGGTTCGGCTGGTTGGGCGAACGCCTGCTGGTGTCGCCGCAATTCCATCGGGTGCATCACGGCCTGCGGTCGGCGGGACGGAATTCATGCAACTACGGGGCGGTCTTCCCGTGGTGGGACATGATCCTGCGGACGGCCAATTTTTCGCACAAGGTGGTGGAAACCGGCGATCCGAAGGCCGAGCCCGCGCTGGTCAGCGGGGGGTGGGGCGCCCAGCAGGTGGCCGGGCTGCGCCTGTCCTGGCGCCTGGCGACACGGCGCTGGCGGCGTTCGCCTTCCTCGGCCAGCGGGTCCCGCCCGATGACGCGGTAAAGGGGGTGCGTACGACGGCGGACAGGCTCCGCTACACGATCATGTTCGAGGCACTGGGACTGGCGATGGTCCTGCCGGGCGGCCGGCTGTTGCTGGGTATCCGGCTGGTCGACATGGGGGCCATCGGCGTGGGGTCGTCCGTGGTCGCGGTGCTGTGGAATTATGCGTTCAACCGCCTGTTCGACCGGTTCGTGCTGTGGCGAAGGGGATCGGCCCGCAAGAGCCTGACCGACCGGGTCGCGCATGCGGTGCTGTTTCAGGTCGGCCTGATCGGCCTGCTTGTGCCGGCGATCGCGCTGTATCTGGGCCAGGGATTGCGGGCGGCATTCCTGGCGAACATCAGCCTGACCCTGTTCTACCTCGTATATAATTTCGTCTTCACATGGGCCTACGACCTGGCCTTCCCCGTCCCGTTCACGGGCATGGACGGCGAGGAGGCGCACGGGACGTAAAAAAAGCCCTGGAGGACGATCTCCTTCCAGGGCCTTTGGGTCATGCGGCCTTCATCGCCGCCGTCAGGGTTTCCAGAACCGCGGCGGGTTCCTTGCCTTCCAGCACCGCGACTTCGGCCACGAAGCGTTCCTGGGCGGCCTCGAACAGCTTGCGTTCGCTGAAGCTGCCGTCCAGGCTGTCGACATTGCGGCGCAGGTCGCGCAGCACCTCGGCGATCTGCACCAGGTCGCCGGAATTGATTTTTTCCTGGTAGGCGACGGCCCGGCGGGCCCACATGCCGCGGCTGACATGCGGCTTGCCCTTGATGATGGCCATCGCCTTGTCCACGATCTCACGCGAGACGATCTTACGCAGGCCGGCCTTGCGCGCCTTCGACAGCGGAATACGCAGGGTCATCTGGTTGCCGGGGAAAGAAATCTGGATCATTTCCAGTTTCGTGCCCGCGATCTCGTCAACGCCGATACGGTCCACGCGCCCGACCCCATGAGCCGCATAGACGATAGCGTCTCCCTCGCGGAACGGGTCCTCGTCCTTGACCTTCGTCTTGGCTTGCGCGGCAGTTACGGCGGCAGCGGTCCGCGCCATTGCGTCGGTCACGCCGCCCTTAGGGGTCGTTCTGAACATGCTCATGGGGCATTGTCTACCACATTTTTCATATTCTGTCTTGATCCCTCGAAAACCGGGCGGCGCCGGCCGCCGCGGTCAGGATTGGACCCCGCGCACCGGGGCGATCGGCCCCTCGACGGGCTGTCGGTCGGGTTGCAGCAGGTCGATCTCGATCGTCCGCGCCATGGTCAGCATCGGCATGGCGTGAGGCGAGTGGATGAACGGTTCCTGCAGGTCGCTGCCGATCTTGTCCAGCGCCACGAACAAAAGCCCCACCAGGGATGACCCCAGCGGCGTGATCCACCCCAGGGTCTGGACCATGGACAGCGGCAGGACGATGCAGAAGACATTGGCGACCAACCGCGGGATCAACGAGAACTGGATGGCCAGTGGCGTATTGCGTATCCGCTCCAGCCCGCCCTGCGCGTTGGCCAGGTCGGACAGGATGCGGTCGATCTGCCCATGCACCGCGCCGTCGATTCCCTGGCGCGCGACCTCGGCGTTCACCTCGCGCCCGATCTGGTAGAGGATGGCGTTCGGCTGGTTCGACCAGCCGGAAATCGCGTCCTTCATCGCCGGCGGCAGCAGGCGGTTCACGTCGGCCGAGGCGTCCCACCGGCCCAGCGCGCCGCGCAGCGCGTAGGGGTAGGCGGCCATGGCGCGCGCCAGGTCCGGCCGTCCGCCCAGCAGCGTGCCGGCCTGCCGCCCGAACGACCGGCAATTGTTGGTGATCGCGCCCCACAGGGTCCGCGCCTCCCACCAGCGGTTGTAGGCGGTGCTGTTCCGCACGCTCATGAACAGCACCAGGGCAGAGCCGATCAGCGAGACGGGAAGGCTGGGCTGCTCCATCCAGTCCTGGTGGAAGATCTGGAACATGACGACGACGAAGACGTCCCACGCGCATAGCAGCGTCAGCGACAGCAGGCTTTCCCGCATAAGGATGAACAGGCCGATCTTCCGGTCGACGATCATCGTATGATTCTCCTCCTCCTGGTCCGGACAGGCATGCCGTGCAGGCATAGTGGCTCGCACGGTGCCAAAGGAAAGACAATGCCCCGGCATTCATGATGAAATTTGTGACGATGCCGACATTTTCTGTCGCAATCAGGAAAGTATTCGGGACGGATGCAACCGCGCGACCATAATGCGCGGGCGGACATTGACCGCCCCGGCAACGCGCGTCTTTATTTCGTACACGATTTCTAACCTGACGGACGCGGGGCACGGGCATGGACGTAAGAGCGGCAGTGGCATTCGAGGCGGGACGTCCGCTGGAGATCGAAACGGTCCAGCTTGATGGGCCGCGCGCGGGCGAGGTCCTGGTCGAAGTGAAGGCGACGGGCCTGTGCCACACCGATAAATACACGCTGTCGGGCGCGGACCCGGAAGGGCTGTTCCCCGCCATCCTGGGTCATGAGGGCGCGGGCGTGGTGGTCGAGGTCGGGCCGGGGGTGACCCACCTCAAGCCCGGCGATCATGTGATTCCGCTGTACACGCCGGAATGCCGGGAGTGTAAGTCCTGCCTGTCGCGCAAGACGAACCTGTGCACCTCGATCCGCGCGACGCAGGGCCGCGGGCTGATGCCCGACGGCACGTCGCGCTTTTCCTACAAGGGGCGGCCGATCCACCATTACATGGGCTGTTCGACGTTCGCGAACTACACGGTCCTGCCGGAGATCGCCCTGGCCAAGATCCGCCCCGACGCGCCGTTCGACAAGGTCTGCTATATCGGCTGCGGGGTGACGACGGGCATCGGCGCCGTGCTGTTCACCGCGAAGGTCGAGACCGGATCGACCGTGGTGGTGTTCGGCCTGGGCGGTATCGGGCTGAACGTCATCCAGGGCGCGCGGATGGTGGGGGCCGACATGATCGTCGGCGTCGACATCAATCCGGCGCGCGAGGAGATGGCGCGCAAGTTCGGCATGACCCATTTCGTCAACCCCAAGGACCTGGGGCCGGACGGCGACGTCGTGGGCCATCTGGTGGAGTTGACGGGCGGCGGCGCGGATTATTCGTTCGAATGCGTGGGCAACCCCACGCTGATGCGCCAGGCGCTGGAATGCTCGCATCGGGGCTGGGGGGTCTCGACCATCATCGGGGTGGCCGGCGCGGGTCAGGAAATCAGCACCCGCCCGTTCCAGCTGGTCACCGGGCGGCGCTGGATCGGTTCGGCCTTCGGCGGCGCGCGCGGGCGGACCGACGTGCCGAAGATCGTCGATTGGTACATGGACGGCAAGATCGACATCGACAGCCTGATTACCCATAAGCTGCCGCTGGAGAAGATCAACGAAGGCTTCGACCTGATGACCCGTGGCGAAAGCATCCGCACCGTCGTCGAGTTCTGAGCCGATGAGCATCACCACGCGATCCGAACATGCGTGCTGCGGCGGCAGGGTGGGTTTTTACAGCCACATGTCGGCGTCCCTGGGGCTGGAAGCGCGCTTTGCCGTCTTCCTGCCCGACGGGGCGTCGGATGCGGCGCGCGTGCCGGTGGTCCATGTCCTGGCGGGCCTGACCTGCACCGAGGAGACGTTCCTGATAAAGGCGAACGCCATCCGATTCGCCGCGGAATTCGGCATTGCGCTGGTCGCCACCGACACCTCGCCGAGGGGCGCGGGCATCGCGGGCGAGGACGACTCCTACGATTTCGGCAGTGGCGCCGGCTTCTACCTGGACGCCACCCAGGCCCCCTGGAACACCCATTACCGCATGGGGTCTTATATCGGCACGGAACTGCCTGCCCTGACCGAGGCCCATTTTCCCCTGGACGGGACCCGACGCGGGATCATGGGTCACTCGATGGGCGGGCACGGGGCGCTGGTCCACGCGCTACGCGCGCCGGATCGCTGGAAGTCGGTCTCGGCCTTCGCTCCGATCGTCCATCCGGCCGCCGTGCCCTGGGGCGAAAAGGCGTTTTCCGGCTATCTGGGGCCGGACCGGGCAAGCTGGGCGGCGCAGGACGCGACCCTGCTGCTACGGGCCGGACATCGCCATCCGACGACCATCCTGGTCGATCAGGGGGACGCGGACCAGTTCCTGGCCGAGCAGTTGCAGCCCTGGTATCTGGACGAGGCGGCGAAGGCGGCGGGGCAGGGGCTGATTTTACGACGCCATCCCGGCTACGACCATTCGTACTGGTTCATCCAGTCCTTCATCCAGGACCACCTGACCCACCACGCCGCGATCCTCAGGGGTTAGGGGCGATGTTCCGACATGTGACCGGGGTGGCCTTGGCGGCGGTGCTGACGCTGGGCCTTGCCGCCTGCGCGCCCCGACCCGTTCCGTCCCCGCTGCCCGAGGCCACCCGTGGCCTGCCGGCATTGCAGCCGTCCGCGCATGGCGACTTCGGCCATTATACGCTGGCCCTGACATGGCAGCCGGGCTTTTGCGCCAGCGGACCCGGCTGCCTGGCCGACCAGCCGAAGGCGCCGCTGATCGGCCTGCACGGGCTATGGGCGTCGCGCCCCCGGAAGCTGATCGAGCAGGGCGTGACCCCGCCGCAATGGTGGGCCGCCGGGTGCGACATCTATCCCGGCCAGGACAGGAATGCGCCGATCGTGCTCACCGACGGCACACGCCGCGCGTTGGGCGAGGCCGTGGCGCATCTGCACGACGATCTGGTGACGCACGAATACCGCAAGCATGTGCAGTGTTTCGGGATGCCGGCCGAATCCTTCTTCCGGACCGCCCTGGCCATGCGGGCGACGGTCGCGGATTCGCCGCTGGCGGCGTATTTGGGCGCGCATATCGGCCAGGACATCACCCACGATGCGCTGCTGGACGTGTTTCGGCGCACGTTCGGAACCGATGTCGACCGGGCGTTGCAGATCCACTGCGAAACCGATCACGGCCGCACCATCCTGACCCAGCTCTGGTTCACCATCCGGACCGGGGCCGTCGCATCCTTTCCCCGGCCGGAATCGTTCATGAGGTCGCCGGAACCACAGGACAACTGCCCCGCGCGCTTCACGGTCCCGGACTGGCCGCGCCTCGCGCAATAGGAGACCCTTATTCGCCGATCAGGTGCAGGACGATGTCCCGCTGGTGGGGGTGACGCCGGTGTTCGAACAGGTACAGGCCCTGCCACGTCCCCAGAACGGGCCGTCCGTCGGCAACGGGAATCGAAAGCTGGGTCTGGGTCAGCATGGTCCGAAGATGGGCGGGCATGTCGTCCGGCCCTTCGTCGTCGTGGATGTAGCGTCCGTGCGCCTCGGGCACCAGCGCCTCGAAATAGCGCTTGATGTCCTCCAGCACCGTCGGGTCGGCATTTTCCTGAACGGTCAGGGATGCCGAGGTATGCCGGCACCACAGGGTCAGCACACCCATCTTGATCCTGGTGGAGGCCACCCAGGCCAGCACATCGTGGGTGAAGGGCACCAGCCCCTTGCCATGCGTGGCGATCCTCAGACGGTGCATGGCCTGGCGCATGGGCATGGTCCTACTTCAGGAAGCCGACGAGGCGCTCGACCTCGCTGACCACCGGTTCCGCGATGGCCTGGGCGCGGGCGGCGCCGTCGCGCAGCACGGCCTGCAGATGCGCCGGGTCGTCCAGCAGCCGCCGGGTTTCGGCGGCGATCGGCCCGACCGCCGCGATCAGGACATCGGCCAGCGCCGACTTGAAGGGGCCGAACCCTTCGCCGCCATGGCGCGCCAGGACGTCCGCGACCGTCATGTTTGCCATCACGGCATAGATTTCAACCAGATTGCGGGCTTCGGGCCGCGCCGCCAGCTCGGCCGGGTCGGTGGGCAGGGGCTCGGGGTCGGTCTTCGCGCGCCGGATCTTGAGCGCGATGGTGTCGGCGTCGTCCGTCATCTCGATCCGGCTCTGGGCCGACGGGTCGGATTTGGACATCTTCTTCGTGCCGTCGCGCAGGCTCATGACCCGGGCCGCGCCGGGCGGGATCAGGGCTTCGATCGCCGGAAAGAACTCCACGCCGTAATCGTGGTTGAATTTCTGCGCGATGTCGTTGGCCAGTTCCAGGTGCTGGCGCTGGTCGTCGCCTACCGGTACCCGTGTCGCCTTGTAGGCCAGGATGTCGGCCGCCATCAGGTTGGGATAGACGTACAGGCCGGCGGAATGGTTTTCGCGGTCCTTGCCGGCCTTGTCCTTGAACTGCGTCATCCGGTTCAGCCAGCCGAGGCGCGACACGCAGTTGAAGATCCATCCCAGCCGGGCATGCGCCGACACGGCGGACTGGTTGAACAGGATATGGGCCTGCGGGTCGATCCCGGACGCCAGAAGGACGGCGGTCTGGGCCAGCGTCTGCTGGCGCAGGGCGGCCGGGTCTTGCCACACCGTGATCGCGTGCAGGTCCACCAGGCAGAAAATGCACTCGTGGTCGCGTTGCAGGGCGACCCAGTTGCGGATCGCGCCGAGATAGTTGCCCAGTTGCGGGATACCGGTCGGCTGGATGCCGGAAAATATGCGTTGCATGAGCGTTCTTTTCGGTCGTCCGCCCCCAATCGGTCAAGGGTCAAGGCGGCTGGCGGAGCGATGCGGGAAACGGCTGGTCGCAGACGACGTTATATCATGGCAGTCCTGATGCCGAAGATGAGGGAGATTTCGGTGCGCCGCATTTTATCGCCCGTTTCATGGTCCGTCGCGGTGCTGGCCGCCCTGGGCCTCTACATGCTGCCAGCACGCGGGGCGGCCCCCACGCGCGACCAACAGTCCGCCGCGTGCCGTGGCGACGCGGTCAAGCTGTGCGCTTTCGCCATTCCGAACGAGCGCAAGGTGCAGGCCTGCATGGAGAAGAAAATCGACAAGCTCTCGCCCCGCTGCCGGGCCATGTTCGGCAAAGGCGGACACAGGACGGGCAAGACAGGAAGATAGGACGAACCGTGCGATGGGACCTATCCCATCGCACGGTCCGAACGCCGCAGTTACTGGCTTTTGGACACGCCCAGAAGCTGGATCTTGAAGACCAGCGGGCTGTCCGACGGAATGATGCCCATCGAGCGATGGCCATATCCCAGTTCGGGCGGGACATAGAGCATCCAGGTGTCCCCGACGTGCATCATCGGCAGGGCTTCCATCCATCCCTTGATGACGCCATCGAGCGGCATCTGCATGTAGGCGCCGTGGCCATGCTGGTCCGAACTGTCGAAAATGCCGCCATCCGGCAGGCGGCCTTCGTAGATGACCATCATCGTGTCGCCCGGCGAAGGACTCTGGCCGTCCTTGGGGCCGGATTCCAGAATCTTGTAGGCCAGACCGTCCGGCAGGGACTTGACCCCCGGCTGGGCGCGCATCTTCGCCATGAACTGCGCCGGCGTCAGGTCCGGTTCGTCATCGCCCGTGCCGGCTCTCTGGCTGCAGGCCACCATCGGCAGGGCCAGCGCGGACGCGACAAGGAGGGGAATGAAGCGGGACAGACGTTTCATGACACCTCGATCGAAGAGTGGCGGAAAAGGGGACGCGGGTGCGCCACGGTCACAGCGCGCCGCCGCGCCGCCCGATCTGCGCGCCGAGCCGCAGCCGCAGCGCGTTCAGCTTGATGAAGCCCTGGGCATCGGCCTGGTTATAGGCGCCTTCGTCATCCTCGAAGGTGACCACGCGCGTGTCGTACAGGCTGTTCGGGCTTTCACGCCCGACGCAGATGACGTTGCCCTTGTACAGCTTCAGGCGCACGCGACCGGTCACCGAATGCTGGCTCTCGTCGATCAGGGCCTGCAGCATCCGGCGCTCGGGCGAGAACCAGAACCCGTTATAGATCAACTCCGCATAGCGGGGCATCAGGCTGTCCTTCAGGTGGCCGGCCTCGCGATCTAGGGTGATGGTCTCCATGCTGCGATGGGCGGCCAGCAGGATGGTGCCGCCGGGCGTTTCGTAGATGCCGCGCGACTTCATGCCCACGAAGCGGTTTTCCACCAGGTCCAGCCGTCCGATCCCGTTCGCCCGGCCCAGTTCGTTCAGGCGGGTCAGCAGGGTCGCGGGCGACAGGGTCACGCCGTTCAGCGCCACCGGATCGCCCGAAACGAAGTCGATCGCGATCTCGGTCGCGACGTCCGGGGCGTTTTCAGGCGAGATCGTGCGCTGGAACACGATCTCATCGGGCGCCACCGCCGGGTCTTCCAGCAGTTTTCCTTCGGACGACGAATGCAGCAGGTTGGCATCGACCGAGAACGGGGCCTCGCCGCGCTTGTCCTTGGCGATGGGGATCTGATGTTCCTCGGCAAAGGCCAGCAGGCGCGTGCGCGAGGTCAGGTCCCATTCGCGCCAGGGCGAGATGACGGTGACGTCGGGCTTCAGCGCGTAATAGGCCAGTTCGAAGCGGACTTGGTCGTTGCCCTTGCCGGTGGCCCCGTGGGCGACGGCGTCCGCGCCGACCGCCTCGGCGATCTCGATCTGGCGCTGGGCGATCAGCGGGCGGGCGATGGAGGTGCCCAGCAGGTACTGGCCTTCATACAGCGTGTTCGCGCGGAACATCGGGAAGACGAAGTCCTTCACGAAGGTCTCGCGCAGGTCTTCGACGAAGATTTCCTTCACGCCGAACATCTCGGCCTTCTTGCGGGCGGGCTCCAGTTCCTCTCCCTGTCCCAGGTCGGCCGTGAAGGTCACGACCTCGCACCCGTAGCTGGTCTGCAACCAGCGCAGGATCACGGACGTGTCGAGACCGCCTGAATAGGCGAGCACGACCTTCTTGACGTCCTTTGCGGCCATGGGAAAAGGTCTCCTGTCGTCGAAGCTGAAGCGCGGGCGGGCCCGCCTGTAGGGTTCCCGCGTCCTAGCATTGGATGGCGGGCGGTGCCAGCGGGTGCGCCTATATTTCAGGCGCACCCCGTTCGGGTCAGGCCGGCTGGGTGCGGCGTTCGCGCTGGCTTTCGGTACGCAACTGCCCACACGCCGCCAGGATGTCGCGCCCGCGCGGCATGCGGATGGGCGAGGCGAAGCCCGCGTCCATCACGATCTGGGCGAATTTCGCCAACTGCTCGCGCGTCGAGGGCTTGTAGGCGCTGCCCGGCCAGGGGTTGAACGGGATCAGGTTGACCTTGGCCGGAATCCCCGCGATCAGGCGCACCAGTTCGCGGGCCTCGGCCTCGCTGTCATTCACGCCGCGCAGCATGATGTACTCGAACGTGATCCGCCGCGCGTTGCTGGCGGCCGGATAGCGCCGGCAGGCCGCGATCAGCTCCTCGATCGGGTATTTGCGGTTCAGCGGCACGATTTCGTCGCGCAGGTCGTTGCGGACCGCATGCAGCGAAATCGCCAGATTGATGCCCAGTTCGCTGCCGCACTGGTCCATCATCGGGATCACCCCCGAGGTGGACAGGGTGATGCGCCGGCGCGACAGGCCGATCCCCTCGCCATCCATGATGATTTTCATGGCCTTGGCGATGTTTTCGTAATTGTACAGCGGCTCGCCCATGCCCATCAGCACGATGGTCGACAGCAGGCGCGGGGTCTCGCCCCGGGGGCTGGGCCATTCGCCATAGCTGTCGCGCGCCGCCATGAACTGGCCGACGATTTCGGCGGCGCCCAGGTTGCGGACCAGCTTCTGGGTGCCGGTATGGCAGAAGGTGCAGGACAGGGTGCAGCCGACCTGCGAGGAAATGCATACCGCCCCGCGATCCTCGCGCCGGTCGGGGATGTAGACGGTCTCGGCTTCCTGCCCGTCGCGGAAGCGGAACAGGAATTTGCGCGTCTCGTCGGTGGATGTCTGCACCGTCGCGGCCTCGGGCCGGCCGATGACGAACCGTTCGGCCAGCTTGGCCTGCAATGGGCGGGCGATCGTGCTCATCCGCTCGAAATCGGTGACGCCCTGGTGATAGATCCAGTGCCAGAGCTGCTTGGTCCGGAACGGCTTTTCGCCGATTTCCAGAAGCGCCTGGGTCATTTCCTCACGCGACAGGCCCACCAGTTCGCGCCTGCCATCGGGCAGCATGCCGCTAGGTGGCGCGAACAGCGCGGATTTCGCCAGGATCCGCTGGCGTTCCGCATCCGTCAGGGCGGCGGCCAGACCGGTGTCGGCGGTGTGCGGGGTCGCGGGGGCGGAGGCGGCGGTCATGGACAGATAATCATCCGGTTGGGGGCATGGCTGAATCCGCGCTGCGTAACACATTCGCGCGGCAAAAGGGGAAATACCTGCGCCCGTGGGGCCGGGGATTTGGGTCAGGCGTTCCGCCGGGCGGCGATGAGGAACTCGCGGTTTCCTTCCGGCCCGGTGATCGGGCTGGGTTCGACGCCCAGGACCTGCCAGCCGGGCAGGGCGTCCCACCAGGCGCGAACGGTCTGGCAGACCTCGTCATGGACGGCCGGGTCGCGCACCACGCCCTTGGGGCCGACGGCGGCCCGTCCGGCCTCGAATTGCGGCTTGATGAGCGCCACGGCCCAGGCGCCCGGACGGCACAGGTCCAGCCCGGCGGGCAGGACGGTACGCAGGCCGATGAAGCTGGCGTCACAGACCAGCACGTCGATCGGATCGGGGATGATCGTGTGGTCCAGCGTGCGGGCGTTGCATTTTTCCAGCACGACCACGCGCGGGTCGCTCCGCAGCTTCCATGCCAGTTGTCCATGCCCGACATCGACCGCGTAGACTTTCCGCACGCCGTGGGTCAGCAGAACGTCGGTGAAGCCGCCGGTCGATGCGCCGACATCCAGGCATATGCCGCCCTCGGGCGACAGGCCGAAATGCTCCAGCGCGTGGGCCAGCTTGACCCCGCCGCGCGACACCCAGGGATGGTCCTGCCCCCGCAGCGTCAGCGGCGCGTCCTCGGGCAACTGGTCACCGGCCTTCGCGACGCGCTGTTCGCCCGAAAACACCACGCCGGCCAGGATCAGCGCCTGCGCGCGGCTGCGTGTCTCCACCAGCCCCCGATCGACCAGCATCTGGTCCACGCGCCGCTTGGCCATCCCGCCGGTCCCCCTGTCCCTGTCGTCCGGATCAGGCCGTCTGCTGGGACGCGGCGACCCCCAGGGCGTGAAGCGCGGTATGGGCGATGGCGGCGGCGTCGAGTCCGGCCTCGTGATACTGGGCGTCCTGGGTGTTGTGGTCGATGAAGCGGTCGGGCAGGGTCATGGGG
>NZ_JABEQH010000007.1 GCF_014174305.1 Gluconacetobacter johannae | reverse complement strand
CTCGGCCCGGCTGCTGGAGCGCGTGCTGCTGCGCGGGCCGGCCCCCCGGCCCGGCATCGGCGGGCTGCGCGACGCGCTGGCGCGCGGGCGCGACGACCCGCACGGGGCGCTGGCCGACCGGCCCGACGCGCCGGAGGATCTGGCCGGCTTCCTCGACCGCGTGGAACGCGCCCTGGCGCCCTTGCAGGCCTGCGTCGATGGCGGGCCGATGCCGGTTGCCGACATGCTGGCCGGCCTGGTGGAAGCCGCCGAGGCGCTGGCCGGAACCGAGGATCGGACGGGCGCCGACCGGCTGTGGTCGGGCGAGGAAGGCAACGCGCTGGGGCAGCATCTGGCCGGGCTGATCGCGTTCTGCAATATTTTGCCGCCGCAGCGCGCCGACGTGCTGGACGGGCTGCTGGCCGCGTCGATGGCCGGGCTGGTGGTGCGGTCGCGCCGGGCCTTGCGTGGCCGGAACGAGGCGGCGGTGCATCCGCGCATCTTCATCTGGGGCCTGATGGAGGCCCGTTTGCAGGCGGTGGAGCAGGTCGTGCTGGGCGGCCTGGTCGAAACCGCCTGGCCCCCCGCCACCGATCCCGGCCCGTGGATGAGCCGCCCGATGCGCGCGCGCGCCGGCCTGCCCTCGCCCGAGCGGGCGATCGGGCAGGCGGCGCACGATTTCGTCGCCTGCGCCTGCGCGGCGCCCCAGGTGGTGCTGTCCGTCCCCGGCCGGCGCGAGGGCGCGCCCGCCGTCCCGGCGCGCTGGCTGGTCCGGCTGGAGGCGTTCCTGTCGGGGCGGGGGCAGTCGGTGCCGGCGCATCCGGCCCTGTCGTGGCTGTCGCGCCTCGACCGGCCGGTGGGCGCGCCCCGGCCCGTCGCGCCGCCCCGGCCGTGCCCGCCTGTCGCCTGGCGGCCCCGCGCCCTGGCGGTCACCGAGATCGAGACCTGGATGCGCGACCCCTATGCGATCTATGCGCGGCGGGTCCTGGGATTGCGGCGCCTGCCGGACCTGGAGGAAGCGGCGGACGCCGCCGATTACGGCACCATCGTCCATGACGCGCTGGATCGCTGGTTCGCCATGGGGCCGGAGGTCTGGGCCGGCGACCCCGAGGACGGGCTGCGGCGGCTGTTCCTGATGCGGCTGGCCGACGCGCGGCTGCGCCCGGCGCTGGCGGCATGGTGGGCCCCGCGCCTGGCGCGCATCGCCGGCTGGGTCGCGCGCGAGGAAGCCGCGCGTCGCGCCGACGGCCCCCCCGAACTGGTGCGGACCGAACAGAAGGGGCGCGTGGTGCTGAAGGGTTTCGCCGGGGGCGACTTCACCTTGCAGGGCCGGGCGGACCGGGTGGACCTGGACCGGCAGGGGCGACTGGCCCTGTTCGATTACAAGACCGGCACCCTGCCCCGGCGCAGGAGCGTCATCGCCGGCTGGTCGTCGCAACTGGTGCTGGAGGCGGCGATGATGGAACGCGGCGGGTTCGGGCCGGAGCTTACGGGCCGGGCCGGGGAACTGATCTATTGGCGGCTGACCGGCGGGTACGAACCCGGCGAGGCGCTGCCGGTGGCGTCGGGCGAGGAACTGGCCGATCTGGTCGCCGCCTGCTGGCTGAACCTGCGCGGCCTGATCGCGACCTATGACGAGGTGGAGCAGCCGTACCTGTCCCATCCGTATCCCGACGAGGGGCCGCGTTTCGCCGATTACGCGCAACTGGCCCGCGTCGCGGAATGGAGCGCCGCCCGCGACGAGGGCGGGGCATGAGCCCGCGCGACGCCATCGAACTGGCCAACACCCGCCAGGCCGAGGCCTCGGACCCCGAGGCCTCGGTCTTCGTTTCGGCCTCGGCGGGCAGCGGCAAGACCAAGCTGCTGATCGACCGGCTGCTGCGCCTGATGTTGCCGCGCCTGTTGCCGGACGGCACGCTGGCGGCCGGGTCGGACCCCGCGCGGATCCAGTGCCTGACATTCACCAAGGCGGCGGCGGCCGAAATGGCGATCCGCCTGCAGAATCGCCTGGGAAAATGGGTGACCCTGCCCGACGCGGCGCTGGACGGCGAACTGGCCGGCCTGTCGGTTCCGCCGGGTGCGGACACGCGGCAGGCGGCGCGGGAATTGTTCGCCCGGGTGCTGGACCTGCCGGGCGGTATGCGGATCGGCACGATCCATGCCTTCTGCCAGTCGCTGCTGCGCCGCTTCCCCGTCGAAGCCGCGATCAGCCCGCATTTCACGCTGGTCGAGGACACGGACGCCCGGATGGCGATGGGCGAGGCGGTCGAGGCCGTGGTGGGCGCGGGCGGGGATGCGGTCGCGATCCTCGCCGGGCAGATCGGCGCGGCGGATTTCGCCCGGCTGGTCGGCGGCCTTCAGGCGCGGCTGCGGCAGGTGCAGCCCGTCATCCAGGCGATGGAGCGGGACCGTGCCGGGGTGGATGCCGCCCTGATGCGGGTGCTGGGGGTGCGGACGCGCGACGCCGCAGCCCTGCGCCGCGCGGCCTGCGCCGAGGTGCCGGACGAGGACGGCCTGCGCGACATGCTGCGGATCGTGGCGGAGCAGGGCGCGGCCACCGTGCGGCGGGCCGCCGGGGTCATGCTGGACTGGCTGGCCCTGCCGGTCGAGGCGCGGGCCGCACGCTGGGACGTCTGGCGCACGGCCCTGGTGAAGCAGGACGGCGAGCCGCGCAAGCGCGGCGGCCTGAACCCCAAGCTGGACGACAGCCGGCCCGAGATCGGCGATGCCCTGCTGGCCGAGGCCGCGCGCATCATCGCGGTGGACGAGGAATGCCGGGCCATCGCCATCCTGCGCGTCAGCGCCGCCCTGCTGGATGTCGCGGCCCCGGTGCTGCGCCGCTATGCCGAGCGCAAGCGCGGGCGCGGGCTGGTCGATTACGACGACCTGATCGAACGGACGCTGGACCTGCTGAAGGACCCGGGCGCGGCGTGGGTGCTGTACAAGCTCGATGGCGGGATTGACCACCTGCTGCTGGACGAGGTGCAGGATACCTCGCCCGACCAATGGGCGATCGCGGGCGGGCTGACGTCCGAATTCTTCGCCGGCGAGGCCACGCGCGATGCCGCGGCACAGCCGCGCACGCTGTTCGCGGTGGGCGATTACAAGCAGTCGATCTATTCGTTCCAGGGCGCCGACCCGGCGGCCTTCCGGCACTGGCGGCACCTGTTCCGCCAGCGGGTGGAACAGGCGCGCTGCCCGTGGAAGGAGCCGGCGCTGACCGTGTCCTTTCGGTCCACCGCGCCGGTCCTGAAACTGGTGGACAGCGTCTTTGCCCTGCCCGACGCCGCGCGCGGACTGGTGGAGGGGGAGGCGGGCGTGCCCGGCCATCTGTCCGCCCGGCCGGGGCAGGGCGGCCGGGTGGAGCTCTGGCCCCTGACCCCGGTCGAGGACGGAGCTGAGGACGCCAATCCATGGATCGCCCCGCTGGAGAACGGGGGCCAGTCCACGGCGGCGCAGCGCCTGGCCGACAGCCTGGCGGCCTGGGTGGTCGCCGAACTGCGGCGTGCCCCCGCGCCGGGCGAGGCCCCGCTGACGCCGGGCGACATCCTGGTGCTGGTGCCGAAGCGGTCGAATTTCGTCCGGGCGCTGATCCGCGCCCTGAAGACGCAGGACGTGCCGGTGGCGACGCTGGTCCGCACCGGGCTGGTGGACCAGGTGGCGGTGCAGGACCTGATGGCCCTGTGCGATGCGCTGCTGTTGCCGCAGGACGATTTGACCCTGGCCTGCGTCCTGACCTCGCCGTTGGGCGGCGTGGCGGACGACAGCCTGATGGAGCTGTCGGCCGGGCGCGGCGGGCGGCCGCTGTGGGCCGTGCTGCGCGAGCGGCATGGCGAGCGGGCGGACTGGGGGGCGGCCTGGACGATGCTGGGACGCCTGTTCCGGCATGTCGATTACGCCTCGCCCTACGGCCTGCTGTCCGAGGCGCTGGGGCCGCTGGGCGGCCGGGCGCGCCTGTTGGCCCGGCTGGGCCCCGAGGCCGCCGAGCCGGTGGACGAGCTGCTGTCGGCGGCCCTGCGCTATGAATCGCTGCATCCGGCGTCGTTGCAGGGCTTCCTGCACTGGCTGCGGGCGTCGGCCGAAACGGTGAAGCGCGAACCCGACGCCGCCGCCGACATGGTGCGCGTCATGACCGCCCATGGCGCCAAGGGGTTGCAGGCGCGGCTGGTGATCCTGCCCGACACGGTGGGCGTGGCGAAGTTCGACGGTGGCGTGGTCTGGGCGCGGGACGAAGACAGCGGACTGGACCTGCCGCTGTGGGTGCCGCGCGCCGAAATGGCGACGGGCGCCACGCGGGGATTGCAGCAGACCATCCGCGCGGCGGCGATCGAGGAATATAACCGCCTGCTCTATGTCGCGCTGACCCGGGCCAGCGACCGGCTGGTGATCTGCGGCTGGCAACAGAAACGCACCGTGGCGGACGATAGCTGGTACGCGCTCTGTCGCGCCGGTTTCGAGCACGCGGGGGCCGAGGAACGGCCCTTCGACCTGGGCTGGGCCGGCACCCGCCTGGTGCTGGAGGAGGCCGCGTCGGCGCCGTCCAGCGAACGCCCGACGGTGCGGGGCGATGCGGCCCCGGTCGATCTGCCGGACTGGATGGGGCGCGCGCCGGACTGGGTCGCCCGGTCCCCGGCGCCGGAATCCCCGCTGCTGCGTCCGCTGGTGCCCAGCCGGCCCGATGACGCGCCCCTGGGGCCGCAGCCCGCCGTCCGCTCGCCCCTGGCGGTGGTGGGCGCGCGCCGGCCGGCCGCGCGCGAGCAGGCCCTGCGCCGGGGGCAGCTTGTCCATGCGCTGCTGCAATATCTGCCCGACCTGCCGGCGGTGCGCCGTGCCGAGGTGGCGCGCGACTGGCTGGCGCGGCCGGGCAACGCGCTGGAGCGGGCGGACCAGGACCGGATCGTGACGCAGGTTCTGGCGGTGATGGACGATCCGCGGATCGCGCCGCTGTTCGGTCCGGGCAGCCGCTCGGAACAGCCGCTGGCCGGCGTGGCCGGCGGGTCGGTGATCGTGGGGCAGGTCGACCGCATGGTCGTCCGGCCCGACGCCGTGTGGCTGTGCGATTTCAAGACCAACCGCCTGCCGCCCGCCGACGTCGCGGCGACGCCGGTGCTGTATCTGCGGCAGATGGCGTCGTACCGCGCCCTGTTGACGGCCCTCTATCCGGATCGGCCGGTTCGGTGCACGCTGGTCTGGACCGAGGATGTCCGGATTACGATCCTGCCCGATTCGCTGCTGGAGCGTCATGCGCCCGGCGCCGAGGGGCCGGACGCCGGGCAATCTTGAAACAAGGCGGTCAGGCTGCCATGTCCTGACGAAGCCGTCGGAACCCGAGGAGTGATGTGATGAGCGAAAATACCGTGGCCGTCAGCGACGCCACCTTTGAAAGCGATGTTCTGAAGGCCGAGGGGCCGGTGCTGGTGGATTTCTGGGCCGAGTGGTGCGGGCCGTGCAAGATGATCGCCCCGGCGCTGGATGAAATCGGCGCCGAATTCAAGGGCAAGCTGACCGTCGCGAAGGTGAATATCGACGACAATCCGACGACGCCGAACAAATATGCCGTGCGCGGCATCCCGACGCTGATCCTGTTCAAGAACGGCCAGCCGGCGGCGACCAAGGTCGGCGCGATGCCCAAGAGCCAGCTCAAGGACTGGGTCAAGAGCAGCCTGTAATCCGGCCGATGCCGGCATGGCGTGTCAGGACGCCATGCCGGCCGTCTTGGACAGGATCGTAAACGGGTCGCTTATTTCTGCGGATAGGCGAAGGTGAATTTCTCGGTGATCGTGTCCCAGAAGCCGGGCGTGCCGGTTTCCGTGTCTACATGATGCAGGAAGCCGTTTTTCTCCGGCGAGCCGTAACGCAGTTCGACCGTGTATTTCCCCGGCCCGTCCATTTTTACGTTGTTGGCGTAATGCGGACCGTCCTTCGCGGTCATCGACCGCATCGTGCCTGACACTTTCCAGTCGGTGCCGTCCTTGGACAGCGTGTAATCAATCGTCAGATAGGGAATCCAGGCCCCGTCCGGGTAGCCCCAGACGTTATCGGCCGTGGCATGGACGTCGGTTTCCAGATGAATGACGTCATCACCCATCGGCATGTCCGCCGGCATGGGGGCGAGATCGATCCCGACCAGATAGCTGGCCGCGATTTCCATGTCGTGGGCATGAACCGGGCCGCCAATCGGATACTCCCGCGCCAGCGCCTGCGGCGCGAGGGCAAGCACGCTCGCGCCGGCAAGCAGGGCGGAAGCGATATGCTTGGTCTTCATCATTATACTTCCATGTGTGGCTAGAGGAAAAGCAGCCGGTCCGCGGTTCATGACGCCTGCGTCGTCCTGGGCGGGGTCCGATGACGAACCAGGTGGCCGGTGACGATCAGGACCAGGCATGTGCAAATCCATGCCAGGATCTGGATCCCTGTCGGCCGATCCGAATAGCCCACCAGCGCCCGCGCCGCCCGGCCGACCATGCTGCCGTCCGACAGCAGCCACGAGGAATCCCAGATGTCGTAACCCAGGGCAGGCACCAGATCGTCATTGGCCAGCAGGGCCGCGGCCTGACTGGCCATGCCGGCCGCCATGAACGTCACCAGCAGGCCGGTTACGGCAAACAAATGATTCAACGGGATGATGACCAGCCCCCGATACAGGGCCCAGGACAGGCCCGCCCCGGCCAGGACCCCCAGAATGCCGCCCATCAGCATCGGCACCGGGCCCGTGTCGGTGGAAATGGCGATGCCGTAGAGGAACAGCACGACCTCCATCCCTTCACGCAGGACGGCCACGGCGACGACAACCGCCATCGCGAATAGCGACCGGTTGCCACTGGCGACCGCGGCCCCGATGGCTTTCATGTCCTGGGCCATTTCGCGACCATGTCGCGCCATCCAGACGATGTGCCAGCCCAGCATCACGACGGCCAGGCAGAGGATGACGGCGGAAAAGACATCCTGGCCGTTGCCCGACAAAGCCTGGGACAGCGCCCCGGCAAAGAGGGCGACGACACCCGCCCCCAGCACGCCGGCGCCGATCCCGCCTGCCACCCAGCGTCCGCGACAGGCAATGCCCTGTGTCGCGGCCATGACGATTCCCACGATCAGCCCGGCTTCGATGACTTCGCGGAAGACGATCAGAAGACTACCCAACATGTCAGGGGGCCTCCGTCACGGTGACGGTGCCGGTGGCGCTGTCCGGGTGGTAATCGTCGAAGAACTTGTAGGTGCCGGGGTGCAACGGGCCGGCATGGACCGAGATCGTGCCGCCCGACACGACGATTTTTTCGAACTTCAAGTCATAGCTCTCGAATTCGTCTACCGTGTCGTCATGATTCGTCAGTTCGATCACGAACCGCTGACCGGCGGGCACGGTAAAATGGTCGGGGATGAAGTGATGGTTCTTCACTTCCAGTCGAATCGGGTCCTGCGCGTGCGCGGTACCGACATTGGCCATCGTGGCGGACATCAGGATTACAAGTGGAAGTGCAATTCGCATGGGTCGTCCATCGGATTATGTCCATTTAATTAGTGCGAATAATTTGCATTGTCAAATCAGGAGGCGCAGGCCTGTCACTGATCCACAGTCTCAGTTATGTCTGGCAGGAGTACCGAACCGGAGTGCGCTCATGATTTCTCATCCTCTGGCGTTCATGCGCCTGCCGTATGATGTGCTGGTCGCAATGGACAGCAGGATGTATCATTACTGGATGCAGCCGGTGCACTATCTGGTGCGGACCGTCCATATCCTCAGTATGGCCGGTTTTTTCGGAATGGATCTACTGTTCAGCATAACCCTGTGCCACAACAGAGAAAAGCACGTATTGTCGGCTGTCTCACGACTGCTTGTGCAATGGGTTCACAGCCTGTTCGCCGTGGCCATGGTCACCGGCGTGGCGCTGTTTTTCTACGATCCGGTCCATATCGGCAGCCGTGCCTATCTGACGCCGAAGCTGCTCTTTATCGCCTTGGCCATGGGAGTGGCCGCAATCGGTCACCGGCGGGTGTACCTGCCGGCGCTTGCGGGGCAGGGCGGGACCACCACGAAGGCCCGCCTAGTGGCCATTGCGTCGATTACGCTGTGGTCGGCGGTCATCATCGCCTCCTGCCTGAATAGCGAAGGTGTGCCGAAGGTATTTCTTCGTTAGCACCACTCCGGCGCGTCGTGAACCCATTCTCCCGGAAGGCAAGATCTTCGGAAATCGTGGCACGGTTCGGTCCGAAAACTCCGGTATGGGGAGGAATGCGTGGAAAGGAAGGAAATGCGGCTTGTCAGGAAAGAGTCCACCCGGTAGTTGAGAATTATTATTAATGAGACCAATTCGCAATTGCAGTGGTGTGAGATGATTGCCCATTCCCTTTGGCGTGAGTTCCGGTCCGGATTCTTCCTGATCCGGAACGGATCTTCCTGCTCTCCCGCAGCCCTGCGATCATGCTTTCGACATGGTTCGTATATCCTGTGTCTGGGAATTGCCTTGCCGGCCACCGGCTTTGCCCAGTCCCAGCCGCAAACCCAGGTTGCGGAAGATCGTGCGCGTCTGGGTAATTCCACGCCGCTGCTGAACCAGACCGATCCCGCCACGGTGCGCGATTCCGAACGCGCGCGGCACGATGCGCAACAGAAGGCCGATGGCGACAGCGACAGGCTGGATACCAGCGGCAACCTGCTGGGCGACATGTGGGGCGCGCGATCCTGGCTGTATAAACATGGCATTACGCTGGATATTCAGGAATTTGACGAACTGTGGGGCAATGCCACGGGTGGTACGCCGTCCGGGATGGATGGCAATGGCGGTACCGGATCGGGCACCGGTGCGGCCTATGACGGCGTGACCATGCCGACGCTGACGGTCGATCTGGACAAATTGTTCGGGCTGAAAGGCGGCCTCTTCAACATCAGCGCGTTGCAGATCCGCGGGCGTTCGATATCGCAGGATCATCTGGGCAATTTCAACCCGATCAGCGGGTTCGAGGCCGACCGCTCCACCCGCCTGTTCGAATTGTGGTACCAGCAGTCGTTCCTGAACGACAGGCTGGATGTGAAGATCGGCCAGCAGGACCTGGACACCGAATTCCTGATTAGCGGGTACGGCGCAATGTACCTCAATGCCAATTTCGGCTGGCCCATGGCGCCGTCCGTGAACCTGTATGCCGGTGGCCCGTCCTGGCCGCTGGCATCGCCCGCCGTGCGCATCCGCTATCGGCCCGGCGAGCAGTTTACCTTCATGTTCGCCGCCGCCGACGACAACCCGCCGGGCAACCGTTCCAATACCTTCGGCATCCAGAATGGCGGCAACCGCGCGGACCCCACCAACCAGACCACGAATGACGGCAGCGGCACCCGGTTCAACATGGGGACCGGCGCGCTGCTGATGACCGAACTGCAATATGCCATCAATCCGCAGCCGGCGGACATGCCGGAGGCGGCGAAGGATCCCGGCCTGCCCGGTGTCTACAAGCTGGGTGGTTTATATGACACCGCCCAGTTCCCTGATTATCGCTATAACAATCAGGGGGTGGCGCTGGGTGGCCCTGACGATACCACCCACATGCCGCGCTGGGACCGGGGCAACTGGATAGTCTACGGCATCATCGACCAGATGCTGTGGCGGCCGTCCCTGACCTCGGCGCGTTCTGTGGGCCTGTTCGCGCGCGCCACCGGCAATGGCGGCGATCGCAATTTGATCAGTTTTGCCATTGATGCGGGCCTGAGCCTGAAAGCGCCGTTCAACGGACGCGATGACGACACGCTCGGGCTGGGCTGGGGCATTGGCCGCGCCAGTTCCGGCCTGCGTCAGTATGACCGCAACACCGGATCGCTTGTCCAGGGGAACGAGAACCATCTGGAACTGACCTATCAGGCGCAGATCATGCCGTGGCTCGTGATGCAGCCGGACTTCCAGTACGTCTGGCATCCGGGTGGCGGCGTGGGGGACTGGACCGGCGTCCGTCGGATCGGGGACGAGGCCGTGTTCGGGCTGCATAGCAACATCGTGTTCTGATCGTTACGGCGGCCGAACCCGGCAGGCCCCGGCCCGATCGACTCATGATGACATGGTCTTGAGCTGGCGGCGCCGGACGGAGCTTGGGATATTCAGCGAATCCCGATATTTCGCGACGGTCCGGCGTGCGATGTCCACGCCATCCCGGCGCAGGCGGGCGACGATCGCATCGTCGGACAGAATGGCGTCCGGCCGTTCCGCGTTCACCAGTTGACGAATGGTATGTCTGATGGATTCGGAACTATGGGTCTCCCCGTCATGTCCGTTCAGCGCCGTCGTGAAGAAGAATTTCAGCGCGAACGTGCCGCGCGGGGTTGCGATATATTTGTTCGACGTGACGCGGCTGACCGTACTTTCATGCAATTGCACGGCATCGGCGACGTTCCGCAAGGTCAGGGGGCGCAGGCTGCCGACACCGTGGGTGAGGAACGCTTCCTGCCGGCGCATGATCTCGCTGGAAACCTTCAGAATGGTCATGCTGCGTTGCTGCAGCGCGCGGATGAGCCAGTTGGCGTTCGATAATTGTTCGTTCAATGCCGCCTGGTCGTCCTTGCGATTGGCATGCAGGGCGATGCGCGTCTGGAGCGCGCTGTTGAGCACAAGGCGCGGTGTCGTCTCCGGGTTGAGTTCCAGCATCCATTCCCCGGACGCGGCACGGTAGGTCAGGATGTCCGGGATGACCGACGCGACGGTTTCGGATGCGGCTTCCACCCCCGGCTTGGGGTTCAGGGCCCGTAATTCGGCAATCATGTCGGCCAGGTCTTCGGCATTGACGCCGCAGACGGCCTGCAACCGCTTCAGTTCCTGTCGCGCCAGCATATCCAGATTGTCCAGAAGAGCCGCCATCGCCGGGTCGTAGCGGTTCTTTTCCATCAACTGGGCCGCCAGGCATTCCTGCAAGGATAACGCAAACAGACCGGGCGGATCGAAGCGCATCATGCGTTGGCGGACGGCCTCGACCCGGGCGGGTGATATATTCAGCGTGCGTGCGATTTCGGCCGGATCGGTGCCCAGGCGGCCGGCGGGATCCAGCGCCTCGATCAGGTACGCGCCGATCAACCGGTCTTCCGCGTCGGCGGGGGAGAGGCAGAGCTGTTGATAGATCTGGTCGCGCAAGGGGCATTCGGCCAGCGGGATGTTGCCGGTGCCGTCATCTTCGCGGACGGGGGCGGAGCCTGAGGCGCCCGTGGACCGTGGCGCGCTGTCCCCGTAGATGCTCCGTCCTTCATCCATGCCCGTCTCGCCGGGCCCGGTCTGGACGGCGGGAGAGGAGGTGTCCAGGCCGTCCGCCGGCCGGTCGGTCGGCTGCTGTGTGTCGGGCTGGGCGCGTTCGAGCAGCGGATTGAGATCGAGCTGTTCATCGACGTAGGATTGGAGATCGAAATTCGAAAATTGCAGAAGGCGGAGCGACTGGCGCATCTGCGCCGTCATGACCAGTCCCTGCGTCTGGTGGAGTTCCTGTCTGACCTCAGCCATGGCGTCTCTCCTCCCGATGGCCGGATCTGTCTTCCGGCTGCTGGCAGATGCGGGTGATGGTGGTTATCGTGTCGGCATCCGGTTCGAACCGGTTGGTGCGTATGATGGAACCATCAACGAATCTTATGATTTCACTGGAAATTTTTGAAATCTCGTCGCTGTCGTGACTGACATACAGGATCGGTATCGGAAGTCGCTTCAGAAACGAAATGATCGTATTCTTCCGGTCGCGATCCAGTGCCGAGAGCGGTTCGTCCATCAGCAGGAACTCGGGCGCCGCCAGCAGGGCGCGACCGATGGCGACGCGCTGCTGCTCACCGCCCGACAGGCCGGCCGGCCTGCGGTGCAGGAGGTTGGTCAGGCCCAGCACGGACGTGATCTCGTCCAGTGTCGGCATGCCGCCGCCTGCCTGGGCGGGCGCGCCATACAGCAGGTTCTGCCGGACCGAGAGATGCGGCAGCAGACTCGGTTCCTGGAAGACATAACCGACCGAACGACGATGCGGCGGCACAAACACACCGGGTTTCTGCCATATGACGTCGCCAAGCGCGCAAAACCCGTTTTTGAAACGGTGCAGGCCCGCAATGGCCCGCAGGATCGTGGTCTTGCCGCAGCCGGAAGGGCCCATCAGAGCGGTGACGCCCTGGCCGGGGACCGTAAAGGCAAGATCGCAATGGAATGCTTGCAGCCTGCCCTGAAACATGACCTTCAGATCTCGGGGCGGGCTCATGACTGGTACCTCCCGATCCGCCGGCGCAGCAACGACATCAGGAAGATGATCGCGAAGGAAAAGATCACCATCCCTTCGGCGATGATATTGGCTTCGCGCCACTGGCTGTTTTCCACGTAGTCGTAGAGCGCCACGGACAGCACCCGCGTCCGGCCCGGAATGTCACCGCCGATCATCAGGACGATTCCGAATTCGCCGACGGTGTGGGCAAAGCCCAGGATCGCACCGCTGAGGATGCCGGGCCAGGCCAGAGGCACGGCGACCGTCCAGAACGCGCGCCAGGGGGATGCGCGCAGCATGGCGGCGACCTCCAGCGGGCGGGGGCCGATTGCCTCGAACGCATTGTGGATCGGCTGCACCGCAAACGGAAGGGAATAGAGGACAGACCCCAGGACCAGGCCCCAGAACGTAAAGGCCAGTGTCTGCCCCGCCCCGGAAATGCGGGCCAGCCACCCTCCCGGCCCCGATGGCCCAAGTGCCAGAAGCAGATAATAGCCCAGGACACTGGGGGGCAGCACGAGCGGCAGCGAGACTGCGGTGAAGATGGCGTCCTTCCACAACGAGGCGCCCCGTGCCAGCCAGTACGCCAGCGGCAGGCTGAACGCCAGCAGGAAGATCGTGGCCGTGGTGGCGAGCCGCACTGTCAGCCACGCTGCCTGCCAGAGGTCAGGTGGAAGTGACTGCATCGCCATCTAGTCTCCACCGGGAAGGCGATAGCCCCGGCTTTTTATCAGAGACTGGATCGCGGGCGATCTCATGAACGCCATGAAGGACAGCGCGACGGGACTGGTCGCCGCCCCCTTCAGCAGGACGGCGTCCTGGAGGATGGGGGTGTAAAGGCGCGCGGGAACGACCCATCGGGACCCGCCTTCCTCGTGCTGGATCTGGGACAGCGCGACGAAGCCGCTGCCGGCGTTTCCGGATTTGACGAATTGATAGGCCTGGGCCACCGACTGCCCTTCGACGATTTGCGGCCGGAGCGTGTCCAGAACGCCCAGTGCGCGCATCGTTTCGATCGCAGCCTGACCGTAGGGCGCGGTGCGCGGGTTGCAAATCGCGATGATGCCCGGATGATCGGATTTCAGCACCGCGCCGTCGGTCGCCAGGCCGGGGCGGCCGCTCCACAGGACCAGTTGCCCGATCGCATAGGTGAACAGGGATGCCGGCACGCCCAGATTATGCTGGACCAGCATTTCGGGGCGTGTGTGATCGGCGCTCAGGAAGACGTCGTAGGGCGCCCCCTGGGTGATCTGATTATAGATCTGCCCGCTGGCCCCCGAACTCAGGATCACGGTGTTTCCGGTGGCGGTATGGAATTCGTCGGCGATGTCCTTCGCGACGTCGGCGAAATTCGCGGCGACCGCCACGCGTACATCCGCGGCAATGCAGCCCGTGGCTTTTATCGTCACGATCGCAGCGGTTATGACGGCTATGCGGATTATCCGGATCGGCGCCATGGGTCGAGAACTCCCTGCTGTCCGGACGGGCCGGAATCGTGCGGGTTGGCCCGCATTTGGATTTCACGCAAGAAGCATGCCACATCTGCGACGGCAGGTCATCTCGGGATCGTGATGGGGTTTGGTGCGTGATGCCTGGGACTGGATCCCGGTCTGGATCGCAGGCCGGCATGCGGACGATGCCTTCTCAAAACAACGGCTTGGGCGCACCGGATCGCTCCAATCGCGGCCCGTTCGGAACATCCCCAGGTGCAATCATGCCTGCGGTCAGCCAGTTGCGGTCATATGGTTTCTGGTGTGTAACGGTATGGCTGCCGTGGCATGTTTTTTGCGTGAGTGCCGGATTGTCCCGTCGCTCCTGGCGTCGCCGCGATCGGCGAAGGGGCCGTCGTCCGGGCAAGGGCCATCAAGGGAGGCATCCATGACAGTCTCTGCTATCCGTCAACCCGATCTTCCGATTGCAACGCTGCTTCAGGATGACCGGGTGGACCTGCCGGCCGTCCTGACAGACACCGTCGCCGCCCTGAGGACGCGCGGCCTGTGTGTCGGCGGGGTCGTGCAATATTGGGGCGGACCACTTCCCAACGGGCGTCGTGAAATGTTCGTCGCGGACCTGGTGTCGAACGAGCAGATTCGTCTGGACACGCCGGGTGGGGACGACCCGACCGTCTGTTCCCTGGACATCTCGGCGTTCGGCCGGGTTTCGACGGTTCTGCGGGACCATATCGCCCAGGCCCCCGATATCCTGATGATTAACCGATTTGGTCTGCGGGAGGCCGAAGGTCACGGGCTGCGCGCCGAAATTGCCGAGGCGATCATGGAAGGCATTCCGGTCCTGATCGTTGTTCCGGCGCGGTTTTTTTCGGCATGGGAATCATTCCTGGGCGGGGCGGCGCATGTCGTGGCGCCCAGCACCCAGGCCATTCTGCGCTGGAGCGATGCGGTGCGGGGAGCGTCCCCTGTAATATCAATGCCAGTTGACCCACGTCATGGATACGGAACATCTATATCTGCATAAATATAGACGTGGGAAGGCGGGAATCTCCTCGCGTTGATGTGTCAGTAAATATTTCTTCATCGTAAATGAATGTTGAAGTTTCCGACGTGGGGTGTCACATTTCCTTAATGTTAGGTGGTCATGTGTCGGAACGGCCGGACAGAGGCAGGGTTTGAGATCATGCCTACGGAAAATTCTGCGAACGGATCGGGTCTGTCGGAGCATGGATCGAGCTGGGCCCATACGGCTCTGTTCGGACTGCATGAGATCTCCAAGATTCTTTGTGCCCCGATCGAAACGACAGACGCCATCCGGCGTGTGCTGACGGTGCTGGAAGGCTTCGTCGACATGAACAATGGCGTCGTCGTCCTGTTCGATGACGCGCAGCGCGTGGATACGACCATCGGGGCGCCGGCCAACCAGATGGAGGCCGTCGCCTATTTTTCTTCCATGCCGGAACAGGCGATCGGCCATATCGTCACCAGCCGCATGCCGCTGATCGTGCCGGATGTCGCGCTGGACCGCGCGTTCGGGTTTTCCGTCACCCCGGCCTGGGGCGTGGCCCCAGGGAAGATCGGACTGATCGGCGTGCCGATCATTGATCGCGGGCGGGTGACGGGCATACTTATCATCGACCGGTCAGCCATGCGGCCGGATTCCCAGCTCACCGATCTGGACGTCAGGCTTCTGTCGATGGTGGCGGGGCTGATCGGCCATACCGTGCGCCTGCATCGCATGGTGCGGCAGGACCGCGAATATCTTCTGAAAGCCGCCTTGACCAAGGAGCGCAAGCCCGAGGCCATATCGAGCGCGGAGACCGGAATTATCGGCGAAAGCGCGGAAATCCAGTCCGTCATCGACAAGATCCAGCGTGTGGCGAAACGAAACGTCACCGTATTGCTGCGCGGAGAATCCGGAACGGGGAAGGAACTGTTTTCCCGCGCGGTTCATGCGTTTTCCCCGCGCAGCAATGCGCCCTTCGTGACGCTGAATTGCGCGGCGCTGCCTGAAAGCGTGCTCGAATCCGAACTGTTCGGCCATGAAAAAGGGGCGTTCACCGGCGCGTTGAGCATGCGTAAGGGCCGCTTCGAGATGGCCGATGGCGGTACCCTGTTCCTGGACGAGATCGGGGAGATTTCGGCCAGCTTTCAGGCAAAGCTTCTGCGTGTCCTGCAGGAGGGCGAATTCGAGCGGGTCGGGGGGACCCGGACGCTGAAAGTGGATGTGCGTATCGTCGCGGCGACGAACCGTAATCTTGAGGATGCGGTCAGCAAGGGGCTGTTTCGCGCCGATCTGTATTACCGGTTGAGCGTCATACCCATCTTCCTGCCCCCCCTGCGGGACCGTCCTTCCGACATCCCGCTGCTGGCTGAGGAATTCCTGCGGCATTTCAACGAGGAAAATCACACGCGACTGTCGATTTCGTCCGACGGGCTCGACGTGTTGTCGAAATGCTATTTTCCCGGAAATGTCAGGGAGCTGGAAAACTGCATCCGGCGTACCGCCACGCTGGCGAACGGTCCTTCGATCCGGGCGCAGGATTTCTCCTGCAAGAGCGACGGATGTCTGTCTTCGATCTTCAGTGGTTCGTTGCATGACGACCCCCCGATGACGCCGAGCCGGGCGCCGGTTGCCGCGCCACAGGATGAGGTGCCGTTGCATACGATTTCCGGCCCTGCGGATTGTCCCTCGTCGGCCACCTGCGCGCTGGGCGGCGGGGAGCGGCCGTCACAAAAGCAGGAACTGATCGACGCCATGGAAACGGCCGGCTGGGTGCAGGCCAAGGCCGCGCGGATCCTGGGCATGACGCCGCGCCAGGTCGGCTACGCCCTTCGGAAGAATGGAATTTCCATCCGAAAATTTTGATGCCGGCCGGTATCGCGTTCATCCTCATAGGTCCGGATGCCCGCGATCGTGACGGCGGCGTTATGTCGGACATCGGACATTCCTTGTCCGTATTGGACATGCCGGAAACGCCTTCCTCCGTGAAATCCCCATGGCACGCATCTTGCGTCTTTCCAGAGGGAGATCGTTATTCGGGGGGAAATGGTCATGGCTCAGCTTGTTGGTCTTGAGACCCTTATGCCGACCGGGGCGCAGGATATGCGCGCCGCTCTTGACGAGCAGGGATGTTCGTCTTCCAGCTGCGGCAGTTCATCCGGTCCGGACGATATGCCGGCCGAGATCTGGGAAAAGGTCAAGGACCATCCCTGTTACTCGGAGGAAGCTCATCATTATTTTGCCCGCATGCACGTGGCCGTAGCGCCCGCATGCAACATCCAGTGCAATTACTGTAACCGCAAATACGATTGCGCCAATGAAAGCCGACCCGGCGTGGTATCGGAAAAGCTGACGCCGGCGCAGGCGCGGCGCAAGGTCATTTCGGTGGCCAACGAGGTGCCCCAGCTTTCGGTCCTGGGTATCGCGGGGCCGGGCGATGCCTGTTACGACTGGCGCAAGACGCGTGAGACGTTCGAGCTGATTTCCGCCGATATTCCCGACATCAAGCTCTGCCTGTCGACCAACGGCCTGATGCTGCCCGATCACGTCGATGAGATCGAGCGCATGAATATCGACCACGTCACGATCACCATCAACATGGTCGATCCGGAAATCGGCACGAAGATCTATCCGTGGATCTTTTATCAGAACCGTCGCTGGACGGGCCTCGATGCGTCGAAAATCCTGCACGAGCGGCAGATGCTGGGGCTGGAGATGCTGACCGCGCGCGGCATCCTGACCAAGATCAATTCGGTCATGATACCGGGCGTCAATGACGAGCACCTGATGGAGGTGAACCGGGTCGTCAAGAGCAAGGGCGCGTTCCTGCATAACATCATGCCCCTGATTTCGGACCCCGCCCACGGTACCCACTACGGCCTGACCGGGCAGCGGGGGCCGCGCGCGATGGAACTGAAAGCGCTGCAGGACAAGCTGTCGGACGGCACCAAGCTGATGCGCCATTGCCGGCAGTGCCGCGCCGATGCCGTCGGCCTGCTGGGAGAGGATCGCGGCCAGGAATTCACGATGGATCTGGTGGCCGACGAGGTCGAGTACGATCCGACAAAACGTGAGACCTACCGCGAGGTCGTCGCCGAGGAACGTGGGCAGCATATCGCGGCGCGGCAGAAGGGCGATGTGGCGCTGGCCTCGGTCGAAGCGGATCAGGCCATGCTGGTGGCCGTGGCAACCAAGGGCGGTGGCCGGATCAACCAGCATTTCGGGCATGCGAAGGAATTCCAGGTCTATGAGGTGTCGCCCGCCGGCGTGACGTTCGTAGGCCATCGGAAAACCGATCAGTATTGCGAAGGCGGATGGGGCGAGGACGCAACGCTGGATGGCGTGATCGAGGCCCTGGAGGGCGTGCGCGTCGTCCTGTGCGCCAAGATCGGCGACTGCCCGCGCGAAAGCCTGTCCGCGGCCGGGATCGAGGCGACCGATGCCTTCGCGCACGACTGGATCGAGGCCGGGATTTCCAGCTGGTATGCCCAGGAGCATGCCAGCCAGGCCCGTCAGATCGCCTGACCCATATTACATTTTCAACAAGGAGAACCAACATGGCTTACAAGATCATCACCTCGCAGTGCACCGTTTGCGGCGCGTGTGAATTCGAATGCCCGAATGCGGCGATTACGCTCAAGAACGACCTGTATGTGATTAACCCCAAGAAATGCACCGAATGCGAAGGGCATTTCGACGTGGCGCAGTGCGCCGCCGTCTGCCCGGTGCCCAATACCTGCGTGCCTGCCTGATCCCAGGCGCCGCCGTCATGGACGAGCATTCCGCGGACGGGCAGGACATGCAGGGTGATGGCATGACCGAGTCTGTGGACTGGCTCGGCCATCCGGTGCTGTGTCACGAGTGCCGGCATGAGCCGATGCATCGTGAAGGGCGATGCCGCCGTGGGTTGAGTTGCGTACGCGATCGTCGTGCAAGGCGCGTCGATCGCTTCTTTCGTGAAAACGGCGGCATGGCGGATGGTTATCTCGATCATCCGTATTTCGAGGTACGCGCGATTGCCGCGCGGTTCTGCTCGCTGTTCCGGCTTCCGCCTCTGCTGCGGGATCCGGAGCCGGAAGTTCGCGCGGCCGCCGCGGCGCGCCTGCCCGTCATCCGCCTCGAAGCGCTGGTCCATGATCCGGACCGGCGTGTGCGCGTGGTGGTCGCAAGCAAAATGACCGGGCGGGCCTTGCTGCGGTTTCTCGACGACCCGGACTGGTTCGTCCGTCTGGTCACGGTGCGGCGCCTGCCCGCCGACCTGCTGCCGGCCGCCCTTCACGATGTCGAGCCCGATATCCGCCGCTGGGTCGCGCGGCGGCTTCCGCCGGCGCAGTTGTGGCGGATCAAGACCGACCCGGAACCGACCGTGCGGCGCTGCGCCGCCGAACGGGCGACCGCCGGCTGCCTGGAGGCGCTGGCGCATGATCCGGACATTCGTGTCCGATATGCGGCAATTGAACGCCTGCCACGTCGGGCTCTCGACGCATTCGTCGACGATGACGAGACGATCATTCGTGAACTGGTGCTGCGGAGGTTGTCCGACGCATCCGAAAGGGAGGACGATCATGGGACTGGGACGTGAGGAGGAGATCGAGACCCGCGGGAAGCCGATCTTCATGCCGGGGACCAAGGTCCGCGCAAACCGGTACGTCAAGAATGACGGCACCTTCGCGGGCCGCGAGATCGGGGAGATGCTCGTGCACAAGGGGGACGTCGGCTACGTGCGTGATGTCGGCGTCTTTCTGCAGCGATACTACATTTACGCCGTGGAATTCATCGACCGGGGTACGGTCGTTGGCATGCGCGGCCGGGAACTGAACCAGGAGCCGGAGCAGGCACGATGAAGATCATGATTCGCCGTGAGGCGCGGGGGCTGTCCGTCTACGTCCCCAAAAAGGACCTGGAGGAGTTCGTGGTCGAACAGGAACACGACGAACTGTGGGGTGGATGGGTCCGGTTGAAGAACGGCTGGGTGCTGGAGCTGCCGCCCATGGCGGCCGATACGCGCCTGCCGGTCACCGTCAACGCGCGCAAGCGCGGTGAGGAGGTCGAAGCATGAGTATGGCGAACGATCTGCTGGACGGGATGCGCGCGGGCCATCTCGTCCCCTATCTGGGCCCGGGCGCCACGGCGCTGGCGGCGGGCGAGGGTGTGCCGGTCACCCCCGAGGGGCTGGCGACATTCATGGGGCAGCACGTTGCCCTGCCACGGCGCGCGCGGGGCAACCCATGGGCGGCCGGCCAGTATATCGAAAGCAGCCGGCACCGCGCGACGCTGATTGCCTTGATGGACAAGGCCTACGAAAATCCGGTCCCGCCGGGATCGCTGCATCTGACGCTGGCCGGGCTGCGCCCCACGATGATCGTGGATACGTGGTACGATGGCGCGATGCGCGCCGCCCTGCAGGCGACGCCCGGGAAAAGCTGGGGCGAGATCCAGGGCATCACCCGCGCCGGCATCGGCGAGGCCCGGTGGTTCCGCGCCTATCGTCCCGACGGGACCGAGGCGGGAATGGACGAGGCCGAAGAATGGCACACGATCCTGTACAAGCCCCATGGCGCGGTCACGCCGGATCATAATTATCTGGTCGCGGATTCCGACTATGTCGAGGTTCTGACGGAAATCGACATCCAGACACCCATTCCCGACATCGTCCGTCGCCGTCGGACGAACTGCGGGTTCGTGTTCCTGGGGTGCCGGTTCAACGACCAGATGCTGCGGATCTACGCGCGCCAGATCCTCAAGCGCTCGACCGGTCCGAATTACGCGATCGTCGATCCCGGGGAGCTGACGCGCAATGAGCAGCGTCTGTTCGACGACCTTGGCGTGACATTGGTGCCAATGCCCCTGGCCCAGGTGCAGGCGCTGCTCGCCGCCGGCTGATCGGCCTGCCGCCGTGTTGTTTTCCGGCTGAACCCGCATCGAAAGATGCGGGTTTTTTTTGCCCTACATATCCTGTCGCCTTTGTCGCGCTTCCAACAAAATCCTCCCGATCCTGACCTGTGATGGGCCGCATTCCCGAAATGTGCGGGTCCATCCGTTTGGCACGGCCCTTGCGACAAGGAAGACGCAGGACCGTCGGTCTGCATCATGCGTTTCACTGGGACAGGGACGTTACCATGAGCAAGCTTCGCCAAATCGCTTTCTACGGAAAGGGGGGGATCGGAAAGTCGACGACCTCCCAGAACACACTCGCAGCCCTGGTCGAGATGGATCAGAAGATTCTGATCGTCGGATGCGACCCGAAGGCCGACTCCACGCGCCTGATCCTGAACTCCAAGGCGCAGGACACGGTGCTCAGCCTGGCCGCCGAGGCGGGTTCGGTCGAGGATCTGGAACTCGATGACGTCCTGAAGCTCGGCTACAAGGGCATCAAGTGCGTCGAGTCCGGCGGGCCGGAGCCCGGCGTGGGCTGCGCGGGACGCGGCGTCATCACCTCGATCAACTTCCTCGAGGAAAACGGCGCGTATGACGATGTCGACTACGTCTCGTACGACGTGCTGGGCGACGTTGTTTGCGGCGGCTTCGCGATGCCGATCCGCGAGAACAAGGCGCAGGAAATCTACATCGTGATGTCGGGCGAGATGATGGCGCTGTATGCCGCCAACAACATCGCGAAGGGCATTCTGAAGTACGCGCATTCCGGCGGCGTCCGTCTGGGCGGACTGATCTGCAACGAGCGTCAGACCGACCGCGAATACGACCTGGCCGACGCCCTGGCCAAGCGCCTGAATTCCAAGCTGATCCACTTCGTGCCGCGCGACAATATCGTGCAGCATGCCGAGCTGCGCAAGCAGACGGTCCTGGAGTACGCGCCGGACTCGCAGCAGGCGGAAGAATACCGCACGCTGGCCCGGAAGATCCATGAAAACTCCGGCAAGGGCACGATCCCGACGCCGATCACCATGGAAGAACTGGAAGAGATGCTGCTGGAATTCGGCATCATGAAGACCGACGAGCAGGCGCTCGCAGAACTGGCCGCGAAAGAAGCGGCGAAGCAGGCTGCAGCCGTAGCCTGAACGGCTTAATGCCCGCAGGACGATCCTGCGGGCACCACCCACGCTTCCGATGATGAGGACAAGGAAGATGAGCCTGGACGAAGAAGACAACAACGACCGCGAGCTTCACGCACGCCTCATCGCGGAAGTTCTGGAGGCCTATCCGGACAAGGCGAAGAAGCGTCGGCAGAAGCATCTGGCCGTCGCCAAGGCCCCGGATGCCGAGGAAAAGGCCGAAGGCGGGCTGAGCGAGTGCGACGTCAAGTCGAACGTGAAGTCGGTCCCCGGCGTGATGACGATCCGCGGCTGCGCCTATGCGGGGTCGAAGGGCGTCGTTTGGGGCCCGGTCAAGGACATGGTGCATATCAGCCATGGTCCGGTCGGATGTGGCCAGTATTCGTGGTCGCAGCGCCGCAATTACTATATCGGCAACACGGGTGTCGATAGTTTCGTCACGATGCAGTTCACCTCCGATTTCCAGGAGCGTGACATCGTGTTCGGCGGCGACAAGAAGCTCGAGAAGATCGTCGACGAGATCAATGAGCTGTTTCCGCTGGCCAAGGGAATTTCGATCCAGTCGGAATGCCCGATCGGCCTGATCGGCGACGACATCGAAGCGGTCGCGAAGAAGAAGAAGCAGGAAAGCGGCAAGACCATCGTGCCCGTGCGCTGCGAAGGCTTCCGCGGCGTGTCGCAGTCGCTGGGCCATCATATCGCCAACGACGCCATTCGGGACTGGGTGTTCGACAAGAACGACAACCACGCCGATTTCGAGACGACGCCCTATGACGTGAATGTCATCGGCGACTACAACATCGGTGGCGACGCCTGGTCCTCGCGCATTCTGCTGGAGGAAATGGGTCTGCGGGTGGTCGGCAACTGGTCGGGTGACGCGACCCTGGCCGAGATCGAGCGCGCCCCGAAGGCGAAGCTGAACCTGATCCATTGCTATCGGTCGATGAACTATATCTGCCGGCACATGGAAGAGAAGTACAACGTCCCCTGGATCGAGTACAACTTCTTCGGTCCGTCGCAGATCGCGGCGTCGCTGCGGGCGATCGCGGAACGGTTCGACGACCGGATCAAGGAAGGCGCGGAACGCGTTATCGCGAAGTACCAGCCTCTGGTCGACGCCGTGATCGAGAAGTTCCGTCCCCGGCTGGCGGGCAAGAAGGTCATGCTGTACGTCGGCGGCCTGCGTCCCCGCCACGTCGTGAACGCCTATCATGACCTGGGCATGGAAATTACCGGCACGGGCTACGAATTCGGCCACAACGACGATTATCAGCGCACCGGACATTACGTGAAGGAAGGCACGCTGATCTACGACGACGTGACGGGATACGAGCTGGAACGCTTCATCGAAGGGATGCGTCCGGATCTGGTCGGCTCGGGGATCAAGGAAAAATATCCGGTCCAGAAGATGGGCATTCCCTTCCGCCAGATGCATTCGTGGGACTATTCCGGCCCGTATCATGGCTACGATGGCTTTGCCATCTTCGCGCGGGACATGGACCTCGCGATCAATAACCCGGTCTGGGGCATGTTCAAGGCCCCGTGGAAAAGCGCGGCCTAGCGCCGCATGGACGTGCATGCCGTATGGCGCATGCACGTCCGCCCAGGAAAGGGGGACCAGACAATGCCACAGAATGTGGACAAGATTCTCGATCACGCACCGCTGTTCCGCGAGCCGGAATACAAGCAGATGCTGGCCGAGAAGGCCAAGCTTGAGAACATGCCGTCGGCCGAGACGGTGACGCAGATCGCCGACTGGACCAAGAGCTGGGAGTATCGCGAGAAGAATTTCGCCCGCGAATCCCTGTCGGTCAATCCGGCCAAGGCATGCCAGCCGCTGGGCGCCGTGTTCGTATCGGCCGGCTTCGAGCGGACCATGAGCTTCGTTCATGGCTCGCAGGGCTGCGTCGCGTACTATCGTTCGCACCTGTCACGTCATTTCAAGGAGCCGTCCTCGGCGGTGTCCTCGTCCATGACGGAAGACGCGGCGGTGTTCGGCGGCCTGAACAACATGGTCGACGGGCTGGCGAACACGTACAAGCTGTACGATCCCAAGATGATCGCGGTTTCGACCACCTGCATGGCGGAAGTCATCGGTGACGATCTGCATTCGTTCATCAACACGGCGAAGCTCAAGGGATCGGTGCCCGAAACCTTCGACGTGCCGTTCGCCCATACGCCGGCGTTCGTCGGAAGCCACGTGACCGGCTACGACAATATGCTCAAGGGTATCCTGGAGCATTTCTGGAAGGGGCAGACCCGCACCCCGGACACGTCGATCAACATCATTCCCGGCTTTGACGGCTTTGCGGTGGGCAACAACCGCGAACTGAAGCGCGTGCTGGGCCTGATGGGCGTGAAATACACGATCCTGTCCGACGTGTCCGATCAGTTCGACACGCCTTCGGATGGCGAGTTCCGCATGTTCGATGGCGGCACGTCGCTGGAAGCCGCCCGCGAGGCCGTCAATGCCCGCGCCACGCTGTCGCTGCAGGAATACTGCACGCCCAAGACGCTGGAATACGCTGAATCCTTCGGTCAGGAAACGGCGTCGTTCCATTATCCGCTTGGCGTGCAGGCGACGGACGAGCTTCTGCAGAAGATCTCCGAGCTGACCGGCAAGCCGGTTCCCCAGGAACTGGAACTGGAACGCGGCCGGCTGATCGACGCGATGGCGGACAGCCAGTCGTGGCTGCATGGCAAGACCTACGCGATCTACGGCGATCCCGATTTCGTCTATGGCATGGCGCGTTTCATTCTGGAAACCGGCGGCGAGCCGAAGCACTGCCTGGCGACCAACGGCACCAAGGCGTGGGAAGAGCAGATGCAGGAGCTGTTCGCTTCCTCGCCCTTCGGCGCGGGCTGCAAGGCGTGGGGCGGCCGGGACCTGTGGCATATGCGTTCGCTGCTGGCCACCGAGTCGGTCGATCTGCTGATCGGCAACTCGTACGGAAAATATCTGGAACGTGACACGGATACGCCGCTGATTCGTCTGATGTTCCCGATCTTTGACCGCCATCATCATCATCGCTTCCCGGTCTGGGGCTACCAGGGCGGACTGCGTGTGCTGGTGACGCTGCTCGACAAGATCTTCGACAAGCTCGATGCCGATACGATCGACCCGGGCGTGACTGACTATTCCTTTGATCTGACACGATAGCAACAGAGCCTCCGGGCGGGTCGCTCCCGCCCGGAGGCATCGCACTGGCGTCTGTCCGGGGGCAGCATGAGCGAATCTCTGAAGGCAAAGGTCACCGAACTGTTCAACGAACCCGGATGCGACAAGAATGTCGCCAAGGGGGAGAAGGAACGCAAGAAGGGATGTTCCAAGCCGCTGACGCCAGGCGCGGCGGCTGGGGGGTGCGCGTTCGACGGGGCCAAGATCGCGCTGCAACCCATCGTCGATGTCGTGCATCTGGTGCATGGCCCGCTGGCATGCGAGGGCAACGGCTGGGACAATCGCCATGCCGCCAGCTCGGGCCCGACGCTGTATCGCCTGGGCGTCACCACCGACATCACGGAAATGGACATCGTGATGGGAAGTGGGGAAAAGCGCCTCTACAAGGCCATTCGCGAGGTGATCGCGCGCTATGCGCCGCCGGCGGTGTTCGTCTATTCCACCTGTGTTCCCGCGCTGATCGGCGATGATGTCGAGGCCGTCTGCCGCCATGCGACGGACAAGCTGGGGACGCCCTGCATTCCGGTGAATGCCCCAGGGTTCGTGGGCTCCAAGAATCTGGGAAACAAGCTGGCCGGGGAGGCGCTGCTCGATCATGTGATCGGCACGATGGAGCCCGAGGTCAGCACACCGACCGATATCAATATTCTGGGTGAATACAACCTGTCAGGAGAATTGTGGCAGATCCGGCCGTTGCTGGACCGGCTGGGCATTCGCCTGCATGCCTGCATCACCGGCGACGCCCGGTATCGCGAGGTCGCGTCGGCGCATCGGGCGCGCGTGAACATGATGGTCTGTTCGACGGCGCTCATCAACGTGGCGCGCAAGATGGAGGACCGCTGGGGGATCCCGTACTTCGAGGGGTCTTTCTACGGCATTGACGATACGTCCACGGCGTTGCGCGCCATAGCGCAGCTTCTGGTGAAGCAGGGCGCCCCGGCGGACCTGCTGGACCGCACCGAGGAGCTGATCGCGTCCGAGGAGGCCCGCGCCTGGCAGCGCCTGGCGCCGTATCGCGACCGCCTGGCAGGCAAGCGGGTGCTGCTGTACACGGGCGGCGTCAAATCGTGGTCCATCGTCTCGGCCCTTCAGGAAATGGGCATGGTCGTTGTCGGCACGTCGGTCCGGAAATCGACCGACAACGACAAGAAGAAAATCTCGGATCTGATGGGGGGCGACGCGCATATGGTCGACAATATTCCCCCGCGCGAGATGTATGCCCAGTTGCGACGCGGCGATGCGGACATCCTGCTGTCGGGCGGCCGGACGCAGTTCGTCGCGCTGAAGGCCAAGGTGCCGTGGCTGGATATCAACCAGGAACGTCACCATGCCTTCGCCGGATATGACGGGATGGTGACCCTGGTGCGGGAACTGGACAGGTCGCTGTCCAACCCGATGTGGCAGGAGGTGCGTAATCCCGCCCCGTGGGAGGTCGGCGATATCGACGCCTTCCTTGACGACGCACCGCTTCTCGTCCCGATTTCCTGAGAGGACGTCATGGCCACGATTATCCAGCGCCGCCGTGCGGTGTCGATCAATCCGCTGAAATCCTCAGCGCCGCTGGGGGCGGCCCTTGCGTACCTGGGCATTGACGGGTCGATCCCGCTGCTCCACGGGTCGCAGGGGTGCACGTCTTTCGCGCTGGTCCTGCTGGTGCGGCATTTCAAGGAAACCATTCCGTTGCAGACGACCGCCATGGAGGAGGTCGCGACGATCCTCGGCGGATCGGGCAATATGGAGGAAGCGCTGCTGAACCTGACGCGCCGCGTCAAGCCGCGCTTCATCGGAATCGCCTCGACGGCGCTGGTCGAAACGCGGGGCGAGGATTATGCGGGCGACCTGAAGCTGATTATGGATCGTCAGCCCGAGCTCGCCCATACGCGGGTCGTGTTCGCCTCGACGCCCGATTATGCGGGCGCGCTGGAGGATGGATGGGCCAGGGCCGTCAGCGCCGTCATCTCGTCCATCGTTCTGCCGTGGTCGCCCGCCGTCACGCCGTTCCGTCAGGTCAATATCCTGCCCGGTGTGCATCAGACGCCGGCGGATATCGAGGCGCTGAAGGACATGGTCGAGAGTTTCGGCCTGTATCCCGTCGTCCTGCCCGACCTGTCCGGATCGCTGGATGGCCATGTCGCCGATGCCTGGATTCCGACGACGATGGGCGGGGCACGGCTGGAAGAAATCGAACAGATGGCGCGCGCGACGCATACCATCGCCATCGGCGAGCACATGCGTGCGCCGGCCGAGCTGCTGGGCAGCCTGACCGGCGTACCGCTGACCGTGTTTCCGACGTTGACCGGTCTTGCCCCGTGCGATCGGCTTGTCGCGTTGCTGTCGCGTCTGTCGGGCAATGCCGTTCCCGGTCGGTATCGCAGGGAACGCAGCCAGTTGGTCGATGCGATGCTGGACGGACATTTTCATTTTGGCGGCCGCAAGATCGCCATAGGCGCCGACCCCGACCTGTTGTGCGCGCTGTCGCATTTCTTTGCCGGAATGGGGGCGGAGATCGTGGCGGCGGTCGCTTCGACGGGAAATTCGCCCTCTCTGGACGCCATTCCCGCCGAGACGGTCATCATCGGAGACCTGACGGACCTCGAAGATGCGGCGCGCGAGCATGGTGCGGAAGTGCTGGTCACGCACAGTCATGGGCGGCAGGGGGCGCACCGTCTGGACATCCCGCTGATGCGCGTGGGGTTTCCAATTTTCGACCGGCTGGGTACCGCCCATATGCTGTCGGTCGGTTATCGCGGCACGCGGGATCTGATTTTCCGTGTGGCCAATCTGTTCATGGGGCAGATGCACGATCATGTGCCGGCGGATTTCGCCGACGTGCTGCCTGCCCCGATTGTGGAAGAGAGCAGCCATGTCAGTCCGCCTGCAACTCATTGAAACGGAAAACGAGGGGGACAAGGCGGATGCGCCCAGCCTGAAGCTGCGTATTGCCGTGGCGACGCAGGACATGAAGTCGATGAACGCGCATTTCGGCTCGGCCCGGCGGTTTGCGATCTGGGACGTCACCCCGACGGATGCCCAGTTCGTCGAAGCCGTGGGTTTTGACGATGTGTCGGATGAATCGGGCGCGCATCAGACCGATGTCGACGACAGGATCGGCCCGAAGGTGGACGCCCTGGCAGGGTGCAACCTGCTGTTCGTTCTTGCGATCGGTGGACCCGCGGCGGCAAAGGTCGTGCGCGCGCAGATCCATCCGGTCAAGCTTTCCGCACCCGAGACCATCGCCTCGGTCGTGGCGCGGGTGCAGGCGATGATGGTCGGCAATCCGCCGCCGTGGCTGCGTAAGGTCATGGGGGTCCGGACCCGTTCGATGGATTTTCTGGATGAGGAGGATTGAGAATGTCTGATACCGTGGCAACTGCCGAAACCGACCCGATGGACTCGCCCTTTGTCCGGGCGCTTATCAGCCGGATCCGGGCCGACGACATGTACGGCGCGTGGGAAAACAAGAAGGACAGCGCCCTGCTGCGGGAGTATATCGTTACGAAGGAGGAGCGTCGGGCCATTCCCATGATCGGCGATCCCGATCCCGACACGCTGTCCCGTGTCGAGCATTTCTATCAGGCGGTCGGCCTGGCGGTGGAGCAGGTCACCGGGCTGATGGCGTCGCCGATGATGAAGATGAGCCATGAGGGATTCGGCCGCGTGATGCTGACCAGCGGAAAACTGGTCGTCTATTCCAAGACGCTGCGCGACATGCACCGCTTCGGCTTCGAGGATCACGCGGCGCTGGCGCGCGAGGGCATGAAGGCGGTCCAGGCCGCCGTCGCGGCCATCGAGGAATTTCCGGAAGTGGCGCGGGCATAAGGGGAGGACATGTCCATGAGCGACATCGAAACGCTCAAGGCCGAGTTGAAGAAGCTGTCGGCACGGGCGACCAAGGCGAAGATGGACCTGCACGATCTGTCCGAAGATCTGCCGGTGAACTGGCAGTCGATCACGGAGGTCGCCGCGCGCGCGCAGGCGGCCTACGCCGAACTGACCGAAAAGCGTGAGGCACTTAAGGTGCTCGAAGAACAGGTGGAGCATTAGGACATGACGGCAGTAACGCGCGACGGACGAAACTGGACCCCCGACTACCTGCTGGCCATTGACGCGGCGGTCTGCATCGGGTGCGGCCGTTGCTACAAGGTGTGTGGGCGCGGCGTCATGACGCTGCGCGGCGTCGACGAGGACGGGAACCTGGTCGATTCCGACGACGATGATGATGGTGATATCGACCGGCAGGTCATGGCGATGGCGGATGCGGGGGCATGCGTCGGATGCGGCGCCTGCGCGCGGGTCTGTCCGACCAACTGCCAGACGCACGGCGCGGCCTGAACACGGGCGACAGAGAGACGGGGGGGATCATGGAGGCAGCGGACGTACACGCCTGGCTGATGGCCGGAGGAAATGGCGGGATCTGCGATCGGTTCGACGCGCATGTCTTCGCCTCGGTCCTGTCGATCGGTCTGTGCGAATCCAACCAGCGGGCCTGCCCGGTTCCCGATACGGTCGGACTGGATGGCGATACGCTGGGGGAGGTCGCAGCCCGCATCTTTCCGCATGCGTCGTCGCTGTTCGGGCGTCTGGCCGGGCTGGCCGAACCCGACCGCGGCGAGGACGAGCAATGTCTGCGCGACCTGTTGCGTAGCTGCACCAGCGAGGGGTCGACGACGGAACTCTGGCTGGCGGACATGATGGCGCGGCGCGCGATGGCGCCCAATCATCTCTGGCAGGATCTGGGCTTGCGTGGACGACGTGAATTGTCCTGGCTCATGGAGCGGCACTTCGAACCCATTGCACGGCGCAATACCGCGGACATGAAATGGAAGAAATTCCTGTTCAGGACGATTTGCCGTGACGAGGGGTTCCGCCTGTGCACGGTGCCGGTCTGCGACGATTGCGACGATTTCGACGAATGCTTTGGTGATGAAAGCGGCGAAAGCCTGCTCGCGCGCTCCCTCCGCGATACCCACTGACCTTCAGGGTCGATAAGACAGGCTGACGCACCCGGCGGGTACCCCCGCCGGGGCGTTCATGTACGGCCGGCGTTGCGGCGTGCGCCCGTCCGTCGGGTCATGTGTCGCATATGCGCCATCGGCCATCGCCGGCGTCCGGAAGGTGACAACAGTCCCGCCGGATTATGGAGCGGTTCCGCAATAAAATACCTTTGGCGACCACGGGCCTCTGGCACGATGCTTGCGTCCTGTCCTGTTGGATAACGGTATCGACGGGAGGTCGCAATGATCCAGTTGACTGATTCGGCCTGCGAGGCCGTCCGCTCCGCCATCGCTGGAGCGAAGACGCCGGTTGAGGGCATCCGCATCATGGTCCAGTCGGGCGGATGTTCGGGTTTCAAATACATGATGGGTCTGGTCTCCGCGCCCGAACCCGACGACATCATCGTCGAGTTCGACGGTGTGAAGGTGTTCGTGGACGCGGAAAGCGGCCCGCACATCGAGGGTACGACGGTCGATTTCGTCGTCAGCCTGGAGCAGTCCGGATTTGCCTTCGACAATCCGAACGCCGGCTCGAAATGCTCCTGCGGAAAGTCGTTCAGTTGACGGCGGGGCGGGTCGCGACGCGGTCGATGTAGAAGCCCGGGGACAACGGGCGTCCAGGTTGGTTGGCTAAGTGCAGGAGGCAGGGCAGATGTGGGAATATTCGGAAAAGGTAAAGGATTACTTCTTCAACCCCAAGAACGCCGGCGTTCTGGAAGATGCCAGCGGCGTGGGCGAGGTCGGTGCGATTGCATGCGGCGACGCGCTGAAGCTGATGATTAAGGTCGATCCCGAGACCGACCGCATCACGGAAGCCAAGTTCCAGACCTTCGGCTGCGGCTCGGCGATCGCATCGTCTTCGGCGCTGACGGAAATCATCATCGGCAAGACGCTGGATGAAGCGCTTGCGATCACCAATCAGGACATCGCCGACTTCCTGGGCGGGCTGCCGCCGGAGAAGATGCATTGCTCGGTCATGGGGTATGAGGCCCTGCGGTCGGCGATTGCGAATTACCGCGGCGAAGTCTGGGAGGACGACCACGAGGAAGGCGCGCTGTTGTGCAAGTGCTTCGGCGTGGACGAAGGCATGGTCGAGCGCGCGATCCGCAACAACGTGCTGACCACGATGGAGCAGGTCGCCCATTTCACGAAGGCGACGGGCAGCTGCGGCACCTGTGTCGAAGGCATCGAGGAAGTGCTGGAACGCACCAATGCCGCGATGGTCGAGGCCGGGGAACTTGCCGCGTCACAGGCCTTCGTCGTCGGGGCGGCGCCCGTGGTGGGGCGCAAGACGCCGCGCAACTCGCCCGTTGTTGCGCTGACCAGCCCGCCGGCCACGAAAATGACGACGCTGCAGCGTATCAAGCTGATCGAGGCGGAGCTGGAGGCCCTGCGTCCCGCCCTGCAAAGTGACGGCGGCGACTGCGAGCTGGTGGATGTGGAGGACAACAAGGTCATGGTGCGCCTGACCGGCGCATGCGTGAACTGCCAGCTTGCATCCGTGACGGTGCAGGGCATCCAGAGCCGCCTTGCCGAACGGCTGGGCACGCCCGTGCGTGTCATTCCTGTTCCATCCGGGCACTGAAAAGGGAGAATGACGATGGATCCGGTCTACCTCGACAACAATGCGACCACCCGCGTCGACGCGGCGGTCGTGTCCGCGATGCTGCCCTATTTTACCGAGCAGTTTGGTAACGCGTCATCCATCCATGCCTTTGGCGCGGAGGTCGGCGCCGGGCTGCGTACCGCGCGCCGGCAGCTGCAGGCGCTGCTGGGCGCCGAATTCGATCATGAGATCGTCTATACCGGTGGCGGTACGGAATCCGACAACACGGCGATTCTGTCGGCGCTGGAAACCCAGGGCGGCCGGAACGAGATCGTGACCAGCACGGTCGAGCATCCCGCCATCCTCAGCCTGTGTGCGTGGCTGGAAAAGACGCGCGCGGCCAAGGTGCATTATATCGGCGTGGATGCGCGTGGACGCCTGGATATCGACGCCTATCGCAAGGCGCTCGGCCCGCGCACGGCCATCGCCTCGATCATGTGGGCGAATAACGAAACCGGCACGATCTTCCCCGTCGAAACGCTGGCCGCGCTGGCGCATGAGGCCGGGGCGCTGTTTCATACGGACGCGGTGCAGGCCGTCGGAAAGATCAAGATTGATCTGTCCGGTTCGGAAATCGACATGCTGTCGCTGTCCGGACACAAGCTGCATGGGCCGAAGGGAATCGGCGCGCTGTACGTTCGTCGCGGCGTGCGCCTGCGCCCGCTGATCCGTGGCGGCCATCAGGAGCGGGGACGGCGCGCGGGCACGGAAAACGCGCCGGGTATCGTCGGCCTTGGCGCGGCGGCTGCCCTGGCGCAGGAGCACATGGAGGACGAGAATACCCGCGTGCGCGACCTGCGCGACCGGCTGGAACAGGGTCTGGTCCAGCGCATCAGCCATGCCGTCGTCACGGGCGATATCGAAAACCGCCTGCCCAACACGGCCAATGTCGCGTTCGAATATATCGAGGGCGAAGCGATCCTGCTGTTGCTGAACAAGGCCGGGATCGCCGCGTCTTCGGGTTCGGCCTGCACGTCGGGCTCGCTTGAGCCGTCGCATGTGCTGCGCGCGATGAAGGTGCCCTATACGGCCGCGCACGGGGCGATCCGGTTTTCGTTCTCGCGCGAAAATACGGAAGCGGATGTCGACAGGGTGCTGGAGGTCATGCCCGGCATTATCGCCCAGTTGCGCCAGATGTCGCCGTTCTGGGACGGCGAAAGCAAGACAAGGACTGCCTTTACCCCGACTTATGCGTGAACTCCGGCGGAATTTGCCTGGAATGGAGGATCTGGCATGTCTGAAACCGCACGCCTGATCGTCAACGATACGACTTTGCGCGATGGCGAGCAGGCTCCCGGTGTTGCCTTTACCATAGCCGAGAAGCTCGCCCTCGCGCGGATGCTCGATGAGGCCGGTGTGGACGAGATCGAGGCCGGCGTCCCGGCGATGGGGCCAGCCGAGATCGAGACCATCGCCGAAATCGGCCGGATCGCGACGCGCGCGCGCGTCATTCCCTGGTGCCGCATGACGCGCGCCGATGTCGATGTGGCGCTGAAGACCGGTCTGAAGACCGTACATCTGTCTGTTTCGACCTCGCCGGCGCAGATCCAGGCAAAATATCGGACATCGCTGGGCCAGGTCCTGGAGATGGCGGCCGGCGTGATTGCCTATGCCCGTGACCGGGGACTGGATGTTTCGGTCGGTGGCGAGGATGCCAGCCGCGCCGTTCCATCGTTTCTGGTCGATCTGCTGGGCGCCGCCGCCGAGGCGGGGGCGTTCAGGTTCCGCTTCGCGGATACGCTTGGCGTACTCGACCCTTTTTCGACTTACGAGATGATCGCGCATCTTGTTCAGGCCAGCGACCTGGACATCGAGTTTCACGGCCATGACGATCTGGGCCTGGCGACCGCCAATACGCTGGCGGCAATCCGCGCCGGCGCGCGCGGGGCCAGCGTGACGGTGCTGGGTCTGGGCGAACGGGCGGGAAATGCGCCGCTCGAGGAGGTGGTTGTCGGCGCGCAACGCCTGCTGGGGCGGGAGACGGGGGTTGTGCTGCGCTGTCTGCCGGGGCTTGCCCGGGCGGTGGCCGACGCCACGGGCCGGGCCATCGCGCCGGACAAGTCAATCGTGGGTGAGGCCGTCTTCCGCCATGAATCCGGGATTCATGTTTCGGGCCTGCTGCGGGATGCCGCAACCTATGAGGATCTGGACCCCACATTGTTTGGTCGCCAGCGCGAAATCGTGTTTGGCCGGCATTCGGGCCGTGCCGCCATGAGCCATGCGCTGGCGATGCTGGGGCTGGATGCCGATGACGGATTCGTGGCGGATCTGCTGAATGCGGTACGTCTGCGTGCGCTTCAGAACAAACGGACCGTCGGCCTGGATGAGGTCAGCGAGCTGTACGCATCGTTGCACCCACGCCGGGTCCTGCCACCGGACGCCGGCGGCGTGTCACCCGGTATCACCACATCTTGCGGATGAGGAAACAGACATGACTGTTTTGGACGAACTGAAACGGCTTGCCGCCGCCGAGGATTTCTTTCGCGTTCTGGGGGTGCCCTACGACCCGCAGGTGCTGAACGTCGCGCGTCTGCACATTCTGCGGCGCATGGGCGCCTATCTTGTCGACGCCGCAGCGCAGGACGAGGTGGACGCGACACGGCAGAGGGAGATGTGCCGCGCCCAGTTGCAGCGTGCCTATGACGATTTCACGCGTTCGACCCCGATTTCCGAACGTGTGTTCAAGGTGCACAAGGATGCGGTGCGTCCCGCCTATTCGGGATTTGTCGGCCTGTCGGAACTGACACAGCCAGGTGATGAGACCTGACGAAGTCTGTCGGCTTGCGGACAGGCGTGTGGCGGCGTGCGCGTGGCGCCGATGGAACGCCCGGTTTCCGCCACGGTGACGACTGGCACGATGCTTGCGTTTAGCGGAACAGGATGAAATTGCCCCCGCAGGGCGTGCCATCGGAAGCAAAGCGCAATCGCGGAGCAGGAAGAATGCGAATATTCGTGTGCATAAAACAGGTTCCCGACAGCGCGCAGATCCGCGTCCACCCGGTAACCAATACGATCATGCGCCAGGGCGTGCCCACGATCATCAACCCTTACGATCTGTTCGGTCTGGAGGAGGCGCTGCGCCTTCGTGATCGTTTCGGGGGCGAGGTCACGGTGATGACCATGGGGCCGCCGATGGCTTCGGACAGCCTGCGTAAGGCGCTGACCTACGGCGCGGATCGGGCGGTGCTGCTGACGGACCGTTTCTTCGCCGGGTCGGATACGCTGGCGACCAGCTATGCGCTGGCCAATCTGATTCAGAAGGCCTCCGAAAACTGGGGACAGCCGGACATCGTGTTCTGCGGCAAGCAGACCATTGACGGCGATACGGCCCAGGTCGGTCCGGGTATCGCGCGCCGCCTGGGGCTGACGCAATTGACCTACGTCTCGTCGATCGACGAGATCGACCCGTCGCATGGCACGATCACGGTACGGCGTCGCGCCGACCATGGTGTGCAGGTCCTGCAGTCGCGGCTGCCCGCCATGATAACCATGATGGAAGGCAGCAACGAGATCCGGCGCGGCCGAATCGAGGATGCGTTGCGCGCCGCCAGTGCCGAAGTCGTTCAGTGGAATGCCGCGGCGGCGGGCATCACCGACCTTGGCCATTGTGGGCTGCGCGGCTCGCCGACGGTGGTCAAGAAAGTCTTCGCCCCCCCCTCGCGCGAGGAAAAGGCGACGCTGGTGGGTGAGGGCGCGGCAAATCCCGCCGCTGTCGCGAACGACCTGATTACGCAGATATTCGCCCGCCAGCCCGTGCTGGAAGGCGACCTGATGCACGCAGCAGCCAGGCATTGAGGAGCAAGGCGTCATGAATAGTTCTGCACCCCGGCCTCCTGCCGCGGCCGGCAGCCGGGCCGGCATGAAGAAGGAACTTCCGGAACATTTCCGGTCGTACAAGCATGTCTGGGTCTTTATCGAGTTCGAACAGGGCGAAATCCATCCGGTTTCCCTGGAGCTTCTGGGTGAGGGGCGGAAGCTGGCCGACCGGTTGCAGGTCGAACTGGCCGGTGTCCTGCTGGGGGGGTGTGGCGCCGCGCTGACGGGGGCGGCGGGGATCTGCCACAGCTACGGTGCGGATGTGGTCTATGTGGCCGCCCATCCCGTGCTGGCCGACTATCGGAACGAGCCGTACACGCGCGTCATGACCGACCTTGTGCGTAAGTTCGAGCCCGAGATCATGCTCCTGGGGGCGACCGTGCTGGGGCGCGACCTGGCGGGTTCGGTCGCCACGACGCTTCAGACGGGACTGACGGCCGACTGTACCGAACTGGCCATCGACGACGAACGCTCGCTGGCCGCGACGCGTCCGACGTTCGGCGGGTCGTTGCTCTGCACGATCCATACGCTGAATTTCCGGCCGCAGATGGCGACGGTGCGCCCGCGCGTCATGCCCCTGCCGGCGCCCGACACCAGCCGCACCGGGCGGATTATCGAATACCAGGCGGAGCTTGAGGAATCCGACATCGTCACCAAGGTGATCGACTTCCTGGCCGATCGGAATTCGGAAAGTTCGCAGCTTGCCTTCGCGGACGTCGTGGTGGCCGGCGGGCTTGGCCTGCGTTCGGCGGAAAACATATCCCTGGTGCAGGACCTGGCGCATGTCCTGGGCGGGGACTGGGGCGGGTCGCGGCCGCTGGTGCAGAAGGGCTGGATTCCGTCCGACCGTCAGATCGGCCAGACCGGCAAGACCATCCGGCCCCGGCTGTATATCGCGGCCGGCATTTCGGGCGCGATCCAGCACCGGGTGGGCGTCGAGGGATCGGACCTGATCGTCGCGATCAATACCGACCCCAACGCACCCATTTTCGAGTTCGCGCACCTGGGGGTCGTCGGCGATGCGACGGTCCTTCTGCCCGCGCTGACCGAGGCATTTCGTTCGCGCCTTGCCGTCAACCGGCTGGCTGGCTGAGGAGCATCGTCGATGAAACAGAACCATTTCGATGCGATCGTCGTGGGCGCGGGGCCGTCGGGCAATGCCGCCGCCTACACGCTGGCGCAGAGGGGGCTGAACGTCCTGCAGATCGAACGCGGGGAATATGCCGGTTCGAAAAACGTGCAGGGCGCGATCCTGTATGCCGACGCGCTGGAAAAGATCATTCCCGATTTCCGCGACGAGGCGCCGCTGGAACGCCACATCGTCGAGCAGCGGGTGTGGATGATGGACGATGCCGGACATACCGGCATGCATCATCGCAGCGATGACTATAATGAGGACAAGCCGAACCGCTATACCATCCTCCGCGCGCAGTTCGACAAATGGTTCAGCCGCTGCGTGAAGGAGGCCGGGGCGACCGTCATCTATGAAACGACGGTGACGTCACTGATGCGCGACGCGTCCGGCTGGGTGGTCGGCGTCCATACCGATCGCAACGGCGAGGGGATCACGGCGGATGTCGTCATCCTGGCCGAGGGCGTGAACGGCCTGGTCGGTCGCACCTCCGGCCTGCGGGAGGAGCTGAAACCCGAGAACGTGGCGCTGGCGGTCAAGGAAATGCACTTCCTGCCCCAGGAGGTCATCGACGCCCGCTTCAACCTGAAAGGGAATGAGGGCGTGGTCATCGAGGCCATGGGGACCATTACCGAAGGGATGGTCGGAACCGCGTTCCTGTACACCAATCGGGAATCGATATCGGTCGGCATCGGCTGCATGGTCAGTGACTTTACCGATGTCGGACAGGCGACCCCGCACGGACTGCTTGACCGCTTCAAGGCGCATCCCAGCATTCGTGCGCTGCTGGAAGGTTCCGAAATCAAGGAATACGCCGCGCATCTGATTCCAGAAGGCGGATACAGGGCGATTCCGGAACTGGTCGGTAACGGATGGCTGGTGGTGGGCGATGCGGGGCATTTCGTCAATGCCGTGCACCGCGAAGGATCGAACCTGGCAATGACGACAGGCCGTCTGGCGGCCGAGACGGTTGCCGACATCATCCTGTCCGGCGGCAGTTGTTCCCGCCACAATCTGGCTGCCTATGTCGAGGCGGTGAAGGATTCCTTCGTGATGAAGGATATGAAAAAATACAAGGATATTCATGGGTTCCTGAAAAAGGGGCGTCATGTCGTCGATCTGTATCCCCGCCTGATGAACCGCGCGGCGCAGACGTGGTTCCGTGTGGATGGCGTGGATAAGAAAAGCAAGGAATCCACCATTGTGCGAGAGGCATGGCGCGCACGGGGAATCGGTGGGCTGATGGGTGACGCATTCAAGCTGATGAGGGCATGGAGATGAGCGATCGCGTTGAAAACCGGCTGTTCCAGAACCGGTATGTGGTGGATGTGGGACGGCCGCATATTACGGTCAAGCCGCATGTCAATCCGTCCAATGCCCTGGTCGCCATGACCCGCGTCTGCCCGGCCGGCTGTTACAGCCGTAACGAGCAGGGGCAGGTGGAAATTGTGGCCGACGGCTGCATGGAATGCGGCACATGCCGGGTCGTCTGCGCGCAGACGGGCGAAATCGAATGGAGCTATCCGCGGGGTGGCTTCGGCGTGCTGTTCAAGTTCGGCTGATCCAATGTATGGCATACCGGCCGGGCTGATCGACACGTTGCTGGCCGAGGATGCCGCATTCGGCGATCTGACGACGCGGACGCTGGGTATCGGGTCCTGTCCCGGCCGGATCACCTTCGTCGCCCGGGACGATCAGGTGGCCTGCGGAACCGAGGAGGCGGCGGCGCTTCTGCGGCACCTGGGTGCGGAGACGGTCTATATCCTGCCTTCGGGCAGTTCCGCGCCGGCCGGTACATTGTTGCTTGCCGCCACAGGCGCGGCGGCGGCATTGCATATGGGATGGAAATCCGCCCAGACGCTGATGGAATGGGCGTCGGGTATCGCCACGGAGACACAGGCGATCGTGGCCGCCGCGCGGACGGCCCACCCGGATGCCGTTGTGGCCTGCACGCGCAAGATGCCACCCATGACGCGGGTTCTGGCGGTGCGGGCGGTGCTGGCCGGTGGGGGGGTCATGCACCGGATCAATCTGTCCGAGACTATCCTTATTTTTCAGGAACATATGACGTTCATGGGAGGGAAAACGGAAATTGGCGCGGCGATCCGGCGTATGCGTTCGACGGCGCCCGAACGGAAGATCGTGGTCGAAGTGACGGATCCGGTGCAGGCGATCGAGGTCGCCGGTCATGCCCCGGATGTGCTGCAGTTGGAAAAATTCTCTCCTCAGCAACTGCGGCGCGTTCATGATGCGTTGTCGGAACGGGGCGTATGTCCGGTTCTGGCGGCGGCGGGAGGGGTCAACCGCTCGAACGCCGCGGCTTACGTGTCTGAAGGCGCTCGCGTGATCGTGACGTCCGCGCCTTATTTCGCACCGCCTCGCGACGTGCAGGTCACCCTGGATCGCGCATAGCGCCATTCGCCGCTGCGTGGGCTGGCGCGATGCCGGTAGGCGAGGCCTGGTCCGGACCCGCGGGCGGCCACGGTTTTTGGTCGGGTTCAGGTCCATTTCCACGATCGGCCTGCGCCGCGTGCGATGAATACGCCGCCCGTGTTCCCGGCCGTCCCATCACGCAGAATTGGATGTGAGCAACAACCTGGCGCTTAGAAGAACTGGACATATCGTTCTTCATCCGGAATATCGAATGGGACAATGACAGGTTCGGTCCCTCGCCACCCTTGACACCAAAGGAGGGTTGCCCCGAGCAGCCCGATGCACAACATGGCAGACATGGAACATTCTCACGGCGAGACGAGTGATGTGCAGGCGGTCGAGGAACGCCTGCGCTTCATGCAGATGACACCGGCCTCGGGCACGGCGCTCCGGTCCCTGAAAAACGTTGTTGACCGGGAACTGCCCGTCGCGCTCGACAGGTTCTACGAACAGGTACGCAAGACGCCGGAAACCCGGAAGTTCTTTTCGTCCGAGGACCATATCGCCCGTGCCAAAGGGGCCCAGACCGGTCATTGGGTCAACATCTCCAACGGGGATTTCACCGGTGACTACGCGGCCAAGGTGCGCACGATCGGCACGGTTCATGCCCGTATCGGCCTGGAGCCGAGATGGTGCATCGGGGGGTATGCGATCGTCCTGGATCACCTCATCAACGCCGCCGTCGAAGAGATGTTCCCCAAAGCCGGCCTTTTCTCGAAGCAGACCATGACCGCCGCCGATTTCGGCAAGGCGCTCGGCAGTCTCGCCAAGGCGGTGTTTCTCGATATGGACCTGGCGATTTCCGTCTATCTGGAGGAAGCCGAAAAGGCCAAGCAGAAGGCGCAGGCCGAGGCGATCGCCAACGAGCAGAAGCTGGTGTCCCAGAGCTTCGGCAATGCGATGGCCTGCCTTGCCGACAAGGACCTGACCTGTGAGATAGAAGGCGAACTGCCGGTCGCGTATCAGCCGCTACGCAACCATTTCAACAACTCCATCGAGACCCTGCGCCAGTCCCTGCTTTCGGTCGAGGCTGTTTCTTCCTCGGTCGAGGTGGCAACCGCCGAGATCAGCACTGCCGCCGATGACCTGGCCTATCGCACGGAACGGCAGGCGGCCTCGGTCGAGGAAACCGCCGCCGCCCTTGACCAGATCATGACGACAATGCGGACCACGGCGCAAAGGGCCGAGGAGTCCGGCAACCTTGTCGCACGCGCCAGGACCAGCGCGGAGAATTCGGAAACCATCGTTCAACAGGCAATCGCCATCATGGACGAGATCTCACGGTCGTCCAACGAGATCGGGGCGATCACCGACCTGATGGACCAGATCGCCTTCCAGACGAACCTGCTGGCGCTCAACGCCAGCGTCGAGGCCGCCCGGGCCGGCGACGCCGGCAGGGGGTTTGCCGTGGTCGCGCAGGAAGTGCGTGTGCTCGCCCAGCGCGCCGCCGAGGCCTCAAAAGGGATCAAGGTGCTGATCGCCAAGTCCGGCCGGCAGGTGGCGTCAGGCGTGGCTCTGGTCGGCGAAACCGGCGGGGCGCTTCAGGCCATCATTACGGATGTGAAGGACATCAACCAGCATGTCTCGGCCATCGTGGATGCCGCGCGCGAGCAGGCGACGGGGCTGCGGGAGGTCAACGCCGCCGTTGCCATGATCGACCAGGGCACGCAGCAGAACGCCGCCATGGTCGAACAGACCTCCGCCGCCAGCCGCAGCCTCGCGTCGGAGGCCGCACGACTGAAGGAACTGCTTGCCACTTTCCATCTCGACAGTGAGACCGAGATTCCGATGGCGTCCTATGCCAACGGGCGGGGGAGCCTGCCGGTTGCCGCGTCAAGAAGAATCAGCATGGGGGCCTTGCCGAGACAATAGCGACCCCCGCCGAACCCCGGCCTGGTCGTGTGCCGCCGTCCATTCACCAGGTCGGTCTGAAGGATCTTGCGCGGAAAAGGCGGGTGACCAGGGCCTTGCGGTCGTAAAACGTCGCGAAGCCGAAGCGCCCTGGTCTCGATCCGGGCGTTTCAGGGGGCAGGGTCACTCACCACCCGAGTGGCCCCATCCCGGGGTCCCAGTTCCCCCAGGCTGGATTCCATCCATTCCAGCTTTCTCCCCAAGGCCCCCAGGCCCCCCAGTTCCATTGCGTATCCTGGTAATCCATCGCCGTCATTTCGTGCTCATCGGCAAGAGCCTGCGCCTGTCTGTACTGTTGGTAGCGCGCATAAGCCGACTGATCGCCGACATAGAGGCAGTTGCACACCGTCGGATCGGAATAGACGTAAAACAGCTGGCCTCCCTGCATCCGCCGAACGAAATGATGCGGCGGCAGCCGGCTTATCATCTGTTGCCGCTGGGCCGTACTGGCGGGCTTGAACGCAAACCCCGCCGCCGCAAGATGGTCCTCCTTCTGCGCCACGATTTCGCTGGCGCTCTTGCAGGATGGCAGCAGCGTTACCAGCGCAAGGGCGCCCATCATGAAAAATCCTGCGCGGCATCGCATTGCCATGTTTCCTCCCCCTCAACGCTCAGCAAAGTTTTGTCATATTCGAGCACCTCTCGCTCGGGGTATGCAAGAGCGTGCGGACACCCCATGAGCGCCGAGCGGGTTCGGGTCGCAGACCGGAACGCGGAAAAAGTATCTATAAACAAGGCATTGGAACGCACATCGGGTCGTTCCATTTGTGGTGTGCTTTGCGCCCCCGCGTGAACGGGATGGGCGTGGCGATTGCGACAAGGCGGTGAATCAGACGTTGCGGGCGTCCTTTGCCCCACCGCGCGGAATGCAGGGGGGAATCGCACAATCGTGTAATAATTGTCATAAACTATTTTTTGTGTCCCACGTTCAGAGCGCTGCAAGGACCGGGGAACCAGTGCACGTTGCACAAACGGCAAGATCGCCGGGAAATAAGAAATAAAAGACAAATATAATATAGATTTGGTTTTGCGACCCATAACAGGGTCATCTCAATAGCTCAGGTTTTACTTACTTAAAATGATGAGCCCTCTGTGTATTTTTATTTCTGAAATATAATTCGCGGATCGAGACTTCAGAAGAAATAAATGCCCCAAAATAAAAAGAAAACAAAGAAAAATGAAAACGAAAACTCATCTTTGTCGTCCAACGCAACGCAGCGCGTTGCTGTCCGTCGGCACCGCTCTTGCCTTGTGTGCCGCAACCGGGGCGGCGGCGCAGACCTCTCTTAACCCGAGTGTCCGGGTCGCAACCCCGCTGAATCAGATCAATTTCGGGTCGACATCGGTGCCGCCCCTGCCTCAGCCCGAGGCATTGTGGCCGGATCCGTTCGGCTGGAACACCTGGCTGCGCGATCGCGGGGTGGCGTTTCTTCTCGATAACACAAATGAATTTGCGGGAAATATCGGTACCGTGACACCCGGTTACGGCCTGCGTAAGGGAAGTTCCAACGCGGGGCAATACGGGTTTGAAAACGATACGGACTGGGAGCGCCTGGCGGGGCTGACCGGCTTCAGCACGCATGCGGTGTTCGTCGGCCGTTACGGTATTCCGGCCAGCCGCATGTTCGGCGACAATGTGGCCCCCAGCCAGGAAATCTATGGTGCCGGCGGCAATGTGGCCGTACACTTCGTCTATGCCTATGGCGAAGAGACGTTATGGCACGGCCGGTTCGACGTCGCGGCGGGCCGCATCCCGTTCCTGAACGACTTCTCGTCCAACCCGCTGTATTGCAATTTCATGAACAATGCCTTCTGTGGAAATCCCAAGGCATCGTCCGACAATACCTCCCATTCCTCCTACCCGGATTCGGTCTGGGCCATCCGGTTCCGCGTTCGTCCTACCGTATCGACCTATTTCCAGACCGGTGTCTTCTTCAGCCAGGCCGGCATTTATGGGGTGAAACAATATCGCACCGGCTTCAAGCTCAACGGCGCCGATATCAATGGCGAGGCGATCCCTATCGAATTTGGATGGGAACCGATTTTCAACCACGGCACACTGCCCGGCCATTACAAGATCGGCTACGCCCGCGATACGGTCGACCATCAGGATGTCTATCGTGACGGTTACGGAGACCCGTGGGCATTGACGGGATTGCCGCGACGGGCGGACCATGGCGCGAACGCGGCGTGGGTGTTGGTCGATCAGATGCTGCATCATTTCAAGGGCGGGGCGAAGGACGCGGGCATCACATTCCTCGGCGGCTTCTATTACAACGACGAAAAAATCTCGATGCGGTCGCAGCAATATCAGGCCGGCTTCCTGGGGCGGGGATTCTGGGCGGCGCGGCCGAAAGACGGTATCGGCATCAATTTTGCCTATATTCGCGAATCGGCGCTGGCGGCGAAGACCCAGGAATTGCAGCTGCTGCAAGGCGTGCTTCCGGGGAATCTGTTGAATGGCGCGTATGGTCCGCAATCCTACGGCATGAACCTGGAAGTGGACTATCAGATCCATGTTTATCGGGGCATGACGTTTGCGCCCGATTTTCAGTATTATTTCCATCCCGGCGGCCAGCGCGCGTTGCGCGATACGGCCATGCTCGGCTTCAAGACCCATATCGAACTTTTCTAGTGTTCCTTTCGGGAAATTCTTACGGGGATTTCCCGGACAAGCCGTCCTGCGGCCCCGCGTTCCGGCCGATCGACCGAAGCGCGGGGTACACGTCACGGAAACAGGCGTACCGTTCGTCGTAGAACGGCATCGCGTCGCGGTCCGGGGCGGTCGTCTTCTCGGCCGCGAAAGGCGGCATGGCGTCAGCCGTGGTCCATCCATCCGCGACCATCGCCAGCCGGGCGGCGCCGATGGCGCAGGCATGTTCGGCATGGCGCGGGACGACCAGTTCGCGCCCCAGAACCGTCGCCACGATGCCGGCCCATTCGGTGCTGCGCGCGCCGCCGCCGATCAGCGCGACCGGGCCGGCTATCGGCTGCTGCCCTGCCAGAAGGTCCTGGCCCTGACGCAGGGAAAACGCAACGCCTTCCAGCACGGCCCTGGCCAGATCCACCGCGTCGCACGACGCATCGAGGCCGATGAACGCGCCGCGCGCGTCGGTATCGTGATACGGCGTGCGTTCCCCCCGCAGATAGGGCAGGAACAGGACGCGGCTCGGCCGCGTGCCACGCTTCTGCACCCGCCGCAGCAGGTCGGCGATATCGCTTTCGTGGCAAAGGGCGGCAACCCATGCCAGGCAGCTTGCCCCGTTCAGCATGGCGGCCATCTGATACCAGCGCCGGGGAACGCAATGGGCGAAGCTGTGCAACCGGATTTCGGCGTCCGGCGCGTATGCGTCCTGCACGGTGACGTAGACCGCCCCCGTGCCCAGCGAAATGAAGGATTGCCCGGCTTCGACCTGGCCCAGGCCGACGGCCCCCACCGGGGTGTCTCCGCCGCCCGTGGCCACGGTCACGCCGGGCGACAGCCCGAGATCGCGCGCCACGTCCATGCGGAGGCGGCCGGCGCAATCGGTGCCCTCGCGCAAGGGAGGCAGGCGATCGGCGCCGAGTCCCAGATAGTCGCATACCGGGCCATACCAGGCGCGGTTTTGCTGGTCGAACAGTTGCGATCCGGCAGCGTCCGACATGTCTGTCGCCAGGTCTCCGGTCAGCCAGAGCCGCACATAATCCTTCGCCCACAGCACATGCCGCATGGCCGCGAACGCGGCAGGGTCGTTCTCGCGGATCCATAGCAGTTTCGCCGCGCTGAAACTGGCCATGGGGCGCACGCCCGTCGCCCGGCCCAGGCCCGGCACATCCTGTTGCAGGCGGCAGGCCTGCGCCTGGCCGCGCGTGTCGTTCCACAGCAGGGCGGGGCGCACGGGGCGCAGCCGGTCGTCCAGCAGCGCGACGCTGTGCATCTGCCCCGAAAGGCCGATCGCGCGGATGGCGGCATAGGGTTCCGGCGCGGTGGCCTTCAGCCGCGCCAGTGCCAGGCGGATACCTTCCACCCATGTTTCGGGATCCTGCTCGCTCAGGCCCGGCCCGGGCTGGTCGATGCGCGACGGAACGGTGGCGGCCGCCAGGACCGATTGCCGGTCATCGACGAGGATCGCCTTCGTCGCGGTGGTGCCGATATCGAGTCCCAGGTAGGTCATGGCAGTCCGCGTCATGGTTCCATGGAAAAGGAAGGTCGGGCTCTGCCCGAACCCGGCAAGGGCCTCGGCCCTTGCATCCCATTCGTTTCACAAAGTCCTGGGTTTCCAAAGGGTTATGCCCTTGGTGGGTCAAGGGTGAAACCCTTGCCTTTGCTTACCACACGGTGAAGCCGCCATCGACATTGACGATCGCCCCCGTCATCAGGCTGGCTGCGTCGGAGGCCAGGAACTGGACGACGGATGCCACCTCGTCCGGCTGGCCGACGCGGTGGATCGGCGTGCCGTCCAGCCAGGCGTCGTACAGCCGTGGCTGTTCCATGCCGAAGCGCGTCAGCGTCGTTTCGATATAGGTGGGCGCGACGGCGTTGACGCGGATACCGCGCGTCGCCCATTCCGCCGCGAGCGAACGGGTATATTGGTGAACGCCGGCCTTCGACGCGTTATAGGCGGCCTGTTCCTGCGGCCTGTTGACGATCAGGCCCGACATCGAACCGATATTGACGATCGCGCCGCCCCCCTGGTCCAGCATGATGCGCCCGAAGGCCCGGCAGCAGCGGAAGATGCCGTTCAGATTGATATCGACCTGTTTCAGCCACTGGGCGTCCGTCATGTCCTCGGCCCTGACCTCGGAGATACAGATGCCGGCATTGCAGACGAGGATGTCGATATGATCTTCCTCGGCCCGCAGGCGCGATGCGGCCGCATCCACCTGTTCGGTGCTGGTCACGTCCAGCCTGGTGCCCGCCACGTCCAGGCCCTCGGCACGAAGGGCCTCGGCGGCGCTGGTCGCCAGCGCCTCGTCCAGGTCGGCGATGATGACGCGTGCGCCGAATTCCGCCAGCGCCGTCACGCAGGCCAGGCCGATATTCTGGGCGCCGCCCGTCACGATGGCGGTGCGACCGTCCAGGCGAAGCTTTTGCGTATACATTCCATTCGCATCCCAAGCATGTCAGCCGGTTGAAAAGAGGGGCTACGACCCGACCTGCAACGGGTGCGCGGCCAGGTGATCCAGCGCGACGCCGTCGGCGTCGAACAGGTGGCAATGCGCGGGATCGGGGGTCACGCCGACCGCGCTGTCGGGGGCGTTCATGTTGTCGCCGCCGGTCTGCACGACGATCTGCCGCCCGTCGGACAGGCGCACATGCAGCAGCGTCGCGGCGCCCAGGCGCTCGCTGATCTCGACCAGGCCCTGCGGCGCACCGGCCATGTCCAGCCCGATATGTTCGGGCCGCACCCCCAGCGTGACGGCTGCCCCGGGCTGCAACGACCCGGCATGGACAGGCACGGTCACGGTCAGGGGGCCGGTGGTGACCGTCGCCGTGCGATCGGTGACCGAGACGATATGCGCCGGCAGCACGTTCATCGCCGGCGACCCCATGAACTGTGCGACGAACAGGTTGCGCGGCCGGTGATACAGGTCCAGCGGGGTGCCGATCTGTTCGACCACGCCCCGGCGCAGGACCACGATGCGGTCGGCCATGGTCATGGCCTCGACCTGGTCGTGGGTGACGTAGATGGTCGTGGCCCCCAGCCGCCGGTGCAGCGTCGCCAGTTCCACGCGCATCTGCCCGCGCAGGGCCGCGTCCAGGTTCGACAGGGGTTCGTCGAACAGGAAGACCTTGGGGTTGCGGACGATGGCGCGCCCGATCGCGACGCGCTGCCGCTGGCCGCCGGACAACTGGCCCGGCTTGTGGTCCAGATAGGGTTCCAGTTGCAGGATTCGCGCGACGTCGGCGATGCGCTGCCGCCGCTCGGCCTCGGGCATGCCGGCCAGCCGCAGGGAAAATTCCATGTTCCGGTAGACGTTCATATGCGGATACAGCGCGTAGGACTGGAACACCATGGCCAGCCCGCGCTCGGCCGGCCCCTTCTCGTTGGCGCGCACCCCGTCGATCAGCAGTTCGCCGGCGGTGATCTCCTCCAGTCCCGCGATCATGCGTAGCAGGGTCGATTTGCCGCAGCCGGACGGCCCGACGAAGACGACGAATTCCCGGTCGTGGATCGTGAGGGAGACCCCCTTGATGATCTCCTCGTCCGAATAGGTCTTGCGAATGTCCCGCAATTCTACGGTCGCCATGACGCCCCCCTGGCAATCCTGTATGGTTCAGATCGTCCGGCTATTTCACCGCGCCGAAGGTCAGCCCGCGGACAAGCTGCTTCTGGCTCAGCCACCCGAAGACCAGGATGGGCGCCACCGCCAGCGTCGATGCCGCGGACAGCTTGGCGAAGAACAGGCCCTCGGGCGAGGAGAACGAGGCGATGAAGGTCGGCAGCGGGGCGGCGGCGGAGGATGTCAGGTTCAGCGACCAGAACGCCTCGTTCCAGCACAGGATCATCGACAGCAGCCCGGTCGACGCGATCCCCGGCAGCGCCAGCGGCAGCAGCACCTGCGTGATTTCCTGCCAGCGCGTGGCGCCGTCCATGCGCCCGGCCTCCAGGATCGGGATCGGCACCTCGCGGAAGAAGGTGTACAGCATCCAGACCATGATCGGCAGGTTGGTCAGCGTATAGATCACGACCAGCCCGGTGCGGCTGTCCAGCAGGCCCATGCCGCGCGCCAGCAGGTAGATCGGCACCAGCACGCCCACCGGCGGCAGCATGCGGGTGGACAGCATCCACAACAGCGTGCCGCGCGTGCGCCGCCCCGGCAGGAACGCCATGGCATAGGCCGCCGGGATCGACAGCAGGATGGCCGCGATGCTGGCCAGGACGGAAATGGCGACGCTGTTCAGCGCGAAGTGCCAGTATGTCTCGCGGGCGAAGACCTCGCGATAGCTCGACAGGGTGGGGTGGAAGATCAGGTGCGGGGGCGTCGAAATCGCGTCGGGCTCGGTCTTGAAGCCGGTCAGCACCATCCACAGGATGGGAAAGAACACCCACAGCGCGACGGCCCAGGCCGCCCCGCCGATGGCAATGCGCCGCAGGCGCGCGCGCTTCCGGGTCATCGGCGTCAGGCCTCCAGGTTGCGGGCGACGGCGCGCAGCAGGAACGCCGCCACGATATTGGCGATGACGATGGCCACCACCCCGCCCGCCGATGCGCCGCCGACATCGAATTGCAGCAACGCGCGGGAATAGATCAGGAAGGCCAGGTTGGTGGACGCAACGCCCGGCCCGCCCGCGGTGGTGACCGAAATCTCGGCAAAGACCGCCAGCAGGAAGATCGTCTCGATCATGATGACGACCGTGATGGCGCGCGACAGATGCGGCAGGATGATATAGCGGAACTGCGCCAGCGGCCCCGCGCCGTCCATGCGCGCGGCCTCCTTCTGTTCGGCATCCAGCGACTGGATCGCCGTCAGCAGGATCAGGATCGCGAAAGGCAGCCATTCCCACGACACGATCATGACCAGCGTCGCCAGCGGATAGCGCGACAGCCAGTCCACCGGGGTCAGCCCCACCGCCCGCATCATGGCGGAATAGACGCCGTAGATCGGGTGCAGCATCAGGTTCTTCCACAACAGGGCGGACACCGTCGGCATGACAAAAAACGGGGAGATGACCAGAACCCGTGCGATCCCGCGCCCAGGAAACGACTGGTCGAACAGCACGGCCAGGAGCGTGCCCAGCCCCACGGTGATGACCAGAACGCCCCCCACCAGGATGGCGGTGTTCAACAACGCGGTGAGGAAATCGGGATCGGTCAGCAGGTACCAGTAATTGCCCAGGCCCGCGAACCCGACCTGGGTTGGGTCGACCAGATTGTAGCGGCGGACCGAGTACCACAGCGTCATCGCCAGCGGGACCAGCGACCACACCAGCAGAAGGATGACCGCCGGCGACAGCAGCAGCGCCCCGCCGGTGCGCCGGGCACGCGACGGCCTGCCCACAGGCGCCGCCGCGACCGGGATCCGTCCTGCCGCCTGGTCCATCTGCCCCTCCTACCGCATCAGGCCGGACTGGCGCACGGTGCGTGTCACCGACGCCTGGGCCGTCGCCAGGGCCTGCTCGACACTCGTCTGGCCCGACAAGGACGCGGCGACGATCTGCCCGACCTGGGTGCCGATGGCCTGGAACTGGGGAATGGCGACGAATTGCGCGCCGCCATAGGGGCGGGGCTGCTTCGTCGGCCCGTTGGGGTCGGCACGGTCGATGGCGGTATGGACAAACGACGCGAACGGAGCCGCCTTCTGGTACTCCGGACTGTCATAGGTCGACAGGCGTGTCCCGGCGGGCACCGCGACCCACCCGTGCGTCTTCGCCACCAGCCGCACATACTCCTTCGACGTCGCCCAGGTGATGAAAAGCTGAGCGTCCGCCGTGTGGCTGGACGAGGCCGGGATGGCCAGGTTCCAGCTCCACAGCCAGGTCGGTCCCTTCCCGTACGGCCCGAGCGGCGCCGCCGCGAAGCCGACGGTGCCGGCGACATGCGACTGCGCCGGGTCGAACAGCAGGCCGCCGGCGACGGTGGAATCGACCCACATGCCGCAATGGCCGCTGCCGAACAGGGCCAGATTCTCGTTAAAGCCGTTCGATGTCGCGCCGGGTGGGCCGCCGGCTTTCAGGGCGGTGACGTACCAGGTCAGCGCCGCCTTCCACTCGGCGGACTCCAGCATGGGACGCCACGCCATGTCGAACCACTGGCCGCCGAACGTGTTCACCAGCGAGGTGACATAGGCCATGTTCTCGCCCCAGCCCGGCTTGCCGCGCAGACACAGGCCGTAGATCTGGTTGCCCTTGTCTGTGATCTTGTCGGCAAAGGTGCGGATCTGGTCGTACGTCGGGGCGTCGGGCATCGTCAGGCCGGCCTTGGCGAACAGATCCTTGCGGTAATAGGTCATGACGCTTTCGGCATAGAACGGCAGGGCATACAGCTTGCCATCGACCGTCAGCCCGGCCCGGACCGAGGGCAGGATATCGTCCGCGTCATAGGCGGCGTCGGGCGACAAGGCCGCCAGCCAGCCCTGTTTCGCCCAGATCGGCACTTCGTAATTGCCGATCGTCAGGATGTCGAACTGGCCCGACCGGGTCGCGATGTCGGTCGTCACGCGCTGGCGCAGGACATTCTCCTCCAGCGTCACCCAGTTCAGATGGATGTCCGGATGACTCTTTTCGAATTCGCCGGACAATTGCTTCATGACGACCATGTCGGCGTTGTTGACGGTGGCGATCGTCAGCGTGCCCGCCGCATGCGCCGGCCCCGCCCCCAGCACAAGCATGGACAGGCCGGCCCAACGCCTCAGAGTCTGTTTGAAAATGCGCGCTGGCGGCGATCCGACGCGCGTTTCCTGCGCTTCGATGCTCACGGCCGATAAGGCCGCTCCGCTTCGGTGCTCGAAAACACACGCCGGGCGCTTCACGACGTTCCGCTCTCGCTCGCCAGCCCACATTTTCAAACAGGCTCTCAGAGTGGTCGAATGCACCATATCGCAACCCTTTTTTTCTTCATTCCGCCCGTGTTGTCGGGTGACGCCGTGTTCCGGCAGGCGGTTCGGTCCGGTGTGGTCGGGAAGACGCGTTATCGGGACATGATCTGCCGATACTGCCTCTGGTCGGCGTACATCGCGCGGAAGACCTGCAACTTGGCGTCGTGGAACCCCCGGGTCCGCGCGTCGGGCAGGATTTCGGCGCCGGTGCGGCTCATGGCCGCCATTCCGTCGCCGATCGACGGATGGACCCCGCCCGCCACGGCGCCCAGGATGGCGCTGCCCAGCAGGACGGCATCGGGCTCCTCGGGCAGTAGGATGCGGCAGCCGGTCGCATTGGCGTGCTCGCGGACGAAAACCGGATTCTTCGTCCCGCCGCCGGTCGCAAGGATCGTGTCGATGGCATAGCCCTGCCCGTTCAAGGCGTCGATGATGTCGCGGGTTCCGTAGGCCAGGCCCTGGATCGTCGCCAGGTATAAACACGCCAGATCTTCATCGGTTGCCGACAGGCCCAGCCCGCAGATCATGCCGCGCAGGTCGGGGTCGGCGTGGGGCGAGCGATTGCCGTGGAAATCGGGCATGACATGCACATCGCGCGTGCAGGTGCCGGGGGGCTGTCCCTGCTCCAGCCCGGCCAGGATGTCGTTCAGCGCCTGATAGATCGTCCGCTCGTCCTGCTCGGCCTGGCGGCGCAGCGCCGTGGCGGCCGGATGGCTTGCGATCACGAAATCGACCAGGCTGCCGGTGGCGGACTGGCCGGCCTCGTTCAGCCAGAGGCCGGGCAGCATCGCATCGAAATACGGCCCCCAGACGCCCGGTACGAAGCGCGGCGCGGAGGACACCACCATGTGGCAGCTCGACGTCCCGCCGATCAGCGCAAGACGCCGGTCGAATGCCGCGCCGCCGGGGGCGGGCGCCGCGCCGATGAGGCCGATGCCGCCCGCATGTGCGTCGATGGCCGAGACCGCGACCGGCGTTCCCTGGGGCAGGCCCAGTTCCTCGGCCGCCTGCGCGGTCAATCCTGCGCCGACATGCCCGCCCAGCGGGCGGATATCGGTGCCGATGCGGCGATAGCCCTCGTCCACCAGCCGGCCCAGGCCGATGCCGCGGAAATAGGAATCGTCCCATCGGTCCTCGTGCGCCAGATAGGTCCACTTGCAGACCGTCGAACAGCGCGACCGCGACTCCGACCCCGTGGCCCGCCAGGTCAGGAAATCCGGCAGATCGAAGAAAAAGCCGGCCTGGTCGAAGATGTCGGGAAGATGGTCCTTCAGCCACAGCAGCTTCGGCGTTTCCATCTCGGGCGAGATCACGCCGCCGACATAGCGCAGGGCCTCATATCCCCCGGCATTGATCCGCGCCGCCTCGGCCATGGCCCGATGGTCCATCCACAGGATCACGTCCTGGCCCGCCGCGCCGTGCGGGTCGACCGACAGCGGCGCGCCTTCCCTGTCCAGCACCACCAGCGAGCATGTGGCGTCAAACCCGATTCCGCGCACATGCAGCGGGGCGCCGGCGCGCTCCGCGGCGGTGGTCATCGCATCGGACACGCTGGCGCACACGGCCCGCCAGATATCGGCCGAGGATTGCTGGGCGACATTCGGGCGTGGATGCCATGTCCGGGTCGCGCGGCTGGCGGCCCCCAGCTTGCGGCCGTCGGCGGTGAAGACCCCGGCGCGGGCGCTGCCCGTCCCCACGTCGATTCCCAGAACGACATCCATGCGCCGTGTCCTTCCTCGGGGCGCTGCCCTGAAACCGCCAAAGGCCACCGGCCTTTGGAAAACCAGTGGTTTTATCGGTATTACGCGCTTTCCTTATGCGTCTGGAAATGCTGGTATTCCCGTCGCACGATCGTCATCAGTTCCGGAACCGACGTCGAACGGGCGTCGCTTTCGTATGTGACCTGGCCACGCTGCATCAGCATGATGCGGTCCGCGATGTCCAGCGTCTGGGCGTAATTGTGCATTATCATGATGATCGACATGTTGCCCTCGGCCTTCAGCCGCAGGATCAGGTCGATAATCAGTGCGGCCTCGCGCGCGCCCATCGCGGCCAGCGGCTCGTCCAGCAGCAGGATGCGGGCCCTGGCGTGCACCGCGCGGGCGATCGCGATCGCCTGCCGCTGCCCGCCCGACAGCGCCCCCACCTCGGCATCCACCGAAGGAATATAGACGCCGATTTCCTCGAGGCAGCGGATGGCCTCGCGCCGCATCGCCCGGTTGTTGAGGATATGGAATCCGGGATAGAGAATTTCGCGATTCAGGAAAATATTGTGATAGACCGACAGCGAATTTGCCAGCGCCAGATCCTGGTAGACGCATTCGATGCCCAGGGCGCGCGCGTGATCGACCGACCGCAGCGCGGTCTCGGCGCCGTCGATATATAATTTTCCCGAACTCTGCGGCTGGTAGCCGGTCAGGATCTTCATCAGCGTCGATTTTCCGGCGCCGTTATCGCCCAGGATGCCCAGGATCTCGCCCCGGCGCAGCCGCAGCGACACCCCGTTCAGGGCGGTGACCGGGCCGAAGGTCTTGACGATGTTCTCGGCCCGCAACAGGTCCGTGACGGCGAGCGGCTCGGCGCCGTCGAGGGCGGCGTACGTCGTCGGGGGCGCGCGGAGGCCGGCGATCGGGGTGTGGGTCATGATACAGCCATCCTGCGCCGATACCGGCCGATGAGGATATTGCAGAGCATGGCCACCAGGATGGCCCCGCCCAGGATAAGGTCGAAGGTAAAGGCGTTGATCCCGATCAGGGTGAAGCCGTCATTGAGGATGCCCAGCACCATGGCCCCGATCATGGCGCCGGCGATGGTCCCCGACCCGCCGGCCAGCGGCGTTCCGCCGATGACCGCCGCCGCCACGGCCAGGAACATGATATGCGTGCCCCCGGCCGTCGGGTCGATCGACGAGATCCGGAAGGCCTCGAGTATCCCGGTCAGCCCGGCCAGCGCGCCGCTGATGACGAAATTGACCATCTTCAGTTCGCGCGTGCGGATCCCCGCCTCGCTGGCCCCGACGGGGTTGGCCCCGGCCGCGATGGTGTGCAGCCCCCAGCGGGTGTTGCGTAGCATGAAGTGCATCACCAGCACGACCAGCGCCGCCCAGACGAATTCCGCATAGCCGCCCCGGCCCATGATGAAGGCCAGGGTCGGGCTGGCGTCCACCCCGACGGGCGTACCGCCGGAAATGGTCAGCGTCAGCCCGTTCAGCAGGAACAGCATGCCCAGCGTGGTGACGAACGACGGCACCTGCAGCAGCACGGTCACCATGCCGTTCACCGCGCCGACCGCCGCCGCGCCCGCCAGCGCGCCCACGATGGCCAGGGGGGCGGGCAGGCCGGCCCGGGTCAGGAAATACATCAGGAAGGGCGCCAGCGCGTAGACCATGCCGGCCGACAGGTCGATCTCTCCCCCGATCATCAGGATCACCTCGCCGCACGCGATCAGCGCGACGGGGGCGATGAATTGCGACAGGTTCTGCAGGCTGGCGTTGGACAGCAGGAAGTTGGCGTTGGCGATCTGGAAATAGATCGCCAGCACCACCGCCACGACGATGACGCTCAGTTCACGCCATCTCAACATGCTGTTGATCGTTCTTGCCATGAGGTCGCATCCTTGTCGCACGGGGCCTATGACTGGATGGGGCCTGACCGCGGGATGAACTGCGCCTCGCTCGAACTGCCCTCGAAGCGGCTCTTGGTTGCGAGATAGGGCGCGACGTTGGCCCTGGTCACGAATTTCAGGCCGGTATTGATGTCCGCCGGCCCCACCAGCCCGCCGGACATCAGGTAATTGTGCATTTCCATGACCGTGTAGTAGCCCTGCAGATAGGGCTGCTGGTCGATTGTGAAATCCAGGTGGCCGCCCTGGATCAGGCTGAGCGTGCGCGGCAGCAGGTCGAAGCCGCCGCCATGCACGCCCTTGGCGGCCAGTCCGTACTGTTCCATCGTTTCGGCGACGCTCTGGGTGGTGCCCCCATCGACCGAGAACAGGCCTTTGACGTCCTGATGGCCCAGATAGTAGGCTTTGACCTTGGACAGTTCCTCGTTCACCGTGGCGCCGGTCGCGACAATGTCGATCTGGTAGGACCGGCCGCTCTTGTCCAGCACATCCCGCGCGCCGTCGATGCGGGGCTGGATGTTCAACTGCCCGGGGGTGGCGATCATCAGCGCCACGCGCCCGCCCGGCACCAGCTCCAGGATGCGCTGGCCCATCAACTGCCCGGCCTTGAACAGATCCTGCCCGATATAGGCCAGCCGTTTGTTGCCCGACCCCGGCGGGACGTCGGCATTATAGGCGAACACCGGGATGCCGGCGGCCAGGGCGCGCTCCACGGGGTCGTTGAACGCATGCGGATCGACCAGGCTGACGGCGATGGCGCTGGCCTTGGCGGCGATGGCGGCGTTGATCGCGCCGATCATCTCGGCCGCGATGCTGTTTTGCGACCCTGTCCATTGCGTGTCCGCGCCGACCAGCGCCGCCGCATCACGGATGCCGTACTGCGTCGCGGTGAAAAACGGGTTGGTCGTCACGTGATTGACGAAGACAAACCGGAATCTGGGATGGCTGGCCTCCTCGGCCGCGGCGCGGCGTATGCCGCCCAGCGCCGCCAGCGAGGCGCCAAGGGCCGCAGTCTGCATGATTCCTCGACGACCGACGCCCTTTTGCGTCGGCGCGAAAGACCGGTTCCACATCGTGTCCTCCAGACAGGGCCGCCTTTTGGAAGGCGATCTTGCGTTCTTGGTCCGTTATGTTGTCGGAATGCCTGGGAAAGATGCGTGGTCCAGCCGGGTGCAGGGCCTCGATTGAACGGCGCCTGTTGTCGTTACTGCCGATGGCCATGGAAACAAAGCATTTCGAGGTGACCGCCCGATCAATAAAGCGCGATAGAAATCGGCGTTGTATACACCGTTCTTTTACTTTGACGCAGTGCAACCCGCGCGGCTTTATTTCAACGTCGATATGCCGGCCCGTCGCGCATGAAATACCGCAGCGCGCGTGAAACTCGTCCCCGCGATGACAGTTTGCGTTACCGACGGCCGGACACCTCAGAAAAACAAGAGCTGCCCCACGGCTCGAAAATGGTGTGCTCATGAATTCCGCAACGTTTCAACCCGTGGCCGCCGATGGCGCCGCACGTGCAAATTCCGCCGGACATGCCAGGCCGGTTCTGGAAATGTTTGGAATTTCCAAAAGTTTTCCTGGGGTCAAGGCCCTGCAGAATGTGCAGCTTGCCGCCTATGCCGGCGAGGTGCTGGCGCTGATGGGCGAGAACGGCGCCGGAAAATCGACGCTGATGAAGATCCTGTCGGGCGCCTATGTCGCCGATCCGGGCGGCGAGATCCGGATCGACGGGCGGCCGGTCAAGCTCGGCAATCCGGCGGCGGCGCGCGCGGCCGGCATCGCCATCATCTATCAGGAACTGGCGCTGGCGCCGAACCTGACGGTGGCCGAGAACATCCATCTGGGCGCGGAACTGGGCCGGGCCGGATTGATCGACCGTGTCGCGATGAACGAGGCCTGCCGCCCGCTTCTCGAACGGCTGGGCACGCCCTTCCGGCCCGAGACCCTGGTCGCCACCCTGTCGGTCGCCGAGCAGCAGCTGGTCGAGATCGCACGCGCGCTGCACCGCCAGGCCCGCATCCTGGTGCTGGACGAACCCACCACGGCGCTGTCGGCCCGCGAGACCGACCGGCTTTTCGCGCTGATCCGCCAGTTGCGCGCCGAGGGCATCGCGCTGATCTATATCAGCCACCGCATGGCCGAGATCGACGAGCTGGCCGACCGCGTGGCGGTCCTGCGCGACGGCACCTATGTCGGCATGCTGGAGAAGCAGGAGATCAGTTCCGCCGCCATCGTGCGGATGATGGTCGGTCGCGACCTGTCCGGCTTCTACGTCAAGCAGCGCGGGGGCAGGCCGGTCTTCGGGCCGCCGGTGCTGGAAGTCGACGGGTTGACGGACGGCGCGCGCGTGCAGCCCAGCAGCTTCACGCTGCACCAAGGCGAGGTGCTGGGGATCGCGGGCCTGGTGGGCGCGGGACGGACCGAGCTGGCGCGGCTGATCTTCGGCGCCGACCCCCATCCCAGCGGACGGATCAGGCTGAACGGCAAGACGATCGAGATCCGTTCCCCGCGCGAGGCGCTGGATGCCGGCATCGCCTACCTGACGGAGGACCGCAAGGCGCTGGGCCTGTTCCTGGACATGTCCTGCGCCGGGAACATCAACATGGGCGTCATCGGGCGCGATGCCCATGGCGGCGTGCTCGACAGCCGTCGCGGCCGCTCGCGCGCCAGCAGCGCGTTCGCGATGCTCAAGGTCCGTGCGGCCAGCACGCTGGTGTCGGTCGGCGGCCTGTCGGGCGGTAACCAGCAGAAGGTGCTGCTGGGCCGCCTGCTGGAGACGGGTCCGAAGGTGCTGATCCTGGACGAGCCGACACGCGGCGTCGATATCGGCGCCAAATCCGAAATCTACCGCCTGATCGGCGACCTGGCGGCGAAGGGCCTGGGAATCATCGTGATCTCCAGCGAAATGGCCGAGATCGTCGGCATCTGCGACCGCGTGCTGGTGATGCGCGAGGGCGTCATCACCGGAGAGGTCGGCGGGCCGGACCGGCCCGACATCACCCAGGAAGCCATCATGGCCTATGCCGCCGGCGTCGCGGCCTGAGGAACATCAGAGCATGTCCAGCGCACTCGTCCCCCCTGCCGGCCCGGCGGAAATCCCGTCGTCCGCCCGCACATCCGAACGGCTTCGCAGCGTCATGCAGGCGGCCGGCATGCTGCCGGTGCTGGTCCTGCTGGCCATCGGCTTTCATGTCTTCGGCGGCCACCGCTTCCTCAGCGGCCAGAACCTGTCGATCGTCGCCCAGCAGGCCGCGATCAACGTGGTGCTGTCGGCGGGGATGACGTTCGTCATCCTGACGGGCGGCATCGACCTGTCCGTGGGCTCCACCCTGGCGTTCTCGGCCATGGGGGGGCTGATGGTCTCGCTGGTGCCCGGCCTGGGCTGGCTGGCCATCCCGGCCTGCCTGGGCGCCGGGCTGCTGATCGGCCTGCTGAACGGCTCGCTGATCGCGGGGCTGAAGATCCCGCCCTTCATCGTCACCCTGGGCACCCTGACCGCCGTACGGGGCCTGGCCCGGCTGATGGGCGAGGACCGCACCATCTTCAACCCGTCCCTGTCCTATGCCTGGATCGGCAACGACGGCATTCCCGTGACCTCGACGCTGGTCATCCCGTGGCTGGCGGTCATCGCGCTGGTCGTCATCGTCGCCTGCTGGTTCGTCCTGCGGCGCACGGTGCTGGGCGTGCATATCTACGCGGTGGGCGGCAACCCCGCCGCCGCGCGGCTGGCGGGCATCAACGTGCCCGCCGTGCTGATGTTCGTCTATGCGCTGTCCGGCCTGCTGGCGGGGCTGGGCGGCGTCATGTCCTCGGCCCGCCTCTATGCCGCCAACGGGCTGCAACTCGGCCAGTCCTACGAACTGGACGCCATCGCGGCGGTCATCCTGGGCGGCACGTCCTTCGTCGGCGGCATCGGCTCGGTCTGGGGCACGCTGGTGGGCGGGCTGATGATCGCCGTGCTGTCTAACGGCCTGATCCTGATCGGGGTGTCCGATATCTGGCAGTTCATCATCAAGGGCCTCGTCATCATCATCGCCGTGGCGCTCGACCGCTTCCGCCAGCCCGCCGCGCGGACCTGAACTCCGCCTCATCTTCCCTCCCTCCCTCTCATCGGACCTGTCATCATGACGTTCAAATCCGCGCTTTTCGCCGGTCTGGCTTTCCTCGCTCTGAGTGGGGCTTCGGGCGGCGCCACGGCACAGGCCAAGGCGATCACGGGCATCGGCATCTCGCTCGGCACATTGGGCAACCCCTATTTCGTGGCGCTGGTCAAAGGCGCCACCGCCCAGGCGGCGAAGCTGGCGCCGGGGGCGCGCATCACCTCGGTCTCGGCCGATTACGACCTGAACAAGCAGTTCTCGCAGATCGACAATTTCATCGCCTCGGGCGACAATCTCATCCTGGTCAACGCGGTCGATCCGCAGGCCATCCTGCCGGCCATCCGGCGCGCGCGGCATGCGGGCGCCGTGGTGGTGGTGGTCGATGTCGGCGCGGTCGGCGCCAGCGCCATCGTCCAGACCGACAATGTCGAGGCCGGCCGCCTGTCCTGCGCGTTCCTGGCGCAGCAACTGGGCGGCAAGGGCAACGTGGCCATCCAGAACGGCCCGCAGGTGTCCTCGGTCATCGATCGCGTCAATGGCTGCAAGGAAGTGCTGGCCAAGAACCCCGGCATCAGGATCGTGTCCGACGACCAGAACGGCCAGGGGTCGCGCGACGCCGGCTTCGCCGTCATGCAGGGATACCTTGTGCGGTTCCCCGACCTCAACGGCGTGTTCACCATCAACGACCCGCAGGCCGTCGGCAGCGACCTTGCCGCCAGGCAGGCGCATCGTTCGGGCCTGGTCATCACCTCGGTCGACGGCGCGCCGGAAATCGTCGCCGCGCTGAAGGACAAGACCTCGTCGATCCTCGCGTCCTCCAGCCAGGACCCGTATCAGATGGGCATCGACGCGGTGACCGCGGGGCAGAGCCTGCTGGACGGCAAGATGAAGGACGGCACGGTTCAGTTGATTACGCCCAAGCTGATTACCCGCGACAACGTCGCAAGCTACCAGGGCTGGACCAGCCACTGACCTTTCGCCACGGGCCGGCGGCCGGGGCGCGTCGCGCGCCCCGGTCGATCCCCCCTCAGGACGCCCAGTTTTCCTGGAAATCCCCATAGAGCGTCAGCCCGCCATCGACGAACAGCGTCTGGCCGGTCACATAGCTGGCCTGATCGGACGACAGGAACAGGATCGCATCCGCCACCTCGCCGGCGCCGCCGGGGCGGCGCATCGGGATATGGCGCGATACCGCCGCGCGCCCGCGCGGGTCGTCGATCCAGGCCCTGTTCATCGGCGTTTCGATGGCGCCCGGCGCGACCGCGTTCACGCGGATGCCGCGCGCGGCATATTCCAGCGCCCATGTCCGCACCATGTTCCCGATCGCCCCCTTGCTGGCGGCATAGCCCAGGTAACCCGGCTTGGGGATGACCTGGTGCACCGAACTGGTCACCACGACGATCCCCGGCGCGCCGGCGTTCAGCCAATGGTGCAGGGCCGCGCGGACGCAGAGCATGACACCCGTCACATTGACCGCCAGGACCTTGGCGAAATCCTCGGTCGTGACGGCCTCCGACGGGCTCGGGATCTGGATTCCGGCGTTGCACACCACGATGTCCAGGCCGCCCATCTCCGCGATCGCGGTCCCCACCAGATCATCGACCGTCTCCTCCCGGGCGATATCGCCCGGCCGGGCCAGGTGGGGACCCGCGCCGACCGGGGGCAGGCCGGCCATGGTCTGCCGCAGCGTTTCGGGGCTGAGGTCGTTCAGGGCGATACGCGCGCCCTCGCACGCGAAGGCGCGCGCGGTGGCGGCGCCGATGCCCTGGCCGCCCCCCGTGAGGAACACGCGCCGGCCGGCGAAACGGGACCGATCGTGGGATGCCATGGCGTTGCCCTCTGGATGCTCCCCGAAGGGAGGGGACGTGAAATCCGGGGATTTTCATGGAAGGCTGTCGCCTGCGTCTGCGCCGCGCGCCCGCATCCAGGCTTCCACGGTCGCCAGTTCATCATGGGGGCGTACTTCATCGACGGTGATGCGTCCCTCATAGACGCAGCCGCTTTCCCCATCGAGCGTGATGTCCGCGCCGCTGTCGAAACGCCGTCCTGCGATCAGGCAGCTTTTCCTGTCGGGCGCGACCACAAGATCGGCGCATCCGACAATGGCGACCTTGCCGAGTTCGCGCGCCACGACCGCCGCGTGGCTGGTACGGCCGCCATGCGCCGCAAGCAGTCCCTCGGCACTGGCGATCCCTTCGATATCCTCGGTCAGGACGTCATTGCTGACCAGGATGGCCGGCCGCCCCTGCCGGGCAAATTGTTGTGCGACGTCCGCGCTCATGACGATGGCGCCCGTTGCGGCGCCTATCCCGGCCGGCGTGCCTCGGGCGATCGCGTCACCGTGCGCGCCCACCACGCGCCGGCGCGCGATCGCGGTATAATTCAACCCTTCCAGGCGCCGCAGCGCCTCATCGACGCCGATCAGGCCCTCGCGCACCATATCGACGGCGATCTTCAGGCGCGCCCAGGCGGATCGTTTGCCCGCGCGGGTCTGCAGCAGGAAAAGCCGTCCGTCCTCGACCGTGAATTCGAAATCCTGCATATCGTGGAATTTGTCTTCGATCTGCCTGGCGAAGTGCTCCAGGCTCTGTGCGACCTGCGGCATGATGCGGGAGAGCGTGACGGCGGGGGTGACGCGCCTGCGGCCGGACACTACGTCGTCGCCCTGGGCGTTGAAGGAAAAATCCAGATAGAGCCGTTTCTCGCCCGTCGCAGGGTCGCGCGTGAAGCCGACGCCCGATCCCGATTTCGGCCCCGAATTGCCATAGACCATGCGCTGCACGGTCACCGCCGTCCCAGGAAGGTCGGTCAGATTCCGGATCCGCCGATAGGTTTTCGCGCGATCCGACTCCCATGACCGGAACACCGCGTCCACCGACTGCAGAAGCTGCTCCATGGGCGTGTCGGGAAAGGTCCGTCCGGACATCTCCTCGAAAATATCGAGATATCGCAAGGCCAGGCCGCGCAGGGACAAGGTATCGAGGTCGGACAGGGCCCCGGCCTGCCCGGCCAGCAGGGCGCTTGCCGATGCGTCCTCGAATGGCGTCGGGTCCAGGCCGTGCACGACCTGCCCGTACGAGCTGACCAGTCGGGCATAGCAGTCCCAGACAAGACGGGGATCGCCCGTCAGCGCCATCATCCCCGGCAGGGTCGTGCGCGTCAGCCCGACATTCAGGATGGTATCGAGCATGCCGGGCATCGAGATCGGGGGACCCGAGCGGACCGCGACCAGCAATGGCCGCCGCGCATCGCCGAACGCCAGGCCGGTCGCCTGCTCCAGACGGCTCAACGGGCCGGCGACGCGCGCCCGGAACTCGTCCATCGGCGGCGGGCCGTTGGCGATCCATTGGGCGCAGAGCGAGGTCGGCAGGACGAAACCGGGTGGTACGGGCAGGCCCATCGCGGCCAGGACCACGAGATTGAAGGCTTTCCCGCCAAGCAGGGACAGGGCGCCCGCCGGGGGCGGCAGTACGCCCGCTTCGATGATCTGGATGGGGTCAGGTTGCAAACCACTCTCCCACGGCATGATCCGACACGAGGCGACCCGCATTCAGCAACGCGTCCGCCACTTCCTCCAGGCCGCCGGCGACGGCGGTCGTGACATGGAACACCCTGGCGTCGACATCCGCGTGCATCAGATTCGTGAACAGGTCGCGCTGGATGTCGTCCGTTGCGTGTTCATGCTCGTGCAGCCGGTCGAGCAACGCCATGAACGCGCGCATGTCCCGCCGTGCGATGGTCTGGTGTTCGTTGCGTAGCGCGCACAGCAGGCGGACATAGTCCCTGACCGCCATGATGGCGCCTTCGACCAGAAGCAGGAACCGCTCGTGCAGCTCGGCCGGCAGGTCGCGGGGCAGAAATTGCAGGAGAAACGCCACCTCTTCGAATTTGTCGGCGGCGTCGTCGGCTTCCGAGGCGATCACGCGCCAGGCGCGTACCTTGCCGTCGCGGGACAGGTCGCATATGCGTCCCACCTGCCGGTCGGCAAGGGCTTCCCAGAGCTTGGCCCGCGTGGCGGCCCCGCCGGGGTCGGCGACAGTGTCCAGCAGCGTGGCCTGCACCAGGTTGCCGAGGTCAAGGATCAGCGCGGCATGGTCCACGGCCTCATCAAGAATGCGATCGGCCACGGATCCGACGCGCATCATCAGTTCCGCCTGCAACAGATCGCGGATGACGAAGGGCGATCGGCCGTCGCGCAGGGTCTCGCTGGCGATGCGTAATGTCTCACGCAGGAATATCGTCGTGTCGTCCTTGCCCAGCGCGCGTTGCAGGGACGTGTAGGATACGCCGGTGATCCGCGACACGGTTTCCAGCAGATCGTCGATCACGGCCTCGCCGCCGATTTCCAGATAGGCGCGGTGGCCGTATTCGTGATCGGCGGCCCAGTCCAGAATGGCGACGGCTTCCCGTCGCGGGACGAAACGGCCAAGGCTTTTTCGCGCCTTGTTCCAGTCGATGAGAAAGACGAGTGACGCGCCCAGCTCCTCCAGCGCGGTATCGAGGGTGGCAAGGTCGGGGGCTTCGAACGTTCCAACCGTGACAAGGAAAATATCGTCCTCCATGCCCTGCGCGTGCCGGTTGGAGACGGTCCAGGAAAACCGGGGCAGGTGTCTTTGGAAAAAATCGAGACGTTGCTTGTGAATATCGCTGTGGATGATGGTCAGGCGACGGTCTTCGACCTGGGCGATCAGCACATGCGCGTCGGTCGTGCCCAGATCGTTCTGGATGGTCATGTGGGTGCCGTCGCGCATCGCGTTGGTGGCCAGCCCCGGATGATTGAATTTCAATGGCGCCGTGCGATTCAGCCCATGCATGAATGCGGCCAGGCGGTCCCTGTCCGCCTGGCCCAGAAGGTAGGCGCGGGCGCCGGCAACGTCCGTTTCCGCCAGGCCAGCGGCGATCTCGTTGATGGCCTTGTGCATCTCCATCACCAGGCCGTGGAACGATGCCTCGTCGCCGCCTGAAAGGCGCGACAACCGCGAGACCAGGCCGGCCGGCAGGATGTCGCCGTCGAGATGAAGGGACGTGCGAAGCGCCTCCTCGCGTCCGCGGAAGGCGGCTGCCGCCGCGGGGTCGAAAAGGCCCGCGGCCGCGCCTGCCTCCACGGCCGCGCGCATGTGCGACAGATCGTCCAGCAGGCGCGACATCATCGCGCCGATCTGCGGCACCCGGACGCCGTCGCCGGTTCGCTCCAGCGGGGCGGGAGGGTCATAAAGCGGGTTATGGTCCAGCCCGGCCAGCGTCCGTTCGGCCACCAGGTCGGCAAAAGGCGTACGATCGTCCCGGCCCGACGCCGCCTCGACGGCCTGCAGCCAGCTCAGCGCGAATTTTATGCGGCCATTCGCGGCCAGCCCGTCCGCAATCAGGTTGGGCAGAAGCAGCGCGCCCTGCGCGAGCTCGGCAACCATGGCCTCCTTCTGAATGGGCATTCTGTTTTCCCTCCCAGGGGGCCGGCCGGGCCATTGACCATGTCGGGCGCGGGATGGCGGGGAACATGGTCCCTAAACGCCGTCGCGGTGTCCGGTTGCATCATCACGAATCCCGGAGTGCGATTGCAGGAGGGCCGGCGCGCGCGCATCTAGGGTCACCGGGTGTCCCGAAGGGTGGACACCCAGAACATTCATGCAGTGTCCTGCCGATATCCGGTATTCGCCCATGAATTCCGGCGGCGGGGCGCTACGCATCGGGGACCGCGTGTCATGCAGGTCAAGGACGTCATGACCTCGCCGGCAATCTGTGTCGCGCCGACGCAATCCATCGCGGACGCCATCCGGCTGATGGTGGCGCACAAAGTCAGCGGGCTGCCGGTCATAACCGAGAAGGGGCACCTGGTCGGCATTCTGACCGAAGGCGACCTCATGCGCCGGAGCGAGCTGGAGACGGCCGGGCATTCGTGGTTCGGAGACCTGTTCCGGTCGTCGGGGCGGCAGGCCGAGGACTATGTCCATAGTCATGGCCGCAAGGTTGCCGATATCATGTCGGACCGCCCCATGTCCGTCGGGCCGGAGACGCCGTTGCGCGACGCTGTCGCCACATTGATCCTGCAGCATGTCAGGCGCCTGCCGGTCGTCAAGAACGATCAGCTTGTGGGCGTGCTGTCGCGCGCCGACGTGCTGCGCGCGTTGCTGCCGCTGATGTCCGGCGCGCCTGCGGTATCCGATGACCAGAGCATCAGGCAGTCCATCCTGGAGGAATACCAGGCGGAATTGCACCTGGGCGGGCGCAATACCATCAGCGTCGATGTCAGGAACGGGGTGGTGGACCTTGGCGGTACCGTCACGGACGACCGGTTGCGTACCGCGGCCCGTGTGGCGGCGGAAAACGCGAAGGGGGTCGTTTCCGTCGTGGACCACATCATATGCGTCGACCCGTTCGCGGGCGTCACCATCCCACCGCCCCCCTTGCCGTAAGGCATCGCGGCGTTTCGCGGCCAGACAGCAGGAGCGACATGATGACGGAGTCTTCAGAGTCCCTGCGATGGTTCGAGGAGATCGGGCTTGGGGATGTGCCCCTGGTCGGCGGCAAGAATGCCTCGCTGGGCGAGATGTACCGGGGGCTGGCGGCGCAGGGCATTCTGGTGCCCAACGGGTTCGTCCTGACGGCGCGCGCCTATCGCGACGCGCTGGACGAAGCCGACGCCTGGCCGGCCCTGCATGCCCTGCTGGACCCTCTGGACCCGACCGACATCGCCCTGCTGGCGCGCCAGGCAGCCAGGGCGCGCGAGCTGGTCTATGCCGCCACCGGCACCGGGGCGCTGCACCGGCTTGTCGGCGATGCCTATCGTCTTCTCGAAGCGCAATATGGTCCGGATGTCGCCGTCGCGGTCCGCAGTTCCGCCACGGCGGAGGATCTTCCCACGGCCAGTTTCGCGGGCCAGCACGAATCCTACCTGAACGTCAGCGGGGTCGAGGCGATCTTCGAGGCATGCCGCCACTGCTTTGCCTCGCTTTTCACGGACCGGGCCATCGTGTATCGCGCCAATAACGGCTTCGACCATTTCAAGGTCAGCCTGTCCGTCGGGGTCATGAAGCTGGTCCATGCCGATCGCGCGTCCAGCGGCGTCATCTTCACCCTGGATACCGAATCCGGCTTCCGCGACGTCGTCCTGATTACCGGGGCCTACGGGCTGGGCGAAAACATCGTCCAGGGCGCCATCGACCCGGACGAATTCTATGTCCACAAGCCGACCTTTCGCCAGGGACACCGTATCGTGCTGCGGCATGTCCTGGGACGGAAGCAACTGACGATGGGCCTGGAGCCGGGGCCCGGCGGATCGCGCACCCGCAACGCGCCGACCCCGCCGGACCGGCAGCGGCAGTTCTGCATCAGCGATGCCGAAGCCCTGTCCCTGGCCGACCAGGCGCTGCTGATCGAGGATCATTATTCGCGACAGGCCGGCCACCCGGTGCCGATGGACATCGAATGGGCCAAGGATGCCGATGACGGCCGGCTCTATATCGTTCAGGCGCGGCCCGAGACCGTGGCCTCGCGCAGGGGCGCCGCCCTGCTGGAAACCTATGCCCTGACGGGAGAGGGGGCCGTGCTGGCGCGCGGCCGGGCCGTGGGCGAGAAGATCGGGGGCGGTCCGGTCCGCGTGATTTCCACCCGTGACGAACTCGGGTCCTTCCAGCCGGGCGAGGTGCTGGTCGCGCCGTCCACCAATCCCGACTGGGAGGCGGTCATGAAGACCGCGGCCGCCATCGTGACCGACCATGGCGGCCGTACCTGCCACGCCGCCATCATCGCGCGCGAGCTGGGGGTTCCGGCGGTCGTCGGAACCGGCGATGCGACGCGGGTCCTGCGCTCGGGACAGCGTGTCACGGTCTCGTGCGCGGGGGGCGAGAGCGGAGAGATCTATGACGGCGAGGTCCCCTTCGCGGTCACCCGGACCGACGTCGGCAACCTGCCGCGCCCGCGCACCCCGGTCATGGTCAATCTGGGCAATCCGGAACTGGCCTTCAGGACGGCGATGATGCCCTGCGCGGGGGTGGGGCTGGCGCGCATGGAATTCATCATCAGCGAATCCATCGGTATCCATCCGATGGCGCTGGCGCACCCCGAACGCCTGTCGCCCGACGATCGGCGGCGGGTCGCCGAACGCACGGCCGGGAACCCGTCGCCCGGCGACTATTTCATCCGCACCCTGTCGGAAGGGATCGGCACGATCGCCGCCGCCTTCCATCCCAGGCCGGTCATCGTGCGGCTGTCGGATTTCAAGACCAACGAATATGCGGCCCTGATCGGCGGCGCGACGTTCGAGCCGCGGGAGGCCAACCCCATGATCGGCTTTCGCGGCGCGTCGCGCTATGCCCATCCGGCCTATGCCGACGGCTTCGCGCTGGAATGCGCGGCGCTGTCGCGGGTGCGCGGGGACATGGGGCTGACCAACCTGATCGTCATGGTGCCGTTCTGCCGCCGGGTGGTGGAGGCCGAACAGGTCCTGGCCGCGATGGGCCGGAACGGCCTGGCGCGCGGCAAGGATGGGCTGGAGGTCTACATGATGTGCGAAATCCCCAACAACGTCATCCAGATCGATTCCTTTGCCGCGGAATTCGACGGATTCTCGATCGGCTCGAATGATCTGACCCAGCTTACGCTGGGCGTGGACCGCGATTCCGAAATCGTCGCGTTCGATTTCGACGAAGGCGATCCGGGCATGCGCGAGATGCTGCGCCTGGCCGTGACCGGCGCCCGGCGCAACGAACGCAAGATCGGGATCTGTGGCGAGGCCCCGGCGAACGATCCGGACATCGCCCGCTTCCTGGTCGCGATCGGGATTGATTCGATCAGCGTCAATCCGTCCAGCCTGCTTCGCACCATGGACGTCGTCCGCCGGGCCGAGGACGCCATGGCCTGAGCGGCGCGCCACCGCCCCCTTGCGCGGGATCCCCAGACATGTCCCAGACCATTGCGACATTGACGCTCAACCCCGCCGTGGACGTCGCCTGCGTCGCGGCGGAGGTGCGCCCGACGCAGAAGATCCGCACGGCGGACGAGCGGCTGGACCCCGGCGGCGGGGGGATCAACGTCGCCCGCGTCATCCACGAGCTGGGCGGCGAGACCCTGGCCGTCATCATGACCGGCGGGGTGACCGGGCGCCTGGTCGAGGAATTGCTCGACCAGGCCGGCGTGCCCTGGAAAAGCCTGCCGATCGGGGGGCGGACCCGCATCTGCCTGAACGTGCAGGAGCGCGCGAGCCACCTGGAATACCGTTTCGTGTCCGAGGGCCCCCTGATCGAGGCGGCGGAATGGCGGAACAGCCTGGCGATCCTCGAGGGCCTTGACGCCGGCTGGGTCGTCGCAAGCGGCAGCCTGCCGCGCGGGGTGCCCGAGGATTTCTATGCCCGGGCGGCCGCCGTCGGGGCGCGGCGGGGCTGGCGCTTTGCCGTCGATACATCCGGCGCGGCCCTGCGCGCGGTCGTGGGGCAGGGGGTGGATCTGCTGAAACTCAGCCATGGGGAGTTCGAATCCCTGGTCGGCCATCCGGTCGAGGGACAGGACGCCCTGGCGGCGGAGATCGAGCGGGTGCTGCGTGCCGGCGCGGCCCGGATGGTCGCCGTCAGCCTTGGGCCGGACGGGGCATGGCTGGGGTCCGCCGCCGGCCTGACGTACCTGGCCGCCCCGCCGGTGCAGGCGCGCGGCGCCGTGGGCGCGGGCGACAGTTTCATGGCGGGCCTGGTGCTGGGCCTGACACGCGGCATGTCCCCCGACGAGGCGCTGGCCCTGGCCGTCGCCGCCGGGTCCGCGAGCGTCGAATTCTATGGCACGGCCCAGGCCCGGCGCGAGACGGTCGAGGCCCTGTTCCGGCAGATCGGGGCAAGCGCCCCGCCCAGCGTAAAGGGACCGACCAGTGGACCCGCGACAGGCACGACCCGGCCGGCAGGCTGACCCCCTGGCGGAAGGCGACATCCGCCTTTTCGCCCTGGCCGGCACCGACGTGCTGGGGCAGGCGATTGCCCGGCACCTGGACCTGGCGCTGAGCCGGCACGAGGAACGCGATTTCGAGGACGGGGAACACAAGACCCGCGCGCTGGACCCGGTGTGCGGCGCGGATGTCTATCTGCTGCACAGTCTGCATGGCGATGCGGCGGGCAGCGCCAACGACCGGCTGTGCCGGCTGCTGTTCTTTATCGGCGCCTGCAAGGACGCGGGGGCCGCGCGCGTGACCGCCATCGCGCCCTATCTGTGCTATGGGCGCAAGGACCGGCGGACCAAGCCGAACGACCCGGTGACGACGCGCTATGTCGCCACGCTGTTCGAAGCCGTGGGAACCGACCGTCTGGTCACGATGGACGTGCATGACGAGGCGGCGTTCGAAAACGCCTTCCGCCGGCGGACGGTGGCGCTGACGGCCGTTCCCCTGCTGGTGGCCTCCATCCGTAGCCTGACCGCCGACGCCGGGCGCCTGTGCGTCGTTTCGCCGGACCTTGGCGGCGGCAAGCGGGCCGAACGCCTGCGCGGGGCGCTGGAGGAGGCGACCGGACGCCCGGTCGGGACGGCCTTCGCCGAGAAGCACCGCAGCGGCGGGCAGGTCTCCGGCGACCTGTTCGTCGGCGATGTCCAGGGCGCGACCTGTATCGTCATCGACGACCTAGTCAGCACCGGCGGGACGCTCGCCCGCGCGGCCCGCGCGGCGCGCGACGGCGGGGCGCGGCAGGTCGTGGCCTGCGTCACGCATGGGCTGTTCGCGGCCGGGGCGGACACCGTCCTGGCCGAACCGGCCATCGACCGTATCCTGACGACCGACACGGTCCAGCCCATCCGGTTGCCGGACGGGCCGGTCCGGCGCAAGCTGGAGGTCGTGTCCGCGGCGCCGCTGCTTGCCGAAGCCATCCGCAGGCTGCATCGCAACGTGCCGCTGTCGGACCTGTTCGTATTCTGAGGTCAGGGGGCGGGTAGGGCGGCATTTTCAAGCCGGTCCAGCTTCAGCGCGTCGAACAGGGCCAGGCGCAGATACAGGCGCGCCTGGCGCGGCCATTTTTCGGGCGTGCGCGGCGAACTGTCGCACAGATGCATGATCGCCAGCCGGGCCCGCAGCATGGCGCGATAGCTGCGATAGAACAGCGGCAATCCGCCGACATGCCGCCCATGCAGGATCGGCCGCAGATGCCGGCCGATCCTCTCGCCCGCCCAGGCTGCGCCCAGGCGCGTGCATTCGAGCTGCAGGAAGGCGATTTCGTCCAGCGGATCGAGCGCCCGCAGGGCCGGGTCGAATTCCAGGCGATCTATGATGCTCACGCGCCCGTCCAGCCAGATATGTTCCGGGCGCAGGTCCCCATGCGCGTCGACGATGCGGCCGGCACGCGCGCGCGCCACGATCACCCCGAACCGCCGGTCCAGAAAGCGCGTCTGGATCCGATCGACCCGCGCCACCAGTCCGCGCGGCAGATGGAAGCGGGGGTCGAGCAACACGCGGCGGTTGTGGGACAATGCCCTCCGCCACGACACCCGCAAGGCGGCCGCCGGCCCCCGGACCGAAAGCGGGGGCGCATGCGCGTAGAACGACGCCAGGACGGCGGCCAGCCGGTCGAGCTGCGACGACTGCACCGCATGCGCCAGCAATGCCGACTGGAGAAAGCCGGCGTCGTCGAGGCGGCGCATGACGACCAGCCAGTCCACGACCTGCCCCGCCCCGCCGATGGCCAGGCCCGACGCCCCCTCGACCAGAGGGACGACGCCCAGATAGACATCCGGCGCCAGCCGGCGGTTCAGGCGGTCTTCGGTACGGCAGGCGTCGGCCCGACGGTCCAGGGTGGAAAAATCCAGATAGGGAAAGCGCACCGGCTTCTTGAGCTTGTAGACGCGCGGTCCGGCCAGGAAGACCCAGGACATATGCGTCTCACGCGCGATGACCGTCTTTATGGAACCGGCATAGCTTTGCGGCCGGGACAGAAACTGGACCTTGCGCTCCAGCGAGACGGGCGCCGGGACGCTAGCGGCAAATGCCGCCTTGCCCGGGTGTCCGGGCGGAAGCGGGCTGCTGCTCTGCCTCGTCTCCTTCCGCCTCTTGCGGCTCGGGGCCGCCATGCGGTCGATCCGGGTTGGCGGAAGGTTCCTGTCCGGCGGGGCCGGGATCGTGCCCGGCCGCAGGACCGCGCGTCGCGCGTGATGTTCTGCTGCCACGTGGTGTCGGCGGAGTTTTAGACGACATTCCACCCTCCCTTTTCCCACCACATGGGGCGGAAACCCGGTTCTGAAAGGAGCGGAATTAAAAGTTCATTGTGAGATTTCTTGAGCTGGACTTGTTCCATCCAAAATTACAGCCGCATCACGTTCTCGCGCAGGCGATTGAAACGCCCGCCCGCATCCCCAGCTTCCATTGCCGTCCTGATGGGAGAGCGACGATGAAACCGCCCCCGAAACCGGTTCCGGAAGCGGCCATGGAATTGGTGGACCGTCATGGCGACGCGGCCGTACACGTGGCCCGCATGCATCGGGATGAAGCGCAGGAGGCCGACGACGCGGCGTTGACGGCCTATTGGAATGCGATACTGGAAACGGTGCAGTATTTTCTTGAGGAAGATCCGAAGCGCGTATCATGACCCGTCCGGGGCTGGTTCAGATGATGCCGCCATTGGCGCGCAGCGTCTGGCCGTTGATCCACGCGCCATCGGGCCCGGCGAGGAAGGCGACGCTGGCGGCGATGTCCTCGGGCTGGCCCAGCCGTTCCAGTGGCGCCAGCTTCGACAGGCGCTCGACCAGTTCGGGTGATTTTCCGTTCAGGAACAGGTCGGTCGCGGTCGGGCCGGGGGCCACCGCGTTGACGGTGATGGCGCGGCCGCGCAGTTCCTTCGCCAGGATGGGGGTCATCGCCTCGACGGCGGCCTTGGTGGCGGCATAGACGCCGTACCCCGGTTGCAGCAGGCCCGTGACGCTGGACGAGAAATTGATGATCCGCCCGCCGTCGCGCAGCCGCCCGGCGGCCTCGCGCAGCGTGTTGAACGTGCCCTTGAGGTTGACGGCGATCTGGCGATCGAACGTGGCGTCGTCGGTGTCGGCGATGGGCGACAGCGTCATGATGCCGGCGTTGTTGACCAGCACGTCGACGCCGCCGAACGCGGCCTCGGCCGCATCGAACATGCCGCGCACGGCCTGGGGGTCGCTGACATCGGCCTGGGCGGTGAGCGCGCGGCCGCCCTGTTCTTCGATCGTGCGCGCCAGGGCTTCGGCCGGGGCGGCGTTGCCGGAATAGTTGATGACGACGGTAAAGCCGTCCCGCGCCAGCCGTTCGGCGATGGCCGCGCCGATGCCGCGCGAGGCGCCGGTGACGAGGGCGACTGTGTTGGTGTTCCGGGTCATGGTCGGTCTCCTGTCTGGGGTATCCGCTGGGGATGAAGGGACCATGAACCTTTTCTCTGGTCGGATAATCAGTCATGATCCGGCATCACAATCCGGGATAAACGAACAAATCAATGGACCGATTTGACGCCATGCGGGTGTTCACGCGGGTGGTGGAGCGTCGCAGCTTCACGCTCGCAGCGGGCGACCTCGGCCTGCCGCGCTCGACGGTGACGGATGCGATCAAGCAACTCGAGGCGCGGCTGGGCGTCCGGCTGCTGCAACGCACCACGCGGCATGTGAGTCCGACGCTGGATGGCGAGGCCTATCATCGTCGCTGTCTTGCGCTCATTGCCGATCTGGAGGATGCCGAGGCCGCCTTCGGCGGCGCGAAGCCGCGCGGCATGCTGAGGGTCGATGTGCATGGCACGCTGGCCCGCCATTTCGTGCTGCCGCGCCTGCCGGACTTCCTGGCCGCCTATCCCGAGATCGAACTGACCATGAGCGAGGGCGACCGGCTGGTGGACCTGATCCGCGAGGGGATCGATTGCGTGCTGCGCGTGGGCGATTTGCAGGACAGCGACATGGTGGCGCGACGGGTGACGATGCTGGAGGAAGTGACCTGCGCGGCCCCGTCCTATGTCGCGCGGTTCGGCATGCCTGGGGACATCGCGGCGCTGGACGGGCATCGCATGGTCGGGTTTCGATCGTCGGCGACCGGCGGGCTGCTGCCGCTGGAATTCATGGTCGGGGACGTGCTGCGCCACGTCACCCTGCCCAGCCCGGTGGCGGTGAACGGGGCGGAGAGTTTCGTCGCGGCGGCCAGACTGGGGCTGGGGCTGATCCAGGTGCCGCGCTATCACGTCGCGCGGGATCTGGAACAGGGGACGCTGGTGGTTGTCCTGCCCGATTGCCCCCCGTCGCCGACGCCGGTTTCGCTGCTTTACCCGCGCAACCGGCAGTTATCGCCGCGCGTGCGCGTGTTCATCGACTGGCTTGCGAAATTGTTCGCCGCACAGGCCACCGGGCTTTGTTCCCCCTGAGGGCGCGAACTGGCCTTATGTGCCGATCCGCACCGGCGAGACCATGTCGCGCAGGCAGGCGATGATGGATCGGGATGTCAACTGACCACTGCGTGGGTTTTCCGGATTGGGAACGATGTCGATATGGCAGGTGAAGCGCGCGACGGCGGACTCGACCGTGATGGTATGAATGTTGCGGTCCACCGCCGGGTCGGCGATCACCCGGATTTCGGTCCTGCGCGGCCCCAGCCCCGCCAGGGCCAGCGCCGCCGCGACGTTGGTGTTGGCGGGGAAGGCCAGGGCGGCTTCCTCGGCGGTGCCGCTGAAGATGGTCGTGGCGGCGCGCAGGGCGTGCACGTCGATGCCCTGCTGCGCCAGGTACGGCGCGCCGGCCAGGCTGGCGGGGGATTTGCGGGTTTCGATGGTGATCGACGCCACCGGGGCCTCGCACGCCGCGCGGACGGCATCCAGCCCCAGGATCGCGCCGCTGGGGACGATGATCCGCCCGCCGGTGCGGCGCGCGACCTCGACCAGATCCATATGCGACAGCAGCGCCCCGGCCGACGCCACCACCAGGGTGGCGCCACGCTCCAGTGTCGGCCGGGCGATGTCGGCGAAGATGCGGGCCGGCAGCATCTCGACCACCACGTCGGTGTCCGACAGGTCGGCCAGCGTGCCGATGCGCGGCAGGGCGCGGAAACCTGCCAGGTTTTGGCGGGCCTTTTCCACATCCGCGGCCGCCACCGCCGTCAGTTCCAGCCCGTCGATCCCGGCATCGAGCTGGCGCGCGACCTGTTGCCCGATCGACCCCAGGCCCGCCAGCCCGATCCGCAGGGGCCTCTGCCGCATCGTTGCCCCGAAATGCATCCGGTCGTCCTTCCTGTGTCAGGCTTTTCGGGCTCTGTCCGAACCCGGCAAGGGCTTCGGCCCTTGCATCCCATTCGTTTTATAAAGCCTTCGCCCCGCCTACTGCTTGGCGAACAGCAGCCCCATGTCGCGGAGCGCCTTGAATTCCAGCGCGTTGCCCGCCGGGTCGAGGAAGAACATCGTCGCCTGCTCGCCGGGCAGGCCCTTGAAGCGGATCTGGGGTTCCATCACGAACGTTACCCCATGGCTACGCAGGCGGTCCGCCAGGCTGGTCCAGCTTTCCATGTCCAGCACGACGCCGAAATGCGGGATCGGCACGGCATGTCCATCGACCGCGCCCATGCAGCTCGAAGGGGCCTGGGGCGCGTGGGTCAGATGGGTGACGATCTGGTGGCCGAACAGGTCGAAATCGATCCAGCTTTCGGAACTGCGTCCCTCGGGGCACCCCATGACGGTGCCGTAGAACGTGCGGGCGGCATCGAGGTCGTCAACCGGAAAGGCAAGATGGAAGGGCGAGGGCACGTCACGTCTCCGTATATACAAATTTAGTTATAAATATACATTAATGAGGTCTGGAAGTCCACTACCTGTCACGCCGTCGCCTTGAAGACGTCCGGACGGAACGGCATGCGGTCGGGCCGCCGGCCGGTGGCGTGCAGCAGCGCCTGCGAAATGGCTGGCGCCAGCGGGGCGACCATGATTTCGCCCACGCCCTGCGGCGGCCGGTCGCTTTCGACGACGATCGGCACCACCTCGGGCATTTCTCCGATCGACAGCAGCGGATAATCGGTGAAGTTCGATTGCTCGGCCCCGCCGCGACTGAAGGTGATCTCGCTTTTCAATGCCGAGGTCAGGGAAAATCCGATCCCGCCCTGAATCTGCGCGACGAAGGTGTTGTGGTTGACGACCAGACCGGCGTCGATCGCGCAGAACACCCGCGCCACCTTCCAGCCGTCGCCCTTGCGGACCAGTTCGACGACTTCCGCGACATGGGTGACGAACGATCCGCCGCGTCCGTGGTAGGTGTCGAAGGCAATGCCGCGCGCGGTGCCGGCGGGCGGCGGCGTGTCCCACGACGCGGCGGCGGCCACGGCGTCCAGCACCTTCAGCGCGGCGGGGTTGTTGCGGAGCAGGTGACGGCGGTAGTGGTACTGGTCGATCCCGGCCTTGTGCGCCAGGTCGGTGATGAAGCTCTCCCAGAACAGCACCCCGGCGCTGGAGCCGACCGAACGCATGAAATAGACCGGAATCGGCAGTGGCGTCTGGATCACGTCGACATGGAAATTCGGAATCTCGTAACTCTGGTTATAGATTCCATCGACCATGCTCTCGTCGTAATCGCCCAGCGGGGTCTTGGTCAGCCAGTTCGGCCGCGTGGTGGCGAACAGCGACTGCCCGCAGACGCGCGCGTGCACCGCGACGGGGTAGCCGTCCTTGTCCACCACCGCGCGCAGCCGCCCCTTGTTGTTGGGGCGGAAATGATCGTGCTGGATATCCATCTCGCGCGTGCGGATCAGCTTGACCGGGCGGCCGACCGCCATCGCCGCGCGGACGGCCTGGGCGACGAAATCCGGGGCGATCTTGCCGCCGAAGCTGCCGCCCAGAAAGCCGATATGCAGATGCACCTTGTCCTCGGGCACGCCCGAGATCTTGGAGATGACGGCGACCGAGGCGTCGGTGCTCTGGATCGACCCCCACACGTCCACCCGGTCGGGCTGGACATGCACGGTGGCGTTCATCGGCTCCATCGCCGCATGGGCCAGGTGCGGGACGCTGAAGCGGCTTTCGATCACCTGGTCCGGGTTCTGGCCCAGGATGCGCGGGGCGTCGCCGCGCGCCAGCGCCGTCACGCCGATTTCCGCGTCCAGCCCTGCCTCGGCCAGCCGGTCGATCAGTTCGGTGGACAGCCCGCCGTTCTCGCCGGGCGAGAAGGTCGCATCGAGCATCTGCACCGCCCGCAGCGCCTGCCAGAAGCGGTCGGCCACCACGATGACCCCGTCATCCAGCCGGACGATGGCCCGCACCCCCGGCTGCTGGCGGATCTCGGCCTCGTTGTTGATCCGCACCAGCCAGCCGCCGATGGTCGGCGACAGGGCGATGGCGGCGTTGAGCATGCCCGGCACATCGGCATCCAGCCCGTACTTCGCCGACCCGTCGGTCTTGGCCGCCGTGTCGCGGCGCGGCAGCGCCTTGCCGATCAGGCGGAATTCGGCGGGCGTCTTCAGCCGGGGCGTGGACGACAGCGGCAGGCGCGCGGCCTCGGCCGCCAGCGCGCCATAGGGCAGGGTGGCGCCGGTGCGGATGTTGCGTACCGTGCCCGATTCCGTGGCGCAGTCGCTGACCGGCACCTGCCAGCGCGCGGCGGCGGCGCGCACCAGCACCTCGCGCGCCGCGGCGCCGGCGACGCGCAGGCGGGCATAGAATTTGGTGGTCGAGGTCGAAGCCCCTTCCTTCTGCGACGGCTTTTCGTTGCGGAACTGGATTTTATAGGCGTCGCGGCCCATGACCCAGCGCACTTTCACCGCCGGCCAGTCGGCATCCAGCTCCTCGGCCAGGATCGCCGGCAGCGCGGTGTACGACCCCTGGCCGACCTCGGGCTGGCACAGGCCCAGGGTCACGCCGCCCTGCGCGTCGATGAAGATCCAGTCCGTCAGTTCGATGTCCGCATCCGCGTCGCCTTTCGCCGCCACCGCCGGGTCCAGCGGCACCGCCAGCAGCGCCCCGAACGCGGCCGCGACCTCCAGGAAACGGCGTCGCCCGAGGGATGGCCCCACGGACCGGGTCACGCCCTTCATGATTTGAGCGACCGGGCGGCGGCGTGGATCGCCTGGCGGATACGGACATAGGTCGCGCAGCGGCACAGGTTGGTCATCCAGCGGTCGATGTCCTGGTCGGTGGGGGACGGGGTGTCGGCCAGCATCGCCGTTGCGGTCATAATCATCCCCGACTGGCAATAGCCGCATTGCGGCACGTCCAGATCGTTCCACGCCTTTCGCACGGCGTTGTCCGCCTCGGCGGCCACGCCCTCGATGGTGCGGATCGCGCGGCCGCGCACATTGCCCACCGCCAGCACGCAGGTGCGGCTGGCCGCGCCGTCGACATGCATGGTGCAGGCGCCGCACATGCCGATGCCGCAGCCGAACTTGCTGCCGGTCAGGCCGAAATGCTCGCGCACCACCCACAGCAGGGGGGTGTCCTCAGGCCCGTCGAAACTGACGGGTCGGCCGTTGAGCTGAAACGGAATCGACATGGGTCCGGACTCTCCTTCACGACGGACCGGCCCGGCCGGGGGCCGGCGGGCGGTGGTCAGGGGGTGGGCATGAATTCGGGCTGCCGGGCCTGGCTGTCATGGTGCGAGCGCAGCAGTTGCAGCACGCCGGCGGCCAGGCGCGCGTTATGGTCGCGCATGACGGTGTAGGCGGACTCGGGGTCGCCGGCGACGATGGCGCGCACCACCGCGCCATGGTCGTCGCGCGACCGGTTCAGCCGCTCGCCGTGGGCCAGCGGCTGCGCCTGGCGGAACGGGGCCAGACGGGTGCGGAGGTCCTGCATCAGCCCGGCCAGCGTCTCGTTATGCGCGCCACGGCCGATCAGCTCGTGGAAGCTGCGGTTGATCGCCCAGTACGCGGTCTGGTCGCCGCGCTGGGCCGCGTCCTTGCCCTGTTCGTACAGGCCCTGGAGCATGCTCTTTTCCAGCGCGTTCATCTTCTGCGACGCCAGGCGGGCGCACAGGGCCTCGATCTCGCATTCGGCGTCCAGCATGTCGGCCAGCTGCTCCAGGCTGATCTGCGTGACGATCGCCCCACGCCGCGGCACGAAGTCGATCAGCCCGCGCGTCGCCAGTTCCTTCAGCGCCTCGCGCACCGGGGTGCGGGACACGTTGAAGGTCGCGGCCAGGCTCTGCTCGTCCAGGCGCTGGCCGGGGCGCAGCTTGCCGTGCAGAATCTGTTCGGCGAGGTTATTATATATGTCTTCGGCGTAGGTCGACACGCAGGGTCTCCTTGCATTCAGGTAGCCGCTTTTTGTTCCGCCAGATTAGGCAGAACGCCCCCCTGAATATACGTAGCGACATAATTTTCGAGCAACGCTTTCTGGGCCAGGCGCGCCTGCGGCGACCGTCCGGCCAGATGCGGGGTCAGGATCACGCGTCCCGTTTCCAGCAGGGCGGGGGGGATCGCGGGCTCGCCTTCCACCACGTCCAGCGCCGCACCCGCGATATCGCCGCGCAGCAGGGCGGCGGCCAGGGCGTCGGTATCGACGACGCTGCCCCGCCCGACATTGACCACAAACCCGCCCGGCCCCAGCGCGCGCAGTACCGTGGCATTCACCAGGTGCCGCGTTCGCGGCCCGCCGGGGCAGGCCACCACCAGGTAGTCGGCCTGGCGCGCCATGTCGGCCAGGTCGGGCACATGCCGCGCGTCGGGGTCGGGGTGCGGCGTGCGGGTGTGATAGAGAATCGTCATGTCGAACGCCCTGGCCCGCGCCGCGATGGCCTGGCCGATCCGGCCATAGCCCAGCAGGCCCAGGGTCGCGCCGCTGGGCGTCGGGCGCGCCTGGCGCACCGAATCCCACAGTCCGTCGCGCACCGCGCGGTCCAGGAACACCAGGTCCCGCGTGATGGCCAGCATCAGCGCCAGCGCATGGTCGGCCACCGTGCGGTCGTTGGTGCCGGGGGCGTTGGCGACGATAATGCCCCGGGCGCGGGCGGCGGCCAGGTCCACCCCTTCGTACCCGGCCCCGGTGCACAGCACCAGGCCCAGCGCCGGCAGGGCCGCCATCGCCGCCGCGTCCAGCCCGATCGACCCGTTGGTGACGACGATGCCGATGGCCCGGCAGGCGGCGGCATCCTGCGGGATTGCCCCGTTTCCCGGACCGGACAGGTCGTGCAGGCGCGCCAGGTGCGCCAGCGCCGCCACGCTGTCGGCGGGCAGCGGCGCACGCAGCAGGATGTCGCCTGCCCGGCCGGGGACGGGGGCGGGCGTCATGCGGGGGCGCCGTCGCCTGCCGGGGTCACGTTCTTGACCGCGCCGCGCCAGCCGCTTTCGGTCATGTCGAAGACGATGCCCTCGGGCGTGCTGTACTTCACTTCATAGAAGACGTTGGGATCGGTCTCCTTGCGGCCGGTGACATAGGCCCCGCCGGCCTCGATCACCTGCGCGCCGGCCTTCTCCAGATCGTCCACCCAGACGCCGAAATGGATGATGCCGTAATAATTCTTCTTGTCCTCGAAGCCCGGCACCGGCTCGTCGCCGAAATTCAGCAGGGCGACGTTCACCGTCCCGTCGGACATGTACACGCCGCGCATGGCGCGGCCGGCGCGCGTCATGCCGAACGCCTGTTCGAAGAAGGTCGCGGCCGCCTCGGGGTCCGGCACGGACAGGGCAATGTGTCGCAGTTTGCTCATGTGATGGCTCTCCGTTTGCATCGCGTGTGCTCCTGCCGCACAGCGTGCACACACTATGCACATGCATACACAAGAACGCTACAAAATACTTTGACTTTGGATTGTATTTATGATGAGTTTCTGTGCACGGCAGGCGCAACCCCCATCGCCCCCGTCATGGATGACCGCATATGCATCATTGTGACTGCAAAATAGGCACGATTCACCGATGACCGCGCGCCATCTCGCCGTCGTCCCCCCCGTGCCGTCCGCTGCCGACCCCCTGGCGGACGAGGCCCCGTTCAGCGGCCTGCCGCCGGCCGACCGCGCACGGTTGCTGGCGCTGGGGCCGGTCTGGAATGACGATATCGTCGGCCATCGGGCCGAAACCGTGCGTTGCTACACCGCTATCCTGGCGGGCATGGACCAGGCCCCCGGCGGCGTGGCGCGCGACCTGCCCTATGGCGCCGCGCCGCGCCAGGTGCTGGACATCTTCACGCCCGCGCCCACTGCCTCGCCCGCCCCGGTGGTGGTGTTCGTCCATGGCGGCGCCTTCACCCGGGGCGGCAAGAGCGCCAACGGGCAGGTCTATGACAATGTGCTGCACTGGTTCGCCCGGCATGGCTATGTCGGGGTGAATGTCGAATACCGCCTGGCGCCGGACATCCTCTATCCCGACGGCGCGCGCGACGTCGCCCTGGCGCTGGAATGGGTGGCGGCGCATATCGCCGACTGGGGCGGGGATGCGGCGCGCATGCATGTCATCGGCCATTCGGCCGGCGGCACCCATGTCGCGTCGCTGGCGGTGGACCCGGCGGTGGGGCGGGCGATGCCGCCGGGGGTGCGGACGCTGGCGCTGGTCAGCGGCCGGCTGCGGATCGACGGCCTGCCCGACAACCCCAACGCCCGCCATGTCGCGGCCTATTGCGGGGACGACGCCGGGCTGTATGCCGAACGCTCGCCCGTCACCCATGCCGCGCGCTGCCCCCTGCCGGTGCTGGTGGCGGTGGCGGAATATGAAAACCGGCATCTGGACGTCTACGGCGCGGAATTCGCCGAAGATGTGCGGGCGGCGGGGCGGGTGCCGGTCCGCTTCCTGCGCCTGGCCGGCCACAACCACACGTCGATCGTCGCCCATATCAATTCAGGCGAGGACCGTCTGGCGCGCGCGCTGGACGTCTTCTTTCGCGACCATGACGGGTCGCCCCAAGCAGGAGCAGAGTAGAATCCGATGTCACAGCACGTCATGATCGTCGGCGCGGGGCCCGTGGGCATGGTCTGCGCCCTGGCGCTGGGCCGGCAGGGCATTCCCGTCACGGTGGTCGAACGCGAACCCGCGCCGGTGATGGACCAGCGCGCGGCCTCGCTGCATCCCCCCACCATCGCCATGCTGGCCGATCTGGGCATCGCCGACACGATCATCGCCAAGGGGCTGATCGCCCCGAATTTCCAGTACCATGACCGCGTCGCGGGCGAGATCGTGGCCGAATTCGACCTGGGGCTGATGAAGGACGAATTCCGCTACCCCTTCGTGCTGCAATACGAACAGTACAAGCTGACCGACGATGTCAGCACCCGCTACGCGGACGAGATCGGCTTCGCCGTCCGGTTCTCGACCGAGGCCACGGACATCGTCCAGAAGGACGACCATGTGCTGGTGACCCTGCGCCATGGCGACGAGGTCGAGACGATGCGCGTCGATTACCTGATCGGCGCCGACGGCGGGCGCAGCACGGTACGCAAATCGCAGGACATCGCCTTCGAGGGCTTCACCTACGACGAATGCTTCGTGAAGATCGCAACGCCGTTCGATTTCGGCGCCGAAAAGACCGACTATGCGTTCCGGAACTATTTCTCGGACCCCACGGAATGGTGCAACCTGTTCAAGGTCCGGGGTGCGGACGGTCGCGGGCTGTGGCGCGCCATCTTCCCCACCCGCCTGGGCGAGACCGAGGACGAGGCCCTGAGCCATGCCGGCCTGCAGGCCAGGCTGCAGAAATTCTTTCCGAAAGCGGGGGAGTACGACATCGCCTATTCCAACATGTACGCCGTCAACCAGCGCGTCGCCGCGACCTTCCGGCGCGGCCGCGTGCTGCTGGCCGGTGATTCGGCGCATGTGAACAACCCCATCGGCGGCATGGGCATGAACGGCGGCATCCATGACGCGGTCAACCTGTGCGGCAAGCTGGGCGCCGTCCTGCGGGGCGAGCAGCCCGATGCGGTGCTGGACCTGTACAGCCGCCAGCGCCGCCACGCGGCGACCGCCTTCGTGCAGGCCCAGAGCATCCAGAACAAGCGCCTGCTGGAAGAAGGCGACCCCGCCGTGCGCGCGGCCCATCTGAGCCAGTTGCGCGCCACCGCCGCCGACCCCGAACGCGCCCGCGCGTTCATGCGCCGCGCCTCGTTGCAAGACAGCCTGAACGACGCGCAAAGCGTCACGTAACCCCCCCCCGCCAGAAGGACCGCGCGATGCCCCCCGCCGCAGATGTCGATTCCTCCCGCGCCGATCTGGCGGCCAACATGGTCGCCGATGGGCCGGCCCGCGCCCCCCTGCGCGCGCCGGCCGCGCCGTTCGCCTGGTTCCGCGCCCTGTCGCGGGTCGAGAAGATTACGTTCTGGAGCTGCTACGGCGGGGTCGCGCTGGACGCGATGGACCTGCGGATCTTCAGCTTCCTGATGCCCGCGCTGATGAAGGCGTGGCATGTTTCGCCCGCCCAGGTCGGCTTCCTGGGCAGCGCCGCGCTGTATGCCGCCGCCGCCGGGGGCTGGATCACCGGCCTGCTGGGCGACTGGTTCGGGCGGGTCAAGGCGATGCAGTTCACCATCGTCATCTATTCGCTGTTCACCTTCCTCAGCGGCTTCGCCACCTCGTACGACCAGCTGTTCGTCTGCCGCACCATCCAGGGCTTCGGCTTCGGCGGCGAAATCACCGCAGGCGTGGTGCTGATGGCGGAAATCGTCGGTGATCGCAGCCGGGGCAAGGCGGTCGGCTGCCTGCAAAGCGGCGTCGCCGCCGGATGGGCGCTGGCCGCGATCATCGCCAGCCTGGCGCTGGCCTGGCTGCCGGACTGGGTCGCCTGGCGCGCGGTGTTCTGGTCGGGGATCGCACCGGGCCTGCTGCTGATCGCCATCCGTCGCTATGTCGATGAGCCGGAAATCTACAAGGAACAGCGCGAACAGGCGATCACCCATGCCGCGCGGATGAAGATCCACGACATCTTCCGCCCCGGCGTCATGCGGACCACCTTTCTGACCACCCTGCTGGCGCTGGGGGTGCAAAGCAGCGGCCTGGGCATTTCCACCTGGCTGCCGGCGTACCTGACGATGTCGCGGCATCTGTCCCACGGGGCGGCGGGGCTGTATGTGATCGTGCTGACCGCCGGGGCCTTCCTGGGCTATATCGCCAGCGCGTACCTGGCCGACGCGCGGGGGCGGCGTCCGAACTTCCTGTTTTACGTGACCGGCAGCCTGGTGACGCTGCTGGCCTATCTGTGCCTGCCCATGCCGCCCTGGCTGCTGCTGGTCGCAGGGGCGCCGCTGGGGTTCTTCTCGCAGGGGTTGTATGGCGGAATGGGCACGTTCTTTTCCGAACTGTTTCCCACGGCGGTGCGCGCCAGCGGCACCAGCTTCGCCTATAGCGCCGGCCGGCTGGGGGCGGCGTCGGGCGTCGCCTTCGTCGGCGTGCTGGCCCATGGCTACGGCATCGGCCCGGCCCTGCTCGCGGTCTGCGTGCTCAGCTACGTTCTGGTGCTGGTGGCGACTGTGCTGTTGCCCGAGACCCGTGGGCGCGGGCTGCGCTAGCGGGCCGCCTGTCGCCGGAAATCCGCAGGCGGATTTCGAAATCGGGCTGCCTGCTCGTCATCCGATCGGACGGAACCTGGCTGATCGGATGACGATGCGCGGTTGAAGACGGGCGGGCGGGGCGTTGTTCGCGCGGATCGCCCCGCCGACGATAGTCCGGACCCGTGTTTGGCGAACATCGTGATCCGATCGGTGAATTTCATTGGCTGACGTGGCATCGCGCCACGACCTGCTTCACCCGGCCGCCGCCGCGCAGGCCGGCGCCTGTCCGTATGTCAAAAGTGTGCTCTGTGCACACAGGAAACCATATTCATACATTTTCGTTAAAAAAAACTCGTGACACATTCAAAATAATATCGACAAATCGACTCAAGATTCGACACACTCCCATCACATTCAAAAAAGGATTTCTGGGATGCCCCCCATCGGAAATGGCTCACGTGGTTTCGGATTGCGGCTTGCCTTGTTGCTGACGGTGTCTCCGGTGTTCCTGATGTCCCCCGCGCTGGCGGCTGGGGCGGCCGGGACCACGCCCCCCCAGGCGGACGCGGCCCCCACGGCCGGCGCCGGAACCACCGGCACGAAGGACGCCAAGCGCGTTGTTTCCAAAAAATCGTCTGCTCAAAAGGAAAATGACGGAATAGAACAGGTTACGGTGTCCGCCACGCGACGCAGCACGGACGTCCAGCACACGCCCATGGCCATCACCGCCATCAGCGCCAAGACGTTGCAGCAGACCCATGCCCAGACGATCGCCGATTACTTCATCCAGGTTCCGGGCCTGAGCATGCAGGACCAGGGGCCGGGGCAGAAACGCTATGCCATCCGCAACCTGACGGCGGCGGGCGAACCGCAGGTCGGGCTGTATCTGGACGAAATCCCCATCGCCGGCTTCACCGGGGAAAACACCGATTCCGGGTCCGCGCAGCCGGACGTGAAATTGTGGGACATGCAGCGGGTCGAGGTCCTGAAGGGCCCACAGGGCACGCTGTACGGATCGGGGTCGGAGGGCGGCACCATCCGCATCATCTCGGAACGGCCGAACATGACCAAGCTGGGCGGCACGGTGAACAGTTCGATATCGACCTACGCCACCGGCGGTTTCAACAATTCGCAGAGCGGCACCGTCAATGTCCCCATCGTCAAGGACAAGCTGTCGGTCCGCCTCAGCGCCTATCGCGACAGCAATGCCGGCTGGATCAAGCAATATTACCTGCAGCAGAACGGCACCAACAGCACCGACGATTACGGCGGCCGCCTGAACATCCGCTATCGCCCGATGGACAACTGGACGATCGATTTCATCGGCTATTACCAGAACGCGAACACCAACGACCTGTCGAACCTCAACCCCATCTTCGACAGCGTGGCGCACAGCAAATGGGCGGCGGCCAGCTTCGTGCGCCAGCCGATGCGCGACGAATTCCAGGCCTATAACCTGATTTCGGCCTATCGCATGTCCTGGGCGACGCTGACGGCCATCGCGTCGTGGCAGCAGCGCAAGATGCATTATACCCATGACACGTCGTTCAATTACGGCGTCGATTGCAGCAGTGGTGATTTCGCGAGCTGCTATCCGCTGGACGTGTTCCAGCAGCGCCTGGCCGCCGGCCAGATCAACGCGGTGGACGACCGCCAGCGGGTGAGCGCCTGGACGGCCGAGGTGCGCCTGTCCTCACCGGCGCAGAGCAAAATCCAGTGGACGGTCGGCAGCTTCTACCAGATCCGGAAAAACACGTTCCAGCTCTATTACGGTGGCGTGGATTCGGCGGGGTTCTTCGACTACGATTCCAACGGCTACGCGCCGACCACCATGTTCGCCCGCGCCAACTGGGATCGGACGGAACAGATCGCGGGCTTCGGCGAGGCCACGTACCCGATCCTGAAGAACCTGAAACTGACTGGCGGCGTGCGGGTCTTTACCGCCGACCGCAGCCTGACCTCGCTGGCCATCATGCCGTTCGGCGAGAAGAACGCCATCCCGACCTTCTATCCGGGCTCGTCGTCGAACGAGACATCGGCCACCGGCAAGGCGCTGCTGTCGTATGACATCACGCCGCACGCCATGGTCTATGTCCAGGCGGCGGAAGGCTACCGGATCGGCGGGCCGAACCTGCCGGTCGGCTTCACCGTCACCACCCCGGCCCCGTACGCCCCCGACACGGTGTGGGATTACGAATTCGGCTGGAAGACCGGGTGGCTGAACAACCGCCTGACGTTCAACGGCGCGGTCTACCGCATGAACTGGTCGAACATCCAGCAGCAGGGCACCGACCCGTCGGGCGCGTTCGATTTCATCACCAATGCGGGCTCGGCGACCGCCACGGGGGTTGAGGCCGAAGTGGCGGTACGGCCCATCCGCCCGCTGCAACTGGGGATGGGCGTCAACTACACCGACGCTCATCTGGTCGGAAGGCAGCCCTACCAGCCCCTGCCGGTCAACCAGACGCAGTCTGGCGACGACCTGCCCTACGTGCCCCGCTGGACCCTGAACGCGAACGCGACCTACAGCTTCGACGTGCTGGGCCTGCCAAGCTGGGTGCGCGGCGATGTCGCCTATCAAAGCGGCCGCACCACGGCGTTCAACCGCGCCAGCCCGAACTATACCTATATCGGGGGCTGGTTCCTGGCCAACCTCAATGTCGGGACCAAGATCGGACGCTACAGCGCGCAGATCTATGCCAACAATATCCTGAACCGGCAGACCCGCGTTTCGGGCCGCCTGAACTCGGTCCAGCCGCTGGTCATCAACTCGGCCCCGCCGGCGACGGTCGGCCTCAGCCTGACGGCGGAGTTCTGAGGCCCGGAAGGCGTCAACCCGAAGCCGGGGGCGCCTCATGGAGCGGCTTGCTCATGTAGACGGTAAAGCCGCCCATGAAGGGTTCCTCGCGGTCCACGCGATAGCCCAGCCGGGCATAGAGGGCGATGTTTTCGGCAAAAAGCCTGTTGGTGTAGAGGCGGACCTCGCCCAGGCCGCGCGTGGCGGCAACCGCTTCGGCGTGCGCCAGCAACCGGCGCCCGTATCCACGTCCCTGGAATGCCGGCAGGACGGCCACGTTCTCGATCAGGAGATGGTCGGTTTGGGGAACCATCTCGATCAATGCGGCCAGGCGGCCTTCGGCGTGCAGCAGGTCGATGATGTGGTCCCGCGCCCTGGCGTGATAGTCGGCCGTCATCGGTTTGGGCGCGCGGCCGATGACGGGAACCCATTTGGCATAGGCCGCGTGCGTCAGGTCCCGGATGGCGGCGGCGTCGGACGGAAGGGCGCGCCGGAGGACCGCGTCGGTCAACAGCCGTGGCGGCCCGATCTTGAACCAGGCTCGGGCGATCACGCCGTTTTTCACCTCGTAGATGGCCACGACGTCGATTTCGCCGGCGCCGTCGGGGAAGGTGCGCGTGACCGTCTCGTGATCGACCACCATGTCGGCGACGACCATGCGGTTGACCAGCCGCCCGTGCAGGTTCGGCTCCTGAAACCGGGCCATGTGGCGTGCGCGGATTTCGGCTGCGCCGCGGGCCAGCAGGCGGTCGGGAAATTCGTAATACCGGCAGTCCTCGGCCCAGTATCGCATGAAGGCGTCGATATCGCGCGCGTTGTAGGCGTCGAGCTGTTTCTGCACCGGACGGGCGATGTCGGGGATGCCGCTGATATCCATGATGTGTCTCTCCAAATGCAAAAACCCCCCGCGACGGGTGTCGCGGGGGGTGAAGCGTGTCTCGAACGAACCGTGGCTCAGGTGACGGTTTTACCCTTCACCAGCCTGGCCGGAGTCCGGCAGACACGACGAACCCGCCGCGATTGCTGCGGCGTCGGCGTCGGTCGGCGTTGTCCCGGGTCTGGCACATTGCCCGGTCAGACTGCCTTTTTCGGGTTCGTTGCGTCAAGTGTTTCAGCTTCGCGCGAAGCGCAAGGAGGCGTTCGTGGCCGCCTGCGATTCGGAATGTGCCGGCGGCCCCGCCCGGCTTGCACGCCGGGGTGAATTGGGGTGTGATCGGCGTCCTTCTATTTCGGGGCCGCGTGTACTGCCGCGCCCCATCCGGCCCGGTTCGGGCTGCGGGACAGGGGTCGCGACATGAAACATTCTCGTCTCTGGCTGCTGGGCGGGGCGGCCGCCATCGTGGCGCTGACCGCCGGATGCTACGGGTTGCTGGAGCCGGAACAGGCGACGCTGCCGGTCGCGGCCGGGACGGGCACGCACCCCGTTCTGCCGCCGCCCAACAAGACGTTCATGCCGACGGTCAATATCGCCACCCCGATCGGCTGGAAGGGGGCCGAGGCCCCGCGTGCCGCCGCCGGGCTGGTGGTCAGGGCGTATGCCTCCGGCCTGGACCATCCGCGCTGGCTTTACAAACTGCCCAATGGCGACGTCCTGGTTGCGGAATCGAATTCGCCGGGCACCGATATCCAGACCTTCAAGAACTGGGTCGCCGGCCTGATTATGGGGGCCGTCGGCGCGGGCGAGAAGAGCCCGAACCGCATCACCCTGCTGCGCGATACCGACGGCGATGGCGTCGCCGACCAGCGCACGGTCTTTCTCGATCATCTGTATTCGCCGTTCGGCATGGCGCTGATCGGCGACGGGCTGTACGTCGCGAACGCCAATGCGCTGATGCGCTTTCCCTATCATGACGGGCAGACCCGCATCGACGATCCGGGGACCAGGCTGATCGACCTGCCGGCCGGCTACAACCACCACTGGACCAAGAACATCCTGGCCAGCCCCGACGGCACCGCGCTGTACGTCACCGTGGGGTCGAACAGCAATGTCGCCGAGCAGGGCATGGCGGTCGAGGAAGGACGCGCGCGGATCGACCGCTACGACATCGCCGGCGGGACGCTGCGTCCCTTCGCCACCGGACTGCGCAATCCCAACGGCCTGGCGTGGGAACCGCAGACCGGCGCGTTGTGGACGGCGGTGAACGAACGCGACGAAATCGGCAGCGACCTGGTGCCCGACTATATCACGGCGGTGCGCGAGGGCGCGTTCTATGGCTGGCCCTACAGCTATTATGGCCAGCATGTCGATGTCCGCGTCCAGCCGCCCCGGCCCAACCTGGTCGCGCAGGCGATCGCGCCCGATTACGCGCTGGGGCCGCATACCGCGTCGCTGGGCATCGCCTTTTCCTACGCCAGCAGCCTGCCCGACGCCTGGCGGCACGGCCTGTTCGTCGCCCAGCACGGATCATGGAACCGCCGGCCCAAGAGCGGCTATCGCGTGATCTACGTGCCCTTCACCGACGGCCGTCCTTCCGGCCCGCCGCAGGACGTGCTGACCGGCTTCCTGGCCGACGACCAGAAGCATGTCCACGGCCGCCCTGTCGGGCTGGCCCTGGACGGCAAAGGCGCGCTGCTGGTCGCCGACGACGTGGGCGATACCATCTGGCGGGTCACCGGGGCCGCCACGCCGTAGGCGGCCCCGGCGCAGCGTCCTCAGAAGCGTGCGCGCAGCGTTCCGAAGAACTGGCGCGGCGCGCCTGCGAACATGGACTGGCGGTCGCCCGAAATCGGGTTGGCGCCGATCGAGCTGATATATTCCTGATTGAACAGATTGTAGATGCCAAGCGAGAAATTCAGGTTCGCGACGTGCGGAACATGCTTGAAATCGTACGATGCCGTCAGGTTCGCGTTCCAGTAGGGATCGACCGACGTGTCGTTCATGTACGACAGGTACCGCCGCCCCATGTAATATACGTTGAAGTTCAGCGTCGCGTTCCCATAGGTATAGGCCACGTTCGACTTGTACATGACAGAGGGGTAATTGACCTCCATCTTGCCCTTCAGGTCGTAATAGGTGCCGGCGTTGTAGATTCCCTGACCGTAGGTCGAATGATTGTAGCTGATGCTGTTGAAGATCTCGAGGTGCGGCAGCGGCCGGACGGTTACGCCGGCATCGACGCCCCACATCGCCATCGACCCGACATTCAGGAAGGTCTGGTTCGCATTGACCAGCGTGCCGCTGGTGATCGGCGCCAGGCGGTTCGAATAATCCGAATGATACAGGTTCAGCACGCCGGTGACATATTTCGCGTTGTAGCGGTAGCCGACCAGGTAGTTCCAGGTGCTTTCGGGCTTCAGCGTCTTGCGTAGGTCCGAGAATATGGCCTGATTGTCGACGCCCCAGGCGACCGGCGAATTCCATCCGCCATAGGAATAGGCGCGCATGTCGCGCGACACGTCGAAGAACAGTTCATGATGCCGCAGGAACGTCCAGTTCAGGCTGACATGCGGCAGGAAGGCGCCCGCCGTCGTCAGGCTGCCGCTGGGCAGCGCGCTCTGGCCGGTATAGGTCTCGTTGTTCTCGAACGCGCCGCCCGCCGTCGTGACCAGCAGCGACTTGAAGCCGGCATGCAGGCGCAGGTTGGGCAGGATGTGCCAGGCATCCTGAAGATAGTACTGGAAGGCGTTGGTGTTCATCTGCACGCCATAGCGCGTGGCGAACGAATTCTCGTAGGGGCCGGTACCCTTGCGCGGCGCGCCCTCGCCCAGCAGGGGCTGGCTGTACAGCCGCTGCGAATAGGTGAAATCGTTGTTTTCGTACCAGACGCCGGATTCCAGGTCGTGATGGCCCAGCGTGTATTGCAGCGCCAGCGTGCCGCCGACGCGGCGGAACCACTGGTGATCGGCCTGCTGGATCATCGGTGCGCCATTGGGTGACGACACGTACGGGTTGGTGAATTCGTAATCTCCGCCCGATACCTGCGCGTACAGCACGCTTTTCACCCGCAGCCGCGACGTCAGATCGTAATTGCCGTTCAGCCCGGTCAGATAGTTCCTCTGGTCCTGTGCGGCGTCGTAGTACGCGATGTCCGTGGGGCTGGACACCTGGTCCCAGCCGGCGGGGAAGATCCCCTGCGCGGCCAGGTAGGCCCCCTTGTAATCGGGGTAGAAATAGTCGGTCCTCGACCCCAGCTTCTGTTTGATCTCCAGGCTGATGTTTCCATAGTTATACTGATTGAATTCAGAATAATCGAAAAATCCGGTCAGCCGCCCCCGGTCGCCCAGAGGCTGGACGAACTTGAAATTGGCCTGCTGCTCGTACTGGTTGCCATGGCCCTTCCATTTCTGCGCGTCGGTGCGCGCGTAGGACGCCATGAATTTCGTGCCGGTCCGATTCAGCACGCCGCTGTGGAACCGCCCGAAGGTGCGATAGGTGCTGTTGCTGCCGAAGGTCTGCGAGACGTCGGCGCCCAGCCTGTCCCGCGGGTCCTGGGTGTAATATTGCAGGGCGCCCCCCAGATTCGCGGTCGACGCGACATCCAGCGCGCCGCCGCCCTGCGACATGTCGATGCGCGCGATATTGTCGGGTGTGACGGCCTCGTTGATATCCAGGCCGTTGGTGTTGATGAATCCCTGGTCGCCCAGGGGGATGCCGTCCAGCGTGACGCCCAGCTGGCTTTGGTTATAGCCGCGGATATACAGGGAATTGGCATAGGTATCGAGGCCCAGCGCATCCGCCGTGGCGAAGCTGACGCCGGGCGTCGTCGCCCCCAGCACCTGAAGCGGGCTGGTCCCCGCCACGAAGCGATCGAGCGTCTTGCGCGTGATGGTCTGTTCCATGCCGTGCGAGGTCTCGTGCGATCCCACGACCGAAAACGTCTCGGCCGTGCGGGACTCGGTGGCCGGCGCGCGACGCGCGGGGGCGGGCCGGGCGGCCGTGTGCCGCACCGGCGCGTGGGTGGCATGGCCCGGCACCGGCCGCCCCCCGGGTGTGCTGCCGTCCTGAGCGGCCTGCGCGCGGGCATCCTGGCTGGCCAGGGGCGCCAGAACCGTTGCCCCCAGCGCGCCCAGGGCCGTTGCCAGCGTCAGCCGGCGACGGCGGCCGATGGGACGCATATCCCCCGATGTCCGAACGAACGCGGCGGCATCCGGACGGGAATTATTACGTTTTTGCATATCTGCCCCTCAAAATCCGAGGGCAAAACATACTGAATGCGTTATGATCGGTGCATTCGTTCTTCAATCAAAATGAAGGGGAATGGCATCAGTATGGAGACAGAAATGAACGATCCTTTCATTTTTCCCTGCATCACCGAAAAGTGACACAGTTTGACATAGATGCCGTCGACCGGCGAATCCTGCGGGTTCTCAGCGTTGACGGGCGCATATCCATCACGGACCTGGCGCGTCAGGCGGCGACCAGCACCGCGACCTGTTTCCGGCGCGTACAGCGCCTGACCGAGGACGGCGTCATCACCGGCTTCCGTGCCGATATCGCCCCGGCATCGGTCGGACGCAGCGCGATCATCGTCATGGGGGTCTGCCTGGACCGGCTGAACAAGCAGGCCTTCGCGGAATTCGAGGCTGCGATCCGCGACCACCCGCTGGTCGTCTCGTGCTACCTCGTCTCCGGCGAGTTCGATTACCTGGTCATGATCCGTGCGGCTTCGATCGACGAATTCAACGCGATCTATGGCGACTGGCTGGTGTCGTTGCCGGGCATCCGCCTGACCCGGACGTTCTTCTCGATGAAGGAGGTCGTCCAGCGGACGTATCTGCATTTCTGACAGGCCCGGCGTCCTGTCCCGCCGGGCCCCATCACGCGCGGAACGCCCAGCGGACGGTTTCGGCCAGTCCGAAGGTGGTGGCGTGCACCAGCGGCGTCGCCGGACCGGGTGCTGCAAACCCGTGCATCTGTCGCGCCCAGGGTGGCAGCAGGTCGATGCCGGCCTGCGTCACCAGGCGGTGGGCGTGCCTGCCGCCCGGGAAGGCCGCCGGGCGCGTCAGCAGGATCTCGCATATCTCGCGCGTGCGTTCGCTGACGGCCAGCGCGCCGCGCATCGCCTCCATCTGGCGGTAGGCCGCATATTCGGTGTGGGGCACCGGCTCCGCGCCGAGCGCCGCGCCGATCTGCGCCATCTCGTCGAAATACTGGTTGCGCCGGTGTTCCGGCATCAGCGGTTCGGCGAAGCGTCTCCAGCCGGCGAGGAAGCTGGTCGTCTCGGCCAGATGAACCCAGGCCAGCAGCGACGGGTCGTTGGCGTGGTAGGGCGTGCCGTCCGGCAGCAGGCCGCTGACCCCGTCGTGGATCCGCCGGACCCGTGCGATCGCGGCCATGGCATCGTCGCGATGTCCGTAGGTGGTCTGGGCGATGAAGCGCGCCGTGCGCCGCAGCCGCCCGTGCATGTCGTCGCGGAAGCGGGAATGGTCCCAGACGCCGGCCAGCACCGCGGGATGCAGCATCTGCAGCAGCAGGGCCGCGATCCCGCCGGCCAGCATGGCGACGACGTCACCATGCACCTGGCGGACCACGCTGTCCGGGGCGAACAGCCCGTCGGCCTGGCGGACGACCGGCGTTTCGCCCCGCGCCCGATCATTGAAGACGTCCGAAACGCGCGCGGCGAGCCGGCGCTTCAGCCAGGCGCTGCCCGGTGGCGCGGGCAGGCGGGGAAAGAGATGGGGCAGGGCCATGGCGCCTCCCGTCAGCGGTCATGGGCGGACCAGAACCAGCATAACACGGCCGAGGCGCGCGGGATCCCTCCGTTCGGCGATCAGCCGATCGCCATCAGCGACGCATTGCCCCCGGCGGCGGTGGTGTTGGTGCTGACCAGCCGTTCCTCCAGCAGCCATTCCGGCAGGGGGCCGGTCGCGGTCAGCACATGCGCCGGCACCACGGGCCCATCGCCTTCGCCCAGCGCCGCCAGCACGGCGTCCAGTTCGGGCGCGTCGCCTTCGGCCAGCACCACCGCCGGGCGGGCTGCCACCGCCTGCGCCGCGCCGGCGACGCGGCGGACCCGTGCGCGCAGGGCGGGGGGCAGGTCGGCGACCCAGCCCGCCGCCGCATCGTCGGCCAGCAGCGCCACGTCGTTGCCCGCCGCCAGCGCCATGCCGGTGGCCCGCCGCGCCCCGTCCACGCTCCGCGCCAGGCACAGCACCGTACCGCGCGGGGCCAGCGACCAGATATTGGTCTCGCCCACCGGCCCCGGCAGCGCGACGGACAGCCCGTGCAGGGCCGGGCCGGTCACGCCGTCGGGCAGGCCGCTGCCTGCCGACCAGGCCTGCCATTCCCGCGCGGCCTCGGGCAGGGCGGCCGGGGCGGGCGGGATGAAAGCCGGGCAGGCTGCCAGCAGCCGCCGCAGGGTCAGCGGCCCGCCGGCCTTCGGCCCGGTGCCCGACAGGCCCCGCCCGCCGAAGGGCTGCACGCCCACCACCGCGCCGATGGTGTTGCGGTTGACATACAAATTGCCCGCCGCGATGCGGCCGGTCACATGGTCCACCGTTTCGGCGATGCGGGTGTGCAGGCCGAAGGTCAGGCCGTATCCGGTGGCGTCGATCGCGTCGATCAGCGCGTCCAGATCCGGCCGCCGCCAGCGCAGCACATGCAGCACCGGGCCGAACACCTCGCGCCCGATTTCGGCGATGCTGTCGATCTCGACCAGGGTGGGCGGCAGGAAATGGCCGCCGGGCACCGCGTGCGGCGTGGCCGGCGCCCACACGCGGGCGCCGTTCGCGCGCATCCGCGCGATGTGGGCGGCGATGCCGTCGCGGGCCTCGGCGGTGATGACCGGGCCGATGTCGGTGCGGAGTTGCGCCGGGTCGCCGACCCGCAGTTCGGCCATCGCGCCGCGCAGCATCGCCAGCACATGCTCGGCGCAATCGTCCTGCACGCACAGGATGCGAAGGGCCGAACAGCGCTGCCCCGCGCTGTCGAAGGCCGAGGCGATGACATCGGCCACCACCTGTTCCGCCAGCGCCGAGGAATCGACGATCATCGCGTTCTGCCCGCCGGTTTCCGCCACCAGCGGCACCGGTTGCCCACCCGCGCCGATGCGCCCGGCAAGCTGCCGCGCGATGAGGCGCGCCACCTCGGTCGAGCCGGTGAACATGACCGCGCCGATGCGCCGGTCGGCCACCAGCGCCGCCCCCACGTCGCCCGCGCCCGGCAGGAATTGCAGAGCGCCCAGCGGCACCCCGGCCTCGTGCAGGATGCGTACCGCGCAGGCGGCGACCAGCGGCGTTTCCTCGGCGGGCTTGGCCAGCACCACATTGCCGGCGGCCAGGGCCGCGGACACCTGGCCCAGGAAGATCGCCAGCGGGAAGTTCCACGGGCTGATGCACACCACCGGCCCCAGCGGAACATGCGTGGCATTGTCGAAATCGCGGCGGATGGTGGCGGCGTAATAGCGCAGGAAATCGACCGCCTCGCGGATCTCGGCCACCGCGTTGGGATAGGATTTCCCGGCCTCGCGCACGATCAGCCCGATCAGTTCCGCCTGTCGGGCCTCCAGCAGCGCGGCCGCGCGGTCCAGGCAGGCGGCGCGGTCGGCGGGCGGGCGGGCGGACCAGCCGGCCAGGGTGTCGGTGGTCATGGCGTCGGCCGCCAGGCCCACGGCGCGCGCGGCGTCGTCGGGGGTTGCGAAGCGCACGGCGCCGGGGCGGTCGTCGGGTCGCGCCGGGTTGGGCACGTCGCGCATCGGGGCGTCCGACGGCGCGCCATCGGCCAGCATCGGCGCGGCCTGCCAGGTGCCGGGGCCGTCGTCCATGCCCTGGGCCAGGGCGTGCAGGCTGGGCTCGTCGGCCAGGTCCAGCCCGGCGGAATTGCGCCGTTCGCCTCCGAACAGCGCGCGGGGCAGGGCGATTGCGGGATGCGGCGCGCCCAGCACGACGCCGTCGGTGGCGGCCAGCGCCCGCGCGGTGCGTACCGGGTCGGCGACCAGGGTCTCGACGGGCACGGAGTCGTCGCCGATCTGGTTGACGAAGGACGAATTGGCCCCGTTTTCCAGCAGGCGCCGCACCAGATAGGCCAGCAGCGTCTCGTGCGAGCCCACGGGGGCATAGATCCGGCAGGGCCGGTCCATGTTGCGCGGCCCCACCACGGCGTCGTACAGCCCCTCGCCCATGCCGTGCAGGCACTGGAATTCATATTGCCCGTGGGTGAAGTCCGGGCCGGCCAGCGCGTGGATGCTGGCCAGGGTGCGGGCGTTGTGGGTGGCGAACTGCGGGAACACCGCATCGGGCGCACCCAGCAGCAGGCGCGCGCAGGCGACGTAGCTGATGTCGGTGTGGCATTTGCGGGTGAAGACCGGGAAGTCTTCCATGCCGTCGACCTGCGCCTTCTGGATCTCGCTGTCCCAATAGGCGCCCTTGACCAGCCGCACCATGATGCGATGGCCGCTGCGCCGGCCCAGGTCGATGATCCAGTCCAGCACCGCGGGCGCGCGCTTGCCGTAAGCCTGCACGACGAAGCCGATGCCGTTCCAGCCCGCCAGGTCGGGGTGCAGGCACAGCCCTTCCAGCAGGTCCAGCGACAGGTCCAGCCGCTCGCTTTCCTCGGCGTCGATGTTCAGGCCGATGTCGTACCGCCGCGCCAGCCGCGCCAGGCGCGCCAGCAGCGGCAGCAGTTCCTCGATCACCCGTTCGCGCTGGGCGCGGGCGTAGCGCGGATGCAGGGCCGACAGCTTGATCGACAGGCCGTTGCGATCATAGACGTCGCGCCCGTCGCGCGCCGCCTGGCCGATGGCGTGCAGCGCGGTCTCGTAGTCGCGGAAATAGCGCACGGCGTCGGCCTCGGTCAGCGCGGCCTCGCCCAGCATGTCGAAGGAATAGCGGAAGCCCTTGTCGTGGCGGGCGCGGCTGGCCGCCAGCGCGCTTTCGATGGTCTCGCCGCAGACGAACTGCTCGCCCATCATACGCATGGCCACGTCCACCGCCCGGCGGATCAGCGGTTCGCCCCCGCGCGCGACCAGCCGCAGCAGCGCCCCGCCCAGCCCGTGCTGGCGTTCCGGCCCGACCAGCCGGCCGGTGACGACCAGCCCCCAGGCGGCGGCATTGACGAACAGGGGCCGCCCCCGGCCGACATGCGCCAGCCAGTCGCCGGTGCCGATGCGGTCGCGGATCAGCGCGTCGCGCGTCGCCATGTCGGGGATGCGTAGCAGCGCCTCGGCCAGGCACATCAGCGCCACGCCCTCGCGCGACGACAGGGAAAATTCCTGCACCAGCGCCTCGACCCCGCCGGGGCGCCGCCCGGTGCGTAGCGCCTGGGTCAGCCGGCGGGCGGTGGCGTCGGCCTGGGCCTCCTGCGCCGGCGACAGGGTGGCGTCGTCGATCAGGGCCGCGATGCAGGCGGGCTCGGCCCGGCGCAGGGCGGCGGCGATCCGCGCGCGCCGGCCGTCGCGCGCGGGCAGGGCGGCGGCCAGGGCCGATGTGGGAACGGCGGCGGTCGGCGAGGTGGGGGTCATGGTCTTGGGGTCCGCTGGCCATGGGGGAAAGGAAGTCGCTCTGGACCGATCCCCTATCATATCATATACGATTCACAAGAGCGTATATGATCCGTGCCAACGGCGAACCGAGGGGGACAGCCATGCTGCCGGCGAGCATCTACACACGCGCGGGCGCCGAACCGCGCGGCATCGCGTCCGAGGCGGTGGGCAATGCGCTGCGCGATGCGATCCTGGACGGGCTGCTGACCGAGGGGCAGGCCCTGCCACAGTCCGAACTGGCCGGCGGCTTCGGCGTCAGCACCATCCCGGTGCGCGAGGCGCTGAAGCAGTTGGAGGCCGAAGGGCTGGTCGCCTTCCAGGCGAATCGCGGCGCGATGGTGACGGGCCTGTCCGAGGCCGACATCATCGAATTTTCCGAGATCCGCGCGATGCTGGAAGAACGGGCCGCCGCCCAGGCGGTCGCGCGCATGACGCGCCTTGACCTGGCCCGCATCGAGGACGCGTACGACGCCTTCGTCGCCGGCACCAGCGACGCCCCGGACGGCATGGCGCGCTCCGGGCCGCTGAACTGGGCCTTCCATGGCGCGATCTACGCGGCGGCCGGCCGCCCCCGTCTGCTGGAGATGATCGAGGCCCTGCATCGCCGGGTCGATCGCTATATTCGCGGCCATCTGGAAATCGCCGGCCGCAAGCAGGTGACGGACACCGAACATCTGGCCCTGCTGGACGCCTGCCGCCGCCGCGACGCCGACGCCGTCGCCCGCCTGACCCGCCAGCACATCCTGGATGCCGCCACGATTTCGGTGGACGTGCTGCACCGTCGTCGCGCGGGGGAAGGCTGATGGCGCGGGGGCCGATGCGGTAACGCCGCCCTGGCCGGTGGCTACGGACGGGTCCGGGCTGCCGTGTCGTCCAGCGTGTCGCAGGGCGGTTCGTCCGGCGGTGTCCCGTCGGCGACCACCGGATAGAGCCGTTTGCGGGCCATGTCCGCGCGCAACATCGCGAAGGCGAAGGGCTGATCGGTGCGGATGCACAGGGCCTTGCGCTGCCCGGTCACGTCCAGCGCCTCGCATCCCGGCAGGTCCAGCCCCGCGACCAGCGCCGCGTCGCCATACAGGATGCGCCCGCCGCGCATCACCATGTCGATGGCCGCCGGGCGGCCGCGCACCACGGCGTCGAACGGGTCGTCCCCCGCCGGGCGGAACAGCGCCAGGTCCGCGACATGCCCCGGCGCGATCGCCCCCAGCATCGTTTCGGCATGGACCGCCCGCGCGCCGCCGCCGGTGGCCATGCGCCACAGGTCGCGCGCGCTCAGCGCCGCGCCCAGGTGCCGCCGGTTGTACCGCATGGCGCAGGCGAATTCGCGGCTCATGTTCATTGATCCGGACGGCAGCCAGTCGGTGCCCAGCGCCAGGGGAATGCCCATGCGCCGCGCCGTCATCACATCCAGGGTCCGGCCGTAGAGCGACAGGTTGCTGCGGGGCGACCAGACGATGGCCCCGCCCTGCCGGCGCACCGTCTCCAGGTTCGCCGTCGTCAGCCCCACGCCGTGCAGGATCGTCATGTTCGGTTGCATCAGGTCCTGGCTGACCCCGCCGCCGCCCGGCTGCGGCACGCGGTCGTAGGTCGTGGAACTCAGGCACCGGAACTCGTTGCGCGCGGCGTCGCCCGTTCCCTCGGCGACATGGGCCAGGAAGGCGGTGCTTGAGGCCACGTCCGCCGGGTCGGCGGGGTGGGGGCCGTAATTGCAATCCCGGGTCCGCATGACCCCCGACGCGTCGTCCAGCGGGAAGATGCGATAGGTCACCGGCCGCATCGGCAGCCCGTCCAGGCCCGTGCCGAAATCCATGTTGCGGACCAGGCCGGGCGCCATGTCGCCGCCGACCATGGCGGTGATTCCACTGATGAGGAAACGCAGTTCGCCCCAGGCGATGACCTCCGGGTCGTGATCCGGCGCGGGGTCGCGCATCGCGTGCCCCTCCAGCCCCTTGCGCCAGTCATGCCGGTGGACGAAACGTTCGCCGGTGTCGGGCCGGGGGGCGTCACCGGTATAGGCGATATGGTCGTGCGGGTTGATGAGCCCCGGCGACAGGCTGTCCGCCGGACAGCGGATCACGCGCGGATGCGCCATCCGCGCCTGGCAGGTCGCGCCGACGCAGGCGATCATTCCCCGTGCATCCACGACCACCCGCCCCGGGCGCGGATCGGCGGTGTCGGTCAGGATGACGGCCTCGATCACCGTTTCCGGGCCGCCGGCCGTCATGGTGCAGCCCGCCGCCCGCGCGCCGCCGCCCGTGACCGCCAGCAGCGCCAGAAACCCCAGACCGCCTGCCCATCCGATCCCGTTCATCCGATCCGCTTCCCCCCTGGCTGCCCGCGCGATGCGTCCGCATCTTTCCTAGCTGCCGGGCGCGCGTTCCAGAAGCCCCGTGCCCTGTTTCCTGCGGCGACTCTTGCATTCGTCCGGTCCGCTGGCGTATCGGCGAAGGCAGCAGAGCGAAGGGGCGGGACATGGACGGCGCGGGCGTGATCGACATCGACGGGGGGCGGGTCGCCCCCCCTGTCCACTACAGCCGCGAGACCCGCTGGCTGCATTGGGCCACCGCGCTGCTGATCGTGGCGCAGTTCGCGCTGGGCGAGATCTGGATCCGCCTGCCGCGTGCCGATCGCGCGCCGCTGGTGTCGGCGCATCTGTCGTTGGGCGTGCTGCTGGCGGCGGTGTTCGTGGCGCGGGTGGCGTGGCGGGTCACCGGTGGGCGGGCCATCCGCTTCGCCTCGGCGGGCGCGGCGGCCGACCGGGTGACGCATGCCGTGCACGGGCTGCTTTATGTCATGATCGGGGTGGAACTGGCGCTGGGGTATCTGGCGCGCTGGTCGGGCGGGCGGCCGGTGGTGGCGTTCGGCGTCCCCATCAACTCGCCTTTCGGCCCGTTCGACCATGCGACGCATCATCTGCTGGGCCAGGCGCATAGCTGGCTGGCCTGGGGCATCATCGTGCTGGCCACCGGCCACGGGCTGGCGGCGCTCTATCACGCCCTGGTGCTGCGGGACGGCGTTCTGCGCCGCATGTGGGGCTGAAAGCCGCGTAATCTACCGGCCTCTACCGGCGATCCGAAGCCGCGACACATCGTCATGAACAGCGGCGAGGCCGACAGGCCGTCGTCCGGTCCAGCAGGGTATCCAGTTCGGGCTGCCGGCAGGGATCGACGCAGGTGGCGACGAAGGTGCGGGCGCGCTGCCTGATGGTGTCGGCGACATGCAGGCTCATGTCGGCCATCCCGCCTTCCGCGATCATGTCGGCGATGCTCATGGCGCGCGCGAAGGCGGTTCTTGCGATCTTGAAGACCAGGTCGTTCACGATGGTCTCGAATTCCGACCGTCCGAACGACGACTGGCAGACCGAAAGCTGTGCACAGGCTTCGGCATAGAGCTGGACCGCCGGCCGGGTGCGGGGCGCCGCGCCATCCCGGCCCAGGACCAGGATATGGCCGGCATCGTTGGCATGCATGTGACGCTGCAGGGTGAACAGATCGAAGAACGATTCATCCTCGGGCACGCGGGCGGCGTGCGCCTTCACGTAACCCAGAAACAGCGGATTGCGTACACCCGTCAGGCCGCGCGGGCAAAATCGAACCCCCACCACCGGGACATCTTCACCAGATGGAAGGCCAGCGCGTTAATCAAGCAGATCGGCGGGCCGCGAATGGGCAAGGTGCCAGGGGACGTCGCAGCCGATTGTCTCAGTCATCGTCGGTAACCTCCTGGGGCAACGTCCCGGGTGGATCGAAAGAAGGCGGCGGCATCGGAGGGCCGGAATCCTTCCGATGCCGCCTGAAGGGGCCACGGGACGGGTTGGGAAATCGACGCTCGGCTATCTGTCGCGGCCTGTGGGTTCCTTCTTCATATTGCGATCGACTCTCAATTGCAATGTCAAAAAAGGGAGGGATGCCGGCCCTGTCACCCCTTGCGGGACAGCGTCATGCGGGGTGATGTTGAGATGGATCATGGCCGGGCCGCAGGGCATGGTGCCCAGTCCTGATCCGTCAATAGGACTGTCCGTGGATCGAACGGATGGTATTCAGGAGGTTCATCATGACCACGAAAGCGAATGCGAGTGCCGCAGGCGAGGCAGAGGTGCGGTCGCATCTGGGGACGCCGACGGACCTGAAGCAGACGGCGGTGCACGAGATTTCGGCCGGGCTTCGCGCGGTCCTGGCGGATGTCTTCGCGCTGTATATCAAAACGAAGAATTTCCACTGGCACATGAGCGGCCGGCATTTCCGCGATTACCATCTGCTGCTGGACGAGCAGGGCGAGCAGATCTTCGCGATGACCGATCCGCTGGCCGAACGGGCGCGCAAGATCGGCGGCACGACCCTGCATTCGGTGGGTGAAATCGCCCGCCTGACCAAGGTGGCCGACAATGACGCGCTGTATGTGACGCCGGAGGACATGCTGTCCGAACTGCGCGAGGACAATCTGGCGCTGACGGCGCGGATGCGCCAGGTGCATGGCGTGTGCGACGAGGGCGGCGACATCGCCACGGCCAGCCTGCTGGAAAACTGGATCGACGAAACCGAACGCCGCACCTGGTTCCTGTTCGAATCCACCCGGCCGGCCTTCGGCAGCAATAGCTAGGCCGCACCGGCCGAATCGGCATATTTCGCGCCAGGGGCGGATCGTGAAGACGATCCGCCCTTTTTTGATGCGATGGGGAAGATCACGCGCATGGCGTGGGGGCATCCGACGATAACGGTGGGGTGATTATTTTCGTATTGAAAGTGCGAGTCGATCGCAATTAGGGTGAGGTGACAGCAACAGAGCGGTGGAATCGCCGGTCAGGAGTGCCCATGACCCAGGCAGTGCTTTTCCTCAACGATTTTTCCTGTAGCGAGAAGCTGGCGGTCTGGACGGTCCGTCGTCTCGCCGGGCGGCAGGCGCCGGCCTGTCCGCACGGCCCGGCCGACGCGCGCGGGCTGTATGTGCCTGGCTTGCGGCGGGAATTCGACGGCGTCGCGCGCGCTTTTCGCAAAGGGGTCGCCCGCATGGCCGACACGGGCATCGGCGGTCTCGATGTCGGCATGACGGGGCAGCAGGCCGTCAGCCGGACCGAAGGGCGGTTCCTCGAGGCCATCGCCGCCGCCCAGAACGAGGATGACGCCGGCGTGCGCGGGGCATTGCGGCCCGTGTTTCCTCATCGCTACGTCCAGTCGCGCTTTGCCGCCGCGGTCACGTTGCTGGGCGCCTGCCTGGCCGTCGCCGGGCACTGGCTGCCCAGGCGGCGCGAGGCCCCGCCCGTGACGGCCCCCGCGCCGCGCCCGCACATTGTCGGTGCGGGATGCCTGGGCGCCATGGCGCGCTGGCATGAGCTGGACATGGGAATGACCCATGTCCTGTGGCCGCGTGCCGGGCGAAGCCCGACGTTCCGGACAGAGATGCGCGGTTCGTGATCGGGGCCGCCACGCGCGGTCTTGCGGCCTGCCACGCCTGGGGGTACCCCGACTCCGGACGATAGGGGCATGGTGATGGGCACGGATACGGATAGGGCCAAGGGCGCGGCGCCGGTAACGGCACGCGGACCACGGCGGATGCTGATGCTGCTGCCGCTGGCCGCGGTGCTGCTTCTGGCGGCCTGTGGGCCGGATTACGGCGATCGCGGGACACGCAAATTCCGGGGTGACGGCTACGGCAATGTCGGATACGCCCGCGGCAGCTATGGCTTCGAGGGCCATGGCTATTAGAGCCTGTTTGAAAATGTGGGCTGGCGGCGATCCGACGCGCGTTTTCTGTGCTCCGATGCTCACGGCCGACAAGGCCGCTCCGCTTCGGTGCGCGAAAACACACGCCGGGCGCTTCACTGCGTTCCGCTCTCGCTCGCCAGCCCACATTTTCAAACAGGCTCTGAGGAGGTGGGGGGCCGGCCGCCGGAGGCGCGGCCGGGGGCCGTTTCACGATAGGGAGCTTCGCGTGAGCGGGTGCAGCTTGTGACCGCGGGCGCCGTTGATCGGGTCCCGACCCCGATGCCCGGCAGCATGGCCCGGACGGCGGGTTGCGTCGCCCTGCTGCATCTGTCGCTGCTGGTGCTGCTGGCCGTGCAGGCCTGGCCGCTGGGAGGGCTTCCCCACGCGGTATGCCATTGGGATTGCGCCTGGTACGAACGCATCGCCGTGGGCGGCTACGCGCCCCATCCGGTGACGAATCCGGCGGATTTCGGCCAGGCGTCCTGGGCGTTCTTTCCGCTTTATCCGTTGCTGGTCCGCGCGGTGATGGCGGCGACCGGCATGGGGGCCGATGGCGCGGGCTTCGCCATCAATGTGGCGCTGTTTCCCGTCCTGGCCCTGCTGGCCGCCGCCTATATGCGGCAGAAGGACGAGAGCGGCGCCGACGGGCTGTTCCGCGTTGTGCTGTTCGTGATCCTGCCCACCGGGTTCTGGTACAGGCTGCCCTATACCGAAAGCCTGTATGGCGTGCTGCTGCTGTCCACCACCATGGCGATGGCGCGGGGATGGACGATGGCGGCCGCCCTGCTGGCCGCCGGCCTGTGCCTGACACGTCCGACGGGCCTGTTCTGCATTGTCACGATCGCCCTGTTCCACATGTTCGCCCCCCGGCTGGCCGGGCCGACGGAACGGACGCCGCCGGATCGCCTGACCCGGTGGGTCGAGGGGGCAGTCCTGGTCCTGGCCGGCGCGGTCGGGCTGGCCCTGTTCATCTTCTTCCTGGACCGGCTGGTGGGCGACGGGCTGGCCTTCGGGCATGTGCAGGTGGCGTGGGGACATCGCTTCCTGACGCCGGTGGTATGGATCTACGAGGGGTTCACCCATCGCAGGACGCTGGACCTCGCCATCGCCGCCATTGGGGAAATCGCGCTGATCTGGTGGGGATTCCGCATCCGCTGGGTCATGGAAAGCAGCATCCTGCTGGTGACGTTCCTGCTGGCCAGCAGCACGGGCCTGGTCTCCATCCATCGCTACGTCCTGGCCAACCCGTTCGCCAACATGCTGATCGCGATCCTGGCCTGCCGGCTGCCGCGACGCTGGCGGCCCTGGGTGGTGGTGCTATGCCTGGGGCTGGATGTCGTGTTCGCGGACAGTTGGCTGCATGGAAGACGGTTCCTTGTCTGACGCGCGGGAACCGGGGGCCGTCGCGCGACGCGCGGGCCGGCGCCGGCTGCTGGGCCTGGCGGCATTCGGCCTGCTGTGCGGCCTGGTCGATCTGGCCGCCGCCTGGCGGGCCGAACATCCGCATGTCGACGACGCCTATCGCCGCCTCTATCTGGTGCCCGGCGGGATTGTGAACGGCGCTACCGGTTCGGCCACGCGCCCCGGCTGAGCGTGACGGCGCGTCCGGGTGGCCCCCGTCAGGTCCAGGCGTTGATCCGGCGCTCTCCGGTGTGCCCGGACGATGCTGACAAGCTGGCCAGAGGGGTATTTTTATATGGATATTTCTTGTGGAAATGGTGCCCAAGGGCGGATTCGAACCACCGACACTGCGATTTTCAGTCGCATGCTCTACCAACTGAGCTACTTGGGCACCGGGCCGTCTCCGGCGCGGGCGGTCCGCCTGGGCGGGCCGCCGTTGGGGGTGTGATCTATCCCACCTCATCGTCGGGATCAACCCGTCTCGGGTCGTTTTCCTCGAAGATTTGTGTGTCTTCGTCCCGGACCGGGACGCGGTACTGTTCCGAAAACCAGCGGCCCAGATCGACGTCGGCGCAGCGTTTCGAGCAGAACGGGCGGAACGCCGCCACGGCCGGGCGGCCGCAGGTCGGGCACGGAGGGAGGGATGTGGACGGCGGCGTGGTGGGGTCGGTCATGGTCGGTTCTCCGGCCCCGACAGGCTCCAGCCCAGGGGCGGCAGGGAGGGGTCGAACTGCCGGGTCGGCACATGGCCCGACAGGCGCGCGGCATCGGCCACGGCGCCGGGGTCGCGGTCCAGCGCGCGGGCGATATCGGTGCCGACCCGCAGCGGGGCGGCGGTGCCCGGCGTGCCGTGCGTGGCGCGGACCCAGTGGCGCAGGGCGCGCAGCGCCTGGCCGTGCGGGCCCGACACCAGTTCGTGCAGCGGCGGGCGGATGCGCGGCCGCAGGATCTCGGCCAGGCCCAGCGCCGTGAAGCCCAGGAAGCGCGGGCGCAGTGGGTCGCGCGCCAGCGATTCCTCGAAGACCGGGCGCAGGGCCTGGCGCTTGCGGATGGCCAGCCCGGCGACGTCCAGCACGATGGCGCCCGACAGGTTACGCAGGCGGATCTGATGCAGCAACGCCGGCAGCGCGTCGCGGTTGGCGGCGAATTGCGCGGTCTGCTTGGCGCGGCGGTCGGCGCTGGCCGCGCCGCCGTCCATGTCGATCGCCACCAGCGCCGGGGTGGGCGTGATGGTGGCGCGCAACCCGCCCGGCAGGGCGACGGCCGGATCGTCGAGGGCGTCGGACGCGGCCTCGGTCTCCGGGTCGAAGGCATTGGGCACGCGCTCCACGCGCTCGCGCAGCGCGGGCGGGAGGCGCGCGCCGACCGATGCGTCGTCGATCAGGATCGGCGCGTCGGGCCAGGCGGCCGCCAACACCTCCAGCGGGGAGGGGCCGCGCGCCAGCAGGGCCGGGGGGCCGGTGCGGTCGGGTGCGGGAACGGTGTCGGCAGGGCAGGCGGCCAGGCGCGCGCCCTTGCCGCCCTGGGCGCTGCGGGTGACGCGGACCAGGGTGGCGTCGCCCTCGGTCAGGCCGGCGGCCCCGGCGGAATCGGGCAGGAAGCCGCTGGCGCCGTCGGCCAGATCGACGAACGCCCCGCCCATGGCCGGCATGCGGGCGGCGACGCGGCCGCGATGCACATCGCCGATGCCGTCCGGCGCCCCCGGCCGCCACAGCGCGTACTCGATCAGGCCCGCGCCTTCGGTGTCATCCATGCGGGCGTCGTCGGTGACGGCGATGCGGATTTCGCCCGGTGCGCTGGCGGCCCGGATCCGGACGGTCACCGGATCCAGTCCCCTTTCTGGCCGCGCAGCATCTGCGCGACCTCGAACAGCGGCAGGCCGACCACGTTGGAATGGCTGCCGGACAGGAAGCGGATGAAGGCGGCGGCGTGGCCCTGGATGGCATAGCCGCCGGCCTTGCCGTCCCAGTCGCCGGCATCCAGCAGCGCGTCGATCTGCCGCGCCGTCAGGCGCGAGAAGGTCACCGTGCTTTCGACCAGCCGTTCGGCCGGGCGGCCGTCGGCCCAGGCGGTGGTGGGACGCAGGACGACGGCGGTCAGCACCGTATGGCGCCGCCCCGACAGCAGGGTCAGGCAGCGCCGCGCGGTGTCGCGATCGCCGGCCTTGGGCAGGATGCGCCGGCCGACCGCGACCACGGTATCGGCGCCCAGCACCAGGGCGGGCTCCGCCAGGCCGGCGGCAACCGCCGCCGCCTTGTCGCGCGCCAGCCGCAGGGCATACGGGCGCGGCAGTTCGGCCGGGCCGGGGCGTTCGTCGATGTCGGCGGCGATGACATGCCGGGGCACGAGGCCGATCTGCGCCAGCAGGTCGCGCCGGCGGGGCGAGGCGGAGGCAAGGACGAGGCCGGGCCCCGGCCCCTCGGCATCCGGGCGGGCGGCCGACCCGGGGGGCTGTCCGGTCACGGGGCGCGCGGCCTTACTTGAAGCGGAAGGTGATGCGACCCTTGCTCAGATCGTAGGGCGTCATTTCGACATTCACCCGGTCGCCGGCCAGCACGCGGATGCGGTTCTTGCGCATTTTGCCGCTGGTGTGCGCCAGGATCATGTGTTCGTTGTCCAGCTTGACGCGGAACATGGCGTTGGGAAGCAGCTCGGTCACCGTGCCGCTGAATTCGATCATGTCTTCCTTAGACATCGTGTCCTTCGATCATCTTGTTGGCCGTCGTCCGTTCGGCGGTCATGGGCGGGCGAAACCGCCGGAGCGTCCCCTTTTGGGGGATGCCCGGTGGCCCTGGAAATGGATTGCAGGCGGATATGTGCGGATTGTAGGCGTCGCGGTCAAGTTCTGTCCGAATCCGGGCCCAGCGCGTCCAGCCGCGCCGACACGCTCAGCGCATGCGCGTCCAGCCCTTCGGCGCGGGCCAGGGCGACGGCGGCCGGCCCGATCCGGCGCAGCGCGTCCGGCCCCGCGCCGATGAAGGTCGTGCGCTTGAGGAAGTCGAACACCGACAGGCCGGAGGCGAATCGCGCCGTGCGGCTGGTCGGCAGGACATGGTTCGGGCCGCCGACATAATCGCCGATGGCCTCGGCGCAATAGCGGCCCAGGAACACCGCCCCGGCATGCCGCACCTTGGCGAACAGGGGTTCGGGGTCGGCCAGCAGCAGTTCCAGATGTTCCGGCGCGATCTCGTCGATCAGGGCGGCGGCCTCGTCCTCGTCGCGGACGGTGACGATGGCGCCGTGGCCCGACCAGCTTGCCCCGGCGATGGCGGCGCGGGGCAGGGTGCGTAGCTCGGTCGCCACCGCCGCCGCCACACGCTCGGCCAGGTCGGGGTCGGTCGTAATCAGGATGGATTGCGCCAGGGCGTCATGCTCGGCCTGCGCCAGCAGGTCCAGCGCCACGATGCGCGGGTCGTTGCCGCCGTCGGCCACGACCACGACCTCGGACGGGCCGGCGATGCTGTCGATGCCCACCCGGCCGAACACCTGGCGCTTGGCCTCGGCGACATAGGCGTTGCCGGGGCCGACCACGCGATCGACCGGGCGGATGGTCGCGGTGCCGTAGGCCATGGCGCCGACGGCCTGCGCGCCGCCGATACGGTAGATTTCGCTGACGCCGGCGCGGCGGGCTGCCGCCAGCACCAGCGGGTTCAGCACGCCGTCGGGCGTGGGCACGCACATCGCCAGCCGCTCGACTCCGGCGACCCGGGCGGGCAGCGCGTTCATCAGCACCGATGACGGATAGGCCGCCGTGCCGCCCGGCACATACAGCCCCACGGCATCCAGCGCCGTCCAGCGCATGCCCAGGCTGACGCCGTCCGCATCGACATAGCGCAGGTCGGACGGCATCTGGGCGCGGTGGAAGGCCTCGATCCGCTCGGCGGCCAGGTCCAGCGCCGCCAGCAGGGGGGCGGGGACCGCGGCGCAGGCGGCTTCGATCTCGGCTTCGGTGACGCGCAGGCCGTCCGGCGTCACCGTCATCCGGTCGAACCGCGCGGTGTAGGCGCACAGGGCCTCGTCGCCCCGGGCGCGCACGTCGGCCAGGATCTCGGCCACCAGGGTGTCGACGCGGGCGGTGTCGCCCTCGCGGTCGGCCAGCAGGCGGGTGAACGCGGCCCGGAAATCGGGCTGGGTGGTGTCCAGGCGCTTCATGCCGTCGCGGCCTCGTGCTCGGGGGTGGCGGACAGCGCATGGCGGAAGCGGGCGATCAGCGCGCCGATCCGTTCCGGCTGGGTCTTCAGCGCCGTGCGGTTGACGATCAGCCGGCTGGTGACGCTGGCGATCGTCTCGGTCTCCTCCAGCCCGTTGGCGCGCAGGGTCGATCCGGTATCCACCAGATCGACGATCAACTGCGACAGGTCCAGCACCGGGGCCAGTTCCATCGCGCCATGCAGATGCACGATGTCGGCGTTGATGCCGCGTGCGGCGAAATGGCGGCGGGTCAGCGCGGGATATTTCGTGGCGACCCGCACCCGCGACCAGTGGGCGGGGATGTCGGCCGCCCCATGCCCGACCGGGCGGGCGACCGAGACCCGGCAGGCACCGATCCGCAGGTCCAGCGGGGCGTAGATCTCGGGATAGTCGAATTCCATCAGCACGTCCGCGCCGCAGATGCCCAGTTGCGCGCCGCCGAACGCGACGAAGGTCGCGACATCGAACGAGCGGACGCGCACGACGTCCAGCATCGGGTCGTCGGTGGGAAAGCGCAGGCGGCGGCTGCCCTCGTCCAGGCAGTCGGCGGCGGGGGTGATACCGGCCCCGGCCAGCAGGGGGGCCGCGGCCTTCAGGATACGCCCCTTGGGCAGGGCGAGAACCAGCGGCGTGTCCGGGGTCGGGGCGGTCATGCGTTCTCCAGGTACAAAGCGCGCTGCGCCTTATCACATTCTGCCCTGTCGCAGGAAGGGTATGTGACGCGGGGCAGGGGAGGCCGGGCTATACCCTTTGACGGTCTCAGTCCCGCACGCGTTCGATCTGCGCCCCGCAGCGGGCCAGTTTCTGTTCCACCGCCTCATATCCCCGGTCCAGATGATAGACGCGGCTGAGGATGGTTTCGCCGTGCGCCGCCAGGCCCGCCAGGATCAGCGAGAACGACGCCCGCAGGTCGGTCGCCATGACCGGCGCGCCCGACAGGGCGTGGACGCCTCGGATGATGGCCGACGACCCGTGGACGTTGATGCGCGCACCCATCCGGTTGAGTTCCGGGACATGCATGAAGCGGTTCTCGAAGATCGTCTCGGTGACCATCGAGGCCCCTTCGGCGACCGACAGCAGGGCCATGAACTGCGCCTGCATGTCGGTGGGGAAGCCGGGATAGGGTTCGGTCATGATGTCCACGCCGCGCAGCGCGCCGGTGCGGCGGACGCGCAGGGCGTCGTCTTCCTGCAGGACCTCGACGCCCGCTTCCTCGAGCGTGCGGACGACCGCGCCCAGATGCTCCAGCCGGCCGCCGACCAGGCGCAGTTCGCCGCCAGTGATGCCGGCCGCGCAGGCATAGGTGCCGCATTCGATGCGGTCGGGCATGACGTGGTGCGTCGCGCCGTGCAGGGCTTCGACGCCGTCGATGGTCAGCGTGCCGCCGCCCGTGCCGGTGATGCGCGCGCCCATGCCGTTGAGACAGGCGACCAGGTCGCCGATCTCGGGCTCGCGCGCCGCGTTGATGATCTCGGTCCGGCCGCGCGCCAGGCAGGCGGCCATCAGCAGGTTTTCCGTGGCCCCCACCGACGCGAACGGCAGGACGATGCGATCGCCCACCAGGCCGCGCGGGGCGCGGGCGTTGATATAGCCGTTTTCCAGCGTGATCTCGGCGCCCAGCGCCTCCAGCCCCTTGAGGTGCATGTCTACCGGGCGGGTGCCGATGGCGCAGCCGCCGGGCAGCGACACCCGGGCCTCGCCACAGCGGGCCAGCAGGGGGCCCAGCACCAGGATCGAGGCGCGCATCCGCGATACGATGTCGTACGGGGCCTCGGTGTTGGTGATGGCGCCGCCGACCGCGAGCGTGCCCCCGGTGCCGTCCACGTCCTCGACCGTCAGGCCGTGCTGTTCCAGCAGCCGGCGCATCGTGGCGATGTCGGCGATGCGCGGCACGTTGTGCAGCACCAGCCGTTCGGACGTCAGCAGGCCCGCGACCAGCAGCTTGAGCGCCGCGTTCTTCGCGCCGCCGATGACGATGTCGCCCCGCAGCCGCTGCCCGCCGCGAATGATGAAACGGTCCATGCGCCGGCTCCTACATCCGGGGCGTGGCGACGCCGCGCTGCCCCATGTATTTTCCCGCCCGGTCGGCATAGCTGACCTCGCAGGGCGAGGCGCCCTGGAAGAACAGGAACTGGCAGATGCCTTCGTTGGCGTAGATCCGCGCCGGCAGGGGGGTGGTGTTGCTGATTTCGATCGTCACCTGGCCTTCCCATTCCGGTTCCAGCGGGGTGACGTTCACGATGATGCCGCAGCGCGCGTAGGTCGATTTGCCCAGGCAGACCACCAGCGTGTCGCGCGGGATGCGGAAATATTCCACCGTGTGCGCCAGCGCGAAGCTGTTGGGCGGGATGATGCAGACCGGCCCTTCGCGCGTGACGAAGCTGTTGGCCGCGAAATTCTTGGGGTCGACGATGGCGTTGTCGACGTCGGTGAAGATCTTGAATTCCGACGCCACGCGCGCGTCGTAGCCGTAGGAGGACAGGCCGTAGGAAATCACGCCCTCGCGCGTCTGATGCTCCACGAAGGGTTCGATCATCCCGGCCTCGCGGGCCATGGTGCGAATCCAGGTGTCGGGCATGATGGGCATGTGTCTTCGGCCTCCGTCGCGTGGAGGGAAACGATCCTCCCCCTGTGCCAGCCCGACCACTAGCGAAGGGCGAGGCGAACCGCAATCACGCGTTTGCGTCGTCGCCCGGCTTGCCGGTCGCGCCGTCTTTTCCGGCCGGGTCCGCGTCGGCGCGGGCGCGCGACTGCTGCTTGCGCCGACGCAGATTCTCGCGCAGGGCCGCCGCCGCGCGGGCATGGCGTTCCTGCCGCGCGGCCTCGGCCCGTTCGGCGGCGGTCGCGGAGGGCGGTGTGGGAGGGCGGGTCATGGTGCGTGACAGTCTAGCAGCAGGCTGTGCCGGGCGAGAAGGGGTTCCGGAGGCGCCCGACCTTCGTTCTATCGGCGACGGGCCGCCCAGAGCAGGCCCAGCGACGTCGCCATCAGCACGGCCCCCGCGACGTCCAGCCCCAGGATGGGCCAGCCTCGCCCGATGACCGGCCAGCGCCACTGGGCCTGGCCGATTTCCAGCAGGATGCTGGCGCCGAAGCAGAACAGCGCGATGCTTTGTGTCCAGGACACCACGCGGGGAGCGGGGCGGGGAGAGCGGAAGGGATCATTCTGCATGGTCGGGACCTGTCGTGTCGGGGAGGTCGGCCGTGGCGGCGAAGTGCCAGGCCAGGGTGGAGCCCAGCACTTCGTCATAGACCGCCAGCGTGGCCTGCTGCATGGCGGCGGTGGTGTAGTGCGCCAGGACGTTGGCGCGCGCCGCCTGGCCCAGGGCCGCGCTGTCCTGCGGGGGCATGCACAGGATGCGGCGGATCGCCAGGGCCAGGGCGTGGGCGTCGCCCGGCGGGACGGTCAGGCCGGTTTCGCCGTCCGTCACGGTTTCCATCGCCGCGCCGTGGGCGGCGACGATCACCGGGCGGGCCATGGCCTGGGCCTCGACCACCACGCGGCCGAACGGTTCGGGGTGCAGGGACGGCACGACGACGATGTCGGCCAGCGCGAAGGCCGCCGGCATGTCGGCGCAATGGCCGGCGAAATGCACCCGCCCGTGCAGCGCCGGGTGCGCCGCGACGGCGCGCAGCAGGGCCTGGCCGTGGCGGTCGCGCGCGCGGGCCGGCCCGACGAAGACGCAGGCCCACGCGCGGCCGCATCCGCCGGCGGCCTCCATGCGCGCCAGGGCGTCCAGCAGCAGGGCCTGGCCCTTCCAGGGGGTGATCCGTCCGGGCAGCATGATGATCGCCGCGTCGTCCGGCAGGCCCCATTGCTCGGCCAGGGCCTGCATGCGCGGGCCCTGGACCGCATCGGGATCGAACCACGCGGTGTCCGCGCCGCGCGGGATCAGCCGCAGGCGGTCGGGGCCGACCCCGTAATCGCGCGCCAGCCGCCGGGCGATGAAGGCGCTGATGGCGATGACCCGGCGGCCCGACGCCATGACGGCGTTGTACCGGCGCTTGCCCGGCACGTTCTCGCGATACACGCCATGCCAGGTGGTCACCAGCGGGACGCCGGTGCGCCGGCAGGCCAGCGCCGCCGACCAGCCGGGCGCGCGTGAGCGGGCATGGACCAGCGTCACCCCGTGCTCGGCGATCAGGCGCGCCAGCCGCCGCGCGTTGGCCAGGATCGTCAGTGGGTTCTTGGACCGCAGGTCGAGTGGCAGGTGCGTCGCGCCGACATGGCGCAGGCGCGGCACCAGCCGGCCATGGGCGCTGGCCACCAGGGCGGCGCCGCCGGCCCGGACGATGGCGTCGGCCATCTCGATGGTGCCCTGTTCGATGCCGCCGGCATCCAGCGCGGGCAGGACCTGAAGAATGACGGGACGATGCGGCGACTCCATGCGGGCTGCCTTAGCATGAACGGACCGGAAACGCATCGTCCTGCCGGAAGGGAAGGCGCGGCCTTGACCGCCCTCCCGCCACGGGTCCCAATGCGTGGCATGACATCCTCCTTTCTCCGGGCCGTGCGGCATGGGTCGGCCCCGGCGCTGCTGGCCGGGTGGTTCGTCGCGGCGGCGCCCGGGGACGGCCGGGCCCGCGCGCCGGACCTGGCCGCATGCCTTGCGCGGCTGCCCGACGACCCCGATGGCGCGCGCGACTACGCCACCGCGTGGCGGGCGCGGGGCGGCGGCGCCCAGGCCGCGCGCTGCGGGGCGCTGGCGCTGGTCGCCCTGGGCGATCCGCGTGACGCGGCGATCGAACTGGACAGTCTGGCGCACGCCCCCGGCGACCCGGCGGCGCGCGCCGACATCGCGGGCGAGGCGGCGCGCGCCTGGCAGGAGGACGGCGACCCCGCGCGGGCGTTCGACAGCGCCGGATACGGCCTGACCCTGCGTCCGGACGATCCGGGCCTGCGGATGGTCCGGGCGCGGGCGGGGGTGGAAAGCGGCCATGCCGCGCAGGCGGTCGCCGACCTGTCGCCGCTGCCGGCGCGCGCCGACATGCTGGCCCAGGCCCTGGTGGTCCGGGCGTCGGCCTACCGGAGGCTGGGGCGGATCGACCTGGCGCGGGCGGATATCGACGCGGCCGTGGGCCGTGCGCCGCAGGACGTCGCGGCCCTGCTGGAACGGGGCATCGTGCGGCAGCGGCAGGGCGACCTGACGGGCGCGCGCAGCGACTGGGAGCAGGTGAAGGCCCTTGCCCCGGATTCCCGGCAGGCCGACATGGCGCGGCAGGACCTGGCGGTGCTGGAGGCCGACCCCGACGCGCCGTGATGCATTCGAGGTATGCTTGGGGCGCAGGGGTCACGTTCGCGTCATATGTGACCGTGTAACATGGACAGGGCCCCGGCATGTGCTACAGATCATGTCATGGGGTGGGCCATCACCTCCAAGAAGATAGAAGAACAAGAAGAAGCAAGAAGAAACGGAAACCTCCATGAAGATGGGCGGCGCGTCTGCTGTCTCCTCTTTTCTCCGGCGTTGCCCCCGATCGCGGCGCGTCAGCGCTCCGTTCCGGGGGCGACGCCGGTTTATCCGGGTTTCCGTTCCTTCATGCGGCCCCGCTGTTTTCTTGCGGGGGGTTCTGGATTAACGAGGACGCATGACGCGTATTCTCGTGATTAAGCTGGGTGCGCTGGGCGATCTGGTCCAGGCTTTCGCCCCTTTCGCCGCAATCCGCGCCCATCATCCCACCGCCGAGGTGACGCTGCTGACGACCGCGCCGTTCGCCGGGCTGATGCGCGCCGCGCCGTGGTTCGACCGCGTGGTGGTGGACGCGCGGCCGCCGTGGTGGAACCTGGCGGCACTCGTGGCGCTGCGGCGGGTGCTGTCGGGCCACGACATGGTCTATGACCTGCAGACCTCCGGCCGGTCGTCGCGCTATTTCCGCCTGGCGGGGCGTCCCGCCTGGTCGGGCATCGCGGCGGGCGCGTCCCGGCCGCACGACAATCCGCAGCGCAATTACATGCACACCCGCGCGCGCCAGCGCGACCAGCTGCGCCGCGCCGGCATTGCCGACGTCCCGGACGCCGATTTGTCATGGCTGGCGACGGGCGGACCGGTGCTGCCTGATCCCTACGCCCTGCTGGTGCCGGGGGCTGCCCCGCATCGCCCGGCGAAACGCTGGCCCGCCGAACGGTTCGGGGGGCTGGCCCGCCGCCTGCGGGATGCGGGCGTGACGCCGGTGGTGGTCGGCACGCAGGCCGAGGCCCCGCTGGCGGCCGTGATCCTGGCCGCCTGTCCCGAGGCCCGCGACCTGACCGGACGGACCAGCCTGGCCGAGCTGGCGGGCCTGGCCGCGCGGGCGCGGCTGGCGGTGGGCAACGACACCGGGCCGATGCATCTGGCCGCGGCCATGGGCTGCCCGGCGACGGTCCTGTTTTCGCGCGACAGCGACCCGTCGTTGACCGCCCCGCTGGGCCACGTGCCGGGGCAGGTGCGGGTCATCCGCGTGGACGATCTGGCCACCCTGAGCGTCGAGAGGGTTGCGGCGTCGCTCGGCTGAGGCCATTACAGCGACGTTTCCCTGTTTTTTCCGCCTGTTCTTTTTGCCCGGAGCATCCATCCATGCCTGCCATCACCCTGCCTGACGGATCCGTTCGCCGCTTTGACGGTCCGGTGACGGGCACTACGGTGGCGGAGGCCATCGGCCCCGGACTGGCCCGCGCCGCCCTGGCGATGGAAATCGACGGCCGGCTGGTCGATCTGTCGCGCGAGATTTCGGACGATGCGTCGGTGCGCTTCGTCACCCGCAAGGACGAAGCGGCGCTGGAGATGATCCGCCACGACGCCGCCCATGTGCTGGCCGAGGCGGTGCAGTCGCTGTGGCCCGGCACGCAGGTGACGATCGGCCCGTCGATCGAAAACGGCTTCTATTACGATTTCTACCGCAACGAGCCCTTCACGCCCGAGGATTTCCCGGCGATCGAGGCCCGCATGCGCGAGATCGTGGCCGCGAACGCCGCCTTCGCGCGCGAGGTCTGGCCGCGTGACGCGGCGATCCGTTTCTTCGAGGACCGGGGCGAACGCTTCAAGGCCGAGCTGATCCGCGACCTGCCCGAGGACGAGCAGATCTCGATCTACCGCCAGGGCGAATGGCTGGACCTGTGCCGGGGGCCGCATCTGCGCGGCACGGCCGACGTGGGCAATGCCTTCAAGCTGATGAAGGTGGCCGGGGCATACTGGCGCGGCGACCACCGCAACCCGATGCTGACGCGCATCTACGGCACCGCGTGGCGCGACCAGAAGGAACTGGACGCCCACCTGCACCAGCTTGAGGAAGCCGAGCGCCGCGACCATCGCCGCATCGGGCGCGAGATGGATCTGTTCCACATCCAGGAGGAGGCCGTGGGGTCGATCTTCTGGCACGCCAAGGGCTGGCGCCTCTATACGGTGTTGCAGGACTACATGCGCCGGGCGCAGACGCGCGGCGGGTACGAGGAGGTCCGCACCCCCCAGCTGGTCGATCGCGCGCTGTGGGAGGCCTCGGGCCACTGGGACAAATATCGCGAGCACATGTTCGTCGCGACCGTCGAGGACGAGGACAAGACCCTCGCCCTCAAGCCGATGAACTGCCCGTGCCATGTGCAGATCTTCCGCCACGGCCTGCGTTCGTACCGCGAACTGCCGCTGCGGATGGCGGAATTCGGCGCCTGCCATCGCTATGAACCGTCGGGCGCGCTGCACGGGATCATGCGCGTGCGCTCGTTCACCCAGGACGACGCGCACATCTTCTGCACCGAGGACCAGATCGCGGCCGAGACCGCGCGATTCGTACGCATGCTGGCCGACGTCTATGCCGACCTGGGGTTCGAGAGCTTCCGGGTGAAGTTCGCCGACCGGCCCGACCAGCGCGCGGGTACCGATGAGACCTGGGACCGGGCCGAGGGCGCGCTGATCGAGGCCTGCCGCCTGGCGGGGGTTTCGTACGAGCATAATCCCGGCGAGGGCGCGTTCTACGGGCCGAAGCTGGAATTCGTGCTGCGCGACGCCATCGGCCGCGACTGGCAGTGCGGCACGCTGCAGGTCGATTACGTGCTGCCGGAACGGCTGGATGCATCCTATATCGGCGAGGACAGCGCCCGCCACCGCCCGGTGATGCTGCATCGCGCGATCCTGGGCTCGTTCGAGCGCTTCCTGGGCATCCTGATCGAACAGCATGCCGGCCGTTTCCCGCTGTGGCTGGCCCCGGTGCAGGTGGTGGTGGCCTCGATCGTCACCGATGCCGCCCCCTATGCCCAGCAGGTGGCCGACACGTTGAAGGCGGCGGGACTGGTGGTCGAGACCGACACCCGCAACGAGAAGATCAACGCCAAGATCCGCGAGCACAGCCTGGCGCGCGTGCCCGTGATCCTGGTCGTGGGCCGCAAGGAGGCCGAGCAGGGTACCGTCGCCATCCGCCGGCTGGGCGGCGCGGCGCAGGAGGTCGTGTCGCTGGACGACGCGGCGCGGGCGCTGGCGGACGAGGCCCTGCCGCCCGACTTGCGCCGTACGCGCTGACCTTTCAGGCGGCGTCTGCTTGCGGCGCATGGCTGGCTTCGTCCTCCATGCGCCGAGAATACTTGATCTGAGTGGCCAGATTGCGCCACATAGCGGCCTAACCGGAGGTTTTTCACGCCAACCCGCTCGCCTGGCCCCTGGGTGCAGGTCCAGGGCGGCGTGTCCTCCGTACCGAAATGAAGACAGGAGCCGACCATAGCCAGACCTCCGATGCCCACTCCGCCTAACCGCGAGGGCCCACGCGTCAACGAGGAAATCCGCGTCCCGCAGGTGCGTCTGATCGACGCGGACGGCGAGATGCTGGGTGTCATGCCCACGCGCGACGCGCTGATGCGTGCCTATGCCGTGGGTCTCGACCTGCTGGAAATCAGTCCGAACGCCGAACCGCCGGTCGCCAAGATCCTGGATTACGGCAAGTTCAAGTACGAGCAGCAGAAGAAGCGCAACGAGGCCCGCAAGAAGCAGAAGGTCATCGAGATCAAGGAGGTCAAGGTCCGCCCCAACATCGATGAAAACGACTATCAGGTGAAGATGCGCGCCATGAAGTCGTTCATCGGGGAAGGCGACAAGGTCAAGGTGACCCTGCGTTTCCGCGGCCGCGAGATGGCGCATCAGGACCTGGGCATCAAGGTGCTGGAGCGGATTCGTTCGGAAATGGACGAACAGGCGAAGGTCGAGCAGATGCCGAAGCTGGAAAACCGCCAGATGATTATGGTCCTCTCGCCCCGCTGAACCGGGATCCGAGGAACCGAAGATCAGAAAAGGCCCGGACAGTTCGTCCGGGCTTTTTTCGTTCCGGGAGCACGTTTTCCATCATGACGCGATCCAATCCCGTACTCGTCTGGTTTCGCGAGGATTTCCGGCTGGCCGATAATGCGGCCCTGTCGGCGGCCGTCGGAACGGGGCGCCCGGTGCTGTGTGTGTTCGTGCTGGATGCCGCCACATTTCCCGGAGGGGCGGCGCGCTGGTGGCTGGCCGGGGCCTTACGCGCGTTGGACGCCGCCTTGCGCGCGCATGGCGGTGCGTTGCATGTGCTGCGCGGGGCGGCCGGCCATCTGATTCCCGAACTGGCGCGAGGCAGCAGGGCCGTCGCCGTCCATTGGAACCGTCGGTACGATCCGGCCGGGCGTGGCGTGGATGCCGCGCTCAAGGTGGCGCTGCGGCAGATCGGCGTTGCGGGTCACAGCTTCGCGGGCGCGTTGCTGCATGAACCCTGGACGATCCGTACCCGTGGTGGCGCGCCATTCCAGATGTTCACGCCTTTCTGGCGTGCGGCCTGTGCGTTCGGGGGGCCGCGACCGCCCCTGCCGGCTCCGGCGGACCTGTCATTCGCACAATTGCCCGAGACGTTCGAGGAAAGCCGTGTGGCGCCGGCAGGCTTCGGGCTGTTGCCTGCGACTCCGGACTGGGCGGCCGGCCTGCGCGAGGAATGGGAGCCGGGCGAAGCGGCGGCACAGGAATGCCTGACGCGATTCCTGGCGGAGGATCTGGCGGCGTACGGGCGCGAGCGGGATACTCCGGCGGCGGAGGGAACGTCCCGACTGTCGCCCTATCTGAGGTTCGGCCATGTCACGCCGGCCCAGATCTGGCAGGCCGTTGCGGATTCGGGACAGGAGGCCACGAAATTTCTGACCGAACTTGGCTGGCGCGAGTTCGCCTGGTCGCTGCTGTTCCAGCACGAGGATCTGGCGCGGCGGAATCTTCGCGGCGTGTTCGACGGATTGCCCTGGCGGACAGACCCCGAGGGGCTGCGGGCCTGGCAGACGGGGCGGACGGGGTACCCGCTGGTGGACGCCGGTATGCGGCAGCTCTGGCGGACGGGCTGGATGCACAACCGGGTCAGGATGGTTGTGGCGTCGTTTCTCGTGAAACATCTGCTGATCGACTGGCGGCACGGCGAGGCCTGGTTTGCCGACACGCTTGTGGACCACGATCCGGCGAGCAATCCGATGAACTGGCAGTGGAGTGCGGGTACGGGCGTGGATGCGGCCCCGTTCTTCCGGATCATGAATCCGGTCACGCAGTCAGAGAAATTCGATCCGGGGGGCGATTATATCCGTCGTTGGGTTCCGGAACTGGCGGCCGTGCCGGCGAACCTGATTCATGCCCCCTGGGTGGCCGGTGCGGGGGCGCTGGGGGCGCATGGCGTGGTCCTGGGGCGGGATTACCCGGCGCCGATCGTGGATCACCGGCAGGCGCGGGCACGCGCGCTTGCCGTGTGGACGGCCCTCCGGAACGGATGAGACGGAATCGCCCGCCTACGGCCGCAGCAGGACCGTCGCGGTGGCCGATGCCGTGACGTCCTGTTCCTCCGCGGGGGCAGAAGGGGGGAAGGCGGCGGCGCGGGCGGCCATCGCCATCATCGGCATGGGGCGTGGCATGGTCCGGTCGCCCAGCGAGACCGAGCGGATGGTGGCGACCTTCATCCCCAGCACCGTCGCGGCGGCATCCGCCCGGCGGCGTACGTCCTTCAGCGCCTCGGCTTCGGCCTGGCTGGTCAGCTCCTGACGCCGGTCGGAGGACAGGGACCAGTCCAGCCCCGACAGGGCCAGCCCGCGTGCCTGGAGTTTCCCCACCAGGTCCAGCAATGCGGCGCCGTCGGCGCCGGTCAGGCGGATGGTCTGGCGCGCCGTCCACTGGGATGATTGCGGCCTGGCGGTGTCGTCACGCTGGACGAAATAGCCTTCGGTGACGGTGGTCAGGCCGCCGGCGGCGTTGGCGGCGTCCAACGTCTGGCGCACGAGCGCGTTGACCTTTCCCTGCGCCGTCGCGGCATTGGCGGCCGTGCTTTCGGCGAACAGCGTCGCCGTCAGCCGGTCGGGCGCGGCGTGGACCGTGCCCGTTCCGGACAGGGTCAGTTCGGTTGCGGCCGGGCCGGGCCGGGGCGCGTCCGGCGGGACGTCCTGGGCGAGGGCGGGCGTCGGGCCCAGCAGCGGAAGCAGCGTGGCGGGGGCGGCGGCCAGCGCCAGAACGGCCAGCACGGCGTGGGGGACGGGGGAGCGGCGTGTCATGAATGATTGTCTTCCTTCAGCACCATCAGCGCGCGGCGCAACTGCTCGATGCCCGAGCGGAGCTTGCCCTCGCGGCACAGATGCGCGCCCTGGTTGCGTAGATCATGGACCTCATGCGTCAGGGGTGGCCCATAGGCATCGATGACCGTTACCAGCCGGTCGCAGAACGCGCGGCTGTCGCTGGTGATGACCACCGGATGTCCGGTTGCGGAATCGGTGCGATTGCCGAGGATCGGCGGCGTGTCCTCGTCGGACACCGGCGCGAAGCCGCACAGGCACAAGCCCATGGCCATCAGGACCGGAACCGCGAGAGGCCGTGTAATCATGAATCGAAACCTAGGGCGGGTCATCTGTCGCCCCCATTGGGTGATTGTGAAGTCTCCGTCACGCCCCCCGGCGGGGCCGGGAGTGGCGTGGCGCCCGGCCGCGGCACGGGCGGGATGGGGATGGGAGGGCGCGGGGTGGAGCGGGGGCGGGCGGCCTGGCGCGCCACGGGCAGGATCATGCGGACCGACAGTCCCGGCTGCTGCGCCCGCAGGCGCAGCACGCCGCCATGCAGTTGCACGATCGCCTGCACCAGCGACAGGCCCAGGCCGGCGCCCGGCGTGTTGCGCGCCGTCTCGGCGCGGAAGAAGCGTTCGGACGCCCGGGCCAGGTCGGCCTCGTTCATGCCGATGCCTTCGTCGGTCACGGCGATGGACACGGCGTTGCGGCCCGGCGCGGACATGGCCAGCCCCGGCAGGGCCGGGCCCAGCGCGGCGGCCAGCGTCACCGTTCCGCCGGCGGGCGAGAATTTGATGGCATTGTCCAGCAGGTTGGCCACCGCCTGCTGCATCATCGCCGAATCGCCATAAAAGGGCAGGCTGGGCGGCAGGCGCAGCACCAGCCGGATCTGCCGTTCCTCGGCCACCGCTTCGTACAGGTCGCCGACATCGACCAGCAGCGGCGCCAGGTCGAAGGGCGCGAAGGCCGAGCGCCGCGACCCGGCCTCGATCTGGGCAATCCGCAGCAGGGCTTCGAACACCGCCGTGACGTTGTCCAGATGCCCCACCGCGCGTTCGACGGCCGCACGCAGCTCGTCCTCGCCATGGGCGTGCAGGGCGGCGTCTTCCAGTTGGGTGCGGGCGCGGGTGATCGGGGTCCGCAGGTCGTGGGCGATGGCGTTGGATACCTGCCGCACGCCGTCCATCAGCCGGACGATGCGGTCCAGCATCTCGTTGATCGCCTCGGCCACCTGGTCCAGTTCGTCGCCATTGCCCACCAGCGGCATGCGGCGCGACAGGTCGCCATGTGCGATCGCGGACGTAGTCTGGGCGACCGATTTTATCATGCGGCGGAACATGCCGTGGACCAGCACGGCGCCGCTGACGGCCAGCAGCGTCACCATCATCCAGGCCCACAGCAGCGAATCGGTCAGCAGCCGGCGCAGCACGGCGCGCGCGCGGATGTCCCGGCCGACCAGCAGGCGAAAGCCGCCCGGCAGGTCGAAGGCATGGACCTGCGCCGTATCCTGCATGCCCGCCCGCGTGACCTGCAGCGCGTACCATGCGTCGGTACGCACCACCGGGGCCGGCCATTCCGACAGGTTGCCGGCCAGGCGATGCCCCGACGGGTCGACCATCAGGTAGATCGCGTCGTCGTCCAGATTCTGTTCCAGGCGGTCGTCGATGGTCAGCGCAAGCGTCGGCAGCCCGCCTTCGGCCCAGCGCTGGCTCAGCGCGCGGGCGTCGGCATTGATCGCGGTTTCCACCTGCCGTTCCAGGAAGCCGATCGTGCCCCACCAGATAAAGGACATGAACAGGATGGACGACAGCGCGAACAGCACCCCGTAGCCCAGCGAGAAGCGCAGGCTGGCCGAACGCGGGATGCGGAACCGCCGCCTGCGCCTGCCAGTCGCGCTGTCGTGTCCATCGGGCATAATCAGGCGATTTCCATGCGCGCCACTGCCCGCCCTAGTCCGCCCGCAGCATGTATCCGGCGTTGCGGATCGTGTGGATCAGCGGCGTGTCGAAGGGCTTGTCCACCTTCTGCCGCAGGCGCGAGACGTGGACGTCGATGACGTTGGTCTGCGGGTCGAAATGATAGTCCCATACCCCTTCCAGCAGCATGGTCCGCGTCACGACCTGTCCGGCATGGCGCATCAGATATTCCAGCAGGCGGAATTCCCGGGGTTGCAGGTCGATCTTCTGCCCTCCGCGCCGGACCGAGCGTGACAGCAGGTCGACCTCGAGATCGGCCACGGTCAGGCGCGTCTGCGGCGCGTTGTCGCTACGGCCCCGGCGCGACAGGGCCTCGACACGGGCCAGCAGTTCGCTGAACGCGAAGGGCTTGGTCACGTAATCGTCGCCGCCGGCCTTCAGCCCCTGCACGCGGTCGTCGACATCGGCCAGCGCGGACAGCAGCAGGACCGGGGTGCTGTTGTTCTGCGCCCTGATCGTCTCCAGCAGCCGCAGGCCGTCGATCCCGCCGGGCAGCATGCGGTCCAGGATAATCAGGTCGAAATTCTCGCTGACCGCGAGGAACAGCCCGTCCTTGCCGTTATCCACGGGTTCGACCAGATGCCCGGCCTCGCGCAGGCCTTTGGCGATGAAATTGCGGACGGTCGGATCGTCCTCGACGACCAGGATATGCATGTCGGTCCGGCTCCCGGTTCCTGTGGATAACAGTATCTTACCCTCGCGGACGCCCCGCTGACCAGAGCAGCCGTCCACGCCTTGTCGGATGGTCTTAATCTTAGTCGTCCATGCCTTCGGGGCGATGGGCGACCACCACCGCCACCGTCTGCACCACGCCGCGCCGGCGGATCTTCACCTGGACGGTCGATCCGGGATGTTCCGCCGCGATGGTGCGGATCAGGGTGCGGGAACTGTCCATCGGTTCGTCCCCCACCGTCAGCACGATGTCGCCGGTACGCAGATGGGCCCGCTGGGCCGGGCCGTCGCGGTCGATGTCGGTGATGCGTACCCCGTCGTGCGTGTCGCCGTCGGCCAGGGTCACGCCCAGCCAGCCGCGGTCGATATGCCCGGTGCGGCGCAGTTCGGCGACGATGGGGGCGACGATTTCCGACGGGATGCCGAAGCCGATGCCTACCGACCCCCCGGTGGGCGAGACGATGGCGGTGTTCAGCGCCACCACCTGGCCGCTGAGGTTGAAGGACGGGCCGCCGGAATTGCCCGGATTGATCGGGGCGTCCAGTTGCAGGAAATCGTCGAACGGGCTGGCGCCGATGTCGCGCCCGCGCGCCGACACGATGCCGGCCGTCACCGACGACCCCAGGCCGAACGGGTTGCCCGCCGCCATGATCCAGTCGCCGACATTGATCTGCCGGCTGTCGCCCCAGGTCACGAACGGCAGCGGGTGCGGGGCCTGGATCTGGATGACCGCGATGTCGGTCAGGTCGTCGCTGCCCAGCAGTTTGGCGGGAAATTCCGTGCCGTCGGACAGCGACACGATGATGCGGTCGGCCTCGCCCACCACATGGTTGTTGGTCACGATCACGCCGCTGGGGTCGATGATGAAGCCGGAGCCCGCGCCCAGCATTTCCTCGCCGCGCGAGCGCATGCGGTCGCGGAACCGACGCTCGAACGGGGTGCCCTTGACGCCGGGGGGTACGGGCTGGCGCTTGTGCGGATCGTCGGCGTCCTGCGTCACCGCGATATTGACCACGGCCGGGACGACCAGCCGCACCAGCGGCGCGAAGGTCAGCGGCCCCGTGGCCACCAGCGGCGGCATCGGGGAGGCGAACAGGGGGGCGTCGGCCGCGAATGCCGTCGTGGGCGGGCAGGCCAGCAGGGGCAGTAAAAGCGCGGGAGCCGCGCGGCGAAGGGAGAGGGCAGCCATCCGCCGCATGGGCACGGGGTCCTGTTCCTGATCGGGCGGCCCGATCGGCCGGTCCATCGCGACGATAGCCGATAAACGGGCCGGCGTCATGGCCGGCCCGATTGGCCCCGCCGGGCGGGCGGCGTGGCGGTCGCCGGCTGTTCCGGCCAGTCGTGCCGGGGATAGCGCCCGCGCATGTCCCGGCGCATGTCGGCCCACGACCCGGCCCAGAACCCGGCCAGGTCGGCGGTGATCGCCTGCGGCCGTCCGGCGGGCGACAGCAGGGCGATCTGCAGGGGCACGCGGCCGTCGGCCAGGCGCGGCGTCTCGCGCAGGCCGTAGAACGTCTGCGCCCGCGCCGAGGCGGTGGGCACCGGCTGGGTGTAATCGATGGCCACGCGCCCCCCCGGCAGGTCCAGGGACGCGGGCAGCGTGCGGTCCAGCCAGGTCAGCGTCGCATGGTCCAGCCGCCCGCGCAGGATGGCCAGCATGTCCAGGGCCGCGACCTCGGACAGGCGGGTCAGGCCGGCCAGCCAGGGCGGCAGCCAGTCCGCGGCATCGCGGGCCAGCGCCGCGTCCGACAGGTCGGGCAGGTCCTCGCGCCCCGGCAGGGCGCGCGCCAGCGCCAGCCGGGCCTGGAACTGCCGCGCCGCCGGCGTCCAGTCCAGGGCGCTGTCCAGCCGGTCGGCCACCTGGCGCAGCAGCAGGTCCGCGACCTCGTCGGGGGCGGCGGCCACCGTGCGGTCGCGCAGCACCAGCGCCCCCAGCCGCAGGCGGCGGCGCGCCATCACTGTTCCGGTCACCGGGTCCAGCGTCGTTTCCACCTGCTCGTGCGCGCGGGCGCGCAGGGTGTCGGGCAGGCGGTCGGGGTCCAGCGGGGCGGCCAGCCGGATGTCGGCCGCCACGCGCACCTGCAGGGTCGCGACCGCCAGCAGGCCGGCATCGGCCAGGCGGTCGGTCTTGCCCAGGCGCGCGCCGCCGCCACCCGACAGGCGGAAACTGCCGGGCTCGCCGCGCCGCTGGGCGATGCGGTCGGGGAAGGCGGCGGCCAGCAGCGCGCCGGCGTCGCCCGACGCGGAGGCGTCGCCGCGCAGGCCCATGCGCCGGCGGTACTGCCCCGCCGCCTGGCGGATGCGCGCCAGCGCGCCGCGATCGGCATCGGCATGGTCGCCGCCGGCGATCAGCTCCAGCCGCAGGGCGATGTCGGCGGGCGGGATGGCGGGCGCGCCGCCTCTGGCTCCCCTGCCGGCGGGCGCGGGCCGGGGGCGGAGGGGGTCGCGTTCTTCCAGCAGGGCGGCGATGTCGGCCGCCAGGGCGGCCTCGGCCGGGTCGCCGGCGGCCAGCATCATGGCCGCCAGGCGCGGATGCGCGCCCAGCGCCGCCATGCGCTGGCCGGCCGGGGTGATCCGGCCCTCGGCATCCAGCGCGCCCAGGTCGGCCAGCAGGGTGCGCGCCGCCGCGAACGCGCCGTTGGGTGGGGCGTCCGGCAGGGGCAGGGCCTCGGGCGGGGTGCCCATCGCGTCCTGCCACGCGGCGGTGTCCAGCCGCAGGCCGGTCAGCTCGCCGTCCAGGATCTCGGCCCGGTCGTGCGGGGCCATGCCGCGCCCGGTCGCCTCGCTCCACAGGCGCAGGGCGACGCCGGGGGCCTCGCGCCCCGCGCGGCCGGCGCGTTGGGCCGCCGCCGCGCGGGAAATCCGCACGGTGTCCAGCCGCGACAGGCCGGTGCCGGGGTCCAGGCGCGGGCTGCGCCGGAAGCCGCCATCGACCACGATTCGCACGCCGGGCACGGTCAGCGACGTCTCGGCGATCGAGGTCGACAGGATGACCCGCCGCCCGGCATCCGGCGCGGGACGCAGGACGCGGTCCTGCTCGGCCGGGGGCATTTCGCCATAGAGCGGCAGGACGGCGGCCGATACGCCGGCCAGCGCCGTCTGGGTGCGCCGGATTTCGCCCACGCCGGGCAGGAAGGCCAGGATGTCGCCCTCATGCGCGGCCAGCGCGGCGCGGATCGTCCGGGCCATGGCGTCGGGCAGGTCGCGCAGATGGGGAATGTCGCGGGGGGCATGCTGGATGTCCACGGGGAACATCCGGCCCGCGCTTTCGATCAGCGGGGCGTCCATCAGGGTCGCCAGCGCCGCGCCGTCCATGGTCGCGGACATCGCCACCAGCCGCAGGTCCGGCCGCAGGCTGCGTTGCACATCCAGGCAGAAGGCCAGCGCCGCGTCGGCATCCAGCGAGCGTTCGTGGATTTCGTCCAGGATGACGCAGGCCACGCCCTCCAGCGTCGGGTCGGACAGCAGGCGGCGGACCATCAGCCCCTCGGTCACCACCTCGATGCGCGTGCGCTCGGACACTGCGGAGTCCAGGCGCGTGCGGTAGCCGACCAGCCCGCCGGCCTGTTCGCCCAGCAGGCCGGCCATCCGCTGGGCCGCCGCGCGGGCGGCCAGCCGGCGGGGTTCCAGCATGACGATGCGCCCGTCGCCGCGCCAGGGCGCGTCCAGCAGCGCCAGCGGCACCGTTGTGGTCTTGCCCGCGCCGGGCGGGGCGACCAGCACCGCGCCCGGCACGCGCGCCAGGCTGTCGCGCAGGGCCGGCAGGATTTCGGCCACCGGCAGGTCGGCCGGGATGGCCCAGCCGGGGGGCTGCCGATCGGGCTTTTGCAGGTTGGGGCGGGAGTCCATATCCTGCTTATGCGTCGGTGGCCCGGCGTCGGCAATCGCCGGCGCCGGGTTGCCTTGTCTATCGGAGAATGCGTTGGTGATCCTGTCCCGGCTTTGGCCTGTCTTCCTGCTCGCCCTTGCGGCGCTGTCGCCCCGCCCCGCCGGGGCGGCGGAAAGCGCACCGGTGACGAGCGCGCGCGATGTGGCGACGCTGGTGACCGACACCGACCGCTATCGGCCGGGGGCGCCGCTGCATGTCGGCCTGCGCCTGCGCCTGCAGCCGGGGTGGCACACCTACTGGATCAATCCCGGCGATGCGGGCGAGGCCCCGACCCTGGATGTGCGCGGCGCGGGCGGGGCCACCGGCCGGTCCGGCGCCATCGCCTGGCCGGTGCCCGAGCGCCTGCGCGACGGGCCGCTGATGTCCTATGCCTATACCGGCGACGTGCTGCTGCCCGCCGAACTGCGCCCGGTCGCGGTCGAAGGCGCGGGCGATGGCGCGGGCGATGGCGCGATGGTGTTGAAGGCCACCGCCGACTGGCTGGTCTGCGCCGCCGTCTGCGTGCCCGAGCACGGCGTCTTCACCCTGAGCCTGCCGGCGGGCGATCCGGCCCCGTCGGCCGAGGCCCCGCTGTTCGCGCGGGCCGCCGCCGCGCTGCCGGCTGCCTCGCCGTTCGCGGCGACGATCGCGCCGGATGGAACGCTGGCGCTGTCGGGCGAGGGGCTGTCGTCCGACACGGTGCGCGACGCCTGGTTCATGCCCCTGACCTCCGGCGCGATCGACCACGACGCGGCACAGGCCCTGTCGGTGCATGACGGGGGGCTGACCCTGGCGCTGAAGCCCGGCGACGCCTTCCATGCGGGCGCGACCCTGGACGGGGTGGTGGTGCTGAAGGACGCGGGGGGGCAGACGCGCGGCCTGTCGGTTTCGGCGCGTCCCGGTGTCGTCGCGGGGGCGCCCCTGGCCGTCGCCGTCCATCCGGCGGGTGTCGCGGGCCTTGGGCGCATCCTGCTGCTGGCGTTCGCGGGCGGGCTGGTGCTGAACCTGATGCCCTGCGTGTTCCCGGTGCTGGTGATGAAGGCCATGGCGCTGACGCGCCTGGCCGGTGGCCGGGCGTCGGCGCGGCTGGCCGGGGCGGGGGCGTACACGGCGGGCGTCGTGGGCGCCTTTGCGGCGCTGGGCGGCGTCATCCTTGCCGTGCGGGCGGCCGGCGACGTCGCGGGGTGGGGGTTCCAGTTCCAGTCCGCGGCCTTCGTCGCGGCGATCTGCTGGCTGCTGTTCGCGGTGGCGCTGAACCTGCTGGGAGTGTTCGGCATGGGCAACGGCATCGCGGCGCTGGGGGGTGCCGGGACGGTGCGCGCGGGCTATCTGGGCGACGCCATGACCGGGGTGCTGGCGGTGCTGGTGGCCACCCCCTGCACGGCCCCTTTCATGGGGGCGGCCATCGCCGGGGCGCTGTCGGCGCCGGCGCCGGTGGCGATGCTGGTCTTCGTCGCGATGGGGGCGGGGCTGGCGGCGCCTTACCTGGTGCTGGCCGGCGTGCCGGGGCTGGCGCGGCACCTGCCGCGTCCGGGGCCGTGGATGGACATCCTGCGGCAGGGGCTGGCCTTTCCGGTGCTGGGCACCTGCGTGTGGCTGCTGTGGGTGCTGGCGTTGCAGGCCGGGGCGGGCGCGGTGGCGGTGCTGGGCACCGGCCTGGTGCTGGTGGGGATGGCCGCGTGGCTGACCGGGCTGGCGCAGGCCATGGCGATGCGCGACGCGCCCGCGCGCCGGATTCGCCTGTGCCGCGCGGTGGCGCTGGCGGCGCTGGGCATCGTGCTGGCGTTGCTGCCGGGGCTGGGCCAGCCCGTGACCGGAAGCGGTGCCGGGACTGGCGGAGGGGGCCTGGCGGTGCGTGCCGACGGGGCGGAGCCGTTTTCCACCGCCCGCCTGGCGGCGCTGCGGGCGCAGGGCCGTCCGGTCTTTGTGGACATGACGGCGGCGTGGTGCATTTCCTGCCTGGTGAACGAGCGCGTGGCCCTGTCGTCGGCCCCCGTGCAGGCGGCCTTCCATGACCGGGGGATCGTCTACATGAAGGGCGACTGGACCAACCGCAACGCGGAGATCAGCGCGTTCCTCGATGCCCATGGCCGCGCGGGCGTGCCGTTCTACCTGTATTACCCGGCCGGCGGCGGCGAGGGACGGCCCCTGCCGCAGATCCTGACGACGGGGCTGGTGCTGGACGCGCTGAAAAGCTGAAGGCCGGGTGCTGCCCAAGGCAAGGGCCGAGGCCCTGGCCTTGGGCAAGGGGATCAGTAGCCGCCGGTCGAAGTCGATGATGCGGCGGGCGCGGTGGGCGTGCCGGGCGGCAGGCTCAGGTAGCCGGGCTGGGGCGACATCACCCGTGGGGCGGCGGGGGTGGCGTCGGATGGGGCGCCGGTCGGAAACACCGCGTCCGGCACCTCGTCCGCCGGCGGGGCGGCGGGCGTCGCCGGGGCGGCGGGTGCTGCCGGCGTGTCCGTGGGGGCGGGTGCGGCGGGTGTGGCCGGTGCGGCGGCCGGAGGGGCCGCCGCGTCCGGGGTGGCCGCCGGGGGCTGGGCGCCCGGCAGGCCCAGCGCCTGCTGCTGGATCGCACTGGTCGAGGCCGCGCCGCTGGTTTCCACCAGCCAGTCCGCCAGATGGTGACGGACCTGGAATTCCAGCTCGACGTTCATGTCCTGCATCATCTGCGACGTCAGGGTATAGAGATGCGCCTGGGTATCGGCGTTGCCGTCCCCGTCGGACGAGCTGGGGCGGAAGGTGCGGCGGACATGCGCCTCGGCATAGCCGGCGTGCTGGCCGTTGGCCGTCACGATGTCCAGATGCACGTCCAGCCGTCCGTCCAGCACGCCGCCGGGCAGATGCAGGATCGACGCCCCGTCGATGGTGAAGATCGCGCTGCCGGCGTTGCCCACCGCCATCAGCCGGTCCGCCGCCATGCGAAGCAGGGCCTGGTCGGGCGGGGTGGGCGCGCGGCCGGAAATGTCGCCCGGCACCGACCCCGGCTGCCCGTTATCGACGGTCGTCACCGTGCCCACGTTCAGATGCAGCACGGACAGGTAATCGTAATGCAGGGGAGCGAAGCTGGTCTGCGGCGGCGTCTCGTCGCACGCCGCCAGCGGCAGCAGCGGGCAGGCAAGCAGGAGCAGCAGGGGCAGCCGGACGGTCCGGCGGGACAGGCGCATGGGATGGCATCTCCAACGGGTGGATCGACAGGGAAGGGACGGAAAGCGCAGGCAAAACAGAAAACTGTCGCAAGCCTGCCGCCCCGCGCCGCCCCGGTCAATCGGCCGCCATGATCCGGCCACACATCCGCAGGTCAGCCGCCGCCGATCTCCGCGCGGGGAAAGCGGAAGCAGATATTGCAGAACTCGCAGCTCATGCTGATCGTCCCGTCCTCGGTCATGTGGTCCAGGTCGTCGGTCGAGAACGTTTCCAGGATGCCCGACAGGCGGGCGCGGCTGCACCGGCAGCCGAAGGCCAGGGCGCGGGGACGGTCGGCGCAGACGTCCTCGGCGTGGAACAGGCGGTAGAGCAGGTCTTCCGGCGGCAGGGACTCGTCTGTCAACTCGGCGTCGGTGACGGTCGCGGCCAGGGTGAGCGCGGTGGTCCAGCTATCGTCCTCGTCACCCGGGGGGGCGTGTTCGGCGGCGATCCCGCCTTCGGTGGCGATGCGTTCCAGCAGCAGGGCGCTGGCCCGCCAGCCGGCGTCGGTATGTACGCAGGCCAGGCGGATCCAGCAGGCATGCTGTTCGCTGGTCTGGAAATAATGCGCGGCCATGTCCGACAGCGACGCGCCCTGGATCTCGACGATGCCCTGGTGGATGTCGGTGTCGGGCCCCTGGTCGACGGTGAAGGCCAGATAGCCCGCCCCCAGCAGCCGCCCCGCGTCGAGGTCGGGGTCGGTGACCGCCAGTTCCGCGATGCGCGCCGCGTCCGAGCGCGCGTGAAAGCGCAGCGCGCCCGCGTGCGTGCAGTCGGCGACCAGGAACGACGCCGGCCCGTCGCCGCGCGCCTGCACCGAGAACGAGCCCTGGAACTTCAGGGCCGAGGCCAGGCCGGCGACCAGCGCCAGGGCCTCGCCGGCCAGCCGCAGCACGATGTCCGGATGGTCGTGCCGGGTCAGCAGCGCGTCGGTCAGCGCGCCCACCCGCACCAGCCGTCCGCGCACAGGCCGTCCGGCCAGGTAGAAGGGCGTCACCCCCTGGGGCACGACCAGGTCCGGGACGTCGGGCCGATGGGTGTCGAGGAAGGCGGGGGTGTCGATCATGGCGTGTCCTGTGTGGGCGGATCAGATGCGGGCGCTGATTTCCGCCTCAAGCGCCTCCAGCTTCGTCTCGAAGGCGCGCAGCAGGTCGGGGCGGACCCCTTCCTTGGCGACCAGCGCCGTCAGCAGCGCCTGCCGGCAGCGGTCATGGCCGGCATCCAGGTCCTCGGTCCGGCCGACGCCGGCCAGGCAGTCCAGATAGGCGTTACGCAGGATGGTCACGCCGGGGCCGCGGCAGGGCAGGGTGGCGAAGGCGGCCTCGACGCTGCCTTCCACCCAGCCCGGCGTCGCGGGCACGTCCTCGGTGGTGGTGGGGTGGGCGGGAACTTCGGCGGGGCCGGTGGTCATGGGGTTGCGTCCTCCTGTCCATAGTCCTGCCAGCGTTCGCCGGCCATGGCCCAGACCAGCAGGCCCTTCTGGGCGTGCAGGCGGTTCTCGGCCTCGTCGAACACCACCGAACGGGGGCCTTCGAAGACGTCCTCGGTCACTTCCTCGCCGATATGGGCGGGCAGGCAATGCATGAAAAGGGCGTCGGGGGCGGCGTTCGCCATCAGGGCGGCATCGACGCGATAGGGGGCGAAGGCCACCAGGCGCTGCGCCGCGTCGGTGTCGGACATGCTGACCCAGGTGTCGGTGATGACGCAGGCCGCGCCCGCCACGGCGGCGCGCGGGTCGGTCGTCACCGTGATGTCGGCGCCTGCCAGCCGCGCCCAGGCCAGGGCGTCGTCCGACGGGGCGTGGGTGGCCGGCGTGGCCAGCCGCAGGCGGAAGCCGAACAGGGCGGCGGCCTCGATCAGCGAGGTGGCGACATTGTTGCCGTCGCCCACCCAGGCCAGGGTCTGGCCGGCGATGGGGCCGCGATGTTCCTCGAACGTCATGATGTCGGCCAGGATCTGCACCGGGTGCGAGGCCGGCGTCAGCCCGTTGATGACGGGCACGCTGGCCCAGCGCGCCAGTTCGTGCAGCGCCGCCGTGTCGCCGGTACGCAGGACGATGGCGTCGACGAAGCGCGACAGCACGCGCGCGGTGTCGGCGATCGTCTCGCCCCGGCCGATCTGCATGTCGTTGGGCGACAGCAGGATGACGTCGCCGCCGAGCTGGCGCATGCCGACCTCGAACGACACGCGGGTGCGGGTCGAGGGCTTGGACAGCATCAGCCCCAGCGCGCGGCCCAGCAGCGGCTGGCGCGGATGCAGCGGGCGGGCGCGGCCGTGCTGCATGCGCTTGATGCGGCTGCCCAGGTCGAGGATCGCGCGCAGCGTCGCGCCGTCGAAATCGCGCAGGTCCAGGAAATGGCGCGGGGTCCGGGCGGCGGTCCGGGCGGGGCCGGTCGGGATGGCGTTCATGCCGCGCTCTCCTGCCCGGCGGTCGCGGCCAGGTGGGCGCGCACCCGCAGGGCGGCCTGGCGCAGGCGGCGGGCGGCCTCGGCGCAATCGTCCTCGGTGAGGACCAGCGGCGGGACCAGGCGCAGGACATTGTCGCCGGCGGTCACGCCCAGCACGCCGTCATGCATCGCCGCGTCCTGCACCAGCCCGACCGGCGCCACGCAGCGCAGGCCCAGCATCAGGCCGATGCCGCGCCGCGCGTCGAAGATGTCGGGGAAGGCCGCGACCAGTTCGTCCAGGTACCCCGCCAGCAGGCCGCCGCGCGCCTGCACCTGGTCGAGGAAGCCGGGGGCCAGCAGCACGTCCAGCACCGCGTTCGCCGCCGTGCAGGCCAGCGGGTTGCCGCCGAAGGTGGTGCCGTGCGAACCCGGCGTCAGGTGGCGGGCCACCGCCTCGGTCGCCAGGATGGCGCCCATGGGGAAGCCGCCGGCGATGCCCTTGGCGGTGGACATCACGTCCGGGGTCACGCCCGACCATTCGTGGGCGAACAGCCGGCCGGTGCGGCCCATGCCGCTCTGGACCTCGTCCATGCCCAGGTACAGGCCGAACTCGTCGCACGCCGCGCGCAGTTCCTGCAAAAAGCGCGGATCGGCGACGTTGACGCCGCTTTCGCCCTGCACGGGTTCGATCATGATGCCGGCGGTCTCGGCCGTGATCGCGGCGCGCAGCGCGTTCATGTTGTTCATCGGCACATGGTCGAAGCCTTCGACCTCCGGGCCGAACCCGTCGAGATATTTCGGGTTGCCGGTGGCCGCCAGCATGGCCAGCGTGCGGCCGTGGAACGCGCCGTCGAAACAGATGATCCGGTTGCGCTCGGGGTGGCCGGTGCGGGCCTGGGCGCGGCGGATCATCTTCACCATGCCCTCGTTCGCCTCGGCGCCCGAATTGCAGAAGAAGACGCTGTCGGCGAAGCTGGCGGCGACCAGCCGTTCGGCCAGCCGCTCGGCCTGCGGGACGCGATACAGGTTGGACACATGCATCACCCGCGCCGCCTGGCCGGCGATGGCCGCGACCAGATGCGGGTGGTTGTGCCCCAGCGACGAGGTCGCGATGCCCGCGCCCAGATCCAGGAATCGTCGTCCGTCCGCCGTGTACAGCCAGCAGCCTTCTCCACGCTCGAAGGCGAGGTCGGCACGGTTGTAGGTGGGCATCAGGGCGGGAATCATGATGGACCTTGTCGTTCTCTGTCCGGGGTCGTTGCTGTCCGGGTTGCGGGAAGATCGGAAACGCGAAACGGCCCACACGCCGGGGGCGGGCAGGCATTCGTCTCGGCCGCATGATGCGGGCGGGTGCGGCCACAAGTCAAATTCTGTCGCATGTCCGCGCGCGCATGCCGCGTATTCGCCCGCGCGGGGCCGCCCCCCTGTTCCGTGTTCCGGCCGGTTTGTGCCATGCTGGCCTGCATGACGGATCGTGCGGCACCGGGAACGAAAAGGCGCGCGCGGCGGGTGGACGGCCCGGCGCCCGATCGCGCCGCCCTGCGTGCGGCGGCGCTGGCGCATCTGGCGCGTTTCGGCACCACGCGGGCGGGGCTGGAGCAGGTGCTGGCGCGGATGGTGCAGCGCTGGGCCCGCCGCGCGGCCGAGGCCGGACTCCCCGCCGACGAAATCGAGGCCCAGGCCGCCACGGCGCGCGCGCTGGTCGCCGGCGTGGTGGGCGACATGGCCGAGCTGGGGGCGGTGGATGACGCGGCCTTCGCCGGGTCGCGCGCGCGGTCGCTGACGCGCGTGGGCCGCTCGCGCCGCGCGGTGCAGGCGCATCTGGCCGCGCGCGGGGTGGGGGACGATGTGGCCGGCGCCGTGCTGGACGATGCGCTGGGCGCGCGCGACGGCACGGGGTACGAGACCGAACTGGCGGCGGCGCTGGTGTTCGCGCGCAGGCGGCGGGTGGGACCCTTCCGCCCGGCCGGAGATGACGATTCCGACGATGTCGAGGACGCGGCGGCGTCCGCGCGCCGCCTGCGCGCGCTGGAGGCGATGGCCCGCGCCGGCTTCGGCCGCGCGGTCGCCGAGGCCGCCCTGGACATGGACCCCGACGAGGCCGAGGAGCGGATCATCCGGATGAAGTCGATATGAACGACGGCCTGGTGGGCCGCGGGATCGGCCGCCTTGCGGGGGTGCTGGCGATGGCGGGCGTGCTGCCGCTGGCGGCATGCGGCGGGGGCAGGGGCGGCTGGAACGGGCCGGTGCAGTGCGCGCCCTATGCCCGGGCCGAGACCGGGCTGCGGCTCAGCGGGGCGGCGGCCGGGTGGTGGCGGCAGTCGGCGGGGGTCTACGCCCATTCCCGCATGCCGGCCCCCGGCGCCGTGCTGGTGTTCCGTTCGACCTCACGCCTGCCCGACGGGCATGTGTCGGTCGTCCGGCAGGTGCGGGGCACGCGGGCGATCCTGGTCGACCAGGCGAACTGGGAGCCCGGGCGCGTCGATCGTGGCGTGCCGGTGGTCGATGTGTCGCGCGACAACGACTGGTCGGCGGTGCGGGTCTGGTGGCAGCCTGTTCACAGCATGGGAAAAAGCGTCTATCCGACATATGGCTTCATTTCCCGCGACCTGCCGCAACGTCCGTCGCCGGACGCCTGACGGGGGCGGGGACGCAAGACGGCGCTTGCATGATGGACGACGCGGTTCCATGTCATGGGGCGGTTTCACGTCACGGAGCCGGCCGGCGCCAGCAACGCCGACGATGGATGAACGCAGCTTCGCGTCACGGCGCGGAATCGAGGGTGTGCTATGGGTAGCTTGAGCATCTGGCACTGGCTGATCGTGCTTGCGGTCGTGCTGGTCCTGTTTGGCGGCGGCGGCAAGATCAGTACGCTGATGGGCGACGTCGCGCGCGGCGTCAAATCGTTCAAGAAGAACATGGCCGACGACGAGTCGATGGAGGCCGGGGCCTCGGGCCAGCCCGGCGGGCATATCGCGCCGCCCGGCCCGACCATCGACGCGCAGAAGGACGCCAGCTTCTCCGGCGCGGGCCATCCGTCCGGCTCGCCCCGTTCGTGACGGGCGGGGCCGACCGGAGCTGAGATGGAGAGCATGATTTCCGCCGACCCGTGGGCCGGGGCGGTGCAGGACATCGTCGCGGCCGGGCGGCGGATGGACCGCTTCGGCTGGGTGCCCGCGACGGCCGGCAATATCAGCCGCCGGCTGGCCGACGGGCGGATCGCCGTTACCCGTTCGGGCGGCCACAAGGGCCATCTGACACCGGACGGCGTGATCGAGGTCACGCCCGACGGCCGCGCCGTGCGGCCGGGCGAGCGGCCCAGCGCCGAGACGCTGCTGCATTGCCAGCTTTACGCCTTCGCGCCCGAAATCGGCGCGGTGCTGCATGGCCATTCGGTGGCCTCGACCGTGCTGTCGATGGCGGCCGCCGACGTCATCGAACTGACGGGCTACGAGGTGCTGAAGGTGTTCGAGGGGCAGGACACCCACGACACCACCGTGCGCGTGCCGGTGTTCGACAACGATCAGGACATCGCCCGGTTGTCGCGGGTGGTCGCGCCGCATCTGGGCCGGATGCCGGCGGGCTATGTGATCCGCGGCCATGGCGTCTATGTCTGGGGCGGGACCATGGACGGCGCCCTGGCGCGGCTGGAGGGGCTGGAATTCCTGCTGGCCTGCGAACTGGAACGAAGGAAGATCGCGCGATGAGCCGCCTGACCGTCTATCGCGACGACAGCCCCGAGGCGATCGTGCGGCGCACCGAGGACGCGGCGGAGATCGCCGCCGACCTGCGCGGCATCGGCGTCCGGTTCGAACGCTGGGACAGCCCGGTGGTACCGCCCCGCGATGCGACGCCGGACGAGGTGCTGGCGGCCTACCGCCCCTATCTGGACGGGTTGATGGGCGAAACCGGGGCCGGATCGGCGGACGTGGTGCGGATCAATGCCGCCACCCCGAACCTGCCCGCGCTGCGCGACAAATTCCTGTCCGAACATATCCACAGCGAGGACGAGGTGCGTTTCTTCGTCCATGGCTGGGGCAATTTCGTGCTGCATGTCGGGGGCCATGTCTATGACGTGCGCTGCACCGAAGGCGATCTGATCTCGGTCCCGCAGGGGGTGCCGCACTGGTTCGATGCCGGGCTGGAGCCCGATGTCGTGGCGCTGCGGGTCTTCACCGACACCACGGGCTGGGTTGCCCGCTATACGGGCGACGATATCGCCCGGCAGTTCCCCGTCACCTGAAGGCGGTACAGATGACGGCGACGGCGCGCGCATCCACCGCGATCGACACGGTGCTGCTGGATATCGAGGGGACCACCATCCCGGTCTCGTTCGTCCATGAAATCCTGTTTCCCTATGCGCGGGCGGCGATGCCCGCCCTGCTGGCGCAGCGGGCCGACGACCCCGCCGTGCGCGCGGCGCTGGCCGACATCGCGGAGCTGGCCCCCGGCGTGCCGCCGCTGGCGCAGTTGAACGCCTGGATGGACGGGGACGCCAAGATCGGCCCGCTGAAGGCCCTGCAGGGCCTGGCCTGGGCCGAGGGCTATCGCACCGGCGCGTTGCAGGCGCCCCTGTTCGCCGACGTGCTGCCCGCCCTGCGGCGCTGGCGGGCGGCGGGGCTGCGGCTGGCGGTCTATTCCTCGGGGTCCGAGGCGGCGCAGCGCCTGATCTACGGCCACACGACCGAAGGCGATGTCGCCGGGCTGTTCGACGGGTTCTACGACCTGCGGATCGGCGGCAAGCGGGCGGCCGACAGCTATCGCGCCATCCTGGCCGAAACCGGCTGGACGCCCGCCCGCACCCTGTTCCTGTCGGACATCGTCGCCGAACTGGATGCGGCCGTGCAGGCCGGCCTGCACACCTGCCAACTGGTCCGGGCCGAGGACGGGACGATTGCCGGCGCCACCCACCCCGTCGCCGCCACGCTGGACGACGTGTCGCGCCTGTTCGCGCTGCCGGAGGCATGAGGGCGGCATGAGGACGCATCTGCATACCGACTGGCGCCACATCCCCGACGAGGCGCGCGGCATGGCGGCGGCGCTGGGCAATTTCGACGGCGTGCATCTGGGCCACGCGCACCTGCTGCACACGTTGCACGCGGCGCGGCCCGACCTGGGCCTGGCGGTGGTGACGTTCGAGCCCCACCCGCGCGAACTGTTCCGCCCGCAGGACCCGCCTTTCCGCCTGACCCTGCCGGACGAACGGCTGTCGGCCCTGTCGGCGCTGGGGGTGCGGCAGGTCTTCCAGATTCCCTTCGACGCCGCGTTCAGCGCCATGTCGGCCGAACGCTTCGTGACCGACGTGCTGCATGAGGGGCTGGGCCTGCGGCATCTGGCCTGCGGGGCCGATTTCGCCTTCGGCCACCGGCGCGGCGGCACCGTCACCTTCCTGTCCGAACGCGCCGAGGAACTGGGGCTGGGGCTGACGGTGGTGCCGGCGCTGGCCGATGCCGGCGGGCCCTATTCCTCGACCCGCATCCGCCGCCTGCTGCAGGACGGCTACCCCGAGCGCGCGGCCGAGGAACTGGGCCGCCCGTGGTCGATTCGCGGCATCGTGCAGCATGGCGACAAGCGCGGCCGCCTGCTGGGCTTTCCCACCGCCAACATTCCGCTGGGCCGGCATCTGGAGCCGGCGCGCGGGGTCTATGCCGTGACGGTGCGCCTGACGGACGGCCGGTCCCTGCCCGGCGTCGCCAATATCGGCCGCCGCCCGACCATCGACGACGGCCAGGAAAGCCGGCTGGAGGTCCATCTGCTGGATTTCGATGGCGATCTGTACGGCCAGACCCTGTCGGTCGCGCTGCACAGCCTGCTGCGCGAGGAACGCCGCTTCGCCGGCCTGGACGCGCTGAAGACCCAGATCGCCCTGGACGCCACCGCCGCCCGGGCCTACCTGGCCGAGATGCTGCGCGCGGGCATCTAGGAGGCCGTTCGCAGGTCGGGGGGCAGGTCGTCTTCCAGCACGAAGCCTGTGGATTTCAGCTTGCGGTCATCGAGGCGGAAATACCCCATGGGCAAACGTCGGGCGACGGTGCGGCCGACCGCCATGCCTTTCAGCACGTCGAAAACGACCGGGATGTGGAAACCGGTCTTACGTCCCGCGCGGCGATAGACCTCGGCATAGGTCGGCGAGCGGCTGTCGGCGATATTGTAGATTTCCACGCCTGCTTTGTGGTTGGCGAGGTCACGCTCCATCAGGTGGACGATCGCCCGGGCGACGTTGCGTGGCGAGATGAAATGGCTGTTCCGGTAGAGCGCGAACATGGCGCGTTTCGCGCTCCATGACAGGGAGTCATCAAGAAAACTGCGTTTCTGCGCGAGGGCGATGCGGTACAGGTCGATGTGCATCGTCCGCGCGTAGTGCGACAATACGCGTTCGCCCAGAACCTTGGTGCGTGCGTATTCCAGCATGTAGGGTTCTGCAAAATACTGCTTCCTCAAGGAAAGATCGGTATTGATGATCGGCGCGTCCTCGCTGAGGAAGCGCGCGCGCGGCGAGCCGTAGACGACCATGGAACTGGCCTGGCCAAAATACCGCACGCCGGCCGTGGCGCAGATTTTCGCGAAGCGATCCAGGTTCGTCACATTGGTCGTTTCCATCTCCTGGACGTTTTCCAGGCTGGCGGCGAGATGAATGACGGCCTCGACGCCGTCGGCAAGTTTTTCGAGTTCCGTGTCCGGAAGGGCGGGGTCGGAAAAATCGATCCGGACCCATTCGACGCCCGGCGTGGCCGGTATGGACTGTCGGAACGCGCCCCGGATTCGGTACCCCTGTGCGGCCAGTTGCGCGATGACCTCCTGGCCCAGATTTCCCGTCGCCCCCGTCACGAGAATCAGCGGACGCGCCGGCGCGCGCGGCGCAGGGGGGGAGAACTGCTTCACGCGGTGCGCGACGAACCGGGCCTTGATATGGTCCGCCAGGCGGATGGCGAGGGACATGATGACCATGGTCGGGTTGGCATGGCCGCTGGTCGGGAAAACCGATGCGCCCGCAAGGTACAGGCCGCTGATGCCGTGAACCTGGCAGTCCGGATCGACCACGCTCGTGGCGGGGTCCAGTCCCATCCGCGTCGTGCCGGCCGTGTGGGCCATGTCATGGATCAGGAGTTTCGAGATGTCGGCGTTGCGGAACGCCTCCTTGAGATGGAAGCCCCTGACCCCGGCCCGTTCAAGATCCTCCTGCAGCAGAGTGGCGAGTTGCACGATATCGCGACGCAGGTCGGCGTCGATTTTCCAATGCACCTGGGCAAGGGGCAGGCCCAGCCTGTCGGTCAGGGCCGAGAGCGTGACGCGGTTGTCCGGGTGCGGCGGCTGTTCGCAGATCACGTTCAGCGAGGTCTTGGCGAGCTTGCGGCCATCTCCGCCGCCAGCGTAGTCCCGTGCGACGAAGTTCGCATTGATCGCGACCGCGGTGTCCGCCATCAGGCGCCGGAAACGTTCGGGAATCTTCTGGTAATTGAGGATCTTGCGCCCAAGGGAGGTCATCACCAGCCCGAAATTCCGGACGACCGTGATGACGTCGCCAACCGGGTTCCGGCTCTCGCGCTTTGCCAGGCGTTTCAGCGCCAGAAGGGAATCATCGTGCGAGATCTCGATGCCGGTGAAAATGGCCATGTTCGGCAGGCGCCGGCTGGTCTGCTCGTCCGGCCGCAGGGCCAGGCCGTGCGCGTACATGAAGACCCGGTGGCGCTCCTGCAACGAAAAAAAACCGAGCAGGTCGACGGCCTCATCCCGGTATTCGGCGGAAAAGCACCCCAGCTCGATGCTGGGATGGTCCATCAGATAGCGCCCGACGACATCGTGGGCGTTGCCGGGCACCTGTCCGTCGCTGTCGCGCGAGAGCAGCAGCAGACGGGCGTTTTCGATGGCGCCGGCCGCCAGGACGACACATTCCGCCCGCAGGGCGGCCCGGTTGCGCCCGGTGAGGGAGCCGCGCAGTTCGACCCCGGCCGCCTTCCGTCCCTCGACGCTGACGGACGACACCGTTGCGTTGTACACAACCGTGACGCCCCTGTGCGTTTCCCTGCGGAAATCGGGGCCGAAGCGCATGACGTCGGTCAGCGCGTGGCGTGACCGCGCGAATTGCCAGAAGAACGATCCGAAGTGACGCAGCCGGCCGATCTGCTCGGGCTCGCGGCGGGACGCCTGCGCCCAGAAGGCGCGGTCGTGAACCAGCGGGCCAAGGTCGAGATAGGCCGCGGCGCGTTTCATGTAGGGGGCAAGCGTGTCCGCGCCGAAAGGCCAGCCCGACCCCGCAATCCACGGCCGCCGTTCATAATCGGCGAGGGAAAACGGGGCGACTTTTCCGGCCCAGGCCGCCGTCGAGCCGCCCAGGACGCGGCACCGGACACCGAATTTCTGTATATTCGCCTTCCAGAAACGCATCTGGGGCGCGTGCCAGGCGCTGCGTGCCTGCTGCAGGTCGGGGTCGAGAAGATCGGCGGACACGTCGATGGCGTTCAGTTCCTCATGGTCCGGATCCTCGTCGAGGGCGCCGCTTTCCAGGATGGCGATATGGAGGCCCTGTCCGGAAAGCTCACGCGCCAGCGTCAGTCCGGCGGCGCCGCCGCCGACGATGACGAGATCGAAACGAGTCGGCAGGCCGGCCGGGTCCGTGAGGTGCTCGAAGTCGATATAGTGCGTCATGTCGTTACCCGTATCGGTGGAACTGTCTGGCCCGTCCTTCGCCCCATGCACGGGCCGTCAGCTCGCGGGCGCACGGGAAAACCGCGTCATGATGCGTTTCAGGATGCCGGCGGCGGTATCCCGTTCCAGGTCGTCGAGGCAGGCGAACCACAGGACGCCGTAGAACACGGCCATTGCGACGGCGAAGAACAGGCCGGCGACGGGGAGGGGCATGTCGACAAGGGCGATGCACATGCAGGCGGCGCCGGTCAGGGCGGCGGGCAGGATACGCGCGACGCCCTGGGCGATGGGCCTGTAGAGACGGATGCTCACGAGCATCCGCACCACGAAATCGACCGCGGTCCTGATGGCCCAGGCGAAGGCCGCGCCGACGACGCCGAACTGGTGCAGGAACACGACCAGCAGGGGAACGTAGATCAGCATTTCGCCGATCGACAGCTTGGCGCTGGCGTCCGGCCGGCCGATCGCGTCCAGGAAGCCGGCGGCGATGGCGTCCGCGCTGCCGATGAAGACGCCCAGGCAGAGAAGTTTCATGATCGTGCTGCTGTGGGCGGCGAAATCCGGGTCGATCCAGAGCGAGAGGATTTCGGAACTGAACAGCGCCGTGCCCAGGCAGAGGGGGAGGAGCAGGGCGGCCAGGGTCAGGACGGACGTCCGGTAAAGCTCCACCGTTCTGATGGAATCCGTGCGCCAGGAGGACGCCAGGGCCGGGTACGCGGATGCCGAGACGGCGTTGGTGACCATGGAGAAGCGGCCCACCGCGTCCGACGGCGTGGTGTAGAAGCCGGTCGCCGCCGCCGAGATGACGCTGGCGATCATGAACCGGTCGATATTGCCCAGAAGCGGATAGGCGATATTGGAAACGGTCATCCAGCCGCCGATCCGCAGCAGCGGCGCAAGCAGGTGCGGCCGCACCCGGGCGGCGCGAAGCTGCGGTACGAGCCTGAGGCAGAAGCGGATATAGGCGATCGCCATCCACAGCCGGCAGCCTGCCAGGACCAGCATCACGCCGACGAGGCTGTCCCAGAACGTGAGGACCAGCAGCGGCCCGATGTAATAGGCGATCGAGATCGGAATATTGATGAGGTTCGTCGCGCGAAATTCGTGGTACGCGGTGAGCACGCCCCACAGGGCGGCGTTAATCATGACCAGGGGCGCGGTCGCGCAGAAGACCAGCAGCGCGACGATGGTTTCGTGCTGGAGGTTTTCGGGAATCTTGAGGCCGTGCCGCACCCAGAAACTGACGGCGCACGCCGAGATGAGGCCGCCGATGACGCCGATGCCGGTGAGGGTGAGGACCCCGGTCAGGATCAGGTCGGCGGTTTCGCGGTCGCTCTCGTCATGCGCGCGGCCGGCGATGGCGCGGGTAAGGGCGCGGCCGAGGCCGAGGTCGAAGATGCCGAACGTGCCGATCAGGCTGAGGGCGATGGTGAAGATGCCCCACCGGGACAGGCCGAGCTCATGGATCAGCCGGGGCGTGACGGGCAGGGCCACCAGGACCGGGGCGATTCGCCCGAACATGTTCCATGCGGCATTCGTGATGACATGACGCGGCCGGGGACCGGACTGCTGGACCGGGGACACCATGGGCAAGTGCATCCTTCAAGCGACGACGGCCCCGGCGGACGGGGAATGGGAGAGGCGCTTCCGGCATTCAGGCTGCTGCGAGGGCGTGTGGCGGCGTCATGGCGCTCCCGCGGATTTCAGGCGAATCTTGCTGCACAGATTTCATCCTCGTCATGACCGCGATCGGCCCAGGAGATCTGCGGGCCTGAGGCGAGACATTCTCTAACTTGTGAAATCCGCGACAGTTTCACCGCAGGCGGTGGGCCGCGCTGATTATGTGGCGGCGATGACCCGGCGCGGGCTTCGATGGCTTTCCACAACGACGCCGGGGGGCGGCGCTTGACCGCGGGGGCCGCTGCTCCGCATAAGGTTGGCCTTTGTACAGCCCGATCCGCGCCGATCGGGCCTTGTCCGCCGTTCTTGTCGCCAGCAGTCAGAAATTCAGGGTCATGTCCGAGTCAAAACCACAGGATCTCTATCGGGATACGGTGTTCCTGCCGACCACCAGCTTCCCCATGCGCGGCAGCCTGCCGAAGCGGGAGCCGGAGATTCTGGCGCGGTGGGCGCAGTCCGACCTGGACGGGCGACTGCGCGCGCAGGCCGAGGGCCGGCCGTCCTTCATGCTGCATGACGGGCCGCCCTATGCGAACGGCAACCTGCATATCGGCCACGCGCTGAACAAGATCCTGAAGGACGTCATCAACCGCGCGCACCGCATGTCGGGCTTCGCGGTGCATTACGTGCCGGGCTGGGACTGCCACGGCCTGCCGATCGAATGGAAGATCGAGGAGGAATACCGCAAGGCCGGGCGCGACAAGGATTCGGTGCCCATCCTGCAATTCCGCGCCGAATGCCGCGCCTACGCCCAGAAATGGCTGGACGTGCAGGCCGCCGAATTCCGCCGCCTGGGCGTGCAGGGGGAATGGGACCGGCGCTATGCCACGATGGATTTTTCCTCCGAGGCCACGATCGCCGAGGAAATCGGCCGCTTCCTGCTGAACGGGCTGCTCTATCGCGGCCTGCGTCCGGTGATGTGGAGCCCGGTCGAGAAGACCGCCCTGGCCGAGGCCGAGATCGAATATCGCGACCATGAATCGACCACGATCCATGTCGCCTTCCCCTTCCTGCACGACCCGACCCCCGGCCGCGCGCTGGAGGACGTGTCGGCGGTCATCTGGACGACGACGCCGTGGACCATCCCCGGCAACCGCGCCATCGCCTTCGGCCCGGACATCACCTATGCCGTGCTGCGCGTCGATGGCGTGACCGACGCGGCGACGCTGGAGCCGGGCGCGCGCCTGCTGGTGGCCGAGGCCCTGATCCCCGCCTTCTGCGCCGCCGCCGGCATCACCGATCATTACGTGCTGTACACCCTGCCGGGCGAGGCGCTGACCGACGCGGTGTGCGCCCATCCGCTGCGCGGCGAGAATTACGATTTCGAGGTCCCGCTGCTGGCGGGCGATTTCGTCACCACCGACGCGGGCACCGGCCTGGTCCACATGGCCCCCGCCCATGGCGAGGACGATTTCGCCCTGTCGGTGGCCAACGGGGTCGAGGTGCCGGAAATGGTGCTGGACGACGGACGGTACGCCGACTGGGTGCCGCTGTTCGCCGGCGCCCATGTCTTCAAGGCCGCCGACCCGGTCTGCGCCGCGCTGACGGCGGCGATGGAACGCGCGGTCGCGGGCGGGCAGGCCCCGGCGGGGCTGGTCGCCCGGTCCACCCTGATCCATTCCTACCCGCATTCCTGGCGGTCGCGCGCGCCCGTCATCTATCGCGCCACCCCGCAATGGTTCATCCGCATGGACGGCGAGGGCCATCTGCGCGCCCGCGCCCTGCGCGCACTGGACGACGTGACCTTCGTGCCGGCGCAGGCGCGCAACCGCCTGACCTCGATGGTCGCGGGGCGTCCCGACTGGTGCATCAGCCGCCAGCGCGCCTGGGGCGTGCCGATTGCGGTGTTCGTGGAAAAGCGCACCGGCGAGGTGCTGCGCGACCCGGCGGTGATGGCGCGGATCGTCGAGGCGTTCCGCGCCGAGGGCGCGGACGTGTGGTACAGCGCCCCGGCCGCGCGCTTCCTGGGCGAGGGGCGCGACCCGGAAGAGTACGAACAGGTGTTCGACATCGTCGATGTCTGGTTCGAAAGCGGGTCCAGCCACGCCTTCGTGCTGGGTCGCGACGGGATGCCGTTCCCGGCCGACCTGTACCTGGAAGGGTCGGACCAGCATCGCGGCTGGTTCCAGTCCTCGCTGCTGGAAAGCGTGGGCACGCGGGGCGTCGCCCCCTATCGCGCGCTGGTGACCAACGGCTTCGTGCTGGACGAGCAGGGCCGCAAGATGTCCAAGTCGCTGGGCAACGTGGTGGCCCCGCAGGACGTCAACGACTCGCTGGGCGCCGATATCCTGCGCCTGTGGGTGATGAATTCCGACACCAACGAGGATCTGCGTATCGGCGGCGAGATCCTGAAGCAGCAGGGCGAACTGTATCGCCGGCTCCGCAACACCCTGCGCTGGCTGCTGGGCGCGCTGGACGGCTTCACCGAGGCCGAGCGCGTGCCCTACGAGCAGATGCCCGAGCTGGAGCAATGGGTGCTGCACCGGCTGACCGAGCTGGGCGGGCTGATCGCCGGCGCGGTGGACAGCCACGAATGGGTCGGCGTCTACGGGGCGCTGCACGGGTTCTGCGCCACCGACCTGTCGGCGTTCTATTTCGACGTCCGCAAGGATGCGCTCTACTGCGACGGGGCCGACAGCCCGCGCCGCCGCGCGGCGCGGACGGTGCTGGACCATCTGCATCGCTGCCTGTGCGCCTGGCTGGCGCCCGTGCTGGTCTTCACCGCCGAGGAAGCCTGGACCGCCCGGTTCGGCGAACAGGAGAGCGTGCATCTGCACGCCTTCCCCAGCCTGCCGGAGGAATGGATCCGCCCCGACCTGGCCGACCGCTGGGCGACGCTGCGCGCCGTGCGCCGCGTGGTCACCACTGGGATCGAGGCCGCGCGGCGCGACGGCGTGGTGGGGTCGTCGTTGCAGGCGGCGCTGGAACTGCCGCTGTCCGAGGACGAGGCCGCGCGGTTCGCCGACATCGACTGGTGCGAACTGGCGATCGTGTCGCAGGCCGACGTGGTGGTCGAGGCCGGGGCGGCGTCGATCTACCTGACCGACGCCGAGGCGGCCGAGGCGGAGGGCACGCCCGTCGGCGGGGCGCATGGCGCGCCGGTCATCCGCGCCGCCGGGGGGCATAAATGCGTCCGCTGCTGGAAGGTGCTGGACGAGGTGGGCAGCAGTGCCGCGCATCCGGACCTGTGCCTGCGCTGCGTCGAGGTGGTCGACGCCCGGGCCGGGACATGACCGGGTCGGCCCGGCTGTGCCGCCTGCTGGGGGCGGCGCTGTTCGTGCTGGTCCTGCTGATCGACCAGGTCAGCAAATACTGGATCCTGTACCGCTTCAACCTGCCCGAGCGCGAGACGGTGGCGCTGCTGCCGTTCCTGAATTTCACCATGGTCTGGAACCGCGCCATCACCTTCGGCATGCTGGGCGGGCTGGGGGCGGCAGGGCGGATCGTGTTCCCCATCGTGGCGCTGCTGATCGTGGTGCTGCTGGCGGTGTGGATCGCCCGCACCACCCGCCCCTGGGTGGCCGGCGCGCTGGGCGCGATCATGGGCGGGGCGGTGGGCAACGTCATCGACCGGCTGCACTATGGCGCGGTGGTCGATTTCATCCACGCCCATGCCTATGGCTGGTCGTGGCCGGTGTTCAACCTGGCCGACGCGGCGATCGACTGCGGCGTGGCCGTGCTGCTGATCGACAGCCTGACCGACCGGCGCGGCCCGCGCACGACAGCATTGAGCGGGACGCTTGCCGGAACCGAGAAGGAGCGGTAATAGGCGAAGCATGGCGCCCTCAGTCACCCGTACCCTGTCCTTCGCCCTGCTGACGTCGGGCGGACTCCTCCTTGCCGGTTGCTCCGGATCGGATGTTACGCGGGCCTTCGGGCTGGAACGCGAAACGCCCGACGAGTACACGGTGACGACGCGCGCGCCGCTGTCGATGCCGCCGACCGACGAACTGGCGGCGCCGCACAGCGACGCCTCGCGCCCGCAGGATGAAAGCCCGCGCCTGCAGGCGCTGGAAACCCTGTCGCCCAACGTCGCGCTGCAAGGCGCGGGCGGCCCGCCCAGCGCCGGCCAGTCCGCCCTGGTGAACGAAGCCGACACTGCCGCCACCTCGCCCGACAAGGGCGAGCTGGGCAAGGCGGGGCAGGGCTTCGTCGATCGCCTGATGTTCTGGAACGGCGGTGGCGCCGGCGGCGTGGTCGATGGCGCGGCCGAGAACCGCCGCCTGCGCCAGAACGCGGCGCTGGGCAACAGCCCCGTCCAGGGTGCGACGCCGACCGTCGCGGGCGGCCACTAACCAGGCCGAGCCGCTCGGTCCGCCCGCCGGCCCGCGCTTTATCCGCACTGTGGCGGCGATCTGCCTTATCCTGACATGATGCCCGATTCGCCACACCTGCCCGCCCGTCCGGTCATCCGGCGCCTGTCGGAACAGGTGGTCAACCGGATCGCCGCCGGCGAGGTGATCGAACGCCCGGCCGCCGCGCTGAAGGAACTGGTCGAAAACGCGATCGATTCCGGCGCGCGCCGCATTGCCGTCCTGCTGGAACGTGGCGGCATCGATCGGATCGAGGTCGTCGATGACGGGTGCGGCATGGCGCCGGACGATCTGCTGCTGGCGGTCGAGCGCCATTGCACCTCCAAGCTGCGGGACGAGACGCTGGTGCGGATCGAAACGCTGGGGTTCCGGGGCGAGGCCCTGCCGTCCATCGGGGCGGCCGCGCGGCTGAGCGTCGTCTCGCGCCCGCATGGGGCCGACAGCGCGTGGCGGATCGCGGTGGAGGGCGGCGTGGTCGGCCTGCCCGAACCCTGCGCCGGCCCGCCCGGCACGCGGGTGGTGGTCGAGGACCTGTTCTTCGCCACGCCCGCGCGCCGCAAATTCCTCAAGAGCCCCCGGGTCGAATCCGGCCATGCCGACATCACGGTGCGCCGCCTGGCCCTGTCGGTGCCCCAGGTGGCGTTCCGCCTGCAACTGGACGACCGGGTGCTGTTCGACCTGCCGGCGCAGGACATGGAATCGCGTGTTGCCGCGATTCTGGAAGCCGAGGGCGCGGACGGGCTGCTGGCGGTCGAGGGGGGACGGGGCGACCTGGGCCTGACCGGTTTCGCCTGCGGCCCGTCGGTCCACCGGGCCACGGCGGCCGGGCAGATCCTGCTGGTCAATGGCCGGCCGGTCGTCGATCTGGTGTTGCGGACGGCGGTGCGGGTGGCCTACCGCCATGTGATCGAACAGGGGCGGCACGCGGTGGTGGCGCTGTCGTTGACGATCCCGCCCGACCAGGTGGACGTCAACGTCCATCCGGCCAAGACCGAACTGCGCTTTGCCGATGCCGCCGCCGTGCGGGGGCTGGTGATCGGCGCGCTGGGCCGGGCGCTGGGGGGCGGCGCCGGGGCGGCGGGCGTGCGGCCGGGCCTGCTGCAATCGCGGCCGTCCGGCCCGGCGCGGATCTGGTATCCGCCGCCCGACCGGCCTGCCGCCGACCCGCTGGCGCCCCTCCCGCCGCGGCCCGACGGCCTGGCCGCGACGCGGCTGGATCTGGGCGACCGCCCCGCCGCGCGGATGCTGTCGGACCCGCCGGGCGAGTCCCCGCCCCCGTTCCCGACGGCATCCGCCCCGTCCGACCCGGTTCCGGTCGATCCGGTCCTGTCCGACCCGGCCGATTATCCGCTGGGGGCGGCGGTGGCGCAGGTGATGGGCACCTATGTCATCGCCGTGTCGGGCGACGGGGGGCTGGTGCTGGTGGACCAGCACGCGGCCCATGAACGGCTGACCCACGAACGGCTGCGGGCGCAGTATCTGGACGGCACCATACGGGCGCAGCGCCTGCTGCTGCCCGAAATCGTGACCCTGCCGCGCGGGCAGGCGGAGGTGCTGCTGTCCTTCGCCGGCACCCTGGCGGCGCTGGGAGTCGAGATCGAATCGTTCGGCGGCGGCGCGGTGCTGGTGCGGGCGCTGCCGGCCCTGCTGGGCACCGACGACCCGGCCGGCCTGCTGCGCGACATGGCCGAGGAACTGGCCGAGGACGACCTGGCCGGCCCCGCCGAGGTCCGGGCGCTGGACGGGCGGCTGGACGCCATCATCGCCCGCATGGCCTGCCACGGCAGCGTGCGGGCCGGCCGCGCCCTGACCCGGGCGGAAATGGACGCCCTGCTGCGCGACATGGAACGCACGCCGCGCGCCGGCACCTGCTCGCACGGGCGGCCGACCTGGCTGAAGCTGAGCCGGGCGGACCTGGAACGGATGTTCGGCCGCCGCTAGGGGGCGAAAAGCAAGGGCGAATGTTCCACCTCGGCGGAACGTGAGCGGCCGATGGGTGGCCTCCCTGCCGGAAGGGGGATAGGCTTCGCGCATCATTCACGGACGATGAGACCGACGTGCATCCCATCCTGCTTCCCCTCGTCACGTACCTGCCGCTCGGCGGTGCGCTTGTCATCCTGCTGACGCGGGGCACCACGGAGGCCGTCGAAGGCGCGTCGCGCTGGGTGGCGCTGTGGACCAGCCTGCTGGTCTTCGCGCTGTCGGTGGTGATGTGGATCGAATTCGACCCGCATCAGCCGGGCTTCCAGTTCGTGCAGATGCTGGACTGGGCGCCGTCGTTCGGGATTTCGTACCATGCCGGGGTCGACGGGATCAGCATCCTGTTCGTGCTGCTGGCGACCTTCCTGACGCCGCTGTCGATCATCGGCGGGTGGAAGCTGGTGACGAACCGGGTGCGCGACTACATGGTCGCGGTCCTGCTGCTGGAAACCACCCTGGTGGGCCTATTCTCGGCGCTGGACCTGGTGCTGTTCTACGTCTTCTACGAGGCGACGCTGATCCCCGGCAGCCTGATGATCGGCGTGTGGGGCGGGCCGAAGCGGATCTGGGCGTCGATCCAGTTCTTCCTGTTCACCTTCGGCGGGTCGCTGTTCATGCTGCTGGCATTGTTGGCGATGTGGAATGCCACCGGCACCACCGACATTCCCGTGCTGATGCATGCGAATTTCCCGCAGGCCATGCAATGCTGGCTGCTGCTGGGCTTCGTGCTGGCCTTCGGGGTGAAGCTGCCGCTGTTCCCCCTGCATGCCTGGCTGCCCGATGCCTATACCGAAGCGCCCACGCCGGCGTCGGCCATGCTGTCGGGCGTGCTGTCCAAGGCCGGCGCCTATGGGCTGCTGCGCTTCGGCATCCTGATGTTTCCCGACGCGGCGCGGCTGTTCGCGCCCTATGTGCTGACGCTGGGCGTCATCGCGGTGATCTATGCCGCGATCATCGCGCTGGCGCAGACGGACATGAAGCGGGTGATCGCCTATTCCTCGTTCTCGCACATGGGGGTGATCGCGGTCGGGCTGTTCACCCTGACGCCCGAGGGAATCGACGGCGCGATCTTCCAGATGCTGTCGCATGGCGTGGTGATCGCGGCCCTGTTCTTCTGCGTCGCCGCCGTGTCGTGGCGGGCGGAAACCCGGTCGATCGAGGCGTTCTCGGGCGTGGCCCACAAGATGCCCGTCCTGGCGACGCTGGCGATGCTGTTCGTCATGGCCAATATCGGCCTGCCGGGCACCGGGGCGTTCGTCGGCGAACTGCTGGTGATGGTCGGCGCGATCCATGTCTCGTTCTGGGTCGCGTTCCTGGCCGGCAGCAGCATGATCCTGGGCGCGGTCTATATGCTGGTGCTGTATCGCCGGGTGATGTTCGGCGGCGCCGGGCACGGCGTCGTCGCCATGCTGCGCGACCTGACGGGGCCGGAACTGGCGGTGCTGGTGCCGTGCGCCATCGTCACGCTGTGGATGGGCATCCACCCCGCCAGCTTCCTGCGGGTGTTCGACCCGGCGGTGGTCAGCGCCGTCGCGCCGCCGCAGGCCGCCGCCGCGGCCGCCAGCCCGGTGCGGCCGGCGGCGGGCTGAGGCCCGCCACGCCCGTCAGATTTCGGGAATGGCCTCCTGCTCCAGCCGATCGGCGGCGGAGGAGGTTTCGGGGCGGCGGAGCAGCACGCCGCCCACCGATGCGGTGACGATGCACAGGATGCCCGCCCATTGCGCGGGGCTGAGATATTCGCCCAGCAGCACCAGCCCGGCCAGGGCCGCCACCGCCGGGTCCAGGCTGGTCAGGATGCCGAATTCCCGCGCCTGCAACCGTTTCAGCGCCAGCATTTCCAGCGTGTAGGGCAGCGCCGACGACAGCAGAGCCACCCCGCAGGCCACCAGGGCCGCATGCGGGTGGGCGGCGGCGCGCGGCAGGGTCAGGACGAAGACCGGCGTCACCGCCAGCGCCCCGGCCGCCAGGCCGATGGCCGCCCCGTGGGCTGCGTCGATGCGGTGGCTGATGCGTGCCCCGGCCAGGATGTAGGTTCCCCACGCCACGGCGCCCAGCATGCCGTACAGCACGCCCACCGGGTCGATCCCGTGGCGATCCAGCATCGACCCCGGTTGCAGCAGCAGCACCAGGCCCAGCACCACGACGGCGATCAGCACCATGTCCCGCGGGCGGCGCGACCCGAGGAAGGTCAGCGTCAGCGGCCCCAGGAATTCGACCGCCACGGCGATGCCCAGCGGCAGCCGGTCCAGCGCCAGGTAGAACATCATGTTCATCAGGCCGATCGACAGGCCGTAGCCGACGACGATCAGCAGGGTGCCGCGGTCGGGCGCCGCCCGCCAGGGCCGCGAGATGAGGCACAGGACGATCGCCGCGACCCACAGGCGCAGGCTGACGGTGCCCAGCGGCCCGAACAGCGGAAACAGCGTCTTGGCCATGGACCCGCCGACCTGGAACGACATGATGCCGCCCAGGACCAGAAGCACGCCGACCAGCCGGCCGCCCGGCCCATCGGGTTCGGGGCCGCCATGAGGGGCGGAGGAGCGGGGGGAAGCGGTCATCGGTGTCCTGCGGCCCCGGGGTGGATGCGCCGCACGATGCGGACCGGCCGGGCGGCGGGGGCGCCCGGACGGGATGGGATATCAGACGTCCAGATTATCGACCAGACGGGCGTGGTCCTGGATGAACTGGAAGCGGAGTTCCGCCTTGCGGCCCATCAGGTGCTCGACCCGCTCGCTGGTCAGGGCGCGGTCCTCGGGCGGGGTGACGACCTGCAGCAGCGTGCGGCGCTTGGGGTCCATCGTCGTCTGTTTCAGGTCGCCCGGCGGCATCTCGCCCAGGCCCTTGAAGCGCGAGATCTCGACGCGGGCATTGGGCTTGAATTCCGATTTCAGCTTCCGTTCGCGGTCGGGGTCGTCCATCGCGTAGACCGTCCGGCCGCCCTGCGTCAGTCGGTACAGGGGCGGCTGCGCCAGGTACAGATGCCCGCGACGGATCAGGTCCGGCAGTTCGCGATAGAAGAACGTCATCAGCAGGGATGCGATATGCGCGCCGTCCACGTCGGCGTCGGTCATGATGATGACCCGGCCGTAGCGCAGGCGGGCGGCGTCGAACCGGTCGCCGATGCCGCAGCCCAGGGCCTCGACCAGGTCGCGCAGTTCCTGGTTGGCGCGCAGCTTCTCGGTCGAGGCGCTGGCGACGTTGAGGATCTTGCCGCGCAGGGGCAGCACCGCCTGCGTCTCGCGGTTGCGGGCCTGCTTGGCCGATCCGCCGGCCGAGTCGCCCTCGACCAGGAAGATCTCGGTGTCGGCGGCGTTTTCGCGCGTGCAGTCTGTCAGCTTGCCCGGCAGGCGCAGGCGGCGGGTGGCGCTCTTGCGCGGGGTGTCCTTCAGGTCCTTGCGGCGCAGCCGTTCCTCGGCGCGTTCGATGATGAAGGCCAGCAGATTGTCGGCCTGCGCCGGATGGCCGGCCAGCCATTGTTCGAACCGGTCGCGCAGCGCGGTCTCGACCAGGCGGCTGGCCTCGGACGAGGTCAGCTTCTCCTTGGTCTGGCCCTGGAACTGCGGGTCGCGGATGAAGGCCGACAGCTTGGCCGCGACGGCGCCCAGCACGTCGTCGGCGTTGATCGCCGCCGCGCGCTTGTTCGACCGCTGTTCGCCCCAGGCGCGAAAGCCCTTCAGCAGGGCGGTGCGGAACCCGTTCTCGTGCGTGCCGCCCAGCGGGGTGGGAATGGTGTTGCAATAGGACGACAGGCTGGCCGCCCCCGATTCGAGGAACGCCACCGCCCATTCGATCCGCCCGGTGGAGGCGCCGTCGGGCGCGGTCGGCAGGTCGGCGTCGCCGGACCAGATTTCGGTCAGCAGCGCGGCCGATGCGCCCAGTTCGTCACGCAGGCTGTCGGCCAGGCCGCCGGGGAAATGCAGCACCGCCTCGGCCGGGATGTCGCTGTCGCGGACCAGCGCCGGGTCGCACGACCAGCGGATGGTGACGCCACGGAACAGATAGGCCTTGGACCGGCACAGGCGATAGAGCCGCGCGGGCGAGAAATGCAGCCGGCCGAAGATCTGCGGGTCGGGGGTGAAGCGGATCTGCGTGCCGCGCCGGTTCTGGGTCGCGCCGATCTTTTCCAGCGTGGTGACGGGGTGGCCGCGTTCGTAGACCTGCCGCCAGACCGCGCGGTCGCGGGCGACCTCGACTTCCAGGCGCGCGGCCAGGGCGTTGACCACGGACGACCCCACCCCGTGCAGACCGCCCGAGGTGGCGTAGGATTTGCCCGAGAATTTGCCGCCGGCATGCAGCGTGGTCAGGATGACCTCGAGCGCCGAGCGGTCCTTGAACTTGGGATGCGGGTCGACGGGAATGCCGCGCCCGTTGTCGCGGACCGTCAGCCAGTCGCCGTCTTCCAGCGTCACGTCGATGGTGGTGGCGTGACCGGCGACGGCCTCGTCCATCGCGTTGTCCAGGATCTCGGCGGCCAGATGGTGGTACGCCGCCTCGTCCGTGCCGCCGATATACATGCCCGGACGGCGGCGGACGGGTTCCAGCCCCTCCAGCACCTCGATGGCACTGGCGTCGTACTCTCCGCCGTCGTTGCCCCGCGCCGGTACCGGTGCCGACGCCGGGGGCGCGGCCGGGCGGGCGTGGGTGTCCCGTTTGGGGCGGGACGAGGAGAAGAGATCGTCGTTCATGTCCTGTTCTTTGTTCCGCCACCCCGCCGCCTGTCAAGCGGGCGACCGGCCGGGCGAGGGGCCGCCGCATGAAAAAAGGCCGGGACATCCGCCCCGGCCGTGGCGCCGTTCGGTCCCCCGCCGGGGTCCTTCAGCTGCGTGCGGCGGCGCGCGCGTGACGGTAGCGGGTCCGCACCTCGGTGCGGAGCACGCGCTCGGGGGCGGCGCAGGTTTCGTACGAGGCCGGCTGGATGATGTCCTTGGCCTGGGCGTAGCTGGACAGGTCGGCCGACGATTCGAGGGCCGCGACCTCGTCGAACATGGCGACGCGCTGGTCGCAGAACGCGGTGCCGGATTTCAGCCCGCGCTCGGACTGCACGTTGGCCAACTGGGTGATGTAGTCGTCATGCTCGCGCTGGGCGGCGCGGCCGTAGGTCGTGTGGAAATACGCATTCAGCGTATTTTCCTCGGCGAGCAGCCTGGCGCGGAACTTGCCGACGAAGGCGTTGTACTTGTCCTGCACGTTGCACGACAGCGCGGTGACCATCAGTTCGCTCTTGAGGCCCTGCACGTCGAACGCCTCATGCGCGGGCGAGGACGTGCATTGCGTGGCGGCGAATGCGGCCTCGCCGTTCACAAGGCCGGCAAGGGCCAGGCCAGCCACGGCGACGCGCCAAATCGAGAAAGACATCGTATGGATTCTCCAGACCGAGCGAAACGCAGTACCGGACCCGTGACCTGCCACATGAACCGGTATGTGAACCAGGCGTTCTAGGCATCTAGAATAGCAAGAATAACCTTGCCCATGGCGTTGGCAACCGAATTCTGCCGTCCGGCCCGCGTCCCGTGCCGTCCGCGGGGCGGACCGGGCCTGGCACGGCTTCTATCGCGACGGTCGCCGACTCGCAAGGATTTGGGTGGGGGGGCGCGGACGCGGCGGCGGTTAGGCCTTTCGTGCCGGCCGCCATTGTTCTAGAGCGAATGCCGGTGACGCGCTCCCTGGCGGGGTGCGGACGACATTGAACGAGCGGAGCCGACGAGTGCGAGTGCGACTGTCTTCTGCAATCCTGGTCACGGCAGGCGCCCTGCTGGCCGGGTGTGTGAACAAGCCGATGCCTCAGGCGGGGGGACCCGCCAATCCGTTCGGCTACCTCAAGCGTTCGGCGGTGTGCCAGGTCGGGCCGGTGCGCTCGGCGTCGCCGGGCCAGATGACCGCGACGATGACCGTCCGCAGCGACGACGGCAATTGCGGCGTTCTCGTCCAGCAGTCCGGCGAGCGGGCCTACGCCTCGTTCGGGGTGTCGCCCGCGCCGGAGCACGGCAAGGCGTTCATCTATAATTACAATAATCACACTTATGTGACCTATACGCCCAATACGGCCTATGCCGGGCAGGATCGGTTCACGGTGACGCTGATCCGTGGCGCGGGCCTGCCGCGCGACTATCTGGCGGTCACCGCGACCGTGGACGCCACCGGCGTGGTGGTTCCGGTGCCGGCCGTCACCGCCCCGGCGCCGTCCGCCAAGCCGGCCGCGACGTCCGCGCGCCGCCGCAAGGCCACGACCAAGCATTGATGCGCTACGGTCCCGGTCCAGTCGGGCCGGGACGTCAGATCGAAAAGGAGATCGGTTCGGCCAGCGGGCGGCGCATGCCGCTGGATTCGGCGCGCCGGACCAGATCGTCCAGGCTGAGCTTCCGGCACTGCACGGCCACCGCGTCATCCAGCTTCTGCCAGCAGGGCTCGACCACGCGGGCGAACAGCGCGCCGGCCGGCCCGTCGTCGGATGACGAATCGTCGGCGGTCGCGATCTCGACAATGTCGGCCAGGGTGATGTCGCGCCGGGGCCGGCCCAGGCGATAGCCGCCGCGCGGTCCGCGCACGCTTTCCAGAAGATTGGAGCGCGACAGCGTCTGGAGCAGGGGTTCGATGCCGCGTCGGGCCAGGCCCGCGCGCTCGGCGATGTCGGCGGCGCTGACCGTGCCGCTGCGTCCGGCATGGAACGCGACGTCCAGCATGATGAGCACCGCAATCATCGCCCTGTCACGCCGAAGAAGCATGCCCCTGACCCCTTGTCCTGTTGTTGTCGTCGTACGATCGGGCGAAACCTAACAGGATCGGCGGCGATGATCCACGCTTCTGTTTGGTGTGATGGTGGATTATGTCGGGGATTACGATTAAATTCACGACATGGGATTCGAGGAGAGACGCGAACATGAACAAAACGGTGGCGGCGGACGGCCGGATGGGTCTGGCACCCCCCCGGGGGCGGGTGTACGAGTCGATCGTCGAGACGGTCGGGGGGACGCCGCTGGTGGCGCTGCCCCACCTGACCCGCGAGGATGAGGTCGCCAGCCGCATCCTGCTGAAGCTGGAATTCTTCAACCCGCTGGCGTCGGTGAAGGACCGGATCGGGGCGGCGATGGTGCTGGCCGCCGAACGGCGGGGCGAGATCACGCCGGGCAAGACGGTGCTGGTCGAGCCGACATCGGGCAATACCGGCATTTCGCTGGCCTTTGTCGCGGTGGCGCGCGGCTATCGGCTGATCGTGACGATGCCCGAGGGTGCGTCGATGGAACGGCGCAAGATGCTGCGCCTGCTGGACGCGCAACTGGAGCTGACGCCGGCGCGGCTGGGCATGGCCGGGGCCATCGCCCGGGCCGAGGACATCCTGAAGAAGACGCCGAATTCCTGGATGCCGCGCCAGTTCGACAACCCCGACAACCCCGCCATCCATGGCGCGACGACGGCCGAGGAGATCTGGACGGACACCGACGGCGCGGTGGACATCGTGGTGGCGGGCGTGGGGACCGGCGGCACCGCCAGCGGCATCGCCCACGCGCTGAAGCCCCGCAAGGAAGGGCTGGAGGTCTACGGGGTGGAGCCGGTCGAAAGCGCGATCCTGAACGGCGACGAGGCCGGGCCGCACGGTATCCAGGGCATCGGTCCGGGCTTCTGCCCGCAGACACTGGATCTGGCCGCGCTGGACGGCGTGCTGACGGTGTCCGAGCGCGAGGCGATCGCTGCCGCCCGGCGCTGCGCCCGGCTGGACGGCGTGCCGATCGGCATTTCGTCGGGGGCGGCGCTGCATGCCGGCCTGAAGCTGGCCGAGCGCCCGGAAAACAAGGGCAAGACGATCGTCGTCATCGCGCCCTCGTTCGCCGAGCGGTACCTGTCCACCTCCCTCTTTACCGGCCTCGCCTGAAAATCGGTCTGTAAACGCATTTTGCCGGCGATCCGACGCGCGTTTCCTGCGCGCTGGTGCTCACGGCCATGAAGGCCGCTCCGCTCCAGTGCTCGGAAACGCGCTTGGCGCGTCTCCCTGTGGCGTCAGTGCAGGATGATTTCCACGCGCCGGTTCTGGGGTTCGCGCGTGTTGGGGGCGGTGGGCACCAGGGGGTGGGTCTCGCCGAAGCCGTGGATGTCGATCGCCGTGCCGGGCACGCCGTCGCGGACCAGTTCGGCCTGGACCGCCTGGGCGCGGCGCAAGGACAGCGCCATGTTGTAGCGCGCGCCGCGCGGGCCGGGATGGGCGGCCGAATTGTCGGTATAGCCGTCGACTTCGATCCGCGTCGTGCCGGTGTGGGTCGAGGCCTGGGCCGCCGTCGCCACGATGGCGCGCGCGCGGTCGGTCAGCACCGCCTTGTCCCAGTCGAAGAACACCAGATAGGTGCGGCTCTGCGTCGGGGCGGGGGCGGCCGGCTCGGGCGCGGGCGGCGGGGGCGGCGGCGCGGGATTGAATTCGTAGCGCAGGCCCAGCATCAGCGAATGGTTGAAATCGGTCATGGTGCTGCGGTTGCCGGTCGCAACGCCGAATTCCTTGACGCTGTCATAGCCGCCGACGGTGCCGACCGACCGCGCGCCGTGCGACTGCGGGCCCAGCATCGTCCAGAACCGGTATTCCGCCGTTGCCGACAGGCCGACCACCCAGGGCACCGGGAACGCCAGGCCGAACATGCCCTGATAGGCGAAATTGCCGAAGGTGCCGCCGATCTGCTGGCTGAAGCCCGGCGCGGTCACGCCGGCGTTCATCGCCTGCCACGCATAGCCGATGCCGGCGCCGAAATACGGGTACAGCCAGCTTTTGCCGATATCCAGGTCGAACAGGGCGTTGGCCATGACGCCATAGGTCTGCTGGCGTCCGTGGCCCTCGCCGGATGAGCCGAAGCTCTTCAGCCCGTTATTGCGGTAGTCGCCTTCGACTTCGACACGGAATCCATTGCCCAGGCCCCAGCCGACGCTGCCGATGCCGGTGGCGCCGGTATGGTAGCTGTCGCGTCCGTCGGGGAAGTTCGGCGACGACCGGACGCGCTGGTCCTGGTTGAAGCTGGCCCCGCCTTCACCGGCGACATACAGCCCCTGGACGGGCTGGGCAGATGCCGGGGCGACGGAAAGGACGGGACCGAGGGCGGCCATCGCCGCCAGAATTGACCCCGTGAGCAGTCCGTGCCGCAATTTCATGATTTCTTCTCTCCCTTCGCCGGACGTGACGGCATGATGTCCGGGCGACTGAATGCGACAGGGTCCGGTGGGCTGCCATTGGGCTGCCAGTCCCTGCCTTCTTTTGCCGAAAGATGGGCTTATGGCAATCCATAGGTGCCATGCGGCCTGCCGAATGCGGCGCGATGGTGATGGCGGCGGCGGAGTGTGTGCCGGTGGACACACTGCGGGGCCGTCAGATCAGCAGGGCCTCGAAGGGCGGAACCAGGTCGGGGGCGTCGAATTCCAGGACCCACAGGTCGGGGTCGCGCCCGACCTGCCGGGCGATGTAGGCGTCGGCGGTCTGCTGGTCGACCGGGTCGGCCCCGGTGCCCCTGATCCAGGCCGGACGGCCGTCGGGCGCGCGGGTCTGGCCCAGCACCGACAGTCGGCCGTCGCGGCCCAGCAGGACGGCCAGCACGCCGCCCGCGTCGGCGTCGCCGCGCCGCAGGACCATCGCGGGATGGCCGGTCTGGTTCGCATGGCGGATCACGGCGGCGGCCCACAGGCCGGTCCGCAGGCGGGCTTCGGTCATGGGGTCCTACTCGGCCTGGGGGGCATAGGCGACGTCGTCGGGGATCGCGGTCAGGGCCGCGCGGTATTCCGCCGGATTGTCGATCAGCGACCGCGCGGCGTCGAGGTCGGAATCGGTGCCGATCGCCGCCGGGCAGGCCTTGCGGATGTCCAGGATGCGCGACACCGGCAGCGGAAAGCGCGCGGCCCGCGCGGCCTGGACCGCGTCGCGCATGTCCACCGTGCCGGCGGCGAGGTCCTGCAATTGCCGTTCCAGGTCGGCCTCGCCCCGGCTGGTGCAGATCTGCGGCATGACGCCCAGCCCTTGCAGCGGCCAGCCCTGCGGGGCCAGGACGCGGCTCCAGGTCACGAACAATTCACCACCGTCGGGCATCTGGCCGATGGTCTGCACCAGGCCCTTGCCCAGCGTGGTGCTGCCGACGACCACCGCGCGGCGGTGATCGGCCAGGGCGGCGGCCAGGATTTCGGCGGCGCTTGCGGTCCGCCCGTCCACCAGGATCACGATCGGCGCGCCGCCGGTCATGTCGCCGCCCTGCACCGCCCAGATATGGTTGGCCTGCGGGTCGCGCCCATGGGTGATCGCGGCGACCCCCCGGTCGAGCATCAGCGCGCTGGTCGTCACCGCCTGTTGCAGCACCCCGCCCCGGTTGCCGCGCAGGTCCAGCACCAGCCCGCGCAGATGCGGGTCGTCGGAGGCCTGGTCCAGATACTGGCTCATTTCCTCGGCAGTGTCGGCCGAGAAGGCGGTGACGCGGATCACGACGGTATGGTTGCTGGCGTAGGCGAAGACCGTCTCGGGCGGGACCGAGGCGCGGCGCAGCACGATTGTGCGCCGTGTCCGCTCGTCGCCCACCAGCAGCGTGACCTTGCTGCCGACGTCGCCCAGCAGCCACTGGCTGACGGTCGCGGGCGTCTGGTCGCGGGTCGAACGGCCGTTGACGGCATACAGCCGCTGGCCGCTGGACAGCCCGACGGGCCAGGCCGGCCCGTTGGCATTGACCCCGGTAATCAGGATGGAGCGCGCGTCATGGCCCAGCGTCAGGCCCGCGCCCGCCGTGCCGCCGGTGCGGATGTCGCGGTCGGTGGTGGCGGGCGACGGGGCCACGTAGCGCGAATACGGGTCCATATGGTTGAACAGCTCGTCGAAGAAGCCTTGCAGCGTGCCGTCCGCCCCGGCGTCGCGCATCGGGGCGGACCGCGCCCACGCGGCCTGCATCAGGCGGACGGCCAGGGCGGTCCAGCCGCCCTGGTCGGTGTCGGGCGGCGCGGGCAGCACCAGCAGCGTGTCCTGCGCCAGCGACAGCCGCACCCGTCCGTCCTGGGCATTGACCGCCAGGGAAGGGTCGATCGCGCCCAGCCCGTTCAGGCCCCACAGGCAGAATTCGCGCGCGCTGTGGCTGTCCAGCGTGCGGGGTGTCAGGAAGGCCAGCGCCGCGCCGATGACCGCGTTCATCTGGTCCGAATCCAGCGCCGGCTGCGCCGCGGACGCTTGCTGCGCCCCCGATGCTTGCTGGGCATCGGGGGCTGGCTGTGTTCCGGGGACGGTCGGCAGGGCGGCGGCCGGGTCGGCGTGGGCGGAGACGGGCGCAACCAGCAGCATCACGATCAGGATCAGGGCGATGTGCCGCGCCGCCCGCGCGAAGGGCGCGCCCCGCCGTGCCGTCCCGCGCGGGCGGGACGGGGCCATGCCCGCCGGAACGGGGGATGTCCGGGGGCGCATCAGCGCGGGCGTGCGCCACGCGGATGGCGCGACCCGCGTGCCCCGGGGGGGCGCGCCGGCGGGGCCTGCGGGCCGGCCAGCGCGAACAGCAGGCCGCCGGTCACCGGCGTCGCCTCGACCAGGCGGACCGTCACCTTCTGGGCCAGTTGAAAGCGCATGCCGCCCTTTTGGCTGCCCTGTTGGCCGTGCTGGGGGCGCGCACGCAGGGTTTGGGTCGATTCGTCGTACATCCAGACATCGTCGGACAGGGTGGAAAGCGGTACCAGACCCGTGGCGCCGGTCTGCGTCAACGTCACGAAGAGGCCGAACCGGGTTATGCCGGACACATGACCGTCACATTCGCATCCGACCTGCCCGCCCAGCCAGGCGGCGACATAGCGTTCGGTCGTCTCGCGCTCGGCCAGGGCGGCGCGGCGCTCGGTCGCGCTGACCTGCGCGCCAATCTCGTCCAGCCGGGCGGCGTCGGCGGCGGGCAGGCCGTCGGGCGGGGTGGCGCCCATGCCGACCAGCGCGCGGTGGACCATCAAATCGGCATAGCGGCGGATCGGGCTGGTGAAATGGGCGTAGGCCGGCAGGGCCAGGCCGAAATGGCCGATGTTGTCGGGGCTGTATTCCGCCTGGCTCTGCGCCCGCAGGATCGTCTCGTTGACCAGGCCGGCGGCGTCGGTGCCCGACGCGCGATCCAGCACCGCGTCCAGGTCGCGCGCCCGCATCGCCCCCACCGGCGGCAGGTCGTAGCCCAGCGTGGACAGGCTGTCGCGCATCGCCTCGGCCCGCTCGGGCGAGGGCGGGGCATGGATGCGGTACAGGCACGGCCGGCGGCGGCGGTCCAGTTCCTCGGCGGCGGCGACGTTGGCCAGCACCATGAATTCCTCGATCAGGCGATGGCTGTCGTAACGGGGCCGCGGGTCGATGGAGGCGATTTGCCCCTGGGGGTCGAATCGCACCACACGCTCGGGCAGGTCAAGGTCCAGCGTGCCACGTCGCGCCCGCGCCGTCGACAGGGCGCGCCATGCCGCGAACAGCGTGGCGATCAGCCCGTCCGGCAGGCCGGTCTCCGGCTGGTTTTCGTCCGCCGTCCCCTCGTCGGCGGCCCCTTCGCCGGCGGCCTGGGCCTGCTCGTAGGTCAGGCGGGCGGCGCTACGCATGAGGCCGCGCCCGAAGCGATGGCGGGTCTTGGCGCCGGCGGCATCGATATGGATTTCGGCGAACAGGCAGCCGCGCTCCTCGCCGGGGCGTAGCGAACACCAGCCGTTCGACAGCGCCTCGGGCAGCATCGGGACCACCCGGTCGGGAAAATAGACCGAATTGCCGCGCCGCTGGGCCTCGCGGTCCAGGGCCGATCCGGGGCGGACGTAATGCGCCACGTCGGCGATGGCGACGATCAGGCGGAAACCGTCGCCGTCGGGCTCGGCATAGACCGCGTCGTCGAAATCGCGCGCGTCGGCGCCGTCGATGGTTATCAGCGGCACCGCGCGCAGATCCTCGCGGCCGGTGGCGGAGACGCCGCGCGCGCGCTCGGCCTCGGCCAGCGCCTCGGCGGGGAAGGTGTGAGGAATGCCGTGGGTGTGGATGGCCAGCAGGCTGACCGATCGCGGGTCGCCCATGCGGCCCAGCCGTTCGACGATTCGCGCCGATTTCAGGCCCGGCCCAGCCTGCGGCAGGGGTTCGGCGACGACGATCTCGTCCGCCTCCGCCCCCAGCGTCTCGCCCGCCGGGACGATCCATTCGGCCTTCGACCGCTTGTCGGCCGGGGTGACGCGACCGGCCTCGGCGCGCAGGCGGGGCGGGGCGTCGTCGGTCGTGGGAGCAGGGCGGAACAGGCCGACGATCCGACCCGGCGCGTCGGTCAGCCGGCGCAGGGTCCGGCCCTCGTACCGGCCGGGGCCGAGGCGCTTCAGCCGCGCCACCACGCGTTCGCCCGGGGCCAGCGCCGGGCGGCCCTTCTGCTCGGGATGCATGAAGACCACCGGGGCAGGCCCGTCGCCGTCCCAGGCGACGGGGCGCGCCACCGGGTCGCCGTCCGGGTCGGTGCCGGTGACCTGCACCACCGTGGCCTCGGGCAGCGCCGAGGATGCCCGGAACCGCTTGGCCCCGGCCGGGACCAGCGTGCCCTCCAGCGCCAGGTCGCGCAGCAGCGCGCGCAGGGCGGCCTTGTGCTGGGGGCCCAGCCCGAAGGCGCGGCTGATCTCGCGCTTGCCGACGCGGCCGGCGGACTCGGTGATGAAGCGCCGCAGGGCCTCGCGGTCCGGCAGGCCGTCCGCGGGGTGCGGGGAGGCGGGCGGAAGGCGGTCGGGCGGCGGGTCGGTCAGGTCCCGTCCCCCCATGCTCAACCGGCCTCGCTGGCCGCCGCGCGCCGTGTCCGCGTCGTTGTCCCCGTCTTGGTTGTCGTCTTGGTGGCTGCTTTGGCTGCGGCCTTGGTCTTGGTGGTCGCGGCCTTCTTGGGCGCGGCCTTGCGGGGGGCGGCCGCCTTCTTCGGCGCATCGGCGTCGGCCGCGGCGGCCTTGGTCCGGCGGGTGGGCGTCTTTTTCGCGGCGGCCTTGCCCTTTGGCTTCAGCGGCTTGCCCTTTTCGGCCAGCAGCGCCACCGCCTGCTCCAGCGTCACGTCCTCCATGGCCTCGCCGCGCGGCACGTTGGCCACCATCTGGCCGTGCTGGATATAGGGGCCAAAGCGGCCCTTTCGCACGATGACGGGCTCGCCGTCCTTGGGGTGGGGCGCAATGGTGCGGACCGAGGCCAGCTTGCGCGCCAGCACATCGACCGCACGGTTCAGCCCGACGGTCAGGATGTCGTCATCCTTGTCCAGCGATCCGTAGACCGCGCCCATCTTCACATACGGGCCGAAGCGGCCCAGCCCGGCCTCGATCTGCTCGCCGGTGTCGGGGTGGGTGCCGACGAGGCGGGGCAGGGACAGCAGGCCCAGCGCCTGGTCCAGCGTGATCTTGTCGCCTTCGATCCCGCGCGGGATGGTGGCGCGCCGGGGCTTGGCCTTCTTGTCCTCGGGGTCGGGTTCGCCCTGCTGGACGTACAGCCCCCACGGGCCGCGCCGCACGGTCACGTCCTCGCCGGCCGGGGACTGGCCCAGGACGCGCATCCCGTCCTTCAGCGTGTCGGCCTCGCCCTCCTCCTTGGGGTCCACCACCAGGCGGCGGGTGAACTGGCAGGTGGGGTAGTTGGAACAGCCGATGAACGCCCCGTACCGCCCCAGCTTCAGCCCCAGCCGGCCGGTGCCGCAGGCGGTGCAGACGCGCGGGTCGCCGCCGTCGGGCCGGGCGGGGAAGAAATGGGGGGCCAGGTCGGCATCCAGCGCGTTGATGACGTCGGAGATCTTCAGATCCTTCGTCTGGTCCACCGCGCGCGAGAAATCCTGCCAGAAGGCCGACATGACGTCGCGCCAGTCGGCCCGCCCGCCCGAGATGTCGTCAAGCTGCTCCTCCAGCCCCGCCGTGAACTGCGTGTCGACATAGCGTTCGAAGAACGAGGTCAGGAACGCCGTGACCAGCCGGCCGCGATCCTCGGGGACGAAGCGGCGGGCGTCGAGGCGCACATAGTTGCGGTCGCGCAGCACCGACAGGATCGAGGCATAGGTCGATGGCCGGCCGATCCCGATTTCTTCCATCTTCTTGACCAGCGACGCTTCAGAATAGCGGGGCGGCGGCTGGGTGAAATGCTGTTCGGCGGCGACGTCGCCGGTCTTCAGCGGATCGCGCTCGCGCATCGGCGGCAGCATCCGGCTGTCGTCGTCCTGCTCGTCCTTCTGGCCGGCGTCGTCCCGGCCTTCGCTGTACAGCTTCAGGAACCCGTCGAAGGCGATCATCGAGCCGGTGGCGCGCAGGCCGGCCGCGCCGGCGTCGTCCGCGATCTCGACGATGACCTGGTCCAGTTCGGCCGACTGCATCTGGCTGGCGACCGAGCGTTTCCAGACCAGCTCGTACAGCCGCCGCTGGTCGTCCGTCAGGTGGCGGGCGACGCTGGCGGGCGTGCGGGTGATTTCGGTGGGGCGGATCGCCTCGTGCGCTTCCTGCGCGTTCTTGGCCTTGGTGGAATAGATCCGCGCCTTGTCCGGCACGTAGGGCGCGCCGAAGCTCTCGCCGATATGGGTGCGGATGGCGGCGATGGCCTCGCCGGCCATCTGCACGCCGTCGGTTCGCATGTAGGTAATCAGGCCGACCGTCTCGCCGCCCAGGTCGATGCCTTCGTACAATTGCTGCGCGGTACGCATGGTGGCCTGCGCGCCCATGCCCAGCTTGCGCGAGGCTTCCTGCTGCAGGGTCGAGGTCGTGAAGGGTGGCGGCGGGTTGCGGCGGACCTTGCGCCGTTCGACCGAGCGGACGGCGAAGCGGCCGGCCTCGACGGCGGCCTTCGCCGCCATGGCCCCGGCCTCGTCATGCAGGTCGAACTGGTCCAGCTTGCGGCCGGCCAGATGCGTCAGCCGCGCGGTGAAGGGCGCGCCGCCGGGCGTGGTGAACTGGGCGGCGACGGTCCAGTATTCGCGGCTGCGGAAGGCTTCGATCTCGGCTTCGCGCTCGCAGATCAGGCGCAGCGACACCGATTGCACGCGCCCCGCGCTGCGCGAGCCCGGCAGCTTGCGCCACAGCACCGGCGACAGGGTGAAGCCCACCAGGTAATCCAGCGCCCGGCGCGCCATGTACGCCTCGATCAGCGGCTGGTCGAGGTCGCGCGGCTGGGCCATCGCCGCGCGGATGGCGGTCTTGGTGATCTCGTTGAAGGTGACGCGCTGGACGTCCACCCCCTTCAGCAGGTTCCGCTCCTCGAGCACCGCGCGGACATGCCACGAGATGGCCTCGCCCTCGCGATCCGGATCGGTGGCCAGGTACAGGTGCCGGGCCCCGCGCAGGGCCTTGGCGATGGCCGTGATCTGGCGGTTGCCGCGCTCGTCGGATTCCCAGTCCATGGCGAAATTCTCGTCCGGGCGGACGCTTCCGTCCTTCGGCGGCAGGTCGCGGACATGGCCGAACGAGGCGAGAACCGTGAATCCGTCCCCCAGATACTTGTTGATCGTCTTCGCCTTGGCAGGCGATTCGACCACGACGACGTCAGTCATTCTGTCTCCGGATCACGCATCTCGTTCCAGGGCCGGCCGGTGTCGGTGGGGGCGGATGGCAGCACGACGCTTCCCCCCGGAAGGGTTTCGACGTCGCCCGCCAGCTCCAGCTCCGACAGCGCGGTCAGGATAGCCGATGCCGAGAACTGGCAGCGCCGTACAAGATCGTCAACCGGCGTTGGCGTGAAAGACAGCAGGGACAGGATTGCGTCGCGCATGTCCCCGGGCCCCGAAGGGGGCCGGGGAAGGGGCGTCTTGCCCGCGTTCGTTTCCTGTGCGGGGGGGCCGGACGCGCCCGGAGCCGGCGGCCGGGCCACCGGCGCGGGGGGCAGTTCGGCCAGCACGTCCTGTTCGTTTTCCGTCAGCACCGCGCCCCGCCGCAGCAGGTCGTTGCTGCCCCGGCAGCGCGGATCCAGCGGCGATCCGGGGACGGCGAACAGCGTGCGGCCGTAATTGACCGCCATGTCGGCGGTAATCAGGCTGCCCGAGCGCAACGCGGCCTCGATCACCACGCAGCCCAGCGACAGGCCGGCGATCAGGCGGTTGCGGCGGGGGAAATGGCCCTGCTGCGGGGCGATGCCCAGTGGCGTTTCGGTCACCACCACGCCGTGGCGGGCGATCGCGTTCTGCAATTCTGCGTGTTCGGGCGGATAGGGGCGGTCCAGGCCGCCGGCGATGGCCGCGATCGTGACCCCCGCGCCCGAAATGCCGCCATGGAGGGCGCCGCGATGGGCGGCGGCGTCGATGCCCCGCGCCAGGCCCGAGACGATCGCAACCCCCTGCGCCGCCAGGGTGGCCGCCAGGCTTTCGGCCATGCGCGCGCCGCCCGACGAGGCGTTGCGGGCGCCGACGATGGCGACGGCGCGCCCGCCCAGCCGCGCCGCATCGCCCAGCACCGACAGGATGGGCGGCGCGTCGTGGAGGTCGGCCAGCAGGGCGGGATAGTCCGGGTCGCCCAGGACCAGGATCCGTCCGCCGATGGCGGCGGTGCCGGCGATTTCGCGTTCGATCTCGTCCGGCGGGGGGATACGCAGGCGGGCCGCCCGCCCGGCCGCCCGGGCGCGGGCGGGCAGGGCGGCCAGCGCCGCTTCGGCGTCGCCATAATCCAGCAGCAGCTTGCGATAGCCGACCGGGCCGACGCCCTCGGTGCGCGCCAGGCGCAGGTGGGCGGCCAGCGGCCGGTGGGGGTTCACGGGCGCGGGTTCACGGGCGGGACCGGCCGATTCGGGGTTCGGTCCCGGCCAGCAGGCGGCGGATATTTTCGTGATGGCGGCCGATGACCAGAAGGGCGATCAGCAGGCCGGCCAGCGCGATCGGTGCGCGCGGGTCGCCGCCGCCCAGCGCCGTCAGCAGCAGCGGCAGCGCCACGAACGCCGCCAGCGCCCCGGCCGACGACAGTTTCGTCAGCTTTGCCACGCCCAGCCAGATCGCGCAGCAGGCGATGCCGGCCAGCGGCGACAGGGCCAGCGCCGCGCCCAGCCCGGTGGCGACGCCCTTGCCGCCCCGGAATTTCAGCCAGAGGGGGAAACAATGGCCGACGACGGCGAACAGGGCGGCGATCGCCTCGGCCTGGGCGGTATGGAAGGGCGACAGGATGAAGGCGCAGACGACGGCGAACGCCCCCTTGGCCCCATCCAGCAGCAGGGTCGCCGCCGCCAGCCCGCGCCGGCCGGTACGCAGCACGTTGGTGGCGCCGATATTGCCCGATCCGATCTGGCGGATGTCGCCGGCGCCGCCGATCTGCGTCAGCAGCAGGCCGAACGGGATGCTGCCGATGCAGTAGGACAGGGTCGCGATCGCGGCCAGCAGCGGCAGGGCGAAGGTGGGAACGGTGTCGGTCATGGCGCGGCCTGCCCCGTGGCTGGATGGGCAAAGACGGGACGCCCGGCCTTCCAGGTACCCAGCACCCGGCCTTCCAGCGCGCGGCCGTCGAACGGGGTGTTCTGGGCGCGGCCGGGCATGTCGTCGGCATCGACGCGCCAGGCGCGGTCGGGGTCGAACAAGCACAGGTCGGCCGGCCGCCCATCGGCCAGCGTTCCGGCGGCGGCGCCCAGCAGCGCGGCCGGGCGGTGGGTCAGCAGGCCCAGCGCCTCGATCATCGGCAGGCTGCCGCCATGCACCTGCGCCAGCGTGACCGCCAGCAGGGTGGCCAGGCCCGTGCCGCCGGCCGCCGCCACGGCGAAGGGCTGGCGCTTGTCGTCGGCGTCGCACGGGGCATGGTCGGACGCGATGGCGTCGATCGTCCCGTCGGCCAGGGCGGCGCAGATGGCCTGCCGGTCGGCCTCGCCGCGCAGCGGCGGCGACAGCTTGGCATAGGTGCGGAAATCGCCGATCGCGGTTTCGTTCAGGTCGAAATAGGGCGGCGCGGTGTCGCAGGTGACGCGCAGGCCGCGCGCCTTGGCCGCGCGGATCAGCTCCACCCCCTCGGCGGTCGAGACATGGCCGAAATGCAGCCGACCCTTCGTCAGTTCGACCAGGCGCAGGTCGCGGGCGATCATGATGGCCTCGGCCGCCGCCGGGATGCCCGGCAGGCCCAGCCGCGTCGCCAGTTCGCCGTCCGTGGCGCAGCCGCCGCGCGCCAGCGATGGGTCTTCGGGGTGCTGGACGACCAGCGCGTCGAACCCGCGCGCGTAGGTCAGGGCCAGGCGCATGGTCCGCGTGTCCGCGATGGCCCTGGTGCCGTCGGTGAAGGCCACGGCCCCGGCTTCGTGCAGCAGGCCGATCTCGGCCATCTCGGCGCCCTCGCACCGGCGGGTCAGCGCGCCGTAGGGCAGGATCGAGACCGTGCCCGTTTCCTCGCCACGGGCGCGCAGCAGCCGGACCAGCGCCGGATCGTCGATCGCCGGCTGGCTGTTGGGCAGCACCGCCATGGTGGTGATGCCGCCCGCCGCCGCCGCCCGCGCGGCCGAGGCCACGGTCTCGCGATATTCGAAGCCGGGCTCGCCGATGGCCACGCGCATGTCCACCAGGCCGGGGCACAGGATCGCACCCCCGCCGTCGATGACGGCGGCGCCCTCGGGCGCGCCCTCGGCCCCCGGCAGGTCGGCGCCGGCGATCGCGCCGTCGCGCACCAGCAGCCGCCCCGGACGGTCCAGGCCCGCTGCCGGGTCGATCAGGCGGACGTTTTCGAACAACAGGATGGTCACGTCGGTTCTCCGGCGCGCGACAGCAGGTCCAGCACCGCCATACGCACGGCGACGCCCATCTCGACCTGTTCGCGGATGACGCTCTGGTCGGAATCGGCGACGCGGCTGTCGATTTCCACACCGCGATTCATCGGGCCGGGATGCATGACCAGGGCGCCGGGACGCGCCACCGCCAGCCGCCTGCGGTCCAGCCCGTAGAAGCGGAAATATTCGCGCGCGCTGGGCACCTGCCCGCCGGTCATGCGCTCGCGCTGCATACGCAGCATCATGACCACGTCCACGTCGCGCAGCCCCTCTTCCATCGTGTAATGGACGTCCACGCCCAGCGCCCCGATGGCGCCGGGGATCAGGGTCGGCGGCCCGACCACGCGCACCTTGGCCCCCATCGCCGTCAGGAGGTGGATGTTCGACCGCGCCACGCGGCTGTGGCTGACGTCGCCGCAGATCGCGACCGTCAGCCCGTGCAGGCCGCCGAAATGCCGGCGGATGGTCAGCGCGTCCAGCAGTGCCTGGGTCGGGTGTTCGTGCGTGCCGTCGCCGGCATTGACCACGCTGGCCTCGACCTTCTGCGCCAGCAGCGCCGGCGCGCCGGACTGCGCGTGGCGCACCACCAGCAGGTCGGTCCGCATGGCGTTCAGCGTGGTGGCGGTGTCCAGCAGGGTCTCGCCCTTGTTCACCGACGAACTGGCCACCGTCATGTTGACGACGTCGGCGCCCAGCCGCTTGCCCGCCAGTTCGAATGAGGTGCGGGTGCGGGTGCTGTCCTCGAAGAACAGGTTGATGACGGTGCGGCCGCGCAGCAGGTCGCGCGGCGTCTTGCGCGACCGGTTCATCAGCGCGTAGCTCTCGGCCAGGTCCAGGAACGGCTCGATCCGCGTGGGGTGCATGCCCTGCACGCCCAGCAGGTGGCGCGTCGGGTGCTGGAAGAAGCGGTGTGGCGCGGCGCGTGGTCCGTCGCTCATTGCGCGACGGACCCGATCCGGGCCATCACCTCGTCCCGGCCCAGCGCGGCCAATGTCGCGTCGATGCCCGGCGAAGTGGTGCTGCCGGTCACCGCGGCGCGCAGCGGCTGCGCCACCTGGCCCAGCTTGTGGCCGTGGTGCTCGGCGAAGCGGCGCAGGGCGGCGTCGATCGTCGGCGCGTCGAACGGCTCGATCACCGCCAGGTCGCGGGCCAGCAGGCCCAGCATCGTCCGGGCCTCGGGCGTCAGCAGCTTCTCGGCCTTCGCGTCGAAGGACAGCGGAACGTGGCGGCCCAGGAAGGCGGCGCTGTCGGCCAGGTCCACCAGCGTCTTCGCGCGGTCCTTCAGCCCCGGCATCAGGGTCTGGATGCGGGCGCGCACGGTATCGTCCAGCGTCACGTCGGGCCGGCCGGCCAGCCGTTCGGCGACGTCGTCCGCCAGGCGGGCGTCGTCGGCCTGGCGCAGCCACACGCCGTTCAGGTGCAGCAGCTTGGCGTAGTCCATGCGCGAGGCCGACCGGCCGACACCATCCAGGTCGAACAACTGGATCTGCTCGTCACGGGACAGGATCTCGGCATCGCCATGGCCCCAGCCCAGCCGCAGCAGGTAGTTGTTCAGGGCCTCGGGCAGGTATCCCATCTCGCGGAATTCCACCACCGACTGGGCGCCGTGCCGCTTGGACAGCTTGGCGCCGTCGGGGCCGTGGATCAGCGGCAGATGCGCGAAGGCCGGCAGGTCCCAGCCCATGGCGCGATAGATCATCGCCTGGCGGAAGCTGTTGGTCAGGTGGTCGTCGCCGCGAATGACGTGGGTGATGTCCATGTCATGGTCGTCCACCACCACCGCAAGCTGATAGACCGGCGTGCCGTCGGCGCGCAGGATAATCATGTCGTCCATTTCGGCGTTGGCGACGCGGACTTCGCCCTGCACCAGGTCGGGGATGGTGGCCTCGCCCTCGCGCGGGGCGCGGATGCGTACCGTGTAGGGCGCGCCGGGCGGGGCCTCGGACGGGTCGCGGTCGCGCCAGTAGCCGTTGTAGCGGGGCGGGCGGCCCTCGGCCATCGCCTGCTCGCGCATCTGCTGCAGCTCCTGGGGCGTGCAGTAGCAGCGATAGGCCAGCCCCTGCGCCAGCAGATGATGCGCGACTTCGGCATGGCGGGCCTGCCGGGTGGACTGGAACACCGGCTGTTCGTCCGGCGTCAGCCCCATCCAGGCCAGCCCGTCGAACAGCACGTCCACCGCCTGCTGGGTCGACCGCTCGCGGTCCGTGTCCTCGATACGCAGGAGGAACTTGCCGCCGTGGTGGCGGGCATAGAGGAAATTGAACAGGGCGGCACGGGCGTTGCCGATATGCAGCAACCCGGTGGGGCTCGGGGCGAAGCGCGTACGAACGGTCATGAGGCGGCTCCATACCATGGGATGCCGCCTGCATACAGGGGGATCAGCAAAGGGGGGATCGGCATATGGCCGATCAGCGTCCGGGGCGGCTAGGCTGCCGGGGTGGACGATTCGGGTGGAGATATCGAACGGGGCCGCTGGCCGGCGCGGATGCTGCTGGCGGAGCGGTCGCGGCTGGCGCTGTGGCTGCCGGTGGAGCTGGGGATCGGCATCGCGCTCTATTTCGCCCTGACCCGGGAACCGGCGGGCGGGGCGATCCTGTCGCTGCTGGTGGTGGCGGGCGGGGCGCTCGCGTGGATCGCGCGGGCGCCGCATGCGCTGGCGGCGCGGGTGCTGGGCGGCGGCGCGGCGGCGCTGGCGCTGGGGTTCGTCGCGGCCTGGGCGGCCACGCATCGCCAGCCGCCGCTGCCCGACCTGCCGCGCCGTGCGACGATGGTGGTGGGCCGGGTTGCTGCGGTGTCCGTCCTGTCGCCGCGCGACGGGGCGGGGGCCTTGTATGTGGATCTGGCGGATGTCCGGCTGGAGGACCCGGTCGATGACGGGATGCCGCCCCTGCGCCGCATGGTGAGGCTGCGGCTGCGGGCCGACGATCCGGCGCACCTGTCGCCGGGGATGGGGGTGCGGGTGCGCGCGATGCTGCGTCCGCCGATGCCGCCCGCCTGGCCCGGCGGGCCGGACCGCCAGCGCCGGGCCTGGTTCGACGGCACGGCGGGCGGTGGATACGCGCTGGCGATGGTGCGGCGGGTGCAAGACGGACCCGCTCCGGCCCGTGGGTCGATGGAGGCGCTGCGCGAGGCGATCCTTGCCCGCATCCTGCGCGTGCTGCCCCCCGACCGGGCCGGTGTGGCGGCGGCGGTGCTGACCGGGTCCGCCGCGCCGATGCCGCAGGCCGACCGCGATGCCTTCGCCGATGCGGGGCTGGCGCATCTGCTGGCGGTCGCCGGGCTGCATCTGGGCATCGTCATGGGCGTGGCGATGGCGGCGGCGCGGCTGCTGCTGGCCTGTTCGGAACATGCCAGCCTGTTCTGGCCCTGCCGGCAGGTCGCGGCCCTGGCGGGGCTGGTGGCCGGGGCGGCGTATGTGGTGCTGACGGGCCAGCACCTGCCGGCGCTGCGTGGCCTGACGATGGCGGCGCTGGTGGTGCTGGCGCTCGTGACCGGGCGGCGGGCGCTGTCGATGCGCGGCCTGGCGGTGGGGGCCACGCTGCTGCTGCTGACCGGGCCGGGCGACCTGATGGAAACGCCGTTGCAGATGTCGCTGGCGGCGGTCATGGCGCTGGCCGCCGGGTTCGAGGCCGCGCGGCCCGCTTTGCGCCGCCTGGTGCTGGACGGGGGCTGGTGGCGGCGCGGCGCCATCCATGTCGCGCATCTGGCCTTGGCCAGCCTGCTGGCCGGCGGGGCGACGGTGCCGGTGGTCATGGCCCATTTCGGCACGCTGCAACCCTGGTTCCTGCTGGCGAACCTGCTGGCGGTGCCGCTGATGGCGATGTGGATTCTGCCGGCGGGGCTGCTGGCGGTGCTGCTGATGCCGCTGGGGCTGGAGGCGGTGGCCCTGGCGCCGATGGGCTGGGGCATCGGGGTGGTGCTGGAGCTGGCGCGGGCGGTGTCCGGCTGGCCGGCGGCGCGGATCATGGTGCCGGCGATGCCGGGGTGGGCGCTGGCGGCGTGGCTGCTGGGCCTGTGCTGGGTCTGCCTGTGGACCCGGCGCTGGCGCTGGGCCGGTGTGGGACCGATGGCGGTGGCGCTGGTCGCTCCGTTCCTGGTGACGTCGCCGGACCTGCTGGTGGCGGCGGACGGGCGGGCGGTGGCGGTGCGCGACGGCAGTGTGCTGCGGGTGGGGCCGCATCCGGGAGCGGACCGGGTGGTCGAGGCCGACTGGCGCCAGGCGCTGGCCCTGCCCCTGGCGGCCCTGTCCTCGGGCGATGGCCGCGTTGCCTGTCGCGAGGGGCTGTGCCGCCTGGCGGGTGGCCGGGTGCTGCTGCGCCTCCCGGGCGCGGCCACGCCCGATTGCGCCGGGGTCGCGCTGCTGGTCGCGCCGGGGGGCGAGGGTGCGGGCTGTCCGGGCGTGGCCACCATCGACGGGCTGAGCCTGTGGCAGTCGGGCGCGCAGGCCGTCTATCTGCGGCCGGACGGCCCGCGCGTCGTGACCGATCGCGCCGTGCGCGGCGCGCGGCCCTGGGTCATGGGGCCGGGCCAGCACGGCATGCCGACCCTGCCGCTGGCCGAGGCGGAATAAGTCGGGCTTCGCCCGAACCCACCAGGGCGTCAATCCCGAGGCGGGTTGGTATAAGACAGTCTGGTTTCCAACGGCCGGTGGCCCTTGGCGGGTTTCAGGGCGGCGTCAGCACCTTGGCCGTATATTGGCAGGGCTCCTGCGCCGGGCAGCGCCAGCATTCCGGCCGCCGCGCCTTGCAGACGTATCGTCCGTGCAGGATCAGCCAGTGATGCGCCGGGCGCAGCATCGGGGCCGGGATGCGGGCGATCAACTGGTCCTCGACCGCGCGTGGGGTCTTGCCGGGGGCCAGTCCGGTGCGGTTGCCGATGCGGAAGATGTGGGTGTCCACCGCCATGGTGCTGTCGCCGAACGCCACGTTCATCACCACGTTCGCGGTCTTGCGGCCCACGCCGGGCAGGGCCTCCAGCGCCGCGCGGTCGTGCGGGACCTGGCCGGCGTACTGGTCCAGCAGGCGCTGCGACAGGGCGACGACGTTGCGCGCCTTGGTCCGCCACAGGCCGATCGACCGGATATGCGCGCCCACCCCGTCCTCGCCCAGCGCCACCATCGCGGCGGGGTCGGAGGCGTCGCGGAACAGGCCCGCCGTCGCCCGGTTGACCGAGGCATCGGTCGCCTGCGCCGACAGGACCACCGCGACCAGCAGCGTATAGTCGTCGCCGAACACGAGTTCGCTGGCGGCGTCGGGATTGGCCTCGGCCAGCAGGGTGATGAAGCGTTCGACTTCCTTCAGCGTCATGCGGCGCCGGGCCTTCGCGGGGCGGGCGGGCTGGGTCATGCGGTCCTGTTGTCTGTTGGTGGCGCCAGCCTTTCTTGTCGGCCGGATGGGGCGGCCTGTAAATCGCCGGTTGCTTGCTTTCGCCTGGGGGGATGGCGATAATCGGACCTGAATCCGATCGAACGTGAAACGGACCCGGCGCTCCCGGGGCGGCCTGTGCGCCGCCCGTGGCCGGCAGGGATGGAAGGGATGGCCGTCGGGACCGGCCGGGACATCATGGCGGACAGACAGACCGCGCCCGGCGCCCATGGCCGCGCGCGCAACGAATTCGGCGAGGTCCTGGGCTTCGTCATCCGGCGCTGGCTGCGCCATCCGGGATCGCTGGCCTGCACCCTGGCGGGTGTCGCGGTGGCGACGGTGGCCGATGTGGTGACGCCGCTGCTGGCCGGATGGCTGGTGGACGATGTTGCCCGCGCGGGGGCCATGACCGGGCCGGCCGCCCCGGCCCTGGTGGCGGCGCGGCACGATGTGCTGCTGCTGCTGGGCGGGCTGGGGGTGCTGGGGCTGCTGGGGGTCGCGGGGCGGCGGATGTCCTATCTGGGCATCACCTTCCTGACCGCCCGCGTGATGCGCGACATCGCCCAGACCGCCTTTGCCCGCGTGCAGCGTTTTTCCACCGACTGGCACGGCAACACGTTCGCCGGATCGACCGTGCGGCGGCTGACGCGCGGCATGTGGGCGGTGGACACGCTGGGCGACACGCTGACGCTGATGCTGCTGCCCGGCATCCTGGTGCTGTGTGCGACGACGGTGGTACTGGCCCTGCGCTGGCCGCTGATGGGGGGACTGCTGGGCGGCAGTTCGGTGGGGCTGGTGCTGATGTCCACCCTGCTGACCCTGCGCTATGTCGCGCCGTCGGCGCGGCTGGCCAATGCGTGGGACACCCGCATGGGCGCGGCGCTGGCCGATGCCGTGACCTGCAACGCGGTGGTCAAGGCGTTCGGCGCCGAACAGCGCGAGGACGCGCGCCTGTCCTGGATCCTGTCGCGCTGGCAGAAGCGCACCGAGCGGTCGTGGGTGCGCGGCACCAACAGCGGCAATTTGCAGAACCTGGCGGCGCTGGCGATGCGCGTGCTGCTGGTGGGCGCGGTGCTGGCGCTGTGGTGGCGGGGGCGCGCCGGGCCGGGCGATGTGGCCTATGTCCTGACCATGGTTTTCCTGGTCCAGGGGTATCTGCGCGATATCGGCCAGCAGATCTCGATGGTCCAGCGCTCGGTGAACGAGATGGAGGAGCTGGTCGCGATCTATCGCCTGCCGATGGGAGTGGCGGACGCGGCCGGCGCGTCGGTGCTGCGGGTGACGCATGGGGTCATCCGCTTCGACCATGTGTCGTTCGGCTATCGCGCCCAGCGGGGCCCGCTGTTCCGCGACCTGTCGATCGACATTCCCGCCGGCAGCCGCGTCGCGCTGGTCGGGCCGTCGGGGTCGGGCAAGACGACGCTGGTGAAGCTGCTGCAACGGCTGTACGACGTGTCGGGCGGGCGGATCCTGATCGACGGCGCCGACATCGCCACCGTCACCCAGTCCAGCCTGCGGTCGCAGATCGCGATCGTGCAGCAGGAGCCGGTGCTGTTCCACCGGTCGCTGGCGGAAAACATTTCCTACGGTCGCCCCGACGCGACCCTGGCGGAAATCCAGGAGGCGGCGCGCCAGGCCAACGCGGCGGGCTTCATCGACCGGCTGCCCAAGGGCTATGCCACCATGGTCGGCGAACGCGGGGTCAAGCTGTCGGGCGGCGAGCGCCAGCGCGTGGCCATCGCCCGCGCCTTCCTGGCCAACGCGCCGATCCTGATCTTCGACGAGGCGACGTCCAGCCTGGATTCGGAATCGGAAATCCTGGTGCAGGAGGCGATGGAACGGCTGATGGTCGGCCGCACGGTGCTGGTCATCGCCCACCGCCTGTCGACCGTCGTGGGGCTGGACCGCATCCTGGTCTTCGCCCGCGGCGAACTACGCGAGGACGGATCGCACGCCGAACTGATCGCCCAGGATGGCGGGTTGTACCGGCGGCTGTTCGAGTTGCAGTCCCTGGACGGGTAGGGCCGAGGCCTTCAGCGATGCAGCATCGGCCCCAACGCCGCGCCGCCGAACAGATGAACGTGGAAATGCGGCACTTCCTGCCCGGCTGCCGCCCCCATGTTCGACAGCAGGCGATAGCCGGCCCCGTCCAGCCCCAGCAGGGTCGCGACGTGGCCCACGGCGCGGGTGAAGCCCGCGATCTCGGCATCCGAGGCGGTGGCGCTGAAATCGGCGTACGACACGTACGGGCCCTTGGGGATGACCAGCACATGGACCGGCGCCTTGGGGGCGATGTCGTGGAAGGCCAGGGCGAACGAATCCTCGAACACCTTGTTGCACGGAATCTCGCCGCGCAGGATCTTCGCGAAAATATTCTGCGGGTCGTAGGGACCCAGTCCGGAGACAGCCATGGATGCGCTTCCTCGGGTTGTGTCAGGGCCGGTGAAGGCCGGGCTTTGCCCGAACCCGCCAGGGCCTGAGGCCCTGGACCCCGATCATGGATAAAACGACTGGGCCCTGACGGTATCAGGCAACTGGCATCAGGCCAGGGGGTCGTGCGGACGGGCGGCCTTTTCGGCGATGCCGCTGGTGCCCTCGCGGCGGCGCAGTTCGGCCCAGACGTCGGCGGGCTGCACGCCTGCGTCCACCCACATGACGATCAGATGGTACAGCACGTCGGCGCTCTCACCCACCAGTTCGCCGGTGTTGCCGGCGACGGCCTCGATCAGGCATTCGACCGCTTCCTCGCCGAATTTCTGCGCGATCTTGCGCCGGCCGCGCGACAGCAGGCGCGCCGAATGGCTGACCGACGGGTCGGTGCCCTTGCGCGAGGTCACGACGGCGAACAGCCGGTCCAGCACGTCGGGCGTGGCCGGCGGGGTGTCGGCGACCGGCGCGACCAGGGCGGCGGTCTTCTTGCGCGCGCGGGGCGATTCGATCTGCTTTTCGGCCTGTTTCGCCGCCTTGCGCGGCGCGGGGGCCTTCTTGCCGGCAGCCTTGGGGGCCGTGGGCTTGGCGGATTTGGGCTTGGGGCTCTTGGGCATCATGCACTCTGCTGGAAATATCCGGCGCGTCAGTTCGTCTGGCGCACCGGCAGGCCGGCGTCCGCCAGCGCCTGCTTGACCTGCGGGATGGTGAACTGGCCGAAATGGAAGACGCTGGCCGCCAGCAGGCCGGTGGCCCCCGCCTGCGCGCCCTCGACGAAATGCGCCAGCGTGCCGACCCCGCCCGATGCCACGATCGGCACCCGCACGGCGGCGCAGGCGGCGCGCAGCAGGTCCAGGTCGAACCCGGCGCCGGTGCCGTCGCGATCCATGCTGGTCAGCAGGATCTCGCCCGCGCCGCGCGCGGCGACCTCGCGGCACCAGTCGATGACGTTGCGCCCGGTGGGGGTGCGTCCGCCATGGGTATAGACCTCCCACCCGCCATGCCCGTCCGACCGTGCGTCAACGGCCACCACCACGCACTGGCTGCCGAATTTCCGCGCGGCCTCGCTAATCAGGTCGGGCCGGCTGACGGCGGCGGAATTCATCGCGCATTTGTCCGCCCCGGCCAGCAGCAGGCGGCGCATGTCCTCGGTGGTACGCACCCCGCCGCCGACGGTCAGCGGCAGGAAGATCCGCTCGGCCGTGCGGTTCACCACGTCCAGGATCGTGTCCCGGTTTTCGTGGCTGGCGGTGATGTCCAGGAACGTCAGCTCGTCCGCGCCGGCGGCGTCATAGACCGCGGCCTGTTCGACCGGGTCGCCCGCATCGCGCAGCGACACGAAATTGACCCCCTTCACGACCCGGCCGTTCTTGACGTCCAGGCAGGGAATGACCCGCAGCTTCAGCATCAGGACAGGATCCGCAGGGCCTCGGCCGGGTCGACCCGGCCGTCGTACAGCGCGCGGCCGACGATCACGCCCTCGATGCCCGGGGCCTGGGCGGTGGCCTGGCGCAGGGCCTGCAGGTGGGCCGCCGTGCCGACGCCGCCGCTGGCGATGACCGGGACCGACAGCGCGTTCGCAAGTTCCGCCGTCTGGGCGATGTCGATGCCCGTCAGCATGCCATCGCGGCTGATCTCGGTGAAGATGATGGCCGCGACGCCGGCATCCTCCATCCGCCGGCCCAGCTCGACCGCCTGCATTTCCGACGTTTCGGCCCAGCCTTCGGTCGCGACCTGGCCCGAACGGGCGTCGATGCCCGCGACGATGCGGCCGGGGAAGGCGCGGCAGGCCTCGCGCACCAGGGCGGGGTTCTTGACCGCGACGCTGCCCAGGATGACGCGCGTGATGCCCGCCGACAGCCAGCGTTCGATCCCCGCCATGTCGCGCAGGCCGCCGCCCAGTTGCACCGGCACGGTGGCGTTGGCGATGATGGCCTCGATGGCGGCGCTGTTGGCCGATCGTCCGGCGAAGGCGCCGTTCAGGTCGACGACATGCAGCCACTGGCACCCGGCGGCGGCCCAGGCGCGGGCCTGCGCGCCCGGATCGTCGGAATAGACGGTGGCGGCGTCCATGTCCCCCCGGCGCAGGCGGACGCAGGCGCCGTCCTTCAGGTCGATGGCGGGGTAGAGGGTCAGGCTGTGTCCGGTCACGCTGAGAGGTCCACGGGCAGGAATGGGAACGGAAAGGGCCCGCGGGTGCGCGGGTACGACCCGTTCATTGTCCTGCAGGCGCTTGGTGAAGAACAGGCCGCGCACGGTGCGGCCGTCGGTGCGGGCATAGCTGGGATGGACGCCCCACTGGTGGAAGCCGAAGGACTGGAACAGCCGGATGGCCTCGACCTGCGTCTCGCGCACGTCCAGGTTCAGGATCTGGTACCCCATGGCCCGCGCGCATTGCTCGGCCTCCAGCAGCAGCAGCCGGCCGAGCCCGTGGCCGCGCGCGTAGGGCGCCACATACAGGTGCATGAGCGTGGCGCTCATGGCCTGGGCCTCGTTGTTGCGGGGCGGGCGGACCAGTTGCGCCGCGCCGACGATGATGCCGTCCAGGCGCGCGACGAACAGCATGCGTTCGGGCACCATCAGCAGGCCCCGGAAATAGCGTTCCATCGCCTGCCGTCCGGGCACGCTCAGCCAGCCGAAGCCGCCGCCGTCCAGGATGGCGGCGTCGGTCGCCTCGCACAGCGCCCCCAGGTCGTCTTCATGCAGGGATTGCAGCCGCTCGGTCCGCACCCGGTCGCGGCGGATGCCGCCGATCTCGTTCATGCGGCGGCTCCTTCGCGTGTGGGCGACCAGCGCAGGAAATTGGACAGGATACGCAGGCCGACCGCCTGGCTTTTCTCGACATGGAACTGGGTGCCGGCGCGATTGCCGTGGGCGACGATGGCCGGTACGGGGCCGCCGTAATCGGTGGTGGCCACCAGGTCGGCCGCCGCACCGCCGCGCAGCGCGTAGGAATGGACGAAATAGCCGTGGGCGTCCGGGTCCAGCCCCTCGGTCAGCGGATGCGCGCCGGGGGCGAAATCCAGCCGGTTCCACCCCATCTGCGGCAGGCGCAGGCCGGGGGCGTCCATCGCCGCGATCTCGCCCGCGATCCAGCCGAAGCCGGGGGTCGTCGCATGTTCCAGCCCGCGTTCGGCCATCAGCTGCATGCCCACGCAGATGCCCAGGAACGGCGTGCCGGCGTCCGTCGCCTCCTGGATCGTCTGGCGCAGGCCGGGCACCGCGGCCAGGCCGGCGGCGCAATCGGCGAACGCGCCCTGCCCGGGCAGGACGATCCGGTCGGCCCGGCGCACGGCATCGGGTGCTGCGGTGATCGTGACGGTGGCGTCGATGCCGCTGTCGGCCGCCGCGCGCGTCAGTGCCCGCGCGGCCGAGGCAAGGTTGCCGCCATTATAGTCGATGACGACGATGGACTGGGTCGCGGATGCCATCCTGTCCCTCATTTCCTTTTCATTCCCCAGCCGTCGCGGCGCGCGGGGCCAGGATGCCCGGATGCCGTTCCAGCAGGCGCAGCAGCGCGGCCTCGGCGCCCGGGGCGATGACCACCGGGCCGGCGGTCAGCCCGTTCAGCCGCAACTCCCATTCCTTTATATCGGCGGCGCACAGCGCCAGCCCCAGATGCAGCCCCAGCCACACCGGTGCGATCAGCGTCGAATGACCCAGCACCGCCCAGACCGCGATGGTCGCCGCCCCGGCCAGCAGGCCGGCGATCCAGCAGCCCTGCAGCACCAGCCCGAACCAGCCCAGGATCAGCACGCGCCAGGACAGGCGTTCGGCCACCAGCACCGGCGGTCGACCGTCCTCGGCCCGGAACCAGGAGGAATAGCTGGTCACAGCACGCCCTTGGTCGAGGGGATCAGGTCGCCGGCGCGCGGATCGGCTTCGGATGCCATGCGAAGGGCGCGGGCGGCGGCCTTGAACGACGCCTCGGCGATATGATGGCAGTTACGTCCGGCCTTTTGCGTCACATGCAGGGTCAGCAGTGCGCTCATGGCGAAGGCGCGGAAGAATTCCTCGAACAGTTCGGTGTCCATCTCGCCGATCTTGTCGCGGGTGAACTCCACCGACCAGGCCAGGTAGGGACGGCCGGAGATATCGACGACGACTTCGCTCAACGCCTCGTCCAGCGGGGCCAGCGCATGGCCGAAGCGGCGGATGCCGCGCTTGTCGCCGATCGCGCGGACGAAGGCCTGGCCCAGCGCGATGCCGGTGTCCTCGGTCGTGTGATGGAAGTCGATATGCAGATCGCCCTGCGCCGCGATCTCGAGGTCGAACATCGCATGCCGGGCCAGCGCCGTCAGCATATGGTCGAAGAAGCCGATCCCCGTCGCGATGCGGGACTGGCCGGTGCCGTCAAGGTCCAGCCGGACCGTGATGTCGGTCTCGCTGGTGACGCGGTGAATCGTGGCGGTGCGGGCGGTATCCATGTCCCGTTCTCCTACAGGATAGGGGCGGGTTAGGCCACCATTCCCGTGCGAGTCCCGCCGGGGTGCCCGGGTGGCCGGATATTGGCTTCGGCGACCTTCTGCGGCATGGTGCCGTCCCGCCGCCGCCGCCCCGTGCGGGCCGGGCGCCGGCCGATCACCTTAGTATGGAGTATTCCGGATGGCAGCGCTCGACAGCCTCCTGTCCCGTTCATCGACCGACGCGCTGTCCGACCCGGCGCCCGAGGGGTCGGTGCTGGAGGACATCCTGTCCGCCGCGATGCGCGCGCCCGACCATGGCAAGCTGCGGCCGTGGCGGTACGTCCTGATCCGGGGCGAGGCGCGGCCGAAACTGGCGGAGCTGGTGGTGGACGGGATGCGCGCGCGCGATCCTGACGTGGCGGCCGAGAAGATCGAGAAACGTCGGCAGCGCTTTTCCACCATGCCTCTGACGATCGCATTGGGCATGCATATCCGCCCCGATGACAAGATTCCGGTCATCGAACAGGAAATGGCCGTGGCGGCCGCCGCGATGAATGTCCTCGACGCCCTGCATGCCACCGGGTTTGGAGGCGTCTGGGTGACGGGGGACATGACGTACGATCCGGCGGTGGCCTCGGCTCTGGGGTTCGATGCGCCGCACCGTTTGGCGGGGTTCCTGTTCGTCGGTACGCCCGACCCGGACCGGCTGGTGCCCAAACGGCGGCCGGTCGTGGATTACGTCGCCGAATGGCAGGGCACGCCGGTCCGCTTCGGCGCGGACACCTGACCGGGAAGGGGAAGGGCGATGCACAGCGACGTCACGATCATCGGCGGCGGCCCGGCCGGGCTGGCCACGGCCCTGTCGCTGGAGGCGTTGGGACTGTCGGTCACGGTTCTGGAGCGCGCGCCGCTGGCCCAGTTGGCCGAACCGGCCTTCGACGGGCGCGAGATCGCCCTGACGCACCATTCGGTCTCGGTCCTGCAGCGCTGCGGCGCGTGGGCGCGGATCCCGCCGGTCGGGATTTCCCCCCTGCGCGAGGCACGGGTGGAAACCGGGCGGCACAACCACCCGCTGACCTTCGACACGCACGGCAAGGGCGTGGAAGCCTTGGGCTATCTGGTGTCCAACCACCTGATCCGGCGGGCCTTGTATGAAGAGGCCCTGTCGCGCCCCGGCATCACCATAAGCGCGGGCACGGGGACGCGCCGGGTTCGCGACGGGCAGGGGGCGGTCAGCGTCCTGTATGACGGCGGTGAAATCGAAACCCGCCTGGCGATCGCCGCTGACGGACGGTTTTCCGACATCAGGCGCCTGCAGGGGATCGGCGCCATCGTGCACGATTTCCATCGCGCGATGCTGGTGTGCCGGATGGCCCACGACTCACCCCATCATCATGTGGCGACCCAATGGTTCGACGACGGGCAGACGGTGGCCCTGCTGCCGGTCAATGGCGGCGCGTCATCATTGGTCCTGACCCTGCCCCCTGACCGGATCGAGGCATTGCGGGTGATGGACCGCGACTGCTTCAATGCCGATATAAGGGCGCGGATCGGTAATCGGCTGGGGGGGATACGTCTGGTCAGCACCCGGCATGTCTATCCATTGCGCGCGGTCTATGCCCATCGCTTCGTCACCCATCGCTTCGCCTTGATCGGCGACGCGGCGGTCGGCATGCATCCGATCACGGCGCACGGCTTCAATCTGGGCCTGAAGGGACAGGAGGCGCTGGCCGAGGAAATCGGCGTGGGCCTGGCCCGCGACGGCGACCCCGGCAGCGCGTCCGTGCTGAAGCGATTCGAAACCCGGCACCGCCTGGCCACCGCGCCGCTGTTCGCGGCGACGAATGGAATCGCCACCCTCTATACCCGTGACGAAATGCCGTTCCGGCAGATGCGTCGGGCCGGGCTGCGGCTGGCCGATTCGCTTTCGCCCTTCAAGTCGGCGGTGACGAACATGCTGATGGATAAGCGGAAATCGGCCTGAAACCGCCATTTTTGTCCACTTGGTCAAAAAAGGTCCGAAAAAATCGGACGACCGCTGTTGACGGTGATGTGGGTGGGGTGTAGATCGCTGTTCACCGCAGGGGCGGGGCCGAAAGGCACTTGCCTGGTGGGTCTGGGTTTGCTAAGGTCTTTGGCCCGGTTGGGCTGGACTGAGTGAGTTCAGAGGTCTTTGACAATAGAATAAGAGAGTTTGGAAGGGATATGTTGGCGGCGTTCTGACGACCTGGAGTGATCTGGGTTGTTAAGGAGGATTAGGCATCTGGTTTGTTCTGGGTGTTTTGGTTTCTCTTGGGATGCTGTTCTTCGTATGTCTTTTGGATATGCGTTTTTAAGTGTTTCGAGTTTGATTGCTTGGGCCTTTGGTTTGAGTGGTTGGATGTGAGAGAGACTGGATTGACTTGGATCTGTTCGTT
>NZ_JABEQH010000006.1 GCF_014174305.1 Gluconacetobacter johannae | reverse complement strand
CCCGTGCCGCCGCCGCCCGAGACGCCGCCCCAGGCGCTGCCCGACGTCCCGGTGCCGCCCAAGGTGGAACAGCCGTCGCCCGACGCCGTGAAGGCGCCGCCGACGCCGCCGTCTCCGCCCGTGCCGTCGCGCGCGGTGGCCCCGCCCTCGCCGCAGCCCGCGCCCAATGCGCTGCCGCAGCCGCCGCAGTTCTCGCACGTCACGCAGCCCAACCCGACGAAGAAGCCGGTGCCGGACACGCATTCGCTGCTGGCGACGCTGGATGCGTTCCGGGCGGACCAGAAGCAGACCCACCCGCCCAAGGCGCGGGCGAATCCGCTGCAGGGCGGTGCGCCCGACGGCGGCGGCCGGCCGGACGGCGACATCACCAGCGCGCTGAACGCCGCCGACCAGAAGGCGATCGGCAATGCGGTGCGCCGCTGTTATTCCGAGGACACGGCGGCCCGCAATTATGCCCAATTCGTGGCCCATCTGGTCGTGACAGTGGATTCGACCGGCATGGCCCGCCTGGTGCAGTTCGCCCCGGATACCCAGGCACGGATGGAGGGCGACCCCTCCTACCGCGCCCTGGCCGAGCGTGCGCGTGCCGCGGTGCTCAGCCCGACCTGCGCGCAACTGCCGGTGCCGAAGAACCTGCTGGGACAGACACGACAACTGAAATTCGTTTTCCGCCCATGAAGAAGCAAGCGATCGCCATGCGGCGAGACCGAGGAGAGAACCCCATGCGTCCGAGTGACATGCCATTGATTTCCGATGCGGATGCATCCCTGCTGGCCACCGCGTTGGGCCGGCGTGGCCTGATCGGCGCCGGCATTGCGGGCGGCATCCTGGCCTCGCCGCTGGCGGCCCTGGCGCAGGGGGCGCCCGGCGCGGCCGAAATCACCGTGGACCAGGCGCGTTCGGAGCCGATTCCCATCGTGATCCCGGCGCTGGGCGGCGATTTCGGGCAGCAGGTCAGCGAGGTGGTGTCGGCCGACCTGGGCAATTGCGGCCTGTTCCGCCCGATCGCCGGGTCGCTGCCCGTGGGCATGCCGGATTTCGCCACCTACAAATCGCTGGGCGCCCGCGCACTGGTCAGCGGGACGGCCAGCAGCAGCGGCGGCGCGCTGCGGGTGGAATTCCGCCTGTGGGACGTGCTGACGGGGACGCAGATCCAGGGCACGGCCTATACGGCGGCGGCGGCCGATGTCCGCAAGATCGCGCATATCATCGCCGACGTGATCTATGAGCGCATGCTGGGCGAGAAGGGCTATTTCAATACCCGCATCGCCTATATCGCGCGGTCGGGCCCGCGCGCGCACCAGACGACGCGCCTGGCGATCATGGACCAGGACGGGGCCAACAGCCATTATCTGTCGGGCGGCCAGTGGCTGACCCTGACGCCGCGCTTCAGCCCGGCCAACGACCAGTTGGCGTTCATGTCGTACGCCAATAATCGCCCACGGGTCTACATGCTCAACCTCGCCACCGGGCGGCAGCAACTGCTGGGCGATTTCGAGGGGATTTCCTTCGCCCCGCGCTTTGCCCCGGACGGACGGTCGGTGGTGCTGTCGGCGACGCGCGGCGGTGGGTCCGACATCTTCACCGTGGACCTGGTGACCCGGGCCAAGCGGCAGCTGACCAGCTCCGGGGCGATCGACACCAGCCCGTGCTACAGCCCGGACGGGTCGCAGGTCGTCTTCAACTCGGATCGCGGGGGCACGCCGCAGCTTTATATCATGAGCGCCGGCGGCGGCGGGGCCAGGCGGATTTCCTATGGCAGCGGCACCTATGGCTCGCCGGTCTGGTCACCGCGCGGCGATGTGATCGCGTTCACCCGCATCGCCAACGGCAGTTTCTCGTTGGGGGTGATGGCGCCGGACGGCACGGGTGAACGGATCATGACGCAGGGCTTTACGGTCGAAAGCCCGTCCTTCTGCCCCAATGGACGGGTCATCGCCTTCTGCCGCCAGACCGCGGCGGGGGCGGGGGGTGCCGGGTTCTCGTCGGGGATCAGCACCATCGACATCACCGGGTTTCACGAACGCGCGATCCCGGTGGGCGGCGCGTCGGATCCGGCCTGGTCGCCGCTGAACGGTTGAATATTTCGGGCCGGAAAGGCGCTCTACTGTGCTTTTCCGGTCGATACGGAAACAAGATGACGGGTATGTGTTCCGGACATCTTGACGATTAATGAGGTCTGGCGTTAACGGGCAACTGGTCTCCAGTGTTCGCAACGTTCTGTCGCCGGGTTGTTGGCAGAACAAAACGAGTGTCGGGACCAGAGACTTTACCCGGCAACTTAATCATATGGTTCCATTAAGGGAACCGATCTCAGGATCAAAAATAATGAGACTGAAGCTTCTTGGTGCGCTTGGCATGGCCGTGCTTCTGGCAGCGTGCTCCGGCGACAACACGGACAAGGGCGCCACGACCGGAACGGGCGCCGCCGCGCAGAGCACCGGCGTCACGCCGGGCAGCGAAGCCGACCTGGTTGCCAATGTCGGTGATCGCGTGTTCTTCGAACTGAACAAGAACAACCTGTCCACCGAGGCTCAGGCGACCCTGGACCGCCAGGCCGCCTGGCTTGCCAAGTATCCGCAGGTGACGATCCAGGTTGCCGGCAACTGCGACGATCGCGGCACCGAGGAATACAACATCGCCCTGGGCGAGCGCCGCGCCAACGCCGCGCGCGACTATCTGGTGGCGAAGGGTGTCGCCGCCTCGCGCATCACCACCATCTCGTACGGCAAGGACCGTCCGACGGCGACCGGCGACGACGAGCAGTCGTGGGCCCAGAACCGTAACGCGATCACGTCCGTTCGCTGATCCGGCCTGCCGGATTTTTTCGGACCCGGATGGAACCGGCCAGGCGCTTATCGCCTGGCCGGTTTTGTTTTAGACAAGGGGCAGGACGCGCGGTGGGGCCTCTGGCCCGCCGTTCGCGAAGTTCTGCCGTCTTGCAAGGGAAATCCGTTCATGGGGTCTGTCGCTTTCCGCCCTTCTTCCTTTCGTGTTTTCCCTCTGGCGGCCGTGGGATTGCTGGCGGGCCTGCGGGTCCTGTCGCCCGTGCAGGCGCTGGCCCAGGATGTGACGAGCCGCGAGGGCATCGCGTTGCAGGACCAGATCATGGACCTGCGCCAGCAGATGTCGCAGCTTCAGTCCGCCGCCGGTCCGGGCGGTGCGCTGCCGCCCCCGGTGGCGCCCGGCGCCGCGCCATCGGCGCCGGTCAATGGCGACCTGACGGCGCAGCTGCTGGACCGGGTCAGCACGCTGGAGCAGGCGGTGCGTGACATGCGCGGGCAGCTGGACCAGCTGACCAACCAGGTGCAGACCCAGAACGCGGCGATGTCGAAGCAGATCGACGACATGAATTTCGCGGCCCAGAACGGGCGTGGCGGGGCCGCGGCACCTTCGGCGGCCCCGGCGCCTGCCGCCCCGAAGCCTGCGAAGCGCACGGTCGAGGCGGTGCTGCAGGACGGCAACGCCGCGCTGCTGCGCCGGGATTACGCCGGCGCGCAGGCCGCGGCCCAGGAGGTGCTGGCCGGCCCGCGCGGTCCGCGCCAGATTGACGCCCAGTTCCTGCTGGCGCAGTCGCTGGCCGGGCAGAAGCAATATCGCCAGTCGGCGGTGGCCTATTACGACACCTATAATCGCGCGCCGCGTTCGGGCCGGGCGCCGGACGCGCTGCTGGGCGTGACGGCGGCCCTGCTGGCGCTGGGCGACAAGGCATCGGCCTGCCAGGCGCTGGACAAGCTGAAAAGCGAATTCCCGTCCCCCGCGCCCAAGGTCCGCACGGCCGAGACAAGCTATCGCACCCGCGCCGGATGCCGCTGACGCCGGCCTGAACGGCGTGGCCGACCCGACCGGCGTCGCCGGTGACGCCACGGGCCAGGTGGTGGACGACGTGCTGTTCGCCCGGGTGATGGCGCGGCTGGGCCCCTGGGTGCCCGACCGCGCGCCCGGCGGGCCGGACGTGCCCCCCGTGGGTATAGCGGTGTCCGGCGGGGCGGACAGCCTGTGCCTGGCGTTTCTCGCGGCGCGCTGGCGGCGCGCGGTGCGGGCGCTGGTGGTCGATCACGGGCTGCGCGCCGAATCGGCGCATGAGGCGCGGCTGACGCTGGAGCGGCTGCGCGACCTGGGCATTCCGGCCGACCTTCTGGTCCTCGACGGGCTGACGCGCGGGCCCGGCCTGGCCGATCGGGCGCGGCGCGCCCGCTATGCCGCCCTGACGCGGGCCTGCCGGCAGGCGGGCATCATCGACCTGCTGCTGGGACATCATGCCGACGACCAGGCGGAAACGATCCTGATCCGCCGGCGCGCCGCCAGCGGCCCCGACGGGCTGGCGGGAATGGCGTGGATCTCGTCCACGGCGGACCTGCGGCTGGTGCGGCCGCTGCTGGGGTTCGGCAAGGCGCGGCTGCGCGCGACGCTGCGCCACGCCGGGCTGGCATGGGTCGAGGATCCGTCGAACGCCGATGTCCGCGCCGAGCGGGCGCGGGTGCGCGCCGCGCTGGCCGGCGCGCCGGACCGCGCCATGCGGGCCTGCCGGTCGGCGGCGGGGGCGGGGCGGGCGCGCATGGCGGCGGACCGCGACCAGGCCGTGGCGCTGGCGGCGCGGGCGGAATATGCGCCGGGGGGGTGGGTGGCGCTGCCGGCCGACCTGCTGTCCCCCCGGGCGCTGTCGTCGGTGCTGCGGATGGTGTCGGGACGCGACTACCCGCCCCCGCGCCGGGCGGTGGACGCGCTGGCGGCCGCCCCCCGGCCCGCGACCCTGGGCGGGGCCTGCCTGCTGCCGGCCGGCCCGGCGCTGCGTCGGGTCGGCCTGGCCTGGCTGGTGGTGCGCGAGGAGGCGGCGATGGACGACGCGGTGCCGGCGCGGGCCGGGGCGTGCTGGGATGGGCGTTTCGTCCTGTGGGCGCCAGGGCGAACCGTGCTGGACGGCGTGACCCTGGGCGCGGCGGGGTCGGTCGCGCGCTGGGCGCCGCCGGGGTGGCGGTCGCGCTGGCCGGCGCGGGCGTGGCGGACGCTGCCGGCCCTGCATCGCGACGGCCGCGTGGTGGCGGTGCCGACGGCCGGAATCTGCCATGCGCCGGAGCTGGCGGGCGTGCGGATCGCGCTGCTACCCGGCGCGATGGCGGCGGAGAGCGGACTGTTCGGGGACCTGCCCGAGGGTGGGGCGGGCGTGGGACCGGGGGGTGAATCTGCCCTCGCGGTGCAAGAAAGACCGGACATGGGGGTGTGAATGTCCCCCGATCGGCCTATGTAGGGTAGAACATTAGGTTGAAAAGGCGTGTGGCCCCTGGTCAGAATGAACGGTCTTGCGTGCTCCGGCACCGTAAGGGGAACCGGGTGGCGCCAGCGTATGGAACAATGGGCAAGATGAACAATTTTGGCCGGAACCTGGCCCTCTGGGTTATCATCATCGTGTTGCTGCTGTTGCTGTTCAACGTCTTCCAGCCCGGAAGCGTGCAGCATGCATCGCAGCAGCTTGCATATTCCGACTTCATCGGGGACGTGAATGGCGGGCGGGTGCGCTCGGTCATCGTGCAGGATCACAATATTTCCGGCACGCTGACGGACGGCACATCGTTCGAGACCTATACGCCGCAGGACCCGACGCTGATCCCCCGCCTGACCGAAAAGGGCGTGGAGGTGGTGGCCAAGCCGCAGGACAGCGATTCCAACCCCTTCCTGCGCTATCTGATTAATTACGCCCCGATTTTGCTGATGTTCGGCGCGTGGATCTTCATCATGCGCCAGATGCAGGCCGGTGGCGGCCGGGCGATGGGCTTCGGCAAGTCGCGCGCACGCATGCTGACGGAAAAGCAGGGGCGGGTGACGTTCGATGACGTCGCCGGCATCGACGAGGCGAAGTCGGAACTGCAGGAAATCGTCGACTTCCTGCGCGACCCGCAGAAATTCACCCGCCTGGGCGGCAAGATCCCCAAGGGCGTGCTGCTGGTCGGCCCGCCGGGCACCGGCAAGACGCTGCTGGCGCGGGCCATCGCGGGCGAGGCGAACGTGCCGTTCTTCACCATCTCGGGCTCGGACTTCGTCGAGATGTTCGTGGGTGTCGGCGCCTCGCGCGTGCGCGACATGTTCGAGCAGGGCAAGAAGGCCGCCCCCTGCATCATCTTCATCGACGAAATCGACGCCGTGGGCCGCCATCGCGGCGCCGGCCTGGGCGGCGGCAACGACGAGCGCGAACAGACCCTGAACCAGATGCTGGTCGAGATGGACGGGTTCGAGAGCAACGAGGGCGTGATCCTGATCGCCGCGACCAACCGCCCCGACGTGCTGGACCCGGCGCTGCTGCGCCCCGGCCGCTTCGACCGGCAGGTGGTGGTGCCCAACCCCGACGTGGTGGGGCGCGAGAAGATCCTGCGCGTGCATATGCGTAAGGTGCCGCTGGCCTCGGACGTCGATCCGAAGGTGATCGCGCGCGGGACGCCGGGCTTCTCGGGCGCGGACCTGGCCAACCTGGTGAACGAGGCCGCGCTGATGGCTGCCCGCCTGGGCAAGCGCACCGTGGCGATGCTGGAGTTCGAGAACGCCAAGGACAAGGTGCTGATGGGCGCCGAGCGCCGCTCGCTGGTCATGAGCGACGACGAGAAGAAGATGACCGCCTATCACGAAGGCGGGCACGCGCTGGTCGCGATCCTGACGCCGGGCGCCGATCCGGTCCACAAGGCCACGATCATTCCGCGCGGCCGCGCGCTGGGCCTGGTCATGAGCCTTCCGGAAGGCGACCGCTATTCCAAGAGCCGCGCCAAATGCCTGGGCGAACTGACCCTGGCCATGGGCGGGCGCGCGGCCGAGGAAATCATCTTCGGGGCCGACAATGTCTCGAACGGGGCGTCGGGCGACATCAAGATGGCGACCGACCTGGCGCGCCGGATGGTGTCCGAATGGGGCATGAGCGACAAGCTGGGCATGATCGCCTATGGCGACAACGGCCAGGAAGTGTTCCTGGGCCACAGCGTGACCCAGAACAAGAACGTGTCGGAAGAAACGGTTCGCGAGATCGACGACGAGATCAAGAGCCTGATCGACGCGGCCTATCTCCGCGCCCGGACGCTGCTGATCGAGCATATCGACGAGCTGCATCGCCTGGCGCAGGCGCTGCTGGAGTACGAGACCCTGTCGGGTGAGGAAATCCGCCAGGTGCTGCGCGGCGAGAAGATCGAGCGGATCGTGGTCGACGACCCGATGCCCGAGAATCGCCGGGCCTCGGTGCCCCCGACCCCGCCGGCGGCGCCGATGCCCTCGCCGGGTGGCGGGGGGCTGGATCCCGCCCCATTGCCGGGCTAGGTTCGCATCTACCTGAATTCGGGAAACAGGCGGGGATCTTCTCCGCCTGTTTTCGTTCCGACGGTACGGTGATGGGGGCAGGGGCATGGATGCTTTTCGGCTGATCGAGCCGATGGGACTGGTCTTCGGGCAGGCGGCGCAGGCGGCGGTGACGGCGGGTTTCGCCCACTGGCTGGTCGGCGGCCCGGCGGCCTTCACGCTGGCGCGGCTGATCGGCGACGGGACGTCCCGCCTGGTGCCGGCGTCCGACATCCCGTCCGACTGGCTGCCGGAACTGGCGCGGATGACCGCGCCCCTGCCGTCGGCGGACCTGCCGGACGGGCCGCAGGTCATGGGCATCCTCAACGTGACCCCCGACAGTTTCAGCGATGGCGGCCGGCATTTCGGCCCCGAGGCCGCGATGCGCGCGGGGATCGCGATGGTGACGGCCGGCGCCGGCCTGCTGGATATCGGCGGCGAGAGCACCCGCCCGGGCTCGGCCGTGGTCACGCCGGACGAGGAATGGGCCCGAATCGCCCCGGTCTTCGCGGAACTGCGAATCCAGACCGACGTGGCCCTGTCGGTCGATACCCGCAATGCGCGCACCATGGCGTCGTCGCTGGGGATGGGGGCCACGCTCATCAACGATGTCTCGGCCCTGATGCATGACCCGTACGCGCTGGCGGTGGTGGCCGATGCGGCCTGTCCGGTGGTGCTGATGCACATGCGCGGCACGCCGCAGACGATGGGCCGCCTGGCGGTCTATGACGACGTGGCGGTCGATGTGGTCCGCGAACTGTCGGCGCGGATCGACGAGGCCGTGGCGGCGGGCATCGCCCGCGACCGGATCATCATCGATCCGGGGATCGGCTTCGCCAAGAACGGGCCGCAGAACGCCGAACTGCTGGCGCGGCTGCCGATCCTGGCGAATCTGGGCTGCCGCGTGCTGCTGGGCACGTCGCGCAAGCGCATGCTGGGCGATCTGGCGCATGTGCCGGTGGCCTCGGAGCGCGATCCGGGCACCCTGGTCAGCAGCCTGCCGGGCCTGGCGCTGGGCAACCCCATCCTGCGCGTGCACAACGTGGCGTCCATGATCCAGGCCGTGCGGGTCTGGCAGGGGCTGTGGACCTGCGATAAGGCTGGGGCAGACCCCGCGACGGCCACGCGTACCCAGGGATAGCCAAGGCATGACCAAGACGAGAAAACTGTTCGGCACCGATGGCATCCGGGGCACCGCCAACCAGGACCCCATGACGGTGGAAATCGCGCAGAAGCTGGGGCAGGCCGCCGGCCTGCGCTTCACGCGCGGGACGCATCGCCACCGGGTCCTGCTGGGCAAGGATACCCGGCTGTCGGGCTACATGATCGAATGCGCCCTGGTGTCCGGCTTCCTGTCCGCCGGCATGGACGTGACCCTGGTCGGGCCGATGCCCACGCCCGCGATCGCCATGCTGACGCGCTCGCTGCGCGCCGACCTGGGCGTCATGATCTCGGCGTCGCACAATCCGTTCGGCGATAACGGGATCAAGCTGTTCGGGCCGGACGGGTTCAAGCTGTCGGACGAGACCGAGGCCGAGATCGAATCCCTGATGCGTTCCGACCTGGCCGGGCAACTGGCCGCGCCCGACCGGATCGGGCGGGCGTCGCGCCTGAACGACGCCGTGGGCCGGTATATCGAGAACGCCAAGGGCTCGTTCCCGCGCGGGCGGCGCCTGGACGGGCTGCGGATCGTGATTGATTGCGCGAACGGCGCGGCCTATCGCGTGGCGCCGACGGCGCTGTGGGAGCTGGGGGCCGAAGTCATCCGCATCGGCTGCGATCCCAACGGCATCAACATCAACGAGAATTGCGGATCGACCCGCCCCGAGGCCCTGTGCGCGGCGGTGGTCGAGCACAAGGCGCATATCGGCATCGCGCTCGACGGTGACGCCGACCGGGTGCTGATCGCCGACGAACAGGGGCGGCTGATCGACGGCGACCAGATCCTGGCGCTGATCGCCCGGTCCTGGGCCCGGCAGGGGCGGCTGGCCACGGCGCAGATCGTCGCCACCGTGATGTCGAACATGGGCCTGGCCCGGTGCCTGGAGGGCATGGGCCTGGAACTGGTGCGTACGGCGGTGGGTGACCGCTATGTCGTCGAGCGCATGCGGGAGCTGGGTGCGAATATCGGCGGCGAGCAGTCCGGCCACATGGTGCTGTCCGACTTCGCCACCACCGGCGACGGGCTGGTGGCGGCCTTGCAGGTGCTGGCCGTGCTGGTCGAGGAGGGCCGCCCGGCCAGCGCGGTCTGCCGCATGTTCACGCCGTTCCCGCAGGTGCTGCGTAATGTCCGTTTCAGGGGCGAAAGCCCCCTGCATGCGCCATCGGTGCAGGAGGCCAGGCGCCAGGCGGAGGCCGAGCTGGGCACGGCGGGCCGCCTGCTGCTGCGCGAAAGCGGGACCGAGCCGCTGGTGCGCGTGATGGCCGAGGCCGAGGATCCGGCGCTGGTGGAGCGGGTCGTCGCCGCCATGTGCACCGCGATCGGCTCGGCCCAGGTCGCGGCGTGACGGGGTAACGCCATGAAAGGGCGCGTTCTCGTCGTTGCCGGCAGCGATTCGGGCGGCGGGGCCGGCATCCAGGCGGATATCAAGGCGGTCACGGCGCTGGGCGGTTTCGCCATGACGGCGGTGACGGCGCTGACGGCGCAGAACACGCTGGGCGTGCAGGACGTCTTCGCCGTGCCGGTCGAATTCGTCACGCGGCAGATGCTTTGCGTTCTGGACGATCTCGGCGTCGATGCGTTCAAGAGCGGCATGCTCGACCGGGCGGACATCATCGGCGCGGTGGCGGGCATCATCCGGGCGCGGCCGGGCATTCCCTATGTGCTCGACCCCGTGATGGTGGCCAAGGGCGGGTCGCGGCTGTTGCAGGATAGCGCGGTCGATACGCTGAAGCGCGACCTGTTGCCGCTGGCCACCCTGCTGACCCCCAACCTGCCCGAGGCCGAGGCCCTGGTCGGCCATCCGATCCGCACGGTCGAGGACATGCGCCGCGCGGCGGTGGAACTGCGCCAGGCCGGGGCGCGGGCCGTGCTGCTGAAGGGCGGCCATCTGGAGGGCGACGTGCTGACCGATGTGCTGGTCAGCGACTCGGGCACCGACCTGTTTTCGGCCGCGCGGCTGCAGACGCGCCATACACATGGAACCGGCTGCACGCTGGCCAGCGCGATCGCCACCGGGTTGGCGCAGGGCATGGGCCTGCGCGATTCGGTGGTGCGGGCGCGCACCTACCTGCGGGCCGCGATCGCGGCGGCGCCCGGTTACGGCGCCGGCGCCGGGCCGCTGGACCACGGGGTGACGATTCGGCCCGACGGGTTGGCGTAGACCTCCGACCTGTCTACCGGCTGGATTTCAGGGGTGTCCCGGCCCCCGAGACGCCCGACATCCTGACGATGACCGGCAGCAGGCGGGAAATATGATGCGGCCGCAGCACGCCCCGGCTGCGTAACCCCTGGATGGCGCGCACCGCCATCCACGCGCATCCCAGTGCGACATGATCGGTGAGGCCGGGCCGGCGATCGGCTGTGGCCCGGCGGGGCCGCATGGCCGGCGGGGACGCGTGGCGCAGCACGCTGCCGCGGCACCACGCCCGCAGGGGAATGGCCGGCGCCGCGCCGCGCGGACGGCGGGGTGGTGCGGGAGCATGGGCGCGATTCATGCGCGCCGGTCCGGCCGCGCGGGGCGCGGGGCGTGCGGAAAAATACAAAAAGCCACGAAACAGGGCCTCCTGCCGCTCAAGCGGTTGCTCGAACCGGGAAGCCCGAAGCCGGTCGGCTGACCGGGCGGGTCAGCAGACGGGCAGGACGGTCAGACCCGGATATGCACACTGCCTGCGAACGGACCCCGCGAACGACATGCGTCGGGCGTGGCCCCCCCGCGAGGCGTTTCTAGATCGGGGGTTCATGATCGTTTCTTGTTTGGGGTGCCGCATCGCGTCCAGTGGCCGCAAGACGACGTTCGGTGGAGGTGGGTATACCGGCTCCCCGGCCCCATTCAAGGAAAAAACGTATCTCGAAACGAAATCGTATTGATGGCGGGGCGGGCTGCTGCCTGCCGGGAGGCAAAAAAATTGATATAACATATGCGTGAAACGGAGGACGATATGGAGAACACGTGTCTCATAAAGATTGTTTCCGGGGAAATGCACACCTATAGGTAGTAATTGTTTCTAAATAAAACCTGTGGTGGTCCCATGCGCGTTTTGCTCGTCGAATATGATGATGACACGGCTGAAGGTACTTCCGGCACATTGCGGTCGATCGGATACGCCGTCGACCATGTCTCCACGGGGGCGGAAGCGGTCGAAATGCTTCGACGATATGACTATGACCTGGCGCTTCTGGAAATGGTCCTGCCGGACATGGAAGGGTACGAGGTCGTGCGGACGATCCGGGCGGCGCGGATCGACACGCCGGCGATGGTCCTGTCCAGCCTGGTTCGGCCGCAGGTCAAGGTAAAGGCGTTTTCCGCCGGGGCGGACGATTACATCACCAAGCCGTACGACCCGACCGAACTGGCGGCGCGGGTGCAGGCGGTGGTCCGGCGATCGAAGGGCTATTGCGAACCGACCTTGCGGGCGGGGCGGCTGAAGCTGTGCCTGGACAGCCGCGAGGTCTCGGTCGACGGGCGGCCGGTGCATCTGACCGGCAAGGAATATCTGATCCTGCAACTGCTGCTGCTGCGAAAGGGCATGGTGCTGACCAAGGATGCCTTCCTCAACCACCTCTATGGCGGCATGGACGAGCCGGAAATGAAGATCATCGACGTCTTCATCTGCAAGCTACGCAAGAAGCTGCATCAGGCCGGGGTCGAGAACCTGATTACGACGGTCTGGGGGCAGGGATATATGCTGAAGGAAGACGCGTCGTCTCGGCCGGTGGTGGTGAAGCCCGTCGCGGCGCCGGCGGCGGCCAGTGGGGCGTCGTCCCTCGGCGCACTCTGATCGCCTGTGTGACGCGGCAGGGTTCGAGGACCCTGCCGGCGTAGCGCGGTGGGGTCCGTGCCGCGCAAAAAAAAAGCAGGGTCCGAAGACCCTGCAAGTGTAACGTGATGATTCGATATGCGATGCCCCCATCGCCCTGTCTGTATGGCAGGGTCGTGGCGGCGCCGACATGATCTGGGTCAAAGATGGATTACAATAACGTAAGAAATGGATTTCAGGGATCGGACCGCCGGTTTCCGGCCGGGCGGCGCGGATCATTCCGGATGGGAATGACCCCCTGACCAAGTAACACTTGAGCGTTGCGGCGGCAGAACGCACACCGGTCCGACGGATGGGCGGCGGATGCGGGGCGGCGGATGATGCTGACGGGAACGAACGGGCGCGGGCTGGCGGGGACGACACGACATGCTGGCTGATCCGCGGTCCCACGGTCTGTGGGAATGCACGGCGCCGGCCGCCCCCGCCACCGTGGCGCTGTCGGGACAGGTCACGACACGGGTGGCCATCGTGGGCGCGGGCTATACCGGCCTGTCCGCCGCGTTGCACCTGGCCTCGGCGGGCGTCGAGGCGGTGGTGCTGGACGGCGCCGAGGTGGGGTTCGGCGGATCGGGGCGCAATGTCGGCCTGGTCAATGCCGGCATGTGGGTCATGCCCGACGACCTGCCGGGCACGCTGGGCGAACCGCATGGCGAACGGCTGCTGTCCCTGCTGGGCAACGCGCCGGCCGAGGTCTTCGACCTGATCGACCGCCACGCCATCGCGTGCGAGGCCGAACGGACCGGCACCCTGCATTGCGCCGACGATGAAAAGGGGCGGCGCGAACTGGGCGAACGCGCCCGGCAATGGCAGGCGCGGGGCGTCGCGGTGCGCGTGCTCGACGGGGCGGAAACCTGTCGCATGACCGGCAGCGTGGCCTATCGGGCCGCCCTGCTGGACCCGCGCGCCGGCACGATCCAGCCGCTGGCCTATGCGCGCGGGCTGGCCGCGGCGGCGATCGCGGCGGGGGCGCGGGTCTTCACGCGTTCGCCGGTTACGGGCTGCATGCAGTCCGGCGCGCGCTACCAGCTGGACCTTCCGGGCGGGCAGGTGCTGGCGGACCAGGTGATCGTGGCGTCGAACGCCTATGGCACCGGCCCGTGGGCCGCCCTGGCGCAGGAACTGACGCCGCTGCCCTATTTCAACTGCGCGACGCCGCCCTTGCCCGACGCGGTGCGGCGGACCATCCTGTCGGGCCGGCAGGGGGCATGGGATACCCGCCGCATCCTGCGCTCGTTCCGCATGGACCAGGCCGGGCGGCTGGTGTTCGGCAGCATCGGCGCGCTGTCCGGCGCGGGGCTGGGCGTGCACCGGGAGTGGGCGCGTCGTTCGGTGGCGCGGATGTTCCCGCAGGTCGGCCCGGTGCGCTTCGAAAGCGAATGGTTCGGCACCATCGGCATGACGGCCGACAACCTGCCGCGCTTCCATCGCCTGGCGCCGGGGATCGTTACCATCTGCGGCTATAACGGGCGGGGCATCGCCCCCGGCACCGTGTTCGGCCGGGTGCTGGCCGATGTGGCGCGCGGCGTCATCGACGATGCCGCCCTGCCGCTGCCGGTGACCGATGTCCAGGCGCCGGGGTTTCGCCGGGCCCGGCAGATCTTCTATGAGACCGGGGCCTGCCTTGCCCATGCGGCGGGGGAGCGGGTGAAGACCCGGCGCTGACCCGTTTTCCGTTCTTTGTGCGACCATGTTTCCGACAGGATATCCGATGCCCGATCTTTCCGCCGAAACCCGATCCCTTCTGGCCTCGCTCGACGTTCCGGCCGACGCGCTGGCCGGCGACATGCCCGTGCGCTCGCCGGTCGATGGGCGCGAGATCGCGCGGGTGGTCGCCGCGACGCCGCAGGGGGCGCATGAGGGCATCGCCGCCGCCCGCGCCGCCTTCCTGGCCTGGCGGCTGGTGCCCGCGCCGCGCCGGGGCGAGCTGGTGCGCCTGCTGGGCGAGGAACTGCGCGCCGGCAAGCAGGCCCTGGGCCGCCTGGTGTCGATCGAGGTCGGCAAGTCGCCCTCCGAAGGGCTGGGCGAGGTCCAGGAGATGATCGACATCTGCGACTTCGCCGTGGGCCTGTCGCGCCAGTTGCACGGCCTGACCATCATGACCGAACGGCCCGAGCACCGCATGATGGAGACATGGCACCCGCTGGGCGTGACGGGGGTGATCTCGGCCTTCAATTTCCCCGTCGCGGTCTGGTCGTGGAACGCGGCGCTGGCGCTGGTCTGCGGCAATTCGGTCGTCTGGAAGCCGTCCGAGAAGACGCCGCTGACCGCCCTGGCCTGCGCGGCCATCTTCCGTCGCGCCGCCGCGCGTTTCGCGGCGTCGGGCAGCGCCGTGCCCGACGGGCTGCTGGTCCTGCTGAACGGCGGGCGCGAGATCGGCGAAATCCTGGTCGATCATCCCGACGTGCCGCTGGTGTCGGCCACGGGATCGACGGCGATGGGCCGCGCGGTCGGCCAGCGCCTGGCCGCCCGCTTCGCCCGCGCCATCCTGGAACTGGGCGGCAACAACGCCGCCATCGTGACGCCCTCGGCCGATCTGGAGCTGACCCTGCGCGGCGTCGCCTTCGCCGCCATGGGCACGGCGGGGCAGCGCTGCACCACGCTGCGCCGCCTGTTCGTGCATGACGGCATCTATGACGGCTTCGTGGCGCGCCTGAAGTCGGCGTACGAATCGGTGACGGTCGGCAGCCCGCTGGACGAGGGCAATCTGGTCGGGCCGCTGATCGACGCGGCGGCGATGGAGCGCATGCAGCAGGCGCTGGATGCGGCGCGCGCCCTGGGCGGCGTCGTGACCGGCGGAAACCGTGAAAAGGCCGGGGAGTTCCCCGATGCGTTCTATGCCCGTCCGGCGCTGGTCGAGATGGCCGGGCAGGCCGGCCCCGTCCTGGACGAGACGTTCGCGCCGATCCTCTACGTCATGAAATACACCGACCTGGACCAGGCGATCGCCGCCCAGAACGCGGTGCCGCAGGGCCTGTCCTCGGCGGTCTTCACCACCGACCTGCGGCAGGCCGAACGCTTCCTGTCGGCGGCCGGGTCCGATTGCGGCATCGCCAACGTCAATATCGGCACCTCGGGGGCCGAGATCGGCGGCGCCTTCGGTGGCGAGAAGGAAACCGGCGGCGGCCGCGAATCCGGTTCGGACGCGTGGAAGGGCTATATGCGCCGGGCGACCAACACCATCAATTACGGCTCCACCCTGCCGCTGGCGCAGGGCGTGTCGTTCGATATCGGGTAAGGCCTGTCCCTGGATCGGAATGTCCGTCATGAACATGTACGATGCAAAGGCGACGGCCGCGCTGCTGCCTTTTGCCGGGCTGATCGAGGCGCTGGAGGCCGCGCTGCCGGCCTATCGCGACGGCGCCATTCTCTGCCCCGAACGGCAGGTGATGCAGGCGCCGGGGGGTGGGGGCGTGCTGCTGTCCATGCCCTGTGCCGGCCCGGACCTGCTGTGCCACAAGCTGGTCACCGTCTATCCCGACAACCCCGCCCAGGGCCTGCCGGCCATCCACGGGCAGGTGACGTGCGGCGACGCGCGGACCGGGCGGTTGCTGTTCACCCTGGACGGCCCGGTGACGACCGGCCGCCGGACGGCGGCGGTGACGCTGGTGGGAATACGCCGGCTGCTGCCCCATGCGCCGCGCCGCATCCTGGTCATCGGCACCGGCGCGCAGGCTGATGCCCATGTCCAGGCGCTGGCCGACACCTGGCCCCAGGCGGCGGTGTTCGTGCAGGGCCGTTCGGTGGCGCGCGAGCGCGCAGTGGCGGAGCGGACCGGCCTGCCGGTCGGCTGCGTGTCGGCCGGCGACGATCCGGGCGAGGTGGATGTGGTGATCCTGGTCACGACGTCGCATGTGCCGCTGTATGATCTGCCGGCGCGGGCCGGCCGCCTGATCGTCGGCGTCGGGGCCTTTCGTCCCAACATGGTGGAAATCGGGGCCGCCACCATCGGCGGCAGCGTGCTGTATGTCGATGATCCGGTGGGCGCGCCGGTCGAGGCCGGAGATTACATCCAGGCCGGCGTGTCGTGGGACCGGGTCCATCCGCTGGTCGATGCGATCGACGGCCCCCCGCCGCCGGCCGACCGGCCGGTGGTGTTCAAGAGCGTGGGGTGCGCTGCGTGGGACCTGGCCGCCTGCCGCGTGGCCCTGCGGCAGATGGGGGCGGGCTGAACCGCGTGTTTTGCCGCCGCCCGCGCGGCCTTCGGATCGGCCTCGCGCTGCTGTGCCTGGCGTTGGCCCCGGATCGTGCGTGGGGGCAGGCGGCAGCGTGCGCGGCGTTCGGTGTCGGTGGTGTCCTGCCGACGCTCGCGCGGCCGGCGCTGGCGGTGCGGACGCATCTGCTGTGCAATCGGGCCTATGCCGTGCTGGCGTCGGGCGTGTCGCGCGGGCCGCTGTGGTCGGCCGAACATCTGACGGCGGCTGCCGTCGAGGCCGCCCGTTCCCTGCCGCGCAGGGGCGTTTTCGCCGCCGATCAGCGCCTGCCGCCGTCCGACCGGGCGGAAATCGAGGATTTTCGCCGTTCGGGCTATGACCGCGGCCATATGGCGCCGTCGGGCGACATGGCCGACGACGCGGCGCAGCAGGAGAGCTTCCTGCTGTCCAACATCGTGCCGCAGGCCGGCGACCTGAACCGGGGCATCTGGGCCGGGATCGAGGAAGCGGTGCGGAACCTGGCCCGGCGGGACGGCGATCTGTACATCGTCACCGGTCCGGCCTTTCACGCGCGCGACCTGTCGCGCATCGGCGGCCATGTGCTGGTGCCGACCTCGACGTGGAAGGCGGTCTATGATCCGGCGCGGAACGGGGCCGGGGTCTATGTCTGCCGCAATCGCGCGGTGCGCCCGACCTGCAACGAGGTGACGGTGGACACGCTGATCCGCGTGGTGGGGGTCGATCCGTTTCCCGCTCTGCCGGATGCGGTGAAGGCGGCGCGCTTCGATCTGCCGCACCCCGATGCCGGCCCGGCGGAGCGCAGGACGCGCCGGCAGATGCGCGAGATCGAACGCCTGTGGCGCAGATGGCTGAAGGGGTAGGGGAACATGACGCGACGCCTGGTGCCGTTCGCCGACGATACGATGTCGGAGACCATCGACGGCATGACGATCGAGAACGGGTGCGATGCCATCGCGTTCTACGGCCGGACCGACCTGACGCGTGACCGGCCGGGGCTGGACCGCGCCCGGCGCCTGCTGGCGGTGCTGCACGCGGTGGTCGCGGTGCTGGAAGCCGACCCCGGCCTGCCGGATGCCGTGCCCGGCCCGAAACCGCCGGACCGGGTGCGTAATCCGTTCGATTGATCGCGGCGCGGCGATTGCCGCATGGATGGTCCGGTCCCCGGCAAAACCGGTCTTGCGCGTCACAATTATGGAGTTGCGCCGGGCCGGCGGCCCGCGCATCTGTTGCGTGGACGGATCGAGTCGTGGAACATGCCGCGGCGCGGCGGAGGGGGCAGGACGGATGGGTCTGACGACAGAGGGTGCCGCGGCCGGCGGGATCGAGACGGGAACGATCTACCGCATCCCGCATGCCCACCGGCATGGCCGGTCGCGCGACCTGTTCACCGTCTGGTTCGGGTCCAACATGATGATGCTGACGGTCGTCACCGGCGCGCTGGCGACGACGGTTTTCCATCTGTCGCCTCTGCTGGGCCTGCTGGCTGTCGTGCTGGGCAATCTGGCGGGCGCCGTCTTCATGGCCCTGCATGCGGCGCAGGGGCCTGGCCTGGGCGTGCCGCAGATGGTGCAGACGCGCGGCCAGTTCGGATCGCTGGGCGCGGTGCCGGTGACCGTGCTGGTGGTGGTGATGTATGTGGGCTTCGCCGCGTCGAACCTGGTGCTGGGCGGCGAGGGGTTGCAGAGCATGGCCCCGGGCCTGGGGCGCGTGCCGGGCATCCTGATTATCGCGGCGCTGGTCGTGCCGCCCGTCATCTGGGGCTACCGGCTGATCCATGCCGCGACCCGGCTGATGACGGTGCTGTGCGGCGGGGCGGTGCTGCTGTCGCTGCTGTGGATCGGCCTGCGGGCCGGCGGGAGGATCGGCTGGACGTCGGGCGGCGCGTCCGTCACCGGCATGCTGGGCGCGTTCTCGGTCGCGGCCCTGTGGCAGATCGCCTATGCGCCGTACGTCTCGGATTATTCGCGCTACATGCCGGCGGATGAACGCGGGATGCGCCTGGCGTTCCATGCCACCTACTGGGGGACGGTGCTGGGGTCGGTCCTGCCGATGGCGCTGGGGGTGGTGCTGGGCGGGCTGGCGCATGGCGCGCCCGTGGTCGCGACGATGTCGGGCCTGCTCGGCCCCGTGGCGATGCCGGTCATGGTGATCCTGTCGGTCGGGATCGCGGCGGCGGATTCGATGAATGTGTATTGCGGCACGCTGTCGTCGCTGACGGTGCTCCAGACCTTCTGGCCGCAGGCCCGTTTCGGGCTGGGCTGGCGGCTGGCGGTGGCGGTGGTCCTGATGGTCGCCGCGCTGCTGATGGCGTTGTTCTTCGCCGGCAGCTTCATGGAAAGCTATACCGAATTCCTGAACCTGCTGATGGCGGTGCTGGTGCCGTGGACCGCGATCAATCTGGTGGATTACTACCTCGTCCGGCACGGCGCCTATGACGTGGACTCGTTCTTCCATGCGGATGGGGGGATCTACGGCTACGTCAACGGCCCGGCGATGGTCTGCTACGCCATCGGGATCGCGGTGCAGGCGCCGTTCCTGTCCAACGCGCTCTACACCGGCCCGCTGGCGCGGGCGATGGGCGGGATCGACCTGTCCTGGCTGGTGGGGCTGGCGGTGACGGCGCCGCTTTATCTGTGGATGGCCGCGCGCGCCGGCCTGAACGACGTGTCGGGCGTCGCGGCCGGGAACGGACCATGAGCCGCACCGTCGATTTCCTGGCCCGTCTGGTGGCCTTCCCCACCATCAGCCGGCAGACCAACCTGCCGCTGCTGGACTGGGTCGAGGGCGAACTGGCAGCGACCGGCGCGCGCATCCGCCGCCTGCCGGGCGACGCGCCGGGGCGCGGCAGCCTGCTGGCCACCATCGGCCCCGAGCGCGACGACGGCATCGTGCTGTCGGCGCACAGCGACGTGGTTCCGGTGGCGGGGCAGGACTGGACGTCCGACCCCTTTGTGCTGACCGAGCGCGACGGCCGGCTGTACGGGCGCGGCAGCAGCGACATGAAGGGGTTCCTGGCCTGCATGCTGACGGCGGCGCATGACGCCGCGCGGCGTCCGGCGCTGGCGCGCCCGCTGCACCTGGCCGTGTCGTATGACGAGGAAATCGGCTGCGTCGGCGTGCGCGCGCTGCTGCGGCAGTTGCGCGATGACGGGTTCCGCGCCGCGGGCTGCGTGGTGGGCGAACCGACCGATCTGCACGTCGCGGTGGGGCACAAGGGCAAGGTCGCGGCGACCATCACCTGCACCGGGCGGGCCGCCCATTCGGCCAACCCCTGGCTGGGCCAGAACGCGATCCTGATGGCGGCCGACATGGTGCGCGCGATCGAGGCCCTGCAACGCGACGTGGAACGCGACGGCGCGCGCGCCGACGGCTATGCCGTGCCGTTCGGCACCGTGCAGGTCGGCATCATCCAGGGCGGCACCGCGCTGAACATCGTGCCGGACCGCTGCCAGGTTGCATTCGAGATGCGCCTGCTGCCCGGCGACGACCCCGCGCCCTATCTGGAGCGGCTGCGTCGGGCGGCGGCCGGCGTCGTCGCGGACCGTGCACCGCTTTCCGGCCCCGGCGGCGAGATCGCGATTGCGGTGGACAACGCCTATCCGGGGCTGGTGCCGGACACCGCATCCGAGATCTGCGCGCTGGGCCTGGCGGCGGCGGGGCGGAACGAGGTCGTCAGCGTCGGTTTCGGGACCGAGGCCGGGTTGTTCCAGGAACAGCTTGGGCTGCCCTGCATCATCTGCGGCCCCGGCTCGATCGACCGGGCGCACAAGCCGGACGAATATGTGACCCGCGCCGAACTGGCGGAGGGGGACCGCTTCCTGGCGCGGGTGATCGACGCGCTGGCGGGGTGATGGTGCCTCGGGGCGCTTTCCCATAGGAAGGTCGGGCTCTGCCCGAACCCGGCAGGGCCTCGGCCCTTGCAAGGGCAACGCCCTTGCCTGCGCCAGTTGGCATCAATCCGTGCCGGGCAGCGGGCGGTTGGCCAGGATCTCGCCGCACAGCGACAGGAAGGCGGCCGTGCGGGGTGTGCGGCGCAGGCCGGCGATCCGCGCGGTGCCGTATTTCAGTTCGCGGTGCGCGCCCTTCAGCGCCAGGTAGGACAACGGCCGCCCGTCCAGCGCCGCGCGGTTGCGGGGGCGGGCGTTGGCCAGGCTGTATCCCACGCCCCGGGCCACCAGGCTGCGGACCACGTCGATGCTCTGGAACCGGCCGGCGACCTGCGGGGTCAGGCCCGCCTGGCTGAACAGCGTCAGGAAATAATCGCGCGACAGCGGCAGGTCCAGCAGCAGGAACGGGTCGGAGGCCAGTTCCGCCAGGGCCACCGTCCGCCGCTTGGCCAGCCGGTGGCTGGCCGACACGAAGGCGAAGGGCGGCAGGGTGGCCAGCGGTTCGAATTCCAGGTCGGCGGGGATGTTCAGGTCGTAGGCCAGGAAGGCGGCGATGTCCCCGTTGCGAAGTTTCTCGATCAGTTCGCCATGATGGCCGGCCACCACCTTCAGCCGTGCGCCGGGGTGGCGGGCCTCGAAGGTCTGGATCAGGTCGGGCACCACCAGCGGATACAGCGTGGTCATGCATCCGACCTCGAGCAGCCCGTCGATCCGTTCGGCGATCGTCGTGCCGGCGGCGTCCAGGTCCTGCGCCTGTTGCAGCAGGACCCGCGCTTCACGCAGGAAGACCTGGCCTTCGGCGGTCAGCGACAGGCCCAGCGCATGGTGGCGGATAAAGAGCGGGATCCGGAACACGTCTTCCAGATGTGCGATGGCGGCCGAGATCGAGGGTTGCGAGATATGCACCAGCCGCGACGCCGTGGTGATCGACCCGCTTTCCGCCGCCGCCACGAAATATTCGATCTGCTTCAGGGTGAATCGCATGGCGGCCTCCGTCCGGCGCGTATCTTTTCCCGCCGAGGCCGGGTTGGCAAATCCGGCGGGTCAGCTTCCGCCCATCAGGGCCAGGCCCTCGGCCACCGACACGAACTCGCCGCCCGTATCGACGCGGTCCGCGCCGAAGCGATCGACGAACAGGGCGCGCACCGCCGGCACGAAGGATGTGCCGCCGGTCAGGAACACCCGGTCGATATCGCCCGCCTGCAGCCCGGCCCGGTCCAGCGCCGCCGATACCGCGTCGTCGAACTGCGCCAGGTCGGGGGCGATCCAGCCTTCGAATTCGGCGCGGGTGATGGTGCGTTCGATGCGGATGTCCTTGTGCGCGAAGCGCAGGATGGTGCTGTCGGCGGTGGACAGCGCGCTTTTCGCGGCCCCCACGGCGCGATACAGCGCCTGGCCCTGCTGGTCCTCGATCAGGCTGGACAGCGCGCGCAGACGGTCCGGTTCCGACGCGGTGCGGGTGACGTCGGCGATGGCGCGCAGCGTCTGCGGCGTCCGCATCAGCGACAGGCGATGCCAGCGCGCCAGGCTGGCGTACCATTCGATGGGCACCGGCAGCGGTTCGCCGCCCATCACGCGATAGGTGGTGTCGCGCCCCAGGCAGGGCGAGACCACGTTGTCGATGATGCGATAATCGAACTGGTCGCCGGCGATGCCGACGCCGGCATGGCCCAGCGGCAGGGCGCGGCGCGTGCCGGCGGGGTCGAAGCGCAGGACCGAGAAATCGCTGGTGCCGCCGCCGAAATCGCCGACCAGGATGGTGGCCGGGGCGTCCAGGCGCTGGGCGAAGCGCCAGCCGGCGGCTTCGGGTTCCAGCGCCACCGCGATGCCGCCGAAGCCGGCTGCCGCGAAGCCGTCGCGCAGGCGCTGTTCGCCGAACGCATCGTCGGGCATCTCGCCGGCGAAGCGGACGGGCCGGCCGACGGTGGCGTGCACCTCGGCCGGGTCGATCCCGACCTCGCGCATCAGGCAGGCCAGGAACTGGCCGACCAGCATTTCCAGGGTCAGCCGGCGGCCCAGCAGCCGCGTCTCGCGGAACGAACCCTGCGCCAGGTACGACTTCATGGACATAATCAGCCGGCTTTCCGCCGGATCGTCCAGATAGGCGTCGATCGCGGCGGGGCCGATGGATTCATGCACCGTCAGGCGGCCGCGCGCCTCCTCCTGCCACAGGCACAGCAGCGTGCGGCAGGTGTCGGCGTCCGGGTGGCCGGGGAAGGAAAAGCGCGCGGTGCGCGTGTGCCCGTCCGGTCCGGCGATGACCACGACGCTGTTGGTCGTGCCGAAATCGATACCGATCCAGGTGCGGTTCCTGAGGGGTGTGTTCGGGGCGGTCGATGACATGGGGGCGTGCATAGGTGCCGCCGCCGCCGATGTCCATCCGGGTCCATCCGGGCGCTATCGCGCCTGCCGGAACGTCAGGTTCAGGCGGACCCGTCCGGTCAGCGGATGGGTTCCGTCGGCCAGCGTATGGATGCCGTGATAGGTGAGGCGCGCCGGGCCGCCCCAGACCACGACGTCGCCATGCTCCAGCGGGACGCGCCGCACCCGGTCGGTCCGCGCGGGTCCGCCCCACAGGAACAGGGCGGGCAGGCCCAGCGACACCGACACGATGGGGCGGCTGAAATCCCGTTCGTTCCTGTCCTGGTGCAGGGTCAGGCGGGTGCCGGGGTCGTAGCGGTTCACCAGGCAGGCATCCGGCCGGAAGCCGGCGAACCCGGCCCGTGCCGCCGCCCGCGCGGCCAGGGCGGCGAAGGAGGGCGGCAGGGCGGGCCAGGGGCGGCCGGTCGCGGGATCGGCCGGCACGTAGCGATAGCCCGCCCGGTCCGACACCCAGCCGGCCTGGCCGCAATTGGTCATGGCGACCGACATCGCGCGTCCGCCCGGTGTGGTCATGCGGCGGAACGGCGCCAGGGCCACGATGTCGTCGATGGCCGCCAGCAGCGTGAGCGCGTCGTCCCGCGCGAAGCCGCCCAGCAGCATCGCCCCGGGGGCCAGCACCTGGTCGCGCAGGGCGGTGAACAGGTCGAACGACGGACCGGGAGGGGCGGGATCAGGCGGCATCGTGGAATATGATCCCCAGCGTGTGGCGGCGGCCGGACCGAACGGTGCCGACGCCGTGGCGCATCGTCACCCTGTAGGGGCCGCGCGCGCCCTGGACCGGGCGGTGGTTGACCGCGAAGATCACTGCGTCGCCCTTGTCGAGCGGCACGACATCGGCGCGGGACTGCCGGCGCGGGCGCTGTTCGGTCAGGATGAAGGCGCCCCCCGTGAAATCGTCGTCCGGGCGCGACAGCAGGATGGCGATTTGCAGAGGGAAGACCTGCGCGCCGTACAGGTCCTGATGCAGGCAATTATAATCGCCCGGCCCGTATCGCAGCAGCAGGGGCGTCGGGCGGTGCTGTCCGGCCGCATGGCAGGTTGCGATAAACTCGGCATGGTGTGCGGGAAAGCGGTCCGTCAGGCCCATGCGGGCGTGCCATGCATTGGCGATGGCGGCCAATGGCGGATAGAGCGTCGTGCGTAATGTCTGCACCAGCGGCGGCAGCGGATAGGCGAAATATCGGTACTCGCCCTGCCCGAACCCGTGCCGTTCCATCACCACCCGCGAGCGAAACCCGTCCGGCCGGTCATACAGGCCGGCGATGGCGTCGGCCTCGGCTGGGGACAGCAGGCCGGGCAGGCAGGCCCAGCCGCGTGAATCCAGCGCGTCGGCGACGCGGGACCAGTCCGGGTGTGGTGCGATGTCGGGCATCATGCCGATGCCTCGCACGCGATCAGGGCGCGCTTGCGGGCCACGCCCCAGCGGTAGCCCGACAGCGACCCGTCCGTGCGGACCACGCGGTGGCAGGGGATGGCGACGGCCAGCGCATTGGCGGCACACGCCCCGGCCACCGCGCGCACCGCCCCCGGCGCGCCGATCTGCCGGGCGATCTGGGCGTAGGTCGCGGTCCGGCCGGGGGGAATGGCGCGCAGTGCGTTCCAGACCCGGTGCTGGAAGGCCGTCCCGCGAATGTCCAGCGGCAGGTCCAGCCCCAGTTGCGGGGCCTCGACAAAGCCCACCACCCGCGCCACCAGCGCGTCATATGCCGCATCGCCGGCGGTCAGTTCCGCGTTGGGAAAGCGGTCCTGCAGATCGCGGGTCAGCGCGTCCGGATCGTCGCCCAGGGTGATGGCGCAGACCCCCTTGTCGCTGCTGGCGACCAGCAGCGCGCCCAGGGCACACTGGCCGATGGCGAAGCGCAGGGTCTGGCCCGCGCCGCCATTGCGCCAGGCGGCGGGCGGCATGCCCAGCAGATCCCCGGCCGCCGCGTAGAACCGGCTGCTGGAGCCGTATCCGGCATCGAAGAGCGCGGCGGTGACCGTCGGCGCGTCCGCCAGGCCCCGGCGCAGGCGCGCGCCGCGCCGGGCCACCGCGTAATCGCGCGGCGTCAGGCCGGTTTCGGCCTTGAACAGCCGGTGGAAATAGGCGGGGCTGAGTCCCGCCGCGCCGGCCAGTTGCTCCAGCGACGGCATGTCCTCGGCCCGGTCGATGGCCCGGCAGGCCCCGGCGACGATCGCCGCGTTGCGCGCCGCGCGGGGCGCGTCGTCCGGCCGGCAGCGCAGGCACGGCCGGAAGCCGGCCGCCCGCGCGTCGGCCGGCGTGTCGTGCAGGCGCACATGGGCCGGCTTTGCGGTGCGCGACGGGCAGGACGGCCGGCAATAGACGCCGGTGGTCGCGACCGAATAGCAGAACAGGCCGTCGGCGGAGGGGTCCCGCGCGACGATCCGCGCCCAGCGCGGGTCGCGCTCGGTCGCCGCGTCGGCCGCCAAAGGGGTGGATGTCTCTGCCGGCATGGTCCTGTTCCTGTCTGCTGGCGTGGTCATGGAATAGATCATGGGGATTCGGCCCTGATCGCGCATCCCGTTTCCTGCGCTCGAATGTCCGGGCACCCTCGATCGGGCTGCCATTCTGCATCCGTATCGACATCCTGCCCGTGGTGCGCTTCTATGGCTGCGACGGATCGGCCGTGTTCATCGGAGCGCCCCGTTGCGTGCCCTTCGTCGCGTCAGGTTCAGGGAGGCAGCACCGTGACAGCCCATACCGCCACCGGCTTCGTCCGGTCCCTGCGCTGGAGCGACGGCGTGATGCTGGCGATCGGCACGCCGGTTACGACCTTCTGCCTGATCGGGCTGGAAATCGGGCCGATCGGGGCGTGGGGCGCGCTGGCAGTCTGGTGCGTCACCAGCCTGATCGCGCTGGTCCAGAACCTGATCTATGCCGAACTGGCGCTGCTGCTGCCCGACCGGTCGGGCGGGATCGGCGTCTTCGCGCACGAGGCCTGGCGGCGATACGCCACCCCGCTGGGGGCGCTGGCCGTCTTCGGCTACTGGGCCGGCTGGTCGGTGACGCTGGCGGTCTGCGGGTTGCAGGTGGGGCGGCTGGTGCAGGCCCAGTGGTTTGCATCGTGGACGGCGACGGTGTCGCTGGGCGGAGGCGCGGTCGGGTTGCCGCATGTCATCGCCGCGGCGATGATCCTGCTGGTCTATGTGCTGAACGTGCGGGGCATTGCCCTGGTGGCCCGCATCAATCGCATCGTCAGCGTGCTGCTGGGCCTGCTGGGCGCGGTCTGCCTGATCGGCCCGTTCTTCGTGGTGCCCATCGACCTGTCGCGCCTGCACTGGCATTTCGGGGGAAGCGGCGGCCTGCCGCTGTGGCAGGCCTTTCTGGTCTGGTCCTTCATCACGTCCTGGACCAGCTACGGCACCGAACTGTGCGCGACGTTCGCGCCCGAATACCACAACCCGCGCGATCACATCCGCTGGGCGCTGGTGGTGTCGTCGCTGATCGTCATCCTGGTCGCGGTGCTCAGTTGCGTGGTGCTGCCGTCGGTGGTGGGGGAACAGGCCATCGGGGACGATCCGATCGGGTTCTATGTCGCCGTCGTCGATCGCATCATCGGCCACGGGCTGACGGGCGTGTTCATCGCGGTGATCTGCCTGGCGCAGTTCGTGACGATGAATTCGGCCATCGCCGGGTCCAGCCGCGCGCTGCACGGCCTGGCCGAACGGGGGCTGACCGTGCGGCAGCTCGATCGGCTGAACGGGCGGGGCGTGCCGGCCCGGGCCATGGTGGTGGATCTGGTGGTCAACATCTTCATCGTGTTCTTCATCGCCAATATCACCGGCATCATCTTCGCCGGGAACATCGGCTACATCCTGTCGGTGATCCTGGCGCTGGGTGGTTTCACGATCCTGCGGCGGCATCGGCCGGACCAGACGCCGGCGATCTGTCGCGGGCGGATCTGGACCGCCATCGCGATCGTGCTGGTGGTCTTCAACCTGGCCATGATCGGGGTCGGATTCCTGAACCCCGCCGCCGCCGGATATGGCGGCCATACGCAACAGGTCGTCGCCGTTGCGATCCTGGTGTGCTCGCTGCTGCTGTTTTTCTACCGGCGGGGCGTCCAGGACAGTGACGGACTGCGCCTGCGCGAGGCCGACGCCCTGCCGCGGCCGGGGATGACGCGGTAAGGCGGACGGGATCGGCGGCTGTGCTGGGACTATGCCTGCCGGCGGCGTCCGCGCACATAGATCGCGCCCCAGCCAAGCCCCGACGCGGCGGCTGTCACCGAGCCCGCGAGAACGCCCAGCTTGGCCGCGCCGAGCAGGTTCGGGTCCTGGAAGGCCAACATGGCGATGAAGATGGACATGGTGAACCCGATGCCCCCCAGCAGCCCGATGAGGCATACGCCACCCCAATCGACGCCCGGCGGCAGGCGGCAGAGGCCAAGACGCACCGTCAGCCAGCTCACGCTCACGATCCCCGAGAATTTTCCTGCAACCAATGCGATGGCGACACCTGCCATGACCCATTGCGGCCCGCCTCGGGACAGGTCGACCCCGGCAACCGTCACGCCGGCATTCGCCAGGGCGAAGAGAGGCATCACCCCGTAGGCCACCCACGGGTGTAACGCGGCCTGTACCCGCACGACAGGAGGAAGCGTCTGTTCACCTGCACGCATGGGCGTGACAGGCGTCATCAGCCCCAGCACCACACCCGCCAGTGTGGGATGGACGCCCGTCGCCAGCAAGCCGGCCCAGACGACCGCGCCCGGCAGCACATAGGCAGAGGCGGAGCCGATACCGATGATGTGCAGGCTTAACACCATGACGACGCCCAGACCCGCGACCGCGAAGCCGCCATATTGCAGTCCGCTGGAATAGAAGAAGGCAATGATGAGCACGGCGACAATGTCGTCGATGATTGCCAGCGCCAGCAGGAAGATGCGGATATTTCCCGGGATGGATTTGCCCAGAAGCGCCAGCACGCCGACGGCGAAGGCGATGTCCGTGGCGGTGGGGACGGCCCAGCCCTGCCTTTGCGGACCGGAGCCGTTGAGGCCAAGATAGAGCAGCGCAGGCACCAGCACGCCGCCCAGCGCCGCCGCGACAGGTAATAAGGCCTGCCGCACGCCCTTCAGCGCCCCTTCATGAACTTCCCGACGTATTTCCATGCCGACGACGAGGAAGAAGACGGTCATCAGCACATCATTGATCCAGAAATGCAGGGGGCGATCGAAGACGAGCCCACCCAGCCGGATCGCAAGAGAGAGCTGCCAGAGGTGATGATAGCTGTCCGCCATCGCTGAATTGGCCCAGGCAAGGGCAAAGGCGGCGGCGGCCAGCAGCACGATGCCGCTGACGGCTTCGACATGCACGAAGCGCTCGAGGGCGGCGAAGGCGCGTTCGGCGATCGTTCGGGCGCGAGGCAGTTTTCGCCTGGGGATGGGGTGGTCCATCGGCGTGCTTTCTCCGCGTGGCGGCCCGACCAACGCACAAGCCTGCCGCGCCGCACCCTGCGGCGGACACCCGCCTGCTTACTACCAAACCGGATCGGGACGTCCAATCACAAGGTGGTCGCAGGGGGCCGGAGCGGGCAGTGTTCCCGACAAAGGGTGTTGTCTGGCCGTAGCCCGTGCGGCATGACGGAGCACGATCGGAAATTCACCCTTGTTTGTCGGCAGGTCCTTATATGTCAGAGCATACCCCCATTGGTCTTGAGAATGGGACCACCCCCGTCAAAGCACTGACTCATTCGGGGAATTTCCATGTCGATGAAACGCTGGGGTATGTCATCCTTCACTATGCCCTCGCGCCGCAGGGCGACCTGCGGGGGCGCGTTCTGGGGGAGGTACCCGTCGATCGGCTTGATTTCACGCGTACGCGCTCGCCGGAGCGCATCAAGGCGGCTGACATCGTGTTCGACGTGGGCGGTGCGTATGAACCGTCCCGGGGACGATATGACCATCATATGAAGGACAAGCCGCTGCGCGAGGACGGCATGCCCTACAGTGCCGCCGGATTGCTGTGGAAGGATTACGGGGTTGCGGCGCTTCGCAATATCCTGACGACGCCGGTGGACGACGAGGGGCTAGCCGCGATCTGGCAGGCCGTCGATCACGCGCTGGTCCTGCCGATCGACCAGGATGACAATGGTGTCGCGAAGATGGGCAAGCTGTCGCTGGCGGACATCGTGTCGGCCTGCGGTCCGGCCTGGGACACCGCCGAGCTTCATGGCCCGGACGAGGCGCGGGCGCGCGAGGCCCAGGGCTTTGCGAATGCCGCCGTGGCCGTTGCATCGCATCTGGTCAATATGGTGGACCGCATGCGGGCCAGCCTGAAGGCGGCGAACCGGGTGATGGCCGCCTATGACGGGGCGGACGACAAGCGCATCCTGGTGATGGACACGGGCATGCCCACCGAGAAGGTGATTTTCGAGCAGCAGCTTCCCGTCGTCTATGTGGTTTCGCCGGCCGGACCCGACCGGTGGAACGTGAAGGCCGTCCCGCCCAAGCGGGGCGATTTCGGGCAGCGGGTCTCGCTGCCGGAAGCGTGGGGCGGCCTGGAACGGGAGGCGCTGGCCGAGGCGTCCGGCGTTGCGGATGCGGTCTTCGCGCATCCGGCCCGCTTCATCTGTGGCGCGGCCAGCAAGGACGGCGCGTTGAAGATGGCGCGGCTGGCGCTGGAGATCGACGCCGCCCTGGAGCGGCCGGGCGTGTGACGACCCATAAGCGACCAGTGTGAGGGGGCCGACCCCTCATGTTGTGTTCATTCGCTAGCCGTCACAAACTGCCTGCCATCAGTCAGCAAGAGGCGATTGTCACGCATGAGGAATTTGCTTTTTGCGGGCCTGGCCGCACTGTGCGCGGGCAGCATGGCGGCGCGGGCGGCGACATCCGACCGCGCGGCGTTCGGGCTTCTGGTTCCCGTGGGGCCGCCCGATTACAAGATGATCTTCGACCAGCTTCAGGACGATCATGTCCAGACGTTTGGTCCTTTTACGTATCATGCCGGGCGTATCCACGGTGTGCCGGTCGTGGTGAGCGTGGCCCCGATGGATGGCCCTCTGATGCGAAGCCTGGCGGCGCAGGAGATGCTCCATCACTATCGGATCGGGGCCTTCCTCTATCCGGGCACGTCGGGGGCGCATCTCGGACCGGAGGCGATGCGTATCGGCGATATCGTCCTGGGTGCGGCGAACGTGAATTTCGGCAATTTTTTCATGTCGAAAAGCGGTGATCTGGTCGGCAATGAATTCGGGCATGAAAAATCGAGCCCGACGCACTACGACGGCCTTTATCTGGACCCGAGCCTGTTGGGGCGCCTCGCCTGCGCGGCGCATCGGGTGGCGACCCACACGACATTGCCCGGCTGGCTGAATCCGCATCAGCCACGCACCACGCCGGATATTTTCTATTACGGCGTGCAGGGCACATCCACCATGTGGCTGGCCAATACGGACTTCATCGAGAAAACCAATCGGATTTTTCACGTCATTGACGAAGACGGCGATTGGTACTCCAACCTTGTGGCGACGATTTACCATGTGCCCTTCATCGAAGTCAGCACGATATCGAACAGCATATTTGCCCTGCCGGAGACGGATCGTGGCATCCCCCAGCCGCCGGACGGGAAAGGCCCGAAAGCCAACGTGACCGCACAGCGGATAAGCAATGCGGTGATCCTTGACCTCATTGCCCATGACGGCCTGGCGATCCTGGCCGAACAGCATGCGACGCCTACCGTATCCCCTTATCCGGCCGGCGTCTTCCAGGACCCCAAACGGCACGATGCCCTGTTTGCTGCTGGGAAGTGCATGTGACGGACGTGCCGCCTGTGGACGGCCGAGGGGGGCGGTGGCGACGGGTGGGGCTGGCGGTGCTGGGGGTGCTGGCCTGCCTGTTCGCGGCGGGGCCGCGTGTGCGGCCGTGGGTGGGGGATGTCGTCCTGCCGGACGTGCCACGCGACCCGGCGGCGCTGGACGCGTGGATTGCGGCGGGGGAGCGCCGGGCGGGGGCGTTGCGGCCGGATACCGAGGCCCGGATCGTCTGGGCCGATCCGGCGCATCCGGCGCGGACGGCCTGCGCCATGGTCTATCTGCATGGCTTCACCGCCAGCCAGGGCGAGGGCTTTCCCGTGCATCGCGACCTGGCGCGGCTGTTCGGCTGCAACCTGTACCTGTCCCGGCTGCCGGGGCATGGGCTGCGCGCGCCCGACGCCATGCGGGGCCTGTCGGCCGCGCGGCTGATGCAGGGCGCGGCCATGGCGCTGGCCGTCGGGCGGGCGATCGGGGACCGGGTGATCGTCATCGGGACTTCGACCGGCGGGGCGCTGGCTGTGGCGCTGGCCGCGCGGCAGCCGCAGGCGGTGTCCGCGCTGGTGCTGTGGTCGCCGCTGGTGCGCGAGCGCGGCAACAGGCTGGACCCGTTGCTGTGGCCGTGGGGCACGCCGCTGATGTGGCTGGTCCATAATCATGGGCAGGACGTGACGCACGAACCCGCCGTGGGGCCGGTCTGGACGGGGGATGTGCATCTGGACGGCTATGTCGCCCTGGCCGAACTGACGCGGGGCGCGATGCGGGACGATCTGTTCCGCCAGGTCACGGCCCCGGTCTTCATGGGATATTACAATCGCGACCCCGACCACCAGGACCCCACCGTGTCGGTGGCGGCGATGCTGCGGATGTATGACCGGCTGGGCACCCCGGCCGCCCTGCGCCGGCGCGTGGATTTTCCGGATGCCGACGCCCATGTCATCGCCTCGCCGCTGCGCTCGCACGCCGCCGCCGCCGTCTGCCGGGCGACGCAGGAGTACCTGCGTGACGTGGTGGGCCTGCCTTATGCGCCGGGGGCCGATCTCGGGCTGTGCGACGCGATCCGTCCGGAGGTCGGCCGGTAGGGGTCAGGCGGCCGCGAGGTCGCTCCGGCCCAGATCGGCCAGGGCCTGGCGCAGGGACGTTACCTGCTGGGTTGTGTAAAGCGCCAGCTCGTCCAGCACCGGGCGGCCCAGCGCCGCCTCGAACGCCGCGCGGGCGTCCGATGGCCGGTACGCCTGCCTGCCGCCGTCGCCCAGGTTGGACTGGAAGATGCCGGCGGCGCTGACCGGCAGGAAATCCTCGTAGACCAGGGGATCGCAGGCCAGGAAGCCGGCGGCGATCAGCCCCTCGACATCCAGGCCGTCGCGCCGTGCCGCGTCCGCCGACAGGCCCGCCGGTGTGGCGGCATAGCGGAAGAAGGCCAGCCCCTGTTGGCGCATTCCGTCCCACGTATCGGGAAATGCCGTGAAGACGTCGCGCAATATCTGGTCGTAGGGCCGCCCGTCGGCGATGGTCCGGGTCTCGGCCAGCAGGCGGTCGTACAGCGCGCGGCCGGCTTCGGTCAGGGCGGCGCCGCGCTGCTCGATCTCGCCGAAGCGCGCGGTGTGGTGGCCGGCGACCGTCGCGCCGTCGGGGGTGGTGAAGGCGATCGCTTCCTCCAGCGCCTTGAAGCTGGTCTGGCGCAGCAGGATCGGGCAGCGGCGCGGCGGCGGGCCCTCGATCGTCTGCTTGGGGGTGATGCCGTGCGCGGGCATCAGCGCCTGCACCTGGTCGATGTCCAGGGTCCGGGGCGTCAGATGGTTGATGTGCGGCCCCTGGAAGCACACCACGTCGGCGATCAGCCGATGGGCGGCGTGCAGCCGGCGGTAGGTGTCGAAATCGACCGTGGCGGCGCTGTGCCAGCGGAAGATCTCCAGCGTCTCACGGACGAACAGCGAGACGTCGTGCTCGTCCAGCGCCTCGCCGGCTTCGTGCCGGGCGACCAGCGCCATCAGGCGGGGGCTGACGATGCGCCGGCGGGCCAGGATGGCGGCGGCGTGGGCGCGCAATGCCGCGTCCTCGATCAGTTCCAGCCGGATCAGCGAGGTGAAGATGCGGAACGGGCAGGCCGCCAGCGCCGCCGCGCCGACCGGGCGGAAGGCGGTGGAATGGACGGGCACGCCCGCCGCCGCCAGGTCGTAATAGCCCACGGGTTCCATGCCCATGACGGCGAAGACCCGGCGGATGTCGGACAGTTCCGCCGCCGTGCCCAGGCGGATCGCGCCGTGCCGCTCGTCGCCCAGGCGCCCGAGTTCGCCGGTGCGGGCCAGGTGCGCGCTCAGGGCCGGATCGTCGTCCAGCACGGCCGCGTTGACGTCGCGCACCAGGTCCAGCAGCGTTCCGTACTGCGGGACCTCGTTGCGATACATCGCGGACATGGCGCGGGAAAAGGCCAGGCGGATCGCGTCGGGGCCGGGGGAACGTGCTGGGGCCATCGTGGGGGGCGTCTCGGCTGCTTCAAACGGCGGTCACGATAGGATCGGGCCGGACGCGCCGCCATCGGCAAATCGTAAACAGGTCATTCCGGTGGGGAATGGGACGCCAGGCGGTCGAGGGCGGTTTCGGCCAGGATCCAGTCGCGGAAGCAGGCCAGCGGGCCGTAATCGGCGCGCTCGGCCGGCCAGACCAGGTAATAGGCGTCGCGTTCCTCGGCCGGGCGGTCGAACAGGACCGCAAGCCGGCCCGCGCGCAGTTCGTCGGCGATCAGGAAGGTGGGCAGCAGGGCCACGCCCAGGCCGGCGGCGCAGGCCTCGGCTACCATGGTGAACTGGTCGAACAGCATGCCGTGGACCAGGTCGAACGCCACGCCCTGCGTGCCCAGCCAGCGTTCCCAGGCGTCGGGGCGCGTCACCAGATGCAGAAGCGGGGCCTTGAGGATGTCGTCCCGGGTGCGGATGTCGAACCGCCGCGCCAGGTCGGGGCTGCAGACCGGGACGGCGGTTTCCCGCCGCAGCAGGTCAGCATGGCAGCCCTGCCAGTCCGGCTGGCCGAAATGGATGGCGGCGTCGAACGATTCCAGGCGGAAATCGAAATAGGACAGGCGGGTGCCCACATTGATGGTGATGCCCGGACAGGCGGCCAGGAAGGCGGGCAGGCGCGGGGCCAGCCAGCGCGCGCCGAAGGTGGGCAGCGTGGCCAGGTTCAGCGTGCCGCCATAGGGGTTGCCGCGCAGGTACAGCGACGCGGTGCTGATGCGCCGCAGGGCCTCGCGGATTTCGCGGGCATAGGATTCGCCGCCGGGCGTCAGGCGGATGGTCTGGCGGTCGCGGGTGAACAGTTCGACGCCCAGCCGGTCTTCCAGCGCCTTGATCTGCCGGCTGACGGCGCTTTGCGTCAGCGACAGTTCGTGGGCGGCGCGGGTGATGCTGCCGGTGCGGGCGGCGGCCTCGAACGCTGTCAGGAGGGAAAGCGAGGGCAGGAAACGTCTGGGCGGGTGCATGCGCGGTCCGTGCGGCGTGACGGTGCGTCCATCTATCGCGTGCCGCCGACGGCGCGCAACCGTGGCGGGCGGCGCGGGCGGGCCCTGGCGCGCCTGCCGGGTTGCTGGGCATCGGCCCCGGCTTTTCCGGGCAACGGGATCGGAAAAACCGGGGCGATCGCGCGGGGATTGTCATGCACAGTTCCCGAAGGTCCGGACAGGCGAGATGGGCATGTCGTCGCCGGGCGGGAGGGTGCCATGACCTTTTCCATCGCGGCGCGATGCGCCAGGACCGGCCAGTTCGGGTCGGCCGTCGTCTCCTCGTCGCCGGCGGTCGCGGCGCGCTGCGCCTGGGCCCGCGCCGGGGTCGGCGCGGTGACGACGCAGAACGTGACCGACCCCAGGCTGGGGCCGGCGGGGCTGGACCTGCTGGCGCGCGGGCTGACGGCCGACGAATGCTGCGCCGTCCTTGCCCGCACCGCGTCCGGCAGCGCCTTCCGGCAACTGACCATCGTCGATCGCCATGGCGGCACGGCCGTCTGGTCGGGCAGCGGCACGCTGGGGCTGTATGGCAGCGCGCGCGGGGTGGATGTGGTGTCGGCGGGCAATCTGCTGGCCGATATCGCGGTGCCCGGCGCGATCGTGCAGGCGTTCGCCGGCAGCGATCCGGCGCTGGAACTGGGCGACCGGCTGCTGCTGGCGTTGCAGGCGGGCCTGGCCGCAGGCGGCGAGGCCGGGCCGGTCCATTCCGCCGGCATGGTGGTCGTGGATCGCGAGGCCTGGCCGCTGACCGACCTGCGGGTGGATTGGGACGAGCGGCCCATCGGACGGCTGGCCGACATCTGGGCGGTCTGGCGGCCGCAGATGTACGATTACGTCGAACGGGCGCTGAACCCCGATGCCGCGCCGTCTTATGGCGTGCCGGGCGACGAATGATCCGGGGGCTGCATCGCGGCGATGCATCTGCATCGGAAAAGACGATGCAGATGGTCTGTATTCATTTCTTTTTGTGAGGTCCGGGATATGGGACCGTCATGATCGGCAACAGGGGTGGCAGATGGCGCAGGACGTGTATGCGGACGACGTGCGGATGGAACAGGCCGAGGCCCGTGCCCTGTTCCTGGAGGCGATGAGCCGGGTGGCGGCGCCCGTGGGCATCGTGGTCACCGACGGGCCGGCGGGCCGCTATGGCATCACGGTCAGTTCGGTCGCCTCGGTCTCGGCCGATCCGCCGATGGTGCTGGCCTGCATCAACCAGCGCAGCCCGATTGCCGGGCCGCTGGCGGCCAACCGGCTTTATACGGTCAACATGCTGTCGCCCGCGCAGGCCGAGATGGCGGAACGCTTCGCCGGCCGTGACGGACGCTACCCGGCCTACGATTTCGGCTGCGGCGCGTGGCATGCCGGCGAACTGGGCGAAATCTGCCTGGAAGATGCGATCGCGACGCTGACCTGCACGCCCGAACAGGTGGTGCAGGCCGGCACGCATGTGATCGTCATCGGCCGGGTGCTGCGTACGGTCGTCCGCGACGACAGCGCGCTTTTGTATTGCCGGCGGGAATTCTGCCGGCCTGTCGGCCTTTCGGCTTCGGCCTGACGAGAAACGAGGACGGTTTCATGATACGCACCGGTCAGGACTACATCGATTCGATCCGCGACGGACGCCGGGTCTGGATGAACGGCGAGCGCGTCGCCGACGTGACGCGGCATCCGATGTTCAGGCCCCTCGTGGACATTCGCGCCCGCATCTACGACATGCAGCACGAGGCCGCGTTCCGCGACCGCATGACGTGCCTGGACGAAAATGGCGTGGCCTCGTCCGTCGCGCTGCAACTGCCGCGCACCCAGGCGGACTGGCAGGCGAAGCGGCTGGCGACCGACACGGTGCTGGACGAGGTGGGCGGCGTGGTCACCCGCGTGGGCGACGAGACGATCGGCGAGATGTGGTCGCTGTATGACGGGCAGGATATCCTGAACGAGGTCGATCCGACCTTCTCGCGCAATATCCGCCATCATGTCGACAAGGCGATCCGCGCCGATCCGTTCCATGTCTCGGCCAATACCGACCCCAAGGGCGACCGGTCCAAGCGGCCGCAGGACCAGGACCCGGACATGCTGCTGCATGTCGTGCGGGAAACCGATGCCGGCATTATCGTGCGCGGCGCGAAATACGAAACCGCCGCCGCCTACGCCAACCAGGCCTTCACCAAGCCGACGATCGCGAACTGGGGCGATGCGGCGCTGTCGGACTATGCGGTGGGGTTCGTCTGCGATTTTTCCTCGCCCAACCTGAAATTCATCTGTCGCACGGGCTTCGCCGGGCGCGCGCCGGCCGAGGATTATCCGCTGTCGAACCGGTATGACGAGGTCGAGGCGCTGGTCATCTTCGACGATGTGCTGATCCCGTGGGAAAACGTGCTGTTCTACCGGCACACCAAGGCCGCGACCTTCATCCGCGCCACCCTGCATCGCTACAGCGCGTTCGCCTTCGTGCAGCGCAACCTGAAGCTGGCGGACATGATGATCGGCACCGCGCTGTTCAACGTGCGCCAGACCGGCCTGGACCGCCAGCAGGCGGTGCAGGAGAAGCTGGCGCGCCTGGCGTGCTATCGCGAAGGCATCAACGCCCATCTGACGGCGGCGATCGCCACCGCCGAGCCCAGCCCCGGCGGCCTGCTGATGCCCAACCAGTCGCTGCTGTTCAGCGGGCGGGTGCTGGCCTGTTCGCAATTGCACGAGATGATGCATCTGGCGCGCGAACTGTGCGGCGGCCAGATCTGCGTCACGCCCGACGCGGCGGCCTTCGCCGACCCCGAGACGGGGCCGTGGCTGGAGAAATTCTACACCATCAACGACCAGTGGGCGGCCACCGACCGCCGCCGCCTGCTGGCCTACGGGCGCGACCTGCTGAATTCGGATTATGCGGGACACCGCCTGACGTTCCAGCTGTTCGCCCAGGCGCCGCCCTTCGCGCATCTGGCGGCGGTGTATCGCAATTTCGACTGGGACAGCCCGCTGTCCTTCGTGCAGCGCTCGGCCGGGCTGGACCCGCGCGTGCTGGACCGCGCATCCTGACCCGCCACGACCGAACGGGGAGTTCGACACGATGATTCACCGGCGCATCCGGCCCTTCAACACGAAGGACACCTATCCCGAGCAGGACCTGGACAACGATCTGTGCCAGGCCGTGGTGGCGGGCAAGACCGTCTATCTGCGCGGCCAGGTGCCGCAGGACCTGGACACGCGGGAGAATGTCGCGGTGGGCGACCCGGTCGGCCAGGCCGAGAAGGTGATGGCCAACATCGCCCTGCTGCTGGACGAGGCCGGGTCCGACCTGTCGCACATCTGCAAGGTGACGGTCTATCTGACCGACATCCGCTATCGCGAGGCGACGTACCGTGTGCTCGGCCGCTGGCTCAAGGGGGTCTTCCCGGTCTTCACCGGACTGGTCGTCGTCGCGCTGGCGCGGCCGGAATGGCTGATCGAGGTGGATGTGATCGCGGAGCTGCCCTGATCGGGCGATCCCGCACCGCGGGGGAATGGACAAGACGGGCGGTTCGCGTCAGTTATAACAACCTGTCTCCCTCCTGGGATTTCCGCACCGTGCCGCGCCTTCCGGATCGTTTCGTACCTTTTGCCCGCGGCCTGGGGCCGTGATGCCGGCACGCGGCGCGATGCGCGACAGGGGGCGGGCGCGCCTGCGCCGGCTGTTCGGCGCGCCCGCGCGGGCGTCGCGCGTGGCCCGCCTGGGGCACTGGCTGGGCATGCGCGCCATCCTGATCGCCCCCGAACAGGTCGGCCTGCGCGAAGGGCTGCGCGCGGCCGTCGCGGTGGGCGTCATGATGGGGCTGGCGACAGGGCTGGGCCAGCCGCTGATGGCGTGGTCGGCCTTCGCCGCCTTCTGGACCTGCCTGGTCGATCCGGGCGGTCCGCGCCGCCCGCGCCTGCGCGCCATGGTCATGTTCGGCGGCATCGGCACCCTGCTGGCGGGGGTGATGTCCTGCGTCGCGGGCATGGGGCTGGCCGTGGCGTTTCCCGTGCTGGCGGCGGTGACCTTCCTGTGCGGCCTGGGCCGGGGGCATGGCGCCGCCGCGACGCAGGTGGGCGTGCTGGCGGCCATCGTGGGGGTGGTCGCGGTCTGTTATCCGATGTCGCCCTCGGGCGCGCTGGCGCTGGCCGGCCTGTTCGCGCTGGGGGCGGGCTGGGCGCTGGCGATTTGTACCCTGGCCTGGCCGGTCGATCCCTATGCCCCGGCGCGGCGGGCCACCGCGGCCCTGCTGCGCGAGGAAGCGGGGATGGCGTACGACCTGCTGGACCGGGCCGATACCGGGCCGGACCTGGCGGGCCGGAGCCGTATCGGCGCCTATCGGCGGGCGATCCGCGCCCGGATCGAACGGACCCGGGGCATGGTGGGCACGATCGGGGCGGAGGAAGGCGGCAGCCCGGTGCGGCGGGCGCTGTCGGCGGGGATCGAGGCCGGGGACCGGGTCTTCGTGGCGCTGATCGCAATGGAGCATGACCTGGCCGCGTCGCACGGGCGCGCCCGCCCGGCGGACCGGCGCGTCCTGCGGCGGATGGTCGTCGCCATCGCCCGCACGCGGCAGCAGGTGCTGCGGGTCGATCCGGACCATGCCCGCATGCGCCGGCTGGCGGCGTCGCTGCGCCGGCAGGCCCGGACGACGCAGGGGGTGGCCGCGCAGGCGCTGGGCGTCTGTGGCGACGCGCTGCGGGACCTGGCGGAGGCCTGGGCGCAGGCGGCAGGGGGGACCGCCGCCCCCCACGCCGAAGCCGGACGGGCCGGGACCGGCCTGCCCGACGCACCGGGGGCGCGGGGGGCGTTGTGGCGGCGGATGATCCTGCCCCATGCGGCGCGTCATGCCGCGCGCCTGTCGGTCGCGGTGGTGGTGGCGTATGGGCTGACCATCCTGCTGGGCCTGCCGTATGCCTATTGGGCGACCATGGCCGTGGTCGTCGTCATGCAGCCGCAGGCCGCGACCACGGGGCCGCGCATGGTCGAACGCATGCTGGGCAGCGTCGCGGGGGGCATCGTGGCGGCCGTTCTCGGCGTGTCGTTGCCCATGCCTGCGACGGTGCTGCTGATCTTTCCGCTGGCGGCCGCGACGATCGCGCTGCGGTCGGTCAATTACACGCTGTTCGTCCTGTTCCTCACGCCGCTGTTCGTGCTGGTGACCGACCTGGGCAGTCCGGGCCATGGCTGGGGGGTGGCGCTGGCCCGGGCGGTGGACAATGTGCTGGGCAGCGTGGTGGGGCTTCTGGGTTGCCTCGTGCTCTGGCCGGAACGGACGGCGGTGCATTTTTCCGCCCGCCTGGCCGAGGCGGTGGCGGCCAACATGCGCTATCTGGCCCTGGTGGCCGATCCGGCGGTGTCGGATATCGCGCGGATCGAGGCGGCCCGGCGCGACGCCGGCGTGGCCAGCACCGCCGCCGAGATTGCGCGCCAGCGCCTGCGCCTGGAAGGGTTGCGCCGCTCGGCGCGCCTGGACAGGGCGGCCGACCTGCTGCTGGCCCTGCGCCAGGTGGCGGGCGGGGCCAGTGTCGCCTGGCTGGAACGGATGTCGGGACAGGCGCCGCAGGATGGCGCCCCGGACGGCCCCCCGGATGGCCGACGCGCGGCGGCCTATGCCGTGATCGGCGCGGCGCTGGCGGCCCGGCTGCGCGGCGAGGGCACGGCCCCGCCGCCGGTCGATAGCGGCGAGCTGTCGCCCGACATCGCCCATCTGCTTCGCGCGGCGGACGCCTATGCGGCGCATGGGTAGCCATACGGGGTGGCGCGGGTAGAATGCGGGGATGCTCCGGCCCATCCCGATGCCGGACGCAGGTACTGAGGAAAGAAGACCAATGGCTGACTGTCCTGTGAAATGTCCCGTGAAATCCCCGTGCGTGAAGGGCATCCTGGCGCTGGGCCTGCTGGTGGCGGTGCTCTGCTTCGTGAAAAAGAAAGTCTGCTGCAAGGGAAAGGCCTGCGCCTGACCGCCTCCGTCCCGGGGATGCCTCCGGGACGGACCTGCCGGTGACACCGGGGCAGCAGGGCATGGCGCAAGGACATGGCGCAGCGTGATTCCGGACCCGCGCCCGTACGGCGGATCCTGCATATCGACATGGATGCGTTCTATGCGTCCGTCGAACAGCGTGACGATCCTGCCCTGCGCGGCCGGCCGGTGGCGGTCGGCGGCAGCCGCCAGCGCGGCGTGGTCGCGGCCGCCAGCTACGAGGCCCGGCGGTTCGGCGTGCGATCGGCCATGCCGTCCGTCACCGCCCGCCGGAAATGTCCCGAACTGGTTTTCGTGCCGCCGCGCTTCGACGTCTATCGGGCGGTTTCGGCGCAGATTCATGCGATTTTCGCGCGCTATACGCCGCTGATCCAGCCGCTGTCGCTGGACGAGGCCTATCTGGACGTGACCCATCCGCTGGTGGATGCGCCGTCGGCCACCGCGATCGCCGAGGCGATCCGGGCCGCCATCCGGGCGGAGACCGGCCTGACGGCGTCGGCCGGTGTGTCCTACAACAAATTCCTGGCCAAGCTGGCGTCGGATTACCGCAAGCCGGACGGGCTGTTCGTCATCACGCCGCGCATGGGGCCGGCCTTCGTCGAATCGCTGCCGATCGAGGCGTTCCACGGAATCGGCCCCGCGACCGCCACCCGCATGCGGGCGCTGGGCATCCGGACCGGGCTGGACCTCCGCCGGCAGGAGCTGGCGCTGCTGGCCCGGCATTTCGGCAAGGCGGCCACCTTCTATCACGGCATCGCCCGGGGCCGGGACGACCGGCCGGTCGATGCCGAGCGTCGCCGCAAATCCATCGGATCGGAACGGACGTTCGACCGCGATATCCACGACTGGGCCGAGGCCGTGGCGGCGCTGGATGACCTGTCCGGGCGGGTCTGGCAGGCGTGCGCCGCGCGCGGGGTGGGCGGCCGCACGGTAACGGTGAAGATCAAATATGCCGATTTCCAGCAGACCGGACGCGCGCGCTCGCTGCCCGCGCCGGTCTCGGCGCAGGCCGAATTGCTGCGTGTGGCGCAGGATCTGCTGCGGCCCGGCTTTCCACCCGACCGGGGGATCCGCCTGCTGGGCGTGACCCTGTCGAACCTTCAGCCAGCGGACGGCGACGCCAGCCCGCAATTCGCACTGGCGCTGCCTGTCTGACATCGGGGGCGATTCTTGCCGGGTACGGGGTGGGCGTCCATAAATCGGGCCTCGCCTTGCAGGAACGCCGCACCATGTCCCTTGTCATCCGAACGTCATCCGCGCGCAGTGCCGCCTGGCGGTCCGCCCTGTCGGCGCTGGCGCCGGATCTGGATGTCCGCATCTGGCCCGACGTGGGCGATCCGGCGGCGGTGACCCACCTGCTGACATGGAAACCCCCGTCCGACCTCATGACGCGCTTTCCCAACCTGCGGGCTGTCTTTTCGGAAGGGGCGGGGGTGGATCAGTTCCTGTCGCTCGGCCTGCCCGACGGCGTCAGCCTGGTGCGGATCGTGGACCCCGCGCTGACGGACATGATGGTCGAATACGGCGTGTGGGCCACGCTGGCGCTGCATCGGCAGGCGCCGGCCTATCGCCGGTCGCAGGCCGCGCATGAATGGCGTCCGCAGGCCCAGCCCCTGGCGCGGGACCGCCGGGTGGGGGTGCTGGGGCTGGGTGTCCTGGGGGCGGCGCTGCTGCGGCGGCTGCATCTGTTCGGCTTCGCCTGCGCGGGATGGAGCCGTGGTGCCCACGCCATCGACGGCGTGACCTGCTTTGCCGGACACGACACCCTGGCCGCGTTCCTGCACCGGACGGACATCCTGATCTGCCTGCTGCCGCTGACCGACGAGACGCGGGGCATCCTGTCCGCCCGTACCTTCGCCGCCCTGCCGCAAGGCGCCGGCGTCATCAATTGCGGGCGCGGCGGCCATGTGGTGGAGGCCGACCTGCTGGCGGCCCTGGAGTCGGGGCATCTGTCCCACGCGATCCTGGATGTGGCGGGGCAGGAACCGCTGCCGGCGGATCATCCGTTCTGGGACCATCCGGGCATTACCCTCACCCCGCATGTGGCCAGCGACACCACGCCGGCCAGCGCCGCCCACCAGTTGGTGGACAATCTGCGCCGGCTGCGGGCCGGGCAGACGCCCGTCGGGCTGGTGGACCGCGGACGGGGATATTAGAGGCGCGTTGCCACGGGCAAAAAAAGAGGGGCCGAACCTGCGTTCGGCCCCGTCCTGGGAAACATCTCCCCCTTCCGGGGAAGGGGGAAGCCGTGCGGATCAGAATTCGACGCGCACGGAACCGAAGAACTGACGCGGCGCGCCGAGTTCGAAGGACTGGGCATCGGACGACAGGTTGAAGCCGTTTTCGCCCATCGTCGCGACATAGGTCTCGTTGGCGAGGTTGTAGACGTTGAAGTCGAAGGTCAGGTTCTGCATGAACCCGAGATGGCGGTTATACTTGCCCATGTTGCCCAGGCGGTAACGCAGGCCCGCGTTGGCCAGCCAGTAGCTGGGAACCTTGAAGGCGCCGTCGTAGCTGAGGTTGCGCTGCGACATGTAGGACGCGTCGATATGCGCCAGCAGGTCGCCCCATTCGTAGGCCAGGCTCGATTTGTACATGAAGCGCGGATAGGCGACGACCTGGCTGCCCGCGATATGGGAAACCACGGGACCAGCCGAGGTGGTTTGCGTGATGTTGTCGTCATAGGTCGAGTGATTGTAGCTGACGCTGTTGAACAGCGAGAGCCCTTCGACCGGTGTCAGCGTCAGGCCGGCATCGACGCCGTTCATCGTCACGCCGCCCACGTTCACCACCGAAAAGAGCGGGTTCACGGGCGGGCCGCTCTGGATAGCCTGCAGACGGTTCTTGTAGTCGACGTGATAGGCGTAGAGCGACGCGCTGAGCAGGCGATGCGTAAAGCGGTATCCCACCGAATAGGCCCAGTCGGTTTCCGGCTTCAGGGTCGGCAAGGCATAGTTGTAAGCCGCCTGCGTCACCGCGAAGGGGGATGCCGCCGTCTTGAACTGCGCCTGCGGGTAGGCGTGCATGTTCTCGGAGACGTCGAAGAACAGTTCATGATGCTGCAGGAAGTGCCAGTCCGCGCTGATATGCGGCAGGAAGGCGGCGGCCGAGGTCAGCGTGCCCGCCGCCGAGGAATCGTTGGTGCCGTAATAGGCGTTGTTGTAATACCCGTCGCCCGCGCGCGACGTGTTGAGCAGCGACTTGAAGCCGAAATGCAGGTCGAGGTTGCGGACCGGATGGTAGGTGTCTTCCACGAACGCGGTGAAGGTGTTGGTGTTGGTGGTCTGCCCGAAGAGTTTCATGAACGGGGTCAGCTTGGAATAATCGCCGATGGTGTAGATCGGATCGCCCTGGCCCAGCAGGGGCTGTTCGTAGCCGACCATGCTCGACACGAACTTGTTGTTCTCGTACCAGACGCCGCCGCTGATGTGGTTATGGGCGATGTCGTAGGTGACGGACGACAGGATGCCGAAACGCTGGATGCCCGGTTCCTTCACCTGTTCGAACATCGGCGCGCCGTTCGGCGAGGGGTAGAACGGGTTGGACCAGGTCAGGTGGCTGGTCTCGCCGTGGCCGTAGACCGTCGTCTTCCAGCGCATGCGATCGGTCAGCTGGAAATCGCCTGTCAGGCCGCCGAAATAGTCGGTAACGGCGGTTGCGCCGTCATAATAGGCGGCGTCGGCCTTGTCGGTGATCTTGCTGAGGCTGGCCGGATAGGCGCACCCGGGCTGGGGTGAGCTGTAGGCGGTGCACAGCGCGGCGGCGTAGGCGGCCTGATAGCCGCTGTATTTTCCGTTATAGTAGTTGTCGATATTGTTTCCGCCGTTCTTCCAGATATCCAGCGAGTAATCCTGGTAGTTGAACTGGGCCAGGTTGCTGTAGTCGAAGAACGCGGAGATGCGGCTGTTTTCGCCGACAGGCTGGACCACCTTCGCGTTGACCTGCTGCATGAACTGGATGCCGCCGCCCTTCCACTTGTCCGTGTCGTTACGCATGTAGGACACGTAGAACTTGGTGCCGGAGCTGTTCAGCTTGCCGCTGTCCAGGCGGATGAAGGTGTGGAACAGGCTGTTGCTGCCGAAGGTCTGGGCCAGCGTCGCGCCCATCTTGTTCTTCGGGTCGGAGGACACATACTCGATCGAGCCGCCCAGATTGTTGGTGCTGGCGACTTCCTCGGCGCCGGCGCCCATCGAGACGTTCAGGCGCTGCACGTTTTCCGAGCTGATGGCCTGGACCGGATTGAGGCCGTTATAGTTGCGATAGACAAGTTCGCCCAGCGGGATGTCGTCCAGCGTCGTGCCGATCTGGTTCTGCATGAAGCCGTGCATGTAGATCTGCGTGGACCAGGTATCGACGCCCTGCGGGTCATCCGACTGGAACATGATGCCCGGTTGGGACGCCAGCACCTTCAGCGGGTTGGTGCCCGGCACCGCCCGCGAGATCATTTCGGAACCGACCGAGATATCGGCGCCCCGCACCAGATGGCGGGCCGTCACGCCGACTTCCTCGGCCGAGGCGGTGCGGGGCAGCGCCGTACGGTGATGGACGACGGGTGCGGCCGGCGCCGTGGCCGCGACCGGGGCGGCGGCGACGGCGGAGGCGGCCGGGCTGGCGGCCGCCTTGGTCGCGGTGTGCCGCGCCTTGTGCGCGGGGGCGGCGAGAGACGCCGCGCCCCCGCCCGAGACAAACATGGTCGTGGCCAGCAACGCCCATGTCACGCTGTTCCGTCTCATTGTGCTCCACGCCCTTCATGTTTTCTGTTCGCATGGTGGACCCTCGGACGACGATCCATTGCTTATATCGTATATGATTATCTTTTTTGTTCCGCAACGATAATGTGCGGTGTTTCTTTTGAGGTTATTCCAACAACTTAATGTGAAATTGGGGGCCGCATCGGCCCTGAACAGCAGGCGGAAAAATATTTCGATACCGGTGTGTCTCTTTTGTGACAGTCGGCATTGTCCGGTCTGCGGGGACGATGGCCGGGCGTGCGGCGGGGCCGGGGCGGAAAAAAGCTTGGCAACCGGGCTGTGTCATGCTCCATGCTGTTGCCCAATGCATTGGGAAACCGGCTGGGCCGATACGATACCGGGCAAGGGGACGGCCCTCGATACGATGACGATGCGTGTGCCGCATTGCGGCGTGGATTCAGGCGTTTGCCATGCCGGGCGGTCCAGCCCAGACTTCCGATCCAGCCGAGGCTTGAATGCGACTTGTTGCCATCGTTGACGACCGTTCCACCAATCGGACGATCTTCGCGCGACTGGCGATGACGCTGGGGTCCGACATCCAGGTCGAGGTTTTCGCGACGCCGATCGAGGCGCTGGACTGGTTCGGCGACGACAATATCCCCGACCTGATCGTAACGGATTACAAGATGCCCCTGATGGACGGGGCGGCCTTCACCGCCCGCATCCGGAGCCTGGGCTGGGGGCAGGACCTGCCCGTCATCGTGGTGACGGCGTATGAGGACCGCGACTACCGCCTCAACGCGCTGGAAGCGGGGGCCACGGATTTCCTGCTCAGCCCCGTCGATCATACCGAATTCCTGACGCGCGCGCGCAACCTGCTGCAGCTCAGCTGGCATCGGCGGCGCACGCGCGTCAGGGCTGTCCAACTGGAACAGGAGCTGGAAAGCAGCCGCCAGGCGCATGCCGAGACCCTGCGGGGCAGTCGCGACAAGCTGCTGCAGGTCATCGACACGGTGCCGGCCATGGTCAGCGCGACGGACGCGAACGGGAACTATATTTTCGCCAACAAGTTTCACGCCAGGGTGCTGGGCGCCCGGCAGGGGCCGGGCAGTGCGGCGTCGCAGCTTCGCGACCGCCAGGTGCTGGAAACCGGGCTGCCGACGGCGCGCTACGAGGAAACCATTGCCGACCGGTACGGGATGGAGCGCGTGCTGCTGACCTCCAAGGTCCCGCTTCACGACGATGCCACCGGGCAGCGCTACGTCCTGACCACCTCGCTGGACATCACCGACCGGAAGAAGGCCGAGTGGGAACTGCACCATCTGGCCTATTACGACCAGCTGACCGGCCTGCCCAGCCGGTCGAAGCTGGAGGTCGAGATGCAGGCGATGGTGGGCCAGCGGCGGGGGGAGGGGTTGCCCTTCGCCTTCCTGTTGCTGGACCTGGACCGTTTCAAGGGCGTCAACGATACCCAGGGCCATACGGTCGGGGACCTGCTGCTGCGTAAGGTCGCCGTCCGGTTGCGGACGGCCCTGCCGCATGCCGCGATCATCGCGCGCCTGGGGGGCGACGAATTCGCGATCGTCCACGACATCGCGGACGCGGCCGCCGCCGCCGAACTGGCCGAACGGATCGTGGGTATCTTCGCCCGCCCGTTTGTCCTGGGCGAGCGGGCGATGAATGTCGGCGCCAGCATCGGCGTGACCCTGTTCCTGGACGACGACGCGACCTTCGAGACGTTGCTCAAGCATGCGGACCTGGCCATGTACAAGGCCAAGAACGAAGGGCGGTGCCGTTACGCGTTTTTCGATGCCGCGATGGAACAGGCGTTTTCCGCGGCGACCGAGCTGGAGCAGGCCCTGGGCAACGCGGTGGGCAACGAGGAATTCGTCCTGCACTACCAGCCGGAGATCGACCTGCGCTCGGGCACCGTCATCGGGGTCGAGGCCCTGATCCGGTGGATGAAGCCGGATGGCGAACTGATCTATCCCGGACGGTTCCTGCCCCTGGCGGAGGAGACGGGTCTGATCGTGCCGATGACCGTCTGGTCCCTGCGCGAGGCCTGTCGCCAGGCGGCGCAGTGGAAATGCGACGGCATGCCGCTGCGCGTGGCGGTCAACCTGTCGGGCGTTCTCTTTCGCCAGCACGATGTCTACCAGCTGGTGACCGACGCCATCGCCGAGACCGGGCTGGACCCCGCGTTTCTGGAGCTGGAGCTGACCGAAACCGCGCTGATCGAAAATCCCGAAGTGGCCAGCCCCCAACTGACGGCCTTGCAGCAGATGGGGGTGTCGATCACCATCGACGATTTCGGTACGGGATATGCGTCCCTGAACTATCTGACGAAACTGCCGATCCGCCGCCTCAAGATCGATTCCGCCTTTATCCGGGAGATCGATTCCTCGTCGGGAAGCCGCACGATCATCAAGGCGATCCTCGCCCTGGGGGAAAATCTGGGAATCAAGGTCATCGCCGAGGGGATCGAGCGGGAGGACCAGCTGCGCTGGCTGGAGGACCAGAATTGCCAGGAGGCGCAGGGCTTCTATTTCGGCCGTCCCGTGTCGCCGGAGCGGCTGCGGGCGGCGATCGACTGTGGGGCCCTGGTGCTGCCGGCCCCGACACCGGCCCTGCCGGATGCGGCCGGCACCCCGGAGAATTGACGCCGGCCCGGCGGCAGGCGACGGGGTTCGTGGAATGCCGGCAGGACAGCGGAACCCTGAAGAAGTGATGGCCCATGTGGGTGCGTAAGATCCTGTCGCGGATGAAGCGCGGCGGGGATGGCGAACATCAGATCGTCCTGAACCGTCTGGCGATCTCGTGCCTCATACAGGCCTACCTGATCGGGTCGTACCTTTACGGAACGCTGACGCTGCACAGGATGCTGGTGCTGTCGGGCGTCTGCGACAGCTTCCTGGCGGGGGGCATCGTGGTCGCGGTGGCCCTGGTGCTGTTTCCGTCCCCGTCGGCGATCCGCCGCATCGGGCAGATGTTCTGGGACTTCATCTTCCTCTCGCTGGGCATGCACCTGGGCGACGTCGCGGTGGTCCCGCTCTATCCGATCTATCTCTGGGCGATCCTGGGGTACGGCTTCCGCTTCGGGCTGGGCTATCTGGCGGGCGCGGCGTGTGTCGGCGCCGCGAGTTTCGCCATCGCCGTCCATGGGCTGACGATGTGGCGGGACACGGGATATCTGTTCGCGGGGCTGGTCGGCGGGCTGCTGATTATTCCGCTTTATTCGGCGTCGCTCATCCGCTTCCTGTCGCAGACCCGGCGACGGGCCGAGGAGGCAAGCCGCGCCAAGACATTGTTCCTGGCCAGCGTCAGCCACGAACTGCGTACGCCGCTCAACGCCGTGATCGGCATGAGCCGCCTGCTGGACGATATGGTGCTGAATGCCGAGCAGCGCGACATGGTGCGTACGATCGGGGAGGCCGGATCGTCGCTGCTGGGCATGATCGAGGATCTTCTCGATTTTTCCCGGATCGAGGAAGGGCGGATGCCCGTCCGCCTGCACCCGTTCGATCTGCTTGCGGTCCTGCGCGAGGTCGAGCGGATCGTCGGCGTCGATGCACGGGCGAAGGGCCTGACGCTGGCCTGCCATGTGACCGCGCGCACGCCGGTCCGGCTGGAGGGGGACGAGCGGCATCTGCGGGACATCCTGCTCAACCTCGCGGGAAATGCCGTCAAGTTCACCGAGCACGGACATGTGGTCATCGCGGTCGACGGGACACCGCTGCGCGACGGCGGCACCAGCCTGCGCGTCGAGGTGTCGGATACCGGGATCGGCATTTCCCCCGCCGCGCAGGCGCGGGTGTTCGAGACCTTCACCCAGGCGGACGACACGGTGATGGACCGTTTCGGCGGCACCGGGCTGGGGCTGGCCATCTGCCGGCAGCTTGTGGACCTGCTGGGCGGCGAGATCGGGGTGTCCAGCGTCGTTGGCGCGGGCAGCGTCTTCTGGTTCGTCATGCCGATGAAGCCGGTCGCCCCGTCGTCCCTGCCCGGATCGCCCGAGCGGCTGCCGGCCGGGCCGTGGCCGGACATCGTGCTGCTGACCAGCCGGGAGGATGGCCAGGCCGGGAGTGTCGCGCGTCTGGCGCGGCATGGCGTCCGGGTGGTGGTCGCCACGACCGGGGCGGCGGCGGCGGCGCTGATGCGTCGGCCGGACTGCCGGTCGGTCCTGCTGACGGACATGACCGCCGGCGACGCATCCGACGCCGACGCATCCGACGCCGACGGGGCGCCGTTCCCGACCATCCTGCTGGACCGGGATGCCGGGGCAGGATTGCCGCCCGAGACCCTGCGTTGCCGGTTCGTCTCGATCCTGTCGCCCGAGGCCGACGATGCCGCGCTATCGTCCGTCCTGACGATCGTGGACGGTCTGCTCCCGCCTCGCGAGGACGGCAGGGTGGTCGATGGGGGGATGGGGGCCGGCGGGGCCGAGCGGTCGCTGAATATTCTTCTGGTCGAGGACAATCCGGTCAACCAGAAGGTGCTGGGCAAGATTCTCGACCGGGCGGGGCACCGGTGGCGGGTCGCCGGCAACGGCGAGGACGCCCTGGACATGCTGGAGCAGGAGCCGTTCGACCTCGTTCTCATGGACATCAACATGCCCGTGATGAACGGGATCGAGGCGACGAAACTCTATCGGTTTTCCGAGGTCGGCGGCGGCCCCGCCCTGCCGATCGTGGCGTTGACGGCCGATGGCACGCCCGAGGCGCGGCAGCGCTGCCGGGACGCGGGCATGAGCGGCTTCCTGCTGAAACCGGTCGAGATCGACGCCCTGCTGGAAACCATCGACGCGCTGGCGCCCCCCGAGGCGGGGCAGAGGCGGCCGAGGCCCGCCGGGATCGACCTCCCCGTCGCGGATATGCCCACGGACCTGCCGGCGGACGAGACCGTCGTCGTTCCGTTTCCGGCGGCGACGATCAACCGGAAGATGGTGCAGGATCTGCAGACGTTGGGCGGCGACCGGTTCCGGGCCGAGGTCATCGGCGAATTCCTGACCGATGCCGATGCCATCATCGACCGGATGGATCGGGCGCTGGAGGCGGGCGACCGGGCCGGCCTGCTGGACGAGGCCCATGCCCTGCGTAGCGCCGCGGGAAATGTCGGGGCGGAACGCCTGGCCGCCCTGTGTCACGAGTGGCGCGGCATCGGCGGCCACGTCGCACCCGACAGGACGCTGGGGCACCTGCACGCCGTCCGGCAGGAGATGGGCAAGGTCCGGGACGCCCTGACGCCCTATACGGTATTGCAGGCCGAGGACGGCAACGCAGGCACGCCGCGATGAGGTTGGCCTCATCGCGGCGCGCTCCGTCGCGCAGGGCGGGCAACGCCCGGCCTGGTCCGCCGATGGTGTCCGTGCCGTCGCCGGTCGGGTTCAGCTCGCGACGCTTTCGACCTGGATGGTCTGGATGCGCCGGTTCTGCGCGTTGACCAGGCGCATCATCTTCCGCAGGTCGGTTTCGGCCAGGCGCAGCGCGGCGTCCACCCAGATGTCGGTGATGTCACGCAGTTCCTGATGGCGGACCGGGTTGACCAGGCGTTTGGTCCGCTGGATCGCTTCATGCGCGTTATAGCGGCGGTCGATGCGCGCCAGGTGGTCGCGCACCGTCGCCTCGCCGTCGCCCGGCTCGGCCAGGATGTCGACGATCCCCATCTCGTGCAGGTCGGTGGCGGTATAGGTCTGGCCGCCCAGGATCATTCTTTCGGCGATCCGTGTGCCGACACGCCGCGTCAGCAGCGTATAGGCGCCCATGCCGGGGAACAGGTTGAACAGGACTTCGGGCAGGCCGAACTTGGCCTGTTTCTCGGCCACGATCAGGTCGCACGACAGGGCGGCCTCGAACCCGCCGCCCAGCGCGTCGCCCTGCACCAGGGCGAGGGTGGTGACAGGGTGGCCGTAGCCGTCGGCGTTCGCGAAGACGACGTCCACGCAGGCGTGGGCATACTGACGCAACCCCTCCCGGTCGCCCCTGGCGATTTTTTCGGCGAACAGGGCCAGGTCGCCGCCCAGGTTGAAGATGCCCGGCACGCGCGACCCCACGACCATGTAGCGGAAGGGCAGGGCGCCCCCGCCTGCCTCGGCCATGTCGTGGATGGAGCGCTGCATGGCGTGCAGGTCGCGCAGCAGGGGTGGAGAAAAGCTGGGGCGGCCGTTGGGGCGCATGAAGCTCCACAACGTGCGGCCGACCGTGTCCAGCGACACCTCGACCGTGGGATGACTGGCCACGGCCGGCTGCCCAGGGCTGGAACGCAGGGCGCCGCCCGACCGTCCGGCGACGGACAGGAGCGGATTCATCGTGGCGACGGCGGCGGCGGCGGAGATGCTCTGGAGGCTGGGCTTCAACGGCATGGTCGGCTCCTGAAGAACGATCGGACGCGGCGCCCCGATGCACCCGATGTGCGAGGTCGCCTGCGTCCGGTCAGGAGCCTAAGCCAAGGCCGGAGGTTTTGAGTCGCGCATTGCCACTCTAGGGATATGAAAATTCCTGAAACTGTTGGTTTCGGTGCCGGAACCGGGAGTCGTTCAGGTGCAGGCGGGTTCGGCCGGCAGGCGGGTCCGGTAGCCCTGGGGGTGGGCCAGGCGCCACCGGTATGCGGTCTCGACGATCTGGTCGAGGTCGGCATAGCGGGGGGTCCATCCGGTTTCGGCCTTCAGCCGGCCGGCGCCGGCGACCAGCCGGGCGGGGTCGCCGGGGCGGCGGGGGGCCAGCCGCCAGGGCACACGCCTGCCGGTCACGCGCTCCACGCTGCGGATGACGTCCATGTTGGAATGGCCGTGACCGTTTCCGACATTATAGACGACGCTGCGGTCGCGGATGACGTCCAGCGCGGCCAGATGGGCCTGTGCGAGGTCCGTGACGTGGATGTAGTCGCGGATGCAGGTGCCGTCGGGCGTGGGGTAGTCGTCGCCGAACAGTTGCAGTTCCGCCCGACGCCCCAGGGCCGCGTCGATGACCAGGGGAATCAGGTGGGTTTCCGGCGTGTGGTCCTCGCCCAGGCGGCCGCCGGGGTCGGCGCCCGCCGCGTTGAAATACCGCAGGCAGGCGCTACGCAGGCCGTGGATCCTGTCCGCCCACAGCAGGGCCCGTTCCACCATATGCTTGCTCTCGCCATAGGGCGATCCGGGGATGATGGGCGTGTCCTCGGTAATCAGCGGGTCCTCGGTCATCCCGAACAGGGCGGCGGTGGATGAAAAGACGAACCGCTTGACGCCATGGCGGACGCAGGCATCGACCAGCGCGAAGCCCAGGCCGGCATTGGCCTGCATGTACATGAACGGGTGCTGCATGCTCTCCCCGACCAGGGAAAGGGCCGCGAAATGCAGCACGCCGTCCCAGGGGCCGTCGGCCAGCACGCTGTCGACCAGGGCGTGGTCCTGCAGGTCGCCCTGGATGAAACGCACCGTTTCGGGTACGGACTCGCGATGCCCGGTCCGCAGATTGTCGAAGACCACCACGTCATGTCCCGCGTCGCGCAGGGCCGCGACTACATGGCTGCCGACGTAGCCAGCCCCGCCCGTAACCAGAAATTTCGATCGCGCCATGGTCCTGTCTTTCGATCAGTTGCGGTTGTAGGTGTCTTCTAGGCGGATGATGTCGTCCTCGCCAAGGTACGAGCCGGTCTGGATCTCGATCAGGACCAGGGGGATCCTGCCCGGGTTTTCCAGCCGGTGGGTGCAATGCTGGGGCAGGTAGATGCTCTGGTTTTCATGCACCGTGATCTGCTCCTCGTCGCGCGTCACCCGGGCGACGCCGCTGACGACGATCCAGTGTTCGGCGCGATGATAATGCTTCTGCAGGGACAGCTTCTCGCCCGGCGTCACGACGATCCGCTTGACCTGGAAACGGCTGTCCTGGATCAGGCTTTCATAGAAGCCCCAGGGCCGGTAGCAGCGATTGTGGGACTGGGCTTCGCGGCGGCCGGCCGATTGCAGGCGGGCGACCATCTTCTTGACGTCCTGCGCCTTGCTCTGCTGCGTGACGAGCACCGCGTCGCGGGTCGCGACCACGACCACGTCCTCGACGCCGACGACGGCGGTCAGGATCTCGTCGGACCGGACGTAGCTGTCGCGTGCGCCCTCGAGGAAGACATTCCCGTGGCTGACATTGCCGTTGTCGTCCTTGTCGCTGATATCCCACAGGGCGTCCCAGCTTCCGACGTCGGTCCAGCCGAAATCGCCGGCGATGACCGCCGCGTGATCGGTATGTTCCATGACCGCGTAATCGAACGAGATATCCGGCGCCGCCGTGAAGGACGGGGTGTCCAGGCGCTGGAACATCAGGTCGCTCACCCGTCGGGCGACGGCCTGGCGGACGGGGGTGAGCACCGCCGGGGCGTAGGTTTCCATCTCGTCCAGAAGGGTCCGGGCGGTGAAGACGAACATGCCCGAATTCCACATATACCTGCCCGATACGATCAGGTCGGCCGCGGTGGCGGCGTCGGGCTTCTCGATGAACGAGGCGACGGTGCTGGCCTCGGGCAGCTTCGCCAGCGGCGTGCCGGCCTCGATATAGCCGTATCCGGTCTCGGGCCGGGTGGGATGCATGCCGAAGACCACGATATGTCCGCGCTGGGCCGCCGCCGCCGCCGCGGGCATCATCCGGGCCATGGCCTCGGGCCGGGTAATCACCGCGTCGGCGGCCATGATCCACAGCACGGCGTCCGGATCGGTTTCCGCGACCAGCAGCGCCGCCGCGGCGATGGCCGGGGCGGAATTGCGCCCGACGGGTTCCAGCACGATCCGCGCGTCCTCGATCCCGGCCGCGCGTAATTGTTCCGCGATCAGGAAGCGATGCTCGTTGTTGCAGATGACGATGGGTGCGTCGAACATCTCGCCGACCCCGCGCAGCGCCGTTTCCTGGAGCATCGTCCGGTCGCCGACCAGCGGCCAGAGCTGCTTGGGATAGCTGGCGCGGGACACCGGCCACAGGCGGCTGCCCGACCCCCCCGACAGGATGACGGGCACGATACGGGTCGTGCTGGGGGCCTTCGTGCCGATCAGCGGGAAGGTGGTTTCCGACATGACGCATGTCCTTCTGTCGTGGAGGGAAGGGGATGGAAAACGAAGATAATGGTCAAGACATGGCGATACCAATGCGGGACAGCCCGATCGGCGGCCCGATCTGCGGGAGGCGGTCCATGACATGACGAACGGGACGTCTCGATCGTTCCGGTGTCCCGTCGGAAAATTTGCATGGTTCCGGCGTAGTCCGGCCGAACCTATCATGGACCGGGAAAGCCGCTCAAATGGAAACCCGGTCGTGTCGAAACGATGGCGACACGTTGGCGTCGTCCCTTGTCCGGATCAATGGAGCACCGCGGCGCGCGCGTCGCCGTGCGGCATGTGCCGGCCGATCACATCCAGCAACTGGCGCGCCGCGTGTTCCCAGGTGAACGAGGCGGCATGGGATCGCCCCGCGCTGCGTAGATGCGCGCGCAGCACCGGGTTTTCGATGACATGCAGGACGGCACGGTCGATTTCGTCCTGGCTGGCCGGATCGAAATATGTCGCCGCCAGGCCGCAGACTTCCTGAAGGGATGGGATCGCCGATGCCGCGACGGGGCATTCGCAGGCCATCGCCTCGATCGGCGGCAGCCCGAACCCTTCGTAAAAGGACGGAAAGACGAAACACAGCGCCGCCTGGTACAGCGCCCGTAATTCGGTGTCGTTGACGCGGCCGATATATTTCGCGGGTACCGGCAGGGACGACGCGGTATCGCTTTCGGAAAAGACGGTGGTGTTCAGGCCGCCCGTCACGACCAGGTCGATCCCCCGCGCGGCCAGCGAACGGGCAAGCTTCGACAGCCCGTGCAGGTTCTTGTGCGGCGCCAGATTGCCCACGGCGAGGACGAAGCGGCCTGGAACGATATGATGTCGCTCCAGGATCGAGGTGTCGGGGGGCGTGGCCAGGATATGGTCCGCGCCTTCGGTGATGACCGAGACACGTTTGTCCGGCAGATGCAGCCGCGCCTGCAATTCGCGTCGCGAAAACTCCGACACGGTGACGAAATGAGTGGCGGTGCGGCGCAGCCCGTGCAGCAGCGCCATGTTCCACAGCCGGAATTTCGTGGAATAGGCCGTCGGATAGCTGAAGATCCCGGCGTCATGGACGACGACGATCTGCGGGCGGCCCAGCAGCGGGGCCGTATTGCCCAGGTTGACCAGGATTCCATCGTCGACATGACGGGGCAGTTCGACCTGTTCCCACAATTGTCCATGCAGGCGGCCGCAATGGGTGGCCGGCAGGTCGGCCTCGGGCTGTGTCAGCTCGCCTGACGGCACCAGGATCCGGGGCATGCCGGCAGGGGTGTGCGCCGAGATCTGGCGCATCTTGCGGGTGATTTCACGGGCGAAACGCTGCACGCCGCTGAGGCGCTGGGTCATGAAACGGCCGTTGACATAGATATTCATGGGCACGTCGTCCTGTCCTGCTGAGGGGAGTGATGCATATTTGTCGTCCATGGGGAGGGCTTTGCGGCGGACAGGCGATGCGGGTCTCGTCCCAGAACGCGTCCCGTCCGGGTCGGCCGATGGCCCGGGAAGGAGATGCGAGGCGGGTGCTGAAAGGGCTGCGGCGTGCAGCAGATGCTGAAATGCGACAGACATGAAATGGATGGCGCAGAAAGGATATGATGAATGACAGGACATCGGCGGCGAAGATGAACAGCGCCGGATGTCCGGCAATCGCCCCGGCGCCAGCAGGCGGCGGGGCGTTCGGTGGAATGGAGGCCTGATCCTGAAAGGCTGCTGATGCTGGAGAAGAGATTTCTGCTGTAATCATCTCTCTGCAATCGAGGGGATTCATAATGGCAACCATTCTGGAATAAGATTTGATCTGTAATTTAAGGAAGTTTATATTTGTGATAAATCTGATGGCATCTATAAAATAGATCTGCATGGACTATTGATTTGAAATCAAAATATCACGAATGAATTTGCATTGTTTCTTATTGTTGTTTTGCAATTGTTGCTTATCACGCAAGGAAACGGAAAGTCCATAAAATGTTCATCCCGCACGGCTTTGTCATGAGCCGCTTCTGCTGTCTGAAACGGATTTGGGGATCGGAAAATCCGGTGGATATGAAATGAAATAATTGAATCGGCACATGGAAGGTCCCCTGTCGCGGCGTGGCGGCAGGGGACCGGCGGGACATCCGTGGATCGGACGAAGATGTCGGTTCGGGCCGGCCTATCGCCGCATCGGGTCCTCGCCGGCGCATCCGGCGTGGCCGAAACGGTTGAAGCGCTTTCCCACGGTATGCTGACGCACCGCGATCGGCAGTTCCTCGGACAGGCGGGCGACCACTTCTTCGCGCGGCAGGGCGGTTTTGCGGGCGATTTCCGCCAGCATGTCGGGCGGCAGCAGCTGCAGCACGGTCGTGACGTCGGTCGGCTCGGGATGGCCGGTCTGGCTCCAGCGCCGCACCACGTCGTACAGGCCGGTATCCGCCGCCTGCCGCATCAGAAACACATAGCCGCGCGCGGGGCCGGTGTCTGAAAGAAAGGCGTCCAGCCATGCATCGAGGCCGATTTCCGTGTGCCATGGTCCAACGGCGGATTTGCCGCGCCTGGGGCCGAAGCGGGGGTGCGTCGTCATCATCTTCGTCCTCCGTTTCTGAAATGAGGGCCTTTCGTACGTTCAGCAGTCCCGTTCGCCGGTCGATCCTCCGGTCGCCAGGGGGTCGCTGGCGGGGAAGGTTTCCTCCAGTCCTTCTTCGAGTTTCTCTTCGGTTGTCGCCTTCTTCTTCTTCGCGGCGTTCTCTGCATCGTCCTGCGTCTTGCCCGCAGGCAGCGTCCTGGTGTCCGACATGATCGACCTCCGAGGATGGACTATGGGATGTCGGTTCAACGCAGCCGGGCCGCCATGTTTTCCCGGTCCCATGTATGTGATGTGGCGTGGTGCGTCCGGGGGGCGGCGTGCGGCCGGATATTTGACATGCCGCCCGATTAGTGATGCATGGCGGCGGTGAGGCGCCGGTCGCTTGGGTTGCGGCGTCGTCCGGGCTATGAATGGCACATGATCCCTGCTTCCTTCCGCGCTCCAGATTCCGCCTGCCTGCCCTGGGGGCGCCCGGCATGACGGCGCGCCGGGCCCAGCGTCGCCGCGCGGCGGCCATTCCCGCGTTGGACGATGACGGGGGCGTGCCCCCTCCGTCCATGAATCCGGGCCGGCGTATGCTGCGCCGTCTGCGCGCGACGGCGCGCCTGCTGGCCATCGCCGTCTGGGTGCCGCTGTCGGTCGGGTTCGAGGCGATCCTGCTTCTGGTGCCGGGCACGGCCAAGATCCGCTGGACCCGCGTGATCTGGGGCGTGCTCTGCCGGCTGCTGTCGCTGGATATCCGCGTGATCGGCAGCCGTGCGGGCTCGGTCGGCGGCGCGCGCGCGCGCGCGCGTGGCGAACGTCCGGTCATTTACGTGTCCAACCATGCCTCGTGGCTGGATGTGCCGGTGCTGGGCACGATCCTGCCGTCCGTGTTCGTGGCCAAGGGCGATATCGGCAACTGGCCGATCATGGGCACCGTCTCGCGGATCGGCCGGACGATTTTCGTCAGCCGCCAGCGCAGCACCACGGGGCGCGAGCGGGACGAGATGGTGGGCCGGCTGATCGGCGGGGACAATCTGGTGCTGTTCCCCGAAGGCACGTCGTCGGACGGGTCGCGGGTATTGCCCTTCATGTCGGCGTTCTTCGCGATCGCGAAGATGCCGGCCCTGCGCAAGGGCATGGATGTCGATCCGCCGATGCTGACCTATGCCCCCGGCATGGCACCGCTGATCCAGCCGGTGTCGCTGGTGTACGACCGGCTGGACGGGCTGAATGTGAATCGTGTCCGCCGGACGGTGTTCTCGTGGTACGGCGACATGGATCTGGCGCCGCATGTCTGGCAACTGGCGCAATGGCGGTCCATGCGGGCGACCGTCCTGCTGCATCCGCCGCTGGATCCGGACGATTTTCCCAGCCGCAAGGCGCTGGCGCAGGCCGCGTGGACGGCGGTCGCCGGAGGGGCGGCGCGCCTGCGCCAGAATGCGGACCCCCTGAACGTCCACGCCATGGCGGCCGAAGGCCGGCCGGCCGAGGCCCGGCCTGCCGTGGTGGCCGCCTCCTGACCGTGGTCCGTCTTCAGCCGCGCCGCGAGGCCGCGCGGCGGTGGGTGCGGGGGTGGTCGGGCCATTCCATCAGGACGTTCTCGACGGCCTGGGGGTCGGTATGTTCGGCCTCGGCGAACAGGGCGTCGGCGCGGGTGTGGTCTCCGTCCTCTTCGGCGCGCAAGGCGGCCTCGGCCAGGCGTCGGGCCTGTTCGTGCTTGTCCGGTCCGGCGTCCGAGGGCGTGTCGTCATCTTCGATAAAGCGGGACATGAATCGTTCTCCTGACCTCGTGCCGCGCGTCGTGGCGAGCCGGGGGCGGCGGGCGCCATGATACGCCGTCTGTGCATGTTCGTCATGCTGCTGCTTGCCGTGGCGATCTGCTGTGTCGCCATCAGCATGGTCGGAGAGATGGGGCGGTTTCTCGCCGATAGCCACCCCTGGTAAGGCGGGTTTGATACGCGGTGGCGAACCGCAGGCGCGTTCGTCCGTTCGCATGCCATCGGACATTCACGGAGCGATGGATCATGCCCACCCCGCGCGCTGACGCCCATGCCCCGCGGCAGGGACTCGCTGCGGCCTGCGCCGCCCTGGCCCTGCCGCTTCTGCTGGCCGCCTGCGGCCAGTCCGGTCCCCCGACGAAGGCGGAGATCCTGCAGGTGGTCCGCACCGCCATGCAGACCGAAAACCAGAAGACGTCCGACCGGACACTGGGCCTGTTCAGCGGACCCTACGACCCGGCGGATCTTGCGATCACCAATGCCGATTGCACGGCCAGGGACAACGGCGTCTACCGCTGTGCCGTGACGGCCGTGACAAAGGCCGGAACGAACACGGCGAACCTTGCATTCAAGAAAGTCGATGGCGTCTGGACGCTGGTGCAGAACGGCGGGTAGGCCGCGCCAGCCGAACTTTTCCGCCTGCCGGACGTTGCGCCCAGATGGGGAGAACGATCATGCAGCAGGTCTTGCGGCCGGTTGGCGCAAAGTCGCTGTGTATTTTCATGGCGATGCTGGTTCTGGCCGGATGCGAGTACGATCATGGTGGCCATCATCACCATGACGATTATGGCCGCGATCATCCTGGCGGATACAATACTGGTGGATATGGCGGTCACGGCGGCGGCTGGTAGGCGTGGCGACGCGCCTGTCGCCCTGGCGAGGATCGCCGGACCGTGGGCGGCGCTGCATAAAAGTCCGTCTCTTGCCATGATTCGGGCACAGGGGACGGTCACTCCTGACGGTGTTGGGTGATCTTCAGCAGGAGAACGGCAATGGTCTATCTGGGAATGATCGGTCTGGTGTCAGGCCTGTTCATCGTTGGCGGTCTGCAGGTCGCGCGGCTTGTCGAAAGCAGGATCGATCCCGAGATGTCGGCATTGAACCGCTCGGCCGGTCTCGACATCTGACCGGGCGCCGGCCGCCGGCCGTACGGGATGGCTTTGCGGCCCTGCGACCGGTGTTGCGTAGCGCCGGTCGATGAGGAGAGATATCCGATGATCCGTTCTTCTGTTTTCGCGGGCGTGGCGCTTGCCGCCGTGGCGGCGGTCGCCGCCCCGGCGACGGCCCGGACCCTGCATGTCATGGGGCAGTTCACGCCATCCGCGGGTGTTACGGGCGCGCCATCCGGCGGCGTGACCGGAATGCTGGATGACAAGCGCAATCTGGTGACCTACCGGTTGAGCTGGAGCGGGTTGAGCGGCCCGGTGACGGCCGCCCATTTCCATGGACCCGCCGATCCGGGCCAGGATGCCGGGGTGATGGTGCCCATCAGCGGGCCGTACGTCAGTCCGCTGCGGGGATCGGTGATGATGACGGCCGATCAGGTGACGGCGTTGCGCGCCGGCCGCGTCTATATCAACCTGCATACCGCCGCCCATCCTGACGGCGAGGCCCGGGCGCAGCTGAAGGTTCAGGACACGCGCTGACCGGCGGATGCCTGGGCGGGGCCTTTTCAGCCTCCGCCCGGCCTTGTCATGATCGACGACGTCAGTGACCCAGCGGAATCATGGGCGACAGCATGATGCTGGCGGCGATGGCGGCCAGCATCAGCAGCACGATCACCACCCCGCCGAGCGTCTGCTTGGTATTGTCCGACAATTTGTGGCCGGTCGGGTGCCCGGCAAAACGTTTACCGAACATGGCGTGTTCTCCCTCACCGGGGCCAGGAATTGCCCCCGTCAGTCTGGATCTGTGCCGGGCGGGATCGGTTGCAAGACGGCGGCCTGGGTATCCTGATTATGTGATGTGAGCCGCGCGCGGTCAGGCGGCGGCCATTATGGTGAGGACGGCGCATTCGGCGATGGAGGCGGTTCCTCCCAGGACGTCGCCCGTCTGGCCGCCGATCTGCCGCCGGGCCAGGCGGGCGATGCCTGCCGCCGATACGGCGGCGGCCACGCAGGCCGCGCCGGCCCGCGCCGGCGTGGGGGGCAGGCATGCCGCCACCAGCGCCGCCACCAGCAGGCCGGCGCCGAGGGCGGGGCGCGGGATCCGGCCCATCGTGCCGGCGATGCCGTCGCCGCGGGCCGGGGGCAGGGCGGCCAGGACCCCTGTCATCGCCGCGCGCGACAGCGTCCCCGCGACGGCCATTGCGGCGATGGGATGCGCCGCCGCCGCCGCCGCCGTCACCCGGAGCAGAAGCGACAGGACCAAGGCCAGGACGCCATAGGCGCCGATGCGGCTGTCGCGCATGATCTCCAGCTTCCGCGCACGATCCCGGCCGCCGCCGAACCCGTCGGCCATGTCGGCCAGGCCGTCCTCATGCAGGCCGCCGGTCAGCAGGATCTGGACCGCCACCGCCCACCCCGCCGCCGGCAGCCGGGGCACACCGGCCAGCGACAGCACGGCCAGGACGCCCCCCCCCACGACGCCGACCCCCAGGCCCGCCAGGGGCCAGGTCCAGACCGAGCGGGCCATGTCGACCGGCCCCGCGCCGCGTGCCAGCCAGCCGACCGGCAGGCGGGTCAGCAGCCCCAGCCCGGCCAGCAGGTCGGCGCGGCGTCGGGCGATCCAGCTCATGTCCGGTCGCTGACCCCGGCCTGGGCGAAGGTCGCCATTCCGGCGTGGCACGCCACGGCGGCGCGCAGCAGGGGCACCGCCAGGGCCGCCCCCGTGGCCTCGCCCAGCCGAAGGTCGAGATCCAGCAGGGGGGAAAGGTTCAGCGCCCGGGCCAGCGCCGCATGCCCGGCCTCGGCGGAGCGATGGGCCAGGGTGGTGTGCGCCAGGCCGGACGGGTCCAGGCGGGCCAGCGGGGCGGCGGCGGCCGTGCAGACGAAACCGTCCAGCAGGACCGGAATGCGCCGATGCCGCGCGGCCAGGACGGCGCCCAGGATCGCCGCCAGTTCCCGGCCGCCCAGGCAGCGGGCGACGGCCAGCGGGTCGTGGCGGGCATCGGCATGGCGGGCCAGGGCCGTGTCGATCACCTGGGCCTTGTGCGCCACCCCGGCCGCATCCAGGCCGGTGCCCCGCCCCGCCCAGTCCTGCCCCGTGCCGCCGAACAGGCCGGCCGCCAGGGCGGCGGCGGCGGTGGTGTTGCCGATCCCCATCTCGCCCAGGCACAGCAGGTCGATGTCGGCCCCGACCGCGTCATGGCCGGCCGAGACCGCAGCGAGGAATGCGCCGTCATCCATCGCCGGCGCCAGGGTGAAATCGGCGGTGGGGGCCAGCCCGGCCATGGGCACGACGCGCAGGCCGGCCCCCGCGACCCGGGCCATCTGGTTGATGGCCGCTCCGCCGGCCGCGAAATTCCCGACCATCTGCGCGGTGACGGCCGCCGGCCAGGGCGAGACCCCCTGGGCGACGACGCCGTGATTGCCGGCGAAGATCACCACCTGCACATGGTCCAGCACCGGGACGGACCGCCCCTGCCACGCGCCAAGCCAGGCGACCAGCGCCTCCAGCCGGCCCAGGCTGCCGGGCGGTTTGGTCAGCGTCGCGTCACGCGCCGCGATGGCCTGCCGGGCCACGTCGTCCGGCGGGGGCAGGCATGTGCAGGCGGCGCGCAGGGCCTCCATCGTCGTGAAGGCGGGGGGGCGGGGCGGTTCGGGGTATTCGGGGGCTTGCATGGCGCATTTTGTGTGGCGTTATGCCGCCCGACGCAAGACGGAGGACGCGGGATGGAACAGGCTGGAGCCGGAGACGATCGGAAACGCGACGCGGAATGCGTGCTGGTGCTGGGCGGCGTCCGTTCGGGCAAGAGCCGTCATGGCGAGGCGATGGTCACCGCCCTGCCGGGGCCGTGGACCTATCTGGCCACCGGACGGGGCTGGGACGATGAAATGCGCCAGCGGATCGCCCGTCATCGCGCGACGCGGATCGCCGGCTGGCGGACGGTGGAGGAGCCGCTCGATCTTCCCGGCGCGCTGGATGCGGCGGCCGACGCGCCGGTGCTGGTGGATTGCCTGACGCTGTGGCTGACGAATTTGATCCTGGACGGACGGGACATCGCCCTGGCCCGGGCCGATCTGCTTGCGGCGTTGCGGCGTCGCCGGGCCCTCAGCGTCCTGGTGGGGAATGAGGTCGGGTTGGGCATCGTCCCGGAAACCGCCCTGGGCCGCCGTTTTCGCGACGAGGCGGGACTGCTGCATCAGGCCGTCGCGCGCGAGGCCACGCGAGTGGTGTTCATGGTCGCGGGCCTGCCCATGACGGTCAAGGAGAGCGGCCCGCGCTGATCGCGCAGGCTGATGGAAACAGGCAGGATCGTGAATCCGGCCGGAGGGGCCGGCATCGGTTTCTGCCACGACCCGGCGACCGCGCCGGCCCATTTCAGGAAAAAAGCATGCCGAGGACAGGGCTTTCCCTTCCGTCGGCCGCGACGCTTCCGATGGTCCGGTCCCCTCCGCGCCATCGAGGAGTACCGACATCCGCGCCGGCCTGTGCGGAGTCCGTGATTCTTGGCGGTGGGGCTGCCCGGTTTCGGAATCGGGCGACAAACCGTGGCCTCCCTGCCGATGGAGGGCGCCGCCGGCCCGGACGTCGCGGGGCGCGGCCCGGCCGGCAGGCCCGGAAGGTCGTTGCGGGGTGACGGCTTATTTTTAAAAACTGTCGATATTATAAAGAGAAAAATATTTTATAACGTTCCCGGAACTCCGCCTCCTGAACGGCTTTTATCGTGCATCAAGAAAAAATGACGATTTATAGTGGCTTTGACTTGACATGCCTGTCGCTAAAGTCGAAATGATGCGAAAGAACGGGTTGTTTTCATGACCTGCTTTCGGGCGGGCGGGAGATCCGGCAGGGCGGGGAACGGAATGGCTTTCCAGGATACCCGTTCGATCGCTGGCGTGTGGGAACGTCGCGTCATTGACCAGAACGATGGAAACCTGGGTCTGCAAGAGGTTGTATCTATATGAGTGATGAGACGAAGACGGCTACCCGCGGTGGTCGTCGCAAGGGGTCGGCGAAGACTGCCTCCGCAACCCCGGTAACGGCCGCGCCGGTCGAGGCCACGGTCGTCGAGACGGCGGCCGCGCCGGTCGAGGCGCCGGCCCGGACCGAGGGCAAGGCCGCCGGGAAGAAGGCGAAGGCTGCTGCGGCCAAGATCGAAATTGCCCCGGTCGCGGTGGAGGCGCCTGCGGAAACGACGGCCGAGGCCAAGCCGGCCAGGCGCACGCGCGCCGCGAAGGCTGTCGCGGCCGAGCCCGCGCCCGAACCCGTTGCCGCGCCGCGGCGGCGTCGGGTCGCCGCGGTGGCCCCGGTCGCTGTCGCCCCGGTTGCCCCCGCCCGCCCCGCGCGGGGCGCAGCCCGTCCCAAGAGTGCGGCGCGTCCGGCCGTCAAGACCCGCGCGGTGGCCGAGGACGTGATGACCACGGCCCGTAAACCCGCCGCCCGATCGGCAGCAGTTGCGGCGCCCGCGCCGCGAAGCGCCCCGGCTGCCCGGGCGACGGTGCGTGCCGCCGTCGCCAAGAACCCGGCGCGTCGGGTCTCGGCCGCTTCGGCCCGCAAGGCCGCTGCCCCGGCGCCCGTCGTGGCCGAAGCCCCGAAGGGGCGTGCCAAGGCAGCCGTAAAGACCGAGGTGAAGGCCCCGAAGGCCAAGGCTGCGAAGGCGCCGGCGACCAAGGTTGCAGCGACCAAGGTTGCAGCGACGAAGGGCGTGGCGGCCAAGCCGGCTGCAAAGGCGACGAAGGCCGCGCCGGTAAAGGCTGCCGCCAAGAAGGCCACGCCGAAAGCCGTGGCGACAAAGGTCGTCGCCACAAAGGCCGTTGCGAAGAAGGCGCCGGCCGCGCGTGTGGCAAAGGCTGCCCCGGCCGCGGTCAAGCCCGTGGCGTCGCGTCGTGCGGCGAAGGGCACGCGCACGGCCGTCGATGCGTGGCGTGAGGCCCGCGAGGCGCGCAAGCAGGTCAGGCTGGCCCGCCTTGCGGCGCTGAAGGCGGGCAAGGGCAACGGCAAGTCCTGATGGCGGCAAAGCTCATGTGACAGTCTGGCCTTTTCGGTCCGACGATGGAAAGGCGGTCCGTCCTGGTGGCGGGCCGCCTTTTTTGTTGTCCGCGCGCGGCGCATGTCGTGACGGATCCGCCTTCCCGTCGCCCGCGTTGAATGGACGACGGGCCATCGGCCCTGGTCGGTTCCGGGCCTGGGTCCACCGATCATCTCGCCAAGCTCGTCGGTGGAAATTGCGTATGGGAGGGCGACATGACGAACGAACCCCGGACCCTGTCCGATCTGCCGATCGGGCTGACGACGACCGGTGAACGGCAGGAGCACGATGCGCTGGGCGCGATCGCGGTTCCCGCCGATCGGTACTGGGGGGCGCAGACCCAGCGCAGCCTGGTCCATTTCTCGATCGGTACCGACCGGATGCCGCAAGAGCTGTGTCGTGCCTACGGAATCGTCAAGAAGGCGGCGGCGCTGGTGAACCTGGCCGATGGTCGCCTGCCGCGCTGGAAGGCCGACGCCATCATCCGCGCGGCGGACGAAGTGGCGGATGGCCGATTGGACGATCATTTTCCTCTATTCGTCTGGCAGACCGGTTCCGGCACCCAGACGAACATGAACGCCAACGAGGTCATCGCCAATCGCGCCATCCAGTTGCTGGGGGGCATGCCGGGCGCGCAGCAGCCGGTCCATCCCAATGATGACGTCAATATGGGCCAGTCCAGCAACGATACTTTTCCGACCGCGATGCATGTGGCGACGCTGCGGGCGGTGGACGAACGCCTGTCGCCGGAACTCGACGCCCTGGCCGGGGTGATCGAGGAACGGTCCGCGCGATGGAGCGATGTGGTGAAGATCGGGCGGACGCATCTGCAGGACGCCGTGCCGCTGACCGTAGGCCAGGAATGGTCGGGCTGGGCCCATCAGATCCGCGATGCGGCCGGCGGTGTGCAGGCGGCGCGGGGCGGCGTGCTGGAACTGGCGGCGGGCGGCACCGCCGTGGGCACGGGGCTGAACGCGCCGGCGGGCTTCGGCCCGGCGATCGCGGCGCGCATCGCCGAGCTGACGGGGGCCGGCTTCGTTACCGCGCCGAACAAGTTCGCGGCTCTTGGCGGCCTGGACGCCATGGTGCGGATGTCGGCGGCGCTGCGTGGCGTCGCGGTGGTGCTGATGAAAATCGCCAACGACATGCGCTGGCTGGGGTCGGGCCCCCGGTGCGGGCTGGCGGAACTGCGCCTGCCCGCCAACGAGCCCGGATCGTCGATCATGCCCGGCAAGGTCAACCCGACCCAGTGCGAGGCCCTGGTCATGATCTGCACCCAGGTGTTCGGCAACGATGCGGCGGTGGCGTTCGCCGGCAGCCAGGGACAGTTCGAGCTGAACGTCATGCGGCCGGTGGTGATTGCGAATGTGCTGCACGCGATCCGCATCCTGGCCGATGGCTGCCGGTCGTTCCGCCGGTATTCGGTCGAAGGCACCGAATTGAACCGCGAGCGCATCCGCCATTATGTCGAAGGCTCGGTGATGCTGGTGACGGCGCTGAGTCCCGTCATCGGGTATGATCGGGCCTCGGCCATCGCGCATGACGCCATGGCGCACGATGTGTCGCTGCGCGACGCCGCCCTGCGGTCCGGCGCGGTCGATGCCGAGACCTTCGATCGGCTGGTCAGGCCGATCGACATGGTCGGGTCCGGCGTCGCGGGCGCCTGAAAGGACCGGTGGGGTTCGGCCCGTCAGAAGATGGAGACGTAGGTCTTGAAGCCCAGCATCGCCGCATCGCGCAGGGCGTGCTGGCCGTTGGGGTTGAAATAATATTGGAAATCGGGCGCGAACGTCACGCCGCGCATGACATGGATGGCGTAGTTGAATTCGATGATCTCGGCATTGGTCTGCACGCCGGTGGCATGGTTGGGCAGGCCGGTCCTGTTCTGGGCCATCAGCAGGGCCTCGGTATTGCGGGTGCCCGGCGCGATGCTGGTGTAGGTGAAGGCCAGGCCGATGCTGTCCATGGGGCGGGCCGGCCAGAACCCGCGATTTTCAAGCGCCCCATACACTTCGAAATCACGGATCGCGGTCCGGGGGTCGTTGTAGATGAAGCCGGCCAGGAAGGTCAGGCCGGCCGCCGGCGAACTGCCTTTGTAATGGATCAGCTTCTGGTCGGTCATCATATAGGTCTGCCAGGAGTGCGGGTTCATCATCGCCGATCCGCCTGCCAGTGCGAACGGCCGGCCATTGACGTTGTAATAATTGTCGGGCCGGGAGACGTCCTCGTACGTGAAGCCGAATTTGTAATGGCCGGGCAGGTTGCCATGGGCGCCGAATTTCGGCTCCCACTGAAGTTCCACCGGCACGACGTAGCCGACGATGTTCGCGCCGTTCAGCTTGAAGCCGGTGCGGTGCTGGATGTTCATGTAGATGCCGTTTTCGGCGAAATACACGCCGGTCTGGATATACATGTCGGGGCGGGGCCGGCCCTTGATGCGGAACGCCCATGTCGAGGCCGGATAGGAACTGTAGAACGTGCTGTCGCTGGCGCCCTTGGGGCGACCGCACATCGAGTTGTTCATGAACTGGCAGAACAGCGGACTGGCGGCGAAATCCGAAAGTTGCGACATGCGGCCTCCGGCGAAATCCAGCCGCCCGCCCAGGATCGTTTCCTCGCCGTAGGCGGAGACGAAATGGACGGCGACGTTGCCGCCGCCGCCATAGATTTCGGAACTATGGGCCAGCCAGTCGCCGAACATGCGGTTGGCGGTGGTGCCATAGCGGCCGACGGTGATGACATGCGTGGAAAAGCCGCGTACGCCCGCCAGCTGCTCCCAGTTGATGTTCAGGTTGACCGAGTACTGCCCGGCATTGCTGGAGCCCTGGCGATAGTTGCCATAGCGGGGGCCACGGGTCGGCGGCGTAATCGCGCCGGCGAATTCGTTCGTATTGTCGAAATGGAACGAGATTCCACGATTTGTCAGCCACGATGTCATTCCGCCCGGATCGGTGAAGACCGATTCCGGTTGGGGCAGGGGGGGGACGGCGCTGGGCGGACCGGGGCGGTACGTGACATGGGGCGCCACGTACGACGCGCCATGGGCGCGGTGGATGTGCAGCTGGGACTCAGGCGCCGGCGGCAGCGCCGTCCTGTCCGGACTGGTCGGGTTTGACGCCGCCGTCGGGTCTGTCGCCATCGGCGATGCGGCCTGGGCCGGCGTAATCGGGGCTGTGGGGGCGGCGTGCGCCACGGGCGTGACGTATGCCCATGCCCAGGCGGAAAGTGCGGACACGGAAAGGGCGGCGAGCGTACGATTCATCATTTCGGGCATGTCACTTGCAGGGACAACGGCGACGGGGGAATATTTTTTGATTTTGTTTATTTCAGAAGGGGGCTTGTCGCCGCTCTTGTCAGTGGGTGTGGGTCATTTTTCACATTCCCCGATAACGAATAACGTTTTTTCGAAATAAAAGATCCCTGGGCGGATAAAGATCATTATGGGGGACGGATGTCCACCGGCTCCGCGACCGGCTTGGGCGGGCAGGTTTTGTTGGTTGATTGTCGGGGTAAGTGACGGAAGATATTGATTATATATATAAAATTCATTCTCGGAATTCTAAAATTAAATTTAATTTTATAAATCCCGGGGCCGATGGCCGGGCATGGTTGCAACGAAATAGGATAACGTTTGTGTGAGAATTTGACGGCGCGTCGCCGTCCATCCGGCGGATGCGCCCGGCTTTTCACCGTTCCCTCACATCCCGCGCACGGGGCGTGTTTGCAAGAGATTTATGATGGATCATGGACTTCTCGTAACGATGTGAATGTTATTTCAATGATCGCGGACATGTGAATCCGGCTTTCCGCGTCCGCCGGTGCGCCCTTGGGGGCGCGACAGACCGGCATTTGGCATGTTGCCACGGACGGGATTTCTGCTCTAGGCAGGCGCAGAAGCGGACACAACCGCGCGATCATCCACTAACAGATGAAAAGCTGTAGGGTTTCTTTGCCTGCCGGGGTGATGGTTTTTTAAAAGAGACGACGCCGCCTGCCGATGTTCCGGAGCCATAGACTTAATGACGATGCCCCCCCCCGACCCGTCTCGCCGGACCTTCATGCAGGGTCTGGCCGGCGCCGCCGCGCTGACCTCGACCGCGCTGCCGGTCCATTCCGCCCGTTCCGCCAGTGAACCGGCCTATTCCCCGACCTTCTTCACCCCGGCGGAATGGGCGTTCGTGCATGCCGCATGCGATCGCCTGATCCCGCAGGACGCGGTCGGTCCGGGCGCGATCGCCCTGGGGGTGCCGGAATTCATCGACCGGCAGATGGCCACGCCATACGCTTTTGGAAAATCGTGGTATATGCAGGCACCTTTCGTTCAGGGTCCGGCCAACCTCGGCTACCAGCTTCCCTATGCGCCGCGCGACATCTATCGCAAGGGCATTGCCGGGGCCGCGGCATTCGTCCAGGCGAAATACGGCAAGGCGTTCCAGGACCTGGATGCCGCCACCCGCGATTCCATCCTGACCGGCTTCGAGACGGGCGACACGCTGTTCGGCGACCTGCCGGCCAAGGTCTTCTTCGCGCAGCTTCTGGGCAACACCATGGAAGGGGCGTTCTCCGACCCCAGCCACGGGGGTAACAAGGGGCTGGGGGGATGGACGACGATCGGCTTCCCGGGCGCGCGGGCCGACTTCATGGATTGGGTCGATCAGTACGGCAAGCCGTATCCTCTCGGCACCGTGTCGATCTCCGGAGAAACAGCCTGATATGGCAAGCATAAAGATGAAACCCGTCGATGCGGTGGTGATCGGCGGCGGATGGGCGGGCTCGATCCTGGCCAAGGAACTGACCGAGGCCGGACAGACCGTCGTCATGCTGGAGCGCGGCGCCGACCGCAGCACGGCCAGCGACGGCGCCTACCCTGGTTCGATCGACGAGCTGGAGGGGAATTTCCGGCACAAGATTTTTCAGAATCTGTCGAAAACTTCAGTTACAATCCGTAATTCGTCCGACCAGACGGCGCTTCCCTATCGCCAGATGGCGGCGTTCCTGCCGGGCGAGGGGGTCGGGGGCGCCGGCCTGCACTGGTCGGGGGTGCATTTTCGCATGCCGCCCGACGATCTGATCCTGCGGACGAAGGTGAAGGAAAAATACGGCGAGAAATTCATCCCCGAGGGGATGAATCTTCAGGACTACGGCGTGACCTATGACGATCTGGAACCGTTCTTCGACAAGGCGGAGAAAGTCTTCGGCACGTCGGGCGAGGCCTATACGGTCAACGGGCAGGTCGTCGGCAAGGGCAACGTCTTCGCCCCGTCGCGGTCCGACCATTTCCCGCTGCCGGCGCTGAAGGATGTCTACGGCGCCAACATGTTCCGCAAGGCCGCCGAGGAGGTGGGGTTCCATCCCTATGCCATGCCGGCGGCCAACGCCTCGGCGCAGTACACCAACCCCTATGGCGTTCAGATGGGGCCATGCAATTTCTGCGGATATTGCAGCGGCTATGCCTGCTACATGTATTCGAAGGCATCGCCCAACGTGAACATCCTGCCGGCGCTGCGCCCCGATCCGAACTTCGAGCTGCGTACCGAAGCGCATGTCCTGCGTGTCGAGCTTGACGGCACGAAGACCAGGGCGACGGGCGTGACCTATCTGGACCGGAACGGGAACGACGTGTTCCAGCCGGCCGAACTGGTGATCGTCAGCGCGTTCCAGTTCCACAATGTGCACCTGATGCTGCTGTCGGGCATCGGCAAGCCGTATGATCCGGTTGCGAACGAAGGCGTCGTGGGGCGCAATTTCGTCTACCAGAACGTGACCACCACCACCGCCTGGTTCGATAAATCGGTTTATACGAACCAGTTTATCGGGACAGGCGGCGGCGGGGTCGCCTTCGACGATTTCAACAGCGAGAATTTCGACCATGGGCCGCTGGGCTTTATCGGCGGGTCGCCGGTCTGGGTGAACCAGGCGGGCATCAAGGGCATCGCCGCCGCCAAGATCGGCGGGCCGCCGGGCACGCCGCACTGGGGCTCGGCCTGGAAGAAGGCTATGGTGGACACCTACCAGCATTCGGTTCGCATGGACGCGCACGGCACCAACATGGCCTATCGCGACGTGTACCTGGACCTGGACCCGACCTGGAAGGACGCGTACGGCATGCCGATGCTGCGTATGACCTTCGACTGGAAGGACAACGACATCCGCATGAACCGGTATGTCGTCAGCCAGATCGCCAAGGTGACGAAGGCCATGGGGGCGCGCGACGTGCATCTGGGCCAGCGCCAGCCGGGCGAGCATTTCGACACGCGCTTCTACCAGACCACGCATCTGGCGGGTGGGGCGGTGATGGGCGACGACCCGAAGACCAGCGCCCTGAACCGGTACCTGCAAAGCTGGGACGTGTCGAACGTGTTCGTCATCGGCGCCAATGCCTTCCCGCAGGGCACCGGCTACAACCCGACCGGCATGGTCGCGGCACTTGCCTACTGGTCGGCGCACCATATTCGCACGACCTACCTCAAGAACCCCGGCCCGCTGGTGCAGCTGTGATGAGACATTTCAAGCGGGGCGTCGCCGCGGCCCTGTTCGGCGGGCTGGGCGTTGCGCTGGCCGGATGGCCGGCCATGCTTCCCCCGGCCCGCGCGCAGGCCCCGGCCGCCGCCGCGCCCGGCCTGGTCGCGCAGGGCGAATATGTCGCGCGTGCGTCCGATTGCGTGGCCTGCCACACGGCGCCGGGCGGTGTGCCCTTCGCCGGCGGCCTGCCCTTTGCCTTGCAGATGGGCACCATCTACGCGCCGAACATCACGCCCGACCCCCAGACCGGCATCGGCCGATATACCGAGGCCGAGTTCGCCCGCGCGGTGCGCGAGGGCGTGCGGCGCGACGGAGCGTCGCTGTATCCGGCGATGCCGTTTCCCTCCTACGCCCGGATGACGGACGCCGACATCCACGCGCTGTATGTCTATTTCATGCAGGGGGTGAAGCCGGTCGCCAGCACGGTGAAGGCCAATAGCCTCCCCTGGCCACTGTCCATGCGCTGGCCGCTGATCGGCTGGCGGATGATGTTCGCGCCGTCGGTCAAGGACGCGCAGGCCAAAAGCGCGCGCCCGTTCGACGACCCGGTCCTGGCCCGTGGCGCCTACCTGGTGGAAGGTCCGGGCCATTGCGGCGCGTGCCACACCCCGCGTGGCATCACCATGCAGGAAGTCGCCCTGACCGGCGCGGACGGAACCCGTTTCCTGTCCGGCGGCGGCGTCATCGACGGGTGGATCCCGACCAGCCTGCGTGGCGAGAACCGCACCGGCCTGGGCCGCTGGAGCGAAGACGATATCGTCGAATTCCTCAAGACCGGCCGCATCCGGCGCGGTTCCGCCTTCGGCGGCATGTCGGACGCGGTGGGGCACGGCACGCAGCATCTGACGGACGAGGACCTGCACGCGATCGCCCGCTATCTGAAGTCGCTGCCGCCCCACGATACGACGCAGACGCCGTGGCGCTATGACGCGACGCTGGCGACGGCGCTGCATGCGGGCGACCTGTCGGCCCGTGGCGCGCGCACCTATGTCGATAACTGCGCGGCCTGTCACCGGACCGACGGACAGGGCTACCCGACCGTGTTCCCGCCGCTGGCGGGCAACCCGGTGGTGATGGACAAGGCGCCGGATTCGCTGATCCACATCGTTCTGACAGGCGATATTCTGCGCGCCACGCACCAGGCGCCGTCCGCCTTCGTCATGCCGGGCTTCGCCACCCGGCTGTCCGACGAGAAAGTGGCTGATGTCGTCAGCTTTATTCGCAAGGCGTGGGGCAACGACGCGGCGCCGGCGACGGCGCAGGACGTGGCCCGCGTACGCAAGGCCCTGCCCAGGACGGAAGGCGACGCGGCAGTGCCGCTGAACTGAGCGGAATGATCCGGACAGCCCGTCCTTTCGCGGGGGCGGGCTGTCCCGTTTTCAGCACGTCTTGCGAAGCCCCCTGGAAATCATGATGAATAAAAAGCATTTTTTAATATCGTTTCTCGCGGGGGCGGCTACGGTCCTGCCCATGATTCGCCAGAACGACGCCGTGGCCCGCGAGGCCGGCACCCTGACGCTGGAGCAGGCCCGCGCCATGGCCCGCGCCGCCGAAGGGAAGGCCGTCGAAAACCACACCTCGGTCGCGGTGACGGTGGTCGATGGCGGCGGACATCCGATTTTGGTGGAGCGGATGGAGGGCGCGCAACTGGCCAGCCTGACCCTGGCCGAGCGCAAGGCCCGCAGCGCCGTCTTCTACAAAAGGCCTTCCAGCGCCTTCGAACAGGCCCTGGCGGGCGGGAAGATGGCCGTGCTGGCCCTGCCCGACGCCATGCCGGCGGCGGGCGGCATTCCCGTTTTGCAGGACGGCCGGCCTGTGGGCGCCATCGGGGTCAGCGGCGGGTCCAACGCCCAGGACGAGATGGCCGCCGAAGCCGGCATGGCGACGCTGCCCGCCGCCCCCGGCCCGAACTAGGCCCCCTTCCGAAATGCCCTGCCGCCCGGCGCATGAATGCCCATCACGCCCGTCGCGCGGCGCACGACACACGGCCTCCGCTGGAGTGACAAGACGATGAGCGACCCTTTACGGACCGGCCCCGATACGGTCGAACCTCCGCCCGGCGTCAGCCGCCGGACCCTGATGATGGCGACGGCGGCGGCCGGCGTATCGACCCTGGCGCCCGACATGCTGGCCCCCGGCCAGGCGGCGGCGCGCGTGCCGAGTGCGGACGAGGCCCGTTTCCTTGCCGTATCCAGGGCCGTGACGGGCCATCAGGACCTGAACCCCGACATCGCGACGCGCCTGTTCGCGGCCATGGTTCGGACTTTCCCTGGTTATGGCGCCAGGATCGAGGCCCTGTCGCACGTGGTCGGGGCCGGCGGCACGCCCGAGGAAATCCTGGCCCGTGCCGAGGAAGCCAATCAGCGGCAGACGATGCTGGGCCTGGTCGCGGCCTGGTTCACCGGGTCGGTGCAGGACAGGACCAATGCGCCGATGGTCGCCTATCACGACGCGCTGATGTACCGGCCCACCCGCGACGCCCTGCCGGTGCCGACCTACTGCTTCGCGGCCCCCGCCTGGTGGACCGAGGCGCCGCCGCCGCTGGGCGTGCCGGTTGCGTCGCCCGTCCCGGTTCCCGCCCCGGCGCCGCCGCCGGTCGGTATCCAGTCCCCGCCGCCGCCGCAGTCGAAGATCCTGCCCACCAAGCCCCCCGCGAAGGAACACTGATCCGTGGCGCATCCCAGTTTTTCCGGTTCCGGCGACGTCACGGCCGATGTCGTCATCGTTGGTTCCGGCGTTGTCGGGGCGGTTATCGCCCACCAGTTGGCCGCGGCCGGACATTCCGTCGTGATGCTGGAAGCCGGATTGCGGCTGAAGCGGTCCGACATCGTCGAGAACTGGCGGAACATGTCGTTCCACAACCGGGTCCATTCGGATTTCCAGGGCCTGTATCCGCAGGCGCCGCTGGCCCCGGCGCCGCTGTACTTCCCCGCGAACGATTATGTCGGGCTCAGTGGGCCGGACGGTTCGGCGTTCCAGCAGGGCTATCTGCGAACTGTCGGCGGCACGACCTGGCACTGGGCCGCGTCCTGCTGGCGGCATCTGCCGGCCGATTTCCGGATGAAGACCAATTACGGCGTCGGCCGTGACTGGGCGATTTCCTACGACGATCTGGAACCCTATTACTGCCGCGCCGAGGAGGCGATGGGCGTTTCCGGCCCGCACGATCCGGACCTGCAATCCCCGCGCGAGCGCAGCCGCCCGTATCCGCGCGACATGATCCCGTTCGGCTATGGCGATCGCCGCGTGGCCGAACTGGTCAACCCGCATGGCTTCCGCCTGGTTCCCATTCCGCAGGGGCGCAGCATCCAGCCGTTCGAGGACCGTCCGTCGTGCTGCGGCAACAACAACTGCCAGCCGATCTGCCCGATCGGCGCGATGTACAACGGCATCCAGCATGTCGTGAAGGCCGAGGATGCCGGCGCGGTGGTGCTGGACCAGGCCGTCGCGTACCGCATCGACACCGACGAGAAAAACCGTGTGACCGCCATCCATTGGTATGACGCGGAGAGGAAATCGCACAAGGCGACGGGCCGTACCTTCGTCCTGGCCTGCAACGGCATCGAGACGCCGCGCCTGCTGCTGCTGGCGGCGAACGAACGCAACCCCACCGGCATCGCCAATTCGTCCGACCAGGTCGGGCGGAACATGATGGACCATTCGGGCGTGCACGCCACGTTCCTGGCCAACGAGCCGCTGTGGTTCGGGCGTGGCCCGGCGCAGAGCAGCTGCATCGTCGGCCCGCGCGACGGCGGGTTCCGCAGCAGCTATTCCGCCAACAAGATGATCCTGAACAATATCAGCCGTGTCGGCCCCGCGACGCAGCAGGCGCTGGAACTGGGCCTGGTCGGGCAGGCGCTGGAAGACGAGATCCGCCGGCGCGCGGCCTGCGGCGTGGATCTGTCGGTCAGTCTGGAGCCGCTGCCCGACCCGGACAACCGCCTGACGTTGAGCAGGACGCGGCGTGATCCGCTGGGCCTGGCCTGCCCGGACATCCATTACGATGTCGGCGAGTACGTTCGCAAAGGCGCGGTTGCCGCCGCCGAGCAGATCAAGCAGGTGGCGGGCCTGCTGGGGGGGACGGAACTGCGCGTCACCACCTCGTTCAACGCCAACAACCATATCATGGGCGGCGCCATCATGGGCAGCGACCCGAAGGATTCGGTGGTCGATGGCGATTGCCGCGCGCATGACCATGCGAACCTGTGGCTGCCCGGCGGCGGCGCCATGCCGTCGGCCAGCGTCGTGAACACGACGTTGAGCATGGTGGCGCTGGGGATCAAGGCCGCCGATTCGATGCAGGCCGATTTCCAGGGAGGCCGGGCATGATCGGCAAGGGTCGGGCCGCCTGGGGCCGATATGTGCTGGGCCCCGCGCTGGGCGTGATGTCGATGACCGGCGTCGCCCTGGCGCAGGATGCGGGCGGAGACGCGGCGCTGGTCGCGCGCGGGCGCTATCTGGCGACCGCCGCCGACTGCGCCGCCTGTCACACCACGCCGCACGGCGGCAGGCCGTTCGCCGGCGGCTATGGCATCGCCTCGCCACTGGGGTCGATCTATGCGGCGAACATCACGCCGTCGAAGGTCGCGGGCATCGGCGCCTATACCGAGGCCCAGTTCGGCCGCGCGGTGCGCGAGGGTATTCGCGGCGATGGCGCGCGCCTCTACCCGGCGATGCCCTACACGTCCTACGCCAGGCTGACGGACGCGGACATCCATGCCCTGTATGTGTATTTCATGCAGGAGGTCCGTCCGGTCGACGAACGGCCGCCGGCGACGCATCTGCCGTTCCCGTTCAACCTGCGTTTCTCGATGATGGTCTGGAACGCGCTGTACCTGGACAATACGCGCTTCGCGCCCGATCCGGCCAAGTCGGCCGAGGTCAATCGCGGGGCGTACCTGGCCATCGGGCTGGGGCATTGCGACACCTGCCATACGCCGCGCAACGTGATGATGGCCGAAATCGGCGGCAAGGAACTGGGCGGTGCGTCGCTGGGGGCCTGGATCGCGCCGAACATCACGCCCGACCCGGTCAGCGGCATCGGCAACTGGAGCAGCGACGATCTGTTCCGCTACCTGAAGACCGGCGACGTCCCCGGCAAGGCCCAGGCGGCCGGCCCGATGGCCGAGGCGATCGAGCACAGCTTCCAGTATCTGACCGATGACGATTTGAAGGCGATCGTGGCCTATGTCCGGCAGGTGCCCGCCCTCCGCGACGCGGCCGACAGCCGGCCGCGCGAGTCCTTCGGCATGGCGTCGGGCCGTGAGGCCGCCCTGCGTGGCGTATCCGGCACGCTGGACAATGGCGAGAAGATCTTCTCCGGCGATTGCGCGGCCTGCCATCAGCCCGGCGGCCAGGGCAGCCGGGACAGCTATTATCCGCAGCTGTTCCACAATACGGCGACCGGGGCCTCGACCCCCGACAACCTGATCGCCGCCATCGTGGAGGGCGTTGACCGGACGGTGGGCGGCCAGCATGTCTTCATGCCCGGCTTTTCGCACGGGTCCTATGTCGATGAACTGTCGGATCAGGATGTCGCCGACGTTGGCAACTATGTGCTGACGCACTTCGGCAACCCGGCGGTGAAGATCTCGGCGGCCGATGTGGCGTCGATCCGCCACGGGGGGCCGAAGCCCTTGCTGGCGCGGGTAGGGGGCTACATCGTGCCGGCGCTGGCGGGGGCGGTGGTCGTGCTGCTGGCGCTGGTCGGGCTGGTGGTGGCCCGGCGGCGCAGGGGCTGATCGCGGGGGCAGGGACGCCCCGTCCCCGCAGGAAGGAAGGATGGAAGCGGAATGAAACGTCGATCGGTTCTGGGCGTCGCGGCGCCGCTGGTGCTGGCCGCCGCCACACGGGCGGCCCGGGCGGCCCCTCCGGCCACGCTGGCCACCAATACCGATCACGGGTTCAATTCCGCGGGCGCCTTCGAGATCGTGGCGGAATTCGACGATCCCGGCCCCTCCGGCGTGGCGCTGACGCCGGGCGGGCGGCTGTTCGTGGGCTTTCCCCGCCACGCCGTCAATCACAAGGGGGCGACCCTGGCCGAGCTGAAGGACGGGACGCTGCATCCCTACCCCGACGCGGCGACCAGCCTGCCCTCGGACCGCCGGCCGGCCGACCGGCTGGTGTCGGTCCATGGCATGACGACCGACAGCCGGGGCCGGCTGTGGATGATCGACGACGGCAAGCTGGCCGGACTGCCGCTGCAACCGGGGGCGGCGAAGATCGTGGGGATCGACCCCGCGACCGACCGGATCTTCGCCAGCATCGTCCTGACCGCGCCGACCCTGCGGCCCGAAAGCCATATGAACGACCTGCGGGTCGATCTGACGCACGGGGCGCAGGGCACGGTGTTCGTGACCGATTCCTCGTTCGGGTCCACGCCCGCGCTGGTCGTGGTCGATATCGCCACCGGGCGGCAGCGCCGGGTGCTGGCCCACCATCCCTCGACGCAGGTCGAGGCTGGATTCATGGCGGTGGTCGAAGGCCGGCCCCTGGCGTTCGATCCGAAACATCCCGCCTTCGTGTCCGGGGGAGCGGACGGCGTCACCCTCAGCCCCGACAGCGCGCTGCTCTATTACTGTCCGCTGACCAGCCGGCGGCTGTACGGCATCCCGACCGCGATCCTGGCCGATTTCACGAAGACCGATGAGGATCTGGCGCAGGCAGTCCGCGACCTGGGCGAAAAGGGCGTGGCGGACGGCCTGGCCACCGACCCGCAAGGCCGGATCTACACCACCAATTTCGAACATGACGCGATCTTCCGGCGCAACACGGACGGCACGTTCGACACCATCGTCCGCGACCCGCGGGTGCTGTCGCCCGATGGCATCTTCGTCTTCGGCCCGCATGTCTATTGCACCCTGGGGCAGTGGAACCGCCTGGCCGGCTTCAATGGCGGCCATGACCTGCGGGCGCCGCCCTACTACCTGATCCGCTGTCCGATCGACGCGGCCGTACCCGTCAGCAGCCAGCCGGCCTGAGCGTCGGGGTTTGTGGGCGGGGCTCTTTCCTTGGCGGGGGATATACGGCAAAAATCCCGCCATGATGGATATTGTGTCGCGCATGATGATGCCGCTGGTGCGGCGGCTCGATCCCGAGGACGCGCATCGCCTCGCCCTGAACGCCCTTCTGCTGGGCCTGGGCGGCGGGGATGGGTCCGGAGGAGATGACCCGGCGCTGGCGGTGCGGGCCATGGGCCTGCGCTTCGCCAACCCGATCGGGATCGCCGCCGGGTTCGACAAGAACGCCCTGGTGGTGCGGCCGCTGGCCCGCGCGGGCTTCGGCTTCGTCGAGGCCGGGACTGTCACCCCGCGCTCGCAGGCCGGAAACCCGCGTCCCCGCCTGTTCCGGCTGGAGGAAGACCGGGCGATCATCAACCGCATGGGCTTCAACAACCAGGGCATCGACCGGTTCGCGGTGCGGATGGCGCGCCTGCATCGCGTGGCGCCGTCCGGCCGTCATGCCGGCGCGCGGGTGCCGGTCGGGGCCAATCTGGGCATCAACAAGGTCGGCGCCGACCCCGATCGCGACTATCCGCTGCTGGTCGGCCGGGTGAAGCACTACGCCGATTATATCGTCATCAACCTGTCCTCGCCCAACACGCCGGGCCTGCGCGACCTGCAGAACGCCGCGCGGCTCCAGACCCTGTTGCAGGCGATCGCCGAGGCGCATCCCGACCGGCCGCCGCTGCTGGTCAAGCTGTCGCCGGACCTGGCGCCGGACGAGATCGGCCCCATCGTCGAGGCCGCGATCGCCGGCGGCGCGCAGGGGCTGACGGTGACCAACACCACCATCTCGCGCCCCGCCGATCTGCGTAGCGTCCATGCCGGGGAATCCGGCGGGCTGTCCGGCCGCCCGCTGCGCGCCCGCGCGATGGAGGTGTTCCGCGAGGTCGCGCGGGCGGCCTCGGGTCGGCTGACGCTGGTGGCCTGCGGCGGCATCGAGACCGGGGCCGACATCGTGGATCGCATCCGGGCGGGGGCCGACCTGATCCAGCTCTACAGCGCCTTCGCCTATGAAGGGCCGTCCATCCTGCGCCGCCTGAAGCGCGAGACCGTGCGGGCCCTGAACGCCGAAGGGTTCGAGACGCTGGCCGACGCGAAGGGAACCGCACGGTGATGCAGACGCTGGACGATTTCGCCCCCCTGGCGGCGCGCTACGACGGCTTTATCGTCGATCTGTGGGGCGTGGTCCACGATGGCGTGGCCCCCTATCCGGGCGCGCCGGACTGCCTTGCCCGGCTGCGCGGGATGGGGCGCCGGGTGGTGCTGCTGTCCAACGCGCCGCGCCGGGTCGACGTGGTGCGCGAGGGCCTGCGCGCCATGGGGGTGGCGGACGACCTGTACGACGGGATCATGACCAGCGGCGAATATACGCGCGGCCTGCTGCATGGCCGGACCGATCCCTGGTTCGCCGGGCTAGGCCGGCGCATGTTCCATATCGGCGCGCCGAAGGATTTCAACCTGTTCGAGGGGCTGGACCTGGAACAGGTGACCGATCCGGCGTCGGCGGATTTCATCCTCAATACCGGCCCGGACCAGGAGCGCGGCGAAAACGATCCCGCGCCCTATCTGCTGGTGCTGGCGGCGTGTGCCGCGCATGGGTTGAAGATGATCTGCGCCAACCCGGACATGGAGGTCATCCGGGGCGGCCGCCGCCTGATCTGTGCCGGGCTGCTGGCCAGCCTGTATGAACAGAAGGGGGGCGAGGTCCGCTGGATCGGCAAGCCGTATCCCGAGGTCTACGGGCCGGTGCTGGACATGCTCGCCATGCCGCGCGGCCGGGTCCTGGCCGTGGGCGACGCGCTGGCCACCGACATGCGCGGCGCGCGGGGGGCCGGGGTGGATGGCTGCTGGGTCCTGGGCGGCATCCATCAGGAAATGATCGGCGATGACGCTGACCTGGCGCGGGCCGAGGCCAGGGCCGCCGGCCTGACGCCGGTTGCGACGGTTCCCGGTTTCCGCTGGTCGTAGCGCCGTTCGGGGGCTTTGCCTTCAGGCGTGCCCGGCGACGATGCTCAGGCGCATGGGGTCCAGATGGATGGCGGCCAGCGCCTGCCGCCATTTGGCGGCGTGATCGCTCCCGAAGACGATCGCATCGCTGGCCGGAGCGGGCAGCCACGCATTCTGGTGGATGATTTGCTCTTCCAGTTCGTCGTCCTGCCAACTGACATGGCCCAGCGCCAGCAGGGCGCGGCGGGGGCCGGCGCCCTCGGCGATGTCCTTCAGCACGTCCAGGCTGGCGGTCAGGATGGTGCTGTCATCCACGGCCAGGCTGCCGTCACCGGTCCAGTCCGCCGAATGCAGGACGAAGCCCCGGCTGCTGTCCGTCGGGCCGCCCACGCAGAGATCGATCCGGCCGCGCGGCGGCACCGGGGCGATGCCCAGTTGTTCGAATACGTCATCCAGCCCCGGCTGCGGCAGTCGGCGATTGACCACCAGGCCCATGGCGCCCTGTCCCGGGACATGCGCGCACAGATAGACGACGCTGCGCGCGAAGGGGCTGTCCGCGAGGGCAGGGGTGGCGACCAGCAGGGATCCGGTCAGGGTATCGGCCGATGTCGGGGGATAGGGGAACATCCCTTCAGATAGAAACGGAACCGCCGGGTTTGGCAACCATTGCGTGCCCGATTTGCGACCTTGCCGGGATTGGCGCTTTAATGCGGGCATGGACAATCGGGTTTCGTGCGCCAGGCGATGCGGCGGGCGGACCAGGACGCAGGAGCAGCGTGATGGTGACGACGGTACTGGTGACGGGGGCAACGGCCGGGTTCGGCAAGGCGATCGCCGAACGGCTGGTGCGGGACGGCTACCGCGTGATCGCGACGGGCCGCCGGCAGGCCCGGCTGGACGAACTGGCGGCCGCGCTGGGGCCGGCCCTGCTGCCGTTCGTGCTGGACATGACCGATTCCGCCGCGGTGGAGGCTCTGCCCGGCAGCCTGCCCGACGGCTGGCGGCAGGTCGATGTCCTGATTAACAATGCCGGCCTTGCGCTGGGCCTGGACAAGGCGCAGCAGGCCTCGGTCGAGGACTGGCAGCGGATGATCGCCACCAACGTGACCGGCCTGGTCGAAATCACGCGCGCGCTGCTGCCGGGCATGGTCGAGCGCAACCGGGGCCACGTCATTTCCATCGGCAGCACGGCGGGCACCTACCCCTATCTGGGGGCGAACGTGTATGGCGCCAGCAAGGCGTTCGTGTCGCAGTTCATGCGGAACCTGCGCTGCGACCTGCTGGGCACGCACGTGCGCGCCACCAATCTGGAGCCCGGCCTGTGCGGCGGCAGCGAATTCAGCAACGTGCGCCTGCGCGACGATGCGAAGGCGGCGGCGGTCTATGAAGGGACGCATCCGATCCAGCCCGAGGACATCGCCGAAACCGTGTCGTGGGTCCTGGGCCTGCCCGCCCATGTGAATATCAACCGCATCGAGATGATGCCGACCTGTCAGGCATCGGCCGGCCTTGCGGTCGTGAAGGGCCTGGGGGACTGATACCCCATGGTGGCACACGCCGACCTGCGGGCGCTGCTGGCCCATTGCCGGGTCGAGAACGGCGAACATTTCGACCCGGCCCACCACCCGGCGCGGACCGCGATCGAGGGGATGAGCAAGGCGGACGGCAAGCATCTGCTGCGCCAGGGGGTCAAGCGCCTGGCCGAACTGCAAGGCCTGCTGTACGCCAACGGGACATGGTCGCTGCTGGTCGCGTTGCAGGCCATGGATGCCGGCGGCAAGGACGGGATGATTAAGCACGTCATGTCCGGGGTGAACCCCCAGGGCGTGACGGTCACCTCGTTCAAGCAGCCGGGGCCGGTGGAACTGGCGCACGACTATCTGTGGCGGGTGCATCTGGCGGCGCCTTCCGGCGGACGGATCGGCATCTTCAACCGCAGCCATTACGAGGAAGTCCTGGTGACGCGGGTGCATCCGGAACTGCTGGTCAGGCAGAAGATCCCGGCGGCGCTGCGTACGTCCGCGATCTGGGACGAACGGTACCGCGACATCCGGCATTTCGAACAGTACCTGTCGGGGCAGGGAACCGTGGTGCTGAAATTCTTCCTCAACGTCTCGAAGGAGGAGCAGCGCAAACGCTTTCTCCAGCGGATCGACGAGGACGACAAGCACTGGAAATTCTCGGCCGGCGACGCGCGCGAGCGCGACTATTGGGATGCGTACCAGCACGCCTATCATGACGCGATCAGGCACACGGCGCGCCCCTGTGCGCCGTGGATCGTCATCCCCGCCGACCGGAAATGGCTGGCGCGGATCCTGGTGGTGGAAACCATCATCCAGGCTCTGGAATCGCTGGACATGACCATTCCCGATCCGGCGCCCGACATCGTCCCGCAGATGGACGGCATCCGCGCGAAGCTGGAGGCCGAGGCGCCGAAGGCCGGGCATCGCGCCCACCCGCACCTGGCGGACGACATCCGGAAAGGGACGACATGATGCGATATATGGCCGGAATCGTGGGGGTGCTGGCCCTGACTGGCGGACTGCTGGCAGGGGCCCCGGCCCACGCACAGGAGGCGATCGGGCCGGCCTGCGACAATCGGCATTTCCTGGCGGTGCAGCAGGGGTTCGAAAGCGGATCGCTGCGCGGCGACCGGCCGGTGCATGTCTGCGGCCGCGTGCTGGCGGTCTCGCGCCCGAAACGGACCCGCAGCGGGTGGCATGGCTATTTCTACGTCGATGTCGGGGCGGGGGTGTCGATTCGCATCGTCTCCGACCTCGACAGGATGGCGGCGCCGCGCTGGCCCTGGGTCGCGAAGGGGGACATGGCCGACGTCGTCGGCCGGTACTATTACGACAATCCGCGCAGCCAGGGCATCGACTGGACCCATCACGGCACCGGCCGCAAATGGGGCATGGAAGGATATGTCGCCGTCAACGGCAGCCGGTACCAGTAATACCGGGCGGCAAAAGGTCGGGCTTTGTCCGAACCCACCAGGGCCACAAGAAAAAGGGCCGCCCGGTGATGCACCGGGCGGCCCTTCCTTCATTGGGACAGATCAGCCCGCGGCTTCGGATTCCCGCTCGCTGCCCTCGTCGCCTTCGGCGGGGGCATCCGGGCTGGATTCGATATATTCGAAATCCAGCGCCCCGTCCTTCAGCGTGATCTTCACCGCGCCACCCTTGACCAGCCGGCCGAACAGCAATTCCTCGGCCAGCGGCTTCTTGATGTGCTCCTGGATCACGCGGCCCAGCGGCCGTGCGCCATAGAGGCGGTCGTATCCGCGCTCGGCCAACCATTCCTTCGCGGCCGACGAGATCTCGATCGTGACGTTGCGGTCGGCAAGCTGCGCTTCCAACTGGAAGACGAATTTCTCGACCACGCGGCCCACGATCTCGGGCGTCAGGTTGGCGAACGGAATGATCGCATCCAGGCGGTTGCGGAATTCCGGCGTGAAGATCCGCTTGATCGCCTCCTCGTCCTCGCCCTCGCGGGAATCGCGGGCGAAGCCGATGGCTTCCTTGTTCAGGTCCGCGGCGCCCGCGTTGGTGGTCATAATCAGCACCACGTTGCGGAAATCCACGGTCTTGCCGTTGTGGTCGGTCAGGCGGCCATGGTCCATGACCTGCAGCAGGACGTTATAGAGGTCGGGATGCGCCTTCTCGATCTCGTCCAGCAGCAGGACGGCATGCGGATGCTGGTCGATGGCGTCGGTCAGCAGCCCACCCTGATCGAAGCCGACATAGCCCGGCGGCGCGCCGATCAGGCGGGAAATCGAATGCCGCTCCATATATTCGGACATGTCGAAGCGGACCAGTTCGATCCCCAGCGTCTTGGCCAGCTGCTTGGCGACCTCGGTCTTGCCGACGCCGGTCGGGCCGGAGAACAGATAGTTGCCGATCGGCTTCTCGGGATCGCGCAGCCCGGCACGCGACAGCTTGATGGCCGCCGTCAGGGCTTCGATCGCCCGGTTCTGGCCGTAGACCATGCCCTTCAGGTCGCGCTCCAGCGTCCGCAGCGTCTCCTTGTCGTCGGACGACACGCTCTTGGGCGGGATGCGGGCGATCTTGGCGACGATGTCCTCGACATCCTTCAGGGTCACGGTCTTGCGGCGCCGGTTCTCGGGCACCAGCATCCGAGAGGCCCCGACCTCGTCGATCACGTCGATCGCCTTGTCGGGCAGCTTGCGGTCGTGGATGTACTTGGCCGCCAGCTCCACCGCGCCGCGAATGGCTTCCTCGGTGTAGCGCACCTTGTGGTGGCGTTCGTAATTGCCCTTCAGGCCGCGCAGGATCTTGACCGCGTCTTCCAGCGTCGGCTCGGCCACGTCGATCTTCTGGAACCGCCGGACCAGCGCGCGGTCCTTCTCGAAATGCTGGCGGTATTCCTTGTAGGTCGTGGAGCCGATGCAGCGCAGCGTGCCCGCCGCCAGCGCCGGCTTCAGCAGGTTCGAGGCATCCATCGCCCCGCCCGAGGTGGCGCCGGCGCCGATCACGGTATGGATCTCGTCGATGAACAGGATGCTGCCCGGGTTGTTGTCCAGCTCGGTCACGACCGCCTTCAGCCGTTCCTCGAAATCGCCGCGATAGCGGGTGCCGGCCAGCAGCGCGCCCATGTCCAGCGAATAGATCGTGGATTTCAGCAGCACTTCGGGCACGTCGCCTTCGACGATGCGCTTGGCCAGCCCCTCGGCAATCGCGGTCTTGCCCACGCCGGGGTCGCCGACATACAGCGGGTTGTTCTTGGTGCGGCGGCACAGGATCTGGATCGTGCGCTCGATTTCCGAGTCGCGGCCGATCAGCGGATCGACCTTCCCGTCCTCGGCCTTGCGGTTGAGGTTGGTGCAATAGGCCGTCAGCGCGTCCTGGTTCTTCTGGCTGCCCTTGCCGCGTTCCTCGCGCTCGCCTTCCGGGCTTTCCGGCGCGCTGCCGGACACCGGGCGCCGCGTCGAGCGGTCGGGGGCCTTCGCGATGCCGTGCGAGATGAAATTGACGGCGTCCAGCCGCGTCATGTCCTGGAGCTGCAGGAAATAGACGGCGTGGCTCTCACGCTCGGCGAACAGGGCGACCAGCACGTTGGAGCCGGTGACTTCGTCGCGGCCGGTCGACTGGACATGGATCGCCGCGCGCTGGATCACGCGCTGGAACGCCGCCGTGGGCTTGGGATCGACCGTCCGGTCGGACGCCAGCCCCGCGAGGTCCTTGTCCAGGAATTCGGTCAGGTCGGACCGCAGCTTGTCCAGATCGACGCCGCAGGCGCGGAAGACCGTGACCGCGTCGCTGTCATCGACCAGCGCCAGCAGAAGGTGTTCCAGCGTCGCATATTCGTGCCGGCGGTCCCCGGCCAGGGTCAGGGCCCGGTGAAGCGTCTGTTCGAGATTGCGTGACAACATGCCAGGACGCTCCTTTTCCAAAAGCGGGCCACGGGCCCGACAGGCTACCGGAAAATCAGGACTATATTTGGTATGTTTCCATCGGAAAGCCAGTGGCAAGAAAAATAAATCGCGTGTCCGTGCGGTAGGGGACGCGCGTCGTCGCCCGGGGGAGGGATTTCCCCGAGGGTCAGTCCTTCTCGATCGTGCATTGCAGCGGGTGCTGGTTCTGCCGGGCGAGATCCATCACCTGCGTGACCTTGGTCTCGGCGACCTCGTAGGTGAAGACGCCGCAGACGCCCACGCCGCGCTTGTGGACGTGCAGCATGATGTCGGTCGCTTCCTCGCGCGACTTCTGGAAAAACCGCTCGAGGACGTGAACGACGAACTCCATCGGCGTGTAGTCGTCGTTCAGCATCAGGACCTTGTACATCGCGGGCTTGCGCGTCTGCGGCCGGGTCCGGACGACGACCCCGATGGTCGGCGAATCGGGGTTGTCGGACTGTCCATCCTGGTCGTTGCCGCCACGCCGCGTCGGGTTGCCGCCATGGGAATGCGGATGATGCCCGGACATGCGGGTGTCGGTCATGGAAGACCCGGCGGGGGAAGATGCAACAACCATGTTCATACCATATTGGAAATACGTGTCGGGTTAAAAGGGCAGGGGGACAAATTAAGCATGTTTTGCGAGCCGGGACGGATCAAAATAGTGGATGTCCCCGCATCGAAGACCGCCGTCGCGCGCATGGATCGTGGCACGAGGTCGAAAAGGCTGCATTTTCTTCCTGTTATCGTTGTTTCCTCTGGACGGGTTCCGAAGATTGACCATAAAGTCGCCGGAAAGATGCGGATCCGGTGACGGGGGAACGGTGGTGGCCGACTGCTCCAGGGGTGATGAGAAGCAGGGCTGGTTCGCCCGTCTGCGCCATGTCGCGTTCCCGCCGGTCGGACGGGGGCGGGCCATTCGGCTGTCGGTCGGCCTTTCGGCGGGCTGGGTGGCGGTGCTGGCCGCAGGCGTGCCCCAGGCCCGCGCCCAGTATGTCGGGCAGGTCAGTTCGATCGTCATGGATGCCCGCACCGGGGCCGTCCTGTCGCAGAGCAATCCGGATCTTCAGCGCTATCCTGCCAGCCTGACCAAGCTGATGACGCTCTACCTGGCTTTCAAGGGCCTGCGGGGCGGGCAGATCTCGCTGGACCAGTCGGTGCCGGTTTCCGCCCACGCGGCCTCGATGGAGCCGTCCAAGCTGGGCCTGGTGCCCGGCAGCTATTTGACGGTCGAGCAGGCGGTGCTGGGGCTGGTCACGAAATCGGCCAACGACGCGGCCTGCGCGCTGGGTGAATTGCTGGGCGGCGGGGACGAAGGCCGCTTTGCCGACGTGATGACCCGCCAGGCGCGCGCCCTGGGCATGACCAGCACGACATTTCGCAACGCGTCCGGCCTGCCGAACGGCGAGCAGGTGACGTCGGCCCGCGACCTGGCGCTGCTGACCCGGCAGATCATCGCCGAATTTCCTGAATATTATCATTATTTCGCGGTGCCGGCCTTCTATTTCCATGGCCGGCAGGTGCCCAATCACGACCCGATGCTGCGGTTCTATCCCGGGGCGGACGGGCTGAAGACCGGCTATACCGCCGACGCCGGGCGTAACCTGGTGACGTCGGCCATTCGCGAGAATGTCCGGTTGATCGGCGTGGTGCTGGGGGCCCGGACGAATCCGCAGCGCAGCGCCATGATGGCCAGCCTGCTGGATGACGGTTTCCGCCAGGAAGGCGTCGCCGACGTGCCGCGTACGCTGGTCCTGGCGCGTGCGCGCAGCCGCCATGGCCGGGCGGCGATCATGCTGGCTGCGGCGGCGCGTTCGGCCAATGCCGGCCCCGAGCAGGTGGCCGAACTTCCGTTGGCGCCGCGTCATCACATGCCGGCGCGGCATGGGCATGTCCCGGCCCATGTCCGCATGGTGGCCGCGGGCCATGCGGTCCGTCACCGGCATGGTCATAATCACGGCTGACCCGACCGGCCCGAAAACCGGCATTGCTGGGGGCATCGCCCTTGCCTTGATCGGGCGACCCGCGCATTTATCCCCCCATGATGATGCCGTTCCGGCGGCTGGATAGGATAGCGAGGGGCATCGACATGGACGGCGACACGGACGCAAGGCGGGTTATTCTTCATACGCCCGAGGATTTCGTCGGCATGCGCGCGGCGGGCCAGCTTGCGGCCCGCACGCTGGACATGATCGTGCCGCACGTCAGGGCCGGGGTCACCACTGACGCCCTCGACCGCCTGATCCACGACTTCATGCTCGATCACGGGGCGACGCCGGCCACGCTGGGCTATCGCGGCTATCCGAAATCCAGCTGCATTTCCCTCAACCATGTCGTCTGCCACGGTATTCCGGGCGAGCGCCAGTTGCAGGACGGCGATATCCTGAACATCGACGTCACCGTGATCCTGGATGGCTGGTTCGGCGACACCAGCCGCATGTACACGGTCGGCCCGGTGCCCCGGAAGGCCGAGAAGCTGATCGACGTGACGTACAAGGCCCTGATGGTGGGGATCGAACAGGTTCGCCCCGGCAACACGCTGGGCGATGTCGGGCACGCCATCCAGACCTTTGCCGAATCCCATCGTTTCTCGGTAGTGCGCGATTTCTGCGGCCACGGCATCGGCCGGACGTTCCATGCCGCGCCGAACGTGCTGCACTACGGGCGGCCCGGCCAGGGGCTGGTGCTGCGGCCGGGCATGTTCTTCACCATCGAACCCATGCTGAACAGCGGCCGCCCGGACGTGAAGGTGCTGGATGACGGCTGGACCGCCGTCACGCGCGACCGTTCGCTGTCGGCCCAGTTCGAGCATATGCTGGGCGTCACCGACGAGGGGTGCGAGATCTTCACCCTTTCGCCGGCCGGCCTCGACAAGCCGCCCTACGACACGGCCGGATGACGGCCACGCCTGTCCGCGCGCACATCACCCGATCGAAAGGAACATAATGCGGTATTCCATCCTGCGACGGCGCCTGGCCGCCTGCATGCTGGCGGGGTCGATGCTGGCCGGCGCGGCACTGCCCGCGATGGCGGCATCGGCGCCGCCCTCGGCGCCCGCGCCGCAGGGCGATGTCCTGACCTTCGGCGGCGGACCGGTCGCGGTGGCCCCGCTGGCCCCGGCCGCGGGGCAGCATGGCATGGTGGTGTCGGCGCAGCATCTGGCGTCCGAGGCCGGGGCGCGGATCCTGGCGCAGGGTGGCAACGCGGTGGATGCGGCGGTGGCGGTGGCGTACGCGCTGGCCGTGGTCTATCCGGCGGCGGGAAATATCGGCGGCGGCGGGTTCATGACCCTGCGTACGCCGGACGGCCGGATGCAGTTCGTCGATTTCCGCGAACATGCGCCGCTGGCGGCGACCGCCACGATGTTCCAGGATGCGAAGGGCAACGTGATTCCGGGCCTGTCGATCACCGGCTGGAAGGCGGTGGGCGTGCCCGGCACCGTGGCGGGGATGGACCTGATCCTGCGTCGCTGGGGGCGGCTGTCGCGCCAGCAGGTCATGGCGCCGGCCATTGCCCTGGCGCGGGATGGTTTCGTCCTGGCCGAGGGCGACATCCAGTTGCTGGACACCTCGACCGCCGATTTCGCGCGGGACGCCGAGGCCCGGAAGATCTTCCTGCGTCCCGACGGCACGCCGCTGGTGGCCGGCGACCGGCTGGTGCAGGCCAATCTGGCCCGGACCCTGTCGCTGATCGCGCGGGAGGGGGCCGATGCCTTCTATCGCGGCCCGATCGCCGACGAGATCCTGCGGGCCGGCCGGGCCGGGGGCGCCATCCTGCAGGCCGCCGATTTCCGCAAATATGCCCCGCGCGTCATGGCGCCGCTGACCTGTTCCTATCGCGGCTATCGCGTCGACACCGCGCCCCCGCCCAGCGGCGGCGGCGTTGCGCTGTGCGAGATCCTGAACATCCTGTCGGGCTACGACATGCATGCGCTGGGGCTGCACAGCGCCCCGGCCGTGCAGCGTGAGGTCGAGGCCATGCGCCATGCGTATGCCGACCGCCAGGACCTGGGCGACCCGGCCTTCGTCCACAACCCGGTCACGCATCTGATCGACCCGGCCTATGCCAAGCAGATCCGCGACGGGATTCCGACCGACCGGGCGGTGGCGTCCGATTCGCTGCGTCCGGGCACGGCGCAGCCGGAAAAGCACGAGACGACCCAGTTCTCGGTCGCGGACGATAAAGGGCTGGCGGTGTCGGTGACCTATACGCTGAACGGCTGGTTCGGCGCCAAGGTCATGGGCGGCGGCACCGGGATCTTCATGAATGACGAGATGGACGATTTCTCGTCGCGTCCCGGCGTGCCCAACATGTTCGGCATCGTCGGCAGCCGCGCCAACGAGATCGCGCCCGGCAAGACGCCGCTGTCGTCCATGTCGCCCACCATCCTGTCGCGCGACGGCAAGGTCGTCATGGTGATCGGCAGCCCCGGCGGGTCGCGGATTCCCACCATCGTGCTGTCCGCGATCCTGGGCGTGGTCGATTACGGGCTGGACATCCAGCAGGCGATCGACCTGCCTCGCCTTCACGAGCAATGGCAGCCCTCGCACGTCGAGGTGGAGCAGGGCGCCCTGACCGACGATGTCACCCGGACCCTGACGCAGGAGGGCTACGAGATCGCCCCCCATGCCCCGTGGGGCGTGGCCGAGGGGATTCTGGTCGGCGGTCCGCGCCTCGGCGAACGGGGAACGGCGCGCTATTACGGCGGTTTCGACCGTCGTCATGCCGGTGGAGCGGCGGTCGGGGAGTAGGCGCAGGGGCTTCGGCCCCTGCCGGGGACGGCGGAACCCCGACCTTTCTAGGGGGCGCCGGTCAGCCAGTCTTCGATCATGCGCCGCGCGATGGTGGTGGACGCCGGCAGGGTGAAGCCCAGGGCGGCATGGTTGCGGATGTCGTCGCGGGTCAGCCATCGGGCTTCGACGATTTCGTCGGGGTCCAGGCGCAGCGTGTCGTCGGTGGCGGTGGCGGTGAAGGCCAGCATCAGCGTGCCCGGATACGGCCAGGGCTGGGACGAGTGATAGCGGATCTCCCCGACCGGGACGCCCGTTTCCTCCAGCACCTCGCGCGCGACGGCTTCCTCGGGCGTTTCGCCGGGTTCGACGAAACCGGCCAGGGCTGACAGCGTACGGCTTTCGGGGCCGAAGCGGACGCCGCGCGCCAGAAGGACACGGTCGCGCCGTTGCACCAGCATGATGACCACCGGGTCGGTGCGGGGGAAATGCAGGTGGCCGGGGTCGGCCGTGCAGACCAGGCGATGGCCGGCCTGGTCGGCCTGGTTGGGCGCGCCGCACGCGCCGCAGAAGCGCGTGGCGTTGCGCCAGTGCACGAGGCCCCGCGCCTGGGCCAGGATGGCCGCCTCGTCCGGCGGCAGCAGGCTGGCCAGCGGGCGCAGTTCGACGAACCGGCCGCGCGCCTGGGGGAACAGCAGTTCCGGCTGGTCCATCAGGCTGAGATCCAGGACAAAGAGCGGGCGTTCGTCCAGGTAGCCCAGGAAGATCCAGTCGGTCCCCTCCAGGAATTCGGGCGTCATCAGCGTCTGGCGCCGGGTGGGCAGTTCGATCCGCGCCCGGTCGTCCGGGTCCCTGACGATCAGGTGCAGCCCGCGCCAGCAGGGCACGAACAGCGTGTCGGCGCCGACGAGATAGGACGCGATTCGCGCCGCGTCCGCGCGATGGTGCGCCGCGCGGTCCACGGGACTGCCGGAATAGAAGTTCCCGCCTCTGCCGGGGGGCGCATAGGGGGTGATGGTCATGGCCTGCCTCTTTTCCTTGTCCTCCCTCTTGTGCCCGACACCCGGTTGCGTGTTAAGAAGGCGTCGGGAGACCGGCTATGGACGGGCGCCTTGCCAACCCGGTCAGGTCCGGAAGGAAGCAGCCGCAGTGAGTTTCGCCCGGGTCATCAGTCCGGTCTCCCACCCCGGGAAACATATCCCCGCCCGCGCCGCCAGGCCGGGCCTGGCGTCGACATCTGCCCGGAAGCCTCAATGACCGCCTCAACGGACCAGGATCGCGCCGAGGCGGACGATCTGCCCGCGCCCCCGCCCGATGACGGCCCCGGCCTGTTCGGCGACGCGCCGGCCGCCGCTGCCGCGCCCGCCGTCCCGGCGACACCCGCTGGCTCGGCGGCCGTTCCCTATCGCGTGCTGGCGCGTAAATACCGGCCGGCCACCCTCGACGATCTGATCGGCCAGGATTCGACGGTGCGGATCCTGCGTAATGCCTTCGCCCTGGGGCGGGTGGCGCATGCCTTCATGCTGACGGGCGTGCGCGGGGTGGGCAAGACCACGACGGCGCGCATCATCGCCCGGGCCCTGAACTGCGTCGGGCCGGATGGCGCCGGCGGCCCGACGGCCGATCCGTGCGGGGTCTGCGCCAATTGCGTCGCCATCCTGGCCGACCGTCACCCCGACGTGCTGGAAATGGACGCGGCGTCGCGCACCGGCGTGGACGACGTGCGCGAAATCATCGAGGCAACGCGATTCCGCCCCATGCAGGGGCGGATGAAGGTCTTCATCATCGATGAGGTCCATATGCTGTCGCGCAACGCCTTCAACGCGTTGCTCAAGACGCTGGAGGAGCCGCCGGCGCAGGTGACGTTCGTCTTCGCCACCACCGAACTACGCAAGGTGCCGGTGACGGTCCTGTCGCGCTGCCAGCGGTTCGACCTGCGTCGCGTGCCGCAGGCCGACCTGGCCGCCCATTTCGGCCGCATCGCGCAGGCCGAAGGCGTCGCCTGCACGCCCGATGCGCTGGCGCTGATCGCGCGGGCGGCGGATGGTTCGGTGCGCGACGGCCTGTCGCTGCTGGACCAGGCCATTGCCCAGGTCGCGCAAGCCCAGGGCGGGGCAGATGTCCCGATCGCGGCCGATCTGGTCAGCGACATGCTGGGCCTGGCCGACCGGGGACGGGTGTTCGACCTGCTGGACGCCGTGCTGGCCGGCCGGCCCGACCAGGCGCTGGCCATCACCGACGAGGCCCATGCCCGGGGCGCCGACCTGGGCGTCATGCTGGGCGACGTGCTGGAACTGGTCCACACGGTCTCGCGCCTCAAGGCGCTGCCGGCGCTGCGGCACAGCGCCGAACTGCCCGAGGCCGAGCGCGCGCGCGGCGGTGCGCTGGCCGACCGCCTGTCCGTGCCGGTGCTGGGGCGGACGTGGCAGATGCTGCTGAAGGGCCTGTCGGAAATCGAGATGGCGCCGGACCGGCGCGAAGCCGCCGAAATGATCCTGATCCGCCTGTGTTACGTGGCCGACCTGCCGCCGCCGGGCGAGCTGGTGCGTCGCCTGACCGGCAAGGACGGCGCGGACGCGGCGGGGCCAATGGCGTCGGGTGCGTCGGCGGCGACGGGTGGACCTGCGGTCGGTGGCGTGGCGATGGGCATGACCCCGGGCGGCGGACCCCAGGGCGGGGTGCCCGTCACGGCGCATGGCGGGTTGCGGATGGTCGCCAACGGCGGGGTGCGCGTGGCCGACCTGTCGCCCGCCGAGCCGCAGGAGCCGATCGCGCCCGAGCCGGAGCCCGAGCCCGCGCCATCCCCACCCACCCTGGCGACATGGCGCGAAGTCGTGGCGTTCGTTTCGGGCAAGGATGCGATGCTGCATGGTCATCTGCGCCATTCCACGCATCTGGTCGCCTTCGTGCCGCCGCGGATCGACCTTCGGGTGGACCGCGCCGGCCTGCCGGGCCTGACCCGCCGGCTGGAGACCCTGCTGCGGCGCGAGACGGATACGGCGTGGGAGGTCCGGTCCTCGACCGGGCAGGGCGCGCCGACGCTGGCCGAGCAGGGGGCGGAAATCATCCAGTTCCACCGCGCGGCGGCCGAGGCCCATCCGCTGGTGCGGGCCATCTTCGCGCGCTTTCCCGATGCCCGCCTGGGCGCCGTGACCGATCATTCCCTTGACGATTACGGCCTGCCGCCTGAAGAGGCGGCATCCGCCGTGCTGGCGCCCGATCTGGAATTCGCGCCCCTCGACGCCGATCTGGTGGATGAGGATGACCTCGACATGAACGACGACAGGTGAGGAGACGACACCGATGAAGAATCTAGCCGGCCTGATGAAGCAGGCGACCCAGATGCAGGCCCGCATGGAGGAAATGCAGACCACGCTGGAAGGCATGACGATCGAGGGCAGCGCCGGGGCCGGCATGGTGCATGTCACCCTCAACGGCAAGGGCGACCTCAAGGCGGTGAAGATCGACCCCAAGCTGGCCGACCCGACGGAAATGGAAATGCTGCAGGACCTGCTGGTCGCCGCCTGCGCCGACGCGCGCAAGCTGCTGGACGAACGCGCGGCCGAGGAAATGAAGAAGGTCACCGGCGGCATGAACCTGCCGGCGGGCCTGAAATTTCCGTTCTGATCCCACGGCGCGGCGGGGCATAGGGGCGGCGGCATGGGCGGAACGGACATCGAACGGCTGATCGCGCTGCTGGCGCGGCTGCCGGGCCTGGGTCCGCGTTCGGCCCGCCGCGCGGCGCTGGCCCTGCTGCGCCAGCCCCAGGCCCGCATGCTGCCGCTGGCCCAGGCCATGGAGCAGGCGGCGCGCGCGGTGAAGACGTGCGGCGGCTGCGGCAACCTGGACACGCGCGACCCCTGCGGCATCTGCGCCGATCCGGCGCGCGATCGCGGGCTGGTCTGCGTGGTCGAGACGGTGGGCGACCTGTGGGCGCTGGAGCGCGCGGGCGTGCATCGCGGCGTCTACCAGGTGCTGGGCGGCACGCTGTCGGCGCTGGCGGGGCTGGGGCCGGACGACTTGAATGTCGGCCCGCTGCTGGCCCGGCTGGAGCAGGGCGGCGTGCGGGAAGTCATCCTGGCCCTCGGCGCCACGGTCGAGGGGGCGACGACCAGCCACTGGCTGCAGGACCGCCTGGCGCGGTTCGACGTGCCCGTCAGCCGCGTCGGGCAGGGCGTGCCGATGGGCGGCGCGCTGGACGTTCTGGATGACGGCACGCTGGCAGCGGCGCTGCTGGCGCGCCGGCCGGCCTGAAGGACGCATGAGCATGTGGCCCATTCCCCCTTCCATTCCCCGCGTCGCCTTCGTGACCGGCGGGGCGATCCGGCTTGGCCGGGCCATGGCGCTGGCGCTGGCGGATGCCGGATTTTCGGTGGCCATCCATTATCGCTCGGACGAGGACGAGGCCCGCCGGACGGTGGCGGACGTCGCCGCCCGGGGCGTGGGCGCCGTCATGCTGCGCGCCGACCTGTCGCACGAGGCCGAGGTCACGCCCCTGCTGGCGCGGGCCGCCGATGCGCTGGGTCCGGTCGGGGTGCTGGTGAACAACGCCAGCACGTTCGAGCGCGACGAGTGGGACGACGCGACCCGCGCCGGCTGGGACATGCATCTGGAGCCCAACCTGCGCGCGCCCTTCGTCCTGATGCAGGATTTCGCCCGCCGTCTGCCCGAGGGGGCCGAGGGCATGGTGCTGAACATGCTGGACGAGCGGGTCTGGTCGCTGACGCCGCATTTCGTCAGCTATACCGTGTCGAAATCGGCATTGTGGACCCTGACGCGCAGCATGGCGCTGGCCCTGGCGCCCCGGCGGATCCGCGTGAACGCGATCGGGCCCGGCCCGGCGCTGCCCAGCCCGCGCCAGTCGGCCGAACAGTTCGCCCGGCAGTGCGCGTCGGTGCCGCTGGGCCACGGGACCTCGCCGGACGAGGTCGCGCGGGCGGCGATGGCGCTGCTGTGCCTGCCGTCGGTGACGGGACAGATGCTGGCCCTGGATGGCGGGCAACACATGCAATGGTCGCCGGCCCTGCGTCCCGGCCTGGTCCCCGAGGAATAAGACACACCGCAATGGCCATCTTTGCCGCCTGGCCGGAACAGCCGCCGCTGCGCCGCGTGTTCCTCAAGGACATGGTGCTCGATGCCAATATCGGCATCTATCCGCATGAACAGGGCGTGACCCAGCGAATCCGGGTCAATATCTCGTTCGGGGTCGTGGACGAGCCGGGGCTGACGGTCGGGCGCGACGACCTGAGCCGTACCGTCTCGTACGAACGCATCGTGCTGATGGTGCGCCGGATCATCGGCGAGGGCCATGTCCGCCTGGTCGAGACGCTGGCCGAGCGGATCGCCATCGGCGTCCTGGCCGACGAGCGGGTGGTGGTCGTGCGCGTGCGTGTCGAGAAGCTGGATATCTTCGACGACCTGGACGCGGTGGGGGTGGAGATCGAACGGCGGCGACCCGCGCCGTGACCGCGGCGATTCTGCTGGGTCTGTCCGCCGCCCTGTTCTACGGCACCGGCGATTTCCTCGCCGGCTTCGCCAGCCGGGCGATCGGCGTCCTGCGTATGATGTTCTGGAGCCAGTTCGCCGTGTCGGTGGGCATGGCCGCCGCGATGGGCGTGGCGGGACTCGGGTCGTGGCGGCCCCTTTATGGCGCGGGCTGGGCGGTGTGGGGGTGGGCGATCGGCTCCACCCTGCTGATCCTGGGGGCGTCGGGCCTGTATTTTCGCGCGTTGCAGGTGGGGCGCTTTTCGGTCGTGACGCCGATCATGGCCTGCTACGGGGTCGTGGCGGCGCTGTGCGCGGCGGCGTTGGGCGAAACCCTGCGCGCATCGGTGCTGCCGGGGGTGATCCTGGCCATCGCCGGCGGCGTGGTGTCGTCGATTCCGGCGGCGGCCGAGGGCGACGACTCCGGCAGGGCGCCTGCCGTCGACGGGGCCAGGGGGGCCTGGCTGGCGGCGCTGTCGGCCGGTTTCTACGGCGCGGGGTTCTGCGTGCAGGGGCGGTTCGTGACCCCGTACCTGGGGGCGCTGGGAACCGTGTGGGCGTTCTATACCGTGGGGATGGTCGCCCTGCTGGCGGTCGCGCTGCTGATGCGGGGCGACATCACCTTTCCGGGGCGGCGCTATGGCGCCGTCACCGCGCTGAACGGCCTGATGTCGGGGCTGGCCTATCTGTCGCTGTCGGTCGCGGCCGGCCTGGGCAGCATCGCCCTGCCGACCGTGCTGTCATCGCTGACCAGCATGGTGACGGTGCTGCAGGCGCGCCTGGTCATTCACGAACCCGTGGCGAGGCACCAGTGGCTGGGCATGGCCGGCGTGCTGGTCGGGCTGGCGGTGCTCAACCTGGGATAGCGTCCTGCCCCGCCGGCCCCGCAAGGGGGGGCGGGGCGGACGGTCAGTTGTCGTTCTCGTCGTTGTCGGTGCTGACGTCGATGTCGGCGCTGATCTCGTCGTCATCGTCGTCGAGGTCGGAGGTATCCTCCATCACGTCGTCGTCGGCATCGGCGTCGTCGGCATCGAGGTCGACGGCCGTATCGGCATCGTCGTCCTTCGGCTTCACCGGGATCGCGGCCGTCGGGTCGGGGGTGCGGCGGATGCGGGGCACGTCCGCGGGTTGCTCGGTGCCGCATTTGGGGCAGACCGCCGGGCTTTTGTTCAGATCGTAGAAACGGGCGCTGCAGGAAACACAGACGCGCTTGGTGCCGAGATTAGGCTGGGCCATCTTGAACCTGTCGATCCTGATATTGTTGGACAAAAAATGCGACGGAGAGCGGCACAAGGCGCAGCCCCATGCCAGCTTGCGGACCGGCTGTCAAACCATGATCGGTCCATGGTCGTCGCTTTGGCTTCTTTTTTGTCGCGTGGGCGATTGACTTCGCCGCCCACAATCCGGAATTGGATGGCCCCATGGATACCGTGCATGCTCCGTCCCCGCGTCCGCTGAACGTTCACGCGCCGGCCGCCCCCCTTTCCGGAGCCGTCACGGTTCCGGGTGACAAGTCGATCAGCCATCGCGCGCTGATGTTCGCGGCGCTGGCCCGCGGCGAGACGCATATTTCCGGCCTGCTGGAAGGCGAGGACGTGCTGCGGACCGCCGACGCGATGCGGGCGCTGGGCGCCACGGTCGTCCGCACCGGCCCCGGCGCCTGGCACGTGACGGGCCGGGGCATCGGCCAGTTGCAGGAACCGGCCGACGTGCTGGACATGGGCAATTCCGGCACGGCGGCGCGCCTGCTGTCGGGCATCCTGGCCAGCCACGGCATCTTTTCGGTGATGACCGGCGACGCCAGCCTGCGCGGCCGCCCGATGAAGCGCGTGACGGACCCGCTGGCGGCCACCGGCGCCACCTTCCTGTCGCGGGCCGGGGGGCGGCTGCCGCTGGCGATTCGGGGCGTCGCCGACCCCGCGCCGCTGACCTATCGCCTGCCCGTCGCCTCGGCGCAGGTGAAATCGGCCGTCCTGCTGGCCGGGCTGAACGCCGCCGGCACCACGCGCGTCGAGGAGCCGGTGGCGACCCGCGACCACACCGAGAACATGCTGCGCCATTTCGGCGCCCACGTGACGGTCGAGCCGCTGGGCGCCGGCGGCCGCACCATCACCCTGGCCGGCCGGCCGGACCTTGTGGCGCGGGACGTGGTGGTGCCGGGCGATCCGTCCTCGGCCGCGTTCGTGCTGGTTGCGGCCCTGGTGGTGCCGGGGTCGGCGGTCACGGTGCGCGGCGTCGGCCTGAACCCGCTGCGGACCGGCCTGTTCACGACCCTGCGCGAGATGGGGGCCGACCTGCGCCTGTCGAACGAACGCATCGAGGGCGGCGAGCCGGTGGGTGACCTGACCGCGATCGCCGGCCCGCTGCATGGGGTGGACGTGCCGGCCGACCGCGCGCCGTCGATGATCGACGAATATCCGGTCCTGGCGGTCGCCGCCGCCCATGCCGCCGGCCCGTCCCGTTTCCGGGGGCTGGAGGAGCTGCGCGTCAAGGAAAGCGACCGCCTGGCCGCGACCGTGGCGCTGCTGGAGCGCAACGGCGTGGCGGTCCAGGTCGTGGGCGACGACATGATCGTCACCGGCACCGGGGGCGCGGTGCCCGGCGGCGGCGTGGTCGAGACCCGCATGGACCACCGTCTGGCCATGAGCGCCACCGTGCTGGGCCTGACGGCGTCGGCGCCGGTGGGCGTGGACGACACGGCCTTCATCGACACCAGCTTCCCCGGCTTCATCGCGCTGATGAATGGCATCGGCGCGGGCCTTGCGCCATGACAAAGGCGCTGGTGATCGCCATCGACGGTCCGGCGGCCGCCGGAAAGGGGACCCTGGCGCGGCGCCTGGCGGCGGCGCTGGGCCTGCCCTACCTGGATACCGGATTGCTGTATCGCGCGGTCGGGCGGCGCATGATTGATGCCGGGCTGGACCCGGCGACCCATCCGGCCGACGAACAGGCGCGGGGGATCAGGCTGGCGGATCTGGACCGTGACGACCTGCGGGTGCCCGAAGTCGATCGGGCCGCCAGCCTGGTTGCGGCCCAGCAGGCGGTGCGGGCGATCCTGGTGGACATCCAGCGCAATTTCGCCGTTGCCGGCGGCGGGGTGCTGGACGGGCGCGATATCGGCACCGTCATTTTCCCCGACGCGACGGTCAAGCTGTTCATCACGGCATCGACCCAGGCGCGGGCGCGCCGGCGCTGGGAACAGATGGCGCCCGACCCCGATGCGCCGGACCGCGCGGCCCGCGTCGCCGAGGTCGCGGCCCAGCTCCAGGCCCGTGACGACGCCGACGCCAGCCGCGCCGCGGCCCCGCTGCGCGCGGCCGACGATGCGGTCTGGATCGACACCGACGACATGACCGCCGACGAGGTGCTGGACGAGGCCCTGCGGATCGTCCGCCGGCGGACGGAAGACCTCAAGACGGGTTGAACGGGTTTTCCGGCTGAAAGGCCGCCCGGCGGGCGGTTTCTGTTGACAGGCCAGGGGCTGAGGGTGTCTGTGCGAGTCCACGCGCCGGAACCCGGTCCTTGGGGGCGGCGCGGTCTGCATCGGCCGTCAGGCGTGCCGCGACAGGGGTCGTGGATAGAGCCGGGCAAGTCGTTCCGTCCACGATCGGCGGCGCGCAAGATTTGCGGTGTTCCGCCCGCGCGGGACCCGATACGGGATTTACGGTACATATGGCTTCAGCCACCTTACAATCCGCCACCGATCATTTCGGCGGTGAGGATTTCGCGACCCTTCTGGACGAGACCCTGGGCCGCGACACCGCCTTCGACGGTTCGGTCGTCACCGGCCGCGTCGTCCGCCTGACCGACGAATTCGCCATCGTCGATGTCGGCCTCAAGAGCGAAGGGCGCGTGGCGCTCAAGGAATTCGGCCTGCCGGGCATGACCCCGGACGTCAAGCCGGGCGACGTGATCGAGCTGTTCGTCGAGCGCTATGAGGACCGTGACGGGTCCATCGTGCTGTCGCGCGAGAAGGCGCGGCGCGAGGAAGCCTGGACGAACCTGGAAAAGGCGTTCGAGGGCAACCAGCGCGTCAACGGCACGATCTACGGCCGGGTGAAGGGTGGCTTCACCGTCGATCTGGGCGGCGCCATGGCGTTCCTGCCGGGCAGCCAGGTCGATATCCGTCCGGTCCGCGACGTCACCCCGCTGATGGGCGTGCCGCAGCCGTTCCAGATTCTGAAGATGGACCGCGCCCGCGGCAACATCGTCGTGTCGCGCCGCGCCGTTCTGGAAGAGACGCGCGCCGAGCAGCGCAGCGAGCTGATCCAGGGCCTGAAGGAAGGCATGATCCTCGACGGCGTGGTCAAGAACATCACCGATTACGGTGCGTTCGTTGACCTGGGCGGCGTTGACGGCTTGCTGCATGTCACCGACATCGCCTGGAAGCGCATCAACCACCCGTCCGAGGCCCTGCAGATCGGCCAGCCGGTCCGCGTGCAGGTCATCCGCTTCAACCCGGATACGCAGCGTATCTCGCTGGGCATGAAGCAGCTCGAGGCCGATCCGTGGGAGAACGTGGCGATCAAGTATCCGCCGGGCGCCCGCTATTCCGGCCGCGTCACCAACATCACCGACTACGGCGCGTTCGTCGAGCTGGAGCCGGGGGTCGAGGGCCTGGTGCACGTCTCCGAGATGTCCTGGACGAAGAAGAACGTCCATCCGGGCAAGATCGTCGCGACCTCGCAGGAAGTCGACGTCATGGTCCTGGATGTGGACAGCGCGAAGCGCCGCATCTCGCTGGGCCTGAAGCAGGTGCAGCGCAACCCGTGGGAGCTGTTCGCCGAAGAGCACAAGATCGGCTCGACGGTCGAGGGCGAGATCCGCAACATCACCGAGTTCGGGCTGTTCGTCGGCCTGTCCGCGGACATCGACGGCATGGTCCACATGTCCGACCTGTCGTGGGACGAGGCGGGCGAGGTCGCCATGGCCCACTACGAGAAGGGTCAGGTCGTCCAGGCCAAGGTGCTGGATGTCGATGTCGAGAAAGAGCGTATCTCGCTGGGCATCAAGCAGCTGCATGAAGATCCGGCCGCCGATGCGCTGGGCAAGGTGCAGAAGGGTGCGGTCGTCACCTGCATCGTGACCGCCGTCCAGGCGAACGGCATCGAGGTCAAGGTTGACGAGGTCCTGACGGGCTTCATCCGCCGGGCCGAGCTGGCGCGCGACAAGGCCGACCAGCGTCCGGAGCGTTTCGCGGTTGGCGAGCGCGTCGATGCGAAGATCGTCTCGGTCGATCGTGCGGCCCGCAAGCTGGCGCTGACGATCCGCGGCCGCGAGGTCGAGGAAGACAAGCAGGCGATCAACGAGTACGGCTCGTCGGACAGCGGCGCTTCGCTGGGCGACATTCTGGGTGCGGCGATCCGTCGTCGCAACGCGGAAGGCTGATCTCGTCCGTCATGGACGAAAAGGGGGCGGTGCCGGTTTCGGCACCGCCTTTTTTTTGGGCCCGCGACGGAGTGTCGGGCCCCCTGAAACCCGCCTGTTATCCCCGATCGGGGTCCAGGGCCTCAGGCCCTGGTGGGTTCGGGCAACGCCCGACCTTAACGCGGGGCACGCGGCGGGGCGCCGGCCACAAGGCAGCGTGCGAACGCCTCGGGATCGGCGGGCTGATAGGCGCGAACGTAATCCACCAGCATGACCGTCGGGTTTGGGGTCTTGTCGATCGGCCACCCCGAACCGAGCGCCAGATTGACCAGGAACATGAACGGCAGCCGATGTTGCGGGGGTGTCGGCGTCTGCCAGTATTCCTTGTGATCGAGATAGAGGCGGATCCAGCGCGGGGTGACCAGCGTGCCGTAGGTATGGAAATCATCGACCAGGGACTTGGGCGGCACGCTGTTCAATTGCGTCGCCCCCCCGTGGGGCTCGGAGGAGCGTCCAGGCCAGACGTGAACCGTGGAATGAAATGCGTCGGTGAACTGGCCGTAATATTCGATGGCATCGACTTCGACGGTCGGGCGCATCCAGTTCGGCGGGGTGCTTTCATTGAGCCATACGCCGGGCCATGTCCCCGGACCGGGGGGCAGCTTCACGCGCGTTTCGAAATAGCCGTACATGGTCGTGAAGCCGTGCCCGTCCTCGTCCGCCGACGCCAGCAGGCCCGAGGTCCAGTGCCCCTGGGCGTCCTTGCGCGCGGTGATGGACAGGGTGCCGTCATGGACCGCGAAGGCCGAGCCCGGACCGGGATCGGTGAAGCGGGCGTCGCCGAAATCGCCGGCCCATGGCGTGTGCGTGATCCAGCGGGCGGCGCCCAGCGTCCAGGCCGACAGGTTCAGCGTGTCGAATTCGTCGTCGAAGACCGGCGCCGCGCCGCACAGCCGCCGCTCGGCCATCGTCGGGGTGGCCTGGGCTGCGGCCGGCGCCAGAGCGGCCAGACATACGAGGGGAAGCAAAAACCTGGAGCAGGTCACGACAGGGCCGACGATCCGCCCCCGTGCCCCTGCGACTGCGTCCGCGCCATCGCAGGACGTTCCGGTATGACATTCGCGCACGGCTCTCCCTCTCCGAAGTCGGGTTCGAGACATGCGTACGGGCCGCGACCCGGCCGCGTCGCGTGTCCGCGACACCTAACTCCGGGCGCGGCGGCGGGTTCCGCGCGGGGCGGGCGGCCCTGTTACCGCGCCGGCCCCTTGACGATTTCCGCCAGGTCATGGGGGCGGATCCATGTGCGGAAGGCGGCCTGCACCGCCGCCGCCGTCATGCCGTAATAGGCGCGCGCCGCCCGGTCCGGCGTATCCAGCGGCAGGCCCAGGTCCACCAGGTGCAGGTCCCCGGCGGCGATCGAATCCAGGCTGGCGCGCTGCAGGGGCAGGCCGCGCAGCAGCGAGGCCTTGGCCAGGGTCAGTTCGTCGTCCGAGACCGGGCTGTCCTGCATCGCCGTGACATCGTGAACGGCGGCGTCACGCGCCTTGCCGACCTTGTCGGGGTCGGCGCCGAACGAAATGCTGTATCCGCCCCGGTTCCGCGACCATGAAAAACGACTGCTGACGGAATAGACATATCCGGTCCTGACCCGCAGGTCCCGGTACAGGCGCGACGAGAAGCCGTCGCCCAGGACCTCGTTGCCCACCGCCAGGGCGAAATGGTCCGGGTGCGCCGCCGTCAGGCCCAGGCTTTCGGCCAGCATCGCGGTGTCCTGCACGCTGGTGTGGTCGGGCACCTGCGTGTGCGACGCGCGGCTGTCGGGCCGTGCCGGCAGGTCGACCGCCGGGGTCGCGCCGCCGGCGGCCGTCCAGGCGCCGAACTCCCGGCCCACCACCTGTTGCGCGCGTTCGGGGGTGATGTCGCCCGCGACCACGATGGTGGTCAGGTCGGGGCGGTAGGCGGCCGCATAGAACGCCCGCACGTCGGCCAGGGTCAGGCGCATGATCTTCTGCGGGTCGGGCTGGCGCAGGCTGGGGTCGTGCGGTGGCGACACCGCGGCCTTGACCGCCCGGCCGAACAGGTAATCCGGCGTCCGCAGCCTGCCGGCCAGTGCCTGGGCCGTCTGCATACGCACGACCTGGAAGGCGCGGTCGGGGAAGGCGGGGTGCAGTTCGTTATCCGCCAGAAGCTGCATGCCGCGCTCGAAATCCGGGGTCAGCACGGCCAGGCCGAAGCCGGGACCGGCGCTTTCGGTGGCGGCGATGTCGTCCAGCGCCTTCTGGAACGCCAGGCGGTCCAGGGTGCGGGTGCCGTAGGTGAACAGGTCCTCGGTGATCGCGGCAATGGCTTCCTGGCCGGCGGGTTCCTGCATGTCGGCGTTCTGCCGCACCATGCCGTAGACATTCACGGTGTGGCCGACATGGGCGGGCTGCACGATCAGGCGCAGCCCGTTGGGATAGGTGAAGACCGAGGGCGGGGTCGCGGCCGGCGGCAGGGACAGGCTGGCCAGCGCCGCGTGCGCCCAGTCGGGCAGGGGGACCGGATGGTCGGGGGGGGTGGCGAAGGATTCCGATCCGCCGAAGCCCTTGCCCGTCACCGGCTTGCCCGAGTCCTCGGGCGTCAGCAGCGCGGTGACCGCCTGGGCGGGATCCAGGATCTGGCGGGCCAGGCGGTTGACGTCGGCCGGCGTCACCGCATTCAGCGTGGCGGCCAGGTCGTCGGGCGAATTCAGCCCCATGACGGCCAGGGCCTGCGACCAGTTTTCGGCCAGTCCGCTGATGCTGTTGGCGGAAAAGCTGAGCTGCGCCAGTTCCTTGCGCCGCGCGGCCTCGACCAGGTCGGCCGGCACGCCCTTGTCGCGGATGGTGGCCAGGATGGCGTTGACCTCGTGCAGCAGCGGGGCGGGGTCCTGCTCCTTGGGGAAGGCGGCGATGGCGATGCCGATTCCGGCATCAGCCTTGGGGGCGAATTCTAAGCCCGCGAACAGCGCCTTGCCCGCCGGCACCAGGTCGTACAACGCCCCGCGCTGGCTGGACAGCACGTCGGACAGGATCTGGGCGGCCGCGTAGTCGCGCGATGTCAGGCCGGGCATGCGCCATGCGACGGTCATCAGCCCGACCGGATAGTCGGTGGGGAAATGCAGCGTCTGCGCCGTCACCGGACCGGGCCGGACCGGCGTCCGTTCAGGCAGCGCGCGGCGCGGGATCTCGCCGAAGGCGGCGCGGACCTGGTCGATGGCGCGGTCGGGGTCGATGTCGCCGGCGATGATGAGGATGGCGTTGTTCGGCGCGTACCATTTTTCATAGAAGCCGCGCAGCAGGGCGGCGTCCGTCTTCTCGAAGGAGGGGCGGGTGCCCAGCGCGTCCTGCTCGTACGGCGTGCCGGCGAACAGGATGGATTGCAGGCGCGACAGGTACTGGTAGCTGGGGCTGGACAGGTCGCGCGAGACCTCCTGCTCGATCGCGCCGCGTTCCTTGTCCCAATCGGCCGCATCCAGGGTCAGCCCCTGCATCCGCAGCGCTTCGACGTGCAGGATCACGCCCAGGTCGTCGGCGGGCGCGGTGTAGAAATACTGGGTGACGTTCTCGGTCGTGTCGGCGTTGTAGCTGCCGCCCAGCCGCGCGCCGATGGCCGCCAGCTGGTCCTTGTCCAGCCCCCTGCTGCCCCGGAACATCATGTGTTCCAGCGCGTGGGCGGTGCCGGGGAAGCCTTTCGGGGCCGCGCTGGAGCCGACCAGGTAGTTGATCTCGGTCGTGACCACGGGGGCCAGCCGGTCGCGCACCACCACCACGCGCAGCCCGTTGGACAGGGTCGCGCGCACCGGGGCGTCCGCGTGCGCGGCCGGCCGGGCCGCCGGCGGGGCGGTATCGAGGTGCGGCATCGTGTCCGCCCGGGCGGGTGCCATGGCCAGCAGGGCGAGGGAGAGGCTGAGGGCGGTGGTGGTCAGGCGGGCGGTCATGATCGCGTGGGAACTCCTGATGACCGCCATAGCCTAGAGAAGGCCGGGCATCCTGGAAACCGCGCACCGGCCGGGGAAACATGTCCTCTTGTTCATGGCGGGCGATGGCGGTTGACTGCTTCCGAACAGCAATAAGGGGGGAAGGCGATGTCCGGGACCATGCCGATCGACGGAATGGCGGAACGGGTCGAACAGGTCGTGCAGGGGGCGGTGGCGCGGGGCCGGCTGGTGGGGGCGGTCGTCCTGGTGGCGGTGGATGGCGCGGTCGTCGTGCGCTGCGCCGCCGGCCTTGCGGACCGCGAAGCCGATGTCCCGATGCGCGCCGACGCCCTGATGCGCCTGGCCTCGTTGACCAAGCCGGTGGTCACGGCGCTGGCCCTGGCGCTGGCGGAACGCGGGCGGCTGGAACTGGGCGACCCGGTAACGCGCTTCCTGCCCGATTTTCGGCCGGCCACCGCGGATGGCGCCGTGCCGGTCATCACGCTGCATCATCTGCTGACCCATATGGCGGGCCTGTCCTATGGCTTTGCCTTTCCCCGCGACGACAATCCGTACGCCCGCGCCGGGGTGTCGGACGGCATCGCCGAGCCGGGCATGACGCTGGCCGACAATCTGGCCCGCCTGGCGTCGGTGCCCCTGATCTTCGCGCCGGGGGAGGGGTGGCAATATTCCCTGGGGCTGGACGTCATGGGCGGCGTGCTGGAACGCGCGGGGGATGCGCCGCTGTCGGAACTGGTGCGACGGTATATCGGCGACCCGCTGGGCTGGACCGAAAGCGGCTTCACCGTCTCCGGGCCGGGCGCGCTGACCGGGGCCTATGCCGATGGGCGTCCCGCCCCGATCGCCATGGGGGAACGCTACGTCATGCCGCGCCTGCTGTCCGACGGCCGCACCAGCGAAATCGTGTTCGCGCCCGACCGGGTGCTGGACCGGGACTCCTACCCCTCGGGCGGGGCGGGCCTGGTCGGCACCGCCGGCGAATTCCTGCGTTTCCTCGAAGCCCTGCGGACGGGCGGCGGCCCGATCCTGTCGCCGGACAGCGCGGCCGCCTTCGGGCGCAATGCGATCGGCGACGTGTCGATGGGGCCGATGAACGTGGGCATGCGCTTCGGCCTGGGCGCCGCGGTGGTGGACGACCCCGAGCGGGTGCGGACGCCGGTTTCGCGGGGCGGATTCACCTGGGGCGGGGTCTACGGCCATCAGTGGATCGTCGATCGCGCCCGGGGGACGACCATCGTGATGATGAGCAACACCGCCCTGGCCGGGATGGCCGGCCCCTATTGCGACGCCGTGCGGAACGCCGTCTACGGCGTCTAGCGCCGCTGGATGTCCAGTCGCATTCGATGCCGAGTTGTTGAGAATGAGATTGCGAACGGTTAGCAACTATGCTTCAAAGAACGGGCACGGAGATGGGACGCGTCATGTTTGTCTGTTCTTGCAACTTGCTGACCGATCGGGATGTGGAAAAGGCAGTGGATGGCGGCGCCACCCGCCCACGGGAAATCTACGCGTCGAAAGGATGCCGGGCGCAGTGCGGGAACTGTGTGCCGGGCATGCTGTGCCTGTTGCGCCGCGCGCTTCAGGCCCGTGAGGGCGGGCTGGCGGGCTCGCTGGGCCTGGGCGAGGGCGCGGCGCTGGAGGGCGCGGCCGCCGGCTAGCTCATTGCGGGGTCGCTCCGCCTTGAAAAGGGGTGCGGTCGCGGGACGGGCTTGATACAAGATGTCCATGTCATTTGGTGATCGCGTCAACCGGTTCGATGCCTGGCTGCTGGACCGAGTCTTTCAACCCTTCGCCGACCGCCTGCCGGAACGGTTGCCGGCGTTGGCGCTGGGCATGAGCTTCCAGTTCGGGGCGATCATGCTGTCGGCGGCGTCGATCGGGGCGATGATCGTGATCGGCCACATGTCCCTCAGCGACGCCATGTTCAACGTGCTGGTCTGGTGCCTGGGGCTGGCGTTCTATACCGGCATCAACCGGGTGCGGCCGATGGTCCGGCCGGGGCATCTCAATCCGCTGCGCGTCATGCTGTCGGGCATGCGGCCGCTTTCGATCCCGTTCGCGTTCTATGCGCTGTACCAGGGCGCCACCGCCCCGCCGCATTTCGAGATCGCGCTGTGGTTCAATTCCCTGGCCAATATCATCTTCGTCGCCGGGATCTATCTGATCTCGTGCGAGGTGCGGCCGCCGGGTCACCGGCAGACCGCCCGCGCGGGGTTCGGCCGCCTGCAGGGCGAAACCGGCCTGTAGGGTGGTGGCCCGTCAGAAATCGATGCAGCGTCCCTTGACGGTCCAGTCGCCATAGCGCGTGGGCCGATCTTCCTTCGGTCCGCCATATTCGGGGGCCTCGGGCGTCGTCGCCGGTGGGGCTTCGGTGGTCTCGGCCGGGCCTTCGGCGGCCGGCTTCTCGGGGCAGGTATCCGTGCTGGTCATGGGCATCACTGTTGACCGGGCGGCGCCGTCAGGCAAGGTCGGATGCCGCCGGAGAACGGGAGTGTGATCTCGGGCATGAGGAGAGGACGGACCGGAATTGAGAATCCTGCATTGCATTTGTACGGAGGGATTCGCCGGTACCGAACGGCATGTCGCCGAACTGGCCGCGTGGCAGGCCACAGAGCATGAGGTGGCGGTCCTGGTCGCCGGGCGGTCGCGCGATCGGCGCACCGGCGGGGACATCGTGCCGCATCTGCGCCCGCCCGTGATGACGGTGCGGGCGTCGCCGCTGGGATACGGCGTGGCGCTGGCGGGGATGATGCGGCGGTTTCGGCCGGACATCGTTCATACGCATCTGGGGCGGGCCAGTGTGCGGGCGCGGCTGCTGGCGCGGGGGCGCGCGCCCCTGGTCGCGACGCTGCATACCCGGTTTTCTCCGCGGGCCTATGGCCGCCATGACGGGTTGCTGTGCATCGCGCAGTGGCAGCGCGAGGAGATTCCGGCCGTCTTTTCCGGGCAGGTCGGGGTGGTCGGCAACTGGACGCTGCCCGGCGCCGTGGGGGTTGACCGGGCGCGGCTGCGCGCCGCGCTGGGGCTGGGCGCGCAGGATTTCGTGTTCGGCACGGCCGCGCGCATGGTGCCGGAGAAGAACCTGGACGTGCTGATCCGCGCCTTCGCCCAGGCGGCGCTGCCGGGAACGCGGCTGGTGCTGTTCGGCGACGGGCCGGAGCGCGCGCGGCTGGAGGCGCTGGCCGGCCCCGGCGTGATTTTCGCGGGATATCGTCCCGACCTGAAGGGTGACCTGCACCTGCTGGACGGGTTCGTCCTGCCGTCGCGGCGCGAGCCGTTCGGCCTTGTGCTGCTGGAGGCGATGGAGGCCGGCCTGCCGGTGCTGGCGACGGCGGCGGGTGGCGTGCCGGACATCCTGGGGGCGGAGTCGCCCGACCTGGTGCCGCCGGACGATGTGGCGGCGATGGCGCGGGGCCTGGCGCGCCTGCGCGGCCAGAGCCCGTGCCGGTGGGACATGGCGCGGTTCCGGCTGGACCGGCAGGGGCCGGCCGTCACCTCGTTCTACGCCGCGTGTCTGGGCGCCGGGACGGGCGGCTAAGGGATCAGCGTGGGGCGCGGGGCGGCATCCACCGGTCGTGGGAATGGCGCGCATGGGCGACGAAGAAGCCCATCAGCGCGCCGATCGCCGCCGCCACTACGGCCAGGGTCAGGCCGGCGCCGACCACGGTGATCGCGGCCGGGCCGGCGACCAGGCCGATGCCGGTGGTCGTCAGGCTTTCCCGGCGCGTGGGGCCATACTGCCGTTCCGCCCCGCATCCGGGACAGACTTCCGCCGTGCGGCGAAGGGTCTGCCGGCAGAACGGGCATTGTTCGACGCTGCTGGGGATGGGTTCCATCATGGGCGGCCTACGATACTCGGACTTATTGATGTTCGGACTGGGCGATGCGCTGTTCGGCCGCCATGCGCCACGGCGCGTCGGCGGGCGCCGCGTCCAGGGCGCGGCGGAACAGTGACGCGGTGTCGGAGGTGACCCGGCCGTCGGCCAGCGTCTGGGCTTCGGCCGTGCGGGCCGCGACCTCGGGATCGAACTGGATGTCGATGGCCTGGCGCCATGCGGCGGCGGCGTCGGCGTAATGGGCGCGCGCGGCCTCGGCCTGGCCCAGCAGCAGGTAGCCACGGTACCGGTTCGGGTCGTCGGCCGGCATGCGCGCCAGGCCGGCGCGCAGTTGCGCCAGCAGTTCGTCGCTGCGGTGGTCCTGCCTGCGGATTTCCGCCAGGCGGGGGGCCAGGGGCTGGGCCGGCAGCGACGGATGGCCACAGGCCAGATACAGCCCCAGGGCCGACAGCGGGACCAGCAGCAGCGCCCCGGCCACGACCGGGCCGGGGATGCCCCGCCCGGCGCCGCGGGCCTCGGCCGCGTCGACGGCCAGCAGGCGGCGCTGGATTTCAAGGGCCGCACCCGCGTGCTCGGTCGGTGCGATCAGCCCATCCTGCATGTCGCGGTCCAGCTCCGCCAGCCGTGCGCGGTGCAGGACGAGCGCGGTCTCGCGCTCGTCGCGCAGGCGGGCCGTGCGCCGGAAGACGGCGATGGCGGGCAGCAGCGCAAGCGTACTCAGCAGGAAGAAGCCAATCCAGATCATCTCGGTCCCAGAATCAGTTCGATGGCCCGCGCGCGCGTTGTCAAACGGATGCTCAGCGCGGTCGGGTCAGGTCGGACAGGCGCGCGCGTTCGGCGTCGGTCAGGGGCGCCGGGGTGGCGGTGCGGGGACGCCGGAAGGACAGGAAGGCCGCCCCCGCACCCACCAGCAGCGCCAGCACCGGCATGACCCACAGCAGCAGCGTGCCGGCCGTCAGCGGGGGACGCAGCCGGATGAAATTGCCGTAGCGCCCGACCATCCAGTCCATGATCTGCCGGTCGGACTCGCCCCTGGCCACATGGTCGCGCACCACGTGGCGCAGGTCGCGGGCCAGGTCGGCGCCGCTGTCCTCGATCGACTCGTTCTGGCAGACCAGGCAGCGCAACTGCGCGCCGATGGCCTCGGCCCGGGCTTCCTGCCGGGGGTCGGGCAGCATTTCCGACGGATCGTCCACCGCCGCCGCCGCCAGCGGGGACAGGCCGGCCAGCAGCGTCAGGACGAACAGGGTGCGGGCGCGCGCGGTACGGGGCGTCATCGCGTCAGGCTCGCGGCCAGGGGCAGCAGCGTGTCGTGGATGGTGTCCTCGCCCAGGGGGGCGGCGGTGTGCCAGCGGATGACCCCTCCCGGCCCGATCAGGAAGGATTCCGGCACGCCCGACACGCCCCAGTCGATCGCGGTCAGGCCGGGCAGGTCGCCGGCGATGCGGGCATAGGGGTTGCCGGCGCGCCGGACGAAGCCCGCCGCATTGTCGGGCTTGTCCTTGTAGGCGATGCCCCAGATGGGCAGCCGGTCCTTCAGCGCGTTCAGCACCGGCATTTCGGCGACGCAGGGGATACACCACGATGCGAAGAAATTCACCAGCACCGGCCGGGTCAGCGCGCGCAGGTCGGCGGCGCCGAACCCCTGGCCGGGCGCCTGGTCCGGCAGGGCGAAGTCGGGGACCGGACGATCGAGCACCGGCACATGGATGTCATGCGGGTCGAACGAGCCCTGCGTCATGCCCGACAGCATGCGCCAGAACCCCACGCCCGCCGCGCCGGCGACGACCAGCGGGGCCGCCATCAGCACCCGGCGGCGGGTGGTCGAAGCAGGGCGGGGGGCAGCGGTATCGCTCATCGCGCGGCCACCAGTCCGGCGAGGCGGGCGCGGCGGGGGGCGCCGACGCGCATCCGCCGGTCGGACAGCGACAATGCCCCGCCCATCGCCATGACAAGGCCGCCCAGCCACATCCAGGGCGCCAGCGGGTTGTAATGCAGGCGCAGGACATAGGTGGGGTCGGCATCCGTGCCGTGCCGGTCGCCCAGCACGCCATACAGGTCGGACAGCAGGTTGGTGTGGATCGCGACCTCGGTCGTCGTCTGGTTCTGGCTGGCGAAGGTCCGTTTGGAGGGATGCAGCACCGTGACCAGGCGGCCGTCGTGCCGGACCTCGATCGTCGCGATCAGCGAGGTATAGTTCGGGCCGGGGGCGGAATGGACGTCGGTCAGGGTCCAGGCGTCGCCGGCCAGCATCTCGGTCTGGCCCACGCGGACCTCGACGATCTTGTGGGCGGCCTGCGACATCGCGGCCAGCCCCAGCACGCTGACGCCCACGCCGGCATGGGCCAGCGCGGCGCCCAGGGCCGCGCGCGGCAGCAGGCGCGCGCGATGCAGGCTCTGGCCCAGCGGCAGGCGGAACAGGCGGATGCGTTCGGCGATGTCGGCGGCGCTGCCGGCGATGACCCACACGGCGAACGTCGCGGCCAGCAGGGGCAGGATGTCGCGGATGCGCCAGGCCGCCAGGGCGAACGCCGCCGCCGTCAGCAGGCCCGCCCACCACAGGCGGCGCAGCACCGGCCAGAACTGCGCGCGCTTCCACGGCATCATCGGCCCGAACCCCATGAAGGCCAGAAGCGGAATGGCCAGCGGGGCGGCGGTGGCGTCGAAGAACGGCTTGCCTACCGAAATGGTCTTGCCGAACAGCAGCGACATGAAGGGCGGATACATCGTGCCCGTCAGCACCACCGCGCAGATCGAGCAGAGCAGGATGTTGTTCAGCACCAGCAGCCCTTCGCGCGACACCGGGGCGAACATGCCGCCCGCGGTCAGCGCCGGCGCACGGATGGCGAACAGCAGCAGCGACCCGCCGATGACCAGCGCCAGCAGGCCCAGGATGAACACGCCGCGCGCGGGGTCGTTGGCGAAGGCATGCACGGAGTTGAGGATGCCCGACCGCACCAGGAACGTGCCCGACAGCGAGAAGGAGAAGGTGCCGATGGCCAGCAGGACCGTCCAGATCTTCAGCGCCTCGCGCTTTTCGACCACGATGGCCGAATGGACCAGCGCCGTGCCCGTCAGCCACGGGATCAGCGAGGCGTTTTCCACCGGGTCCCAGAACCAGTAGCCGCCCCAGCCCAGCACATAGTACGACCACCACGACCCCAGTGCGATGCCGCAGGTCAGGAAGCACCAGGCCGCGACCGCCCACGGGCGGACCCACCGGCCCCAGGCCGCATCGACACGGCCCTCGATCAGGGCGGCGATGGCGAAGGCGAAGGGCACGGCGAAACCGACGTAGCCGGTGTAGAGAATGGGCGGATGGAACGCCAGGCCGGGGTCCTGCAGCAGGGGGTTCATGCCCTGGCCGTCCAGCGGCGCGGGCCAGACCCGGTCGAAGGGGTTCGACGTCGTCAGGCAGAACAGCAGGAAGCCCGCCGACACCCCGCCCAGCACCGCGATGACCCGTGCCCGCAGGGCGGACGGCAGGTTGCGGCCGAACAGCGCCACCGCCCCGCCGCAGACCCCCAGTATGAGCGCCCACAGCAGGATCGAGCCCTCGTGGTTACCCCAGACGCCGGTGATCTTGTACAGCAGCGGCTTGGCGACCGCGCTGTTGGCGGCCACGTTCTGGACCGAGAAATCGTCGCCGATCGCGGCATTGACCAGGCAGGCGAACGACGTCAGAAGCGCCAGCAACTGCCCCACCGCCAGGGCGGGGGCCATCGCCATCAGGCGCGGGTCGCGCCGCTGCGCCCCGATCAGCGGCAGCACGGCCTGCGCGCCGGCCAGGCAGCAGGCCAGGGCCAGCGCGAAATTTCCGAGTTCCGGACTCATGTTCGATCAGCTTCCATGCTGGGGGCTGGCTGCGTCCCTGCGGGCGTCGCGGACCGTCATCGTGTCCCAGCTTGCCGCGTCGGGGGCCTTGCCGTAGCGCGGATCCCACTTGCCGCTGCGGCGCAGGGCCTCGGCGACTTCCTTGGGCATGTAGGTCTCGTCGTGCTTGGCCAGGACCTCGGACGCGTGGAAGGCGCCGTCGGGGCCGGCCGTGCCGATGGCGACGACGCTCTGCCCCTCGCGGAACAGGTCGGGCAGGATGCCTTCGTAGCGGACGGTTACCGCGGCCTGCCCGTCGGTGACGTCGAACAGCGCGACCGGCGTATCCCGCACCGTCTGCCGGCGGACCGAACCCGCGACCACCATGCCGCCCAGGCGGACCGTCCGGTCCGGCGCGGGCGGTTTCGCGCGGATCTGCGACGGGGCCATGAAGAAGACGATGTTGGACGAAAAGGCGTTCAGCGTCAGCGCCGTGGCCGAGCCCAGGCCCATCAGGCACGCGCAGGCCAGCCACAGCCGTCGTGTCTTGCGGGTCATCGGTTCTCCCCTCGTCCGGCCCGGGCCGGGCGGTCGATCGCGGCCAGCCGCGCGCGGGCCCGGCGCAGCCGCAGGGCGGCGGTCGCGCCCAGCAGCACGGCCAGGCCGATGGTCAGGCCGTAGGCGGCGGCGATGTACGGCAGGTGGGTCATGCTCATGCGACGGCCCCGCCGGGAACGTCGCTGTCATGCGCGCTATCGGGTGCCGCGCGCCCGCGTCCGCGCCGCGCCGACAGGGCCGCGCGGATGCGGCTTTCCATCACGGCCGCGCGCAGGCGGGCCACCACGATGGCGGCGAAGCCCAGGGTGAAGCCCAGCGTGCAGACCAGCAGCGGCCACAGCATGGCGGTGGACATGGTCGGCGCGCCGGTCAGGGTGATGCTGTCCGGCTGGTGCAGGGTGTTCCACCACTGCACGCTGAATTTGATGATGGGCAGGTCGACCGCGCCGGCCAGCCCCAGGATGGCGGCGGCGCGATAGCCCCGCTGCGGCTCGTCGAACGCGCGGATCAGCGCGATATGGCCCAGATACAGGAAGAACAGGACCAGGACCGAGGTCAGGCGCGCGTCCCACACCCACCATGTCCCCCACATCGGCTTGCCCCACAGCGACCCGGTGGCCAGGCAGACGGCGGTAATGGCCGCGCCGACCGGCCCGATTTCCACCGCCGCCAGGTCGGCCAGCGGATGGCGCCACACCAGCGACAGCAGCGAGCACACCGCCAGGCCCGCATAGCCCGACGAGGCCAGCCACGCGGCAGGCACATGGACATACATGATCCGCACGCTGTCGCCCTGCTGCCAGTCGGCGGGCGAGAAGAACAGGCCCCACACGATGCCGGCGATGGACAGCGCCAGCGCCGGCCAGGTCAGCCACGGTTGCAGGCGCGCGCCCAGCCGAAGGAAGCGTCCGGGATTGGCGTAACGGTGAAAGACGGCGCCCGTGCGTGCGACCAGGCTGTGGGTAGCGTTCAAGACGGTTCCGATCCCTCCGCGTCGGCGGAAGGCTCCTGGCAAATGCGTCGTCGGGCGACGGAAAGGGCGATCCGCTTTCCGCTCCTACACTATCATGCGAAGAAAGGCACGGCCTCTGCTGCTCATGGCAGATTGTTCACCCGGCGGACCCGCCGGTCATTCTGGACGAGGGTATTCTTCATGCTTTTCGCGATCATCTGCACCGACAAGCCGGGGGCGCTGGACACGCGGCTTGCCACCCGGGCGCAGCATCTGGCCTATCTGTCGGCCTATCAGGACCGGATCGTGCAGGCCGGCCCGCTGCTGAACCTCGACGGCCGGCCCGGCGGCAGCCTGCTGCTGGTGGACGTGGCGGACCGCGCGGCGGCCGAGGGGTTCGCCGCCAGCGACCCCTATGCCCGCGCCGACGTCTTTGAAAGCGTGGTGATCCGGGCGTACCGCCCGGTGTTTCGCGACGGCGCGCTGGTGGAATAGGGGCCATGGCGCACTGGCTGGTGAAGTCCGAACCCGATGCGTTCTCGTGGGACGAACAGGTGGCCCATGGGGTGGAGCCCTGGACGGGCGTCCGCAACCATCAGGCCAAGCGCAACATGATGACCATGAAATGCGGGGACCTGGCGTTTTTCTATCATTCGAACATCGGCAAGGAGATCGTGGGCGTGGTCGAGATCGTCCGCGAGGCCTATCCCGACCCCACGGCCGAGTCGGGGGGGTGGATCTGCGTCGATGTGCGCGCGGTGGGGCCGATGCCCCATCCCGTGACCCTGGCGGCGATCAAGGCCGACCCGGCGCTGGCCGACCTGGCCCTGGTGCGGCAGTCGCGGCTGTCGGTCGTGCCGGTTTCGGACGCGCATTGGGCGCATCTGTGCCGGATGGGCGGCTGGGCGGCGGCCTGACGCCGGGTCAGGGCTGCCCGGCCGCGCCTTCCGCGCCGACCGCGTCCCATCCGCGGCCGGGCTGCCCCGCGTAGGTCGAATAGGTGAACGCCGCGTTATAGGGGGGCGTCACCGGCGCGTTGAATTTGACCGGCACGCCGAAGACGCTGAAATGCGACGGGACGGAATTGGGCTCACGCGGGGTTTGCCGGGCTTCGATCGACGGCAGGCCGGGGCCGCCGACGGCGGTCACGGCGGGGCTGTAGGCCTGGGCGCTGACGTCCTCGTCCTGCACGACCTGGTAGCCGTCGGGCGGCGGCGGGGCCTCGGCGTTCTCCGGGGCGGCCGGCGCGGGCGTGGTATTGCCCAGGGTGGAATGGATCGGGGCCGACAGGGCGTCGTCCGCATGGCGCGGGGCGGGCGGCGCGGCAAGCGCCCCCCCGGCCAGCAGGGTCATGGAGAGCAGCGCGCCGGCCATCAGGCCGGTGCGTCCGGGAAGCCGTGCGGCAATGAATGCGTCCATCGGATCTCTCCTTGCGTTCGGCCTTAGGGAAGGGCGGTGGAGTGTCCCGGTCAACGCGCGGTCTCCTCAGGGCAGGAGTGCGTCGGTCGGGAGGCCGCCCGTGGCCATCGGTCGCCCCATGAACATGGCGGCCCTGCATTTCGACCATATACGGCGTGGCAACGCATTGGCGGGAGGGGTAATATGATGGAAAACACGGGTTCCGTTCCGATTGACGGAGAATTGTGTATCCGCCGACACGCCGCCCGCCCCGGCGGGCGCGGCCGGCGGACTGGTGGGAGGGCATGGGAATGACCACACGAACCGGGGCCGAACTGGCCCCCCTGGTGCTGGACGCTCCGGCGATTGCCGAGCTGCAGCGTGCCCTTGAACAGGTCGAATCGGGACGTGGGGTGCTGGTCCGGCTGGCCGACCTGATGGGCGGGGCGGTCGGGCAGGCGGCGCGGCTGGGCCTGCGGGGCATCGGCATGGCGCCGGGCCTGCAGGCCAAGCTGAAGGGCATTGCGGAAACGGCGGTGTCGCGCGCCTTCGACGTGGCGATCGTGGGCATGCGCGCCCCGGACGACATGCCGGTCGCGCATGTACCGACGCCGCCATGGCGCGGGCCGGCGGTGCAGGCCGCCGTGACCGTGTCGGGTGCGGTGGGCGGATTCGCGGGGCTGGTGGGGCTGGTCCCCGACATCGGATTCACCACGCTGACGATCATGCGCGAGATCGCGCGCATCGCCCGCGAGGAGGGCGAGGACCTGTCGACGCCCGAGGCGCGCCGGGCCTGCCTGGAGGTCTTCGCCCTGCGCGCCTTCCCCGTCGCCGCGACCGACGAGGAAAGCGAACTGGGCTATTTTTCGGCGCGGGCGCTGCTGCGTGGCCGGCCGGTCGTGATGCTGATTTCCGAGGTGGCCTCGCATTACGGCCTGGGCCTGTCGCGCAAGCTGGCGCTGCAGATGATGCCGGTGGCCGGCGCGCTGTGCGGGGCGTCGCTGAACGCCGCGTTCCTGTCCCATTACCGCGCGCTGGCCCGCGCCCATTTCACCATTCGCCGGCTGGAGCGCGAGCATGGGCCGGAGGTGCGCCGCACCGCCGAAACGCTGCGTGCCGGGCTGGTGAACCCGGCATTCTGATCCGCCCGCGCCGGCGGGGTCAGGCCTCGGGGCGCAGCAGGATCCGGAGCGAGACGAAGATGGCGGCCGCCACATAGAACAGGCACAGGATCTGCGCCGCCCGGGCGTAATGGGGGGCGACGAGGGCGGTCAGGACCGCCAGCAGGCCGCCGCCCAGGCAGGCCAGCAGGAAGGTGATGCGGGGCGGCATGGCGGGGCCTCCGGTTCAGGCCGGGACCGGGGTGACGGCCGGCCGGCCGGACAGGACCGCGTCGATATTGTCGAGCGCCAGCATGCCCATGTCGGTCCGGGTCTCGACCGTGGCGCTGCCCATGTGCGGGGTCAGGAACACGTTCGGCAGGGCCAGGAAGCGCCGGTCGGGATGGGGTTCGTTGCGATAGACGTCCAGGCCGGCGGCGGCCAGGTGGCCGTCGGTCAGCGCCGCGATCAGCGCATCCTCGTCCACCAGGCTGCCGCGGGCCGCGTTGACGAAGATCGCCCCCCTGGGCAGCAGGGCCAGCGTTTCGGCGGTGATGATGGGCGTGGCGCCGCCGGGCATGTGCAGGCTCAGGATATCGCAGTGCGGCAGCATGTCGCGGATGTCGGCGAAATAGGTCGCGCCTTCTTCCAGCTCCGGCGCCAGGCGGCGGCGGTTGGAATAGAGGATGTTCATGTCGAATCCACGGGCGCGCCGGGCGACCGCCCGCCCGATCCGCCCCATGCCGATGATGCCCAGCGTCTTGCCGGTGACGCGGACGCCCAGCAGTTCCTCCATCCCCAGGTTCCGGCCCCAGCCGTCGTGCATGATCGACAGGTATTCCGCCCCCCGGCGCGCCGCCGCCAGGATCAGCATGATCGCCAGGTCGGCGTTGCAGTCGGTCAGCACGTCGGGCGTATAGGTCAGCGCCAGGCCGCGCGCGGCGATGGCCGGGCCGTCCAGATGGTCGGTGCCGACGCTGACGGTGGCGATGACGCGCACGCTGTCGGGCAGGGCGGCGACGGTCGCCGCCGAAACCGGGGTGCTGCTGGTCACCATCACCGCATGCGGCCGGAATTCCTGCGCCAGGGCGACCAGTTCGTCGGATGTCAGCTTGTGGTCGGGCTCGGGCGGGGCATCGAAATCCCGTTCGATCCGCCGGGCGACGGCTGTGGGCATGCGCTGGGTGCGAATCAGGCGGGGACGCGTGTCGGGCATTCGGGAACCTCTTTTGACAGATGCGGTTTATCTCGCTCCTTTATCAGGATCGGATTATTGGCGGGACGTGTCCAGCGGTCATGGCGACGCGGCGCCGGGGGGATGGTACGGGACGCATGGGCAAGGGAGACGCAGCCACGATCACGCCCGAGATGATGATCCGGGCCTATTCCATCGGCCTGTTCCCGATGGCGCCGGATGCCGGCGCCACGGAGCTGGACTGGTACGATCCCGACATGCGCGGCATCCTGCCGCTGGACGGGTTCCATGCGCCGCGCCGGCTGTTGCGGACCGTGCTGTCCGAGTCGTTCACGGTCGTGGCCGACCGCGATTTCGCGGCCACGATCCGCGCCTGCGCCGCCCCGGCCCCGGGGCGGGAGAAGACCTGGATCAATGACGAGATCGTCCGCCTGTTCTGCGAGTTGCACGCCATGGGCTATGCCCACAGCGTCGAAAGCTGGCGGGACGGCGAACTGGTGGGCGGGCTGTACGGCGTCGCCATCGGTGGCGCGTTTTTCGGTGAAAGCATGTTCAGCCGGTGCCGCGATGCGTCGAAAGCCGCGCTGGTGGAGCTGGTGGCGCGGCTGCGCGTGGGCGGATACACCCTGCTGGATACGCAGTTCGGGACGGAACATCTTGCGCGCTTCGGGGGCCTGGAAATTCCGTCCTGGCGGTACAAGCAGCGGCTGGCGCAGGCCCTGGCGCATCCGGCGGCCTGGCCGGACGACAGCCATGCCGCCGCCATCCGGCAGGAAATCGTGCGTATGCGCGCCGACGGGCGGCAGGACGACGGCGCCGGGCCGGCCGGGCCGGGCAGAAAACGAACAGAGTGAAAAGGGAGCACGACCATGACCGTTCCATCGACGGGCCGCCGCCGGCCGATATCGGGGCTGGCGATCGCGACGCTGGCGACATCCGGGCTGGCGTTCGCGGCCGCGACGGGGGGCATGGCCCTGCCCGCGCGCGCCCAGGAGGGGGGCGAGGCCGCTGCCGCCCATCCGCCGCTGGCGCCCACGCGCGATGTGCAGGTCGAATACAGCGTGCAGCCCGAGGGCGCGCCGTCGCCCAAGAGCGTGCAGGCCTGGTTCACCGCCAATGGCGGCATGATGCGGCTGGACAGCCCCGAGGGCGCGGGGTCGACCATCCTGGATCGCGCGGCGCGGCAGGTGACGATCGTGCTGAACAGGCAGAAGGTCTATACCCGGCTGGACGCGCAGTACGGCATCCGCAACCCGTTCCTGCTGGACCTGTCGATGCAGTTCACGCGCAAGGGCGCGGCGCAGGTGGCCGGGGTGCCCTGCACGGAATGGGGCGTGGCCTCGGGCCGGGGATCGGCCACCGCCTGCGTGACCGATGACGGCGTGATCCTGCGGGAAGACGGCGTGGATGGCGACGGCATGAAGGGGCGGCTGGAGGCGACGAAAGTGGTCTATGGCCCCATCGCCTCCACGATCTTCCAGCCGCCCGCGGATTACCAGCAGGTGACGCGCCGCCGCGTGGCGCCCTCGCCCGGGATCGGCGGCGGCCAGGCGGTGACTGGCGGCATGGTGCGTTCGGGCGGATGACCGCAGCCCTGCGCGCCCCCCTGGCGGGGGTGCTGGCCGGCGTGTTGAGCGTGGCCTGGGCGGCGCACGCGGCCGACGACGCGCCTTTCGTGACGCCGCAGCACGATGTCGACGTGACCTATGTGATGGCCTCGCCCGATCCGTCGCGGCCGCAGGTGCGCCAGCGCATGCGCTGGTCCGGGCAGCAGCAGCGCCAGCGCGTCGATCCCGAGGGGTCGGCGACGTTCATGGTCACCGATTATCGCACGCGCCTGCTGACGGTCGTGGACATGGCCCATCGGGCCCGCACGACCATCCCCGCGCCGGGGCCGGCGCTGTCGGCGCCCGGCCAGCGGGCGGCGGGCGTCTGGGCGCGGGGGCCGTCGATGGTCGTGGCGGGCCAGCCCTGCATCGTGTGGCACGCCACCGACACCGACGGGCGCGCCAGCGACGTCTGCTACACCGATGACGGGGTCATGCTGCAGGTCGTCCGGGACGGTCGTGTCCTGGTCCAGGCCGACAGCCTGGCGCGGGTGGCGCAGCCCGACCCGGTGTTCGCGATTCCCGACGGGCTGACCGAGGTGCGGGCCGCTCACCCGTAGGGGAAACGCCCCGGATGTTTTGTGACCGGAAAAAGGCGAAGCCGCCCGCAAATCGCCATGTGGGTCATGTTGTCTTGCTGGTGAAGCGGGGGATTGGCCGGGCCTGTGCAGGCCCCCCTCCGCGCAGCGAGAAGGGTTTTGACATGCACAAGATCGCACGTTTCCTGCTGGCGGTTCCGGTCGTGACGGGCTGCCTTGCGGCCGCGGCCCCGGCCGCCCATGCGGATTGGCGGGACCATGGTGGGTGGCGCGATCACGGGTGGCATGACCATGGGTGGCGCGACCGTGGCTGGCATGGCGGCGGCGGTCGCGGATGGGGCGGTCCGGGGCCGGGCTATTATCATCGGGGCTACGGCCCGGGCGGCGCCTTTGTCGGCGGCCTGGTGGGCGGCGCGCTGATCGGCGCGGCCGGCATGGCGATCGCGGAGCAGCAGCAGGCCTATGCCCCGCCGCCGCCTCCGCCGCCCGTTTATGCCGCGCCCTACGGCTACGCCTATCCGGGCTACTGATTTCCCAGGGCGCGCCGGGGTCAGGCGGCCTCGGCCGCCTTCATCACCTCGGCCACATGGCCGGTGACCTTGACCTTGCGCCAGGCCCGCACCAGCCGGCCCTGTGCGTCGATCAGGAAAGTGGCGCGCTCGACGCCCATATAGGTCCGGCCATACAGGGATTTCTCGCCCCAGACGCCATAGGCTTCGGTCACCGTGCCGGTGGTGTCGGAGGCCAGCGGGAAGTCCAGCCCCTGGGCGTCGGCGAATTTGTCGATGGCCTTCATCGCGTCGCGCGAGACGCCGATGACCGGGATCCCGGTGGCGCCCAGGGCGTTGAGCGCTTCCTGGAACCCGCAGGCCTCGGTGGTGCACCCCGGCGTGCTGGCCTTGGGATAGAAATACAGGATGAACGGCCGGCCGCGCATGCCGGCCAGGCTGACATGCCGGTTGCGGCTGGCGGGCATGTCGAAATCCGGCACCGGCGCGCGGGGGGCGGGAAAAATCGGGAGTTCGGTGTCCGGCATGCGTGGTCTCCGTCAAGGGCGGGCCGAATCGTTCAGATCGGGCCGATCAGATGCGTGAAGGCCGCCCGTACCGCCTGGGCGCGGCGATCCATCAGGTCCAGCGCCGCGTCCACGGTGCCGGCCCCGACCACCCGCAGCAGGATCTCGGCCGTGGCGGGCGAGGTCGCTGCGACCGGATCGACGGGTGGGCGTGGCCCGAACAGGATTCTTAGCATGCTCTGCACCGACCGCCAGTCATGATCGGCCTGCGCCAGCAGGCGGGCGCAGGCCGGGTCCAGCTCGCCTTGCCGGGCCAGGCGCCGCAGCGCCACCCGCGTGGACGGATCGCGCGCCGTGGGGGCGCCGGCCACCAGTTGCAGGGCCTGTGCGATGAATTCGACGTCCGTCAGGCCGCCGGGCCGGCGCCGGATATCCCATGGGCCGGTGGAGGGAAGGTCCCGCGCGAGGCGTTCGCGCATCGCCCGCGCGTCCTCCAGGATCGTCCTGCGGGCCTTGGCCGTCCGGGCCTGGGTCGTCCGAGGGGGGCCGTCCAGCGCGACGTTGATGGCCGCGCGGAGGGTGCGGACCAGGGCGGGCGGTCCGGCCACCACCCGCGCGCGGGTCAGGGCCATGCGTTCCCACGTCCAGGCGCTTTCGGCGTGATAGCGTCGAAACGCGGCCAGCGAGACCGCGACCGGCCCCTTGGAACCCGACGGCCGCAGCCGCATATCGACCTCGTACAGCGGCCCTTCCGGCCCCGGCGCGGTCAGCGCGCCGATGAAGGCGTGCGCCAGCCGGACGAAATATTGCCCCACCGGCAGCGGACGCGGCGGCAGGCCGCCATCCCCGGCCGCGCCGCGCCGGGGCAGGACGCTTTCGGTCACGTCGTCCGGATGGTCGAACACCAGCATCAGGTCCAGGTCCGACCCCGGCATCATCTCGCGCGATCCCGCCTTGCCCAGCGCCATGACCGCCATGGCCCCGCCGGGCACGCGCCCGTGTCGCCGGCGGTGTTCGGCCGTCACGGTCTTCAGCAGGCCACGAATCACGGCGTCGGCCATGTCGGTGCGCGCCCGGCTGGCCGGGTCGATGTCCATCCGCCCTTCCAGCCGCGCGCTGGACAGGCGGAATTCCTCGCCCCGCACCAGCCCGCGCAGGATGGGCAGCAACTGCTCGGTCGAGGTGGCGCGGGCGACGTGCTGGCGCACCAGCTGGGGGGCGGACACCTCGCTGCCCCCGTCCTCGTCTTCGGTCGCGCTGTCCAGCAGGCCGTCCAGCGCCGCCGGGGTTTCGGCCAGATGGTCCGCCAGGAAGGGCGAGCCGTCCAGGATGGTCGCGATGCGGTCGATCAGGGCCGGGTTGCGCTCCAGCAGCGACAGGAACTGCACGCCCGCCCATTGCCGGGCGAGCATGGCGTCGAACCGCCGCAGGCAGGTCAGCGGGTCGCGCTGCCGGCTGAAGCGGGCCAGCAGGGCCGGCAACAGCCGCCGCAGCAGGATGTGCGCCCGGTTGGAGCGCAGGGCCCGCAGGCGATTGCCGCTCCATCGTTGCAGCAGGGCCAGGGCGGGAGGGATATCGGCCGGGGCGAAGCCGGCCGCCGCCAGATGGTCGGCCAGGTCCTCGGCCTCGGGGTCGACCGAGGGGCCGGGGCCGCCGGGTTCGGCGAACTGGCCTTCGAAGATCCGGCGCGAGTCCTGCATGATCGGCAGCATCATGGCCGCCAGCGCCCGGCCGCCTGCTTCCTCCATGAACACGGCGAAGGCGTCGAAGGCCTCGCGCGTGGGCGGCAGGCGGTGGGTCTGGTGGTCGGCCTGCATCTGCAACCGATGTTCCGCCCGGCGCAGCATGCGGTAGGTCCGCGCCAGGCTTTCGCCCTCGGCGCGGGGAATCAGGCCCGAGCGCACCAGCCGCCGCAGCGCGCCCAGCGTGGTGGGGTCGCGCAGTTCGGGCTTGCGGCCGCCCCAGACCAGTTGCAGCGCCTGGGCCACGAACTCGACCTCGCGGATGCCGCCCTGGCCCAGTTTAAGGTCGTGGCCCAGCAGCCAGTCGCGGGCCTGTCCGGGGTCGTGGACGGTGTGGTCGGTCAGCTGCGACAGGCCGGCGCGCCCGGCGTTGCGGTGCCGGTCGATGCGCGCCTTCATGTCGTGCAGGTCGTCGATGACCACGAAATCCAGATGGCGGCGCCAGACGAAGGGCTGGATCGCGCGCAGGAAGCGTCGGCCGGCGGCGATGTCGCCGGCGACGGGGCGGGCCTTGGTCATCGCCGCGCGTTCCCAGGTCTGGCCCAGGCTTTCGTAATAGACGATGCCCGCGGGGAAGGGGATGGCGGGCGGCGTCGCCGAGGGGTCGGGGCGCAGGCGCAGGTCGGTGCGAAAGACGTAGCCATCGGCATCGCGCGCTTCCATCAGGCCGACAAGATCGCTAGTCATGCGGATGAAGATCCGGCGCAGATCCTCGTGCCCGGGATGACAGTCCGGATCGTACAGGACGATCAGGTCGATATCCGAGGAGTAGTTCAGTTCCCGCGCGCCGAGCTTTCCCATCGCCAGGACGACGAAGCCGCTGCCGCGCGCGGGGCGATTGGGGTCGCGCAGGACGATCTGCCCCGTATCGTGCGCCGAGCGCAGCAGATGCCTGACGGCGGCATCCAGCGCGCCTTCCGCCAGGCGGCTGAGGGACAGCGTCACCTGCTCCAGCGTCCACAGGCCCCCGATATCCGCCAGCGCGATGGCCAGCGCGGCCTGGCGCTTGGCGGCGCGCAGCGTCGCGGCGATGTCGGCGCGGCTGTCGCGCGGGGTCAGGGACGCCAGATGGTCCAGGATGGCGGCCATCGCGTGGTCCGGCCCGTCGGCCAGCAGGCGGGCGAACGGTTCGGGGTCGCGCCGGACCAGGCCGGCCAAATAGGGGCTGTTGCCGCCCAGGGCCGCCAGCAGGCGCTCCACCCCCGGCGCGCGCAGCCGGTCGGGATCCAGGCCGTGCTCCGTCCAGATCTCGCGCAGGTCCTCCAGCAGCAATGCGGCGCCGCGGGGGTCGGCGGGCTCGGGCCAGGGGCGGTCGGTCCAGGGGCTGTCCGTCCGGGTGGGGGCGGAGGGTGTCGTCGGTGGGGGCATGATCCGTTTTCGGGCTTGGCGGGGGGCATGGCGGTCGGCGGCGCGGTGTTTTCGGCGCTCGGGTGCGTACCGTGAACGGCATGGCGACATCGGGTCAAGGCGCGCCGGCCGGCGGTGGCCGGCGCCGGCGCATCCTGCCGATGGTGGCGGGGGCGGTGGCGGCGCTTCCGGTCGTGGGGCTTGCTGTCCTGGGGCTGCGCCTGTCCATGGGGCCGATGGATGTCACGCCGCTGGCCCGGCTGGCCTTGCCGGCGACGATCGTGCCCGGGGACGCGGGGCGTCCGGCGGCGGCCCGGCTGGACGCGGCGCGGGTGCGGATCGGGTGGGACGTCCTGCATGGGGGGCTGGCCGCGCCGGTCGATCTTTCGGCCGACGGACTGCGCCTGCTGCGGGCCGACGGGGTGGTGGCCGACCGGATCGGGTCCGCGCGGGTGGTGCTGGCCGGCGCGGCGCTGGTCCATGGGCGGGTCGCGCCGCTGACGATCGCGTTGTCCGCGGTGCGCCTGGCGCTGCGGCGGCGGGCCGATGGGTCGGTCGCGCTGGATCTGGGGCCGGCCACGCCGCCGGATGACAAAGGGGGCGGCCTGCCGGTGGACCCGGCGCGGATCGGGCGCCTGACGATCGCGGACGGGGTGGTCACGCTGGCGGACGCACGGGCCGGCGGCTGGCGGCTGGACGGCATCGCGGCGGATGTACGGACGGAATGGATGGCGGGCCATCTGGGGCTGACCGGCCGGGCGTCCGTGGGGATATCGGGGCCGGAGGCGGGCGCGCGCGCCGTGGTGCGGGCGGAGGGGCGGCCCGAGGCCGGCGGGGTCGGCTGGCGCGTCTCGGCGACGCCGGTCGCCCTGTCCGCGTTCGCCGCCTTCGCGCCGGCGCTGTCGGCCATCGACCTGCCGCTTGGCCTGGACGGAACGGTGCATCTGCGCGCCGACGGGCCGGGTTGGACGATGCGCCCCGGCACTGCGGAGCTGCGGCTGGATGCCGGGGCCGGTCGCATCGACAGCGGCCAGGGCGGGTACCTGCTGCTGGAGGGCGGCCACGCGCATCTGTCGGCCACGTTCGCCCCGTCGCCCGCCGGACCGCTGGCCGGGCCGGCCACGGTCCGTCTTGAGGAACTGGTGGCGCAACTGCGGGCGCCGGACCATCCGGACCTGCCGGCCAGCGGCCCGGTGCTGCGGGCCGGCGGCGTGCTGGACGCCGCGTCCCTGACCGGGACGGGGCCGGTGCGGATCGCGCTTTCGGCCGGCATTCCGGCCCTGGATTTCGCCACCCTTGGCCAGTACTGGCCGGCCGGGGCGGCGAAGGGCGCGCGGCTGTGGGTGACGCGCAACATCACGCGCGGCGCGGCGTCCGACCTGCATGTCTCGGTCGGGTTGCAGGGGCGCACCGGCTGGCGCGGGCTACGCCTGGTCGCGCTGGGCGGCGGGCTGAACGGATCGGGGCTGGACGTGCACTGGCTGCGGCCGATCGCGCCGATGCACGGGCTGGATGCCAGCCTGGTCTTCGACGGGCCGGATTCGCTGTCGATCGCCTTCGACCATGGGGTCCAGCTGGTGGAGCGCACCGGCCGCAACGTGGATGCGACCGGCACCGGCCGGGTCGCGGTCGGGCCCGGGCACATGCGTATCGACGGCCTGCTGCTGAAGGACCAGGTCGGCGATATCTCGACGACCCTGCGCGGCAATGCCCGCGATGTGCTGGCCCTGCTGGCCGAACCGCGGCTGCACCTGCTGTCGCGTCATCCGCTGGGCTTCAGCCAGCCGTCGGGGCAGGCGCGGATCGGGCTGCATCTGGCCCTGCCCCTGACGGCCCATGTCAAGGTGGCCGAGATCAGGCTGGACACCCATGCCGACATCACCCGCGTCCATCTGGGCAAGGTGGTGCTGGGACGGGGGCTGGATGACGGACGGCTGGCCATCGACGCCACCACCGAAGGGTTGACCCTGCGGGGGAACGGGCGGCTGGGCGGGGTGCCCGCGACGATTTCCTACAGCATGGATTTCCGGACCGGGCCTGCGGTCCGCACGACCGAAAGCGCGCGGGTGCGGGCCCATATCACGCCCGAGGATGCGGCACGCACCGGCCTGACCTTCGGGCAGCGTTTCGAGGGCAGCGCCGAGCTGGACGTCGCGTACGACCGGTTCCCCGGCGGTGCTGGACGGATCGACCTGAACCTGAACCTGGACGACGCCGCCCTGACCATTCCGGTGTGGCGCAAGGCGCGGGGGCAGGCCGCGCATGCGTCGGTGCGGCTGGGCCTCGACCAGGCGCGTCTTTCGTCGGTCGAGGCCATTCGTGCGACGGGGCCGGAGCTGTCGGTCGAGGGGCGGGCGAACGTGACCGACGGGCAGGCCAGTCGCCTGGTGCTGCGGGGGTTCCGCGTCGGCCGGTCGCGGGGCGACGCCACGGTGGGCATTCCCGCCGGGCCGCGCGACCCGATCCGGGTCGCCATCCATGCGCCGGTGCTCGATCTGTCGCCGTTGCTGGCGTCCGACCCGGCGACGTCGAAGGGCGATACCCCCGCCGGCTATCACATGCCCGAGGCCGCGTCGGGGCGGATCCATGGCCCGCCGGGCCGTCGCTGGGTGATCGACGCCGAAGCCGGCACGCTCTATTACAGCGGCGAGGACGCCCTTCAGGGCGTCCGGGCGTATCTGGAGGATAACGGCGTCCGCCTGACGCGGATGCGGTTCTCGATGGCCGGCCCGTCGCCGGCCACGGCGATCCTGACGCCCGAGGCCGACGGCCGGCATCTGTGGGCCAGCGTGCAGGACCTGGGCCGGATCCTGCGCCAGGTCGGCCTGACGGAGCGGTTCAGCGGTGGTCGGACGACCCTTCAGGGGGTGTTCGACGACCGTCAGCCGTCGGCGCCGTTTTCCGGCATGCTGACGATGGACCCCATCATGATGCATAAGGCGCCCGATGCGGTGCGGCTGGCGAACAATGCCTCGATCTATGGCTGGATGCAGGCGCCGCGCGCGGGGGGCTTCCTGGTCGACCGGGTGTCGCTGCCGCTGACGTTCCGCGATGGCATCCTGTCCATCCACGACGGCCAGGCCGGCAACGCGTCGCTGGGCGTCACGCTGCAGGGGGCGGTGGACCTGGATCGCGGGCGGCTGGACCTGAAGGGCACGATCGTGCCGGCCTTCGCGGTCAACGCCATCCCCGGCCATATGCCCGGCGTCGGGCGGCTGCTCAGTCCCGAGAAGGGGGGCGGGCTGCTGGCGGCGACCTTCGTGGTCAGCGGCGCGATGAACGAGCCCGCGCTGCATGTCAATCCGTTCTCAGTCTTCCTGCCTGGCGTGATGCGGCGGCTGGTGCAGTAGGGCGCGACGCCGGGTCGGGTTTCGCGCCGTATCCGCCCGGAACGGTGGGGTCTTCCGTGGGAGGGCCTTCCACGCGGTTGCGGCCCAGGCGTTTGGCGCGGTAGAGCGCCCAGTCGGCAATCGCCATCTGGTCGCCCAGCGGCAGGTCGGGGGTGGCCGGGGTGGCGAGGCCGGCGCTGACGGTTGCCGCGATGTCGTGGGCCCGCGCCGCCGTGGCGAAGGCGATGCGGACGCGTTCGCCATGGGCGCGCAATGCCTCGGGCGAAAGGCCGCTGAAGGCGGCGGCGAATTCCTCGCCGCCGATCCGGCCGAAGACCACGTCCGCGCCGAGCGTGGCCGTGGCGATCCGGCTGAAATGCCGGATGACGTTGTCGCCGGACGCATGTCCGTAGGTATCGTTGATGCGTTTGAAATGGTCGATATCGAACAGCAGCAGGCCGCGTTGCGGCAGGGTTTCGGCGGCCTGCCAGAAGCCCCGCCGGTTCATCACGCCCGTCATGTCGTCGTGAAGGGCCATGGCCCGCGCCTGAAGGACCGCGCGTTCGGCGACCAGCGTCAGCATGAAGCCCGGCCACAGGATGACGTAGGACATCATCTCGAACGGCATGATCGTCGTGGCGACAGACTGCCAGCGGACCAGTTCGGGGAGGGCCGTCAGGACGCCACGGACGGCGCAGCAGGCGATATGAAAGCTGCCGACGACGATCAGCGCCTGGTGCGATTTCGTTTCCCGCGGGACCCGCAGCAACTGGAGAAGGGGCAGGAAAACCAGCGCGCCGACCAGCACCATCGCGGTTTCGACGCGCAGCTCGAACGATCGGCGAAAGGGCGCGGCCGTGCAGAACGTCAGCCACAGCAGTGGCGCCGCCGCGAGGCCCCAGCGGGAAAGCGGACGGCCGTAAAGCCGCATGACCGATTGCCAGAACAGCGCCAGCGCCAGCAGGACGAGGCTGTCTCCGACCGAAATGGCCACAAGCTCGGGGACCGAAGGGCGCATAATCAGCACGGGCATGCCGATCGCGCCGACAAGTGCCCCCAGGCTGAGCAGGCGCAGGGCGGGTTCGGGATGATACCGGCGGACGATGCCGCAGAGAAAGGCGATGAGAAGGCAGAGAAGCGCTATGGTCGGGCCGGGGGGAAACGCGGAAATGGGCATGCAGGCGAAGGTCCGGACCGTTTGATAACACTATAGCCAATCGGCGTGGGTGGGCCAGCGTTCCATCCGGCTCAGGCCGCGTCCTCGGCCTCGATCCGTGTCCGGCTGTCCAGCAGGAACAGGGCCGTCAGCAGCGAACACAGCGCGCAGGCCGATACGTACCAGTAGAACCACTCCTCGTGCCCCGCCTGCTTGCACCATAGCGCGATATATTCGGCCGTTCCCCCGAACAGCGAGACGGTCAGCGCATAGGGGAAGGCGACGCCCAGCGCGCGGACGCGGGTGGGAAACTGCTCGGCCTTCACCACCGCGTTGATCGAGGTGTACGTCGACACCGCCATCAGCGCCAGCGTGACCAGCGCGAAGGCCGGCAGGATGCCCCGGGCGCCGGACAGCGCGTGCATCAGCGGCACCGTGCCGAACGTGCCCAGCACCCCGAACGCGATCAGCAGCACGCGGCGCCCCACCCGGTCGGACAGTGCGCCGAACGCCGGTTGGGCCAGCGCGAAGACCAGCAGCGCGGTGGCGGACACCAGGGTCGATTGCTCGCGCGACAGGCCGACCGTGTTGACCAGGTATTTCTGCATGTAGATCGTGTAGGTGTAGAACGACACCGTGCCGCCCAGGGTCAGGCCGCAGACCGTCAGGATCTCGCGCCGGTAGCGCGACAGGATTTTCAGGCCGCCTTTCTCGCCGGACGCGCGGGCGCGGGTGAATTGCGCGCTTTCATGCATCGACCGGCGGAACCAGAAGACCGAGACCGACAGCAGGGCGCCGATGCCGAACGGCACGCGCCAGCCCCAGTCGCTGATCTGGGCCGGCGTCAGCAGGACGAACTGCATGACCAGAAGGACGACCAGCGCCAGCAGTTGCCCCATGACCAGCGTCACGTACTGGAAGCTGGAATAGAATCCGCGATGGGCCGCCGGCGCGACCTCGGACAGGTAGGTGGCGCTGGCGCCGTATTCCCCGCCCAGGCTGACCCCCTGGATCAGCCGCGCCACGACCAGGACGATCGGGGCGGCGACCCCGATCCGGTCATAGCCCGGGCAGACGACGATCATCGCCGACCCCGCGCACATCGCCAGGATGGAGACGCTCAGCGCCGTGCGCCGGCCGTAGCGGTCGGCCAGGATGCCCATCAGCCACCCGCCGATCGGCCGCATCAGGAAGCCCACGGCGAAGATCGCGGCGGTGTTGAGCAACTGCGCGGTCATGTCGCCCTGGGGGAAGAAGGCCCGGGCGAAATAGAGCGAAAACGCCGAATAGACGTACCAGTCGTAATATTCGATCAGATTGCCCGACGACCCCGCCACGATGCCGCGCAGGCGCTGCGCCGTCGTCATGAAGGGGGTGTCGGAAAGACTGGGCGTCGGGGCTGAATCCATGGATGCGGTCCGTCTGGGGGGTGCGCCGACGGGGCGCCCCTGTGTCTGTGAAGCGGCGTTGGTCCGAAGGCGCCACGGCGCGCGGGACGGGTGATTTCGTTCCGGGTATCAGACGGATGCCGCTTGTGTCGACCGCGTTATGCCGGCGTTCGGCGGGGGCGTGCGACGGCCCGACAGCGCGTGCGCGAGCATCGGGCCGTCCAGTTCGTTTTCCCAGCGGGCCAGCACGATGGCGGCGACGGCGTTGCCCACGATGTTCGTCAGCGACCGGCATTCGGACATGAAACGGTCCACGCCCAGGATCAGCGCCATGCCGCCGACCGGCACGTCGGGCACCACGGCCAGCGTCGCCGCCAGGGTGATGAAGCCCGCGCCGGTCACCCCCGCCGCGCCCTTGGAACTTATCATCGCCACCAGCAGCAGGGCGACCTGCTGCCCCAGTCCCAGATGCACCCCCGTGGCCTGCGCGATGAACAGGGCGGCGAGCGACATGTAGATGTTGGTGCCGTCGAGGTTGAAGGAATATCCCATCGGCACCACCAGACCCACGACGGAAGGGGCGCATCCGGCGGCCTCCAGCTTCGACATCAGGGTCGGCAGCGCGGATTCCGACGAACTGGTGCCCAGCACGATCAGCAGTTCCTCACGCAGATAGGCCAGCAGCGGCAGGATCCGGAACCCGTTGTAGCGCGCGACGCCGCCCAGGATCACCAGCACGAACAGCGCCGACGTGGCGTAGAACGTGCCCACCAGCAGGGCCAGGTCGATGACCGAGCCGATGCCGAACCGCCCGATGGTGAACGCCATGGCGCCGAAGGCCCCGATGGGGGCGGCCAGCATCACCAGCCGGACGACGCCGAAGACCAGTTCGGTCAACTGGCGGAACAGGTCCAGCACCGCCTGGCCCCGCGCGCCCATGCGCGACAGGCTGATGCTGAACAGGATGGCGATCAGCAGCACCTGGAGGATCTCGCCCGAGGTGAAGGCGCTGACGGTGGTGTCGGGGATGATGTGCAGCACGAACAGGCTGAAGGAATGGTCGTGCGCCTTCGCCGCGTACTCCGCCACCGCGCGGCTGTCCAGCGCGGCCGGATCGACATGCAGGCCGGCCCCCGGACGGACGATATTGGCCACGACCATGCCGACCACCAGCGCCAGGGTCGAGAACGCCAGGAAATACAGCATCGCCTTGCCGGCCAGCCGCCCGGCGCGGCCCAGGTCCGACAGGCCGGCGACGCCCGTCACCACGGTCAGGAAGATGACCGGCGAGATCACCATCTTGACCAGCCGGATGAACCCGTCGCCCAGGGGCTTCATCTGCGCGCCCGTCGCGGGCCAGAAATGGCCCAGCAGGATTCCGGCCACCACGCCGACGATCACCTGGACATACAGGCTGCGATAAAGGGGCTTCGGGGCGTCGTCCGGCGTGCTGGACAGGTGCATGGCGATGGTCTTCCCCTGGGGCGGTCCTGTCGTCCCGCCCCCGTCGGCATGGGGGCGGGGCGGTGGCCCGCTCATGCCGTTCGGCCGTTACACGGCGCGTATCCGACCTTGATAGCATCACGCGGCGGGTTGCCAAAGTGCCGGGGGCGGAGTTTACCCGCCCGGTATCCGCGCCATGGACGGGCGGCGGATCACACCTGCGGGAGAAAGGGGAAGGCGATGCCGGAGGCGTTCGGATCCGGGGCGGCCGGGCTGCAACTGGGGCTGCTGGTCCTGGTCGCCGCCGGGGTGCTGTCGGCGGCCCTGCTGTTGCGTCGTCGCGCGGGTGGCGGCCGTGAGGACGGCGAGGCCGACCTGCTGGCGCGGATGTACGTCATGCTGGAGCGCGAGGGCGCCGCCCGCATGGCCGACGGCGAGGCCCTGCGCGCGCGCCTGACGGACATCGAGCGCGTGCTGGCCGCGCGGCTGGAGCAGGGACGGATGGAGACGGCGGACCGGCTGGGCGCCATCGCGCAATCGGTCGGCCGCGAACTGGCCGAGGCCCGGGTCGGCCAGGCCGAAGCCCTGCGCGACATGGCCGAGGCCAGCGCCCGCCAGACCGAGGCGATCCGCGCCGCCGTCGACGAACGCCTGCACGAGGCCGTGGAGCGCCAGATGCAGACCTCGTTCCAGCGGGTGCTGGAACAGTTCGGCGCGATGCAGAAGGCGATGGGCGAGGTCACGGCGATGACGGCGCAGATCGGCGACCTCAAGCGCCTGTTTTCCAACGTCAAGACGCGCGGCGGCTGGGGCGAGGCGCAGTTGCGCGCCATCCTGGAGGACGTGCTGCCGGCGGGGGCTTACCTGGCCAACTGCCGCCTGCGCGAGGGCAGCGCGGAAGTGGTGGAATTCGCGGTGCGGATGCCGGTCAAGGCGACGACGCCGCCGCTTCTGGCCATCGATTCGAAATTCCCGACCGAGGCGTACGAACGCCTGCTGGACGCGGTGGAGCGGGTGGACCCCCAGGCCGAGCGCGCCGCGCGGCGTGCGCTGGACACCACCCTGCGGATCGAGGCGCGGAAGATCGCGTCGAAATACATCGTCCCGCCGGTGACGGTGGAATTCGCCGTGCTGTATCTGCCCACCGACGGGCTGTATGCCGAGGTGGCGCGCAGCCCCGGGCTGCTGGACGAAATCGGGCGGACCTGCCGGGTGATCGTCATGGGGCCGGGGCTGCTGCCGGCCCTGCTGCGGACGATCCATCTGGGGTATGTTACCCTGGCGCTGGAGGAGCGCACCGACGGCATCGCCCGCCTGCTGGGCGCGACCCGGCAGGAGATGATCAAGATGGACGGCGTGCTGGAAAAGCTGGCGCGCAACGCATCGACCATGTCTTCGTCGATCGACGAGGCCCGGTACAGGACTCGGGCGGTGGCCCGGCAACTGCGTGGCCTGGACGGCATCGGGGCGGTGCCGGAGGACGCCGGATCGTCGGACGCGACGGCCGACCTGCCCCTGGGCGGGGCGGAGGACGGCGCGCCGGGGCGGTGAAACGGAATTTAATGGCGGAGGACAGGGGGTAAGGCCATGTCTGTGCGGACCATGAACGCTTCTTCCAGGTCAGATCAGGACGACGTCGAGACGGAATCGGGCGCCGGCAAGGCGGCCGGACCCCGTGTCCTGCTTGTGGAGGATGACGGCAAGATCGCCCAGGAAGTCGCCGAGGAACTGGAAAGCCGTGGCTTTCGGGTCCAGCACGCGGCGACCGGGCCGGACGGCCTGTCGATCGGCGTCGCGGGGGGATTCGACGTGATGATCGTCGATCGCATGCTGCCCGAGATGGACGGGCTGACCCTGATCGAAACCCTGCGCGAACGGCAGGTCGCCACCCCTGTGCTGGTGCTGTCCGCCCTGTCGGCGGTCGATGACCGGGTCAGCGGGCTGAAGGCCGGCGGCGACGACTACCTGACCAAGCCCTTCGCGATGGAGGAACTGGCCGCGCGGCTGGAGGCGCTGATGCGCCGGCCCAACAACACGCGCGAGACGATGCTGCGCGTGGGCCCGCTGACCATGGACCTGATCGAGCGCACGGTGATCCGCGACGGGGTGGAGATCGAGCTGCTGCCGCGCGAATTCCGGCTGCTGGAATATCTCATGCGGCGGCCGAACCAGGTGCTGACGCGCAACATGCTGCTGGAGGATGTGTGGAATTACCGCTTCATCCCGCAGACTAACCTGGTGGACGTGCATATCGGCAAGCTGCGCCGCAAGATCGACGAGCCCGGCGGGCCGCCGCTGATCCAGAGCATCCGCGGCACGGGGTTCATGCTGCGTGCTTCTGAGTGAAGTCTTCCGGACGGCGACCTTCCGCCTGACGCTGGCGGTGGTCGCGGCCATGATCGGCACGGCGGCGCTGCAGTTCTCGCTGGGCTACAGCCAGACCAAGACGTTCGAGTTCCGGCGGTCGGACGCCCTGCTGCACCGTGAGGCCGACCTGCTGTCGCGTGAAACCGCGCAGGACCTGGAGCACAAGATCCGCGAGCGCGCGACCGACGACCTGCGCGTCGTCATCAACGAGGCCGGGCTGTTCGACATGTCGCATCGCTATGTCGCCGGCGACCTGCGCGTGTGGCCGAAGGGGCTGTACGCCGACGGGCGGGTGCACGAGCTGACGGTCTGGCCGACCGAGGACGCCCCCTATGTCCTGCGTATCCTGGCCATTCCGGTGGGCGGCGAGCGGATTCTGGTGCTTGCGCGCGGGCTGCACATGCTGGACGAACTGCGGCTGATGATGCGGCATTCGCTGCTGGTGTCGATCGTGCCGACGGTGCTGTTCGCGCTGATGACCGGCATCGTGCTCAGCCACCGGGCGCTGGCGCGGGTCACGGTGATGCATGAGGCGATCGACCGCATCATGGAGGGCGACATGCACGAACGCCTGCCCTCGGGGCGCGGGCGGGACGAGATGCAGCGCCTGGCCGGCAGTGTGAACCGCATGCTCGATCGGCTGGAACATCTGATGGACGAAATCCGCGATGTCGGGAACGACATCGCGCATGACCTGCGTACGCCGCTGGCGCGCGTGCGCGCGCGGCTGGATCGCGCCCTGGGCGGCAGGCTGTCGGCCGACGACCTGCGCGCGGTCGTCGGGCGAGCGATCGACGATCTCGACCAATGCTTCTCGATCATAACAGCCCTGCTGCGGATAGGGGAGATCGACAACGCGCGCCGCCGGGTCGGTTTCGCAGTCGTTGAGCTGAACGAGATCGCGGCGGATATCGTCGATCTCTACGAACCGATTGCCGAGGCCAAGCAGATCCGCCTCGACCTTCTGCCCTCCACGGGGCCGGTTCCGGTCTATGGCGACCGCGACCTGCTGATCGAGGTTCTGGCCAACCTTATCGACAACGCCATCAAATTTACCGATCCCGGTGGCGAGGTGACGCTGGCGACGGTGCGGCAGGGCGACGGCGCGCGGCTGGAGATCGCGGATACCGGCATCGGCATCCTGCCGGAGGAACGCCAGGCGGTGCTCAACCGGTTCTATCGTTCGGACAAGAGCCGGCATGTGCCGGGCAGCGGCCTGGGCCTCAGTCTTGTCTCGGCCATCCTGCGGCTGCACAATGCGACTTTGACGATATCCGAGACCAGGAAACAGGATATCCGCCCTGGTGCATTGTTCGGCGTCGTCTTCCCTTCGACTCCACCGACGGCGCCGGCCGCGACCTGATCGGGCGGGCAGGGGCCATCCGGCGCGGCCGGCCGCATTGCCAAAGGCGGTTTCTAAATGGAAATTTCATTGGCTTGTCGCGGAGGCGTGATAACGAGACTGCCGAAGACGCGGGGGAGATCGACGATGCACACACGCGGACAGCTGGGTCCGGTCCCGATACGCACCGGGGCGCCGGCCCCTTCGGGGGGCGCCTGTGCGCGTGACGGTTCGTCCCGCGCATGAATTCCATCGTCGTCACCGCCCTCAAGCGGCCCTACACCTTCGTCGTCCTTTCGATCCTGATCGTGGTCTTCGGCGTCCGGTCCATCGTCCAGACGCCGACGGACGTCTTCCCCAGCATCAAGATTCCGGTCGTCGCGATCGTCTGGGGCTATACCGGCCTGATGCCCGAGGACATGTCAGGCCGCGTGATCTATTATTACGAGCGCGCGCTGACCGCCACGGTCAACAATATCGAGCATATCGAAAGCCAGTCCTATTACGGGCGCGGCATCGTCAAGGTGTTCTTCCAGCCCGGCACGGACACCGCGGTCGCGCAGACGCAGATCACCTCGGTGTCGCAGACGGTCATCAAGCAGATGCCGGCGGGCATGACGCCGCCGCTGGTGCTGACCTACAACGCGTCCTCGGTGCCGGTGCTCACGCTCCAGGTCTCGTCGGATTCGATGACGGCGTCGCAGATCTACGACATGTCGTCCAACCTGATCCGCCCGGCCCTGGTCTCGGTCGCGGGCGCCGCGATCCCCAACCCGTACGGCGGGCAGCCGGGCAATATCATGGTCGATCTCGACCAGGCCAAGCTGCTGGCCCACGGATTGTCGGCCACCGACATCGGCGCCGCCCTGGGGCGGCAGAACATCGTCCTGCCTGCCGGCGACCAGCAGATCGGCGCGTTCGACTTCATGGTGCAGACCAACGCGACCCCGCGTGAAATCGACGCGTTCAACGGCATCCCGGTCAAGCAGGACGGCAATTCGGTCGTGTATCTGCGCGACGTCGCCTGGGTGCACGCGGGCGGGCCGCCGCAGACCAACATGGTGCTGGTCAGGGGGCACCAGGCCGTGCTGATCGTCATCATGAAAAGCGGTGACGCCTCGACGCTGTCGGTGGTCAGCGGGGTCAAGGCGCTGCTGCCGTCGATCGTCCAGACGCTGCCGCCGGGGGTGCAGATCCGGGTCCTGAACGATGCCTCGACCTTCGTGAAGGAGGCCGTGCGCGACGTGGTGCAGGAAATGGGCACGGCCGCCCTGCTGACCAGCCTGGTGGTGCTGTTGTTCCTGGGGTCTTGGCGCTCGACGGTGATTATCGCGACGTCGATCCCGCTGGCGATGCTGTGCTCGGTGATCGGGCTGGGCTGGGCGGGGCAGACCATCAACGTCATGACCCTGGGGGGGCTGGCGCTGGCGGTCGGCATCCTGGTCGATGACGCCACCGTCATGATCGAGAATATCGACGCGCATCTGGAAATGGAAAAGGACCTGGAGACCGCGATCATCGACGCGGCGAACCAGATCGTGATCCCCACCTTCGTCTCGACGCTGTGCATCTGTATCGTGTGGATGCCGCTGTTCCAGCTGACCGGCGTGGCCGGCTGGCTGTTCATGCCGATGGCCGAGGCGATCATCTTCGCCATGATCGCGTCCTTCATCCTGTCGCGCACCCTGGTGCCGACCATGGCGAAATACATGCTGGCGGCCCAGGTGGCGGCCCATGCCGACCCGCACGCGGCCGACCGGCCGCGCGGGTTCTTCGGTCGCTTCCAGCAGGGGTTCGAACGGGGTTTCACCGCGTTCCGCATCGGCTATCGCGACCTGCTGGCGCATCTGGTGGCGACGCGGGGGCGTTTCATTCCGGTGTTTCTGGCCTGCGCGGTCGCCTCGATGGGGCTGATCTTCTTCGTCGGGCAGGATTTCTTCCCCGAGATCAATTCGAACACGCTGGCGATCCACATGCGCGCGCGTCTGGGCACCAAGCTGAACGAGGCCGGCAAGATCTCGATGCTGGTCAGCCAGGATATCTCGCGCCTGCTGCCGGGCCAGGTCGATGACATCGTATCGAACTGCGGCCTGCCGTTCAGCGGCCTGAACCAGGCGTTCATTCCCACGCCCACCGTCGGCACGCAGGACTGCGACCTGACGGTGACGCTGAAGAACGACGAAGCGCCGGTCGCCGAATATCGCGACATCCTGCGGCGCGGGCTGGCCGAGCATTTTCCGGGAACCGAAATCACCTTCATGCCGGCCGACCTGACGGCGAAGATCCTGAATTTCGGTCTGCCCTCGCCGATCGACGTGCAGATATCCGGCCGCAACTTGGCGGATAATTTCGCCTTCGCCCAGCATCTGGCGGCGCGGCTGCGCCATGTGACCGGCATCGCCGACGTCACGGTGCAGGAGCCGATGAACACGCCGACCCTGCGGGTGAATGCGCGACGCACCTACGCGCTGGGCACCGGCCTGACCGAGGCCGACATCGCGAACAACGCGCTGGCCACCCTGTCGGGCAGCGGCCAGGTCTCGCCCACCTACTGGCTGGACCCGGCGACCGGGGTGTCGCATCTGGTCGATATCCAGACGCCGCTGCAATTCCTGCAGACGATGAACGACCTGGAGACCATCCCCATCGATCGCGGCGACGGCAACCCCCGCGGCACCACGCCGCAGATCCTGGGCGGCCTCAGCGACATCGTGCAGACCGGCACGCCGGGCGAGGTGTCCCATTACAACATCATGCCGGTCTTCAACATCTATGCGGCGAACGAAGGGCTGGACCTGGGCACCGTCTCGCGCGAGGTCAACCGCGTGGTGGATGCGGCCCGCCATGACCTGCCCCGGGGCGCCACCCTGGTGGTGCGCGGCCAGGCGGTGACGATGAACAATGCCTACTGGCAGCTCGGCCTGGGCCTGGCGATGTCGGTGCTGCTGGTCTACCTCATCATCGTCGTGAATTTTCAGTCGTGGCTGGACCCGTTCATCATCATCACCGCCCTGCCGGGCGCGCTGGCGGGCATCGCCTGGGCGCTGTTCGTGACGCACACCACGCTGTCGGTGCCGGCGCTGACCGGGGCGATCATGTGCATGGGCACGGCGACCGCGAATTCGATCCTGGTCGTGTCCTTCGCCCGTGAACGGATGGAGGTGCATGGCGACGCCGTCCGTGCCGCCATCGAGGCGGGGTACGAACGTATCCGGCCGGTGCTGATGACGGCGTCGGCGATGATAATCGGCATGCTGCCGATGTCCCTGAGCAATTCGCAGAACGCGCCGCTGGGCCGCGCCGTGATGGGTGGCCTGGCGGTCGCGACGGTTGCGACGCTGCTGTTCGTGCCGTGCGTCTTTGCCCTGCTGCATTCCCGAAAACACCGTACCGCCGAAGGAGAACGTGCATGAGCGGCGTAGGACAGGCCCGCGGGCGCGCAATGTCGGGGCGCGGGAAGCTCCTGGCCGGGGTCGGCGTCGCCATTCTGGTGGTGGTCGTCGGCGGCGGGATCCTGGAGCGGCGGCTGCATGTCGCCGCCCTGCGGCACGATACCGCGGATGCCGCGATTCCACGCGTGCAGCTGATCTCGCCCAGCCACGGGCCCAGCGTCCGGACGCTGGACCTGCCGGGCAACATCTCGGCCTGGTACCAGGCGCCGATCTATGCCCAGGTCTCGGGCTACGTGCACATGTGGTACAAGGATATCGGCGCGGTGGTGAAGGCCGGCGACGTGCTGGCCACGATCGACACGCCGGGGGTGGACGCGCAGTACGCGGCGTCCAAGGCCAATTTCGACGTGGCCATGGCGCGCTACAAGCTGGCGCAGATCACCGCCCGCCGCTGGAAGGCCCTGCAGGGGACCCAGGCGGTGTCGCAGCAGGAAGTAGACGTCCAGGCCGCCAACGCCGAGGCCGAGCAGGCGCAGGTCGAAGCCGCACGGCACCAGGTCTCGCGCTACGCCGCGCTGATCGGCTTCAAGCAGATCGTGGCGCCGTTCGATGGCGTGGTGACGTCGCGCCTGGCCGACGTGGGCGATTATGTGAACGCGGGCGGCGGCGACGTGTCGTCGCGTGGGAACGCCACCGAGCTGTTCAGCGTGGCCGACGTGCACCGGATGCGTATCTTTGTCTCGGTGCCGCAGGATTACGCCGACATCATCAGCCCCAAGCTGATGGCGGACCTGACGGTTCCGCAATATCCCGGCCGCGTCTTCAAGGCGCAGTTCCTGGCCACCGCCGGCGCCTTCAACCTCAGCACCCGCACCGTCACCACCGAGCTGACGGTGGACAACGACCAGCGCGAGCTGTGGCCGGATTCCTACGCCACCGTCCATTTCCGCGCGCCGGGCGATCCGTCCATCCTGATCGTGCCGGAAGGTGCGCTGATCTTCCGCGGCCAGGGCATGCAGGTGGCGCTGGTGGACGAGCATAACCGCATCCGCCTGCAGAATGTCGTCGTCGGCACCAACCTGGGCACCAGCGTGCAGATCCGCAGCGGGCTGAAGGCGACGGACCGGATCGTGAACAACCCGTCCGCCGGCCTTCTGGAAGGGCAGGAGGTCAAGGTGGTGGACCCGACGCCGGGCTACAACACGCCGTCGGACGCCGCGCATCCTGCCGCCCAGAATGACGATACGCGGGCCATGCCCGCCGATGCGGGCGGGTCGGAGGAGGCCGGAGCGCAGCAATGACCAGCTCCGCCCTTTCCCACGCCGCCGCCCGACGTCCGTCCTCCCGCCGCGCGGGATTGCGCGCCTGCGCCCTGGCGCTGCTGGGCGGCCTGGCGTCGTGCGACATGGCGCCGGCCTATCGTCCGACGCACCTGCTGTTTCCCGACGACTGGAAGGGCGACGGCATCATGCGCTTCGCGGCGCCCCAGGACGCCGCGCTGCGCGGCGACTGGTGGACCGCGTTCGGCGACCCCGTGCTGAACCGGCTGGAAGACCAGGCGAATCGCACCAATCCCGATCTTCAGGTCGCCGCCGAGACCTTCACCCAGGCCCGCGACATGGCGGCCGAGGCCCGGGCCGGCCTGTACCCGCAGGTCGCCGGCCAGGCGTCCATGAGCAAGAACAAGGGTTCGGCCCATCGCCTGTGGCGTGGCGCCGGTTCGACCGGCCCGACCTACATGTCGTCCGAACAATATGGCGGCACTGCCTCGTGGGAGCCGGATTTCTGGTCGTCGATCCGCAACCAGGTGCGGATGCGGCGGCAGTTGGCGCAGCAACGCGCCGCCGACTACGCGCTGATGCGGCTCAGCCTGGATGCCGAGTTGGCCAGCGACTACATGGCGTTGCGCGGACTGGACGTGCAGGACGCGGTCTATCGCGACTCGATCCGCACGTACGAACTGGCGGTGCAGATCACGCGGCTGCGTCAGGCCGGGGCGATCGCGGCGGGGCTGGACGTCGCGCGGGCGCAGAACCAGCTTTACGCCACCCAGGCGCAGGATACCGACCTGCTGGCCCGGCGCGCGGTGCTGGAACATGCGATCGCCGTGCTGGTGAACGTCTCGCCATCGGCCTTCCATATCGAACCGGTGGACACCCTGCATTTCCCCGAGATCGCCATACCGGCCGGCGTGCCCTCGACCCTGCTGGAGCGGCGGCCCGACGTCGCGGGGGCCGAGCGCGAGATGGCGCAGGCCAACCGGGCCATCGGCGTGTCGCGGGCGGCGTTCTATCCGCACGTCACCTTCAGCGCCATGACCGGGTTCATGGACAACGGCTTTTCGCTGGCCGACCTGTCCAACAGCATGTACGCCTACGCCGCCCAGGCGGTGCTGCCGCTGTTCCAGGGTGGGCTGCGCCGGGCGGAGCTGCAGCGGACCTGGTCGCAGTACCGCCAGGCCGAGGATAATTATCGCAACGCCGTCCTGTCCGCCTTCCAGGATGTCGAGGACGGGCTGACCCTGACCGGCCGCCTGCGCGTCGAGCAGCAGCAGCAGGAGGAGGCCGTGAAGGCCGCCCTGCGTACCCAGAACATGACCATGACGCTTTATACCGGCGGGCTGACCAACTACCTGGACGTGGTGGTGGCGCAGATCGCCGCCCTGACCGCCCGGATTGCCGAGGTTCAGGTGGAAACCCGGCGCCTGCAGGCCAATGTGACCCTGATCCGCGCGCTGGGCGGCGGCTGGTCGCGCAGCCAGTTGCCGGATGCGAAGTCGATCATGCCGTTCGCGCCGCTGCAATATGACGGATTGCGGACGCCGAAGACAATCGGCGGCATCGCGGCAGGCACCCTGCCGGAACAGTCCGACCTGACCGGCGCCGCCCTGCGCGGGCCGGGGTTGACACCGCCGGGCAAATAGGGTTAGGGACCCGCCTCCTACGGAACGCGGGAGACCGCTGCCGCCGCCCCCGGGCGGCGGGCGGCCGCCTGAACCGCGGTCCGGGTGAAACAGTCAGGAGACCCGGATATGGCCAAGAAGATCGTTGGCTACATCAAGTTGCAAATTCCCGCCGGCAAGGCGAATCCGTCCCCGCCGGTCGGCCCGGCGCTGGGTCAGCGCGGCCTGAACATCATGCAGTTCTGCAAGGAGTTCAACGCCAAGACCCAGGGTCTGGAACCCGGCATGCCGATCCCGGTGGTCATCACCGCGTTCGCCGACCGGACGTTCACGTTCATCACGAAGACCCCGCCGAACACCTACTTCCTCATGAAGGCCGCCAACATCAAGAAGGGCAGCTCGACCGTGGGCAAGTCCGCGGCCGTCGGCAGCGTCACGATGGCGCAGCTGCGCGAGATCGCGGAACAGAAGAAGCAGGACATGAATGCCAACGATCTGGACGGGGCCGTGCGTATGCTGATCGGCTCGGCCCGGGCGATGGGCCTTACGGTGGTGGAGGGCTGATTCCATGGCGAAGAACAAGCGTCTGGCGGCCGTGCGCGCCACGATCGATCGTAACAAGCAGTACAGCCTGGACGAGGCCATCGGCCTGGTGAAGCAGGGCGCGACCGCCAAGTTCGACGAGACGATCGAGATCTCGCTGAACCTGGGCATCGACCCGCGCCATGCCGACCAGATGGTCCGTGGCCTGCTGTCCCTGCCGAACGGCACGGGCAAGACGCTGCGCGTCGGCGTGTTCGCCCGCGGCGCGAAGGCCGAGGAGGCGCTGGCCGCCGGCGCCGATGTCGTCGGCGCCGATGACCTGGCCGAGAAGGTGCAGGCTGGTGAAATCGCGTTCGATCGCTGCATCGCGACCCCGGACATGATGGCCCTGGTCGGTCGCCTGGGCAAGATCCTGGGTCCGCGCGGCCTGATGCCGAACCCCAAGCTCGGCACCGTGACCATGGACGTCAAGGGCGCCGTCACGGCGGCCAAGTCCGGCCAGGTCGAGTACCGCGCCGAAAAGGCCGGCATCATCCATGCCGGCATCGGCAAGGCGTCGTTCGACGGCGACAAGCTGGCCGAGAACATCCGCGCGTTCGTCGATGCGGTGCAGAAGGCCAAGCCGTCGGGCGCCAAGGGCACCTATCTGCGGAAGGCCGCCCTGTCCTCGACCATGGGGGCGGGTATCCGCGTCGACGTGTCCGCCTTCTCGGCGGGCTGATCGCACCAGAGATGACGCCGCGCCCCTGTCCCCAGGGCGCGCGGCGGACAGGAGGCGGGGCGCACTTCCCATTCCATGGGGGCGCGCCCCGGTCTTCCGAACCTGTCCATGACCGGATGTGGCGCATGCCTTGATGGCCCCCGCGGGGGCCGCACACGGAAGACGGGGATTGCCGGATTGGGGCGGATCATCCGCCCGCACTGGTTGTTCCGTTGCACAGGACAGGCGAACCGGAGGGGCGGCCCCGGTGGCCGTGCCTTCCTTGGGTAAACCCGGCCTGCCAGGCCATGTCTGGCGGGTCACGACGGAGACGGGAATTGGACCGTACGGAGAAGCGGGAGTTTGTTGCCTCCCTCGCGGCCGTGTTCGCCGATACGTCCATGGTCGTTGTCACCCGTAATGACGGGCTGACGGTGGCTGATGCGACGGAATTGCGGCGGCGTGTGCGCGCGGCTGGAGCGACTTACAAGGTCGCGAAGAACCGGCTGGCCAACCTCGCCCTGGCAGGGACCCGATTCGAAGGCATCTCGCCGCTGCTGAAGGGGCCGACCGCATTGTCGTGGTCGGCGGATCCTGTGGCGGTGGCCAAGGTGCTTGTCGAGTTCGCCAAGACCAACGAAAAGCTTGTCGTGCTCGGTGGAGCGCTTGGAACCCAGACACTGAATGTGGATGGGATCAAGGCGCTGGCCGAGCTGCCGTCCCTGGATACGCTCCGGGCGCAGCTGGTGGGGCTTATCTCCACGCCGGCCACGCGCATCGCGGGTGTCCTCCAGGCGCCGGCCGGACAGCTTGCGCGGGTTTTCGGGGCCTACGCCAAGAAGGACGAGGCTGCCTGAGCCATATGCGCCCCGCATGCGCGGGGCGATGAAATTCGCACAGTCTCGTGAAATCGGGATTGTGTTGCGCCAATCAGTGTATACATTAGGAAGACCGAATCATGGCCGATCTGACCAAACTCGTTGACGAGCTGTCCGCCCTCACCGTTCTCGAGGCTGCCGAGCTCTCCAAGCTGCTCGAAGAGAAGTGGGGCGTTTCCGCCGCCGCTCCGGTCGCCGTTGCCGCCGCGCCGGCCGCTGCCGCCGCCCCGGCGGAAGAGCAGACCGAATTCACCGTCGTCCTCGCGAAGGCCGGTGACAAGAAGATCAACGTCATCAAGGAAATCCGCACCATCACCGGCCTGGGCCTGAAGGAAGCCAAGGATCTGGTCGAAGGCGCGCCGAAGACCGTGAAGGAAGGCGTGACGAAGGACGAAGCCGAGAAGATCAAGAAGGTTCTTGAAGAGAACGGCGCGTCTGTCGAAGTGAAGTAATCTGCCGGGTTGCCGGCGGCCCCATGTGGGTCGCCGCTCCTGATCTAACCGAGCGAGGGCGGGACACCTGATGGTTCCCGCCCCCTTGGCCGTTCTGGCGCCCTGACCGCGAGGTCTCGGGCGCCTTTGGCGGTAGAGGGCCTATCCTTTGGGGTGGGCAGGTCGCGGGCCGCTGCCGGCCGGCGACCGCACAAGGCGGTATTTGATGGTCCGTTTCCGGTCGCCGCGGTGTTCGCCGCAGGGCGCGGGGATTTGGGGCCGTTGGGGATGGGGGCAGGATAGACGATGAACGCGATTACGAAATCGTTCACGGGACGCAAGCGCATCCGCAAGAGCTTCGGGCGGATACCCGAAATTGCTCCGATGCCCAATCTGATCGATGTGCAGCGCGCCAGCTACGAGGCGTTCCTGCAGATGAACGTGTCCGCCGACAGCCGGACGCAGACCGGCCTGCAGGAAGTGTTCCGTTCGGTTTTCCCGATCAATGACTTCGCCGGCCGCGGCCGGCTCGAGTTCGTCAATTACGAACTCGAGGAACCGAAATACGACGTCGAGGAATGCATCCAGCGCGGCCTGACCTTCGCGGCGCCGCTGAAGGTGGTGCTGCGCCTGATCGTCTGGGACGTGGACGAGGATACGGGTTCGCGCTCGATCCGCGACATCAAGGAGCAGCCGGTCTACATGGGCGACATGCCGCTCATGACCGACAACGGCACCTTCATCATCAACGGCACCGAGCGCGTCATCGTCAGCCAGATGCACCGCAGCCCGGGCGTGTTCTTCGACCACGACAAGGGCAAGACCCATTCGTCGGGCAAGTTCCTGTTCGCCGCCCGCGTCATCCCCTATCGCGGCTCGTGGCTCGATTTCGAATTCGACAGCAAGGACCTGATCTACGTCCGCATCGACCGCAAGCGGAAGCTGCCGGTGACGACGCTTCTGTACGCCCTTGAAGGCGAGGCCTCGGCCGCCGCGCGCGCCGCCAAGCTGGCCGAGGGCGGTGATGTGGATGCGCTGGACATCCAGGGCATGGATGCCGACGAGATCCTGAACTATTTCTACGGCAAGGTCGTCTTCGTGAAGACGTCCAAGGGCTGGGCGCGCCCGTTCGACGCCGAGTCGTTCCGTGGCCTGAAGCTGCTGGAGCCGCTGATCGACGCCGAGACCGGCGAGGTGGTGGCCGAGGCCGACGCCAAGCTGACGGCGCGGATGGTCCGCAAGATCGCGGAGAAGACCAAGGACGTTCTGGTGGGCGCCGCCGGCCTGATCGGCCGCTATGTCGCCTATGACCTGGTCAATCCGGACACCGGCGAGATCTACGCCGAGGCCGGCGAGGAGCTGACCGAGGCGCGTCTGGAGGCCCTGGAGGAAGCCGGCCTCGACCGTCTGCCGACGCTGGCCATCGACGCCTCCAACGGTCCGTGGATCCGCAACACGCTGACGGTCGACAAGAACACGACGCGCGACGATGCGCTGACCGACATCTATCGCGTCATGCGCCCCGGCGAGCCGCCGACCCCCGAGACGGCCGAGGCGATGTTCTCGGGCCTGTTCTTCGACGCCGACCGCTATGACCTGTCCGCCGTCGGCCGCGTGAAGATGAACATGCGCCTGGGCCTGGACGCGCCGGACACCGTCCGCGTCCTGCGTAAGGAAGACATCCTGCGTACCGTCAAGATCATGTGCGAGCTAAAGGACGGGCGCGGCACGATCGACGACATCGACAACCTGGGCAACCGGCGCGTCCGCTCGGTCGGCGAACTGATGGAAAACCAGTATCGCGTCGGCCTGCTGCGGATGGAGCGCGCGATTCGCGAGCGCATGGGCTCGGTCGACATCGACACCGTGATGCCGCATGACCTCATCAACGCGAAGCCGGCCGCGGCCGCGGTGCGCGAGTTCTTCGGTTCGTCGCAGCTCAGCCAGTTCATGGACCAGACCAACCCGCTGTCCGAGGTCACGCACAAGCGCCGCCTTTCGGCCCTCGGGCCGGGCGGCCTGACGCGCGAGCGCGCGGGCTTCGAGGTCCGCGACGTCCATCCGACCCATTATGGCCGCATCTGCCCGATCGAAACGCCGGAAGGCCCGAATATCGGCCTGATTAACTCGCTGGCGACCTATGCGAAGGTCAACAAGTACGGCTTCATCGAGACCCCGTACCGCCTGGTGCGCGACGGTGTCCTGCAGGACGGGTGGAAATACCTGTCCGCGATGGAAGAGGAAAAGCTGATCGTCGCCCAGGCCGACGCCCGGCAGGACACCGACGGCAAGCTGACGGACGAGCTGGTGTCCGTGCGGCGCGGCGGTGACTTCCGCCTGGTCAAGCCGGAGGAGGTCACGGCCTGCGACGTGTCGCCCAAGCAGCTTGTCTCGGTCGCCGCGGCGCTGATCCCGTTCCTGGAGAACGATGACGCCAACCGCGCGCTGATGGGCTCGAACATGCAGCGCCAGGCGGTGCCGCTGGTGCGGTCGGACGCGCCGCTGGTCGGCACGGGCATGGAAGCGGCGGTCGCCCATGACTCCGGCGCCACCATCGTGGCGCGTCGCGGCGGCATCATCGACCAGATCGACGGCGCCCGCATCGTGGTCCGTGCGACCGACGAGGCCGGGGCGACCCAGGGTGTCGATATCTACCGGCTGCGTAAATACATGCGCTCCAACCAGTCCACCTGCATCAACCAGCGTCCGCTGGTGCGCGTGGGCGACCGGGTGCGCGGTGGCGACATCATCGCCGACGGCCCGTCCACCGAACTGGGCGAACTGGCCCTGGGCCGGAACGTGCTGGTCGCGTTCATGCCGTGGAACGGGTACAATTTCGAGGATTCGATCCTGATTTCCGAGCGCATCGCGCGCGATGACGTCTTTACCTCGATCCATATCGAGGAATTCGAGGTCATGGCCCGCGACACCAAGCTGGGCCAGGAGGAAATCACCCGCGACATCCCCAATGTCGGCGAGGAGGCGCTTCGCAACCTCGACGAGGCGGGCATCGTCTATGTCGGCGCCGAGGTGAACCCCGGCGACATCCTGGTCGGCAAGGTGACGCCGAAGGGCGAAAGCCCGATGACGCCGGAAGAGAAGCTGCTGCGCGCGATCTTCGGTGAAAAGGCGTCCGACGTCCGCGATACCTCGCTGAAGCTGCCGCCCGGCACCACGGGCACCATTGTCGATGTGCGCGTCTTCTCGCGTCGCGGCGTCGACAAGGACGAGCGCGCGATGGCGATCGAGCGCGCGGAAATCGAGCGTCTGGCCAAGGATCGCGACGATGAGCGCGCGATTCAGGAGCGGTCGTTCTACAACCGCCTGCGCGAGCGTCTGGTCGGGCAGGTCGCCGGGACCGGCTTCAAGGGCCTGCGCTCGGGCACCGAGATCACCGAGGAGGTGCTGACCGAGCATCCGCGCGGCGCATGGCGGAACATCACCGTTGCTTCCGACGCGGTGATGGTCGAGCTGGAGGTGCTGCGGCGCGAGTTCGACGCGGCGGTGGCCCGGATCCAGGCGCGCTTCGAAAGCAAGGTCGAGAAGCTGCAGCGCGGCGACGAACTGCCGCCGGGCGTGATGAAGATGGTCAAGGTCTTCGTCGCGGTGAAGCGCAAGCTGCAGCCGGGCGACAAGATGGCCGGCCGTCACGGCAACAAGGGTGTCGTCTCGCGCGTCGTGCCGGTCGAGGACATGCCGTTCCTCGAGGACGGCACGCCGGTCGATCTGGTGCTGAACCCGCTGGGCGTGCCGTCGCGCATGAATGTCGGGCAGATCCTGGAGACCCATCTGGGCTGGGCCTGCGCCAACATCGGCCGGGGCATCGGCGAGCTGGTCGATGACTACCAGCGCACCGGCGAAAAGAAGCAGGAGCTGCTGGGCCGCCTGAAGTCGGTCTATGGCGACACGGTATATGACGACGCGATCGTCGACCTGCCGAACGACCAGCTTGTCGAACTGGCGAACAACCTGCGCAAGGGCGTGCCGATCGCGACCCCGGTGTTCGACGGTGCGTCGATCCCGGATATCGAGGCGATGCTGGAAAGCGCCGGGGTGAACAAGTCCGGCCAGTCGCAGCTGATCGACGGCCGCACCGGCGAGCCGTTCGAGCGCCAGACCACGGTCGGCTACATCTACATGCTGAAGCTGCATCACCTGGTCGACGACAAGATCCATGCGCGTTCGATCGGTCCGTACTCGCTGGTGACCCAGCAGCCGCTGGGCGGCAAGGCGCAGTTCGGTGGCCAGCGGTTCGGCGAGATGGAAGTGTGGGCGCTGGAAGCCTACGGCGCGGCCTACACCTTGCAGGAAATGCTGACGGTGAAGTCGGACGACGTGTCCGGCCGCACCAAGGTCTACGAGGCGATCGTGCGCGAGCAGGACGATTTCGAGGCCGGCATTCCCGAGAGCTTCAACGTGCTCATCAAGGAGCTGAAATCGCTCGGCCTGAACGTGGATCTGGAGCAGAGCGGCAATGACTGACGAATTCGTCGGTCGCTCCATTCTCTCTCCGTCTGTTTTCTTCTCAGGGACGGAGGTGGCCGCCAGGGCCGCCTCCTCCCGGTTCCCCCAGGGGGTTTACGGCGCATGAACGAACTCATGAAGATCCTTGGCCAGACCGGCCAGGCCATGACCTTCGACCAGATCAAGATCCAGCTCGCCTCGTCCGAGCAGATCCGGTCCTGGTCCTATGGCGAGATCAAGAAGCCCGAGACCATCAACTACCGCACGTTCAAGCCGGAACGCGATGGCCTGTTCTGTGCGCGGATCTTTGGTCCGATCAAGGATTACGAGTGCCTGTGCGGCAAGTACAAGCGCATGAAGTTCCGCGGCATCGTCTGCGAGAAATGCGGTGTCGAGGTGACGCTGGCCAAGGTCCGGCGCGAGCGCATGGGCCATATCGAACTGGCCAGCCCGGTCGCGCATATCTGGTTCCTGAAGTCGCTGCCCAGCCGCATCGGCCTGATGGTCGACATGACGCTGAAGGATCTGGAAAAGATCCTGTATTTCGAGAGCTACGTCGTTCTCGAACCCGGCACGTCGCCGCTGAAGCAGTACAGCCTGTTGACCGAGGACCAGTACCTCGACGTCATGGACGAGCATGGCGAGGAGGGGATCGAGGTCGGGATCGGCGCCGAGGCGATCAAGAAGGTTCTCGAACGCATCGACTGCAAGGCCGACAAGGAGCGTCTGCGCCAGGAGCTGAAGGACACCACGTCCGAGGCCAAGCGCAAGAAGCTGGTCAAGCGCCTGAAGCTGATCGAGGCGTTCGCCGACAGCGATTCGCGCCCCGAGTGGATGATCATGGACCTGATTCCGGTGATTCCGCCGGAACTGCGTCCGCTGGTTCCGCTGGATGGCGGCCGTTTCGCGACGTCCGACCTGAACGACCTGTACCGCCGCGTCATCAACCGCAACAACCGCCTCAAGCGGCTGATCGAGCTGCGTGCGCCGGACATCATCGTCCGGAACGAGAAGCGCATGCTTCAGGAATCGGTCGATGCGCTGTTCGACAACGGCCGTCGCGGCCGGGCGATCACGGGCGCCAACAAGCGTCCGCTGAAGTCGCTGTCCGACATGCTGAAGGGCAAGCAGGGGCGGTTCCGCCAGAACCTGCTGGGCAAGCGCGTCGATTATTCCGGCCGTTCGGTCATCGTGGTCGGCCCAGAGCTGAAGCTGCACCAGTGCGGCTTGCCGAAGAAGATGGCGCTGGAGCTGTTCAAGCCGTTCATCTATTCGAAGCTGGAAAAATACGGCCACGCCACCACCATCAAGGCCGCGAAGCGGATGGTGGAAAAGGAACGTCCCGAGGTCTGGGACATCCTGGAAGAGGTGATCCGCGAGCATCCGGTGATGCTGAACCGCGCGCCGACCCTGCATCGCCTGGGCATCCAGGCGTTCGAGCCGGTGCTGATCGAAGGCAAGGCGATCCAGCTCCATCCGCTGGTCTGCACCGCCTTCAACGCGGATTTCGACGGCGACCAGATGGCCGTGCACGTTCCGCTGAGCCTCGAGGCGCAGCTGGAAGCGCGCGTGCTGATGATGTCGACGAACAACATCCTCAGCCCCGCGAACGGCAAGCCGATCATCGTGCCGTCCCAGGATATCGTGCTGGGCCTGTACTATCTGAGCCTGGAGACGCCGGAATTCCTGGTGACCCCGGACCGGAACGAATATGACGCCGAAGGCCGCGTCACGGTGACGGGCGCGTCGTCGTTCGCCACCATCGGCGAGGTCGAGTACGCCCTGTCGGCCGGCGCGATCAAGCTGCACGACAAGATCGTCGCGCGCTTCGACACGGTCGATGCCGAGGGCAAGCCGGTGCGCCAGACGGTCGTCACGACGCCGGGCCGCATGCTGATCGCGCAGATCCTGCCGCGCCATCCGGCGATCCCGTTCACGCTGGTCAACAAGCAGCTGACGAAGAAGAACGTCTCGGACGTCATCGACGCCGTCTACCGCCATTGCGGCCAGAAGGAATGCGTCATCTTCTGCGACCGCCTGATGGGCCTGGGCTTCCGCCACGCGGCGAAGGCCGGCATCTCGTTCGGCAAGGATGACATGATTATCCCGGTCGAGAAGAAGGAGCTGGTCGATCGCACCGCGACCGAGGTCAAGGAGTTCGAGCAGCAGTACCAGGACGGGCTGATTACCGCCGGCGAGCGCTACAACAAGGTGGTCGACGCCTGGTCGCGCTGCACCGACGAGGTGCAGGCCGCGATGATGAAGGAGATCTCGCGCCAGGAGGTCGGCAAGGTCACGAACTCGGTGTGGATGATGAGCCACTCCGGCGCCCGTGGGTCGCCGGCCCAGATGAAGCAGCTGGCCGGCATGCGCGGCCTGATGGCTAAGCCGTCGGGCGAGATCATCGAGCAGCCGATCATCGCCAACTTCAAGGAAGGCCTGTCGGTCCTCGACTACTTCACCTCGACCCACGGCGCGCGCAAGGGTCTGGCCGATACCGCGCTGAAGACCGCGAACTCGGGCTACCTGACCCGTCGCCTGGTCGACGTCGCGCAGGACTGCATCATCGTCGAGGAGGATTGCGGGAGCGAACGCGGTCTGACGGTGCGCGCGGTGATGGATGGCGGCGAGATCGTGTCGTCCCTGTCCGAGCGGATTCTCGGCCGCACGGTCGCCGCGGACATCATCGACCCGGCGACGGGCGCGGTGCTGCTGAAGCGCGATTCGCTGATCGAGGAGGCGCAGGCCGAGAAGATCGAGAAGGCGGGCGTCGAAAGCGTGCTGATCCGTTCGGTGCTGACCTGCGAAAGCCGGGTCGGCGTCTGCGGCCTGTGCTACGGCCGCGACCTGGCGCGCGGCACCCCGGTCAATATCGGCGAGGCCGTCGGCGTGATCGCGGCCCAGTCGATCGGCGAGCCGGGCACCCAGCTGACCATGCGTACCTTCCATATCGGCGGTGCGGCGCAGCGTGGCGCCGAGCAGTCGATGGTCGAGGCGTCGCGTGACGGCAAGGTGACGATCAACAACCGCAACGTCGTCCATAACAGCCAGAACGTGCCCATCGTGATGTCGCGTAACTGCGAGATCGTGCTGACGGACGAGAAGGGGACCGAACGCGGACGCTATCGCGTGCCGTACGGCGCCCGTCTGCTGGTGGACGAGGGGGCCTCGGTCACCCGTGCCCAGAAGATGGCCGAGTGGGATCCGTACACCCTGCCGATCATCACCGAGCAGTCGGGAACGGTGGAATATCTCGACCTGATCGACTCCATCACCCTGGTGGAGCGGATGGACGAGGTCACCGGCCTGACCTCGAAGGTGGTCGTCGACTACAAGCAGGCGGCCAAGGGGGTGGACCTGCGTCCGCGCCTGCAGCTGAAGGATGCGAACGGCCACGTCATCAAGCTGTCGAACGGCAATGACGCCCGCTACTTCCTGTCGCCCGACTCGCTGCTGTCGGTCGAGAACGGCGCGCAGGTCAGCGCGGGCGACGTGCTGGCCCGCATCCCGCGCGAAGGCTCGAAGACCCGCGACATCACCGGCGGTCTGCCGCGTGTCGCGGAACTGTTCGAGGCCCGTCGTCCGAAGGATCACGCGATCATCTCGGAGACCGACGGTCGCGTGGAATTCGGCAAGGACTACAAGGCCAAGCGCCGCGTCATCGTGAAGAACGACGAGACCGGCGAGGAGACCGACTACCTGATCCCCAAGGGCAAGCATGTGTCGGTCCAGGAAGGCGATTTCGTCCGCGTGGGCGATCCGCTGGTCGATGGTCCGCGCGTGCCGCATGACATCCTGAAGGTCCTGGGGGTCGAGGCCCTGTCGGACTATCTGGTGAACGAGATCCAGGACGTCTATCGACTGCAGGGCGTGAAGATCAACGACAAGCATATCGAGGTGATCGTCCGCCAGATGCTCCAGAAGGTCGAGATCCTGGAGCCCGGCGACACGACCTACCTGATCGGCGAGACGGTGGATCGGATCGAGTTCGAGACCGAGAACACCAAGCGCCTGAACGCGGGCGAGCGTCCGGCCGGCGCGATGCCGGTCCTGCAGGGCATCACCAAGGCGTCCCTGCAGACGCAGTCGTTCATCTCGGCCGCGTCGTTCCAGGAGACCACCCGCGTGCTGACCGAAGCGGCAACGGCGGGCAAGAAGGACACGCTGAACGGCCTGAAGGAGAACGTGATCGTGGGTCGCCTGATCCCGGCCGGCACGGGCAGCGTGATGAACAAGCTGCGGGCCATTGCGGCCGGCCAGGACCGCCAGCGCATGGCGCAGGCGCGCCCTGCGGTGACGAAGGCGGACTAAGCCGTCCGGAATCGGGAAAAAGGGCCGGGTGGCGACACCCGGCCCTTTTTTTATCCGAGTCCGGACTCGCCCGAATCGGATAGATGTGGGATAGGGCGTCGGCGCCCGCGGATCTGCTGCCGCCGCATGCCGGATATGGCGGTCGAACGGGGGAGCTTCGGCGGAATCTGGCCGCGAATCCCGAGGTACTACTTGACTCCGGGCCGTGCGCCTCGTAGGTTCCGCGCCCTCGGCTAGCCCCGTCTCGCAGGACGTCGTTGGCCGTCGAATGCAGCATGCAGGCATGCGGCGCCGTGGCCCTCAGGGGTCGCCAAGGCCGGATGTTAATATGATGCCCAGGCGAATGATGCTCATTCGATGGGATTTTGTTGTGAACGACAGTCGGCAGCCCGATACGCGGTTGGCCGGCCGAAATTTGTAAGGATCGGGAAAGGCGTATGCCGACCATCAACCAGCTGATCGCCAAAGGCCGCGAGCCCGCAGCCAAGCGCAACAAGGTGCCTGCGCTGCAGGGTTGCCCGCAGAAGCGCGGCGTCTGCACGCGCGTCTACACAACCACACCGAAGAAGCCGAACTCGGCCCTGCGTAAGGTTGCCAAGGTGCGTCTGACGAACGGCTATGAGGTCGTCAGCTACATCCCGGGTGAAGGCCACAACCTGCAGGAGCACAGTGTGGTCCTGATCCGCGGCGGCCGCGTCAAGGATCTTCCGGGCGTGCGCTATCACATCCTGCGTGGCGTTCTGGATACCCAGGGTATCGCCAAGCGTCGTCAGCGTCGCTCGCTCTATGGCGCGAAGCGTCCGAAGTAAAAGGAATAACCAGGCATGAGTCGCCGTCATCGCGCCGTGAAGCGCGAGATTCTTCCCGATCCCAAATTTGGTGACGTCGTCATCACGCGCTTCATGAATGCGCTGATGTACGACGGCAAGAAGTCCACCGCCGAAGGCATCGTCTATGGTGCCCTTGAGGTGATGCGTCGTCGCGGCGGTGCGTCCGCCGACCCTGTGGTGATGTTCCACGGCGCCCTGGACAATGTGAAGCCGGCTGTCGAGGTTCGCTCGCGGCGCGTCGGCGGCGCGACCTACCAGGTGCCCGTCGAGGTGCGTGCCGAGCGCCGTCAGGCGCTGGCCATCCGCTGGCTGATCGACGCCTCGCGCAAGCGCGGCGAGAACACGATGCAGGAGCGCCTGTCCAACGAGCTGCTCGACGCGGTCAACAATCGCGGCGCCGCCGTGAAGAAGCGCGAAGACACGCATCGCATGGCCGAGGCGAACAAGGCGTTCAGCCATTACCGCTGGTAAGGGCTGCTGGTCCGGTTTAAAGACCGGCACGCTTCCGGTTAGGAACATTTCAACCCGACTCCCGGCCCGAACGCCGAGGTAACGGAGACAGACGATGGCAAAGGCTAAATTCGAGCGGACGAAGCCGCACTGCAACATCGGCACGATCGGCCATGTCGACCATGGCAAGACGTCGCTGACCGCTGCGATCACCAAGACGCTGGCGAAGACCGGCGGCGCCACCTTCAAGGCGTACGACCAGATCGACGCCGCGCCGGAAGAGCGCGCGCGCGGCATCACGATCTCGACCGCGCATGTCGAGTACGAGACGGCGAATCGCCACTACGCGCACGTCGACTGCCCCGGTCACGCCGACTACGTGAAGAACATGATCACCGGCGCCGCCCAGATGGACGGCGCGATCCTGGTGGTGTCGGCCGCTGACGGCCCGATGCCGCAGACCCGCGAGCACATCCTGCTGGCCCGCCAGGTCGGCGTTCCGGCGCTGGTCGTGTTCCTGAACAAGGTTGACCAGGTCGACGATCCGGAACTGCTGGAACTGGTCGAGATGGAAGTGCGCGAGCTTCTGTCCGCCTATCAGTTCCCCGGCGACGATATCCCCATCATCAAGGGTTCGGCCCTGGTGACGCTGGAAGACGGCGATCCGGAGATCGGCGAGAACCGCGTGCGCGACCTGATGGATGCGGTTGACGCCTACATTCCGCAGCCGGAGCGTCCGATCGACCGTCCGTTCCTGATGCCGATCGAAGACGTGTTCTCGATCTCGGGCCGCGGCACCGTGGTGACCGGCCGTGTCGAGCGCGGCGTCGTGAACGTCGGTGACGAAATCGAAATCGTCGGTCTGCGTGCGACGCAGAAGACGACGGTGACGGGCGTCGAAATGTTCCGCAAGCTGCTGGATCGCGGCGAGGCCGGCGACAACATCGGCGCGCTGGTGCGTGGCACGAAGCGTGAGGACGTCGAGCGTGGCCAGGTCCTGGCCAAGCCGGGCTCCATCACCCCGCACACCAAGTTCAAGGCCGAGGCCTACATCCTGACGAAGGAAGAGGGTGGCCGTCACACGCCGTTCTTCACCAACTATCGTCCGCAGTTCTACTTCCGTACCACGGACGTGACGGGCGTCGTGCACCTCCCCGAGGGCACGGAAATGGTGATGCCGGGCGACAACATCGCCATGGATGTCGAGCTGATCGCTCCGATCGCCATGGACGAGGGCCTGCGTTTCGCTATCCGCGAGGGTGGCCGCACGGTCGGCGCCGGCGTGGTGGCCACGATCACGGCCTGATCGGGTCTTCACCAGAACTGGCGACCCCGGCCGGAGCGATCCGGCCGGGGTCTCCTTTGGCGGCTCGGGTTCCCCCGAACCAGTAAAGTTGGACTGAACAGACGATGGACAACCAGAACATCCGCATTCGCCTGAAGGCGTACGATCATCGGGTGCTCGATAACAGCACCAAAGAGATCGTCAACACGGCGAAGCGTACGGGTGCGCGGGTTCGGGGTCCTATCCCGCTGCCGACGCATATCGAACGGTTCACCGTGAACCGCTCTCCCCACGTGGACAAGAAAAGCCGCGAGCAGTTCGAGATTCGGACTCATCGCCGGCTGCTCGACATTGTCGAGCCGACCCCGCAGACCGTGGACGCCCTCATGAAGCTCGACCTCGCCGCTGGCGTGGATGTCGAGATCAAACTTTAAGGTCCAGACGATGCGCACCGGATTGATCGCAAAGAAGCTGGGCATGACCCGGCTGTTTAAGGAAGACGGCACCCATGTGCCCGTCACCGTCCTGCATGTGGATAATTTGCAGGTGGTGGACGTCCGTACCCAGGACCGCGACGGCTATACCGCCGTGCAGCTGGGTTTCGGCGATGCCAAGGTGAAGAACGTCTCCAAGCCGAACCGCGGCCATTTTGCCCGTGTGAAGGTTGAACCCAAGAAGAAGCTGGCCGAGTTCCGCGTTGCGGAAGATGCCGTGCTGGAATCGGGCGCCACGCTGTCGGCAGCCCATTTCGTGGTGGGGCAGAAGGTCGACGTGACCTCCACCAGCAAGGGCAAGGGCTTCGCCGGCGCCATGAAGCGCTGGAACTTCGCGGGTCTCGAGGCTACCCACGGCGTGTCCGTCAGCCATCGTTCGCATGGTTCGACCGGTAACCGCCAGGACCCGGGCAAGACCTTCAAGAACAAGAAAATGGCCGGCCATCTCGGGTCCGAGCGCGTGACCACCCTCAACCTTGAGGTGGCGGCGGTGGATGCCGAGAAGAATCTGCTCATGGTCCGTGGCTCGGTGCCCGGCGGAAAGAACGAGCTGGTTCTGGTTCGTGATGCGATCAAGAAGGCCCGTCATGCCGAGGCGCCGTATCCGGCGGCCCTGGTTGCGGCTGCGGGCTGAGGATAGAGGGCAATGGATTACGAGATCAAAACCCTCGACAACGGAAGCGCCGGCACGGCCGTCCTTCCGGACGAGATTTTCGGGGCGACGCCGCGGGCCGATATCATGGCGCGCGTGGTGCACTGGCAGCTGGCCAAGCGCCGCGCCGGCACGCACAAGGTCAAGGGGATGGGCGAAGTCTCCGGCACGACCAAGAAGCCGTACCGCCAGAAAGGCACCGGCAGCGCCCGCCAGGGTTCGCTGCGTGCGCCGCAGTACCGCACCGGTGGCGCCGTTCATGGCCCGGTCGTCCGCGACCATGGCTATGACCTGCCGAAGAAGGTGCGTCGCCTGGGCCTGATTTCCGCGCTGTCGCAGAAGGCCGCGGAAGGCAAGCTGGTGGTGCTGGAAGCCGCGACCGTGTCGGGCAAGACGTCCGAGCTGGCCGCGAAGGTGAAGGCCCTGGGTTGGAAGTCGGCCCTGATCGTGGATGCCACGGTCGAGGAGAATTTCGGCCGCGCCGCCCGCAACCTGCCGAAGATCGACGCGCTGCCGACCATCGGCGCGAACGTCTACGACATCCTCAACCACGATGTGCTGGCGATCACCCGCGCCGGCGTCGAAGGCCTGAAGGAGCGCCTGGCATGACCAACGTGCTCGCAATCCGCAAGAAGGCGGAGCGCATGTCGCGCGAGGCGATGTACGACATCGTCCGCGCGCCGCTGATTACCGAGAAGGCGACCGCGCTTTCCGAGAAGAATCAGGTGGCCTTCAAGGTCGCGATCGACGCCACGAAGCCGGAGATCAAGGTCGCGGTGGAGACGCTGTTCGGCGTGAAGGTCCTGGGCGTGAACACCCTTGTCCAGAAGGGCAAGACGAAGCGCTTCAAGGGCCGTCCCGGCCAGCGTTCGGATGTGAAAAAGGCGTTTGTGCAGCTTGCCGAGGGTCAGTCCATCGACCTGACCGCGAAGCTGGTCTGACGCGGGGTAGCAAGACATGGCACTCAAGCACTTTAACCCGGTCACCCCCAGCCTGCGCGGGACGGTCCTGATCGACCGCAAGGAGCTCTGGAAGGGTAAGCCCGTCAAGGGCCTGACCGAAGGCAAGAACAAGTCCGGCGGACGCAACAACCATGGGCGCACGACGTCGCGCTTCATCGGTGGCGGCCACAAGCAGTCCTATCGTTTCGTCGATTTCAAGCGGCGGAAGTTCGATGTGGCCGGCACGGTCGAGCGTCTGGAATATGACCCGAACCGCACCGCCTTCATCGCGCTGGTGAAGTACGAGGACGGCGAGCTGGCGTACATCCTGGCGCCGCAACGCCTGAAGGTGGGCGACCAGGTGGTGTCCGGCGCGCGCGTCGACATCAAGCCGGGCAACGCGATGCCGCTGTCGGCCATTCCGGTCGGCACGATCGTGCACAACATCGAACTGAAGCAGGGCGCCGGCGGCAAGATGGCGCGGTCGGCGGGCACCTATGCCCAGCTGGTCGGCAAGGATGCCGGCTATGCCCAGATCAAGCTGCAGTCCGGTGAGCTGCGCGTCGTTCGCGGCGAATGCATGGCAACCGTCGGTGCGGTGTCCAATCCGGACAACATGAACCAGCATCTCGGCAAGGCGGGCCGCAACCGCTGGCTGGGTCGTCGTCCGCACAATCGTGGCGTCGTGATGAACCCGGTCGACCATCCGCATGGTGGTGGTGAAGGCCGCACCTCGGGCGGCCGTCATCCGGTCACGCCGTGGGGCAAGCCGACGAAGGGTTACAAGACCAGGGTCAACAAGCGTACGGACAGTCTGATTATCCGTCGCCGGAAGACCGGCAAGTAAGGGGCAAAGAAGATGGCACGTTCCGTCTGGAAGGGCCCGTTCGTGGACGGGTATCTACTGAACAAGGCCGATGCGTCGCGCGCGTCGGGCCGTAACGAAGTGATCAAGATCTGGTCGCGTCGCTCGACAATCCTGCCGCAGTTCGTCGGTCTGACGTTCGGCGTCTATAACGGGCGCAAGTTCCTGCCCGTTCAGGTGTCGGAGAACATGGTCGGGCACAAGTTCGGCGAATTCTCGCCGACTCGTACCTTTACGGGTCACTCCTCGGACAAGAAAGCGAAGCGGGGCTGACATGAGCAAGCCTAAGCATCCCCGCACGCTGGCGGAGACCGAGGCGCAGGCCCTGACGCGCAACATCCGCGTCAGCCCGCGCAAGCTGAACCTGGTCGCCGGCCTGATCCGCAACAAGCCCGCGTCGCAGGCCGTGGCGATCCTGACGTTCTCGAAGCGTCGGATTGCCCACGACGTCAAGAAGACGCTGGAAAGCGCGATCGCCAATGCCGAGAACAACCATCAGCTGGACGTCGACCAGCTGGTGGTGGTCCGGGCCGAGGTCGGCAAGTCGATCGTCATGCGCCGTTTCCATGCGCGTGGCCGTGGCCGTTCGGCGCGCATCGAGAAGTTCTTCAGTCATCTGAAGATCGTCGTGGCCGAGCGCGCGGCAGAGGCTGAGACAACCGAGCAGAAGGCGGCCTGACCATGGGGCACAAAGTCAATCCGATCGGGCTGCGGCTCGGCATCAACCGCACCTGGGACAGCCGTTGGTACGCGGGCGCCGATTATTCGCGCCTGCTGCATGACGACCTGAAGCTGCGTTCGCACCTGCGTCGCAAGCTGTCCGGCGCGGGCGTGTCCCGCGTGGTCATCGAGCGTCCGGCCAAGAAGCCCCGCGTGACGATCTACGCCGCCCGTCCGGGCGTCGTGATCGGCAAGAAGGGCCAGGACATCGACGTGCTACGCAAGGACCTGGCCCGCATGGCCAAGACCGATGTCGCGCTGAACATCGTCGAGATTCGCAAGCCGGAAATCGACGCGACGCTGGTCGCCGAGAACATCGCCCAGCAGCTGGAGCGCCGCGTGGCGTTCCGCCGTGCGATGAAGCGCGCCGTGCAGTCCGCCATGCGTCTGGGCGCCCAGGGCATCCGGATCAATTGCGGCGGCCGTCTGGGCGGCGCCGAGATCGCGCGCGTCGAATGGTACCGCGAGGGTCGGGTTCCGCTGCACACGCTGCGCGCGGACATCGATTACGGCGTGGCCACGGCGAAGACCACCTATGGCACCTGCGGTGTGAAGGTGTGGATCTTCAAGGGCGAGATCCTTGCCCAGGATCCGATGGCGCAGGATCGTCGCGCCGCCGAGCAGGCCCCGCAGCGCTAAGCTGCGGGACTTAGGACCGAGAAGGGCGCCAGGCGGCGCGTGAGGATTTAGAACAATGCTTTCCCCAAAGCGGACCAAGTACCGCAAGGCCCACAAGGGCCGCATTCATGGGCTGGCGAAAGGCGGGACGACGCTGAATTTCGGTGCGTTCGGCCTGAAGGCCCTGGAGCCGGAGCGGGTGACCGCCCGGCAGATCGAAGCTTCCCGCCGGGCCATCACCCGCGCGATGAAGCGTGCCGGTCGCGTGTGGATTCGGATCTTTCCCGATCTTCCCGTCTCGACAAAGCCCGCGGAAGTGCGTATGGGCTCCGGCAAGGGGTCGCCGGAATACTGGGTGGCCCGTGTGAAACCGGGTCGTATCCTGTTCGAGATCGAAGGTGTTCCGCCGGAGCTGGCGCGTGAAGCGCTGGCCCTTGGTGCTGCGAAGCTGCCGATCAAGACCAAATTCGTGACCCGTATCGGAGAGGCGTGAGATGGCAAAGGCAACCAAGCCGGCCGATCTGCGTGCCAAGACCGCCGAGGAACTGGAGACGCTTCTCATCGACCTGAAGCGCGAGCAGTTCAACCTGCGGTTCCAGCGCGCGACTGGCCAGAATGAGGGGCAGGCTCGTGTTCGCACGGTGCGTCGTGAGATTGCCCGCGTGAAGACGATCGCGTCCGAGGCGCTGAAGAAGAATGCTGCCGGCGCCAATGCGTCGGCCGCGAAGTCCTGAAGGGAGACGGGCGATGCCGAGGCGCGTCCTGACCGGACGGGTGACCAGCGACAAGATGGACAAGACGGTCACCGTCCTTGTCGATCGTCGGGTCATTCATCCGCTGTATAAGAAGTTCATTCGTCGCTCCAAGAAGTACGCGGCGCATGATGAGCTGAACGAGTGCAAGATTGGGGACATGGTACGCATTGAAGAATGCAAGCCGATCTCCAAGCGCAAGACCTGGACCGTGGTTGTCCGGAACGGTGCCCAGCTGGGCGCCGCCGACACCGCGTCCGGCGCGCAGGCGTAAGAAGGGCATAGGCTATGATCCATCCCGAGACCAACCTGGACGTCGCCGATAATTCGGGCGCGCGTCAGGTGCAGTGCATCAAGGTGCTGGGCGGTTCCAAGCGGAAGACCGCCTCGGTCGGCGACGTGATCGTCGTGTCCGTCAAGGAAGCGATCCCCCGCGGCAAGGTCAAGAAGGGCGACGTTCACCAGGCGGTGATCGTTCGCACGTCCTACCCGGTGCGTCGCGCCGATGGCAGCGCCATCCGCTTCGACCGTAACGCGGCCGTCCTGATCAACAAGCAGCAGGAGCCGATCGGCACCCGCATCTTCGGGCCGGTTGTGCGTGAACTGCGTGCGCGCAAGTTCATGAAGATCATTTCGCTGGCACCGGAGGTGCTGTGATGGCCGCGCGTATCAAGAAAGGCGACCAGGTCGTCGTGATCACCGGGTCCTCGAAGGGGACCCAGGGCGAGGTCCTGTCGGTCCGCCCCGATGACGGCAAGGCGGTTGTTCGTGGCGTGGCGGTGGCGAAGCGCCACACGCGCCCGAACCGCGCGGGCGAGCAGGGCGGCATCATCGAGAAGGAGATGCCGGTTCACCTGTCGAACCTGAAGCTGGTCGATCCCAAGAGCGGCAAGCCGACGCGCGTCGGCTTCCGGGTTCTGGAAGACGGCCGCAAGGTCCGTGTCGCCAAGGCGACCGGCGAAGTCATCGAAGGCTGAGGAGGCGGGGATGTCTGAAGTGCAAGAGACCCGCCAGGTGGCGCGTCTGCAGAAGCTGTATCAGGACGAGTTGCGCGCGAAGCTGCGCGAGGAGTTCGGCTACAAGAACGTGATGCAGGTTCCGCATCTCGAGAAGATCGTCATCAACATGGGCGTGGGTGAGGCCGCGGGCGACCAGAAGAAGCTGGACACCGCCGTCGCCGAAATGACGCTGATCGCCGGCCAGAAGCCGGTGAAGACCGTCGCGAAGAAGGCCATCGCCGGCTTCAAGATTCGCGAAGGCCTGCCGATCGGCTGTAAGGTCACCCTGCGCCGTACGCGGATGTACGAGTTCCTGGACCGTCTTGTGACCATTGCGCTGCCGCGCGTCCGCGATTTCCGCGGCCTGCCGGCGAACAAGGGTTTCGACGGCCGTGGCAACTTCGCCATGGGTCTGAAGGAACAGATCATCTTCCCGGAAATCGAGTACGACAAGGTCGACGATATCCGTGGGATGGACATCATCTTCGTGACCAGCGCGAAGACCGATGCGGAAGCGAAGGCTCTTCTGAAGGCGTTTGATCTGCCCTTCGCCGCTTAATTGCGGCGTTTGGGGCTTCCGCCAACAGGTCAGAAGACCTATTAGACACGTTGTTTGGAAAACCGTCGGGATGGCCCGACAGGTTCCGGAGGGTAGAACAAGGCATGGCCAAGATCTCCGCCGTTAACCGGAATGCCAAGCGTGCGCGCATGGCAGGACGGGACAAGGCTAAGCGGATTGCGCTCAAGAACATCATCATGGACCGGACGCTTCCGGTCGAGGATCGGTTCGAGGCATCCCTGAAACTCGCAGAGCTTCCCCGCAACGGTTCGCGCGTGCGCGTGCGCCTGCGGTGCAAGCTGACCGGGCGCGCCCGCGCCAACTACAGGAAGTTCGAACTCTGCCGCGTGGCTCTGCGCGACCTGGCCTCCAGCGGTCAGATCCCGGGCATGGTCAAGTCGAGCTGGTAAGGGCAGGGAACGATGTCACTTTCTGATCCTTTGGGTGATATGCTCACCCGGATCCGCAACGCGCAGCGCGCGCGTCATGCGGCCTGCGTGGCGCCGGCGTCAAAGCTGCGCGCCAATGTGCTCGAAGCCCTGCGGCGCGAGGGATATATTCGCGGCTTCGCGCAGGAAGACCTGCGCAAGGGCGTGGCCCAGCTGCGGATCGAGCTGAAGTACCTCGATGGCGAGCCCGTCATCAAGGAGATCCACCGGGTGTCGAAGCCGGGTCGTCGGGTGTACTCGAAGATCAAGGAACTGCCCCGGGTCTATGCCGGCCTCGGTGTGTCGATCCTCTCGACGCCGCGCGGCGTTCTCTCGGATGCGGAAGCCCGCGCTGCCAATGTTGGCGGCGAGGTCCTCTGCCGCGTATTCTGAGGAGGGATACATGTCACGTGTAGGCAAATATCCCGTCGAGATTCCGTCGGGCGTGCAGGTCTCCATCGTCGATGGCGTCTTCGTGGCCAAGGGCAAGCTGGGCGAGCTGAAGCTGCCGCTGTCCAGCCACATCGAAGCCGAAATCGCCGACAGCAAGGTTTCGGTCCGTCCGGTCGGCACCGCCGCCCAGGCGCGGATGATGTGGGGCACGACGCGGGCGCTGGTGGCCAGCATGGTCCAGGGCGTGTCCGTGGGCTTCTCGAAGACCCTCGAGGTGACCGGCACCGGTTACCGCGCGGCGGTCCAGGGCAGCAACCTGGTCATGAACCTCGGCTATTCGCATGACATCGTCTATGCGATCCCGCAGGGCATCAAGATCACGACGCCGCGCCCGACCGCCATCGTGGTCGAGGGCGTGGACAAGCAGCGGGTCGGCCAGGTTGCCCTGGACATCCGCAGCTTCCGCAAGCCCGAGCCCTACAAGGGCAAGGGTGTCCGTTACGACACGGAGACCATCCGTCGCAAGGAAGGCAAGAAGAAGTAATGAGCACGCAGCAGGATCTGCGGGAGCGTCGGCGCCAGCGTCTGCGTTTCCAGCTTCGCCGCAAGGGCGGCGGGCGTCCGCGCCTGTCGGTGTTCCGGTCAGGCAAGAACATCTATGCCCAGGTGATCGACGATGTCGCCGGGCGTACCCTTGCCGCCGCTTCGAGCCTCGACAAGACGCTGCGCGAGCAGCTGAAGAACGGCGCGGACTCGGACGCGGCTGCCGCTGTCGGCAAGCTGGTCGCCGAACGTGCGGTGGCGGCGGGTGTATCGCTGGTCGTCTTCGACCGCGGTTCGTATCTGTATCATGGGCGTATCAAGGCCCTGGCGGAGGCTGCCCGCGAGGGCGGTCTCGCCTTCTGAGGAAGGGGTCACGCAATGGCACGTGAACCGAGGGAAGGCGGCCGGGGCGGCCGCGATCGTGAGCGCGATGGCGACGATCTCGTCGACAAGCTGGTCACGATCAATCGTGTTGCGAAGGTCGTAAAGGGCGGCCGTCGCTTCGCCTTTGCCGCGCTGGTCGTGGTGGGGGACCAGAAGGGTCGTGTCGGCTTCGGCGCCGGCAAGGCCCGTGAGGTCCCCGAGGCGATCCGCAAGGCGACCGACCGCGCCAAGCGCGCGATGATCCGCGTCCCGATGAAGGAGGGCCGTACCCTCCATCACGACGTGGCGGGTCATTTCGGCGCCGGCAAGGTGGTGCTGCGCTCGGCCGACGCCGGCACGGGCATCATCGCCGGTGGTCCGATGCGCGCCGTGTTCGAGAGCCTGGGCATCAACGACGTTGTCGCGAAGTCCCTGGGGACCCGGAACCCGCACAACATGGTCAAGGCGACGTTCGCCGCGCTGGAGCGTTGCGCCAGCCCGCGTTCGGTGGCCAACCGCCGTGGCAAGAAGGTTTCGGACATCCTGGGTCGCCGCGACGCAGGTGCGACGGAGGCTGTCGCCGATGTCTGAGAACAAGGCAACGATCAAGGTCACCCAGGTGGCCTCGGGCAACGGGCGCAAGCCCGGCCAGCAGGCGACGCTGGTCGGGCTGGGCCTGAACAAGATCGGCCGCACCCGGGAACTGGAGGACACCCCTTCGGTTCGCGGCATGATCACCAAGGTGGCCCACCTCGTGAAGGTGGAGGGTTGATATGAACCTGAACGAACTGCGCGATAACGCGGGCTCCCGCTATCGCAAGAAGCGTCTGGGTCGCGGCATCGGGTCCGGCAAGGGCAAGACGTCGGGCAAGGGCGTGAAGGGTCAGAAGGCGCGTGAAGGCGTGTCCCTGAACGGCTTCGAGGGTGGTCAGCTGCCGCTGTATCGCCGTCTTCCGAAGCGCGGCTTCAAGAACATCTTCCGCAAGGTCTACGCCCCGGTGAACCTGGGCGCGCTGGATCGTGCGATCGAGGCCGGCAAGATCGACGGCAGCGTGGTGGTGACCGAGGACGTGCTGCGTAAGGCCGGCCTGGTCGGCAGCGGCAAGTTCGCCGGCGTTCGCCTGCTGGCGAAGGGCGAACTGGCCCGCGCAGTGACCATCGAGGTCGCCGGCGCCTCCGCGACGGCTATCGCCGCGGTCGAAAAGGCGGGCGGGACCGTCCGGACCACGGCGTCCGCCGCCGAGGCGCCTGCCTCCGCGTGACGCGCGCAGGGGTGGATGTCGCCGCCTGGCGCGCCACCCCGCCCGGGGCGTTGTCTCTTGCACCGCAGGGGATCGACCCCTTACACTCTTGTCTGGTTTGTCATGGCAGCGTCCCGTCTCGTGCGGCGACGCTGTTGTTGTGAAAGGACGGGCGCATGGCCTCCGCGGCCGAGCAGCTGGCTGCCAATCTGAACTTCAGCTCATTTGCCAACGCAACCGAACTGAAGAAGCGAATCTGGTTCACCCTGGGGGCGTTGATCGTCTATCGCCTGGGAACCTACATCCCGGTTCCGGGTGTCGACGCAACGGTCATGGGCCAGCTTCTGGCCCGTCACCAGGGCGGCATCCTCGGCATGTTCGACATGTTCACCGGCGGCGCGCTGGGACGCATGACGGTCTTTGCGCTGAACATCATGCCCTATATCAGCGGCTCGATCATCGTGCAGCTGATGTCGGCGGCCATTCCCTCGCTGGAGAACCTCAAGAAGGAAGGCGAGGCGGGCCGGCGCAAGCTGAACGAATACACCCGCTACCTGACGGTCGTAATCGCGCTGTTCCAGGCCTATGGCATCGCGGTGGGGCTGGAGAACATGCACAGCGAGGCGGGCGCCGCGGTGATTTCGCCCGGCCTGTTCTTCATCGTGTCGTGCGTGGTGACGTTGCTGGGCGGGACCATGTTCCTGATGTGGCTGGGCGAGCAGATCACCTCGCGCGGGGTGGGTAACGGCATTTCGCTGATTATCTTCGCGGGTATCGTCGCCAACCTGCCGCATGCGCTGGCCAGCCTGTTCCAGCTTGGGTACACGGGCGCGCTGTCGCCGTTCTTCGTGCTGGTGTTCCTGGTCCTGGCGGCACTGACGATCGCGTTCATCGTGTTCATGGAGCAGGCGCAGCGCCGGGTGGTGATCCAATATCCCAAGCGCCAGGTCGGCCAGCGGATGTTCGGTGGCGACTCGACCCATATGCCGTTGAAGGTGAACACCGCAGGCGTGATCCCGCCGATCTTCGCATCGTCGGTGCTGCTGATCCCGGTGACGATCTCGGGCTTCATGAACGGCAGTTCGATGCCGGGCTGGCTGTCGTTCCTGGGGCAGGAACTGGGCCAGGGGCAGCCGTTGTACATGCTGTTCTATGCGGCGATGATCGTCTTCTTTTCCTATTTCTATGCGGCGGTGACATTCAATCCGCAGGAAACGGCGGATAATCTGCGTAAGCAGAACGGGTTCATTCCCGGCATTCGCCCCGGCGCCAATACAGCGGCCTATTTCGACCGGATCCTGACCCGGCTGACCAGCATCGGCGCGGCCTACCTGGTGGCGGTCTGCCTGCTGCCGCAGGTCCTCATCAGTCATTATAACGTGCCGTTCTATTTCGGCGGGACCAGCCTTATCATCATCGTGTCGGTGACCATTGATACGGTGACGCAGATCCAGTCGCATCTGGTGGCCCATCAGTACCAGGGCCTGATGCGTAAGGCGCGGGGGAAGGGCAAGACGCGATGAATGTGATTTTCCTCGGCCCGCCCGGCGCGGGAAAGGGGACCCAGTCGAAGCGGCTGGAGACCCGCTACGGCATCGCCCAGATCTCGACCGGGGACATGCTCCGGGCGGAGGTCGCGGCCGGAACCGCGATCGGGGCGCAGGCGAGGGCGATCATGGATGCGGGGCAGCTGGTCCCCGACGACGTGATTATTGCCATGCTCGAGTCCCGCATCGAACGGCCCGATTGCGCCAACGGATTCATCCTGGACGGATTCCCCAGGACCGAAGCCCAGGCGGAGGCGCTCGACTCGATGCTGCGCGCGCGGGGCGCGCGAATCGACGTCGTGCTGTTTCTCGAGGTCGATGAGGAGGCCCTGGCCGACCGGGTTGCCGGCCGGTACACCTGCGCGGATTGCGGGGCGGGCTACAATGACCTGTTCAAGAAGCCGAAGGTCGAAAATACCTGCGACGTCTGTGGCGGACATCATTTCGTCCGGCGGGAAGACGACCGGCGCGACACCGTGGCGGCCCGTCTGACGGCCTATCGGCGGCAGACGGCGCCGATCCTGCCCTATTACGAGGCCGAGGGGCGCCTGTATCGTATCGACGGCATGGCCGACATCGACACGGTCACGGCCAAGGTGTTCGAGATCATGGATGGCATCACGAAGAAGTGATCGTTATTCATTGACTCTGAAGGGCGCGCGGGTATATTGCGCGCCCTCAAGGTATCGGCACCCACGACAGGTGGTGTGGGGGTGCCCGAGAAAACGAATCCGATTGATGATGGGGTTGACCGGCGGTGCCGGCACGTTCACGACGCTCCGGCAAACGGCCGGTGGCGTGGAAAGGCCCCGGCGACGATCTTTAGGGCCCGCAGGCGGCGGGTGGACGAGGAGTAAGTGGCGTGGCGCGTATTGCCGGCGTGAACATCCCTACCAACAAGCGGGTGACGATTGGCCTGCGTTATATCTATGGCATCGGCGAGACGAAGGCGGAGGAAATCTGCCGCCGCCTCGACATCCCGGCCGAGCGTCGGGTCAACGAGATGTCCGATGACGAGATCCTGAAGATCCGCGAGCTGATCGACAGCGAATACCGGGTCGAAGGCGACCTGCGTCGCGAAGTCGCGATGAACATCAAGCGTCTGATGGACCTGGGCTGCTACCGCGGCCTGCGCCATCGTCGTGGCCTGCCGGTTCGTGGCCAGCGCACGCACACCAATGCCCGCACCCGCAAGGGCAAGGCGGTTGCGATCGCCGGCAAGAAGAAGGCTACCCGCTAAGCGGCTTTCGCCGCATTCGCGGCCCGTATCGGGCGCCCTTCCGGCGCCGGGTGTGGGCCGCGTCTTTGAACAGACAGGACCAGGAAGACTATGGCGAAGGCTGCTGCTCCGCGTATTCGCAAGAAAGAGCGGAAGAACATTATCTCGGGGGTGGCGCATGTGCTGTCCACCTTCAACAACACGATGATCACGATCTCGGACGCGCAGGGCAATGCGATCGCGTGGTCTTCCGCTGGCGCGCAGGGCTTCAAGGGATCGCGCAAGTCGACCCCGTATGCGGCCCAGGTCGCCGCCGAGGACGCGGGCCGCAAGGCGCGCGAGCACGGGATGGAGACGCTGGAGATCGAAGTGTCGGGTCCGGGGTCGGGGCGCGAGAGCGCGCTGCGCGCCCTGCAGGCCGTCGGCTTCTCGATCACGTCGATTCGCGACATGACGCCGGTGCCGCACAACGGCTGCCGCCCGCGCAAGCGTCGCCGCGTCTGATCTCCGGGTCTGATTTCGTTTTCCGCCCGCGAGTTCGCGGGCGGGGTTGATTGTCATCCGGCGCCTGATTTTCCGGGCGCCATCTGCCTTTGTGCAGATCAGTTTTGAAAGGCCATCACCTTGGTCCTCCAGAAAAACTGGCAATCCCTGATCAAGCCGGAGAAGCTGGAAGTCGAGCCGGGCGGAGAGCCGTCGCGCACGGCCACCGTGGTGGCGGAGCCGCTGGAGCGCGGTTTCGGCATGACGCTCGGCAACGCGATCCGGCGGGTCCTGCTGTCGTCGCTGCAGGGCGCGGCGGTGACGGCCATCCAGATCGACGGCGTTCTGCATGAATTCTCGTCCGTCGCGGGTGTGCGCGAGGACGTCACGGATATCGTGCTGAACATCAAGCAGCTTGCCCTGCGTATGCATGGCGAGGGGCCGAAGCGCATGGTCCTGACGGCCACCGGGCCGGGCGAAGTGCGCGCCGGGCAGATCCAGACCGGTCACGATATCGAGGTGATGAACCCCGACCTCGTGATCTGCACCCTGGACGAGGGCGTGAAGTTCGGGATGGAATTCACGGTGAATCTGGGCAAGGGCTATGTCCCGGCGGCGGCGAACCGCCCCGAGGACGCGCCGATCGGCCTGATTCCCATCGACGCCATCTACTCTCCGGTGCGTCGCGTGTCCTACAAGGTCGAACCGACCCGCGTCGGGCAGGTGACCGACTATGACCGGCTGCTGCTGACGGTCGAGACCAACGGTGCGGTGACGCCCGAGGATTCGGTTGCCCTGGCGGCGCGGATCCTGCAGGACCAGCTGCAGCTGTTCATCAATTTCGACGAGCCGCGTCCGGTCCGCACCGAAGAGCCGCAGGACGATCTGCCGTTCAACCGGAACCTGCTGCGTAAGGTCGACGAACTTGAACTGTCGGTCCGCAGCGCGAACTGCCTGAAGAACGACAATATCGTCTATATCGGCGACCTGGTGCAGAAGACGGAGCAGGAGATGCTCCGCACTCCGAACTTCGGCCGGAAGTCGCTGAACGAGATCAAGGAAGTCCTCACCTCGATGGGGCTGTCCCTTGGTATGAATGTGCCGGCCTGGCCGCCGGAAAATATCGAAGACCTGGCCAAGAGGCTCGACGAGCCGTTCTGAACCGGAAAGACAGGAAGACCTCATCATGCGTCACGGTGTTGCCGGCCGGAAGCTCGGCGTTACCTCGTCCCATCGCCTCGCCATGTTTCGCAACATGGCGGTGGCCCTGATTAAGCACGAGCAGATCACGACGACCCTGCCCAAGGCGAAGGAACTTCGCCCGGTGGTGGAGAAGCTGATCTCGCTCGGCAAGCGGGGCGACCTGCATGCCCGCCGTCAGGCTTACGCGCAGCTCCGTGACGATGTGATCGTCTCCAAGCTGTTCTCGACCGTTGCGGAGCGGTACAAGACCCGCACCGGCGGCTATATCCGCGTCCTCAAGGCGGGCATCCGCCATGGCGATGCGGCCGACATGGCGGTGATCGAACTGGTCGATCGCGATGTCGCGGCCAAGGGCCAGGACAGCGGCCCGAAGCAGAACGTCGAGAGCGAAGACAGCCTCGCGGCCTGACATTTCCCTGCCCGCAGGGAATGATGAAGAACCCGGCCCTGGCGCCGGGTTTTTTATTGTCTTCGCGCCGGGGGGGGGAGCGACAATTGTGCCATCCACCGGGGTCGGTTGACTTTTGCGGCGCATAATATCACTACTCAAAATCGCAAATAAACGATTGTGGTGCTCGGATGATGAAATCCAGGTTTCTCCGCTTTGGGCTGTATCTGCTGGTCGGGCTGCTGGCGGCTATCGGCCCCGCATCGGCGGCGACGGTCATCAGGGTCGGCTATATTCCCGTGCTGGGATCGTCGGCGCTGTTTGTCCTGAATGGCGAGGGATGGGCGCGCGATGCCGGCCTCGACCTGCGTCTGGTGCGCTTCCAGTCCGGCCCGCAGGCGATCCAGGCCCTGGCGTCGGGCAAGATCGATGCCTATGTCGCCGGCGTGCTGCCGCTGCTGCTGGCCCGTGCCCATGGCGCGGATGTGAAGGTCGTGGCTGCCGGCGCGATCGAGGAACTGGAGGTCGTGGCCCGTGGGCAGCTTGCCACCGGGCTGGGGAACGGGGAGGCGGCCGGCCCGGCGGGCGATGCGTTGAAGCAGCGTTTCGATGCTTTCTCGCAGGCCACGGGGCGGAAGCCCAAGATTGCCGCGCAGCCGGTCGGCTCGGTTCCCGACACCCTGTTGCGCTACTGGCTGAAGCAGCGCAACGGTCTGGAGCCGGCCCAGGTGGCGGATATCGTCGGGATTGACATCGACGCGGCGCAGCAGGCCTTCCTGGCCGGCGCCGTCGATGCCGCCGTGCTGCGCGAACCTGCCTTGTCGGTGGTGCGGAACCGCCTGCCCGAATCCCGTGTGCTGGCCAACGGCCACGACATAATGCCGGATCAGCCGGGATCGGTCCTGGCGATCTATCATGGCGATGATCCCGACCGCGTGGCCTGGAAGGAAACGCTGATCGGCCTGTTCATCCGGGCGACCAACCTGCTGGCGTCCCATCCCGAGGATGCGGCTTCTTTCGTGCAGGACGCGCTGGGTGGCGGGATGCTGGACCGGGCGGTGATCCTGCAGGCGCTGAAATCCTCCGGCAGCCATTTCGTGTCCGACCCGTCGACGATCGTGGAGTCGGTGCGTCGCCTGCAGGCGTTCGAGGTCGCCAGCGGCACCTTGCGTAAGGCGGAGCCTGTGGAGGGCCTGTTCGACCTCGACAGCTATCGCCGCGCGCATCCATGAGGAGAGGCACCGGCCGCCGGTCGTGGCGTCGCCCGCTGCTGGGCGCGGTGGGGCTGGTTGCGATGTTCGGGCTCTGGGAGGCATCGGTCCGGATCGGGCTGGTGCCGTCCGGTCTGCTGCCGGCCCCCAGCGACCTGGTCCCCGCCTGGCTGGATGAGGTGCGAGGCGGCTTCTGGCAGGGTGCGATTCGCGACAGCATGACGCACTACCTGCTGGGGCTGGCGATCGGCTCGGTTCTGGGGGGGCTGGCCGGGTTGCTGTGCGGGGCCGTGCCTGTGCTCGATGCGCTGCTGTCCGGGGTGGTTCGGGTGTTGCGGCCGATTCCGGGCTTGGCCTGGGTGCCGTTCGCGATCCTGTGGTTCGGCCTGGATACCGCCGGGGCCACGTTCGTCATCGCGATTTCGGTGTTCTGGATCAATTTCTATGCGGCCCACGGCGCGGTGCAATCCATCGACCGGGACCTGTTCGAGGTCGCGGCGGCGTTCGGGCATGGCGGTTTCGGGGGGCGGCTGTTCAAGGTCGTTCTGCCGGCGGCCATGCCGGGGCTGATGGCCGGGCTGCGGACCGGTCTGGGCCAGGCCTGGATGTCGGTTGTGGCGGCCGAACTGTTCGGCGTGCCGGGAATCGGGGCGCGGATGATGCAGGCCTCAAGCCTGCTGGCCACCGACCTGGTGGTGATCTACATGCTGACGATGGCGCTGCTCTATGCACTGACCGATATGGCGTTCATGCTCGTGCGGAACCGGATTCTGGGCTGGCAGGGGTAGGACAGAGTGTCGAATGGGGAAGGGGTCGCATCTGACGTGATGGTGCGGCTGCGTAATGTCGGCCTGTCGCATGACGGGGCACGCAGCTTTATCCTGCGCGGCGTTGATCTGGAAATCCGGCGGGGCGAGTTCGTGGCGGTGCTGGGACCGTCGGGCGCGGGCAAGTCCACCCTGCTGCGGATCGCGATGAAGTTGATCGCCCCGACCGAGGGGGAGGTGACGCTTGCGCCGGCGGCGACGGCGCAGGGACGGCCGGCGGGACTGGTCTTCCAGGATGCCAAGCTGATGCCGTGGCGGACGGTGCAGCGGAATGTGGAACTGGGGCTGGAAGGGCTGGGCCTGGGGCGCGCCGCGCGTCATGCCCGTGCGCTGGACGCCCTGCGGCTGGTGGGGCTGGCCGAGCAGGCGGGCCGCTGGCCACGGCAGTTGTCGGGCGGCCAGCGGCAGCGTGTCGGCGTCGCCCGCGCCCTGACCGTGGAGCCCGCCCTGCTGCTGATGGACGAGCCGTTCGGCGCGCTGGATGCGATCACCCGCGCCGGCCTGCAGGAGGAACTGCTGCGGATCTGGGCGCAGACGCGCAAGACGGTCCTGTTCGTGACCCATGATATCGACGAGGCCATGATCCTGGCGGATCGGATCATCGTGCTGGCGGGTCATCCGGCTTCGGTCCGGGGGGATCTGGCGGTCGGGCCGAGGCCGCGCGACCGCGGCGCGCCGGCAATGCAGATCCTGGCCGAACGCCTGCGCGCGCTGATCGCGGGCGAGCCGGACCCGGCCGGGGCCGGATACTGGCGCGCCTCGGAGATCTGAAAGGCACCTCCCGCTCTGGCGAGACGCGCGTCGCCGAAGGTGGACAATCGCCGGCGCATCATCATGATTATCCCTATCGAACCCGCACTGGATCTTCCGGCCTGTCCGGTGGCCCGTGCGAACAAGGGAGGCATCAATGGTGGAGAGCGAAAATTTCGAGGCGAAGCTCGAGGACGGAATCGGGCGCGTGCAGGACGGGCTGGGTGGCCTGTTCGGCGACCCGGAGCTGCAACTGAAGGGCAAGGCGCGAATCGTCTGCGCCAAGTCGCGCCGTTGTTGCGCCGAGGTCGGCGACACGGTGCGCGACCTGACGGTGGATCAGCCCCTGCTGGCGCTGGCGGTGGCGTCCGTCATCGGGTTCCTGGCGGCGTTGCTCTGGTCCCGGCGCTGAGGCGAGCGCAACCCGGACCGTCGGAACATGAGGGGAACCCGACGGCGCGCGAGGACGTTTTATAGTCGGTTGGCGCGGATGGAGTATCGATCATGCTGAAGCTGGCATTGTTTTTTCTGGTGATCTCGATCATCGCCGGATTGTTCGGATTCACCGGGATCTCGGCGGCTTCGGCCGGTATCGCGAAGATCCTGTTTTTCATTTTCATCCTGGCCTTCGTGGTTTTCCTGCTGATCGCCTTGCTGACGGCGCGGACGATATTGTGACCGGGACCGGAACGGCCTGAACGAAAAAGGCCCCGGGGTAATCCTGCCCCGGGGCCTTTTTTCATGTACGACGCGGGTCCGCGCAGGGAGGCCAGCCTACTGGTTCTTGTCCTTCTGGATGAAGGACGGCAGGAGGGGATTGTCGGTCTGCAACGAGCCTTTGGAGGGCAGGCGCGCGGCGTTCCAGCCGCCGCCCAGCGCCTGGACCAGATAGACGCTGTCGACCATGCGCTGCTGCTGGATGCTCAGCGCGCTCTCGGCGTTGCCGAGGGCCGTCGTCTCGTTGGTGATGACGGTGGTGTAGATCTGCGTTCCCGCCAGATACTGGTTCATCGAGACCTGGACGGCCTGGTTGGCGTAGTCCAGCGCGATCTGCTGCTGCGCGGCCTGTTGGGCCAGGATACGCAGGTTGGACAGCTGGTCCTCGGTGCCTTGCAGGGCGGTGAGGACCGTCTGGCGATAGCTGGCGACGGCGCTGTCGTACTGGGCGTCGGCCGAATGGACGGCGGCGGTGCGCGACCCGCCGCTGAACAGGGTTTCGGTTGCCGATGCGCCGAGTGACCACACCCGGTTGGCGACGCTCATCAACGACGTCACGGGGTCGCCGCCGCTTTGGGAATAGCTGGCGTTTATCGTGACGTCGGGGAAGAACGCCGCGATGGCGGCGCCGATCTGCGCGTTGTACTGCTCCATCGCGCGTTCGGCGGCGGCGATGTCCGGCCGGCGTTGCAGCAGGTCGGCCGGCACGCCCACCGGAATGGCGGGGATGGTGCGCGTCAGCGCGCCGGGGGTGATGGTCAGGTCGGCGGGCGGACGGCCCATCAGGACCGCGATCGCATGTTCGTACTGCGCGCGCGCGATGCCGGCCTGGATCAGCGAGGCCCGGTTCTGTTCCAGCTGGGTCCGGGCCTGCATCACCGCCGTCGGGTCGGCCGTGCCGGCGTCGAACTGGTTCTGGGCGATCTGCAGGGCCTGGGTGTTGAACTGCACGTAGCGGCGCAGCAGGTCCTGCAGCGAATCCTGGTAGCGCAGGTTGAAATAGGCGACGGCAAGCTGGGTCTGGTAGGACAGGGTGGCGTTGGCCAGGTCGGCGGCGCTGGCCTGCGCCTGGGTCACCTGGCTTTGGATATTGCGGCGGATGCGGCCCCACAGGTCGAGATCCCAGCTGGCCTGCGGACCGATGTTGTAGGAATTGTAGACCGTGCCGGCGTTGGCAAAGCTGTTGCCGCTGGAGGACACGGACGAGCCGCCATGCCCGGCGCGGTTGAAGCCGATGCTGCCGCTGATGGTCGGGAACAACTGCGCGCGCACGCTGTTGATCAGGGCGCGGGCCTGGCGGTAGTTGGCCTCGTACATCCGGACGTTCTGGTTCGAGATCGCGACCTGGGATTCCAGCCTGTCGAGGATCGGATCGTCATAGATCGTCCACCATGCCTCCTTCGGCAGTTCCGCCAGGGCGGGACGGGCGCGCTCCCATCCCGGCGCCGGGGTCAGTTCCTTGAAGTGGGGCGAGGCGATGGCATCGGGGCGATGATAGGACGGCCCGACCATGCAGCCGGCCAGCGCCAGGGGCGCCAGCGCGGCGCCGAGGCCCAGGGAGAGGCGACGGGAGAGGCGGCGGGCGGTCCGGACATGACGGCGAAGGCTGCGCGCGGATGACGGGGACGGCGGGTGGGATGGCAGGGACAGCGTCATCCGGGTCAGGCATCCTGTTGGCTGAGGGGGCGTCGCCGGCCCATCAGGGCGGCGGTCGCGGAGTGGTATCGGGCCCGGCACCAGGCGCCGAAGCGGTCGAGATAGAGATAGACCACCGGGGTGGTGTAGAGCGTCAGCGCCTGGCTGACGAGCAGGCCGCCGACGATGGCGATGCCCAGCGGGCGGCGCAGTTCCGATCCGTAGCCGCTGCCATAGATCAGGGGCATCGCGCCCAGGGCGGCGGCGAGGCTGGTCATCATGATCGGGCGGAAGCGCAGGTGGCAGGCGGTGCGGATGGCGTCGTGGGGCGTCTGGCCGCCGCGTTCGGCCTCGATCGCGAAATCGACCAGCATGATCGCGTTCTTCTTCACGATGCCGATCAGCAGGATCACGCCGATCATGGCGATCAGCGAGAATTCCTCGCCCGCCAGGTCCAGCGCCAGCAGGGCGCCGACACCGGCCGAGGGCAGGGTGGACAGGATCGTCAGCGGATGGACGTAGCTTTCGTACAGGATGCCCAGCGTCATGTAGACCGCCGCCAGCGCCGCCAGGATCAGCAGCGGCTCGTTATTGACGGATTTCTGGAACTGCGCGGCATTGCCGGCGAAGCCGCCATGGATGGTCGGGGGCATGTGCAGGCGGACCATTTCGCTGTTCATGATCCGGACCGCCTGGTCCAGCGACACGCCGGTGGCCAGGTTGAACGAAACCGTCGTGGCCACCGACTGGCCCTGGTGATTGACGGACAGCGCGGTCAGCTGCGGCTGGGTGGTGGCGACGATGCCCAGCGGCACCATCGTCGCGGAATTGGTCGACACCGCCGAGCCGTTGGAGGCCGAGCTGCCCCCGGCGAGGCTGTTGGCGACCTGGTTGCGGAAGGACTGGGCGCTGAGGCTCGCGGCCGTGGTGGCGGTGGCCGTCGTCTTGACGCGGATGGTGTTCGACCGCGTGCCCCCCCCGGCGGTGCCGCCGGTGACGCTGACCCAGACCTGTTTCAGGCTGTTGGGGTCCTGCCAGAAGCGGGGTTCGACCTCCATCACCACGCGGTACTGGTTCAGCGCGTTATGGATGATCGACGCCGCGCGCTGCCCGTAGGCGTCGTAGAGCGTGTTGGAGACCAGCTGGGGCGTGATGTTCACCCGCGCCGAACTGTCGCGGTCCAGGGCGACGTTCAGCGCCGATCCGCCCTGCTGCACGTCCGAGGAGATGTCGGTCAGCTGCGGATGCTTCTGCAGCGCCGCGACCAGCTTGGGGGTCCAGTCGTACAGTTCGCTCGCCGAGTCGGCTTCCAGCGTGTACTGGTAGGACGCGTTGCTCTGCCGGCCGCCGACCCGGATCGCGCCGGGGGCCATGGCGAAGAACCGTGCGCCGACCATGCGGCGCAGGCGCCGGTCGATGCGCGCGATCGTCGTCGTGGTGGGATCGTCGCGGAGCGATTTGTCCTTCAGCACCACGAAGATGTTGGCCTGGTTCGACGACCCGCGTCCGCCCATGAACCCGGTCACGCTGGCCACGTCGCGGTCGGCCAGGACCGCGCGCTGCACCGTGTCGATCTTCTGGGTCATGGCCTGGAACGAGATGGACTGGTCGCCCTGCAGGTGCCCCATCAGCAGGCCGGTGTCGCTGTCGGGGAAGAAGCCCTTGGGCATGTGGACGAACAGGGCCACCATCAGGACGACGGTACAGGGCAGGGACAGCAGGACGATCCGCCGGTGGGCCAGCGCCCAGTCCAGCGAATGCCCGTACCCCGCCTGCATGGCGTGCAGCGCGCGTTCGACCCCGCGCGCGGCAGAATGCCATGGCCGGGCCGACCGGGCGGCGTCGCGCGCGGGTGTGCGGGCGCGCAGCAGCAGCGCCGCCATCATCGGGCTGAGTGTCAGTGACAGGACCATGGACACGATGATCGTCGTCGCCATCGTCATCGCGAATTCGTGGAACAGGCGGCCGGCCACCCCGCCCAGCAGCAGGATCGGCAGGAACACCGCGATCAGCGAGACCGAGATGGAGAAGACGGTGAACGCCACCTCCTGCGCGCCGCGCAGCGTGGCCTCCAGCCGGCCCATGCCGGATTCCAGATGGCGGCTGATATTCTCGATCACTACGATGGCGTCGTCGACCACGAAGCCGGTCGAGACGGTCAGCGCCATCAACGACAGATTGTCCAGCGAATAGCCCAGAAGCTGCATCGCCCCGAATGTCGCGATGATCGAGGTCGGCACGACCACGGCAGGGATCAGCGTCGTGCGGGCCGATTGCAGGAAGGCCAGGACCACCAGCACGACCAGGGCCACGGAAATGACCAGCGTATACTGCGTGTCCTGCAATGCCGCGCGGATGGTGACCGAGCGGTCCAGCACCGTGTGCAACTGGACGCTGGGCGGAAGGGCCGCGCGCAGGGCGGGGATTTCGGCGTTGATCTGGTCGATGGTGTGGATGACGTTCGCCCCGGCCTGGGCGAAGATGATCGCCAGCACGGCGGGCTGGCGGTTGAAATAGCCGGCGTTGCGGACGTCCTCGACCCCGTCATTGACGGTGGCGATGTCGGACAGGCGCACCGGACGGCTGTTGTGGTAGGCGATAATCAGGTCGCGATAGGCCTGCGCGCTGCGGGCCTGGTCGTTGGTGTCCAGCGTGAAGCGCTGGCCGTCCTGGTCGATGAAGCCCTTGGGCGTGTTGGCGTTGGCCGAGGCCAGGGCCGCGCGTACGTCCTCGAACCCGATGCCGAACTTGTAGAGCGGCAGCGGATTCATCTCGACCCGGACGGCGGGCAGGGAACTGCCGCCGACCTCGACCTGGCCGACGCCGCGGACCTGCGACAGATGCTGCTGCAGGACGTTGGTGGTCAGGTCATAAAGTTTCGGCATGGTGCTGGTGGCCGAGGTCAGCGCCAGGATCATGATCGGCGCGCCGTTGGGGTTCGCCTTGAAATAGCTGGGATTCTGGCGCAGTGAACTCGGCAGGTCGGCGCGGGCGGCCTGCAACGCGGCCTCGACATCGCGGGCGGCGCCGTTGATGTCGCGGGTCAGGGCGAATTGCAGGGTGATGCGGGCCTGGTTCTGCGTCGATTGCGACGTCATTTCCGTCAGGTCCGCGATCTGGCCCAGGTGGCGTTCCAGCGGCGCGGCCACCGAACTTGCGACCTCCTCGGGCGATCCGCCCGGTTGCCGGGCCTGGACCTGGATCACCGGGAAATCGACGTTCGGCAGGTCGGACACCGGCAGCGCGCGATAGCCGATGGTCCCCGCGATCAGCAGCGCCACGGTCAGCAGCGTGGTCGCCACCGGCCGCAGGACGAACAGGCGGATCATATGGCCGTCCCCGGCGCGGCGGCATCAGGGCTGCCGGTATCGGGGTTTCCGGCCGAGCCGAAGCGGCGGCGCAGGCGCAGGCTGATGCGGTCCATCAGCAGATAGATGACCGGGGTGGTGAACAGCGTCAGCAACTGGCTGACCAGCAGGCCGCCGACGATGGCGACCCCCAGCGGGCGGCGCAGTTCGGAGCCGGTGCCGCTGCCGATGACCATGGGCAGGGCCCCCAGCATCGCCGCCAGGGTCGTCATCAGGATGGGGCGGAAACGCAAGAGCGCCGCGTGATGGATGGCGTGGAGGGGTTCCATGCCCTCGACCCGCTCGGCCTCCAGCGCGAAGTCGATCATCATGATCGCGTTCTTCTTCACGATGCCGATCAGCAGCACCAGGCCGATGATGCCCATGACGTCCAGGCCAGCCCCGGTGAGCTGCAACGCCAGCAGCGCGCCGATGCCCGCGGACGGCAGGGTGGACAGGATGGTGATGGGGTGGATGAAGCTTTCGTACAGGATGCCCAGCACGATGTAGACGGCGACCAGCGCCGCCAGCACCAGCCACAGCTCGTTGCCCAGGCTGTTGCGGAACGCCGCCGCCGTGCCCTGGAACGAGGTCTGGAAGCTGGCCGGCAGGTGCATCGACTGCTCGACCCGGTCGATCGTGTCGGTGGCGGCGCCCAGCGAATAGCCCGGCGCCACGTTGAACGAGATGGTGGTGGCGGGAAACTGGCCCACATGGGTAATCAGCAGCGGCGCCGTGCTGTGCGTCAGGGTGGTGACGGCGCGCATCGGCACCAGGCCCGAGGTCGGCGACCGGGTCGGGCCGGACGTGCTGGCCCCGGCATTGCCGCTGATGCCCGGCAGGTAGAGCTTGCCGAGCGAGGCGAGGTCCTGCTGGAAGGCCGGATCGGCCTCCATGATGACGCGGTACTGGTTGGACTGCGTATAGATCGTCGAGATCTGGCGCTGCCCGAACGAATCATACAGCACGTTGTCGATGGTCTGCGGTGTGATCGAATAGCGGGCGCCGGTGGTGCGATCCAGGGTCACCTGCGCCACCAGCCCTTCGGCCTGGAGGTCCGAGGTCACGTCGGCCAGGGAGGGTTCGCGCTGCAGCGCCGCGACGAATTTGGGCACCCAGGTGCGGAACTGGTCGTAGTCCGGGTTTTCCAGCAGGAACTGGTACTGCGTGGCCGCGACGGTGGTGTCCAGCGACAGGTCCTGCACGGGCTGGAGGTAGAGGTGCGCGCCGGGGATGTCCGCGACCTCCTGCTGGATGCGGGCGGCGATCTGGCTTGCGGTCCCGGCGCGGTCGTCATGCGGGCGCAGGTTGATGAGGAACCGGCCCTGGTTGAGGGTCATGTTCTGCCCGTCGATGCCGACGAACGACGACAGGCTGACGACGTCGGGGTCCTTCAGGATGCGGTCGCCCAGCTGCTGCTGGCGGGCCTTCATCGCGTCGAACGATGTCGATTGCGCCATGACCGAGATCCCCTGGACCACGCCCGTGTCCTGCACGGGGAAGAAGCCCTTGGGAATGGACCAGGCCAGCACGCCGGTCAGGGCCAGCGTGCCGACGAACACCAGCAGCGTCAGGGGCTGGTGGCGCAGCACCACGGTCAGCGCCCGGCCGTAGGCGGCGATCACGGCCTCGGTCCAGCGCTCGACGGTGGCGGACCAGCCGCGGGCGTTTGGACCGTGCGGCCGTTCGCTGAGCAGCCGGGCGCACATCATCGGCACCAGGGTCAGCGACACGACGGCGGACAGGATGATCGTCACCGACAGGGTGATGGCGAATTCATGGAACAGGCGGCCGACCACGTCGCCCATGAACAGCAGCGGGATCAGCACCGCGATCAGCGAGACGGTCAGCGAGATGATGGTGAAGCCGATTTCGCCCGCGCCCTTGAGGGAGGCGGTCATGCGGTCGTCGCCCATCTCGATGTAGCGGGCGATGTTCTCGATCATGACGATGGCGTCGTCGACGACGAAGCCCGTCGCGATGGTCAGCGACATCAGCGACAAATTGTCCAGCGAGAAGCCCAGCATGTACATCGCCGCCAGGGTGCCGACCAGCGACAGCGGCACTGACAGGCTGGGGATGATGGTCGCGGGCACGTTGCGGAGGAAGACGAAGATGACCGCGACGACCAGCACCATCGCCAGCACCAGTTCGAATTCGACATCGGCGACCGAGGCGCGGATGGTCGTCGTACGGTCGGTCAGCGGCGTGATCGAGATGCCCGGCGGCAGGGCCTTCTGCAATTGCGGCAGGGCGTATTTGATGTTGTCCACGACCGCGATGACGTTGGCCCCGGGCTGGCGCTGCACGTTCAGGACCAGGGCGGGCGTGCGGTTCGCCCAGGCGGCGAGCTGCGTGTTCTCGGGCCCCTGCACGACGGTGGCGACGTCGCGGATGCGGATGGGGCCGCCGTTCTGATAGGCGATCACCTGGTTCATCAACTGCGCGACGCCGCCGATCTGTCCATCGACGCGCAGGGTGGAGGCGCGCTGCGCCCCGTCGAACGTGCCGGTGGGCGAGTTGACGTTGACGTTGGTGATGGTCGTACGCAGCGTATCGAGATCGACGCCGAACGAGGTCAGCTTGGGCACGTTGACGCGGACGCGGATCGCCTTGCGGTTGCCGCCCGACAGCGTGACCAGCCCGACGCCCGAGATCTGGCTGATCTTCTGCGCCAGGCGGGTATCGACGTAATCCTCGACCTCGGTCAGCGGCAGGGTGCGCGAGGTGATGCCCAGGGTCAGCACCGGCGTGTCGGCCGGATTGACCTTGGCATAGATCGGCGGCGCGGGCAGGTCGGTGGGCAGCAGCGAGGCCGCCTGGTTGATCGCGGCCTGGACCTCCTGCTCGGCCACGTCCATCGACATCGTCAGGCCGAAGCGCAGGGTGACGACCGAGGCCCCCCCTGACGATTGCGACGTCATCTGGTCCAGGCCGGGCATCTGGCCGAACTGGGTTTCCAGCGGCGCCGTGATCGACGTCGCCATGACGTCAGGCCCCGCGCCGGGGTAGAAGGTCTGGACGGTGATGGTCGGGTAATCGACCTGCGGCAGGGCCGAGACCGGCAGGAAATGATAGCCCAGCAGCCCCGCCAGCATGATGGCGAGCATCAGCAGCGTGGTGGCGACCGGGCGTTCGATGAACAGGCGGGACGGATTCACGCACGGGTCTCCGGCATGGGAAAACGGGTCGGGCGGCGGGCGAGACTCACGGCTGGCCCTGGCCTGATCCGCCTGAACCGCCCGGGGACGCCGGCGCGCCGTTGGCGCCCGACTGGCCCTGACGGCGTCGCGGATGCGTGTCCGTCGTCTCGGGCGCGGCGCCGTCGGGCGTGGCGGCGGGGACGGTCACCTTCGACCCGGCATGCAGGCGGTCGGTGCCGTCGGTCACCACCGACTCGCCGGCCTTCAGGCCGCTGGTCACGACCACGACGTCGCCATGGGAATGGCCGGTCTTGACGTCGCGGACCTCGACCGTGTCGTCGGGCTTGACGACGTAGGTGAAGGGACCGTTCGGCCCGGTCTGGATGGCGTTCGCCGGCACCAGCAGCACGTTGTGTTCGGTGTTCACCAGCAGATGCGCGTTGACGAACTGGTTGGGGAACAGGGTTTCGTCCTGGTTGGGGAAGATCGAGCGCATGCGTACGGTGCCCGTCGAGGTGTCGATCTGGCTGTCCAGCACGCTGACGGCGCCGTCGGCGATCTTGCGGGTGTTCGTGCTGTCCCAGGCCTCGACAGGCAGGGCGACGCCGGTACGCAGCCGCTCGGCCACGGGGCCGAGTTCGGTTTCCGGCAGGGTGAAGATGACGGAAATCGGCTGCATCTGCGTCAGGATGACCAGGCCGTTGGTCTGCCCGGCGGTCACGTAATTGCCCATGTCGACCTGGCGGATGCCGACGCGGCCATCGACCGGGGCGATGATGTGGCAATAGGTGATCTGCAGCTTCTCGTTGTCGACCAGCGCCTGGTCCTGTTTGACCGTGCCTTCCAGCTGGGCGACCTTGTACTGCTGGTCCACGGCGGTCATGGCGGCGACGCTGTTCTGGCGGATCAGCTTCTGGTAGCGGGCATTGTCGATCCGTGCCTGGTCAAGCTGGGCCTGGTCGGCGGCCAGCTGGCCCTTGTACTGCGCCAGAAGCACCTCGTACGGCCGCGTGTCGATCAGCGCCAGCAGGTCGCCCTGCCGGACGTGCTGGCCCTCGGTGAACAGCACCTTCATCAGGTAGCCGTCGACGCGGGTCTGCACCGTCACGTTGGTGATCGGGACCACGGTGCCCAGTTCGGTCAGTTCGATCGGCATGTCGCCCGCGCGGACCGTGGCCACGGCGACGGGCTGCACGTCCAGCGCCGCGTGGCGGCCGCTGCTTCTCCGGCCACTTTCGCCATGCGGGCGCAGGAAGGCCGCCGCCACCACGCCGGCCACGACCAGCGCCGTGCCCCACAGCAGATACCGGTGACGCGACCCGCTCCGGCGTCCGGCTGCCCGTTCCTCTCCGGGCGCTTCCTGGGCGGGCGGGTCGGGCGGGGCCAGTGTCGGTTTGTCCATCTTAGTCAGGTCTTCCTCGTCCATCTGTGACGTCGGGCGTCGTGCCGCAGTGTTAGCACCTGTGCGGGCAAATGATGTTAAATCCATCGTATAGTCGGTATAAAAATGTAACAGTTCCGCCCGTGCGCCATGATGCTGGCATGCGCCGCCCCGGCGGGGAATACGCCCTGTCACGGATGGCGGAATTGCGGCTGTCGCGATAGCGTTCGTGGCGGAGACGCCACAGGAACCGTCGGCGATCCGTGTCGTTTTGTCCCAAGCGGCATCGTCCCGACAGAGGAGGGAACCATGACAGAACTCAAGAACGACGCTTTCGTCGAGAAGGCCAAGGGCGCGGTCGAGGAAGGCGCCGGCCGCCTGAAGGACGCCGCCGGCGGGCTGACCGGCGACCTGGGCATGCAGGCCGAAGGCAAGGTGGACCAACTGGCCGGCATGGCGCGGCAGGAGTTCGCCGAATTGTACGAGGAAGGCGAAAGCAGGCTGGAGAAGGCGGTGCTGTTCGTCCAGGACCGTCCGCTGATGTCCGTGGGAATCGCCGCGTTCGTCGGCATGCTGCTGGGGCTGATCCTGCTTCCCCGCCGCAAAGCCAAGGGCTGATCCACGCCGCCGAGTCGCACACGGCACGGTTTTTTTCTGTTTGAAAGGACTCGGCGAAGAATCAGCATCTTGCACAACACGGCGTAAAAATGGTTTCCATCCATTCATGACGTGATTCGGCGAGCGAATCGGGCGACAGGCGCACGATTCGCCCCGGTTCGGGATGGGGTGGATGCCGGATTACACGCGCGAGGCGCAGCATGGCGGTCGGGTCGCCGGGGTGGATGAAGTCGGACGCGGTCCGCTGGCCGGGCCGGTGGTCGCGGCGGCGGTGCTGTTCGGCGCGGGTGTGCCGCGGAAGCTGGCCGCCCAGTTGGACGATTCCAAGAAGCTGACGGCGGCGGCGCGGGAACGCGCCTATGTGGCCCTGCACGCCGCGCGTGGCGTGCAGATCGCGGTGGGCGCCGCGTCGGTGGCCGAAATCGCCCGCATCAACATCCTTCAGGCCGCCTTCCTGGCCATGCGGCGGGCGGTGTTGCGCCTGCCCGTCATGCCGGAGCTGGTCCTGGTGGATGGGAACGCCGCGCCCGATTTCGGCTGCCCCGCGCAGTGCGTGGTGGGCGGCGATGGGGAAAGCCTGTCGATCGCAGCGGCGTCGATCGTGGCCAAGGTGGTGCGCGACCGGCTGATGCTGCGTCTGGCGCGGCGCTGGCCCGCCTACGGATGGGACAGCAATGCCGGATACGCCACCGTACAGCATCGCGACGCGCTGTGCCGGGCAGGGATATCGCCCCATCATCGCGGCGGTTTCGGTCTGGTGCGCCAGCTCTCTCTGGAACTGGTTTCCGACGGCGATCCGCTGATGCGGGTGGCGTCATGAGCTGCGCGGTGATGATGGAACTCCCCCTCGACCAGATCCTGCGCGGCGAATGCGTCGAGGTCATGCAGACATTGCCGGACGGCTCGATCGACTGCATCTTCGCCGATCCGCCATACAACCTGCAGTTGCGGGGGGAACTGCGGCGGCCCGACGACAGCGTCGTGGACGGCGTGGACGACGATTGGGACAAATTCTCGGACCTTGCCGAATATGACCGCTTCACCCGCGCCTGGCTGGGCGAGGCGCGGCGGCTGCTGCGTAAGGACGGGACGATCTGGGTGATCGGGTCCTATCACAACATCTTCCGCATCGGCGCCATTCTGCAGGATCTGGGATTCTGGATCCTGAACGACGTGATCTGGCGCAAATCCAACCCGATGCCGAATTTCCGGGGGCGGCGCTTCACCAACGCGCACGAGACCCTGATCTGGGCGGCGCGCGGGCCGGACAGCCGCTATCGCTTCAATTACCAGGCCATGAAGGCGTTGAACGACGACGTGCAGATGCGCTCGGACTGGTACCTGCCGCTATGCACCGGGGGGGAGCGCCTGCGGAACGCGCACGGGCTGAAGCTGCATCCGACGCAGAAGCCCGAGAGCCTGCTGCATCGGGTCCTGATCGCATCAACCAACGTGGACGATATCGTCCTGGACCCGTTCGCGGGGACCGGAACGACCACGGCGATGGCCCGGCGGCTGCGCCGGCGTTATATCGGGATCGAGCGTCATCCCGATTACGCCGAGGCCGCGATCGGGCGTGCCCGGCGCGAACGCCCGGTGCCGCTGGACAGCGTGCTGACCACCCCCGCCCGGCGCGAAACCCCGCGCATTCCCTTCGGTAGCCTGGTCGAGCGCGGCATCCTGCCGGCGGGAACCATCGTCACCGACCGGCAGAAGCGCGTGTCCGCCACCGTGGCGCCCGACGGGACGCTGGTCAGCGGGACGCAGCGCGGGTCGATTCACAAGCTGGGGGCGCTGCTGACCAACGCGCCATCGTGCAATGGCTGGACCTTCTGGCATTTCGATCGTGACGGGACGATGACGCCGCTGGACACGTTGCGGACCGAGGAAATCGCCCAGGGCGCATGAAGGAAGGTCGGGCTCTGCTCGAACCCGGCAAGGGCCGAGGCCCTTGCATCCCATTCATTCATGAAGTCCTGGGTTTTCAAAGGGCAATGCCCTTTGGTAGGTCAAGGGTAACCGCCCTTGCCTTCGGTCAGCTGCCGCCGAAGCCCAGGAAGCCGACTTCGGGCCGCGCCGTGCCCCCGCCCTGGTCGTAGCGCCGGTCGGCGGCCATGACGACGCCCCGGCCGCCCCGGTTGTTGCCGTTGATGGTGATATGGCCGTTGCCGCCGCGCATGGAGATGCCGGAATTGGTGGTCGAGGCGACGGCCATGTGATCGTCGGACAGGGTGCGCATCGACAGCAGCAGGAAGGTGATGTCGTTGCGGTTCAGGTCGATGGCCATGTCCAGCGGCGTCTGGCCCAGGACGTTGTGGCCTTCCATGTCGGCGCCCCGGTTCAGGGCTTCCTTCGCCGCGCCGAGGCTGCCGCGATTGATCGCGTCGAACAGGGATTGGGTCGGGTTCAGGTCGGTGTTGGCGTGGCCGCCGACGTCCTCGTTGGAGACCGCGCCGGGCAGCGCGGCCGGGGGGGCGGCGGCGCGGGCGGCGCGCCGGGCCTCGGCCTGCTTGGCGGCGTCGGCCGCGTCGGCCTCGGCCTGTGCGTCATCCGCATCCTGGGCATGGGCCATGTGCAGGGGGGCGATCATGACCGCGCTGCCGCTGAGCAGGGCGAGGAACAGAAGGCGGATACCGGTTCTGACAATCATTTCTCGTCTCGGTGACAGGGGTCGAATCCGGCCCGTCGGGACGCAGATGTCCGGCGGAAACGGGCCGGGTTGGCCACCGGACGCGGATCCGGCCCTCTTTTCATAATCCAGATCGGCATGCGACGCGATGGAAATCGCATGCCGGCCTTGTGATCGCGGCCTGGCGTCACGCCCGGCCTTCGCGCCACCAGGCCAGCAGCAGGGCCAAACCGGCACCCAGCAGCACCGCCCAGCCGGGCAGCAGGGGCCGGGCGCTGCGTCCGGTCACGATCCGGGCGTCGCGGTGCGGAAAGCCGATCCAGCCCGGACCGGACAACGTGCCCGATGCGGCCAGGCGCAGGTCGGGTGCGGCGGGGTGCGCCGGGTCATCGCCCAGCCAGCGCACCGCGCCGCCGGTCTGCGTGGCCAGGGGGGCCAGCAGGGTGGCGGTGGCGCGCAAATCGGCGAATTCCTGCGGGTCGGTCGTGGCCGGGGCGGCGAAGGCGCGGTGCGTGCCGTCGTCGGCGGTCCAGATCCCCGGCAGGGTCGCGGGCAGCGTGGCCTCGGACAGGCCGGTGCCCGAGGCGCGCAGGGGGATGGATTGCGTGGAACCGTCCGGCGCGGTGACGGTGACTGCGCGCGGGCCGGCGGGGGCCGCGGTGCGGTGGACGACCTGCATCCGGCCGTCCGCGATGGTGGCCGTAAGCTGTTCCTCCTCCAGCTCCGGCTCCTTCATCAGCCAGTGCGAGATCCGGCGCAGCAGTTCCGATTGCGGGCCGCCGCCGCCCTCGCCATGCGACCAGAGCCAGATCTGGTCGGACAGCAGCATGGCGACGCGCCCGCGCTCCACCCGGTCCAGCACCAGCAGGGGGGTATGGTCGGGACCGTCCATCAGGACCTGGCCGTGGGCCGAATCGGCCTTCAGCGTGCGGTACCATGGCCCCCAGTCCGCACCTTGTCCGTCCGCACCCTGTCCGTCCAGGCCCGCGCCGGGCAGGCTGGCGGTCACGGGATGGCGGCGTCCGCCGTCGGTCAGGGCGGGACGGAAGCGCTGTTCCAGCAGGCCGCCCTCGACGGGCACGTGGGCGGGCAGGATCTCGCCCACGGGCGTGTCCTGCAGCGAGCCGGGGCCGAGGAATTCCGGCCCGCCGATCAGCAGCAGGCCGCCGCCGTCGCGCACGTAGTTGGCGATGTTGTCCAGATAGGCGCGCGGCAGGATGGCCCGGTTCTCGAACCCGTCCAGGATGATGAGGTCGAACTGTCCGATCTTCTGCTGGAACAGTTCGCGCACCGGGAAGGCGATCAGCGCGAGGTCGGACAGCGGCGTGCCGTCGTCCTTGTCGGGCGGGCGCAGGATGGTGAAATGCACCAGGTCCACCGACGGATCGGCCTTCAGCAGGCGGCGCCAGACCCGTTCGCCCTGGTTGGGGGTGCCCGACACCAGCAGCACCCGCAGCCGGTCCCGCACGCCGTTGATCCGCACGACGTCCTGGTTGTTCGCGGTCGAGACCTCGCCGGGCAGCGTCGAGGCCGCCAGCCCGACCAGCAGCGGCCCCGGCCGGGTGACCGGCAGCGTGATGTCCTGCGGCACGCCGGTGCGGACCACCTCGTGCAACGGGGCCTCGCCGCCGCGCGACAGGGTCAGCGTGGCGTGGCCGTCGCTGTCCGGGTGGGGGCCCAGGTCGTCGATTTCCACCCGCACGGTCGCGTTCTGGCCGACGATGGCATAGGGCGGAGCCTGAAGGACGCGCAGGCGCCGGTCGGTCTCCTCGCCCCGCCCGGTCAGCAGCACATGCAGCGGCAGGGTCGTGCGGCGTCCGTCGGCGTCGGCGGGGCGCAGATGGTCCGGGATGGTGGCCGGGACGTCGTGGTCCTGCCCGTCGGTCACCAGCACCGCCCCGGCAAGGCGCGCCGGCGGGATGTCGGCGGCCGCCTGGTCCAGGGCGGCGAACAGGCGGGTGCCGTCGCCGTGCCCGTCGCGCACCGTGACCGTGCGGACGGTCAGGCCGGGAACCCGCGCCGCCGCCTGCCGCATCGCCTCGGCTGCCTGGCGGGCCGTGGCCGCGCGTTGCCCGATGGACATCGATGGCGACTGGTCGACCACCAGCAGGGCGGTCTGCGGCAGGGGCTGGCCGGTTTCGCGGATCCGTTCCGGCCCCGCCAGCCACAGCAGCAGCAGCAGCGCCGCCGCCAGCCGCCACAGCGTGCCCCGCGCCCGGCGCGCCAGCCCCGCGATGGCGGCGGCGACGGCCAGGGCGGCCAGGACGTACAGCACCGGCATCGGCACCAGGGGCGCCCATCCCATCATGTGGCCCATCAGGTGGCGTATCATCGGCAGGCCGGGCATCGTCATTCCCCCAGCCGCTTCAGCAGGGCGGGGACATGGACCTGATCCGCCTTGTAATTGCCCGTCAGGGCATAGAGCACGGCGTTCACGCCGAAGCGATAGGCCGTCGTGCGCTGCGTGTCGCCGTCGGGCGTGGTGGCGTAGGGGGTGTCGCCCTGGGCATCCACCGCCCAGGCATGCGCCCAGTCGCTGGCGCCGATGATGACCGGGCTGACCCCGTCATTCGCGCTGTCGCCTTCGCGCGACACCCAGACCGGCAGGCCGCCGTACCGGCCGGGGAAATCGTGCAGCAGGTAGAAGGTGTGGGCCAGCACGTGATGGTCGTCCAGCCGGGTCAGGGGCGGGATATCCAGCCCCTGGGTCATGCGGCGCAGGGCCGCCGCCGTGCCGGGGGCGGGGGCCGCGAAACCGGCGCCGGCCGCGCCCGGCGCGACGGTGGCGGGGTCCACGCCCTGGCTGTCGATCATCAGGATGCCGCCGTGCTGCATGTAGGCGTTCAGCGCGGCGGCCCGCGCCGGATTGACCGTCGCGTCGGGCGTCACCGGCCAGTAGAGCATGGGATAGTACGACAGATCGTCGCGTTCCGGCACGACGCCGTCGGGATGGCCCAGCACGGCCGAGGTCCGGGCGTTGGCGTAGTTCGACAGGCCCTGCAACCCTTCGCGCGAGACCGTGTCCACGTCGTCGTGCCCGGTCAGGATATAGCCCAGCCGGGTTTCCAGCGCCGCGCCCGGCACCGGCGCCCCGCGATCGGGATCGGTCGCGGCCGACAGCGGCCCCGGCAGCGCCGCCATCCCGCACAGCAGCACCAGCAGCAGGCCGCCCCCCAGCCTTTTTCCGCCCAGCCGCCCGCCACGCAGCAGCAGGCTGACCATCGCATCGACGACCAGCAGCAGCAGGGCCGCCGCCACCAGCCACGGGCCGGGCGCGATATCGTGGACCTGCCCGTCGAGATCCGCGACCTGGCCGATGGCGGCCTGCGCCGCGAGCGGCCCCGCCGCATCGCCCACATTCAGCGCGCGCCGCGCGGTGCGCGGGCCATACAACCCGGCCGGATGCGCCGCCGAGGCCGGGGTGGCGCCGAACGCGTCGGCGGGCAGGGCGCGGGCGCCCGGCGGGGGCGGGACCAGGATCGCGTCGCTGTCCAGCGTCATGTAGGGGGCCAGCAGGCTGTGATCCGCCGGGGCCTCGACCCCCGTGGCGCGCTCGGCCAGTCGCCGCAGCATGGCGACGAACAGGCCGGAGAGCGGCAGGTTGGACCAGTCCGCCGTGCCGGTGACGTGGAACAGCACGATCTCGCCCGACCCCAGCGCGGCATGGGTGACCAGCGGCGTGCCGTCCGCCAGGCGCGCCCAGCTATGGTCGTCCAGGTCGGTGGCCGGGCGGGCCAGGACCTGGCGCGAGATGGTCACGTCGGCGGGCACCGCCAGCCCATGGAACGGCGAGGCCGCCGCGAACGGGGCCAGGGGTTGCGGCTTGCCCCACGACATGGCCCCGCCGAGCTGGCGTTCGCCCTCCATCAGCGGGACGGGCAGAAGCGTGTCTTCGAGCTGAGCGGCCGCGGGGGCGGGCGGCGGAGCGTTCGGCGGCGTGTCCGGGGCCTGGGCATCGGTCGGCGTGTCCGGCGCGGTCGCGCGGTTCAGCAGCGGGCCGGCGAAGCGGACCAGCATGCCGCCCTTGCGGACCCACGCGGCCACGGCGCGCCGGGTTTCGGGGTCGCCCAGCGCGCCGTCCGGGGCGATCAGCACCGAAAGCGGACGCGCCAGAAGGGTCGCGACCCGGCCTTCGCGGATCTCGGCGGTGGGCGACAGCGCGCGGCGCAGGTAGAAAAGCGGACCGACCAGCGGCGTATCCGTGCCCCCCACGGACACCAGCCCGACCGGCCGCCTGCGGTCGCCTTCGTCCAGCAGGCGGACCCCGGCCGGGCCGCTCATGTCCTCCAGCACCAGCCGGTCGATCCGGTTACGCAGTTCGGCGGGCATCGCCACCGAGGCGTCGGCATGGTCGTCGCCTGCCGGCAGCGGGACGGGAACCAGCCCCAGGACCCCGCCATCGGCGGTTTCGGCGCGGACGGTCATGCGGCGCGGATGCGGGGACGGCACGGCCGCGACCGCGACGGCCAGCGCCCCATCGGCAGGCGGCGCGGGGCGCAGCACGGCGAGGGTGGGCGTTGGCGCACGCAGGGTACGCACCGGCCCGATGGCGGCCAGCGCGGTGGCGAACGCGCCATCGGACGGGCCGGCCAGGCCGTCCGAGACATAGACCACCGGGCCATGCCAGCCCGTGGCGGCCAGGTCGCGCAGCGCCTGGGCGGCGGCGGCGCGGTCGGTCGGCCAGGGGCGGGCGCGCGCCGTGTCCAGCGCGCCG